>CAWFQG010000021.1:0-303998 GCA_963817825.1 uncultured Actinomycetota bacterium | reverse complement strand
CAGTATCACGTCCTGCCCACCGACGATCCCCTGCGTGCGCTGAATATTCTGCGTGAAGCCGCTGGGCTGCAACCACTTCTGATGAGCACGATGGCCAGGGCGGCGATGATGGTGGGATCGGCTGACATTCTCGTAACCTGCTGCGCTGTGGGGCATTTGGTGGCGCATAGGGACGCACTACCTACATAGATTCACGCGGGAGTCAGCAAGAGTCACAGTCCAAGCAAAACTGACTAAAGGACAGCTACGACGTCCGGGGTACTCAGAGTCTGTACGTTTCGCGCGCCATGAGCGCACGTTCGAGGTAACTGTAGCGCTCCGGGTAGTGTCGGCGCGCGGGGGGCCGGTACAAGGCGGCGCCGACAACTCGAATCGCGTCGGTCAATCGGCGGCTGATCGTCGTGGGCCGCAACGGCACGGCCGCTGCGGCGGTGCCGAACATGACCTCCTGCTCGGTGACGAGAACGGGCGCCTGAGACACCCTGTCCTCCACCAGGGTCGGCTCGGGGTCTTGGATGACATCCGGCGTCTTCGCGGATGTCGTTGGTGATTCCGACATTTCGTCTCCTAGCCATGCGGGAGCTGTGGATGCAAGGAACGTACGTCCGCCGACCATTCAGAAGCACCCGTAACAGACTGCGTGTCACCCGCGGGTGTCATACGGAGGTCCTCGGGAAGAGGTTCACTGACTGGCAAAACATCGGGCTGGTCAAGATTTATTCCCAGGGCCACTGGTCCTCGTCCTTGCCCTGGGAGGGCCCCGGTGACCGCGCCGCCGTCAGAAGTCGACGACATTGACCACCGCCACGAGCTGCCCGTACAAAGGCTCTCAGCCCGGGATCTTGTACTCGCCGGTCTCGCGATAGGCGGCTACAGCTAGCTCAGACCTGCCGGTGACGGCTCGCCCGACCCGTTGTTCGGCGGAAATCCCTGGTTTGAAACGATCAATCGTTCGCAACGATCTCGCCAGTCGTACATTTTGCCGGCGACGCCTGAAAAAGACCTACCCGGTATGTCACCTGAGCGTCTCAACGCGTTCGCGGCGGACACTACAGACGTACCGATAGAGGAAACGATTTGGGATGTCATCGTGCCCAACGATGTTGACGCGCGACAACACGAGCTGGCGGTAGTGCTGGCCGACTTGACCACCCAGCGTTTGTCCGCAGATAAGAAGCTACTAGCTGTTGTCGGGTGGTCTGCCATTGGCGGCTGCCTCTTTCAATCTGGGCCCGGCGTACAGCGGTACGCGGTGTCCTACCGGGCGCAGTGCGCCTGAGCGGAGTAACGCGGCTCTTCGGACCGCTGTTGCGTTCCGAGCCGCCGCCAACCACCGCCAACCGGTCGGTAGCCGCCATTGGTCGCTGATGAGACGCCGTCCGACCGCGACAGTGGTGCGCGCGGCGGACGATGAGCCAGCCGCCCGGCCACGGTAAGGACGGGGCAGACGGGGTTGCGGAGACCGGCCAGCGTTGTGTAGCTGCCAGCGCCGGTGTGCGTCGGTCAAGCGGTCTGATCGTCGGTGTGGCCGGCGACCCAGGCGTCGACCTGCGTCCAGATTCGTTCCAGCCATGGGCTCAGCTCGTCGGGCTCGGGAAGGTGCGCAGCCGGGATGAGGGTCGTGCGGACAAGCAATTCCCGGTGGACCGGCAGCTGCCACCACGGCCGTGCCCGCCCGTCGGGGCAGAAGCCGTTGTGGGTGAGTACAAGGACATTGGCGCTGGGCGCTCCGCTCACCGCAGCGGTGGCGCCCCCGGCGCGAGGCGGCAGCGTGTAGGAGCGTCGTAATGCACGTCCTGCTGCGCGCATCTGGCCGGTCTTGCGTAGTTCGGCGATCGCGGCATGCCACCGCGGCAAGGTGAAGTTCGCCCCTTCGGGGAACAGCAGCAGCGCCTGCCCGCCGCCCAGCGACGCGGCGAGATCGTGGATTTGTTGACGGGCGCGATCCCGGCGGGCCAGAAAGCACAAGCATCCCCGCTGCCCTGCGAAGTCGAGCACCGGCTCGTAGTGCAGAACGGCTTTGAGCACGATGCGCACCTGCAACCGGTAGGTGAACATGAGAAGCCAGGCGACCAGCACGGTATCGCCTGGCCCGCAATGCCGCGACAACACGATCACCGGCTCGTCGCGAGGAACGCTTTCCGGGCTCGCGGACGACGGGTCGAGCACCACCTCGACATCGAGGAGTTTTCGGGCGGCGGCGTAGGCCGCGGTGAGGAAGTCCTTCATGAGTCGATCGCCGTCCACATCGCCGACCGCAAGCTTCACCAGCGTGCGCAGTTCGATGAAGGCGTATGCCATCGCTAAACCGACGGTGCGTGCCGGCCGGGTGGACCGCGTCGCCACCGCCACGAGCGCGCTCGCGACCAACAGCAGAGGGCTAAAGACCAGCACGCACACCGAAAACGCGGTCGCCAAGGGAACGGTCATGAGGCGGCGCGGGGCGATCATGGCAAGGCCTCGAGGTACTCGCGGGTCGCGTCGTAGGCCAGCTCGGCGCGCCGGGCGATCCGGCCGGTGTCGCGGTAGCGCAGATTCGACCAGGTGGCGGCGGGACGTTGCGGCATGCCGGTCGGAAGCACATGCACGGTGACCTCGGAGCCCACTCGTTCCAGATCGCTGTGGAAGCGGTGGCGACGTGAGATCTCGAAAGCCACGAACGCGACCTGCCACAAGAACCGTGGCGCGGCCAGTTCCTCCTCCAACCGCCCGACGTGCAGAACCCATACGGTGTCGGCGCCGCGGGCCACCGCCCGCGCCAGGGGGATGCTGTTCACCAGGCCACCGTCGAAGAAGTGCTCATCACCGATGCGCACCGGAGGGAACACCCCCGGCAGCGCGCACGACGCCAGAATCGGTTCGATCAGGTCTCCCGTGCTGAACCAGTGCTCCCGCGCGCCTTCGATGCTGGCCGCCACACACTCGAACGGCACGGCGAGGTCTTCGAACCTGTGCGCGGGCAATCGGTTACGCAACACGCGGCGTAGCGCATCGTTGCCGTGCAACGACGTCCGGCGGCGCACGACTTCGGCGACACGCCGGATCAGCGAACTGTCAAGGACGCCGTCGTCGGCCAGCGCGTCCCAGATCGCCAACAAACGCTCCGCACCCTCTGGAGTGGGATCGGCGGCGATGGCTGCGCCGTTGATGGCGCCCACCGACGTACCGCAGACCAAGTCCGGGTAGACCCCCGCCTCCAGCAGCGCGCGCGCCATCCCGACCTCAGCAGCCCCGAGCACTCCTCCCCCGCCCAGTACAAACGCGTTGCAAGTCATTGCCTAGCTATACCCGCTGCGGAGCCCACCCTTTCGCAGTTCTGCTGTGTATCTCCTGCGTCCAGTGGTCTTGGTGGCCAGCGGAGAAGATTGTGCGTCATGGCATTGCCGGTTCGCCCCCATGTCACCACGACGGTGGCGGCCGGCCCGGGCTGGTCGGCCACTACGGTTGGGTGCACAACCACCGTAATCCGCAAGGGCGAGAACAGCATCCGCGCCCGCGCGCGTCGGGCGGAAAGATGGTTCTAGCCCTGATCGTGGCCGCGGGCAGCCGTCAGTTGCCGGTCGATGCTGTCGAGACGGGCGAGCACAGACGCCAAATCGCCGCGAGTTGCCGGCTCCGCATCGTGGGTGAGTCTGAGGATCAATTGACCGGTGGGCTCCAACAAGCCCAGCTGCACATCGTCGGTGCTGTCACCGTTCTGGATCCGGACCGCGTGTTCCAACTCGGTCCGGCGCAGACCCAGGCGGCGCATCGCTGCCCGGTCGATATTTCCGTCGACAACGTCGAACTCACTTCCGCCGACCGCAAAACGTACACCGGACAGGCAAACACAGAGCGCGCCAAAGGCTTTCAACACGTCGAGGTGTCTTTCGACCAAGCAGGGGTTGCACCCGCCCAACCCACTGCAGATCGAGAATCGCGCGGACCGGAATGCGCAAACGATCCATAGCGATATCAACGTTGGGTCGGGCCGTTCATGTAGGTGTCCTCAAGCAGGGTTGGGCAGCCCAATCGTGCTGCGAGCTCAAGGGCCCAGCATCGTGGCACAGATACCACGGCTGGGCTTGACGGACCCGATCCGTCGACCGCGGCCCGCCAAAGCCCTCAACGCCGCGCTTTTCTCAGGGTGCTTCGGGAACGGCAGCGCGGAACTGGGCGATTAGGAGGTCGATGCGGTCGGTGTCGCGACCCGGGCGTAACCGGTCGTTGCGGCTGAGTGTGGTCAATCCGTGCAGGGCAGCCCACAGCACCTCGGTGAGCGTGTCGACGTCTGGCCCGTTGACGACGGCGGCGAGCGCCTCACGCAGCTCGGCGAAGCCTGCTGTCACCGGCTCGGGGGTGTCCTCGGCACCGAATCGCAGTCGCGTGGCACGGGTGAACATCGCGTCGTACAGCGCCGGATTCTCGGCGGCGAAGTCGCTGAATGCGTGGGCAACCCGGCCTAGCGCCTCCTCGGGTGCCGCGGCACCACGGCGGGCCGCGCCGAGCATCTCGGCGAGTTCACCGAATCCCTGCAGCGCGACGGCCTCGACGATGTCCTCCATCGAGGCGAAGTGCTTGTAGAGCACCGGCTGGCTGTACTCGATCTCGGTGGACAACCGACGGGTGGTGACCGCGTCCCAACCCTCCTGTTCGGCCAGGCTGCGGGCTGTGGAGGTGATCAGCTGGCGACGAGCCTCGCGATCGCGCAATCGCCGCTCTGCAATGGACATACCCGATGGTATCACTGCTAGCTATTCTAGCGCCGCTATTGACACGAGCCATTTCCGGGGTTAGCGTTGCTAACACCTACTAGCCAGGGAGTACGACATGCAATCAGACGGACACCAGCTCGCCGAGACCTACCTCGCGATGCTCAACACCCACGATCCGGATCTGGTGGACCAATTCGTCGCCGAGCAATACCGCAACCACAACGCGTTCGTCGCCGACGGACGCGAGGCGAACCGCCAGTTCTGGACCGCGTTCTTTGCCGCGCTCCCCGATCTGAGCGCGACGATGGAGGATCTGGTGATCTCCGGAGACCGCGTCGTGGGCCGCTTCGTCTACCGCGGGACCCACACCGGCGAATTCATGGACATCCCCGCCAGCTGCAACCCGGTGGAGATGCGCTCCATCGACATCTGGCGCGTCCAGAACGCCATGTTCGTCGAACATTGGGACGAACTGAACCTGCTGCAGTTGTTCCAGCAGATGGGCGCATTGCCGCCACTGGGTGCCGGCCCGCAGGGGCAGGCGTGATGCTCCTCTCCCAGCTCGCCGCCGTCATCGCAGTACTGGGCACCGCGGTGGTCTACGGCACCGACGTGTTCTGTGCCCTGGTCCAACGGGCCGCCCTGGCCCGTGTCGATGACGCTGCGCTCACCGCGGTCATGGGCAACGTGCATCGCTTCGGCGACCGGCGGCTGCCCGGCCCGGGAATCCTGGGCATCCTCGGCGCGGCCGCCGCATCCGTCTTGGCCGCGCTTTACGGCCGGCCCATCGCCGCGGCCGCCGCCGGAGCCGCGGTGGCACTGGCGTTGGCCTGGCTCCTGCTCTACCTGCGCGTCAGTGCGCCGATCAACCGCGCGCTCACCACCGCCTCCGACAACCATCAGACACCGGCCAACGCCCGTGCACTGCAACGCAACTGGGACCGCGTCATCGTCCCCCGAGCCATCCTGCAGGGCCTGGCCACCGCGGCGCTGTGCGTCAGCCTCATCGGCTGACGAACCCTCCGCGACCCCACCATCGCCAACCCCGCCGAGAGGTGCACCGCGATCATGTACCAACTCAGGATCTACACCCTGCGCACGGCGGAGGCACTCGAGCACTACGCGACCGTGCACTGGCCCCGCCACATCCCCAGCCTGCGCGCCTTCGGGGTCACCACCCACGGGATCTGGACCCACCACGACGCCGACGCCCACCGACTCCTCGCCCTGATCTCCTACCCCGACGGGGCAAACCCCACCGAGGTCACCACCGCCTACATGGCCAGTTCAGAGTTCGCCGCCGACATGAACGGCTTCGACGCCAGTGACATCCTCAACGTCGAAGACCTGCTACTAAAACCGGCCGATGCATCACCGCTCTGCTGACTCTGCGGATCGGTCGCATTGGACCGTTCGGAGCACGTGTTCCGAAGGTTGGCAGCGGATTTTTCGCTGCTCGTAGATAGCGGCGCCCACCACGCGGCACCTCGGCGAGCTCGTCGAATCCCGCTCGAGGTTCGGCGCTAAGTCGAAGTACTCCGCTTGCCGGAAAGCGCTCTGCCCGAGGGGGTTTGATGACGCCCTTCCCGCTGACACGCCTTCTCTGATTCCTGCGACGACACATCCACGCGGTCCTCGCCGACTCCTCCTTTACGTCAAGGGAAACTTGACGGAACGACGATCGTCAAGTAAACCTTGACGCATGAACGCAGTCCTCGCGACCGCCGTCCCCCTGCCACTCCCCGCACCCGACAGCAACTGGCGAGAGTGGGTCACTTACGGATTGCGCTGGGCGGCGGCCCGCCCGCCGATGGCCGACTCCGCACGCGCCGCCGTGGCCGACGGCGGCCGCTTCATGACGTTGTACGCCTACCGAGAAGCCGCACCCGGGCCCCGCTGGCAGGCGTTGTACGAAGCGACCTGGCCGGGCTACCGCAGCTGGTACACCCGGGAAGGGCTGGCTGCCCGGCCATCGCTACGGGAGTGTCGCCATGCGCTCACCCGATATCTCCCCGAATTGGTCCCGACCTGGGAGCGTCTGTGCCGTCTCAGCAGGGACGACGCCGTCGCCGCGCGGATGCTGTCGATGTGGCGTCTTCCCGCGTTCGCCGTCGGCTGCTCCCAAATAGTGCTGCCGGGCGAACAGCCGGCACTGGTCCGCAACTACGACTACGACCAAGCGCTCTTCGAAGCCGTGATTGCGTCCACTGACTATTCCGGGCGTCGCCGGGTGCTCGGCACCAGTGACATGCTCTGGGGACTGCTGGACGGGATGAACGAGGACGGGCTGGCGGTCTCGCTCACGTTCGGTGGCCGCCCCGATGTCGGCGAAGGCTTCGGCATCCCCATTGTGCTGCGCTACGTCCTGGAGACCTGCGCCACCGTCGAGCAGGCGATCAGCGCGCTTCGGCGGATCCCAGTTTCGCAGTCCTACAACGTCGCTCTGGTTGACAACGCGGGCGATCACGCGACCGTTTTCGTAGCACCGGGACAACCTGCCGAGGTGAGTGAGCTGCACGCGACGACCAACCATCGACTTGATCAGGTCGAAAATCCCACCCACGCAGCGCGATTCAACAGTGTCGGACGACTGTCCCGACTAAATGAATTGCGAGCCGGCTATCCATCAAGCGGGCAATTGGTCGCGGCAATGTTGGCGCCCCCGATACGCAACGATCAGTTCGGGGTCGGCTTCGGCACGCTGTACACGGCCGAATATCGGCCCGCGGCCGGGGTAGCCACGTGGCACTGGCTTGAGACGTCCTGGACGCGGGGCTTCGACGACCCGAATGACATCCTCGAGGTCCGGTTGGCATGAACCGCGACCCGAGCCGTATCGAAGCCGAAGTGCGCACCCTGCTCGATGCACTCGCGGCGAGCAGCGACCCAACGGCGTTCCAGGCGCTGCTCGTGCTCAGTCAGTACCTCGGCGAATGCTTGGGACTGTCAGCCCGGACGCTGGCCGAATCCCAGTCGTGGGGCGATGTCGCGGATGTTGCGGGCACCACCAAGCAGGCGGCGTGGTCGAGGTGGCACCACTAGTCGCAATGATGGCGCTGACGTATCCGGTCTCCGGAGCGATGCGGTGGAGTACGGCGCGCCGTCCGACCTCAGCCTCACCCACATGACCCGCGTCAAGCGACTATCCACCCCTCTCTTGACGCCAATGGGCATTGATCGATGCCGGGTGGGTTTCTGGGATACAGTGAGGTCACAGTGTGCCCGTAGCAGCGGTTATCGCATGCTCTGAAGGGCACCAATCATGAGTGCTGATCTGCTCGCGCCATTGGCCAGGCTGGTATCTACCGCGGATGCGATCGAGGGACTACGAGACCTCTTCGCCGCCGAAGAGCCACTAGACGTTATAGCGGCGCGTGTGGCCGAGACGGCAGTCGCCGCGATCCCGAATGCGGACGCCATCAGCATCACCGTGCTGACGTGGCCTGATGCCCGTACCGCGGCCTCCACCCATGAGTGCGCGCTGGAACTCGACCACAAGCAGTACGCGTCAGCCCGGGGGCCGTGCCTGGAAGCAGCGTGGCAGCGCACGCCGGTGCGCGCGGTAATCGGCGAAGAACATCAACGGTGGCCGGAATTCGTTGAGACCGCAGAGCGACTGGGGATCCGCGCGAGTTTGTCGGTCCCGCTGCTGATCGCGGGCGTGGGCGAGGAGCAGGAACTCGTCGGCTCGCTCAACATATACAGCCACATCGCAACCGCATTCGATCCATTCGACGCTGCACTGATGCGCCTGTACACCGTTGCCGCCGGTCAAGCGATCAGCAACGCCGGCCGTTGGCAGAACTCCCGAGAAACCGTCACCCAGCTCGAGACGGCACTCCTCTCGCGGTCCGACATCGACATGGCCAAAGGCGCTCTAATAGCGCTGCACGGCTGCGACCCAGGCGAGGCGTTCGCCAGACTGGTGGACGAATCCCAAAGGCGCAACATCAAACTGCGCGACATCGCCCTCGAAATTCTCCAGCGAATGAAAGCGTCTCAGGCGCTTAAGTAGCGGTCGCACGGATACAGAGCGGTGTTCAGCGAAGCCGTCACGGTAGGTGCGATTTTGGTGAGGTGTGTGTGGAGCCGCGCCCGGTCACGGCGCCCCCGGAGTACCCCGCAGCAACCCGTCGGAAAAAGGCGGCCCTGGACGTAACTCGTCGGCGACGTCGGATAGCCAGAGGACGTCGGCGGTGAGACGCGTTTCGCCTGCGATGACGCTGTGCATCCACGATTTGCACTCTTCCCATATTCGAGCTGTCATCGAGTTTCCACGACGGACGGCGGCTGCGCTCGGAGTCGAAATCAACGTGGGTTATCTCACGGGCTTGGGCACCGACGAATTCAGTACCGAGATGCGCCAGCCCTGGAAACGCGAAGGGGTCGAAGATCTCTCCATCGAGATCGACGGCAGCTTGCCCGGCCTGTACACGGTGCGGGTCGACGACTCCGGCGAGCGCCGTTTCGCTTACTGGCGCACGCAATCCGCTGCTGCGCGGCTCTTTGCCGGAGTGGACTGGATCTCCCACCTGAACGGGTTCGATGTGCTTCATCTATCCGGAGTTACGTTACAAATCGCCTCGCACGAAGCCCGAATGTCGTTGGTGGAGAAGCTTAAAGAGCTGCGTGCCGGAGGCACGCTCATCAGTTTCGACACCAACTACCGGTCGACAGGATGGACCGACTCGCTCCAAGCGATCGAGGCGATGGATGCGGTGGCGAGTGTGTCGACGGTCGTTCTCGCGACACTCGACGACGAGGCGGCGCTGCACGGCTGTCAGTCGGTCGGCGATGCCGCTCAGGGCCTTCGAGCACTCGGTGTGCCCGAAGTGGTGGTGAAGGCCGGCGCGCAGGGAGCTCTTGTACTTACGGACGACTGCGCCACCGAGATTCCAGCTCGACGCGTTGAGAATGTCGTTGATACCACGTCGGCCGGTGATGCGTTTGCTGGCGGGTACTTAGCGTCGCGAATGGTTGGACGAGGCCCAGTCGAAGCCGCTCGAGTCGGCGCGGAAGTGGCCGCCACAGTGGTTTCACATCCGGGCGCCATCATCCCCGACTCCGTACCGGTGTTCTGAAGCGCGCAGGGTTAAGCGAAGGCAATCGAAAGGATGAGGCGTCGGCCGCCTCATCCTGGCCCGACTCAGCCCCCGCGGCGATGATCGGTTCGACGACATCCATTAAGTGCTCAATCCACCGAGCGTCCGCACGGCGGCCGGATGCCGCCCGGTGTAGCGTCAGAGACGTTGAGACTGTCAACCAGTCCGGGTTGAGACCAGCCGTTCCGCCGCTGCCTCGCTGAGCATTCGCTCGCCGCCGGGCATCCCGGTGAGACTTCCGCTGGCAGCGCACAGGGGCCAATCCGCGATGGAGATTCGCTCACCCAAGCGTCTGCGCCCAGCCAAATGCACGCGGCATAGTGAACGGGGTCATGGCATCAGAAAGCGCATCGTATGACGTACTGCATCGGCGTAATGCTCGACAAGGGAATAATTTTCGCTTCGGACTCTCGTACAAACGCCGGTGTCGACAACTTCGCCAAGTTCTGCAAGATGACAGTGTTCGAGCGTCGCGGCAACCGCGTTATCGTTCTGCTGAGTTCGGGAAACCTGGCCGGAACTCAGGCCGTCATCGGCGTATTGACGCAGCGCTGCGCCGACGGCGACGCGGCCACCAATCTCTACGGAGCTCGGACCATGTTCGACGTCGCGAGGCTGGTCGCGGACGCGATGCGCGATATCGAGCATCGCGATGGTGAGTACCTGCAAGGGAACAACATCCGCTTCAATGCCTCGTTCATCGTCGGTGGGCAAATCGACGGTGAGCCGATACGGTTATTCCGGATCTACGCCGAGGGCAATTTTATCGAAGCGGGGATCGATACGGCCTTCTTTCAGACCGGTGAAACCAAGTACGGAAAACCGATCCTCGACCGGGTAATTACGCGTGATACTCCCCTTGCAGACGCCACGAAGTGTGTGCTGGTGTCTTTCGATTCGACCATGCGCAGCAATTTGTCGGTGGGCATGCCGATCGACCTGATCTGCTATGAGCGGGACAGCCTCGAAGTGCAGTGGCGGCGACGTTTCGATGAGGGGGACCCCTACTTCACCGAGCTCAGCCGAGAATGGGGCGAAGGCGTGCGACAGGTGTTTCGTCATTTGCCCGACTTGCAGTGGTGAGGTGATCGTGGCGTGGATACCTTCATCATCACCTGTGAGCACGGCGGCAACCGGATACCCGCGCCCTATCGGCGGCTGTTTCGGGGGCAAGGAGCGCTGCTGGATTCCCACCGCGGGTTCGACCCCGGTGCGCTGGTCATGGCGAAGGCGCTCGCCACCGCCTGCGAGGCACCGCTCGTGGCCTCGACTACCAGCCGTCTGCTTATCGATCTCAATCGCTCGATCGGCCACCGACAACTCTTTTCGGCGTCGACGCGCGGCGCGTCGGCCGAGACCCGGGCCCAGATCGTCGAAGAATATTACCGGCCCTATCGCTTGCAGGTCGAACGTCTTGTCAGGCAAGCGGTGTCGCGCGGCGATCGCGTGATCCACATTTCGGCGCACAGCTTTACCGCGGAGCTGGACGGCAAGGTGCGCGGCGCCGACGTGGGATTGCTCTACGACCCCAGTCGGCGCGGTGAGGTCGAAGTGTGCGCCCGCTGGAAGGAATCGCTCGCGGCGTTCGCTCCGGAACTTCGCGTACGGCGCAATTACCCCTATGCCGGCAACGGGGACGGATTGACCTCGCACCTGCGCCGTCGCTTCGCGCAGAACCACTACGTCGGAATCGAACTGGAAGTCAACCAGGGCATGGTCATCGCCGCCGGCCGGCGCTGGACGGTGTTGCGGGGCATGCTGATCGATTCGTTGCGCGCGGCATGTTCCCTGTCTGAGACCGGAGATAAATGATGCGAATCCATGTCGGCTTCGAGATGATCTACGATTGCCCGCAGCCAACCCCGATGATATTCAACCTCAACGTCCACTTCACCCGCGTGTCCGATCTCGTCGGCCGTGACGATCTGGTGGTCGATCCGCCCGTTGCGATGACGGCCTATCGTGATGGCTTTGGCAACTGGTGTACCCGTATTGTTGCGCCCACGGGCCGCACGCGCCTCTCGGCGGATGCGCTCGTCAACGATACTGGTGTTCCTGATGTCATCGTCGCTGGGGCGCAACAGATTCCCGTTCCGGACCTGCCCGTGGACACGCTTGTCTTCCTGCTCGGCAGCCGGTATTGCGAAACCGATCAGCTATCCGAGACGGCGTGGGATCTCTTTGGGCAGGCGCCGACGGGATGGGGCCGCGTTCAGGCAATCTGCGACTATGTTTACCGACATATCAGGTTCGACTATGAGCATGCGCGGGTGACGCGGACGGCGCTGGAAGCGTTTAACGAGGGGACCGGCGTGTGCCGTGATTTCACTCATCTTGCCGTTGCCTTCTGTCGCTGCATGAACATCCCTGCGCGCTACTGCACCGGGTACCTCGGTGATATCGGTGTGCCGCCGGTGGACGATCCGATGGATTTCTCTGCGTGGTTTGAGGTGTTCCTCGGCGGCCAGTGGCATACCTTTGACGCCCGTCACAACACGCCGCGCATTGGCAGGGTGTTGATCGCGCGTGGGCGCGACGCCGCCGACGTTGCGCTGAGCAACTCGTTCGGCCCCGCCGAATTGACGAGCTTCAGGGTGTGGACCGACGAGGTAGCCGCCGGTTGAGTCGGGCAGTCGTGGCGCCGCGAAGCGCCGACAGAGTGCTGCGCTTAGCCGTCGTATGGCTGACATCAGACATGAACATTTTCGTGCATAAAGCTCGCAACCACGCAGATCACAAAGCGCCAGAACCACACGCCAATACACGAGGTCGCCGATGCTTTGGGGGCGGCGGTCCCGCCAGCTCAGTGTCTGAACCGGCAGGACCTGGCACGCAAAGTTGCCGGCAACCACACGCACCTGGACTCGGGTATTTCCCAAAAACGATTGGCGCAAACGCTCGTGCCCACCGATATGGAAGGCAAGATGGCAGAATGACCGTGCAGAACCATGACCTCGCACTGCGCATGGCCGGGCTGGCTCAGGCGATTGCACTGCGGAAAGTCGACGACGTCCTCGTCGACGTCACCGCCGCCGCCAAGGAACTGATCCCCGGCGTCGACATCGCCGGTGTGCTGCTCATCGGCACGGGCGGTACTCATCAAACCCTGGCGCCGACCTCCGATCTAATGTTCAAGCTGGACAACCTGCAGATGGCCACCGGCGAGGGGCCGTGCCTGCAGGCAGCACTCGACGAGACCGTGATACGCACCGATGATTTCCGCAACGAGCCCCGGTTTCCGAGCTACGCCCCCAAGGTCGTCGAACTAGGACTGCGCAGCGCATTGTCGTTGAAGTTGTACACCGCCGACCGCACCGCAGGCGCGCTGAACCTGTTCGGGTACGAGCCCAAGCTGTGGAACAGCGAAGCAGAGACCATCGGCATGGTGCTTGCCGCGCATGCGGCTTCAGCAATTTTGGCCAGCCGCGAAAGCGAACAGCTGCAATCGGCGCTGTCGACCCGCGATCGCATCGGCCAGGCTAAGGGCATCATCATGGAGCGGTTCAAGATCGACGACGTCCGCGCGTTCGAAATGCTGCGCCAGCTCTCCCAGGACACCAACACCAAGCTCGTCGACGTCGCCCAGCGGGTCATCGACACCTCCGCCGAATGACTGCACAGCCGCCCAGTTCCACGAATTCCTCCGAAGAGTGTGCGGTTCGTGGCCTGCGTCTATTTGACCCCCAGTCGGACACGTGCCGATTTTGATTGTCTCGCAATAACTCCGTCGTCGCGGCGCACTAAAGGACGTCCCGCGCTCTTATCCTCATTTCGCCCACGGCTCCGTACTGGGACACCGGATTCCGAGGGAGGCTCGGCATGACAATCATGGGTAGACCCTGCTCCCCCGCGGAGGGTTTTGGTCGCCTCGCATGGCACGCTCCAGGTATGGCATTCACGGTGTACCTGTCCGCAGACGAACGCATTTACCATGAATACGGAGACAAGGACAGGTACGAGCTATCCGCTGCGGGCACGTTGGTTGTCAGACCGGCGGACGGGACCGAGACCTACACGTACTCGCAGTGGGTCTACTTGAAGGCTGATACCGACCACACTGCGGGCGGACCGAAGTCGGGTTCGGGAAAAGCGACGTTCATCTAGCACGTTTCGACCGCCTCGTGTAACGCCCTTCGTGTCTTGCCTGGACAACCGAGCCTGGCGGCGGCGACTCTAGCGAGCAGATGCGCTCGCAATTGCACGACATCGTACGAACGCGTTTGTGACCGGTACGGGTACGTGCCAGGCTCCCTACCATGACATTTCAAGTAGAACGTCCGGGCCTGGCTGAGCAGCCCTACGGCAACGACGATGTCTACAAGGTCCTAGACGGGGGGTGCTCACTATTCACCGCGGCGACCCTGAATTGGCCGATGAGTCCTACCTGCCCGACGAGTGGGACTTCGTTTGCACCGATGGTGACCACCGGCCAGGGTTTCTTAGCGGGGAGACGGCAGAGCCTCGGGTCCGGGGTTCGAAACCCTGACGGCGCACCATACTTCTGCAATTCCTCGGCTCGCCGGTTCGGCGGGCCAGCCGGTGGGCGTTCGCCATATCCGCCTGACGAACCGCTGACCTACCGCCGACCTTCGAGGGCGACCTCGGTGGCGGTGCTGACGCGCTGGGCCGGAATTCCGGCGCGGTCACACGTCTGCGCGACGACGCTCGCCGAGTCGGCCGTGAAGACGGCGAACAGGACCTCATCGGTCGGCACGGCGAGCATGTTGAGCAGTCGCACCGGCGAGCCCTGTGCCGACATCAACACCGCGCACTCGGTCAGCCGCGCCGCCGTGTCATCGAGCGGCTCCTCAGTGACCGTCGAGTGATACCACTCGACGAGATAGCAGGACACAGGAGCAGTCATTGATTGAACGCTAACCGCAATTGAACGCAGAGGAATCGGGTGTTTCCCTATGAACTCAGATGGTCGAGGTGTGTCGATCGAATCTGCACTCAATTGCGCGTGCTCAGCGGCCCAGCGGACTCTGCCATTGACCAATGGTTGCCAGCTATTCACGAGTCCCTGACCTCGGCCAAAACCAGGACGCCTGCGTCAATATGTGCTACGGATCACGAAATGCCAGCCCAGGCTATCCATATGACGAAGCACCGGCAAGTAACGGGCTTGCATCGATACTCGGCCGTTCATTAGCTCAAGCTGCGTAAAAGCCGGCTACCGTGTTAGGCTACTGTTAGCTGGAGATGGTTGCGATTGCAAACATTTCCAGCTCGAGGGATTGAAGGGAGGCTTAGCTGATGTCAGCGTTCGACTCGATGCGCTCGTCAGGTTCGTCATCTCTGCCCGCCGCTAAGCGGGTTGCTGTGCAACTGCCCGACGCCCTCGGACCAGCGGTTATACGCAGTTGCAGCCGGCTCGGTCGCAGCGCAAATCCACCCGGATTCTCCTTCTCGGACTGGCTACGGGATCGCCGCAGCCGATGAATGCAGGCTGATCAACGCCTGACTCTGCGGACCGCGATCACCACGAACACCGCCCCCAACCCGGCGAGCGACATCGCCACCGCCGGCTTCTTGACGAAACGAATCAGCGCCGACTTCACGTCGTCGGCGATTCGGCGCGGATTGGCGCGCTCGGCGAGGCTGTCGACGGTCACCGCCAACTGGTCACGGGCCAGGTCGATCTCCTGCCGGATGGTGTCGGGGTCTCGGTCCGCCACTGTCGTCCTCCATCGTCCGCGTGGGCCGCTGCCCTGCCGAACTACCCTAGATCAGCCGGAGCCAACCGTGACGCTCCGGTGGAGAAAGAAAGGGACCCCCTGGTGGCACAGACCCCACGTCTAGAGGTCGGCGACAAAGCCCCCTCGTTCAGCCTTGCCGACGCCGACGGCGACAAGGTGTCGCTGAACGACTACCGCGGCCGCAAGGTCATCGTCTACTTCTATCCGGCGGCGTCGACACCGGGGTGCACCAAGGAGGCGTGCGACTTTCGCGACAAGCTACGCGAGCTGAACGACGCAGGGCTTGATGTCGTCGGCATCTCCCCCGACAAGCCCGAAAAGCTCGCGAAGTTCCGCGACGACCAGGAACTCACCTTTCCGCTGCTGTCGGATCCAGACCGCAAGGTGCTGACCGCGTGGGGCGCCTACGGCGAGAAGATGATGTACGGCAAGACCGTGCAGGGCGTCATCCGGTCGACCTTCGTCGTCGACGAAAAGGGCAAAATCGCCGTTGCGCAGTACAACGTCAAGGCTGCACATACGACAACAAAGATTAAAAAGATACTCGAAGCTGTGTCGCCGCTTTCATGACCGGGCGATCAGGTGGGCGCCGGCAGGAGTGACCGCCGCTGACCCCTGGGCACCCATCCCCGCAGCCCAGGCCATGTGCTGCACTCCTACCCCACCGCGTGGCCGAACCATCTTCTGATACGTCTGCGCCCTAGGGGCCTAAATCGCCAAGACACGACCAAGATCGCGGTTTTGAACCAATCAGCCTTGACATCGGCGTAAATAGGTTAGGAAATCGAAAATTCCTCCAGGGGGCTGAAGATGGTTCACACATTTGTCGCGACCGCGTGCATGTCTGCAGCCTGCACTGCATTGGCCGCGGTTCTTGCCGCCCCCGCGGCGGCGAGTCCGGGCGATGCGCTGTTCACCTCTCAGGCGCCACTACCGAACGCACCGGGCCCGAACATCCCCGGCCCAAACATCCCCGGGCCAAACATCGATGTGCCTAACGTCAACGTTCCCAACCTCGACGTCCCCAACCTCGACGTCCCCGACGTGAACGTCCCCAACGTCAACCTCCCTAACGTTCCGGGCAACGTCAACGTCCCCAACGTGAACCTCCCTAACGTTCCGGGCAACATCAATGTCCCGAATGTCAACGTCCCCAACGTGAACCTCGATGTCCCCGACGTCGCGGACATCGTCCCGGACTTCAACGTCCCCGACGTCGCGGACATCGTCCCAGACTTCAACGTCCCGAAGGTCGACGTCCCCAACGTCAACATCCCTCGCGGTGGCGGTGGTGGCGGTGGTGGCCGCGGTGGCGGTGGCGGTGGCGGGCGCCGGTAGCGGGCCGGGGCAGCTCGGCAACGGCAGCGCCCGATACGAACACGGGGGTTCGCACAATGGGTTAACTGCAAGGCACGAAAGTCGCGACTGATTCTACTTAGCTTCGCATTCTCAATAATCACTAGTGGCAATCGCTCTTCGTACCCAATTAAAGGAGTCCGACCATGTTGCTCAATGCTCGTCTGGCCCGTAGCGCGGTTGTCGGTGCGATCGGCACCGGCGCAGTCGCCGGTGCGATGTTTTTTTCAGCGGCCCCGTCAGCGCTGGCCGATCCCCCTCCCAACTGCACCGCTGGTGACGTGGCTCAAGTAAGGGCGAATGTCTCAGCGGCAACGTCGGCATACCTGTTCACTCACCCGTGGGTGAACGACTTCTTCACAGGCCTTTCAGGCCAGCCGCGTGACCAGATCCGCACCCAGGTGCAGAACTATCTTGCGGCCAATCCGCAGGAGCAGTCCGAGCTCCAGGCCATCCGCCAGCCGCTGTCCGACCTGAAGAACCGCTGCGGCACCGGCACCTTCGCCCCCGCGCAGTAAGCGGTGATGAGACCCAGGTGCTCTGATCGGTTGGGGTAGCTCCGCTTCGCGGATGTAGCGCAACTACCAGGATTTCGGGGCTGCCAGCAGCAGGGCCTCGGCCGTCGCCGCGCGCTCCAGCACTCCGAGATGCAGGCTCTCGTTGATGCTATGGGCTTGTGTCCCAGGGTCTTCCACGCCGGTGACCAAGATCTTCGCCGCCGGAAATGCATCGGCGAACTCCGCGATGAACGGGATCGAACCCCCCATTCCCATGTCCACTGGTTCGTTCTTCCACGCCTGCCGGAAAGCGGCACGGGCGGCGTCGTAGACCGCTCCGCTCGCGTCGATCGCGTACGGCTGCCCGATGTCGCCCGGCGTCACTGTGACCTGTGCGCCCCACGGCGCGTGATTCTTCAGGTGACGGGTCAGCGCATCGAGGTGGGCCCGCGCGTCGCCGCCCGGCGCAACCCGCATGCTCACCTTCGCCCGTGCCCGTGGGATCAACGTGTTCGACGACGACGCGATCGGCGTGGTGTCGATCCCGATGACGGTGATCGCCGGCTTGGCCCAAAGCCGTTGTGGCACTGACCCAGACCCGATTTCCGACACGCCGTCGAGCATTCCTGACTCTTCGCGCACCCGCTGTTCCGGATAGTCCACGTCGGCGGCGGTCGCCTCGTGCAGACCCTCGACAGCGACGTTGCCGTCGTCGTCGTGCAGTGACGCCAGCAGGCGCACGAGCGCGCTCAGCGCATCGGGAACCACACCGCCCCAGACACCCGAGTGCAGGCCGTGGTCGAGCGTGGCGACCTCCACCACGCAGTCGGCCAGCCCGCGCAGCGACACCGTCAACGCCGCGACGTCCGTGCTCCAGTTGTCGGAGTCGGCGATGACGATGACGTCGGCGGCCAGCGCCTCCTTGTGCGCGGCCAGCAGCCGTCCCAGCGACGGCGAACCCGACTCCTCTTCACCTTCGACGAACACCGTCACGCCGACCGGCGGTTGACCACCGTGCGCGCGGAATGCGGCGAGATGCGTTGCGATGCCTGCCTTGTCGTCGGCGCTACCACGCCCGTACAGACGGCCGTCGCGTTCCGTCGGCTCGAACGGCGGTGACACCCACTGGCTGCGGTCGCCCTCGGGCTGCACGTCGTGATGGGCATACAACAGCACCGTCGGTGCCCCTGGCGGCGCCGGATGCCGGGCGATGACGGCCGGCGCACCACCCTCGCTGACGATCTTCACATCGCCGAACCCGGCCTGTGACAACAGCTTTGCCACCGCTTCGGCGCTGCGCTGCACTTCGTCCTGGCGAGCGGGGTCTGCCCCCACCGACTCGATACGCACCAGGTCCTCGAGGTCGCGCCGCACCGAGGGCAGCACGTCGCGCACCCGCTCCACCAGATCGCTCATGGCACGAGGTTAGCCCTCAGCGCTCCTCCAGCACGGCGACAGCGGCGGCGGTGTCCCCCTCGTGGGTCAACGACAGATGGATCGTCACGTTCTCCAGGTGCTCGGCGATCGCGCCCGTCAACCGGACGCGCGGCCGGCCCCACATGTCCGTGACCACCTCGATGTCGCGATGGATGCCCTCCGGCAGCGCGGGCCGCTTGGAGAACCGCGAGCCCGACCACGCCTTGATCACCGCCTCCTTGGCCGCCCACCGGGCCGCCAGGTGCCGCGCCGCCGACGAGCTTTTATCCGCGGCGTCGCGGCGCTCACCGGGGGTGAACGTCTCGGCGAACACCGTCCCCGGCCGGTCGACCTGCTCCGCGAACTCCGGGATCGAGACCAGGTCGATGCCGACGCCGACGATGCTCATAGGAGGAAGGCTATCTCCACCCCAATGCGCAGCACGCAAGCGCTCATCGCGTGTAAACGCCGCCTTCGCCCAGCCTCGACGCCGGATCCAGCAGCATCTCGGCCTCCTCGCGTTTCTCCGGCGTCGCGTCGTCCAGTCGACGGTTGCTCGCGGGCCGCTCGTACAGCGGCGCCCCGCCTGCGATCGCCGAAGCGAGCCTTCGCTGCCCCTCGAACACGCGCGTGTTGGCACGCTCCTGGTAGGCCTGCCGCTGCTCGGCATCGAGCGATGCGATGAACGCCTGCGGATGCACCAGCGCGATGACACCCGAGACGTGACCGAAGCCCAGGCTGGTGATCAGGCCCGCCTTCAGCGGGAACTTCTCGCCCAGCCGCAGCGTCTCGCGCACCCACACGAAGTGCTCTGAGCCATTCAGCTCATCGTCGACACAGTCGAGGCTGCGGTTCGGCGGGATGACCCCGTCGCGCAGCATCTGGCACATGCCCATCATCTGGAACACCGCCGCGCCGCCCTTGGCGTGACCGGTGAGGCTCTTCTGCGACACGATGAACAGCGGTGCACCGTCCGAGCGGCCCAGCGAGTCGGCCAGCCGTTCGTGCAGCTCCGTCTCGTTCGGGTCGTTGGCCAGCGTCGACGTGTCGTGCTTGGACACCACAGCGATGTCGTCGGCACCGACGCCCAGCTTGGCCAGCGAGCGCGCCAGGAGAGAACCCTTGCCACCACGACCCGCGCCGAGCGCGCCGAGGCCTGGAGCAGGGATCGAGGTGTGCACGCCGTCGGCGAACGACTGCGCGTACCCGACCACTGCCAGCACCGGCAGGCCCATCTTCAGCGCAAGGTCACCGCGGGCCAGCAGGATAGTGCCGCCGCCCTGCGACTCGAGGAAGCCAAGCCGGCGACGGTCGTTGGCGCGGGAGAACTTCGAATCGCTGATGCCCTTGGCGCGCATCATCTCGGTGTCGGCGGTGGCCGCCATGTCACCGAATCCGATGACCGCCTCCAGCGTCAGGTCGTCGAAGCCGCCCGCGACCACGAGTTCGGCCTTGCCGAGCTTGATCTTGTCGACGCCTTCTTCCACCGACACCGCCGCGGTCGCGCATGCGCCGACCGGATGGATCATGGAGCCGTAGCTGCCGACGTAGGACTGGATGACGTGGGCCGCAACAACATTCGGCAGGACTTCCTGCAGGATGTCGTTCGGCTTGTTCCGCCCGAGCAGGTTGCCGTGGTACATGGTCTGCATCGACGTCATGCCGCCCATGCCGGTGCCCTGCGTGCTGGCCACCATCGCGGGGTGCACCCAGCGCATCAGCTCGGTCGGGCTGAAGCCTGCACCGAGGAACGCGTCGACGGTCGCGACGATGTTCCAGACCGCCACGCGGTCCAGCGACGTGTTCATGTCCGCACTGATGCCGTACACCGTCGGGTCGAACCCGGTGGGAATTTGCCCACCGACCGTCCGCGACAGCTTGGTCTTGCGCGGCACCCGGATCTCGGTGCCCGCCTTGCGTGTGACCTGCCAGTCGCTGCTGTCAGGTACCGGCACGGCCACGGTGTGCTCCGGGTCGAACTCGACGAACGCGCGGGCGTCGGCCTCCGACGACACCACGAAGCTGAAGTCCTTGTCCAGGAACACCGACACCAGAAGCGGTGACGCGTGGTCGGGGTCGATCGCACCGTCGTCGACGAACTCGCGGATGCCGGTCCGCTCCACCACCGCGTCGTGGTAGCGCTCGACCAACTCCGATTCGTCGACCAGGTCGCCGGATTCGGTGTCATACCAACCCGGCTTCGGGTCGTCCTCCCACTTGATCAGGCCGGTGGTCCAGGCCAGCTCGAGAACGCCTGCGGCCGACAGTTCGTTGTCGACCTCCATCTCGAAGCGGGTCCGCGACGAGCCGTACGGGCCGAGCTCGGCGCCACCGACGATGACCACCATGTCGGCGGGGTCGATGTCGAGGTCGTCCCATGCAGGCGGAGGCGCGGACGTGAAGCCGCGTGGTGGTGAGGGCAGTGCGGGAATGGTGCCGTCCTGCTCCTCGGTCTCATCGGCTGCTTCGGCGGCCATCTCCTCCCGGGCCTTGGCGGCCAGCTCGGACATGTCGATGTCGATATCGCCCAGCCCACCGGTCAGGTCGACCTTGAGCGGCGCCTGCGCAGCAGCCACCTTCGACTCGATCTTGCAGAGGTCGAGCAGCATGGCCGCCATCTGCTCGGTCGAGTAGGTGGTGACACCCGCCTCCTCGACGGCGCTGACGATCGCGTCGTTGGCGCCCATCAGCCCGGTGCCGCGGGTCCAGCCGATCAACGCGTGCGCCAGGCTCACGCGCTGCGCCCACGACGACTCGGCGCTCCACCGCGTGACGACGGCGTCGAGTGCAGACTTGGACTCGCCGTAGGCGCCGTCGCCGCCGAACATCCCCCGGTTCGGTGAACCGGGCAGCACCACGTGCAGCCGCGACGCGATGTCGCGCTCGGAGCCGATGTGCGACAGCCCGCCGATGAGCCGCTGCACGGCCCACAGCAAGACCTTCATCTCCATTTCGGAACGCGAGCCGGCCTCGGACAGGTCGCCTGCGACACGAGGTGCCGCGAACGGGAACAGCAGGGTCGGTGTCTGCGCGTCCTTCAGGTGAATGGACTGCGGCCCAAGGCTTTCGGTCTGCTCGTTACCGACCCACTGTACGAGCGCGTCGATGTCGGAGTAGGACGCCATGTTGGCGGGCACCACCCACAGCGCGGCACCGAAGCGGGCGTTGTCGCGGTACAGGTTGCGGTAGAACTCCAGCCGGTTGTCGTCGAGCTTTGACGTGGTGGCGATGACGGTCGCGCCGCCATCGAGCAGTCCCGCGACCACCGATGCCGCGATCGATCCCTTCGACGCACCGGTCACGACGGCGATTTCGTCGCTGTAGCGACCCTTGCCCGGGTTCTCAGCACCGGCTGCGGCGCGGCCGAACAGCGATGCGTGGACGTTGCGTCCCGCGGCCAGGGCCCTGCCCTGCCACCAGGAGGCCTGCTTGCCGACGATGTGGCCTGCACCTTCGAACCGCTCGGAGAGCTGCGGCCAGTTGGCGTCCACCTCGTCCTCGCCCATCAGCCACAGCTTCACCAGGTCCTCGCGCGCGCTGGCCCAGCGGTCATCGAAGAGCACCGCCTTGCGGCCGTCGAACACCGGGGCCACCAAACGTGGCCAGTCCGAACCGAGTTCGGTGGTGACCAGGTCGATCAGCTCCGCATCGGTCGCCCTCTCCGGAGTGGAAACGGCAGCGTCGAGGCCGAGCTGGTTGAGCACCAGCCGGGCGGCCGAGGCCAGCACACCGTCGCGTCCGGTGACCTGCTCGGCGAACTCGGTGAGCGCGGCGGAATCCACCACGCCGCCGCCCGCCGCGCCGCCTGCCGAAGGCAGTGCCACAGCGATACCGCGCCGTCCGGCCACGGCGGTGACCGCGGCGTCGATGACCTTGTCCACGGTCGCGGCGTCGGCCAGCGCACCGTCGTGCAGCCCGCCGAGGCCTCCGCCGCGGACACTGCTGCCCTCGCGGGTGCCCAGCGCAACCTCGACAGTGACGTGCTTGACCCAGCCGTCTCCGAGCTCCCAGGTCTTCTTGACGCGCTCGGCGATCGCGGCGGGCCGCTTGCCCGACGGGCCGAGCACCGTGCGCAGCTGGTCGTTGATCGCATCGGAAAGCACTGGGCCATAAGGCTTATACGTCCGGGCGAGCTTCGTCACCTGCGTCTTCAACCCGGCGAGATCGGCCTCTGCCGCGCCGTCGATGGCGCCGAGGTCCAGCTCCGAGCCGAGGTCGACCAGCAGCTGGTTACGCCGCGACGACGCACCGTCGGTGATCGACTCGATGGAATCCAACGGCTCGATCTGGTCTATCCGCATCTTCGCCGACAGCGCGATCAGCGCCATCGTCGCATCCGACGCGTCGAACCCGATGTCGTCGGGGCGAGGTGCTCCCGCGGGTGCGGTCGCAGGCGCAGGTGCAGGTGCCGCGGCTTCGGCAGCGGGCTCGGCCGCTGCGTCCGGCGCTGCCGGCTCGTCGTCGACATCTTCGTGGTCGGGCTCGGGATCGGTGTCGTTCGCGAACAGCACCGCAGCGTCACGCTCGGAGTTGAGCACTTCGGTTGTGTTGTGCGAATACTCGGGCAGCTTGAGCGTGTTGGTCGCCAGCCCCGCGACGGTCGGCATGGACTTCACGCCGATCTCGACGAACCGCTCGATACCGAGTCCGCCCGCGGCCTCCTCGATGAAGAGCAGGTCCTGCGTCTCGATCCAGCGCACCGGGCTGGCGAACTGCCAGGCCAGCAGCTCGATGATGACCTTGCGGCACAGTTCGATCGGCTTCTCGTTCCGCCACGTGTCGTAGTCGGCGAGGATCTCGTCGAGCGGTTCGGCGGGCACGAGATCGCGGATCTCCTGGATGAAGTCGCGGTCCAGGGTGAACGGCCTCGGCACCAGGTTCGGGATGTACTTCCCGACGATCAGGTCAGGGTCCGCATCGCGCGGCATCACGCGCTCCAGGCTGCGGCGGAAGTCGGCGACGCCGACCCGCAGCACCGAGGAGTGGAACGGCACGTCGATGCCGGGAACCAGAATGAAGGATCGCTTGCCACCGGAGATCTCCCGGCGCTTCTCGACCTCTTCCTCCAGGACCTCCAGGCCGCGAACGGTGCCCGCGATGGCGTACTGCGAGCCGCGCAGATTGAAGTTCACGATCTGCAGGAACTCCCCTGTGCGCTCGGCTATCTCGGCGACGAAGTCGACGACGTCGGAGTCGTCGAGGTCGATCTGCGACGGGCGGATCGCGGCGAGCCGGTAGTTCGAACGGCCGAGCTCGTCGCGCGGCACGATGTCGTGCATCTTCGAACCGCGGTGGAACACCACCTCGAGCAGCGCATCGAGTTCGTAGACGCCGCTGACACAGGCCAGCGCCGTGTACTCACCGACGGAGTGGCCGCAGGCGATCGCGCCTTCGACGAACGCACCCTGCTCGCGCATCTCGGCGACCTGGGCCGCCGCGACGGTCGCCATGGCGACCTGGGTGAACTGCGTCAGGTACAGCACACCTTCGGGGTGCTGGTAGTGCACGCCGCTGGCGATCAGGCTGGTCGGGTTGTCGCGCACCACGTGCAGCACCGAGAAGCCCAGCGTCTCGCGGGTGAATCTGTCGGCGGTGTCCCAGACCTTGCGGGCAGCCTTGGAGCGGGCGCGGACGTCCATGCCCATGCCCTTGGACTGAATGCCCTGGCCCGGGAAGGCGTATACCGTCTTCGGTGCGGCGAGCTGTGCGGTCGCAGACATCACCAGATCGGATCCGACGCGCGCGGCGACCTCGACAATCTCTGCGCCACGGTCGATTCCGACGCGGTCGACGCGGAAGTCGACCTCGTCACCGGGCAGCACCATGCCGAGGAAGCGGGCGGTCCAGCCGACCAGCCGGGGAGGCGGAACGGCCTTGCCGTCGGTGGCGGTGACGACCTGCTGTGCGGCGGCCGACAGCCACATCCCGTGCACGATGGGCGATTCCAGCCCGGCAAGCAGCGCGGCCGCACGGTCGGTGTGGATCGGGTTGTGGTCACCGGAGACCACCGCGAACGCGCTCATGTCGGACGGCGCGGTGACGGTGACGTCGCGGCGACGACGCCGTGGCGTGTCGGTCGCGTTGTCGGTCATCGCCCCCCCGGCGCGCGGCGGATCGGTGAGTTCGACGGCGCCCGTGCGGCCGCGGATCGCGAACCGCTCCTCGAGTTTCGCCAGTTCGGTGCCGTTAGCGTCCTTGATGGTGACCTCGACCGGCACCACACGTCCGTACTCCGTGTCGGTGGCCGCCGAAGCCGTTGCGGTGACGGTTAATTCGGATTCCGTCTTGGGCATCGGCGCAAGCAGATGCGCGGCGTGGTCCAGGTGCACCAGGCTCAGCAGGCCCTCGACGACGGGGAAGCCCCCGTCGGTTACGGCCGAGCCGATGGCGGAGAACACCGCGGGCCAGCAGAGACCCACCAGCGCGTCGGGCGCCAGGGTGAGCCCCGGCGCCAGCGGCGCGCCGAACGTCGCGGTGACACCGCTGTGGTCGGCGACCTTCTCCGGGTCCCACGTGACAGTGGCCTTGGCGGTGTTGTCATGCACCGCAGGCAGACTCGCCGGGCCGTCGGCGCCTGCGGCGATCGCCAGCACAGCGCGCATCGCGTTCGACGCGTCCTCGACGGTGACGACCGGCATGCCGCCGTCCACCGTGCAGGACGGCAAGGTGAACCGGATCTGGATCCAGACTTCGGACAGCGGAACGCTCAGCGTGACCGTTTCATCCCCCGCGATCTCCAGCCGGGCACCCGTGGATGGGTGTGTGGCAGTGCGGTTTTGGTTGACCTGCCACTCGCGTGGCTCACCGATGCGGTGCACCGGGTTGATGGAGGTGCGGCCGGCCCACAGCACGTCGGGCGCGTCGAGCACCACAGCCAGCGGGCCGGTGACATCGGCGCGCGCCTGACGGCGGCTGACCACGGCGACGGGCTCCGCACCGGATGCGCGCACGTCGTCGATCGAGGCCTGTTCGAACCGGTCGAGCAGCTCGCCCACCGGCTCGTCGACCCGGGTGATGCCCGCAACCGACTGGGTGCCCGGAATGATGCAGACCTGGTCGGCGTCGTACCGGGCGTCGTGGGCCTGCCACAGCGAGTCGCTGCGCCACCAACGCCGGACGTCCTTGTCGATGACCGGCACGAAGTTGACCGGTTTACCAAGCGTCTTGCACAGCTGCGTGAAGAACGGCACGTCGGCCGGGTGCAGCTTGATGGTCTTGGCGTCGGGATAGCGGTTCAGCAGTGCGGCGACCGCCTGCTCCGGCTTCTCCAGCAGCGCTTGGTCGTTGAACAGCGTGTCGATCGGGCCGAAGTCCCTGGGGTGAAGCCTGGCCTCGGCGCGCTTGAGCATCTCGGCGAACCGGTCACGCCAGGTGTCGGCCAGCCACGGGCTGCCCGGAGCTGCGGTGTCGGCGGTGCTGGTGCCGTCGCCGATGGCCAGCTCTACATAGCGCTGCAGCCACTGGTGGTACGTCATCTCGTCGACGTCGCCGAAGTACGGCTTGCAGGTGTTGGCCATCGCGGCGATGATCTCGTCGCGGCGCGCGGCCACGGCCTCCGCGTCACCGGCCACCTCGTCGAGCAGCCGTCCGCATCGCGATGCGGTGTTGTCGATCTCGTGGATGTCCGCGCCGAGCTGGCTGCGGCTGGAAGCCATGCCGCCCTGGGCCTTTCCGGCACTGATCCAGTGGTCGGTGCCACCGGTCTGGACGAGCATCTGCTTGACCGACGGCGACGTGGTCGCCTCCTTGGTGGCCATCGCAGCGGTACCGATGAGGATGCCGTCGACCGGCATCAGCGGGAAACCGTAGGCCTGCGCCCAGCGGCCGGACAGGTACTCGGCGGCCCGCTCTGGGGTGCCGATGCCGCCGCCGACGCACACGGTGATGTTGGACCGCGACCGTAGTTCGGAGTACGTGGCCAGCAGGAGGTCGTCGAGGTCCTCCCACGAGTGGTGGCCGCCTGCGCGGCCGCCCTCGATGTGCACGATGACCGGCTTGGTCGCCGCCTCGGTGGCGATCCGGATGACCGAGCGGATCTGCTCGATGGTGCCGGGCTTGAAGACCACGTGGCTGATGCCCACGTCGTTCAGTTCGTCGATTAGCGCGACGGCCTCTTCCAGTTCCGGGATGCCTGCACTGACCACGACGCCGTCGAACGGGGCGCCCGACTGACGCGCCTTCTGCACAAGGCGCTTGCCGCCGACCTGAAGCTTCCAGAGGTACGGGTCCAGGAACAACGAGTTGAATTGCACGGCACGGCCCGGTTCGAGCAGCTGCGTGAGCTCGGCGATGCGGTCGTCGAAGATCTCCTCGGTGACCTGTCCCCCGCCTGCCAACTCGGCCCAGTGGCCCGCATTCGCGGCCGCCGCGACGATCTCGGCGTCGACGGTGGTCGGGGTCATGCCTGCAAGCAGCATCGGCGACCGGCCGGTCAGCCGGGTGAACTTCGTCGACAGCTTCACGGAGCCGTCGGGCAGGCTGACGAGGCTCGGGGCATAACTGGACCAAGGCTTGGCCACCTCAGGAACCGCGCCAACGGTGAACAGGTTGCGCTGACCGCCGCGGGTGGCCGCCGGCACGATGCCGACGCCGAGGCCGCGGATGACCGGCGCCGTCAGCCGGGTCAGGATGTCGCCGGGTCCGAGGTCGAGGATCCAGCGGGCGCCCGCCTGGTGAAGCTCGCTGATCTCGCTGACCCAGTCCACCCGTCGAACAAGGATGGCATCTGTCATGTCGCGGGCCAGGCCGACGTCGAGCCCGACTTTCTCGGCCCAGTTGCCGACCATGTCGATGGCATCGGACAGCCGCGGGGTGTGGAAGCCGACCTCGACCTGCACCGGGTCGAACATCGGACTGAACACCGCACCGCCGCGAACCTTGTTCTTGCGCTCGGCTTCTTCCTTCTCAGCGATCTGCTGGCAGTAGAGCTCGAAGCGGGACAGCTGCTCCGGGGTTCCGGTGATGACGACGGAGCGCCTGCCGTTGCGGATCGACAGCACCGGCGGCAGCACGGTGCGGACGTCCTGGGCGAACTCGTCGAGCAGCGCCGAGATGCGCTCGGGATCGGCGTTGGTGACCGACACCATCGGCGGGCGGTCGCCGAGCACGGAGATGCCCCGGCGCCGGGCCACCAGCGTGCCTGCGGTACCGATCAGCTGCGCCAGCGCCAGCAGCTGCACATCCTTGGCGCCCTTGGCCTCGAGCGCCTTCACGCCCAGCACACCCTGCGAATGGCCGGCTACGGCGACGGGCGGCGTCTCGGTCAGATCCATGCCCTGACGGCTCAGCGCGCGCACGGCGGCGATCTGTGTGAGCAGCACGCCGGGGACCGACACGGCGGCCGACGTCAGCTGCTTGGCGCTGGGACCGGCCTCCTCGGCCGCCAGCGCGCGAACCCACTGCATCGGCTTGAAGCCGATCGGACGCACCACGATCAACTCGCGGGCCACCGGCTGGAGCAGTAGCTCGGCCTCGCCCACCAGCGTCGCCAGCTCCGCCTCGATCCCGGCGGAGGACACCAGCTCCTCAAGGGTCTCCAGCCAGGCGCTGCCCTGGCCACCGAACGCGACGGCATAGGGCTCGCCCGCGGTCAGCCGATCGACAAGCGCACGACTGGACTGAGGCGCTCCTGATTCGTCGTCGCGGCCGGTGGACACCCTGTCATGTTCATTGATCGTCACGTCTCGTAATCTCCTCGGTCTTACTTCCCGCACGTATTGCTCGTTGTCTCTGGGCTGTCGTTGTCTCGGCGGTGTTTACCCGCTCCCCTGCGAGGTCACCTAGGATTCGTCGTCGAATCTCCGACTGGCTCTTGGACTCGTCTGCCGGAGCCGACGCTCATGGCGGCCCCTCCCTGGATCATCGAGTCCGTCCAGCGGACACTCCAGCCGTGCTAAGAGTGTCATAAGAGCAAGCATGATCATTCCGGCTTAAATGGTTACTGGCGAGTTCTACGCACGGGTAACCACGAGTTGGGTAACACCGGCTCCAAGACCGGCAGAAGGTATCCGGGACAAACGTCCTGCATGTAAGTGGTTACGGTCGAGTAGCCATAACAGTGCAGATCAAGGCATGACTGTGATCAAATCGTTATGTAAAAATTTCGCCTCGTCGTCGGCGTCGAGTCGTTCGGTTGAGAAGCGACAACTGGACCAATTTTGTCTTGTCTCGAGAGTCAGCCGAGCCAAAAGGTTTGCTGGCTATTATTACTACTCGGTAAGTTTTTCAGTCCCATTGACCGAATGAGGGCTTCAGGACCTCGTTGATGTCCACGCCTATGCCACCGACGTTGCGCTTGTCGATCTCGACCTGATGCAGGGCCGCGGCCGGGTGGGTGAAGCCCTTTGGCGAACCCCAATTGTGCTGCCAAAAGAAGGAACCCAGGCCGTCCTGAAGCGCCCAGTCGATCGTCTTGGAGTTGCCGTACACCCCCACCCGCTGATGCCCCAGAACCGACTCCCAGCCGCGCAGGTACGGCGCCACCTGCTGTTTGTACTGGTCGTAGCTCGGATCGTCATCGATCGACGCATAGATCGGGGCGCCGTACGAACCGCCCGCGGCGACGTGTAGCTGCCAACCCCGCTTCGCATGCAGAACACCGGCGTTCTGCCCGCCCAGCCAATCCGCGCTGTCCTGCTTGCCGTACTGGTAGCACGACACAATTTTCAGGCCGTTCTGGTAGAGATCGCGGGCCTCGGGGAGTTGGATCGGCTTGCCCAGCATCCAGTCGCCTCCCGGCCGGCGGTCCGACACATAGCGGATAGCTCCGTGGGCACCCGCGGCGCGAATATCGGCGGCTGGAATCACGCCCGCGGCGTAGTCGAGAAGGATCCCCAGCGGCGCGGCGTTGGCCCGCGGCGGCACCAGAGACGACGCGGCCAGCACCGCCGGGGCCGCGGCCGCATACTTCAGCAGGTCCCGCCGGGACACCGACCGAGAGGTCGAAATGCGCTCCGACACGTGCCACAGGATATGACAGAAACCTCGTAGATCACTTCAACGCCACTGGTCACATCTGCATCAAGATTCTCAGAGGCACCGCGGGGGCCGCTATTGCCGCATGATCGCGGTGTGACTACGCAGCTGAGTATCGAGCCCTTCCGCATCGCGATTTCCGACGCCGACATCGACGACTTGAAGGCACGCCTGGCGGCGACCCGCTGGCCCGAGCAGCTGCCGGGCACCCCCTGGCAGCGCGGAGTGCCCGTTGACTATCTGCGGCAGCTGGCCGACTACTGGGCGCATGAATTCGATTGGCGCGCGCAGGAGGCCGAGCTCAACTCCTACCCGCAGTTCCGCACCAGGATCGACGGCCAGACCGTGCACTTCCTGCACGTCGAATCGCCCGAGCCGCACGCAAGGCCGCTGATTCTGCTGCACGGCTGGCCGGGCTCGGTGGTGGAGTTCCTCGACATCATCGGCCCACTGAGCAATCCCCGCGCCCACGGCCTCGATCCCGCACAGGCCTTTCACCTCGTCATCCCGTCCCTTGTCGGGTTCGGCTTCTCCACCCCGTTGTCCGCAGCGGGCTGGACCGCGATCCGGATCGCTGAGGCCTGCACCGAGTTGATGGCCGGACTGGGGTACCCGCGCTACTGCGTCCAGGGCGGCGACTACGGCTCGTTCATCGGCCCGGTGATGGGCAGCCTTGCGCCCGAGCGCGTGATCGGCGTGCACGTCAATGCGGTCGCATTCGGCTTCATGCCAGGCAAAGGGGTGACCGACGACCAGCTGGCGTCGATGACCGATCTCGAGCGCGACCGGGTGGTGCGCGCAAAGGAGTGGAGCGCCGAGAAGGCGGGCTACTTCAAGCTTCAGGGCACCCGGCCGCAGACTCTCAGCTTCGGCTTGACCGACTCGCCCGCCGGGCAGCTCGCCTGGATCGTCGAGAAGTTCAAGGAGTGGACGAACGCCGCGAAGGACCTGCCCGACGACGCCGTCCCCCGCGATCGCCTGCTCGCCAACGTGTCGGTCTACTGGTTCACCGGCACCGCGGGCTCGTCGGCCAACCTCTACTACGAAACCACCCATGCCCGCACCATGCCGCCGCCGTCGGGGGTGCCCACCGGCGTCGCCGTGTTCGCCGAGGATCTGGGCATCCGCCGAATCGGCGAGAAGTGGCACAACATCACGCACTGGAGTGACTACGACACCGGAGGGCATTTCGCCGCGATGGAAGCGCCACAGGTGCTCGTCGACGACATCCGGACGTTCTTCGCGACGGTGACGTGAATAGCGATTTCGGCGCGGAAACGTGCGCTCCGCGCCGTAAGCGCGCCGAAATCGCTGATGGGGCTGCGGTTGGACCGCGGAATTCGTAGGATCTGGCAATGCCCTCGGGGATGGCCGGTGCGCAGCAGCGCGTTGACTCCGCCACCGCCATAGACGATCCGCAGATCGAGTTGGTCGGTATCCGCAAAGAATTCGGCGACGGCCGGCACAAGATCGTGGCGGTGGAAGGTGCCGATCTCGCCGTCGCCGACGGTGAGCTGTTCGCGATCCTCGGCCCGTCGGGCTCGGGCAAGACCACGGTGCTGCGCATGGTCGCCGGATTCGAGCAGCCGACCGCCGGAGTGATCCGGCTCGGCGGCGTCGACGTCACCGCCCTGCCCGCGCGGCACCGCGACGTCAACACCGTCTTCCAGGAATACGCCCTGTTCCCCCACATGACCGTCGCCCAGAACGTGGAGTACGGGCTGAAGGTCAAGGGCGTGCCGCGCGACGAGCGCCGCACCCGCACCTCCGATGCGCTGGACATGGTTCGGCTCAGCGGCGAGGCGTCACGAAAGCCTGCGCAGCTGTCGGGCGGCCAGCGTCAGCGGGTCGCGTTGGCGCGGGCACTGGTCGGACGACCACGGGTGCTTCTGCTCGACGAGCCGCTGGGCGCGCTGGACCTGAAGCTGCGCGAGCAGATGCAGATCGAGCTCAAGGAAATCCAGCGCGAGGTCGGCATCACGTTCATCATCGTCACCCACGACCAGGACGAGGCACTGACCCTGTGCGACCGGCTCGCGGTGTTCAACCAGGGACGCATCGAGCAGGTCGGCCGCGCCCGCGACGTCTACGAGAGCCCCGCCAACCGCTTCGTCGCCGACTTCGTCGGAACCTCCAACGTGCTCGACGGACCCGCCGCCGAGACCCTCGTCGGCAAGCCGGGAACATTCGTCGTGCGGCCGGAGCGCATCGCGGTATTCGCGCAGGGAACCGACCCCGTATCCGGCGTCCGCACCGTCGACGCAACGGTCTCGGAGGTCATCTACGCGGGACCCACCACCAAGATCGCCGCGACGACCGAGCAGGGCGTCTTACTCACCGCCACCGTGCTGACGGCCAGCACCTGGCTGCCGTCAGACCTGCACCACGGCACCCCAATCACCTTGGCGTGGCCGGAAAAAGCGCTTCACCAACTGTCAAACGAGGAGTAGCCATGAAACGATCCGTTGCCCGAGTGGGACTCGTCCTCGGCGCATGCGCCGCCTTGATCGTCGCGTGCTCGGGTTCCCAGGAGTCCAGCAGTTCGGGTCAGTCGCCGCCGAAGATGGAGCAACTGAGTGCTGTCGGCAACGGCGAAGGCGAGCTCAACATCATCGCGTGGGCCGGCTACGCCGAGGACGGCTCCAACGACAAGACCGTCGACTGGGTGACGCCGTTCGAGAAGGAGACCGGCTGCAAGGTGAACGTCAAGCTGGGCAACACATCCGACGAGATGGTCCAGTTGATGCGCTCCGGCCAGTACGACGGCGTTTCGGCGTCCGGCGATGCGACGCTGCGGCTGATCTACGCGGGCGACGTCGCGCCCGTCAACACCGACCTGGTGCCCAACTACGCGACGATATCGGACTTCCTCAAGAAGAAGTCGTGGAACTCCGTCGACGGCCAGATGTACGGCATCCCGCACGGTTGGGGCGCCAACCTGCTGATGTACAACCTCGACGTGGTGCGCGACGCGCCGAACTCGTGGGGCGCGGTGTTCGACGGCGGGGACAAGTACAAGGGCAAGGTCACCGCGTACGACTCCCCCATCTACATCGCCGATGCGGCGCTGTACCTTTCGAAGACCAAACCCGAGCTCGGTATCAAGGATCCGTACTCGCTGACCTCCAAACAACTGGACGCCGCAACCGATCTGCTCAAGAAGCAGCGGGAGAATGTCGGCGAGTACTGGTCGGACTACACCAAAGAGGTGCAGGCCTTCGAATCCGGCACCTCGGTGATCGGGACCACCTGGCAGGTCATCGCGAACACGATCGGTGGCGACAACAAGGTTCAGGTCAACACGGTGCTGCCGAAGGAAGGCGCGACGGGATGGTCTGACACGTGGATGATCTCGTCGAAGGCGGCGCATCCCAACTGCATGTACAAGTGGATGAACTGGATCACCTCGCCCGAGGTCAACGCGCAGGTGGCCGAGTACTTCGGCGAGGCGCCGGCCCAGACGAAGGCGTGTGAGCACACCTCGCAGAAGGATTTCTGCGACATCTTCCACGCCACCGACTCCGACTACGCCGCCCAGATCCACTACTGGACAACGCCGCAAACGCAGTGCGTCGACGGCAGCGGCGACAACTGCACGGCCTACGACGCGTGGGTCGACAAGTGGCAGCAGATCAAGGGGTAAAGCGGGCTGCGCCGATTTCGGTGTCGGCTAGTCGCCGGATCGGCCTGGCCTTCCTTTTGATCCCACCGATGGCCTGGCTCGTGGTGGCCTACCTGGGATCGCTTGCGGTGCTGCTGGTTTCGGCGTTCTGGAGCACCAACACGTTCACCGGGGCAGTGGTGCGCAAGTTCACGACGAAGAACTTCGTAAGGGTGTTCACCGATGAGGTGTTCCGCATCGCAACCGCGCGCACCGTCGGGGTGGCGCTTTTGGTCACTGTCATGTGCATGGTGCTGGCGGTGCCGCTGGCGTTGTACATGGCCAAGGTGGCATCGCCGCGCATGCGCCTGCTGCTTGTGATCGCCGTGACCACCCCACTGTGGGCCAGCTATCTGGTGAAGGCGTACGCGTGGCGGATGCTGCTGTCACCGGAAGGGCCGCTGTCCTGGGCCACCGGCTACACACCGGGATACGGCCTCGCGGCCACCGTCATCACGCTGACGTATCTGTGGTTGCCGTACATGATCATTCCAGTGTTCGCGGGGTTCGACCGGGTGCCCGACTCGCTGATCGACGCCAGTTCCGACCTTGGTGCCTCCGACTTCTCCACGCTGCGAATGGTCGTGGCGCCCATGGTGTTCCCCGGGATCGCGGCCGGATCGATATTCACCTTTTCGTTGTCACTCGGGGACTACATCGCGGTGACCATCGTCGGCGGCAAGACACAGATGCTCGGCAACATCATCTACGGCCAACTAGTGACCGCGAACAATCAGCCGCTCGCCGCGGCCCTGTCGATCATTCCGCTGACCGCGATCATCCTGTATCTGCTCGCGATGCGCCGCACCGGCGCCCTGGAGAACGTCTGATGCTGTCCAACGGTACGCAGCGGTCGGTCCGGGCGTGGACCCTGTTGATACTGCTATTCCTCTACGTGCCTTTGCTTCTCGTGCTGATCAACGCGTTCAACGCATCGCGCTCGTTCGCCTTCCCGCCGAGCGGATTCACCACGCGGTGGTGGGTCGTGGCGTGGAACAGCGAGGGCATGTGGAAGTCTCTGGTCAATTCGGTGGTGGTCGGCCTCGGCGCGACCGCGATCGCCCTGCTGCTCGGCACCATGGCCGCGTTCGCGGTGTCGCGGTACCGGTTCTTCGGCCGCGAGGTGGTGAGTCTGCTTGTGGTGCTGCCGATCACGCTCCCGGGCATCGTCACCGGCATCGCGCTGAACGCGACGTTCACCTCCGCCCTCGGCATCACACTGGGCATGGCGACGGTGATCATCGGCCATGCCACGTTCTGTATCGTCATCGTCTTCAACAACACGCAGGCGCGACTGCGACGCCTCGGTGCCGGCCTCGAGGACGCGTCCGCTGACCTCGGCGCGTCGCCGTGGCAGACCTTCCGCTTCGTGACGTTTCCGATGATGCGTGGGGCACTCGTCGCGGGCGCAATCCTGGCGTTTGCGCTCAGCTTCGACGAGATCGTGGTGACGACGTTCACCGCGGGGCCGACGGTGCAGACGTTGCCGATCTGGATCTTCGGAAACCTGTTCCGCCCCAATCAGGCGCCGGTCATCAATGTGGTGGCCGCGGCTCTGACCCTGGTTGCCATCATCCCGGTGTGGCTGGCCCAGCGGTTCGGCGGCGATCCTGCGACAACGCGGGTGTGAGCTACACGCCCGTCGGCTCCCGGTCTCCGCGCGCCACCATCCCGGTGTTGTAGTTGGACACGGCCGACACCACGTGCCGTTGCAGCGCCTTGTCGAGCTGGTGCGTGACGACGGCGATGCCGAGGTCGCGATAGTCCTGAATGAGGGCCGCCACCTCGTCCATCTCATCGGGCTTCGGGACGTAGTCGTTCCCGTGGGCCGCGATGGTCTCTTCGACGACGGTGACCAGCGTGCCGGCCAGCTCGTCGATGGTGCCCGTGGTCGATTCGGTCATCCGCAGAATCGTTTGGACGTAATGGAGTTGGTCCGGCGAGCGGGTGACGATCTCGGCGATCTCCGGATGGACGAGCGCAACCCTGCCCTCGCTGCGCTCGGCAAGGCCGCACGACACCAGCCGTTGTGCCTCGTCGCAGCCGGGGTCGAGATCGAGGGCGACGGGGACCGGCCCAGGATCCTCAGGGCGCCGGCCCAGGATCGCTTGCTGAACCCCCAGGATCGCCGCAAGGTCGTGGCCCTCGCGCATGCGGTCGAAGAATTCGGCGATGTGCGCGGAGTTGTATCCCTTGCGAAGCAGCTGGTTGATGGTGTGCAGCTGGGACAGGTGGTAGTCATCGTAGAACGCCGATCGCCCCTGCCGCCGCGGAGGGTCGAGCAGGCCGCGTTCACGGTAGGCGCGAATATTGCGTGAACTGACTCCCGAGATCCGCGCCAAGTCGTCCAGTCGGTACTCAGCCAAACCGGTGCATTCCGGTGGGTCCAAGGCAGCGGCAACCTGGCATGCCGACACTGTAATACCGCCGGCGCGATTTCGAGCGAAGTCATGACTGGTTCCGTCAGATTCTCAGGGTCAAGGCTGCACCTCACCCATCTGGACATATGGCGCAGGCGTTCTGTGGGTGCTCACGCGGACGTGCGATCTCAGCCAACTTCCAGCGTCCGTCACCGATGATCTCCCGCGGCCGGGTGAGTGATCTCACCGGTAATGAATTGGCGTCGCGGCCGCTCACTACGGGAGGATGGCGACAGACATTAAGACAAACTCGACTGCAAGAGGTTCCGCGTGCGTCCCTGGATCGTTTGGGCCACCGGACTCTTCGCATATATCGTCGCCGTCCTCAACCGCACCACCTTCGGCGTCTCGGGGCTGGAAGCCGGTGAGCGGTTCCTCGCCAGTCCCGGCGTGGTGTCCTCCTTCGTCGTGCTCCAGATCGTCGTCTACGCGGTTGCCCAGGTTCCCGCAGGCCTGCTGCTCGACCGGTTCGGCTCCAAGACGCTGATCGTCTCGGGATCGGCCGTGATGGCGGCCGGTCAGCTCACGCTGGCGTTCACCGAGTCGCTGCCCGCGGCGTTCGCCGCGCGGGCGGTCGTCGGCCTCGGCGACGCGGTGATCTTCATCTCCGTGCTGCGGCTGGTGCCGCACTGGTTCACCCCGCGGCAGGTTCCGCTGGTCACACAGCTGACGGGGATCTGCGGTCAGCTCGGCCAGGTGCTCTCGGCGGTGCCGTTCCTCGCACTGCTCACCGGCGCGGGCTGGACGACCGCCTACGTCTCCGCCGTCGCCGTCGGGGTGATGTCGATCCTGCTGACGCTCGCATTGGTCAAGAACACTCCGAACGGCGATACCTCCGATCCGGAGACCAGCTCGATCGGGGAGATTCTGGCGAGCGTCAAGACCGTGTGGTTGCGGCCGGGGACGCGCCTGGGCTTCTTCACCCACATGGGCACCCAGTTCTCGGTCACCGTCTTCGCGTTGATGTGGGGAGTCCCGTATCTGACTGTTGCGCAGGGACTCTCGGTACACGTCGCGGGTATGTTGCTGACCCTTTCGGTGGTCGCGGCGATCCTGTCCGGCATCGTCATCGGTGTCTTCACCGGGCGGCGCCCGCACCGACGGTCATGGCTGGTGCTGGGAATCATCGGCAGCAACGCCGCAGTGTGGACCGTCGTACTCATGCTGCCCACCGCGGCGCCGCTGTGGTTGATGGCGCTGCTGGTGGTAGTCATATCGGTCGGCGGTCCAGGCTCGATGGTCGGGTTCGATTTCGCCCGCACCTTCAATCCCAGCTCCACGCTGGGGACCGCGCAGGGCATGGTCAACATGGGCGGGTTTCTGGCATGTCTTCTCGTGGTGCAGGCGATGGGCCTGGTGATCGACGCCGCGGGCGGATACTCGTTCGAATCGTTCCGGCTGGCGTGGTCGGTCCAGTACGCCATCTGGGCGCTGTCTATCGTCGGCATCCTGATCACCAGGAAGAAGGCCCGCAGGCTGATGCAGGACGAGCGGAACCTGTTGGAAGGCTTCGACGCTCACGCGGGTGACACGCTTCCGACGCGGTGAGATTCAAAGGCCGCCGAACCTGGCCCGTCAATCGTCCATGCACGGCGCGACTTCGGACGGCTTAGGTAGTGGTGGTACCCAGGTCGCCGTCGGCTAAACGCTTGGCGATGGCCTCCTCGGCATACCGGTAGCCCCGCAGTTCGTAGCCGACGACCGTCACCGCGGGTGCCAGCATGACGATCAGCAGCGCGTTGGCCATCGACATGCCACGGCCGGCGAAAACCACCGCGGCCACCAACACAACGCCGGTCAGAACGAGAAGGAGCATGTGAAGCGGGTCCGTCGACCCCACCAACAGGATGTAGATGACATACACCGCCGCGATGTAGATCGCCACGGGTATCGCCACCGACAGCACGGTGCTCACCGCGCTGAGCTTCGAGTGGTGCTCGATGTAGTAGGCGGCGGCATGCAACCCCGCGCCGGTGGCGACGATCGCTCCGAACACGACGAGATGCAGATACCCGAACCGGAACGACAATTCGCGGTGGGCCTCCAACAGCCTCGATTGCGGCAGGATGAAGTACACCCACCACATGCCGAACGTCAGCCCGGTGCCCGCGACCGCCACCAGCGCCGCGGCCACACTCCAGCCCTGCGCCCCCACGACCGCCGACAGCGACGCGACGGTGCCGACGACGCCCTCCCCCAGCGCGATGATGGTGAGCAGCGAGTAACGCTCGGAGATGTGGTGGGGGTGCCACGGCGTGCCGCCCATATGCCGCTCTGCAAGCCACGGGCCGAACATCTCGAAGGCCACCAGTGCCCCCGCCCACAGGAACGTGGTGGCCACCGACGAGCTGACGATGATCATCACGATCCAGCCGATCTGCGCGACCGTGACGACCGTCGCGTAGGTCAGGCACGCCGAACGTCGGTCCGGATCCTGCTTGGCCGCGCGTAACCACTGCGCCACCAAGCCGATTCGCATCACTACGTAGCCGGCCACCATCACCCGGTTGTCGACGTGATGGCCTTCCTCGATCGAGGCGAACATCGCGGGCAGACCGAGGGCCAGGATGATGACGCCGACCATCTGCAGCATGGTCATCAGGCGATAGATCCAGTCGTCGGTGTCATAGGCCGACGCGAACCAGCTGAAGTTGATCCACGCCCAGCAGATGGCGAACGTCGCGAACACGAACGCGGCCAACCCGGCTGCGACGTGGTCCTCCGACAGTTGATGGGCGAACTCTGAGGCCGCGACGCCGAAGCCGATCACAAGGGTCAGGTCGAACAACAACTCGAGTGGAGTGGCAACCCGATGCGACTCGTCGGGGTCGCGCCCGGACATACGGCGGACGCGGTGCACCCTGACCCCTGTGCTCGGCTGCTGCGATTCGACCTCACTCATGACCTGAAGAGTGTGCCGAGCCGGGGCAGCACTGTCCAGGCTGACGCCGAATTTGCGCATGGCTATCCGGGACAGAGCAGAGACAGGTAGTCGACTACGCATGCCGCAACGCCGCACGGTTCGCATCATCAACCGCAGGGCCGGATCAACCGAACCGACCGGAAAGCGGTGGCGCAATGTCAGAACAGTTCGCAGTCAACCTGCTGGGTGAGTTCGACGTCTACCGCGACGGTCAGCGGTTGGAGTTGCCACCCTCATGCCGGCGGTTGGTGGCGCTCGCCGCGCTGAAGCGCCGTGCGGTGCCCCGCGGGTGGATGTGCCGGATGCTGTGGCCAACAACGCGGCCCGACCGTGCGGCTGCCCGGCTGCGTACGACACTATGGCGGCTGCGCCCGGTGGGCGCCGAGCCCCTGCTGGCCGTCAAGCCGCAGTCGATCGCCATCGCGCCCGACGTCTGGGTGGACTGGTACGACGCGGTCGACATGATCGGGCAGCTGCTGGGTCACGCCGACCCCGTCGGCCCTGATCGCGACCTCGCGGCCGAGCTGTGGCCCCTGCTGCGGGCGGGCGGACTGCTCGAAGGCTGGACCGACGAGTGGAATACGTACGCGCGGAGCACGTACCACGAGCTGCGTATCGAGGCCCTCGACGAACTCGTGGGTCCCTGCGCGCAGAACGGGTAGTGCACTACTCGTGCGTGTCGCTGTGAACTATTTCTACGCTTCTATCGTCAAATAGATATAGACGAAACGGAAGTAGCCATGAACGCCCTATTCGTGACCTGTCTGAGCCTGGCGGCGCCGTTCGCCGCGCTCGGTGTGCACGAGTTGCAGGCGCGGCTCGAGCGTTGGGACTACGAGCGGCACGCGGAGGACTAACGCCCTCCTCGCCGATCGCTCTACGGTGAGTGGGGTGGACGAACTCACCGACGACGTAATCACTTTCCTCTCCGAGGGCACCCGCACCGGGAAGCTCGGGTACACGGCATCGGATGGCAGACCGCTGGTCGCCCCATCTGGTTTGTCGTGGACAACCGCGAGCTGGCCTACAACACCTGGCAAGAACACCGGCGAGAACACCGCCAAAGGGCGTGCGCTGGCAAGGGACTCGCGAGCTGATCTGCGTGGACGACCAACAGCCTCCGTATTCGTTTGTGCAAGTTCAGGGAATCGCAATGATCGGCGGGGATCCCGCGGATCTTCTCGACATCGCGACCTGCACCGGCGCCAGGTACATGGGTGTCGACCGGGCCGAGGAGTACGGCCGCCGAAGCGCACCTCCACGTCGTCGGCGACCGCGCTGTGCAGAGTGCGAACCAGATCGTCGCGCATGATCTCGATCTCGCGATCGCCGCGCATCTCATGCATCGGCCGCAGCGCCACCTCGTGGGTTCGCCGGCCGTCAGGCCGCACGGCAGACAGCGTCGTGAGGTGCGACGGCACGGCCAGCGCGGGCCCGGCGATGCCAGCACCGGAGATCAGGACGGTAGCTGGCGCCATAGACAACAGGATGAACTAGGTTCAGTGGTTATGGATTGCTACGCCTATGCAACTGGGCTGTTGATTCTGCGCCTGTGCCTCGGCCTCACCATGGCGGCACACGGCTACAACAAGTTCTTCGGCGGCGGCCGGATTCCCGGCACCGCCAGATGGTTCGAAAGCATCGGGATGAAGCCGGGCATGCTGCACGCCCGCATCGCCGCGACCACGGAGATGTCGGCGGGCCTCGGTCTGGCCGTCGGCCTGCTCACCCCGATTCCGGCGGCGGGTTTCGTGGCGCTGATGTTGGTCGCAGCGTGGACGGTGCACCGGCCGAACGGCTTCTTCATCGTCAAGGAGGGCTGGGAGTACAACCTCATCCTCGCTGTCAGCGCCGTCTCGGTCGCTACACTCGGCGCGGGCCCATTCAGCCTGGACTGGCTGATCTTCGGGCACAGCTGGCTCAACGGCTGGGCCGGCCTGCTCATCTCGCTGGGATTGGGGCTGGCAGGCGGAATCGGGCAGCTTGTGCTCTTCTACCGGCCTCCTCAACCGGTAGAGGCTAGCTGACCCGTCCGCCGACGATGGTCGTTGCGACCATGTCGGACGCCAACGTCTCCACCTCGGCCGTCGGCGTGAGCACCATCAGGTCGCCCGGCTGACCGACCTCGACGGTGCGCGGCACCGACGGGCGGTCCGGATGACCGAGGAACAGCCGCAGCGCTTCGTCGGCGGAGATGCGCTCATCGGGACCGAGGACGTCGCCTGCTGGGGTGGTGCGGTGGACGGCCGCGCGCATCGCCGCCCACGGGTCCATCCCGCCGAACGGGGCGTCGGTGCTGGCCGCCATCGGTATACCCGCCCGCATCAGCGACGCCACCCGCCACAGTTGGGGGTGCTCGTCGACGGGCACGTCGCGTAGGTAGTGCTCGCCGCGATCGGCGATGAAGTTGGGCTGGGTGACGACGGTGATCCCGAGGTCGACCAGGTCGGCGACCATGTCGTCGGTGACGACCGCGGCGTGCTCGATGCGGTCCCGTGGGTGGCCACCGGCCGACCGCAATGCGGCGAGCGCGACGACCAGTTGAGGGTGGGTGACGCAGTGGAGTGCGACCGGGACATCGTTGTCATGGTGATCGCCCACCCAACCGGTGAGCTCGTCGACGTCGAGCCGGTCGTCGTGCAGGATCCGCTTGCCGGGCGCCAGAAAATGCAGCCGCTGCGGGATCTCACCGCGCCGATGGGACACCGTCAGCGTCACCACATCCTCGGCGGTCAGGTCGGGAGTCGCGTCGGTGATGCCGGTGACCCCGTACGCGGCGAGGCGATGCGTGACGTCCGCGAGCTCCGTTGCCCGGCGCGGCAACGCATCCGCCCAGTCGTCGGCGCTGTGCAACCGGCCGTGCGGATGGTCGGCCAGCCCGACGCGAGCCAGCCCCGCCGAGTTCAGGATCCACATCGCGCCGCTGCGATGCTGGATCCGCAGCGGCGTATCGGCGACCAACGCATCCAGCTGTTCGCGGTCGAGCTCGCCCGCCACCGAGGCGTGGTAGCCGACAGCCCTCACCCAGCCGTCGGGTCCGGGGACGGCCGTCACAAGTGCCTGTGCCAGTTGGGCTTTGGTCCGGACCCGCGGCGGACCGACCGCGAGGGAGTCGAGCGCCGCGGCCATCGCCCTCAGGTGAAGGTGATGGTCGTGCAGTCCGGGCAGCACCGCACCGGACTCTGCATCAATTACGCGCTCGGAGCCCAATGCGTCGAGCCGATCGGCGATCTCGACGATGCGGTTGTCGACCCGGATGTCGGCCACGCGACCGTCCGGCAACCTACCGTGGCGAATCAGCATGTGGCCAGCCTGGCCTCGATCAGCTCGCGCACGCGCTGGTTGTCCGCGCCGAGCCCGGCGGCCGGGTGGTGCGGCAGCACTGGAACCGTTGGTGGCTCAAAGGTTTTCGGGGCCGCAAGCGGCACCGTGGCGTAGTTCGCCGCCACCTCGGCGAGTGCCACCTCGACGATTTCGCCGCCGCCGCGCCTCAGTGAATCCAGCACCGCGCCTGTGGCCGCCAACCCGGTCAGAGGGTCGGCGATCGCGTCACCGATGAAGACCGGACCCGGAGCGACGAGACCGCCTGCAACCGCGGCGTCGTCGCCGAACGCGACCCGGTTGGCGCGCTCCCCCTCGGTGCCATAACCAGTGACGCGCAGCCAGACCCGACCCGGACGCGCCCGTACCTGCTCGGGGCCGAGGCCCCGTCGGGTCAGCGCGCCCGGCCGTGAACCTTCGATCACCACGTCGGCGACCTCGAGCAGCGGACGCAGATCGTCGCCGCGGAAATCGATGGCGTAGGACAGCTTTGACGAGTTCATCCAGTCGAAGAATGCCGGGTCGCCCCTCCGCGTCCCGTCGGGCCTGTTGCGGCCTTCGACCTTCACGACGGTCGCTCCCGCGGCGGCAAGCAGATGGCCACACAGCGGCCCTGCCCACATCGACGACAGGTCGACGACCAACAGCTCGGGCAGTGCGCCGGCCGCACTGGGCCCGGAGGGCACGAATCGCGCTGGCGCGGGTGCGATTTCGCCGAGTACGGCTGCAGGCAGGTCGAGAAGCCGTGCCCGTGCTACTAATTCGGACCCGTCGCGGTCGGCGGCCGCAGCGGCCAACGCCGCCCACAGGTCCGCGGGCCGTTCGGTCAGCTCGAGAAGTGCCGGGACCGTCTCGATGTCGTCGGCGCGCGACAAGGTCAGCGCGCACCAGCCGTCTCGGGTGGCAAGCAAACGAGTCGAGCCGCCCGCCGAGACCAGCCCGGCCGGTGCGATCGCGAGCAGTCCGGCCCGCCCGGTGAGGATCTGGTCGGCGTTGACGCTTACGCTGCCACCGAGGTCGGCCGCGTTGCGGCTGATGTCCTGGGTGACCCGCCGCGCTCGGGCGAGCACGGCATCCGGGATCCCCAACGAGCCCACCCGATATTCTGCATCGAACTATCCCGATTCAATCGCGTCCACCAAACCCCAGTCGAGTGCGGTGGTCGCATCGATCGTGCGCCCTGACATCACCAGATACGCCGTGCGCCAACGGCCGATGCGTCGCGTCACGCTGACCGTCCCGCCTGCGCCGGGTATCAGACCGAGTGCCAGCTCGGGCAGGCCGAGTATCGAATCTTCATGCGCGTCAACCCATCCGCAGAACGCCGCCATCTCCAGTCCGCTGCCGAGGACTTGGCCGTGCACCCGCGCCCGGCAGTTACTGCCCAGCCGCGTCGTGAGGTCGTCGAGCACGAGGGCGGGACTGTGCCGCACACGTGCGATGTGTGCGCTCGCGGGGTCGGCGAAGGAGCCGAACTCTGCGAGGTCACCGCCGCTGCAGAACGATGGACCGTTGCCGCTCAGGATCACGTCTTCCACCGACTGGTCGTGGCGGGCCACGTCGAGGGCCTCGAGTAGCGCGGCGCGGGCGTCGTTGGAGAACGCGTTGTGACGCGCAGCCCGGTTGAGCCGGATGTGCAGCGTGTTTCCGTCGCGGGCGGCCACCACCGGATCGGGCAGGACGGGTGCGGTGGCAGGTCCCCGTCGCCGCAGCCAGGCAGCGAACTCCATACCCGACTGAAGCGTCGAGTACGCGAGCGACTCCGTGATGACACCGGCCAGCGCGGGTGCGCCGGGGTCGACCGCCCGCAACACGTCGTCGCACACGGTGGTCGCCTGCGGCCACGTGTCTGTGCGAGTGGTCAGCTCGGCGATCGCGGAGGCGGTCGACTCGACCGTGACGACGCGGCGATCGGCAACGGCGTCCTCGCTCAGAGTGAAAGTCGCGCGCCTGCAGCCACGGTTGGGCCGACGGTGACGCAATCTCGACGGCGGATCCGACCGCAAGCAGCACCCCGGTCTGCGTCGGTGAACAGGTCGGCAGGTCGCCGAGGTCAACGACGTGCACGGCCGGGCACCGCGTTACACCGGGTCGAAGGACGAGATGAGCCAGGAGTTGTCGACCTTCTTGAGCGTGACCCGCACGGCGCTGTTGATGAAGCTTGCGTCCGGCCGGTCGCGCTCTGGTGGTGGTCTGGTTGATGAACACCAGGACGACTGCCGAGTCGGGATGGAGTTCAGACACGGCGGCCTGCACCACCGACGCCGGGTCTTCACGGATTTCTGTTTGGCCGCCGGGGTGACGATCTGTTCGGTGAATTGCGAGTAGTACGACAGGAAGTCGCCGGTGAGCTTGCTCTTCGCCGTCGCGAAGTCTTTGTCGAGGGTGTCCGGCGCATAGCTCAGGATTGCGAACGGTACCGGTCGACGCGGCTTGCAGCGCCGACTTGGCCGCGGCGTCGTCGGTCTCGCGATCCGGCTGGTATGTGAAGAAGAACATCCACGCTGCCAACCCGGCGGCGGCGAGGAGCGCCAAGGCGAGCGCGATCGCGACCCGAGTACCTCCGAAGCCTCTGAGACACCCGGCCGCCGGTACTGCGCTGCTTTGTCGGTGACGAATCGGTCTCATGGCATCGCCTCGATGGCCGTCGACGGTCGGCTTGTCGTCCTCGGTTGCCTCGAGGTCGGAGATGTCGTGGATGTCGTGCTCAGTGGTCACGGTACGAACTCAACCTTCGACATTTTCAACTGCCCGCCGTCTCTGCCAGGTCGACGCTGACGCCGCCATGAGCGCGGCTCCTGCTTGGCGCCTGCGGCATTGGTGACCTTCGACGATGCGGCGACGACGACGATTGCGGTGTCGTTGGTCATCGACTGCACGGCGGTGCCGGTCACGTTGGTCTCGGTGACGGCCTTCGAATCCTGCGCGACCTTGATGAAATCGTCCGCGGTGTTCTTGAAGTCGTCCCTGAACTGGCCGGTCGAATTGTCGATGATGCGCTGTACGTCTTCTTTGGCCTTGTTGAAGTCCAGCGACATCAGTGTCACGACGCCCTGACGAGCCGCCGCGGTGAACTCGGCCCTGCGCTGTTGTTCGGCTTGCCCTGCCGGTGATTCCAGTACATGTAGCCACTGCCGGCCAGCAGTGCGGCGATCACCAGAATCGTCAGGCTGGCCGCGACGGCCTTCCACGATGGCAGCGGTATCCGAGGTATCCGCGGAAGTCGACGCCTCTTGGTCGGTTCATCGCCTTCATCGACTGCGTCCGCATCGAGCATGCTCGTCGCTCGGACTCGGCAACGGCGGTCTTTTTCTCGACGCTTTCGTTGGGGTTTTCGTCGGCGTCGTCCTCGGCGACGGGCTCATCGGCGCTCTCGTCCGTCTCCGCCTCCGGCGCTGCCGTCGCTTCGGCTGCCTTGGTCGCCTTTACTCCGCGGCCGCTTCGGCTTCCCTGCGCAGCCGCAGGGCGCGGGCCCTGGCGCGGGCGGCGGCGGCGACCGCCTCGGCTTCTGCGGCCTCGGCCTCCGCTTCCTCCGCCAGCGCGAGCGCGTCGACGGCGGCCGGATCCGAGTCCTTGACCGAGTCGTCGATGTGGTCGCCGTTTAATTCCGGCGGAGTCTGCTTCCGGGACCGCATGCAACCTCCTGTCCGGTAAGCACGTTGCTCAATGAGAATGGCATTTTCTATTTTCGGTATCGCCGCGACGATACAGGATCGGCAAATCTGCCTAAACCAAGCATGTCCTGCGGAAATGCTATTTACGCGCTGTGCAGGCGCTTAGCGCTATCTGTTGATCAGCCGGTCCTTCATCACTTTGCCTGTCGCATTCAGCGGCAGCTCGTCCAGAAACTCTACGTATCGCGGCACCTTGAAACCAGCCATCCGGTCGCGACTCCACGAGATCAGTTCCTCGACGGTCAGCTCACCCTTCAGCACGACGAACGCCTTACCGACCTGTCCGAGCCGGTCGTCGGGCACCCCGATCACCGCGGCCTGGGCGACGGCCGGATGCTCGAGCAGGAAGCCCTCGATCTCTGCCGGATAGGCATTGAAGCCGCCGACGATGAACATGTCCTTCTTGCGGCCGACGATCAGCAGCCTGCCGTCCTTGTTGAACTTGCCGAGGTCGCCGGTGTGCAGCCAACCGTCGTCGATCACCTCGGCGGTCGCGATGGGATCGTCCAGGTAGCCCTGCATGACGCTGTAGCCGCGGACCAGCACCTCGCCGTCATCGGCGATGCGCACGTCGACCCCGTCGCACGGCACGCCCGCCGTGGTGGCGATGTCCTCGAACGAGTCGCCCGGCCGCGACAGCGTGACGGTGCCTGCCTCGGTCAGCCCGTAGCCGGTGGCCAGTGTCTGGAACGGCAGCTCCTCGTGCACCCGCCGCACCAGTTCTACGGGGATGTCCGCGGAGCCGGTGACACCGGCCCGCAACGTGGCCAGCTTGCTCTTGTCGGAGACGGCCAGCAGAGAGTGATACAGCGTCGGTGGGCCGGGGAGCATGGTGATCCGTTCGGCCGCAATCAATTCCACTACCCGGTCGACGTCGAATACCCGCACCGGCACCATCGTCGCGCCCCGGATGAACGACGCGATCAACCCGGCCTTGTACCCGAACGTGTGGAAATACGGATTGATCTGAAGGTAGCGATCGCCCTCGCGCAGGTCGCCCAGCTCACACCATTCGGCGTACAGCCGCAGGTTCTGGAGGTGATTCATCATCACGCCCTTGGGCCTGCCTGTGGTGCCCGACGTATAGATGATGTCGGAAATATCCGTTCCGCTCACGTCGCGGCTGAACGGCGAACCGCTGGAGAGGAAGTCGGACTTCAGATCGATCACCGGCACACCGGCGGGCGCGGCGTAGTCCAGGCCGAGGAACCCCTTCTCGATCAGGACCGCCTTGGCTCCGCTGCGGCCGATGATGTCGGCGGCTTCCTCCGTCTTGAACCGAGTGTTGACCGGAACGAGCACACAACCGGCGCTGAGCAACCCGAACGCGGCGACCATCCAGTCCGCTGAGTTGGGCGCCCAGATCGCGACCCGCTCACCCTTGTTGATGCCGAGATCTGCGAATGCGCCTGCAGCACAACGAATCCGGTCGACAACCCCGGCGAAGGTGAGACGCAGCGGACCGTCGACGACCGCTTCAGCGTCGCCGAAGCGGTCCGCCGCACTCAAGACCATCTCGGGAATGGTCTCCCAGCGTTGCCGGAAGGTCACACCGTGACGAGGCGACTCAGGTTGCCGCCCATGATCTTCGCCTGATCCTCCACGGTGAGATGCTCCAGCGCGGTCACGTAGTGCGTGGGCTCAGCCAGACCCTCGGGATGTGGGTAGTCGGAGCCGTAGAGCACGCGGTCCACACCGATGAGGTTGATCAGGTCGTCGATGCCCTCCTCGTAGAACGGGCTGACGTGGATGCGGTTCTTGATCTCTTCCATCGGGTTGCTCGGGAAGGCCTCTGGCGCCTTCTTCCACACCTCCGCCATGTTGTCGAGCAGCGGGAACATCCACTTCGAACCGGCCTCGATGACGGCCACCTTGAGCTCCGGGAACCGGAACAGCGCGCCGTGAATCACCCACGAGCCCACCGCGTCCTGAATCGGGCGCCACTCGTTGAGGATGTTCATCGCGTTGGTCTGGAACGGCAGCATCTCCTGGGCCGCGCCGTCCCACTCGGAGGTGTAGCGCGAGTAGCCGCTGTCGCTGGAGTGCATCGCGACAAGCACGTCGTGCTCCACGCATTTCTGCCAGAACGGATCGAACTCGGGTAGCGCGAACGACCGTGGCCCACGGTAACCGGGCACGGGAGCCGGGCGGATCAGGATTACCCTGGCGCCGCGCTTGACTGCCCAGTCCAGTTCCTCGATGGCCTTCTCCACGATGGGCAGCGTGATCACCGGGGTGGTGAAGATGCGGTTCTGATAGTTGAATCCCCACACCTCGTCGAGCCATTCGTTCAGCGCATGCACGATGACGTGGATCGCGACCGGGTCGTCGCGCAGCCGCTCCTCGACCAGGCTGGCGAGCGTCGGGAACATCAGCGAGCGGTCAAGACCGAGCTCGTTCATCAGCTCGAGACGCGGAGCGGGCTCGAAGAAGGCCGGGATCGATCGCATCGGCTCGCCGAAGAGCTCGCGCTTGCTCTTGCCATCCGGGTTGCCGAACTTGAAGTACTCCTCCCACGCGCCGGGTTTGGCGACCACGTTGAAGGTGGGGTTGGGAATGTAGTTGCTGATCTGCCCGCGCAGCGCGATCTTCGTGCGTCCGTTGACCTGCACGTACTGAACGACGTCCTTGTACTCCTTTGGCAAGAACTTGGTCAGCGCCTCTTCCGGCTCGTAGAGATGGTTGTCCGCATCGAACAGCGGGAACGGGACGTCGACCCTATGTGACAGTTGGCCCATGAAACACTCCTTTTCCTCTTGGGAGAATCCTATTCTCATCCACGTTGGGTGGCAATGCCCTGGCGAACTAGCTCTCTGACGCGAAACTTCTGCACCTTGCCGCTCGCGGTGCGCGGGAAATCATCGGCCCGGTGGAGTTCCTCCGGCCACTTCTGCCTGGCCATGCCCGCGCCTTTGAAGTGGTCTCGAACCTCGTCGATGGTGGGCATGTCGTGCCCCTCCCGGATGCGCAGCACCGCGGCCGTGCGCTCACCGAGACGGTCGTCGGGCGCGGCCACCACGACCGCCTCCACGACCGCGGGCATACCCAGCAACACCTCCTCGACCTCGAGCGCGCTGATGTTCTCGCCGCCACGGATGATCACGTCGGCCTTGCGGTCGGTGATGGTCAGGTAGCCGTCGCCGTCGACCACACCGACGTCGCCCGTGCGGTACCAGCCTTCATCGTCGAACGCCCGTGCGGTCATCTCGTCATCGGTGTAGCCGAGACACAGATCCGGCCCGCGGCTGAAGATCTCGCCGTCGGGTCCCAGCCTGATCTCCACCCCCGGCCGGACGTCGCCGTCGGTGAACAGCCGCTTGGCTTCCGGCGCGCTGCGGCGCGAGCCGGTGATCGACGGGTGTTCGGTGCTGCCGTAGGAACGGAACACGAACATGCCCAGGTCGGCCAGCCGCTGTGTGACCGCGGCCGGCACCGTCGAGCCGCCGAGGCCGACGGTGGTGAAATGCCGCACGTGCTCGGGGGTGCAGTTCGGATGATCGAGCACGCTGGTGACGAAGTAGGGCGGCCCACCTCCGATCGACAGGCCGTCGCTTTCGATCAACTCCAGCACCCGAGCGGGGTCCCAGACGTCAAGCAGATCTATGGGCGCGCCCTCAAGTACCGGGATCAGAAAGGCACCGAGCATGCCGATGAAATGTCCGACCGGAGTGGCCGTCAGCTGCCTGCCCCGATCGGGCGGGTAGTTCTCCAGCAGCTGTCGCGTCTCGAAGCCCAGTGTCTGGTGGCTGTGGATGACACCCTTCGGATTGCTGGTGGTGCCCGATGTGAAGGCGATCAGCGCAGGCGCTGCCGGGTCGGCGGCGACGGTGCCTTCCATCGGTTCGTCCGCCAGAAGGTCGTCGTAGGAGCTTCCGACCAGGCCAACGATCGGGACGTCCGCGCACAGGTCCGGCTGATATTTCATTCGCCCGAACTCCTCGGCGGTGATGAACACCTTGGGCCGTGCGGTCGCGATGATGTGTGTCAGTTCTTTGCGGCCGTAGAAGTGCACGATCGGCACGACGACGGCGCCGAGGAACGCCGCAGCCCAGAACGACGCGGCCGCTTCCACCCAGTTCGGCAGCTGTATCGCCACCACATCGCCCGGTTGGACGCCTCGGCTGCGCAGGCCGGCGGCCAGCCTGCGGGCCTGCAATTCGACGTCGGCGAAGGTACCCGCGAATGGCCGGACGACGGAGTGCACACGGAAGCCGGCGTCCGGATTGGCCCGCAGTCCGCCTGCGACGAGATCGCCGATGGTTTCGGGCGTCCACCACCCCTCGTCGGCGTAGCGTTTTGTCAGCTCTACAGGGATCTTTCGCATTGCGCGCCGCCGCACCTCCGTTCGCTGCGATGCTATTCTCCGATGCAGAGAATGCCAATACCGCATATGGAGAATGCTTGATGGTCGACCTCGAAGTAGATGACGGTTTGGCGGTCATCACCATCGACCGTCCGCATGCCCGCAACGCCATCTCGCTGGAGACGATGGACCAGTTCGACAAGGCGCTCGACGGGGCCGAGGGCGCCGCCGCGCTCGTCATCACCGGCGCGGGCGATCGGGCGTTCGTCTCGGGTGGCGATCTCAAGGAACTCAGCGCGCTGCGGACCGAACAAGAGGCGGGCGCCATGGCGTGGCGGATGCGGTCGATCTGCGATCGCATCGCGGGCTTCCCCAGCCCGACTATCGCGGCGCTGAACGGTCATGCGCTCGGCGGCGGCGCCGAGGTCGCGGTCGCCGCCGACATCCGACTGGCCGCCGACGACATCAAGATCGGCTTCAACCAGGTGTCGCTGGCGATCATGCCCGCGTGGGGCGGGGCCGAACGGCTCGCCGCACTGGTCGGCAAGAGCAGGGCGCTGTTGTTGGCGGGCACCGGAAGCGTGCTCAGTGCCGCGGAAGCCGAGCAGGTCGGCCTGATCGACCGGGTACTGCCGCGTGCATCGTTCGACGACGACTGGCGCGCGATCGCCCGCGCGCTGGCGAGCCGCCCGGCCGGGGAGATCAAGCGGGTGGTGCGCGGGGTGTCCACCACAGAGGCGGTTGCCGCCTTTGCCCGGCTGTGGGTTTCGGACGAGCACTGGGCCGCCGCAGACAAGGTGATGAAGCGCGGCAAGTGAAGTCGACTTTTGACTCTGCGCCCATGGCGTTAATGATCAAGTAACTGTCGCCGTCAGCGCAGAATCAACGGGTACGGACCTCCCAGGCGCGTCTAACTCGACGCAGTAACTCGTCCTGTCGACTCCGAGCGGCCACCCTCACCACCAACCACCCCAGATGGTCGAGTTCCTCTGCACGCTCGATGTCGTAGGCGAACTGGGTTCGGTCCACACGATGATGGTCACCGTCGTACTCGACTGCCAGCATGAGCTCTTTCCAACCCATATCGAGGAAGTAATGACGGCCGTCGTCGCTGCGCACAGGAATCTGGGTCTGTGGTCGTGGGAATCCAGCACGAATGAGCAACAGCCGTAACGAGGTTTCTCTCGGAGACTCGGCACCGGCGTCGACCAAGCCCATCGCTGCTTCCAGCTGACGCAGGCCACGCGCATGCGGATGCTTCGCTGCCAATTCCCTCACCGCTGCCAACTTGAAGTCGGTTGCCCGAGCCAGCGAATCCAATCGTTCGACCGCCTTACCGATACGGTCGCGTCTGCCGAGATCGAAAGCTGTCCGCTCCGGTATCGTCACCTGGACGCCCCTCAGTGTTTGAATTTCCTCCTCGAACAGCAACTCATCGCGCGTCACGACTTTCTCAGGCGCCCTTGCGTTCCGCCAGATCAGTTCGACTGATGCATCGTCGTCGATCCATTTCGCACCATGCGTCGCTGCGGCGGCGAGACCGGCGACGACTGCTTCCCGTCGCGACCAGAGCCAAGCCGCTACGGTGCGGTCCCACAGCGACGGATCTCTCCGCTTTCCGAAATAGACGTTTGGCATCAACGCCCGGTAGTCCTTGCGTAATTCATGCCGACTCAATGCGCCTGAAGCCAGCGCCTCGCTGCCGATGAACGGTATTTCCTCCCTCATGTCGGCAGGCTGCCATCACACACCGACACCCGGCTGACTCTGCTTCTGTGGCGACGAAATGTGAGTAAGCCGCACCGTGAGCGCAGAGTCGACTAGCTAGCCGCCGAGGAGATCGCGGATCGGGTCGTTGCCGTCCCACTCGGCCGCGGCGTCGTGGATGAACATCGCATTGGCCGCCGTCGCCTCGGTGAGCTCGGATATCTCGATGATGGCGGCGGGCGCACCTACCGGCTCCACGTAGGCGAATCGCACACCGTACCCCTCGCCACCCGACCAGACCACCGGCCAGCCAGCCTTCTCGATGTTGCGCATCGTGTCTTCGAAATCGGTTGTCCAGTAGGCCAACTGGTGATAGCCCGCGCCACGGGTGGTGAGGAACTCTGTGAAGATGCTCGGCGTGTCGTCCTGCTGCTGGATCAGCTCGATCTGTAGCTCGCCGCTGTTGGACCACGCCACCGACAGCGTGGTCTCGCACGGCTCACCGCGGTAGGTGGCGCCCATCGGCAGGACGCGTATCACGAACCATGGGCCGACGCCGAGCGCCAGCCAGCTTGCCATCGCACGGTCGAGATCGTCGACGACATAACCGATTTGGCGAATGGGCCCCGGCAGCACCGTCATGACGCGCTCGGATGCACGACGACGCGCGGCGGGCCTTCGCCCCTGCGCACCTGGTCGATCGCCTCGGGGACATCGTCGAGGCGGATCGTTGCACCGATGCTCGGCGACGGATCCAGTCTGCCCTCGACGACCGCGTCCAACGTGCCGTACCAGTCCTGCGGATGCGGGCCGCCACCGAACTGGATCGTCATGCCCTTGTGCGTGGCGCTGGTGCAGTCGATCGTGCCCGCGTCATACCAGCCGCCCGCGGCGTACACCCGCGCCATGAACTGGCATGAGTCGACGATGCTTTGCATCAGCCCGTTGCGGCCCACGCATTCGAAGATGACCTGCGTGGTCTGAAAGTTGTTGGCCCGAAACGTCTCCTGCCACACCTCGTACGGGTTGCGAGAAGACGGGTTGACAAGGACGTCGGCACCGAAGGTCTTGGCGTACGCGAGCCGGTCGTCGCTGTAATCCGATACCACGATCGGGCTGACGCCGCGGGCGGCCAGCGCCGCCACCGTGGACAGGCCGATGGCGCCTGCGCCGATGACCAGCGGCAGCTCGCCGGGGCCGATTCCCGAGCAGCGAACGTAGAACTCCCCCACCGCGAATGCGTCCACCACGGCGACGGAGTCGTCCGGCACGCCGTCGGGCACCTTCCGCGACATCATCTCCGACACCAACATCAGTTCACCGAACGCACCAGGAGCGTCGGGGTGGTGCCCGATGACGAGGGGCTCGACGCCTGCGCGGATCAGCAGCGGCAGGCTGGTGACGCGGGTACCGACAGGAAATGCGTCCGAACAGCCGGCTCCGTGGCCGACCACCTCGCCGATGAACTCGTGGCCCATGATCGTGTCGCGATCGGAGTCCCAGACGAACCGCTCTGCCGAGCCGGGGTGATCCATGTAGTGCACATCGGATGCGCAGATCGCCGCCGACAGCGGTTTGATCAGCAGTTCTCCGGGACCGGGCTCCGGGTCCGCGGTCTCGCGGACCTCGAGCCTGCCGCCGCGCAGCACCACCGCGCGCATCAGCCCGCGCCCCCGTGCTTGGAGGCGGAGTCAATAGAAGCAGCGCTCATGAGCTCGACCAGCGTGCGCCGGTCGGCGGTCCACACCATTGATGCCATGGTTCGATTTCGTTCTCCCACGGGGTATGTCGGGCCGTTGCCGATGTTGTCGATGATTTCCCGCGCTACGTCCTCGGAAAGCATCACGGTTTCCGGGTCGTAGGCGTAACCCATCCGCGCCAGCGCCTCCGTGTAGGTCATGCCCAGCGGAGTGCAGCACACATCGACGCCGTGCGGCCGCAGTTCTGCCCACAACCCTTCGGCAAGGTTGACGTTGAAAGCCTTCACTGCGGAATAGACGGCCAGCAGAGACGACCCCGCCAGGCACGCAAGGGATCCGACGAGGACGATGCCGCCCCGTCCGCGTTCGCGCATGGCCGGTGCGAAGTGTCTGGCCAGCGCGACCGGACCGATGCACGCCAGCTTGATCTGCTGCAGCGAGTCCTCGAACGAGTCGTCGAGAAACTCCGTCGTACGGTTGGCGGCGCCCGCGTTGTAGATGAGCAGCCCGACCTCGAGACCATCGGTCGCCTCGGCCACCCGGTCACCGACGTCGGGGACCGTCAGGTCCAACGCCACCGGCCGAACCTCGACGCCGTGGCGCTGTCGCACTCCCGCCGCAACCGTCTCCAGCACGGCTTCGTTGCGCGCGATCAACACGAGATCGATTCCGCGCTGGCCCAATTGGTCGGCCAGGCTGGCACCGACCCCTTCGGATGCGCCGGCGATGACGGCCCATTGCCCGTACTTCTGCGCGAAATCTCCGGTCATGACGACGGTCCCGCCGTCCCGCCCCCGGTGAGTATCCGCGGAGTGTGGGTGACCCGGCGGCGGATACGCCAGCCGTCTGCCCCGCGCACGAGTTCGTCGTCGTAGTGGCCGACGGCATCGACCCACGGGCCGTTGTCCTCGGGCGTCACCATGATCACGGCGTGCACGTAGGTCCGCGAGGTCGCCGAATCGCCATCGACGTCGATGACGAAATTCGACAGCCGGTGATACGTGGGACCCATCGGGTTGTGCACCTGAGCGAACAGGTCGGTGAAGGCGTCGGGATCGGTGAAGTGTCCGACGTCCCCGTAGTCGAGGTCCACTTCGTCGGTCCAGCAGCTGCGGAACAGCGGCCAGTCCTTGGAGTCGATGCCGGTGGCATAGCGGGTCAGTACCTCGGTGATCTGCGCCTTGTCGGCATCCACGCGGGAAGGCTAACCGATAAGTTAGACTCGGGTCAACAATGACATTCGCGGGAAAAGCGGTGTGAATGGCGGAGATTGCCCGAGCAGCAACTGCTGACCAGGGTCAGCGGCGGGCCTCATTTCAGCAGGCTCGCTCCCACGCGACCAAGCAGTCGCTCGTACAGGCGGCAACGGCACTGTGGCGGGCGAACGGCTACGCGCGCACCACGGTCGCCGACATCTGTCGCGCGGCGGGGGTGTCGAAGGCGTTGTTCTACTTCTATTTCCCGCGCAAGGAGGACGTGCTGTCCGAGGTTGGCATCGTGTCGACCGATGCGGCGCATCACACCGCCACCGAGCTGCTCCGCAAGCGATACGACGTTCCGGCCGTGATCACCGCCGTCCTCGAGACGCTCGAGACGTCGATGCGCGCCAGCACGCCGGAGCTTCTGACCGAGGCGATTCTCGAGGGCTACCGCCAGGAATTGGCGGGCCGCGACCATCTCGAGCGCACCTCAATCATCTTCGCCGAGGTGTTCGCCCAGGCGATGGTCGACGGCAAGCTGCCGGCCGACTTCGATGCCGAGCACGTTGCGACCGTCGCGCAGTCACTGGTCAGCGAGGGCGCCCGGCGCTGGGCGGCGGGGAGCTACCAGGGCCGATCGTTCACCGACGTGGTCGGCCGCGACATCGCCGCGCTCATCGCCGGCTACAGCGCGCCGATCGGCTGACGGACCGCATGTTCTCTCTAGACGAGAATGCCATTTCCGATTAATGTCAATCGCGTGTCGAAAACGCAGAAGGCGCTCGCGCCCGAGATCTCTACCTGGCCCGACGAGAATCCGCAGCTGATCGGAAGCCGCTGCGGCGCGTGCGGCGCCACTACGTTCCCCGTCCAGCAGCACTGCCCCAAGTGCAGCGCCAGCCAGATGTCCGATGTGAAGCTGCCCCGCAGCGGCACCCTGGTGGCCTGGACAACTCAGGGCTTTCCGCCGGGAGCGCCGTACAAGGGCCCCACGGGCAAGGACTTCGTGCCCTTCGGCGTCGGCCTCGTGCAACTCGACGACGTGATCCGCGTCGAGGGCAGGCTCACCGAGAACGACCCGAAGAAACTGCAGTTCGGTATGGACGTCGAGCTGACCATGATCCCGTTCACCACCGACGACGAGGGCAACGAACTCGTCACCTTCGCCTTCCAGCCGGCCTAGAGAGGAAAAGCCATGACGAACGACGTCGCCATCATCGGCGTGGGGCTTCATCCCTTCGGCCGGTTCGACAAGACCGCGATGGAGATGGGCGCCGACGCGATCTACCTCGCACTCACCGACGCGGGCGTCGACTGGAAAGACATCCAGTTCGGCTTCGGTGGCAGCCACGAGGTGTCCAATCCCGACGCGGTGACCCGGCTGGTCGGCCTCACCGGGATCACGTTCACCAACGTCTTCAACGCCTGCGCCACCGCGGCGTCGGCGATCCAGCAGACCGCCGACACGATCCGGCTCGGCAAGTACGACATCGGCATCGCCATCGGCTTGGACAAGCATCCCCGCGGGGCGTTCACCGACGACCCGGCCAAGCTCGCACTCCCCCAGTGGTATGCCGAGAACGGACAGTTCGTCACCACGAAGTTCTTCGGGATGAAGGCGAATCACTATCTCCACAAGTACGGCATCTCGCAGGAGACGCTGGCCAAGGTCGCTGCGAAGAACTTCCGCAACGGGGCGATGAACCCGAATGCGTTCCGGCGCAAGCCGATCCCAGAGGAAGAGATTCTCAATTCGACGGTGCTGAACTACCCGCTGACCCAGTACATGTTCTGTACGCCCGACGAAGGTGCAGCGGCCGTGATCATGTGCCGTGGCGACATTGCGCACCGCTTCACCGACAAGCCGGTCTATGTGAAAGCGACGGAGATCCGGACGCGAACGTTCGGCGCCTACGAGGTACACGCCACTTTCGCACCGCTGGAAGAGGATTCGTCGCCCACGGTGTACGCTGCTCGCGCCGCATACGAGGAGGCGGGCATCGGTCCCGAGGACATCGACGTGGCCCAGCTTCAGGACACCGATGCGGGCGCCGAAGTCATCCACATGGCCGAGACCGGTCTGTGCGCTGACGGCGAGCAGGAGAAGCTGCTGGCCGACGGCGCCACCGAGATCCACGGCACGATACCGGTCAACACCGATGGCGGGCTCATCGCCAACGGCGAGCCGATCGGCGCCTCGGGGCTGCGGCAGGTGCATGAGCTGGTACGCCAGCTGCGTGGCGAGGCGGGCGAACGTCAGGTGCCGGGCGAGCCGAAGGTCGGCCTGGCCCAGGTCTACGGTGCTCCGGGCACAGCCTCCGCAACCATCCTGTCGCGGTAGCGGCGCGCCGCCCGGCCGACGTCGATGCCCACCGTCGCCGACACCGTCAACCGCTACATCGAACTGCTCGCGACGGGCAGCGGCGATGAGCTGGCCGCGCTCTACACACCCGACGCAACCGTCGAGGATCCGGTCGGCAGCGGTGTGCGCCGCGGCCACGAGGCCATCCGCGAGCTGTACAGCCGGTTCGAAAAGCTCGATCGCACAGCCGAACTGCTCTCGTTGCACATCATCGCCAACGAGGCGGCATTCCTGGCGCGCCTGACCGTCGTCGCCGGAGACACCCGCACGTGCATCGACGGGATCGATCTGATGACGTTCGACGGCGCTGCCCGGATCACGTCGATGCGTGCGTTCTGGTCCGCACCACAAGTCAACCCACGCTAGGAACATCCATGCCCGGTTTCGGTGTCGGAATCATGAACAACACCATCAACTCGAAATACGGACCCAAGCCGCCGATACAAGCGGACTACATGACCGCGCTCGCCTGCGGCGCCGACTCGTTCTGGGTCGCCGACCATCTCAACTCGGTACTGCCACCGTCGATGTGGACGCCCAAGCATGTCGGGGCAGCCCGCGTGATCCCGAAGATGGACGCCCATCTCGAGCCGTGGACGATGTTGGGCTATCTGGCCGCCAAGAACAACCTTCGCCGGATGCGCCTCGGGGTGGCCGTCACAGACACAGGCCGCCGCAATCCGGCCGTCACCGCACAGGCGGCAGCCACGCTGCATCTGCTGACCCGTGGTCGAGCGGTGCTCGGCATCGGAACCGGTGAGAAGGAGAGCAACGCACCCTACGGCGTGGACTGGTCGAAGCCGGTGGCACGCTTCGAGGAGGCGCTGGCCACCATTCGCGCGCTGTGGAATTCCAACGGCGAGCTGGTCACCAGGGATTCGCCCTTCTTCCCTTTGCACAAAGCGCCTTTCGCGCTTCCGCCATACAAAGGTAAGTGGCCCGAGATCTGGGTCGCCGCGCATGGCCCGCGGATGATTCGCGCCACCGGCAAGTACGCGGACGGCTGGTTCCCCGGCACGACACGGGCAGTCGAGTACGGCGAACAACTCACGGCGTTGCGGGCGGCCGCCTCGGACGCGGGCCGTGATCCGATGGAGATCAAGCCGGCGTTGATCCGCTTCATCGTGACCGGCCGCTCGCGTGCCGAGGTCGACGAGGTGATCGATTCCAACATCGCCAAGGTTTTCGCACTGAACTGCACCGCCGAAGCCTGGGCACGCCACGGGGCGGAACATCCACTGGGCGCGGACTTCACCGGCGTGCAGGAACTGATTCCCCAACTGATAGATGAAGAGACCGCACTGTCCTACGCGGCGAAGACGCCACGGTCGCTGGTTGCCGAACTCTTCACGGTGGGAACACCCGATGAGGTCGTCGACCAGATAGCGGAGTTCCGCGACCACGGCTTGCGCTACCTCGTCGTGGGTAATGCGGGTGCGATTCAGCCCAGTCTCGGCAAAAGCGCTGCAACCACCGCGCCGTACGTCAAAGTTGTGCGCGCGCTTAGGCGTTTATGACTGCACCTCGCCGACGGCGGCTCATTGACAATGCTTGCCGATCGGCTACTCTCACCGATAGCCGATCGGCTAGCTAACCCGAAGGAGACTCGATGCAGATTCTTGCCGAAGCCGAGGATTTGCCGAAGACGGCGAACATCAAGACTCAGCTGATCAGCCTGTGGACCGTGCCGACCTTCGGCGGCGTGCTGCTGATCGCCTTCCTCGCGTTCCCGGGGTTCTTCCCCCCGATGTCGCCCGACATGACGGCCGACCAGGTCGCCGCGTTCTACGCCGACAACAGGGCGATGGTCTGGTTCACGATGATCACCTTCAACATCTGCGGCATCATGCTGCTTCCGTTGTTCATGGTGATCGTCGTCCAGATGAAGCGGATGGCGACGCAGAGCCACGTCTTCGCCTACTGCTATCTGACCGCGGCGGTCAGCGGCGCGACGCTGTTCGCGCTCGCCGACATCTTCTACCTCGTCGCCGCATTCCGGCCCGGTCGTAATCCCGAACTCGTGATGCTGCTCAATGACATGGCGTGGATCATCTTCGTCGCGCCGGTCGGCGCGTGGGTGGCGATGAACCTGCTATTGGCAATCGCGATCTACTTCGACACCGGTTCGCAAGGAAGCACCGATCCCGTCTTCCCGCGGTGGGTCGGGCACTATTCGCTTGCCACCGGTGTGGCGATGGCGCCGGCAGTTGGCGCCGCGGTCTTTCGAACCGGCCCGTTGGCCTGGGACGGCGTGGTGTCGTTCTGGTTGCGCAACGGCGCCTTCGCGCTCTTCGTCCTCGTGATGTTCTTCGTACTGAGGGGCGTGCTGCACCGGCAGGCTGTCGACGAGGGGGTGACGGCGCGGTGAGCAGCGCGGTCACCACCCCGAAAACGTCGAGCACCGAATCCGTCGACACCGAGCCGCCGACCCGCGCGGGCAAGCGCGACGTCTGGATGGTGTTCTGGATCGTGCCCGCGTTCTATACGGCGTTCGGCATCATTTTCTTCGCGCTGGCCCGCGTGATGCCACCGCCCCGTCCGGATGTCACCACGGACCAAATGGTGCACTTCTTCCACGCGCACTCCATGACGATCAAGATCGGCTTCGGGATTCTGGTCCTCATCGTCGGCGGCGCAGGCATGGCCAACGGCATCGTCATGTATCACATCAAGCGGATGACGGTCGGCTCCGTTCTCGGGTATGCGTACATGGCGTCATTGGCGGTCGGCGCACTGCCCGGGTGTCTGCTGGTGGCGTTCTGCTTCCTGGTCGCGGTGTTCCGCCCCGACCGCGATCCGCAGCTGATGGCCCTTCTCTACGACCTCGGGCTGTTGTCGTACGTCGGATCGCTCGGCTGTTTCACCACTGCGTGGATCGCGTTCGCGATCGCGATCTTCTACGACAAGAACCAGATCTTCCCGAAATGGTTTGCCTACGTGACCGTTTGGCAGATCGTCACCGAGATCATGGCCGTGCCGGTGTTCATCTCGAAGGCGGGGCCGTTCGCATGGAACGGGTCGATCGCCTTCTGGGAGGGCACCGTCATCTTCGGCATCTGGATCTCGTGCCTGATCGTGCTGCTGAAGAAGGCGAACGAACTCCAGCCCTCCGATGAGGCGCCGCTGCCATGACCGACGTGGAAACCGCCGCACCCGCGCGGCAGTCCGGTCGCACGGTGCACATGCCGGGCGACGGCGCCATGTGGGTGATGGTGCTCGGCGACTTCGTCTTCTTCGGCGCGTACTTCATCATCTTCATGGTCCAGCGCTCGATGAAGCCGGAAGAGTTCCTGCAGTCACAGCAGCACCTCAATCTCACCATTGGGGTGGTGAACACCCTTGTGCTGCTTACCAGTTCGTGGTTTGTCGCGCGTGGCGTGCAGATGGCCCGGGCAGGCGACCACGAGCGGGCACTGCGGCTGACCTATCTCGGCGGGGCTTGCGGGGTGTTGTTCATCCTGATCAAGGCCTATGAGTGGTCGACGAAGGTCGCTGCCGGCTACACCATGCCGAGCGACGAGTTCTTACTGTTCTATTACATGCTCACCGGTGTGCACCTGTTCCACGTCGGGCTGGGCCTGCTGATCCTGGGGATCGTGGTGCGCGAGCTGAGAAACCCCCGGCGGCGACGCATGTCGATGGTCGAGTCCGGTGCCACTTATTGGCACATGGTCGACCTGCTCTGGATCGTCATCTTCGGCCTGCTGTACGTGATGAGGTGAACCAATGACCGCAACCGTGGCCTCCGAAAACCGGCCCGCCAACGTCTCCACGCGGACCACCACCTACGTGTGGCTCATCCTGTCGGCCATCACGGTGATCTCCTGGTGGCTGGCACCGGGCCACCAGCGGCCACGCCGTGGCCAGCGTGCCGATCACCGTCGCCGTCGTGCTGCTCGGCTTCGTCAAGGGACGGATGATCATCCGCTACTTCATGGAGGTACGCACGGCGCCGCGATGGTTGAAGGTCACCACCGACACCTGGCTCCTCGTGGTGTGGGGCGCGATCTTGGCGATTTATCTTTACTGAGCGACACCCCGTCGGGAACACGACATGATTTGCCGGTTTATGTTGTGGCCGAAGCCGACTCCAAGCGCCAGTGCGGCGCCTGGATCCGTGTCGCCGAAGCCACCGCCGTGCTCGAGTGGAATGTCCGCCGGGTATAGCGGCTCGCGCTAGGCTCTATGGCTCCGGAGCCGCCAAGCGCATCGGCAACGCGTGGGCACTGGACCGGTCCGCGCTGGCCCTAGCCGTGGAGGAAAGGAAACGGCGACGTGGCGGACGCTGACGAACCCGACGCACGGGGTCGAACCTGGACGGCTACTTCAGTCGGTGGTGTGGACGATCAGCACGTCGGTCTTGGCCCTGCGCAAAACGTTGCCGGGTACCGAGCCAAGCCACTTGTCGGCGCGCGTGTCCAGTCCCACGTTGCCCACCACCAACAAATCGGCCTTAACCTCCTCGGCGAGGCGGGACAGCGCCTTTGCCGCACCACCCAGATGACCCACTGGAATCGGTCGCGCCTCGACATTCTTCGCCCCAGCCGCCCTTGCCCGTTCGCGGGCCTCCCGAAGAATCCAATATATGGGGGCCTTCCCGTGCATCTTGTAGTCCCCCTCGCCCCCGAGCACGACCTCGGCGCGGCCATCAATCACCCGATCCGGCCGGGCTGGCCTTCCCCAGCCTCCCTTGTCCACATTAGGCAGGTGCGCCATCGCGATGATCAACTTCGCATTCCATTTCGCGGCGAACGCGGCTGCGTGCTCCACCGCACGCAACGACGTGTACGAGCCATCGGCGCCGACGACCAGGGTCTGGTAGGCGTTCATTCCCTCTCAGTGTAGAGCCCGACGGCGGCTCAACCTCCAGAGAACGAAAAAGCCCCGCAAACTCTTACCGCCCCGAACATCCCTGGGGGCATGCCTCTCGATCGTGAACCACCGGCCATACGCAAAGTATAGGGCTGCCATTCCGCGCATCGCATCGCGAAAACCCACACCTAAGGAGTCGAGTACGGATGCGATCACCGCTGGTGAACGGCTTATATATAGGTCGTTTTGTCAAGGGGCCACGGTGACGATGATCGATGGGCCGTTGGGTGGATGCGGGACGGTGACCGCGACGGTATTCATTATGGCGAGCAGGTCGACATCGGACGCGTCGACGAACTGCATGGGATAGGCGTTCCCATCGCCATCGGCAGGATACCTGCGTTGCGCACGACGATGTCGATCTTCGCGACGTCGGCCAGCCCTGCCTCGACGACCTCGCGCAGCTCATGACGTTCGCGCACGTCGGCGATCCTCGCAACCACGCGGCGGCCGGTCTCCTTGACCGATCGCTCGGTCTCCGAGAGATCATCGGATGTGGCCAAGGGATAGGGATCCGATGGGATGTCGCGACAGATGTCCACTGCGATGATGTCAGCGCCCTCCTTGGCCATCGCGATCGCGTGGGCTCCGTCCCTTACACCGAGCTGCACCCGTGATGAAAGCGACCTTGCCGTCGAGCTGTCCAGTCATGCATCCTCCGCAGTTTGTGCGTCGCCCCCGGCCTAGACTTCGACCGTCGTCAACAGAGGCGCTTTCGCGTGAGTACACCCGAAGCTCATACAATCCACTGCTAACCAAACCGATGCTCTTCAGTCGACCGGATCATCGTCTGCGACAACGCCGTCATCCTGGTCGAAGTGAAGTTAGCTCATGAACTGGTCGGCGTACCCGGGGCAGTAGGCTTGGACCGCGTCGGCTATGAAAATCGCGGCCTGACGTGGAGAAAATGCGGAGTGGTCTAGCGTTAGCTCGTGAACGTTCGCAGGCGACTTGCCGGAGGCAAATGCCTCGCAGACCGTCCGGGCCCTCGGGATAGTCTGTTCCGGTTGTGAAAAATTGACCCCGTCGGCGAAGAGCTTCTTCAGAAACGCGTCGTCGGTGGCGTCGGCGGCGGCGCTGCCGGGGGTGACCAGACCCAGAGCGGCCACCGCTATCGCCGCACCGAAAAGCTTGGCGATGTCGTGGCTGGCGAACATCATGATGACTCCTAAATCGAACCGCAACGCGACAACCCTAGCCCCACGATGAGTAAATTTCGTTCCCGCTGCCAGGAACTGCGAAACGGAGTTGATAGCCCGCCGGTTCTCCCTGCCTGCCAATGTGACAGCCGTCGGCCGCCACCACTGCCGGATGACGGGCCGACGAGCCGGGGCAGCCAGGGCAGCGCTGGCGGAGCGGACACTAGCTGCTGAACACTTTAAGGATTGCCCCCGCCAACGCCTCGGGGAAGGACAAACGGCCGCAACCCGGCCGCGCAGATTCAAATCTGCCGTTGCCGTGTGTTCGCGGTGCCGCGACTTACGCCCATCCAGCCGAACGATCCGTCGTCCGATTGAAGTGATGGTGCGCGCAGTCGAGCTAGGGGGTGCCGATTGCGTTGATGCAGCCGATTACATCCTGCACGCCTATGGAGGGGTGTCCCTGCGCGACGAAGTCGGTCAGCTTCTGGATGGCATCCGCGTTCTTGCCTTCCGCCAGCATCGCGGAGATGTCATCAAGCTTTGCGAGGCTGCCGCTTTGGTCCTTTGTCTGGGCGGACTGGCGCTGGGCTGCGACCGTGCCGCTCCGAAGATGCGCTATCAGCATCCGGCACTCTACGACGGTCGTCGCCGAAGCGGTGCCAGCCAGGACCTCGTTCAGGAACAGCAACCCTACAAAGATCACGACCAACCGTGTCAGGTTCATCGGAACCCCCTCTGCGTAGTGGTGCAAAACGCCTCGCCAGGCAGGCAAACGGCATGGCCCCGCTGGCGCGGTAATACCCGGCGCCGTGTTGTGACAAACCCGGTTGCAGCGCTAGTTTGCTTTTCGATCCGTAGATGGAGTTGCAAACCTTCGCCAAAGGGGAGAATCTTGACACCGCGTGTGGCAGGCGCTCACGAGCATTGTTCGGGCCGGTCCGGTCTTCGGTGCTCCGGGTACTGGGTGGCGAAAATCCTGAGCTTGTAGCCTTGAGATCCCCGATTCGAGACCAGAGGTGGAAACAACGTTTTAGGATCTCGGAAATGAGGTTTCCGGCTGATCGCATGCGTACCAGGCCGTTGTTGGGCGTGCTATCGGCAACGGCGTTGGCGGGAGCTTGTCTCACCTTCGGCACCGCAACCGCGGCCGCGGACGACCCGCCGCCCCCGCCACTGCATCAAATCCATTACACGGTTTGGGCCGAGCAGCCGTTCACCGCGGAGATCTACTACCGCGACGTTGACCCGCCGAACTGGCAGGAGTACAGCCACAACCCCTACCTGTTCAGCCCCAACATCGAAGCCAACGTCGGCCCGAACCAGCAATGGAACCTCGACGTCGGTTTGGCCGACCCCGATCAGTGGGCGATGGTTGTCGCGGGCACCGGCGGCGAGTCACCGAAGAAACCCAACATCCACTGTGCGCTTGCCGTCGACGGCGTGGTCGTGAAGACCAATCAGGGACCGAAGGGTGCGCTCTGCTCGATTCGAGCCTGGTGATGGCTTACCGGCGTCGCGTCGCCTCCGTGCAGAGGATCACCCTCTAGACGGCGCAGCCACTGCTCGCAGAACTTGAACGTCTCGGCGTGACCGGTTGACATGCCGAGAGCCCGCTCCATCACCAAGGCCTGCGACACGCTTGTCGCGAATACCGTCCATACCACCGGCGGTACCTCAGCGACGTCCACGTTGTAGCACCGCAGCGCAGCGGCGATCGCCTTCTTCTGCTCCTGCCGGAACCGTTCGGCGTAATAGACGATTTCCGCCCTGAGTGCCTTGCGATGATTCGCCAGCCCCATGAATTCCATCGTCAGCCGGGTGGCCTCAGGCTGCATGCTGAACCTCCACAGCGCCCACAGCGGCTGAGGCGACGCCAGCGCCGTCGCCAGGACTCTCAGGCCCTCCTCCGCCCTGCGACGAAACACCTCGAGGAAGAGGTCTTCCATGGTCCTGAAGTAGTAATGCACGAGTTGCGGCTTGAGTCCCGCGGCGTCCGCGACACGGCGTGACGTGACAGCGGCGTAACCCTCCTGCAGGAGCAGCTCCTCTGCAGCATCGAGTAGCACGCCGCGATTCTTCGCATCCGGTGCTCCAATTCTTCGGTCCGACGCCATGTCACCTCCCCGAATCTTTCTCCCTGACGGTCGCCACTGGAGACGTTAGACGCCATTCCGGGTGTCATCTTGACCAGGACTCTACCGCCATGCTAGGCAGGTGCTCAGCATATTTGTGCCGCGCACGTTCAGCGCGGTGCGACGTCCAGCCATTGGAGCTATCACGGGTTCCGGGAGGAAGCGCTCTACATGACCACCGATTACGACTCCGTCGAATACTTCACCGACCCGTCGCTCGTGCCCGACCCACACCCGTACTACGACTACATACGCGCCAAGGACCCTGTGTGCTGTCCCATCGACAACGGCGTGATAGCGGTTACCGGCTGGGAAACGGCCAACGCCGTTTACAAGGACAGCGAGAACTACTCGTCCTGCGTTGCGGTCATGGGTCCGTTCACGCCGATGCCGTTCGTGCCCGAAGGTGACGACATCTGCGCGCAGCTCGAGAAGCACCGCACCGAAATTCCCATGTTCGAGCACATGGTCACGATGGATCCGCCGCAGCACACCGACGCACGGTCGATTCTTTCCCGACTGCTGACGCCCAAGCGGCTGAAGGAGAACGAGGACTTCATGTGGCGGTTGGCCGACCGCCACATCGACGAGTTCATCGTCGACGGCAAGTGTGAGTTCTTGGCGGCGTACGCGAAGCCGTTCTCGCTTCTGGTCGTTGCCGACCTTCTCGGGGTGCCCGAGGAGGATCACGAGGAGTTCCGCGAAGCCTTCGGGGCAGAGCGGCCCGGATCCAACATCGGTGGACTAGACCACGAGGTGATCGCCACCAACCCGTTGGCATGGGCGGATGAAAAGTTCTCCAGGTACATCGAGGAGCGTCGTGAGTCACCCCGCGACGATGTGCTCACTTCGATTGCGACCGCGAAGTACCCGGACGGCTCTACACCAGAAGTGGTGGAGGTCGTTCGGACCGCGACGTTCCTGTTCGCCGCTGGGCAGGAGACCACCGCGAAATTGCTCGGCGCGGCGCTGCGGGTGCTCGGCGACCGTCCCGACATCCAGCAACAGCTGCGCGACGACCGTAGTCTGATTCCCATTTTCATCGAGGAGTGCCTACGTATGGACAGCCCGGTGAAGAGCGTTTTCCGGCTGGCCCGCAAGAGCACGACGCTGGGCGACACCCCGGTGCCCGCCGGCACGACTGTGATGGTCAGTCCCGGCGCGGCAAACCGCGATCCCGGGCGGTTCGACGACCCGCACGAGTTCCATCTCGATCGGAAAAACGTCCGTGAGCACATCGCGTTCAGCCGCGGAATCCACTCCTGCCCGGGCGCACCGTTAGCGCGGGTCGAGGGCCGCGTTTCCATCGAGCGCATCCTCGACCGGATGGCCGGTATCACGATCGACGAAGACAAACACGGTCCAACCAATGATCGCCGCTACACCTACGAGCCAACATTCATCCTGCGCGGACTGACCGACCTCAACATCAAATTCACCCCAGCTGGGTAGCCGTGCCGCGCAGGTCCACACCTCCCGGTCTGTCGACTGCGAACTCGCTCGAAGCTGCGAAGACAACGCTAGGCTGGACTGGCTGGCGGGCTCGGCGTGATCTTCGAAGGAGGCAGAGGTGCGCAAGTTCATCGCGGCGCCAGTCGTCGCTTGTGGATTACTCTCAGCGCCAATACCTTTCGCCGGTGAGGCATCGGCGTTTTGTGACTCGGCAGACTGCGTCCCGAACGTTGCCCGCAATGTCGCCGAGAGTGCACCCTGCGCACCCGGTCCTTCTTACGTCTTTGGCCTGGATTCCGACCGGAACACCCTCATCTGCGCCGCGCAGGGCATGTGGGTTCGGGTCGGCCCGTTGATCGGCACGCGCGAGTTGGCGCTGCCCTGCGAAAGGCCGGGTGATAGCGCGCAGCAACCCTTTACCACTAATGACTTGCAGGCGCGTACCCCCGGCGTCCCGCTGAAGTGTGCGGAGATCAACGGGGCCATACGGTGGATACATTTCTAACCGCCTGGGGTGAATCGCGCCACTGGGAGAATCGCGCCACCGCGTGGGCTTCACGTGTCCAACCCCGCAGTTCCCCGCCCCGTCGGCGGGCGATCTAGGTGTCCCCGCGCGCCCAGAGGCTGGCGCCGTTATTGGCCACGCACGTCAAGAACAGCCCGTCGGGTGCCTGGGCCACTTCACCGTCCTGGGCGGGGCAGGGTTCGTTTTCGTTCCTGATTCCATGCATCTCGGGTGAACGGAACCACCGCGGTTCGTATCTCCTTGGCGAGCCGCAGAACACCAGCCGTCCCCACGAAGTCACACCGAACGCGTAGTAGGTGAAGTTATCGCAGTACGAGCCGAGCACGACATTGGGCAGGATGCCTGGCGTGCACGATGGGTAGTCGCACTCGGGCGGCTCGGCGACCGCCGGCGGCGCGCCGGGCAACAAACCGGTGGTGAGCAAGGCAGCGAGCACCGCGACGACTGATCGCACAGCAACATTTTCACATAGGCGGGCACGAAGCTCTCGCTATTGGAGAAGACAGCTCCAGACCGCGTTAGGCTACTGGGTTATGCGCGCAATGGGTGTGGCTGCGGGCGCGGCCGCGACGGCGATCGCCGTGATCGGAAGTCTAGTCACAGCTGCGTCCGCGCAGGCCACGGACTACGGAGTTGCGCTCAATGGCTCCTATCGGGCCTTCTCGAACGGCGAATGGGCTCAAACCAGCGCGGGCCCGAACGGCGCGGGTGGGGCCATGGTCTATATAGACCAGCCGTCGAAGATGGAGACCTGGACTGTGACGTCGGACTGCATTAGTCCGATCGAATGTATCGGCGAGGTCAGAAGCGACGCAGGCTGGACCGGTGCGCTGAAGTTCAACGGCGATTCCTGGAGGGTCGACCGCGACATCCCAAACTGGCAGCCGTGCCCCGACGGCACCGCAGCCCCCGGTCACCAGAACTTCGCGTTGTGGGGGTTCGATCCGGCCACGAGTGAGAAGAATAAGTCCCGGGACCTGATCGTTGGCTGGGAAAGGACGATGGCCCCGAGTGGCGCATGCGGTTACAACAAGCCGGTTGTCACCCAGTTGCCAGTGCGACTGGAAAAGATGTCTTAGCCGCCGTTGGGCCGATCAGATCGGCAGCATGTCCTTCCACGATCTGGGTTGCGTCCCAGCAACCGGAGTCGACACCTGCTGAAGCTGCCCATCGGGGCTCATATAACGTCCCGTGTGCGGGTCGTAGCTCGTGATCGCAACCGATGGACCACCAGAACCGTTGCCGTTGAACGCACTTGGAGCCGCGGGTAACGCGCCGTCCGGCGGTGGCACCTCGACGGGCCCAGGCGGCGGACCCTGCGGCGCAGGCGGTACCTCTGCAGCTGCCGGCGCGAGCGGAGCCTCGACAGGCGGTATCGGCACCCCATTGAGGGAATTGCCCGGCGGCGGCGGAGGCGGCGATGGTACGGGCGGCAGCGGAGCGGTGAGTGGATTGGGTGCGATCGGTGGCGTTCCGGCGGGGACGGCACCCGGCGGCAGGGGCGTACCCTCTATCGGCGCGTAGATTCGATCGTTGAAGTCAACGCGATCATCGATCGGAACCCCTTGCGCAACCAGATTCGGGTCGAACGGGTTAGGCCCGAGCGTGTGTTGGCGAATTGCGATTGGCACAAAACCCTTTGGGTCGTTGCAGAGTTCGACCGTGGGAGCGCGCTTTCCAGGATGCCCCATGCACGGATAGTTGCGTGCGCCGCGCACCGAGATTGGCGAATCTTGCGGCAGTTTGCAGTACAGCCCGTCCGGTGTGTCGATCGTGGTGGTGTCGGCGGGGTTGCGCCACTGCGACGGAGGTAGGAAGCCGACCGTACACGCGTTCGGATCGGCGATAGTGAATGAGAAATCACTCAGGGGCAGACCCGTCGGGTTGTTCTTTGGAAGCCCAAATGACTGCTGAGCGCCGATGACCCCGGGCAGAAGCACCAGGAGTTGTTCGAGCGACGGGTTGTACGTGAGGAGGATTTGACCCAAGGTAGTGAGGTTCGCCAACAAGATCGGCAGCGTGGGCTTCACTTGAGTGAGAAGCTGTGACGCTTCCTGCGCGAAGCCGGGTCCGCGCTGCAGGATCGCCCGCACTTTCGGATCGTCCTGCGCGACCTGCTCGGTGACTCCGGCCAAACTGCGCGCCCACGTCCGGATCGCGTCCGTGGTCTCGGCCTGCGAATCCAAAAGTGGCCCACTGTCATCGATCAGCGCTCGGCTCTCGTCAGATACCCTCGTTGAGGTAATTGGTGATGTTGGCCGACGAGTCGATCAGGGATTGGAAGTCGTCGCCGGCGCCGTTCAAGCCCTTGAACGACTCATCAAGCAAATCACTTAGCCTGTTTCCGGGAATGCTGTCCACAAGCTTGCTGACTTGATCCAGCACCGGGCCCACCTGCTGCGGAATTGTGGTGTTGTCCTTGGTAATCACCGAGCCATCACGTAAGTACGGGCGCGGTGTCGGTGCGAGGAACAGCTCGACGTACTGCTCACCCACCGCCGACACGCTGCGAACGTCGGCATTCAGATCCGCGGGGATCTTCGGCGAGGTGTCCAACGACAGCGTCGCCTCTGCGCCGTTGTCAGTGAGCTTCACGTCCCTCACCTCGCCGACCTGGAGACCCCGATAGGTGACATTGGAGAACCGGTACAGGCCACCCGTCGCAGGCAGTTCCAATGTCACCTTGATGTGGCCGATCCGAGCAGAGTCGGAACCTTCATGTAGGTGAACATCATGACGCCCACACCGACGATCGACGCGATCGTGAAAATGATCAACTGATTTCGGACGAAGCGGGTGCGGCCATCAGCCACCCCCTCCCGTTCGGCGGGACAGGGTTGGACGGCGCCGACGGTGCCGGCCCCTCGGGCACATATGGCCCCGCGAAGACTTGCGAGGAAGTGGTCACGGGGGCCATGGTCGCCGGTGGGACCACCGGGACTACCGGCTCTGTCACTGGCGGCATCTGCCCGCTAGGCGCGGCTTTTAGGGGCGAAGGTAACGCCCCATCTGCCGCCTCCGGCGGTGGCGGCGCGACACCCACACCGAGCGGGTTGTACGAGTAGTTCAGATAGAACGGATCTCCCGGCGCCGGAATGAATTTGACGTTGCCTGGTCGCCCCACCTTGTGCCGAGGAACAGCGTCCGCTTCAGTCGCGGATAGGTGATGTCGAAAACGGCGAACAGGTTGATGTTGTCCCCCCTTGTCGACTCGGTCGGCGAAGGTCGGGCCGTACGGGAACGCGGTGGCAAACCGAAGCCCAATCGTCAGATCGGGTCCGACGTCGGCGAGCGCCTTGATCATCGGTTCGAGGTTCTTGAGGTTGGTCACCAAATCGTCACCGGCGTCATTGACCAGACGGGTGGCGGTATCGCTCAACTGCCCCAGCTTCTCCAGTGCGGTCGTCAGCCCGGGGCCAGTTCCCTGACCAGCACATCCAAGGCTGGCGGAATGTCCGTGAGCGCGCGGTCGATCACATCGCGTTGCTCTGCGAATGTCCCGGCGACTCGCCTCAGTTGCTGAATAGTGGCGATGATGTTGTCCCGCTGCTGGTCAAGAACGCCCACGACGTTGTCGAGGCGGGTGAGCAGCTCGCGAATCTGCGGTTCACGTCCGGACAACGCGACATTGGTGTTGTGGATGATGTCACCGATCTGCCCCAGCCCGCCTCCGTTGGCGATCACCGACAGCGACGACAGTGTCTGCTCCGTGGTCGGATAGGCGGAAGACCGGTTCAGGCCGATGGTGGCACCGGGCTGCAATCTGCCGCTTGGCTTTTGGCCGAGCGGCGGGTTGAGCGCCAAGTGCATCGAGCCCAGCAGGCTGGTCTGCCCGACCGTGGCCACCGCATTGGCGGGCACCACCACGTCCGGCTTGACCGAGATCTCGACGTCGGCATGCCATTGGTCGACCTTCATCTTGCCCACACTGCCGACGACGACGTCGTTGATCATGACCGGCGAATTCGACTCCATCGTGGAGACATTCGGGATTTCGACGTGGTACTTGACGGCGTCGGGTCCCCGTCCGACAGCTCCGGGTAGCGGCAAGGAATTCAGGCCTTGGAAGGCACAACCAGTCGCCGTCAACACAGCACACGATCCCACGATGACCACGTTCTTCACACGGCTCCGGTGCATCACGATGGCGGCATCCCCTCGGCTGGCAGCAGGGGTGCATTGGGCGACACCGGCGGAACGGCGGGCGCCGGCGTCGCCGGAAGCAGCACGCCGTCCACGTTGGGCGGGGGTCCGGGGAGCACAGTGGGGGGCCCCGGAATCGGTGCGCCAGGGAACAACGCCGGCGACGGAGTGGCGGGTACCTCTCCGCCGGGCGAGTACAACCCCGGCGGGCCCCAGGTGGCGCTCCCCAGCCCGGTGGCGGCGGGATATCGCCGGCCCCGAGGTAGGCCGACACCGATGGGAAGGGCTCGGGCGGGTCGCCTGGCCCGGCGCCTCCAGGCGCCAGCTTGGGGTCGGTGTAGATGATGTTTTCCGGTTTGGGCGCAGGCCTCAGGTACAAGTTGATAGGCAACGGCAGGTTGTTGAAATTAAGCAATCGCAGCGCTGGCCCGAGATATTGCGAGCAGAGTTTCGCCGTTTCGGGAGCGGTGGTGTTCTCGATGGCGCCGATCAGGCCGCAAAAAGGAGTAGAGACCGGATTCGCGAAGTTTGACAGCGAGAATGCTCCGCTCACTCCGCCGGAGGGCGGGTAGTAGATGTTCTGGTAGTTGGCGACCGCGTTCGGCGTAATGTGAAGGATGTTTTCGACAGCCGAGCGGTTGTCGACCAGGAGCTGGGTGACATCGGCAAGGCTTCTGACCTGCTCGGATACTTAGTTGCGACTGCCGGCGACGAAGCGCTGCACCTCGCCGAGCGCAACCGACAAGTCCGACAACGCCGCGTCCAGATCGGACCTGCTGTCGTTCACGACGCTCGTCAAACTGGCCAGCCGATTCTCGAACATGACGATCTGTTCTTTGCTGTCGCGAAGCGCGGTGACGAAGATCTGCAGGTTCTTGATGATGTCGACGATGTTGCCGCTGCCTTCGGCGAAAATCCGCGCGGCGCCGGACAGTTGGGCCAGCGTCTGTCGTAGCTTGCCGCCGTTGCCGTCCAATGCGTTCGCTGCGCTGTCGATGAACCTCGAAACGGAGGTGCCCGACACTCCGGTCTTCGGGCCCAATTCCGATGCCAGCCGCATCAGCTGGGTCTTCACCTCATCCCATTCGACGGGGACTGCCGTTCGGTCGCTGGGTATCACCGCGCCGTCACCCATGGTCGGGCCGTCACCCTTCCGGTACGCCGGCGTGAGCTGAACGTAACGCGCCGCAACCAGGTTCTGGGCGACGATCACGGCCTTGGCGTCGGCCGGAACGGGCACGCCGTGATCGACCTTCAAGGTCATCTTCGTCTGCGTGCCTTCGGGTTTGATGGAGTCGATCTTGCCGACCTTGACACCCGACACGCGCACCTCGTCGCCCGGGTAAATCGCCGTCGCGGTCGGGAAGTACGCGGTGATGGTATTGGGCCCGAAGAAGACCTGGTGCACCAAGACCACGACTCCGGCGACGAGTGCAACGGCCAGGAGTACCGCGGTGACCACCGCGAGGCGCCTACGGGTTGCCATCATTGGGCAAGTCTCCTGGTTGGGGGATGCCGTTGACTGGGAAGGGCAGTTCGGCGCGGGGCCCAGCGTTGTCGGGCGGCTGGCCTGCGCCCACACCGCGGCGGAACCCGAACACGTAGTCCAGGAACGGCTGCAGGAGCTGAGCCGGGGAAATGTTGGGTATAAACGCGTTGTAGTAGGCGCCGTTCGACACGATTTCGCCCTGTGTGAGCTCGTATTTGGCCAGGCCGGGGATGGCCTTGGCAAGGTTGTCACGGTTCTTTATGAGCATCGCGTTGACGCGGTTCAGCTTTTCCAGCGTCGGCGCCAGTTCCTGCTCGTTGTCTGCCACTACACCGGTCAGTTCCCGCGACACCGCCGAGGTGTTGGCGAGCAGGCTGACGATGGCCTGCCGACGCTCGTTGAGCACCGCGAGCAGATCGTTGGCATTGAGGATGAGCGTGTTGACCTGCCGGCTGCGTTCGGACAGGATGCCGGTCACGTCACCGGCGGTTTTCAGAAGCTCGGCCAGACTCTCGTTGCGATTGTTGAGCGATCTCGAGAGTCGGGACACGCCGTCGAACGTTGGGCCCAACTGTGGCGCGACCTGGTCGAGCGTCGTCGCCAGCGTGTCCAGCGACTGGTTCAGCGTATCGGTATTGGTTGCAGCGGTATTGGCGGTGAATTCACTGACCGCGTCGGTCAGGGAGTACGGCGACGACGTGCGCGTCACCGGTATGGTCTGACGGGGTTCGAGCGTGCCGCTTCCCGCTGACTCCAACGCCAGGACCCGCTCGCCGAGCAGTGTTCCGGTGCGGATGTGCGCGGTGGTTTCCGAGCCGAGGGCGGCCTTACCGGCGATGGTGAAACCGACCAGCGCGTCGCCGTTTTCGAGTTTGATCGACGATACCGAGCCGACCTTGATACCCGACACCGTCACGTCATTGCCTACGGCGAGGCCCCCCGCCTCAGTAAAGACCGCGTTGTAACTGATGGCGGTGGCGTATTGCACCAAGCGTTCCGGCTGAAGCCCGACGGCGACTATAAGGATGATCAGGATGATGCCAATGACACCTGATTTGATGAGTTGGGCTCCGCGATATCTCTCCATTAGTTTTCCGCGCACCTCCCCGTCTCTTGTTTGATCCAGGGGAAGACCACGGTGCGGCCCTCGAGATCGCTGGCTCGAAAGGTGATCCCGCAGATGTAGTAGGGGAAGAACGCCCCGTAGGAACCGACCCGCGCGAGTTTGCGGTAGAGCTCGGGCAGCTGCTGCAGGGTGGCGTCGAAATAATCCTTATGCGCGCCGTCCAACAGTGGAGCCAGCCTGCTCAACTGGTCGATGGTGCCGGCCAACGGCGGGCGCGCCCGACCGAGCAAGTCGGCCAACGAGGCGGTGCCGTTGTCGAGAGACGTGATCGCCTCACCGATGGGATCGCGGTCGGTCGACAAGCCACTGACCAGTCGCTCGAGCCGGTCGATCGCACCGGAGAATTCGTCACCGTCCTTGGACAGGGTGTCGAGCACCGTTCGCAAGTCATCGATCAGCTGCTGGATGACCTGGTCGTTATCCGCCAAAGAGTTCGTGAACGACGATGTCTTCGAGAACAGCGACTCGAGAGTTGGCCCTTGGCCCTGCAGGATTTGGACCAGCGATGCGGTGAGTGCGTTCACGTCTTTCGGATTCAGGCCTTGGATAACGGGTTTCAGGCCGCCGAGCAGCAGGTCGAGGTCCAGGGCGGGTGCCGTACGATCCACAGGTATCTGTGAGCCGACCGGTAGTATCTTCGTCGATCCAGGGCTGTCGGCGAGTTCGAGAAAGCGATCGCCGGTCAGATTGAGATAGCGGATCTGCGCCTTGGTTCCGGTGGTCAGCACGATGTCACGATCCGCGTCGAACTTGACGAGCACCTTGCGGTCCGGCCGCAGCGACACTCCCTTGACGGTGCCGACCCGAATTCCCGCGACACGCACGGTGTCCCCGTTTTTGAGTCGCGACGCGTCGGCGAAGACCGCAGAATATCCATTCGTCGAACCGGACCTCGTCTGGTTGAAGACGAAGAACAGGAACACGGTCAGGATCGCCATCACGAGCGCGAAGGCCGTGAACTTGATGAGCGTGCCCGTCGAGCGTGTCATCCCGGCATTCCGATCTGTGCGGAGTTGCGCGGCGGTCCGGGAATCGGCCCGAACAACCAATTCTTGAGACCGGCGGAGTCCAACAGGATGCCCTGATTCCCGTATCGATACGGGTTCGCGCCAACATCAGCGACGATGGCCGGCACTCGGAACTCGGGGGGAACGTTGGGCAGACCCAGTTCCTTGCAGTATGGTCGCCCTTCGCGGCAACCTTTGGCAGGTCATTCGGATATCGATAGCGTTCGGTACCGAGTGTGAGGCCGGCAGACACCACCACGGCGCTATTGTTACCTGGAAGTGGTGGCGAATTCGCCATCACGGCAAGTCCGCCAATTGAGCAATTCACCGAGTCGTGATACCGGTTGAGCAGCTCGATGGTGGGCACGAGCAGGTGCAGCACGTCGGTCAGCGCCGGCAGGTTTCCGCCGATAACCTCGTTTCCGACGTCCGCCAAACCGATTGAGCTGACCAAGAATTCGTCAAGCTCCTGTTGCTGGTCGACGATCGTATGGCTGATCGTGTGGTGCTGCCCGCGGTCCTGATGAGGTCGGGCGCCGCGTCCGCGTACGCGCTCAACGTCGGAACCGCGGCTTCGAGATCGTGGCTGAGATTCGGCAGGCTCGGTTCGATTTTGGCCAGGAATGCGTTGAAGTCGGTGAGCGTCTTGCCGAACTTCTCGCCGCGACCGTTGAACGCCGTCGAGATTGCGCCGAGGGTTTGGTTGAGCTTAGCGGGGTCGATCTTGTCCAACACCTGTACCAATTGCTGGAAGACCGTCTTTATCTCGACCATGACGTGCTGGCCCTGAATCACCTGACCGGGGCGGAGCTTCTGCGGCGAAGGATCAGGGGGGGGAACCATGTTGACGAACTTGGCGCCGAACACCGTCGACGATTCGATGTCGACATTCACGTTCGACGGAATGAGTTGCAGCTGCGACGGATCCATCGCCAGGTGCAGCGCCGCCGTGCCGTCGGGCCGGTTCTCGATCGAAGCGACCTTGCCGACCTGCACGCCACGCACCTTCACCATGGCATCGTTATTCATCACCAGACCGGCGCGATCCGAAACGACCGTCACTGGTTCGGTTTTGGTGAAACTGCCCCGGAACAGGCCGATGGCCAAAGCGATGATCAATCCGATGGCGACAATCAAAGCCAGCCCCGTCAGCGGGCGTACTGCACTACTTTTCATCGCCGCGCCACCTATCCCGACAGGTTGAAGTTGCCGTTGGAACCATAGATGGACAGCGACACCAGAAGGGTGACCGAGACGACCACGATCAAGGAGGTGCGCACGGCGTTGCCAACGGCCACCCCGACTCCGGAGGGTCCGCCGGAGGCGAAATATCCGTAATACGTGTGGATCAACAAGATCAGGATCGCCATCAGGACCGCCTGCAGGAAGGACCACAATAAATCGATCGGGTTCAGGAAGGTGTTGAAATAGTGGTTATACAGCCCACCCGATTGCCCGAACAACACCACAGTCGTGAACTGGGAGGCCAGAAACGACAGGACGACCGCGATGGAGTACAGCGGGGTGATCGCTATCATCCCCGCCACGAGCCGGGTGGAGACCAGGTATTCGACGGGACGAATCGCCATGGCCACGAGCGCGTCGATCTCCTCGTTGATGCGCATCGCGCCCAGCTGCGCGGTTACGCCCGCGCCGAAGGTGGCCGCCAACCCGATGCCGGCGACCACGGGGGCAGAGATGCGCACATTGATGAAGGCGGCCAAGAACCCGGTCAGGGCCTCGATGCCAATGTTGCCCAGGGAGCTGTATCCCTGAACCGCGAGCGTTCCACCGGCGGCCAGAGTCAAGAATCCGACGATGACGACGGTGCCGCCGATCATCGCCAAGGTTCCTGCGCCCATGGAGATCTCGGCGATCAGCCTGATGATCTCCTTACGGAAATGAATCGCGGCGTGCGGCACCCCGCCCAGCGCCCGCACGTAGAACAGCATGTGGTCGCCGATGCGGCCCAAGATGTCGGTTGGCCTCTTGAACTGCCGAGCAGACGCGGATACGTCGACTTCAGAATCGTCATTGTGCCCATCAGATGCCCCGGCTACTTCGCACTCATCCGGATGCCAATGGCCGTGACGACCACGTTGATCACGAACAGCGCCATGAAGGCGTACACCGCCCCGGTTTCGTTCACGGCGTTGCCCACCGCCTTCGCGCCACCACCTGAGATAGTCAGGCCCCGGTAGCAGGCCACCAGCCCGGCGATCAGGCCGACGCACCTTGACACAGGAGATGATCACCTCGGGAACCCAGGTCAACAGGGTGATCCCGGCGGCGAACGCACCGGGGTTGACGTCCTGGATGAACACAGAGAAGAAGTAACCGCCCAGGATTCCGATGATGACCACCAGGCTGTTGAGCAACAACGCCACCAACCCGGCGGCCAGCATTCGTGGGGTCACCAACCGCTGCACAGGATCGATACCAAGCACTTCCATCGCGGCTATCTCTTCGCGAATCGTCCGTGAACCCAGGTCCGCACACATAGCCGTGGCACCTGCGCCCGCCACGATTAGCACCGTCACCAGAGGACCGACCTGGGTTACCGCGCCGAACGCCGCACCGGCACCGCTCAAGTCAGCGGCACCGAGTTCTCGCAACAGAATGTTCAGCGTGAAGCTCACCAACACCGTGAAGGGGATCGCGACCAGCACCGTGGGCACCAGCGATACCTTCACCACAAACCACGACTGCTCCAAAAACTCACGCCATTGAAACGGCCGCCGAAACACGTTGCGCCCCGCGTCCTTGGCCATCGCAAACAATCCGCCGACGGCCTCCATCGGCTTGGAACCACGTCCGAGCGAAATGCCGGTCGACCATCGTTCCGGTCCGCTATCCCGCGCCATGGGCCGATCCTTCCAGAATCGTCACGGCCGATACGACCGTGGGTCCGCCGATGTTATGTGCTAAGGCAACGCGCGCGCCATCCACCTGATGAGCCGCCTCCCCTCGGAGTTGCGCGAATAGCTCCGCGCATTGTGCGACACCCGTCGCCCCTGGAGGATGGCCCTTGGCCTTCAGCCCCCCGCTGGGGATCACCGGCAGCGCACCACCGACACTTGTCACCTCAGCCTCGATAAGCTTGTAGCCCCCGAACCGCTCGGCAAAGCCAAGATCTTCATAGCTGATTAGTTCAATTCCCGTGAAGAAATCGTGAACTTCGGTGACGTCGACGTCAACGGGTGTCATGCCTGCCATCACGAACCTCTGCTTGGCGGCACGTGTCGTGGCAGGGAAAGCAGTCATATCCGGCTTGTGCTGATACCGCACCGGGGCGACAGCGCGATCACCCGGGGGGAAAGCATCAACGCCGCCGTCGCCCACCGCTCGGCATTGGGTGGTTCCCCAACACGGCAGGTATGTGCCGATGGAAGCGACGTAGGGCATGAAATCCTTCGTGATCTAGGTGACGGCGCCGGCCGTCTTGAGCTCGATGATGCGGTCCCAATCCAAGCCGAGTTCGAGCAAGATTTCGTCAGTTTGCTCCGCAAAGCCCGGCGCGGGCCCGGATTGGGGGGCGGTGACATCAAACTGCACCGGATTCGCCACCAATTCGAGTTCACCCGCTTGCACGAGGTATTCGTTGGCCCGGATCTGGGCGTCCTCAACGGCCTGCAGGGTGTCCTGGACCGGTGCCCACGGCCCGAGCAGGGACGAGAACCGCTCACTCCATTCGGCGAGCGGCCGTTTGGACATCGCCTCGGTGAGGATCTCCGTCGCAGCGGCGGTGTTCTCGGCGATCGACTCGACCGTGGCGAACCGTGGATCGTCCGCGAGCTCGTCGAGGTCCATGTGCTTGCACACGTCAGCCCAGAACTTGGTGGGCTGCATCATCACGAAGGATATATAGCGGTCGTCGGAGGTCTTGAACATGCCGATGGTGGGGTTGACCGTGATGTTCATCGGCGTATCCAGCGGCGGCGGTTGCATCACCTCGCCCGAGAGCATGGCGTTGTTGAGGCTGAGCCCCATCATCCACGTGGTCGACGCTCATGAGCGACACGTCGACGATCGACGGCTCACCGGTGCGCTCCCGCGAACAATGCCGCCCGCTATCCGACCCGTGATGGTCATGCCGCCGATGGAGTCGCCGTAGGCGCCGGCCGGCTGGCTGATGACGCGCGGGCTGTCGGAAAGGGCGCTGGCCGACGATGCGGTGCTGGCGCGACACCAGAAGGTCGAGCCGCGTCGTAGCCGCCCTTCCACCGCGTCCGGGCCCCGCTGGCCGGGTGGCCGCTTCCCCGCACGTAGATGATGTTGGGGTTGGCCTTCCTGATGTCCTCGACGTCGAGCTTCAGCCGGGCGTCGCGCGTCGGGCAGGAAGTTGATGAGGAAGATGTCGGTCTTCCCGTAACGAGGTCGAGCAGCACCTCGTAGGCATCGGGGGTCTCTCGAGCGCGAGGCCGATCCGCTTGCCCCGGTCGGGGGTGCTCCATCAAGCGGCTGGAAACGAGCCGACGCGACCCCGCCGGTGCCCAGCGGCAGACCGCGGCTGCGTGTTGCTGGTGAAGGCGTGCTCGACCTTGATGACGTCGGCACCCCAGTCGGCCAGGACCGCGCCTGCGGAGGGGACGAAGCCGTACATGGCGACTTCGAGAACGCGAATGCCTTCCAGCGGAGCGTTCATCAGCCCACCACCGTGGCGATGGTCTTGCGCTCCAGGAACTCCTCGAGCCCGGCGGCGCCGCTCTCCTTGCCGATGCCGGACTGCTTGTAGCCGCCGAACGGCACGTCGTGGCCGAACCACGCGCCGCCGTTGACGCCCATGGTGCCGGTCCTGATCCGCCGCGCGACCGCGAGGGCGCGCTCCTCCGGGCCGAACACCGCGCCGGACAGGCCGTAGATGGAGTTGTTGGCGATCCGCACCGCGTCGTCGTCGCCGTCGTGCGGGATGATCACCAGCACCGGCCCGAACACTTCTTCCTGCGCGATCTCGCTGTCCGGGTCCACATTGGTGAGCACCGTCGGGGTGTAGAAGTACCCGGGCCGTCCACCTTCTGGCCGCCGGTCACCAGCGTCGCGCCGGCCTCGACGGCGCGCCGCACCATGCCGTCCACCTTGTCCCGCTGCCGCTCGCTGATCAGTGGGCCCATGTAGTTGTTGCTGTCGGACGGGTCGCCGTACGTGACATGGCCCATCGCCCGGCGACCTGGGCGACGATCGCGTCGTGCTGCGCGCGCGGCACCAGCATCCTGGTCGGGATCGCGCAGCCCTGCCCCGCGTGCGAGCAGGTCGCGAACGCCGCGGCGCTGCCATGGCGAGGTCGGCGCCGTCGAGCACGACAAGGGCGGACTTGCCGCCGAGCTCGAGGAAGACGCGCTTGACGTCGAGCTCGCCGCCGCCATGATCCGGCGGCCGGTCGCGGTGGAGCCGGTGAACGTGACCGCGTTGACGTCGGGCGAGGTGGTGAGCGCCTCGCCCACGGCCACGTCCGTGGAGGTAAGGATGTTGACCACGCCGGCCGGGATGTCGGTGTGCTCGGCGATCAGCTCGCCAAGCGCGAGCGTGATCAGCGGCGTGTCCGGCGCGCCCTTGAGCACCACGGTGCAGCCGGCGGCGAGGGCCGGGGACAGCTTGGCCAGCGCGAGCTGGGTCGGGTAGTTGTAGCCGATGATCGCGGCGACGACGCCGGCGGGCTCCTTCTCCACCCAGCGGCGGTGCTGCTGGCCGCGGAACTCGGTCAGGCCGAGCTCCTGCGTCATCGGGTAGCCGGGGAGCAGGTCGGCGTAGTACCTGACGATCTCGATGGCTTCCTCAAGCTGCGGGCCGTGGGTGAGCACCCGGGGGGCGCCCACGTCGGCGATCGTCAGCTCGCGCAGCTCTCTCTCTGCTCGATCAGCGCCTTGTGCAGCTGGTCGAGGCAGCGGGCGCGGAACTCGGCGTCCGTCGCCCAGCTGGTGGTGTCGAACGCGCGCCGCGCGGCGGCGACCGCGGCCTCCGCGTCGGCGACCGACGCGTCCGGGGCGTGGTCGATCACCTCCCGTGGCGGGGTTGATCGACGGGCAACGATCCCGGCGTCTCGACCAGCTGCCCGTCGATGAGCATCCGGCGATCGGCATCCGCTCAGGTGTGCCCGTCGCGATCGTCGACACCTTCGTCATCCACGCTCCTAATATGTGATGGAAACTTCATTCTCATCCGGGGCGAATCATACATTCGTGGCATGAGAACTCAAGAAAACGTAGATTACCTAGTCATGCGCCCTGATGACGGCGATAGCAGCAAAAAAGGATGCGACAATCGGGCCTCATTTGTCTTGCGAGGATGTCAGATGCAGAGTACGGTTCTCATATTCGAAAGGGAGATTCTTGGTGATTGCGACGGGCGCGGCGCGGTGAAGACCGCCGTCGTCACGGGAGGCGGCTCGGGCATCGGCCAGGCCGTCGCGAACCGGCTGCGCTCCGACGGGTACCACGTCGCAACGCTCGACCTCGTCCCGTCCGACGACAAGTTCGCCCACACCGCCGACGTCGCCGACCGCGCCGCAGTGGAAGCAGCGCTCCGCGCCGTCCGAGAGCAGCTCGGCGCGGTCACGATCCTGGTGAACGCGGCCGGGATGGAACGCTTCAAGCGGTTCACCGACCTCTCGTTCGACGACTGGCACCACGTCATCGACGTCAACCTCAACGGCGTGTTCCACTGCGTGCAGGCGGTGCTGCCGGACATGGTCGATGCCGGCTGGGGACGGATCGTCAACATCTCGTCCTCCAGCGCGCATTCCGGCCAGCCCTTCATGTCGGCCTATGTGGCGGCCAAGTCCGCCGTCAACGGCCTGACCAAGTCATTGGCGCTCGAGTACGGCCCCATGGGCATCACTGTGAACGCGGTGCCGCCGGGTTTCATCGATACTCCGATGCTGCGCAAGTCCGAGGAGCGCGGGCGCCTCGGGGCCACCGTCGAGGAGCACATCGCCCGCACTCCGGTGCGCCGCGTCGGCACGCCGGAGGACATCGCGGCCGCGTGCGCGTTCTTGATCTCCGAGGAGGCCGGCTACATCACCGGTCAGATCCTCGGTGTCAACGGCGGACGAAACACCTGACAGATCAACAGGACAGAGCTAGAGGACAGCGAAAGGACATCTGTAGTGGGACGCGTTGAGGGAAAAGTCGCCTTCATCACCGGCGCCGGCCGTGGCCAGGGCCGCAGCCACGCGGTTCGGCTGGCGGAGGACGTGCCGACATCATCGCCGTCGATCGGTGTGAGGACTTCGAGACGGTCGGTTACCCGATGGCGACACGGGAGGACCTAGAAGAGACCGCGCGGTTCGTCGAAAAAACGGGCCAGCGCGTTGTAACCGCGAAGGTCGATGTGAGTGACGGCGGCCAGCTGGAAAAACGGCACTCGAAAACGGGATCGCCGAGCTGGGCAAGCTCGACATCGTCGTCACGGCGGCCGGAATCGCAGGCATGAAGGGGTCGGCGAATCTGGCTGCCTGGATCGACGTGATGAACACCAACCTGATCGGCACCATCAACGCCATCCAGGTCGCGCTGCCGCACCTCGGCGAAGGCGCCTCGATCATCGCCACCGGCTCCACCGCGGCGCTGATGGACGTCACCAAGAACGACAATCCCGGCGCCGACCCGGGCGGCGCCGCCTACCTGCATTCGAAGAGGCTGCTCTCGCAGTACGTGCACAGCCTCGCGGCCAGGCTTCGCACCACTGGGTATCCGCGCCAACGTCGTGCACCCGACGAACACCAACACGCCGATGCTGCAGAGCGCGCCGATGTACAAGTCCTTCCCGCCAACCTGGAGAACCCGACCCAGGCCGACGCCGAACCGGTGTTCTACGTGCAGCAGGCCATGAAGGTTCCGTGGGTTGAGCCCGAGGACATCAGCAACATGGTCCTGTTCCTGGCCTCGGATGAGGCGCGCTACATCGGGCACGCAGCAGCGCGTCGACGCAGGCGGCTACCTGAAGTGGTACGACTACCACGTCTAACGGAGGTCATTGTGAAGGTTTATGTCGACTCGGAGCGCTGCCAGGGCCACACGCTGTGCGCGCTGATCGCGCCGGATTCGTTCGAGCTCAACGACATTGACGGCACTTCGTCGCCGGTGAACGAAGTGGTTCCGGCTGACCAGGAGGACGCGGTGCGCGAAGCGGTGCACTCGTGTCCCGAGCAAGCCATTTCGATCGAGGAATGAGGGAGACAGTTGAGCACCGTCGGCGACTTCGCCGAAAAATCAGCCGCCGACAGCGCCCGTAAGAAGAACTCGTACCACTTCGACCGGCACACCCCGGAGTATCGGCTTCAGTTCGAGAAGATCACCGAGGAGATGCAGGCCAAGTGCCCGATAGTGGTCCGAGACCTACAACGGGCACTGGGTCGCAGCGGGCAGTAAGGAAGTCTTCGAACTCGCGCGCTGCCCGTGGTGTCCAACCATCACGACCTCACAGGAGAGACGCCGTACCAGGGCATCACCATCCCGAAGGCGCAACGGGCCACGGTAGTTCGCGGCGGCATCCTGGAGATGGACGAGCCCGAACACAGCATCTACCGGGGCGCGCTGAACCCCTACCTCTCCCCCGCCGCGGTAAAGCGCTGGGAGCCGTTCCTCGACGAGATCGTGCGCGCGGCGCTCGACGAGAAGGTCGAGTCCGCACATTGACTTCGTCGACGATCTCGCCAACATCGTGCCCGCGGTACTCACCCTCGCGATGATGGGCATCGAGCTGAAGAAGTGGCCGGTCTACAGCGAGCCTGCCCACCTGTCCGTGTCCACCCTGGAGCATCCCGACCGCTCCGCGCGTTGCCGATGAACCGGCAGATGGGCATCGACCTGATCAACACCATGAACCAGGTCCGGGAGAACCCGCGGCCGGGCATGGTGAACGCGCTGCTGAACTGCGGATCGACGGCGAGCCCGCACCGATCTGGAGATTCTGGGCAACCTCGGCTTGATCATCGGCGGTGGTTTCGACACCACCACCGCACTGACCGCGCACTCGCTCGAGCGGCTGTCGGAGAATCCCGACCAGCGCGAACTGCTCAGCCGCCAACGCGCCACCCTGCTCAACCCCGCCACCGAAGAGTTCCTGCGCTACTACACGCCTGGACCCGGCGACGGCGCACATTCTCGGAAAGCACCGATTTCGAGGGCACCCGCTTCAAGAGGGTGAGCGACTGTGGATTTCATGGGCGATGGCCAACCGCGATCCGTCGGTGTTCGAGAACCCCAACGAGATCGTTCTTGACCGCAAGGGCAACCGGCACTTCAGCTTCGGCATCGGCGTGCACCGCTGCGTCGGCTCGAACGTTGCCAGGACGGTGTTCAAGTCGATGCTGACGGCGGTACTCGACCGGATGCCTGACTACGTATGCGATCCCAAGGGGACAGTGCACTACGAGACGATCGGTGTCATCCAGGGTATGAAGCACCTGTCTGCGACGTTCACGCCGAGCAAGCCTCTCGGTCCCGGTCTCGACGAGACACTGGAGAAACTGCAGCGGATCTGTGACGAACAGGAACTCGCCCGCCCGATAACGGAACGCAAGGAAGCCGCGGTCATCGACTGAAACGCCAACCGAACCGTGGGGCCGGATGGTTTGATAGTCAGCCAGTAACTAGAGGGGACGGAGGACGCTCGTGAATGCCTTGAAGGCTGTGACCGCAGCGGCCGCACTCACCGCTGCGGCGACGATGATTGCCCCGCCTGCCCATGCCGGGATGCTCGTGGGGAACTACGACGTGCTGACCAACCGGTACACCCAAGCCTCCTGGGTGTGGTTCGTCTCGAATTGCCAACCCACGGCGCCCGACTGCGTGGACATCAGCGCGATACCGCGATTCAAGTTCTATGCCTACTACGACGGGGATGCGCACCTTGTCGACGGCCGCTATACGTTGACCGTGGACGTCAACGACGGCTTGCGCTGCCTGCCTGGATACAGCATGCCCACCCGTGACACCTACACCTGGGACCCCGTCACACTCGCGGGAACAATCGACTCCGTTTACGACGTCGGCTGCTCAACGGTCCACCGGGAACGCAGTTCTGGACCTTCGCTTTGCAGCGGCTGTAGTTTCACACGCCCGGCGGCGGAAGGAATCCGCCGAGTAGCTTCTCGATCAGACCTGCCGCTGCAAGCGTCGTGCGGTCCTCCAGATAGGGCCCGACGATCTGAATGCCCACCGGGAGGCCGGTCGCGGTGCGACCGACGGGAATGACGGTGGCGGGCAGGTGGGTCAGCGTCGCCAATGCGATCCAGGCCATCAAGTCGGTGTATGGCCGGTTCGCGCCGTCTACTCGAATCACCCTGTCGGGGAAGGGTTCGCTGTGGTCGTGCGGGATGGCGGATACGATCGCCACCGGCATCAGCAGGGCGTCCACATCCGTGAAGAATTCCGCCATCAGCGCACGCAACCGCTCGCGTTTCTCGTTGGCGAACACCCAGTCTCGTTGGCGCTGAGTGGCGAAGCGCGCGGTGCGCACCAGCGGCGTTCGTCGTCGGGCAGCGAATCCGCCAACGCGACCATCTTGTCGAACAACCGCCGTCCCGTGGTGGACAGCAGGATCGGGTACAGAAACTGCTGATACAGGCGACCGACGTCCGGCAGAACGACGGCAGGCCGCGCATCGATCAGCTGCGCGCCGTCAGCACGCAGCGCGCTGGCCGCAGACTCGAGCACCTGCCTACCTCTGGGTCCAGCGGATACGCCGGATCGTCGAGCCAGAGCGCCGACCGCAGATCGCGCAGCGTGGTGCCGCGCGGCGCAGGTAGTTCCAACCGCCACCCGGCCGCCGCGGGTCCGGCGGCTCCGGCGATCACCCGAGCGCGAGTTCGAGATCGTCGACATCGCGCGCGATCGGTCCAACGACACTCAGGTCGTGCTCGCCAGGGTGCCTGGAGCCGGAGGCAGGTGGCCCGCCTGCGACACGATGCCCAGGTCGTCTTGTGGCCGAGCACCCCGCACCAGCTCGACGGAAAGCGGATGGAGCCGCCGATGTCGCTGCCCAGCTCAAGCGCGGTCATGCCGGTGGCGACCGCGGCAGCGGCCCCACCCGACGAACCGCCGGTGGTGCGCGCCGTGTCCACGGGTTGTTGGTGGTGCCGAAGATCGGGTTGTAGGTCTGCCAGTCCCCGGCGAGCGTCGGAGTGTTGGTCTTGCCGAAGATCACCGCGCCGGCCGCGCGCAGCCGTCTGCCGCCTCGGCGTCGTCGTCCGGCACGTGGTCCCACGCCGCCAGCCCGCAGGTCGTCCGCACGCCCGCCGTCTGGTCGGTGTCCTTGATCGTCATCGGCACGCCATGCAGTGGACCGACGGGTTCGCCCCGCGCCAGCGATGCGTCCGCCGCGTCGGCGGCCAGCCGCGCACGTCAGCGTCGACCGTGACGACGGCGTTCAACGCGGGTTCAGCCGATCGACGCGGGCAAGGTAGTGCTCGAGCAATTCCGGCTCGACACCTCGCGGCGCCGGATGGCCTCGGCCAGCGCATGTGCGGGCTGAAAAGCGATGTCAGGCGTCTCAGACGCCCTTTCTTTAAGCAAGAGTACAAACTGTCCGAACGCCTTCCGACGCTGAAAGACTGGCCGCAGGATCGATTGCGGTCGAGATAAACACAAGATAGATGGAGAGAGATGCCTGATTACGACTACGAAGAGTTGAAGAAGGAAGCCAAGCAGTTCATCAAGTTCGAGAAGGACACGAAGAACCGGATCGCCTACATCACCTTCGACCGGCCGGATGCGCAGACCTCCACGACGCTCGGAATGCGGCAGAACTGCGCCGACCTGATTCACAAGTGCAACGTGGACGACGACGTCAAGGTGGTCGTGATCCGTGGCGAGGGGGAGGATTTCGGCAGCGGCGGCGACCTTCCCGAGCAGCGGGGCATGTTCGGAGAACCCCGGGATGCCGCTGCTGCACGAGCTGGCGATCAACGACGACGACGTGAAGTATCCGCCCGGCGGCTCCTATCGCTATCTGTCGACGGTCACCGACTTCTACGCCAAGGCCCGCGCGGGAAACCGTCCACTCCAGGAGCTGCGCAAGATCAGCATCATCGAGGCGAAGGGCTACTGCTACGGCTGGCACTTCTATCAGGCAGGCGACGCCGATCTCGTCGTCTCCTCCGACGACGCTCTGTTCGGCCATCCCGCGTTCCGCTACGTCGGTTGGGGTCCACGGCTGTGGTGGTGGGCGGAGACCATGGGCCTGCGCAAGTTTTCCGAGATGCTATTCACCGGGCGGCCTTTCAGCGCGGAGGAAATGTATGAGTGTGGCTTCATCAACAGCGTGGTGCCCCGCGAGGATCTCGAAGCCGAGACGCTCAAGTACGCACTTGCCTGCTCGAAGTCCCGGCCCACTGACACGGTTGCGGTGCAGAAGACGTTCCTCGAGCTGTACAAGCAGCACAAGGGCGAGTACTTCGGCAGCCTGCTGACCGGCATGGTCGAAGGCATGCTGCCGCTGATCGCCAACGACCAGCAGAACGACGTCGACCTTACCGAGGGCACTTTCGAGAAGGGCCTCAACAACGTGGTGAAGGACAACGACATGAACTTCCCGCCCGAATGGCGGTTGAGCCGCTCGGGTCGCAAGAAACCCTGAATCAGCAGCAGCCATATCGGCACTGAACAGCAGGGTCGCCGACGAATTGCCTTGGGAGCGAGCCGATGACGGAGATACTTGCAGGCACAGTGGCGCTGGTGACCGGAGCCAGCAGCGGCATCGGCGCCGCCACGGCACGCGCGCTGGCCGAGCATGGTGCGGCTGTGGCGCTTCTCGCGCGCCGCGCCGAGCGGCTGTCTGACCTCAAATCGGAGATCGAGGCGGCGGGTGGCCGGGCGTTGGTCACCCCTGCGAACGTCACCGACGCCGAACAGGTGGCCGCGGCAGTGGAGCAGACTGTCAATAAATGGGGACGCCTCGACACCCTGGTGAACAACGCGGGCCTGTTGCGGATGGGCGACGCCGCCGACGCACCTCTGAAGGAGTGGGACGACCTGGTGTCTGTGAACGTGCAGGGTGTCCTGTACGCCACCCGCGCGGTGCTCCCCCATCTCATCGCGGCCGCGGCCGACTCTCCTCGCGGCGTCGCCGATATCGTCACGATCAGCTCGACCGGTGGCCGCGTAGCCAGGCCCGGCACCGCCGTGTACTCGCTGACGAAGTTCGGGGTGAACGCCTTCAGCGAGGGCATCAGACAAGAGTTGATCGGCAAGCGGGTCCGCGTCGGGATCGTCGAGCCCGGCACCGTACAGACCGAGATCACCGAGAGCCTGCCGGCGCAGGCACAGAAGGCGGAGAGCGAGCGGACGGCGGGAATGGTCAAACTGCAACCCGAGGACATCTCCGATGCGGTGGTCTACATGGTGACGCGTGACCGCAGGGTAGCGGTCAACGAGATGCTGGTTCGCTCCGCCGAGCAGACTTGGTGAGTGATCGATCGTGTCTCGGCTCGTTAGCGCACTGCGCATTGTCCGAAGGGTCACCGATGCACTCCGCTTGGATATCGGGACCGATCTCGCGCCGTTAATCGCCACCGCCCATCCGCCGTTCTTCGTCACGACCGGCCTCGATGTGCGGCGAAACGAATTCCACGAGATACCCGTCGTCACCGTCAAGTCGCGATCGTCGGCGCGACCCGACCGCCGGAACTCACCGGACGTCATCGTGGCCATCCCCGGTGGTGGCTTCGTGGTGCGGCCGACAGTCATGCACTGGGCTCTCTACTCGTTGATGGCACGGCGAACGGGTGCAGCCGTCGTTGTACCCGTGTACCCGTTGGCGACAGAAGGTGGAACCGCAGGATCAGTGGTCCCGAAGATCGCCAATCTGATCTCCGACCAGATCGCCGCATATCCCGACAACCGGGTCGGCGTCTACGGTGACTCCGCGGGCGCCGGCTTGGCACTGTCGGCAATCCAGCATCTGGTGGCGGACAACGAGCCGCTTCCTTCGTCGTTGGTGCTTGTTTCGCCCTTGCTCGACGTCACGATGACCAACCCGGCGATCGCGTCCGTCGGCGACCCCGTGTTGGACGCGACGGCACTACGCAAGTCCGCCCTCAAATGGGCCGGCGCCCTCGATCCGAAAGACCCGTCGGTCAGTCCTCTTTACGGCTCGCTCGAGGGACTCCCACCGACCTACGTCTACTCCGGAACGCTGGATGTGCTTTATCCCGATGTGCTTGTTCTGCAGCAACATGCGCGGGAACACGGTGCGCCGGTGACCTTTGACCTTCGCAAGGGACGTATCCATAACTGGGCAATGCTGCCCGTCACCCCTGACGGCCGGGGCGTCCTTCCCGGCATCCTGGCGCAACTGGTCGGTTAGGCGACCTCCGCGAGATCGCCATTAGCGAGGTCTACACTCGCTAGCGTCGATCTCGCGACCAGCCGACTTCGCGCAGGAATTCCTGGGTGTGTGCGATGCGACCGGTCAGCGTCTTCGGGTCGCCGGTGCACAGCACGAAGGCGGTCTGGACGATCAGCTCGATGTCCTCGGTATCGATCTTGGCGAGATCCAGCGTGCCCGCCCCGGGCGTGGCGACGGGGTTCGTCGGCGCGGCGGCGTTCACGGCGATCCCGTCGTCGTACAGCTCGGCCGCCAGGCTTTTCGTCAGCCGGTTGAGAGCGGCCTTTACCGTGCCGTAGACACCGAAGCCCGCGGCGCGGTCGAACTCGGAGAACGGCGGGCCCTCGGGCAGATCGCCACCGACGGATGTCACGTTGAGCACCCAGCCCCGGCCGCGCTCGCGCATGGCCGGGATCGCCAGCTGCGTCAAGTGCAGAGGCGCCAACACGTGCATCTCCATCATCAGGCGCACCCGCCGGTCGGGAAACTCGTCGAGCGGCCGCAGGAATGTGACGGCGGCGTTGTTGACCAGGATGTCGGGTGCGCCGACCCGTTCCACGACCTCGCCGAAAAGGCGCTCGCGGTCCTCGGCATTGGACAGATCGGCCTGCACGGCGATCGCCGAGCCACCCGATGCCTCTATCTCGTCGAGCGTCTGACGAAGGGAGCCTTGATATTTCGGGTCGGGCTCCATGGTGCGCGCGGTGAGCGCAACAGTCGCGCCCTCGGCGGCCAGCCGCTGCGCGATCGCCTTGCCGAGACCGCGGCTGGTGCCGGTGACCAGGGCCACCTTGCCGTCGCATGACATGGACAACCTCCCGGGGTCAGGTGCGCGGTATGCCCGCGAGCTTGTCGGCGAACTTCGCCTCGGCGGCTTCCCGCAGCCGCAGCAGGTGCTCGGACGGGAAGACGTCGGGCGCGGGCTTGTGCTCCTTGAGAAGCAAGCGCGCCAGCGTGACCTTGTGCACCTCGGTCGGCCCGTCGGCGAGCCCGAGCACGAACGACTCGACCAGATACTGCACGAAGGGCATCTCGTGGGTGGTGCCCAGCGACCCGTGCAGCTGCAACGCGCGGGCCGACACGTCGTGAAGCACCTTCTGCATCATCGCCTTGACCGCCGAGATGTCGGCCCTGACTTCCTTGTAGTTGTTGTGCCGGTCGATCTTCCACGCCGTCTGCAGGGTGAGCAGTCGGAACGCCTCGATCTCCATCCACGAGTCCGCCACCATCTCCTGGACGAGTTGCTTGGCCGACAGCATCTCGCCCTGGGTGTAGCGCGAGACGGCCCGCTCGCAGATCATGTCGAAGATGCGCCGGACCAGGCCGACGGTTCGCATGGCGTGGTGGATTCGCCCACCGCCGAGCCGGGTCTGCGCGACGACGAACGCGCCGCCGCGGGGTCCGAGCATGTGATCGTCTGGAACCCGGACGTTCTCGTAGCGCACGTAGCCCTCGCGGCCGCCGCCGAGCGGCTGGTAGCCGAGACCGACGTCGCGCAGCACGTTGATGCCCGGCGTGTCGCCGGGCACGACGAACATCGAATAGCGCTCGTAGGGCGACGCATCCGGATCGGTCATCGCCATCACGATGATGAACGACGCCATCGAGGCGAACGACGAGAACCACTTCTCGCCGTTGATCACCCAGTGATCGCCGTCCTGCACCGCGGTGGTGGTGAACACCTTGGGATCGGCGCCGCCCTGCGGTTCGGTCATCGAGAAGCAGGACACGATCCGGTTGTCCAGCAGCGGCTCGAGGTAGCGCTGTTTGAGCTCCGGTGTCCCGTAGTGAGCGAGGATCTCGCTGTTGCCGGAATCGGGTGCCTGCGAACCGAATACGATCGGCGCGCACTCGGATCGACCAAGGATCTCGTTGAGCAGCGCCAGTTTGACCTGACCGATAGCCGGGACCGCCGAGATGCGGACCGAGGTGGGTGGCCCACAGCCCGCGCTCCTTGACGATCTGCTGCAGGGGCGGAATCAGCGCCTGGCGAACCGGGTCATTGAGGTCGTGTGACTCCTTGACGATCAGATCGATCGGCTCACATTCCGAGCGGACGAATTGATCGACCCAGGCGAGCTGTTCCGCCCACTCGGGGTCGGTCGAGAAGTCCCACGCCATCGGTCGTCCTTCCGTCGGAGTTCAGTGGCTACTCTGCCGCGCGACCCGGGAGTCGAGAAGCCCGGTGATCGCGTCGTCGTACATGCCCAGGTCGGCCAGCACCTCGCGGGTGTGATCCCCGGGCAACGCGGGACCGGTCGGGGTCGGCGGCATGGTCCGCGAGAACCGCGGCGCCGGTGCAGGTTGCACGACGCCGTCGATCTCGATGAAGGTGCCACGCGCCACGTTGTGCGGGTGCTGCGGCGCTTCGGTGAGGCCGAGCACGGGTGCGGCACAGCATCCCGGCGAGTCGAGTTGTTGTTCCCATTCGGCACGGGTCTTCTCGCGGAACCGCGCGGCCAGCACCGCACGGTGCGCCGCCCACGCCGTCGGTTCGTTTTCGTCCTGCGGTACGTCGACACCGAGGCGCTGACACAACTCGGCGTAGAACTGCGGCTCCATGGCTCCGACGGCGACGTGTTTGTCATCGGCGGTTTGGTAGACGCCGTAGTAGTGGGCGGCGCCGTCCAACACGTTGGCATGCCTGCGATCCCGCCATGTCCCAGCGGCCACCATGCCGTAGTAGGGCGTCATCAGTGTGGCGGCACCGTCGACCATCGCCACGTCGACGACCTGACCCTGCTGCGATGTGCGCGCGTCCAGGATGGCGCTCAACAGCCCGACGGCCAGCAGCATGCCCCCGCCGCCGTAGTCACCGACAAGATTGAGCGGTGGGACCGGGGCCTCGGCAGTGCCGATGCCGTTCAGCGCGCCCGCGAGCGCGATGTAGTTGATGTCGTGGCCGGCCCGGTCGGCGTACGGTCCGTCCTGCCCGTATCCGGTCATCCGTGCGTACACCAGGCGCGGGTTCACCTCGAGCAGGTCGCCGGGGCCGATGCCCAGCCGCTCGGCGACGCCGGGCCGGAAGACCTCGATGAATGCGTCGGCGTTCTCGACCAACTGCAGCAGAATCGCCCGGCCCGCAGCATCTTTGACATCCAGTGCGATGGAGCGCTGGCTGCGCCGGACGGTGTAGTCGATGGGCAGCGGGCCGTCCACCGCACGCGGGATGTCGACCCGTACGACGTCGGCGCCGAGATCCCCGAGGAGCATGCCGCAGAACGGTCCGGGACCGAGGCCGCCCATCGTCACGATCCGCACACCGTGCAGCGGTCCGCTCACTGCGACCACTTCTGCCGTCGGGCAGCAGCGTCTTCAGTGGCGTGGCTGAGTACTTGATTGCGGTTCTCGAGCTCCAGCGCCGAGTCGAGCCCCGCCGCATCGGTGTTGACCTGCAGTGCCCGTTTCGTGAGTTGCACTCCAAGCGGCGACAATTCGGCGATCCTGGCCGCGATCTCGTTCGCACGGGTGGCCAGCTCGTCGGGCTCGACCAGCTCGCTGACCAGACCCCGGCGGTCGGCTTCCTCGGCGGACACGGTGCGACCCGTCAGCATCCAGTCGGCGGCGACGCTGGTTCCGACGATCCTCGGGAGGTGATAGCTCATGCCCATCTCGGCTCCGGACAGCCCGAGCAGGATGGCGGCATTGCCGAATGTGGCTGTCGTGGAACAGATCCGGATGTCAGAGGCCAGGCACAGTGCGAGCCCTGCGCCGACGCATGGGCCGTTGACCGCGGCGACGACGGGTTGGGGCAGGTTCCGGATCGCCTGCGGGAGTGCCGCCATCGCCTCCTGGAACCGCAGCCGGTCGATGGCCGGAGCGGTGGCCTCCGGTACGCCCGGTCCGAAGTCGCGCATGTCGATGCCGGAGCAGAATCCGCGGCCGCTGCCGGTCAGCACGACGGCCTTCACGGATGTGTCACCGGCGACAGACGCGAGGGTCTCACCGATTTCGCGTCGCATGACGTCGTTGATGGCATTGAGCTGTTTCGGCCGGTTCAGCGTCATCACAACGACGCCGGCCTGCGGCCGTTCGACGATCAGCGTCTCGGTCACGAACTCAGCGCCGGGGCAGGCCGAGCACCTGGGTGGCGATGATGTTGCGCTGGATCTCGGAGGTACCGCCCGCGATCGTGCCGCCGAAGCTGCGTGCGTAGCGCTCGAACCAGCTCGCGAAGTAGTGGTCGAGGTTCATGTGCTCGTATGGTCCCGTCGTCGACGGATGGAGCAGCCCGTCGGCCCCCGCGGCACTCAGTGAGTTCTCCATCGCCTGGCGCTCCGCTTCGGACCCGAACAGCTTGAGCACCGATACCGATGCGGTGTCCATCTCTCCGCGGGCGGCCCTGGCCAGCGCCGCCGAACCCATCGCCCGCAGCGCCAGGTAGTCCATGATCGTGGTGGCGTACTGGTCGCGTTGCAGCTCGCCACGTGGGCGGAAGTCGGCGATCATGTTGTCGATCCGGTCGGCGAAGCCCAGCCACATCATCGTGCGCTCGTGTCCGAGCGACCCATTGGCCACACCCCAGCCACCGTTCAGCGGACCGACGAGGTTCGCCGCCGGGATCCGGGCATCGGTGAAGAACACCTCGTTGAAGTCCAGGTTGTCCTCGCCGCACATGTCGGCGAACGGCCGGCACACCACACCCGGCGTGTCCGTCGGGATGATCAGCGCGCTAATTCCCTTGTGCTTGGGGGCATCCGGGTCGGTGCGCACGAAGGTCAACAGGAAGTCGGCGTGGTGCGCGCCCGACGTCCAGACTTTCTGGCCGTTGACCACGAAGTGGTCGCCGTCCAGCACTGCTCGGGTGCGCAACGACGCGAGATCCGAGCCTGCGCTCGGCTCGCTCATCCCCAGCGAGGCGGTCATCTCGCCCCTCAGCACCGGCACGGCCCATTGGTGCTTCTGCTCGTCGGATCCGAATGTAATCAGTGACGCAGCAACGATGTTGACGCCCTGCGGGTTGAGGCTGTGGTAGATGCGTCGCCTGCACAGTTCGTCGAGATGCACGAACGACTGCAGCACCGTCGCGTTGCGGCCGCCGAACTCCGGCGGCTGGGCCGGCAGCAGCCAGCCGTTGTCGAACAGCAGCCGCTGCCAGTCGCGGGCCCACTGCGGCATGTGCGACACCGACGTCGGCCGCTCCAGTGTTTCGGTGTCGGACGGCAGGTGATCGTCGAGGAAGGCTGCGAACTCGGCGCGGAACTCCTCGACGTCGGAATCAAAAGTCAGCTGCATTGAATTCCTCCGCGATCATCGCGCGATGCTCCGCCGCGCCGCCGAGCATCAGCTCGCCCGCCTTGGCGCGCTTCAACGCGAACTGAAGATCGTTCTCCCAGGTGAATCCCATGGCGCCGAAAAGCTGCAGACCGTGCCGGAACACCACCGCCTGGCACTCCCCCGCGGCCGCCTTCGCCATCGCCGCCGCCAAGCGTCGACGCGGATCGTCGGCCGAAATGGTCAGCGCCGCAAAGTAAGACAGCGCGCGGGCGCGCTCGGTCGCGACATGCATGTCGACCGCCTTGTGCTGCACGGCCTGGAACGAGCCGATGGCGACGCCGAACTGCTGGCGCTGCTTCACGTGCTCCAGCACCAGATCGAGAATGCGCTGGCACGCACCGACGGTGGTGATCGCCATCCCGGTGAGCGCCAGGTGGCGGGCCTTTTCGGCATCGGTGCGCAGCCGTTCAGTATCGGCCAGCCGCACGCCGTCGAAGGACACGTCGGCAATGTGCAGCACCGGATCGAAGACCGCGCTGCGCCGGATACCCACCTGCCCTGCGTCGACGAGGAATACCCCGCCGTCGGTCACCACCGCAAGCTGCTCGGCGCGGTCGGCGTCGAGCACGTGTCGTGCCGTCCCGTTCAGCACCCATCCGTCCGCATCTCGGTGGGCGGTGATCCCGTCGTATACCGCCGCGCCGGCTTTCTGCGGGTCGAAGCGGTCCCCGACCAGCGGCGCGAACTGCGTCAACGTCGCGAGAAACGGGGTGGGGTCGGTGGCCCGGCCGAGTTCCTCGAGCACGATTGCGAGCTCGACCGCGTTCTCCGGGTCGGTGAGTTCGGTCCAGCCCGCATCGATGTAGGCCTGCCACAACGGCGCCGGGTCGACTCCGTTCTCCGCGACTTCGCGAACCAGTGACGCCGGGCACTGTTTGCCGACGGCGTCACGCACGGTGTCCTGCCACAGCCGCTGATCAGCGTCGAACTCGAGTAGCATCCGGGCGCCTCCTGTGCGATGTCGCGTCGGGTAGGAGAATAACATTCTCCTTAGGTGTTGTAATCGTTCTCAGAATGCTACTACCACGTTTCGCTCACCGCCTACCGAGCACATGACCAGCGCACACTCTGACCTGCGCAGAGATAAGCGAAGCGCTTGAGAACCCGATTCTTGCCTTTGAAGAACTTCCCTTTACACTGGGGGCTATGTGCGGCGCTCACCGCGCCCCTACCGACGTACGCGTGTCGACGGGTCGTCGGATGAACATCGGAGGCGACATTCGTGATCGAACTCAGTGACGGGACCAAGACCCCTGTCATCGACGCCAGCGTGCACATCTTCGCCCAGTCCAATAAGGACCTGCGGAAGAACTTCATGGCCGAGCCGTACCGCAGTCGCGGATTCCCGGACTACGAGATGGACTGGTACGGCGCGCCGGGAGGCGAGTACGTGAGTGGCGCCCAGGGCCCCGACCGGCAATACCCGGGCTCGGACCCGGAGTTCGTCGGCCGTCACCTGTTCGGCGAGCGCGGGGTGGACGTGGCGATCCTGCACCCGATGACGCGCGGAATCATGCCGGACCGTCACCTCGGAACCGCGATCGCGGCAGGCCACAACGAGATGATGGTGTCGCGCTGGCTTGAAGACAGCGCCTACTCAGACCGGTTCCGCGGCACCATCCGGGTGAACCCCGACGACATCGCCGGCGCACTGCGCGAGGTCGAGAAGTACAAAGACCACCCGCGGGTGGTGCAGATCGGCGTCCCGCTGCAGTCCCGCGAGGTCTACGGAAAGCCGCAGTACTGGCCGCTGTGGGAGGCGGCCGTCGACGCGAATCTTCCTGTCTCGGTGCACATCGAGGTCGGTGCGGGCATCCAATTCGGACCTACGCCGTCGGGTACCACCAGGACATACGAGCAGTACGTCAGCTTCATGGCGCTGAATTACCTGTATCACTTGATGAACATGATCGCCGAAGGGGTATTCGAACGGATGCCCGATTTGAAGTTCGTCTGGGCCGACGGAGCCGCCGACATGCTGACGCCGTTCATCTGGCGGATGGACTGCTTCGGGCGCCCGCACCTCGAGCAGACGCCGTGGGCGCCGAAGATGCCGAGCGACTACCTGCCCGGACATGTCTTCTTCATCCAGGGCGCGATGGACGGTCCGGGTGACACCGACTTCGCCGGCGAGTGGTTCGGCTTCACCGGCAAAGAGGACATGGTGATGTTCGGCTCCAGCTATCCGCACTGGCAGTGCAATGAACTGACGGTGCCAAGCGCGTTCTCGGCCGAACAGCGCGACAAGCTGTGCTGGCGCAACGCCGCGCAGCTCTACGGGATAGACGTCGGGGCCAGTGTCGGCGCACAGTAATAACAGAGGTTTCGATCAAGGGAGACCACGATGACTTCAACGATCACGTCAACCACGGAGCGCAGGCCCGCTGCCGAGCGCATCGCAGTGCGGTGCGTCGACTCCGATGTCCATCCGACGCCGCGCGGCGGTGAGCTGACGCAGTACATCCCCGAGCCATGGCGCAGCAAGTACTTCCTGGCGCGCAAGATCGGCGACCAGATCTACTACGACGCCCCCGACTATGCACACGCGTATGCGATGCGCGCCGACACCTTTCCCTCCGACGGTCAGTTCCCCGGCAGCGATCCGGAGCTGGCGTTCAAGCAGTTGATCATGGAGGCCGGCGCCGACATCGCGATCCTGGAGCCCGCTGCCTACCCGGCCCGCTTCCGCGAGGCCAACCACGCGATCAGCTGCGGACTCAACGACTGGCAGGCCAATCACTGGCTGGACAGCCACAACAACTGGCACGAGCGGTGGCGAGGCTCGATCTGCGTCGCGGTCGAGGAGCCCGAGGCAGGCGCTGCGGAGATCGAACGCTGGGCCGGGCATCCCTACATGGGCCAGATCCTGATCAAGGCCGAGCCGCGCCCGTCATGGGGTGACCCGAAGTACGACCCGATCTGGGCGGCGGCCACCAAGCACGACATCACGGTGAGCTGCCACCTGTCCCGCGGGCATCACGAGGAGCTGCCGATCCCGCCGGTCGGCTTCCCGAGCTACAACCACGACTTCATGGTCACCTACTCACTGTTGGCGGCCAACCAGGTGATGAGCCTGATCTTCGACGGAGTCTTCGACCGCTTCCCCACCCTTCGAATCGTGTTGGTGGAGCACGCTTTCACGTGGATCCTGCCGCTGATGTGGCGGATGGACGCCATCTATGAGGCCCGCAAGTCCTGGGTCGACATCAAGCGCAGGCCGTCGGAGTACGTCAAGGACCACATCAAGTTCACCACCCAGCCGCTGGACTACCCCGAGGACAAGATGGAGCTGTCCCGCGCGTTCGAGTGGATGGAGTGCGAGAAGATCCTGTTGTTCTCGTCGGACTACCCGCACTGGACGTTCGACGATCCGCGCTGGCTGGTCAAGCACCTCCCGGAGCACGCCCGTGAGGCCGTGATGTTCCGCAACGGCATCGCGACCTACCACCTTCCCGAGACGGTTCCGGCCCTCGAGGGCCAAGTACGGGTGTTCTGAGTTGACGCAGGAGGCAAAGCCGCCCCGGCTGGCGCAGGGGCGTGAACACGTCGTGGCCACCGTCGACGAGATCCCACCCGGCACACACAAGTTGGTTCCGATCGGACGCCACGGCGTCGGCGTGTACAACGTCAACGGCACGTTCTACGCGATCGCGAATTACTGCCCACACGAAGGCGGCCCGTTGTGCTCTGGCCGGGCGCGCGGTCGCACCGTCGTAGACGAGAACGTGCCAGGCGATGCCGTCATGGTCCGCGATCTCGAGTTCATCTACTGCCCGTGGCATCAATGGGGATTCGAACTCGCCACCGGCACCACCGCGGTCAAGCCGGAGTGGAGCATCCGCACCTATCCCGTCCGCGTCGTCGATAACGAAGTGTTGGTGATGGCATGACTCCGAAGACGAACGCGAGTGAGGATCGCAGCGAGGGACGAGCGAGGACCGGAGCGAGCGGGAGTCGAGCAATGACCCAGCCTGAATCGGCGGGCCCGAAGCTGAAGCGAGGCGAGAAGACCTTCGAGGTCAACGGCGGCAACGTCGTTTACGAAATCCTTGGCAAGGAAGGCGATTTCATCGCCTTGACACCCGGTGGCCGGTACAGCAAGGACATCGAGGGCCTGCGACCGCTGGCGCAGGCGCTGGCCAAAGGCGGGTATCGGGTCCTCCTGTGGGACCGCCCAAACTGCGGAAGGTCCGACGTCCAGTTCTACGGGCAGAGCGAATCCCACATGCGCGCCGAGACGCTGCACGCGTTGATCACCGGCCTCGACATCGGGCCGTGCATCATCGCGGGCGGGTCCGGCGGTGCCAGGGATTCGATGCTGACCACGATGCTCTACCCCGAGATCGTGCGAAAACTCGTGGTGTGGAACATCGTCGGTGGGGTTTATGGATCCTTCGCCCTCGGTTCCTACTACGTCATGCCGACCATTCACGCCGCCAGGGCGCTCGGAATGGAGGGCCTGCTCCGACTACCCGAGTGGAAAGAGCTCATCGCCGACAACCCCCGCAACAAGGACCGGATACTCGCGCATAACAGTGACGAGTTCCTCAAGGTCATGCTGCGCTGGCTCAACGCCTACGTTCCCAAGCCCGGCCAGACGATCCCCGGCGTGCCGGACGAGATGTTCGACGACATCAAGGTGCCGACACTGATAATCCGTGGCGGAGAGAACGACTGGGATCATCCCAAGCGAACCTCACTCGAGGTGAGCTGCCTGATCAAGGGCGCCAAGCTCATCGACCCACCTTGGCCGGAGGACGCTTGGGAGCGCGCCAGCGAGGCCCGTGCCCAAGGCAAGGTCAAGCGCTTCAACATGTTCGACACCTGGGTGCAGGCGGCGCCCGCGATCCTGGACTTCGTGGGCAAGCGATGAAGCTACGTCGTTCGAATCTGCACTTCGCAGTTGAGGGACGCCTCGAGCGCGGTGTGTATTCGACTTTCCGGGATGCGCTCGAGGTCGGTCTTGCGCAGCGTAACGTGCACGACGTCCAGCCCGTCGTCGCCCGGTGTTCGGGTGATCTCGCCGGCGATACCGAAACCCGCGAGCACGCCGTGGGCGTCGTCGTCGGTACCGCGACTGATGTAGGTGAGCACGCCAGGAACCGGCAACGTGCCGAACGACTTTGCACACAACTCAACTGCGCAGCGTTCGAGCTCCGCGGGATCGTCGCCCGCGATCAGCAGCTCCACCTCACGCCGCTGCACCGGCATCGCCGCGAGATTGTTGTCCACCAGCTGAATGCCGGCCGCCCCGGCCAGCTCACGGAGCCTTGTCATGCCATCGGATAACTGTTTGGGAGCAAGCACGCCGGCGGAGTCCACGTGGACACGCACCACCGCGGTTCTCATGTCCGCAACCTTATCCGCGGGCAGGAGGACACCATGACCGCGACAACCGGGCTCGCCGTCGCGGTGTGGCAGGGCATCGAGCCGCGCCTGCTGCGCGAGGGGGTCGAGGACTTCGCCGACTACCGCGACCCGGGTGGCTACCAACCGCTCGACGATGTCGATCATCTGCTCGGCCAGGTCGACCTTTCCGGAGTCCTCGGCCGCGGGGGCGCGGCGTTCCCGCTGGCCGTGAAGCTTCAGACCGTCCGCGACAACGGCCGCCGGGCCGGTGGCGCGGTCGTGGTCGCCAACGGCGAAGAAGGTGAACCCGCGTCGATCAAGGACCGTTGGCTGATGCGGCACCGCCCGCATCTGGTGCTCGACGGGCTGCGGCTCGCGGCGCGGATGGTGTCGGCGGAGCGCGCATACGTCTATGTCTCCGATCGGGTTACGGCGGAGTCCGTGTCGACCGCACTCGCTGCGATCGACGCCGAAGTGCTCGACGGCCTGTCCATCTCGTTGATGACGGTCGAACCCGGCTATGTCGCCGGCGAGGAGACGGCCGCGGTACGCGCACTCAACGGCGGCCCCGCCAAACCGACGGACAAGCCGCCCCGCCCGTTCGAAGAGGGCGTCGGGCTGCTGCCCACGATGGTCAGCAATGTCGAGACGCTTGCCTTGATCCCGTTCCTGCACAGGCACGGCGCTGAGGCGTTCCGGAAACAGGGCACGTCGACGTCACCAGGCACCTTCCTCGCGACGATCACCGGTGCGGGCAGGCCACCGACGCTCTACGAGATCCCGCACGGCCTGGCATTCACCGAGCTGCTCGACGCTCACGGCGTGCCCGCCGATCAGGTGCACGGCGTTCTGATGGGTGGCTACTTCGCCGGTCTGCTGAACCGCGACATTCTCGACGTCACCCTCGACCACGAGTCGCTTCGCCGCCTCGACAGCGGGTTGGGCTGCGGTGCGATCACGATCCTCACCGACGACTGCCCGGTCGCCGTCGCGGCTTCGGTGATGGCGTATTTCGACCGGGAGAACGCCGGCCAGTGCGGGTCGTGCTTCAACGGAACGGCGGCGATGTCGGCGGTGACCGCGGCGCTGCGCGACGGCGTGGCCACCCAGGATGACCTGGCCAGGCTGGAGCGCTGGTCGGTGGTGCTTCGCGGCCGTGGCGCCTGCGCAACGCTGGATGCCGCGACGAACATCGCCGCGAGCCTACTGTCGGCGTTCCCACAAGTCGTCGACCGCCATCTTCAAAACGCTTGTGACTCTTGCCGAGTCGGTGCATTCAAGGCGGAGCGGCCATATGAGATCGAAACGGTGGTGACGACATGAAGATTCGTCTCGACCGGACCATGTGCGACGGCTTCGGCCTGTGCGCCAAACATGCGCCGGAGTACTTCTCCCTCGACGACTGGGGGTACGCCTCGCTGGTGGGCAACGGGGAGATCCCCGAAGAGGACCACGACGCGGTGATGCGGGCCCTGCTGGACTGCCCCGTACACGCCATCATCGAGATGGGCGGACATCGACCGTCACGTGACGGGACCGCACATTCGGACGTTCGGGAAGCGCCGGAACCCGATCCGAAGACAGATGACAACGAAGCGATATCGGAATTCGTCCGGTGACAAGACCGCTGCCAGAACTCAACGCGCAGAACGAATTCTTCTGGACCGCGGGCGCCGACGGCGTGCTGCGCATCCAGGAGTGCCGGGACTGCAACGCGCTGATCCATCCGCCGCAACCCGTGTGCCGGTACTGCCGCAGTCGCAACATGGGCGTGCGCGACGTGTCGGGCGAAGCCACCTTGTCGGCTTTCACCGTCAACCACCGCTTCGGTTTTCCCGACCTCCCTCCGCCCTATGTGGTCGCTCAGGTCGCGATCGCAGAGGACCCTCGGGTTCGGTTGACCACCAACATCGTTGACAGCGAGCCCGACGAGCTAGTACTGGGCCAGACCGTCGAGGTGCTTTTCGAGAAGGCCGAGGACAAGGCGGGCACCGTCTGGCTGCCGGTCTTCAAGCCCACCGCCGAGAAGAAGGCCGGCCCGCAGCCCGTCGACGAGATCGCACCACAGGACTTCGGCAAGCACGTCAGCCCGATGCTGACCAAGAACAAGTTCGAAGACGCGGCGGCGATCACCGGGATTGGCATGTCCAAGATCGGGCGACGGCAGATGGTGCCGCCCCTGGCCCTGACGATCGACGCCTGCGAGGCCGCGGTGGCCGACGCGGGCCTGACGTTCGACGACATCGACGGGCTGTCAACGTATCCCGGTCTCGACATCGCAGGCATGGGCGAAGGCGGTGTCACCGCGCTGGAAGGTGCGCTGGGTCTGCGCCCGGCGTGGATCAACGGAGGGATGGACACCTTCGGTCCCGGCGGCTCGCTGATCGCGGCGGTGATGGCGATCGCCACCGGCATGGCCCGCCACGTGCTGTGCTTCCGCACGCTGTGGGAGGCGACATTCCAGCAGTTGATGAAGGAAGGCAAGACCTCGCCGCCCGGCGGCGCCCGCACGTCGAGCTGGCAGATACCCTTCGGCGCGACGTCTGCGGCTCATACGCTCGCGCTGAACGCGCAACGACATTTCGACCGCTACGGCACCACGAGGGAGACGCTCGGCTGGATTGCGTTGAACCAGCGGGCCAATGCCGCGCTGAACCCGACCGCGATCTACCGCGATCCGATGACGATGGACGACTACCTCAATGCCCGGATGATCACCACCCCCTTCGGGCTCTACGACTGCGATGTGCCGTGCGACGGCGCCATCGCGGTGATCGTCTCGGCCGTCGACGTCGCCAGGGACATGCCCAAAAAGCCGGTGCTGTTCGAGGCCGTCGGCACCCAGATCGTCGAACGCACGGACTGGGACCAGACCACGATGACCCACGAGCCGCAGGTGCTGGGTCAGTCTGCCCACATGTGGACGCGAACATCGCTGCGGCCCAAGGACGTCGACGTTGCCGAGCTCTACGACGGTTTCTCGTTCAACTGCCTGTCGTGGCTGGAGGGGCTTGGGTTCTGCGGAATCGGTGAGGCGAAAGACTTCCTCGACGGTGGCAAGGCGATCGCCCGCGACGGCGTGATTCCGGTGAACACGCACGGCGGCCAGCTCTCCCACGGCCGCACGCACGGGATGGGGCTGATCCACGAAGCCGTCGTCCAACTGCGCGGTGACGCGGGCGAGCGCCAGGTAAAGGACGCTCGCGTCGGGGTGGTCAGCAGCGGCGGCCTGACGCCGAGTGGTGCGATCCTGCTGCGGACGGACGCATGAGAGAAGAAGCGCCGCGTCCACGGGTCGTCCTGGTCGACGGAGTGCCGATGTCGGCGTTGGTCGCGTCGGTGCCCGAGCCCAGGGCGGTGCTGGTCGCCATTCACGGCGGCGCCACGTCGGCGGCGTATTTCGACTGCCCCGGCCACCCCCAACTGTCTCTGTTGCGGGCAGCCACCGCGAACGGCTGCACGGCGATCGCGCTGGACCGCCCTGGCTACGGGGCGTCGGCGTACTACCACGACGACATGGCCGAGGCAGGCAGCCGCGTCGGCTTCGCGCTGGGCGCCGTGGACAAGATCCTCGGCGAGAGTTCCCGCGGTGCAGGCCTTTTCCTGCTCGCCCACTCGGCGGGATGTGAGCTCGGCCTCCGCATGGCGGTCGACGAAAGGGCCACCGACGTGCTGGGCATCGAGCTGTCGGGCACCGGACTGCGGTACAGCCCCGAGGCGAAAACCGTTATCAGCCAGGCCACCGCGACGTCCCGGCCCGTCGGACTGCGGGATCTGCTGTGGGAGCCGACGAAGCTGTATCCGCCCGAGGTGCTGACCGGCGGCCTCTCCGCAGCGGGCGCGCCCTACGAATCCGAGGTCACCGCGAACTGGCCGCGGAGCGATTTCCCCGACATCGCCGCGCGGGTAACTGTGCCGGTCGAGTTCAGCGTGGCCGAGCACGAGCGCGTCTGGGAGTCGACACCGGAGGCGGCCGCCGCCGTCGCGGCGTTGTTCACCTCCTCACCCCGAGTCGTCGTCAACGAGATGCCGGACAGCGGACACAATCTCAGTGTTGGCCACAGCGCCGAGGCCTATCACCGGCGGGTGTTGTCGTTCGTCGACGAATGTGTTGCCGCAAGTACAGAATTGGAGGCGGGTTGATGCGCGTCGGATTCATCGGACTCGGCAGCCAGGGCGCCCCGATGGCACGGCGAATCGCCGAGGGCGGTTTCGACCTGACGCTGTGGGCCCGTCGGCCCGCCACCCTGGAACCGTTCGCCGACACCGCCGCAAAGACCGCCGAATCACCAGCCGAACTGGCGGCCGTCAGCGATCTGGTCTGCCTGTGTGTGGTCGGCGACGACGATGTCAGGGAAGTGGTCGGCGGTGACAGCGGAGTGCTGGAAGGGCTGGCGTCGGGCGGGATCGTCGCCATCCACAGCACAGTGCACCCCGACACTTGCAGGGAGATCGCCGAGTCGGCTGCAGCGAAAGGTGTTTCGGTGATCGACGCCCCGGTGAGTGGTGGCGGGCAAGGCGCCGCCGAGGGGCAACTGCTGGTGATGACGGGCGGCGACGCGGATGTCGTCGAGCGCTGCCGCCCGGTGTTCGCGACGTACGGCGACCCCATCGTGCACATGGGCCCGCTGGGCAGCGGTCAGGTCGCCAAGATTCTGAACAACCTGTTGTTCACCGCCAATCTCGGCACGGCGGTCAGTGCACTCGAACTGGGAGAGTCCGTCGGCATTCCCCGCGACAGGCTCTGCGAAGTGATCGTCCGCGGGTCGGCACAGAGCAAGGCGTTCGGCAGCATGGCCGCCGTGGGTGGCACCTTGGATCAAATCGCGTCCATGGCCGGGGCATTGCTTCAGAAGGACGTGCGGCACGCGGCGAGCATCGCCGACTCCGCGTCGGCCCCCCATGGCGCGGTTTTCGACGCGGCCGATGCCGCGCTGAACGTGATGGAACATCCGCGGTGACGCGAGTCGGCTTCGTCGGTGCGGGGCGCATGGGCGGACCCATGGTGCGCCGTCTGGTTGAGGCCGGACACAAAGTCGCGACCCTCGGTCGCACACCCGAGAAGTGCTCGGCGATTAGGGAATTGGGTGGACAGGCGGTGGCTGAGCTGCCCGCTGTCGCCGAAGGCGCCGATGCCGTCATCGTCTGCGTGTTCACCGACGAACAGGTGAATCAGGTCTGCCTTAAAAGCGATCTTGTTACAGCCATGACGCCCGGTGCCGTCCTCGTCATCCACACCACGAGCAGTCCACGCACCGCCGAGGCGATCGCGGCGCGCGGCATCGACGTGGTCGACGCTCCGGTCAGCGGCGGCCCGCACGACATCGCAGCGGGCAGCGTCACGCTGTTCGTCGGCGGCGACGACCATGCCGTTGCCCGGGTCAGCCCGTTGCTGAGCGCCTACGGAGACCCGATCCTGCATGTCGGCCGCACGGGGACGGGTCAGCTGGTGAAGCTGGTCAACAACACGCTGTTCGCGGCGCAGATCGGGCTGGTCGCCGAGGGTGTGCGGCTGGGCGACCGGCTGGGTATCGAGGAGTCCGCTCTGCTCGCAGCGCTGACCCACGGCAGCGCAGGCAGCCGCGCGCTGGACAATATCGCGCGAGCGGGCTCCGCCGCGGCATTCATCGACACGGTCGGGGACTTCATCGGCAAGGACGTCGCGGTGGTCCGCAGGACGGTCGCCGAGCTGGGCGGTGACCTCGGCGCGCTGGACGACATGGTGGATGCCGGGCTGAATGGATGAGACAAATTCCTTGAATGTCTCATTCTCTTTTATGGAAACGGCATTACCGCTATGGTTACAACCCAATAGGCATTCGTAATGGAGCCCGAAACATCCGCAGAGCTCAGGAGCATTGATGACCAAGGCGAAACTCGTATTCGACCCGTTCTCGCTCGACTTTTTCAACGGGGCCTACGAGACGTATCGCCGGATGCGCGACGAGGCGCCGGTCTACTACAACGATGAGTACGATTTCTACGCGCTGACCCGGCACGAGGACGTCGCGCCGGCCTTCAAGGACTTCGACACCTACTCGTCGGCCTACGGCATTGATCTGCACACGATCAGAAACGGGCTGCCGACCGACACCGGCCCCCGAATGATCATCTTCATGGACCCGCCTGCGCACCGGAACATGCGCAGCCTGCTCAACAAGGTGTTCACCCCCCGCGCGATCCAGGCGCAGCAGGAGAATGCGATCGACAAGGTCGAGAAGTACCTGCGCCGCCTCGACCCGGACGGTTTTGACGCCGTCCAAGAGTTCACCGCGCCGTTCCCTGTCGAGGTGATCACGACGATGCTCGGGGTTCCAGAAGAGCACGCGCAGCAGGTGCGGCACTGGATTGACGACTCGCTGCACCGCGAAGTCGGACAAGTCGAGACCAGCGAACACGCAATGCAGGCCAATATCGAGCAGGCGATGTTCTACTTCGACCTGGTCGCCGAACGCCGTGCCGACCCGCAGGACGACATCTTCACCAAGCTCGTGCAAGCCGAGCTGGAGCGCGAGAACGGCGAGATGGACAAGCTCGACGATCTCGAAATCGCCGCGTTCGCAAGCCTTCTCGGTGGAGCCGGCGCTGAGACGGTGACGAAGCTGATGGGTAACGCGGTGTACATGTTCGGCAAGCACCAGGACCAGTGGCAGAAGCTGCAGGAGGACCGCAGCAAGATTCCCGCCGCCGTCGAGGAGTTGCTGCGCTACGAGGCGCCGTCGCAGTACAACGTGCGCCGCAACATGCGCGACGTTCACCTGCACGGCACGACGATTCCCGAGGGCAGCCCGGTGTTCCTGATCGGCGGCTCGGCAAACCGCGACGAGCGCGCGTGGACCGATGCCGACAAGTTCGACATCGACCGCGACCGCACGGAAGCGCAGAACCTCGGTCTGGGTTACGGCATCCACAGCTGCCTCGGCGCCGCACTGGCCCGCATGGAGAGCTCGATCGCATTGGACAAGCTGCTCGATTTCATGCCGCGCTTCGAGGTCGACTTCGACAACTGCAAACGTGTCCAGATGCAGAATGTGATGGGCTGGAAGAACGTACCCGTGAAGGTGTTGCAGATGAGCGCTTGCGCGAAGAGCGGAGAGCACCGATGAGCAAGGTGGAAGTCGACTTCGGCTTGTGTGAGAGCAACGGGATCTGCATGGGCATCATCCCAGAGGTGTTCGACCTAGATGACGAGGACTATCTGCACGTGCTGCAGGACGAGGTGACCCCGGAGAACGAGGACCAGATCCGCGAAGCGGTCCGGCAGTGCCCGCGGCAGGCCATCTCCATTCGCGAAGACTGACGCGCACCTCAATGCGATTCGCCTTCGTGCACGGCGGTTTTCACGCCGCATGGTGCTGGGACTACACGATCGCCGAGCTCCAGCGGCTCGGCCACGAGGGCGTCGCCGTCGACCTGCCCGGCCACGGCGCCTTGGTCGACGAGGAATCGACACTGGCCAACCGCACCGCTGCCATCGTCGCCGCGCTGCAGCCCGGAGACGTCCTCGTCGGGCACTCCGGCGGAGGGTTCGACGCCACCCTGGCCGCCGACGCCGCTCCCGATCGGGTCAGCCACATCGTCTATCTCGCCGCCGCGCTGCCGCGGGAGGGGCGCACCTACCCCGAGGCGATGGCGATGCGTGACTCCGAGGAGGGTGAGTTCGACGCCGACGTCGGGGAAATGTTGGGCTACTTGAAGTTCGACGACGACGGCGCCATGTGGTTCGCAGACTTCGACGGCGCGTGGAAGTACTTCTACCACGACTGCGACGAAGCGACCGCGCGCTGGGCATTCGACCAGCTGGGCCCGGAACGCTTCGGCGACACCACGGTCACGCCGGTGTCGGTGCCGAACTTCTGGGCGGCCGACCTGCCGCGCAGCTTCATCAGATGCCTACAGGACCGGTCGATGCCGCGCTGGCTGGCCGACACGGTCACGCGCAGGCTCGGCGTCGAGCAGCTGACCATCGACACGTCCCACTCGCCGTTCCTCAGCCGCCCGCGCGAGCTGGCCGAGCTACTGGTGTACGCAACGACCACCAAGCCGACCGGCCCGCTGGTCCCCCACTAAGCGTCAGCCGAGGCCGGAGACGATCACGCCGTTGCAGTCGGCCGCGGCCTGACGAACCCTGGCCGCCTCTTGATAGGCATCCGAGTTGTACCACTCGCGGGCGGCCTCGACCGACTCGAACTCCAGGAGAACGGTCTGGGGGCCGTGCCACTCGCCTTCCAGCGCCTCGGGCTTCGGGTCGAAGGACAGCAGCGTCGCGCCGGCCATCGCCTTTCCGGCCAGCTTGCCGTACTCGGCAAACCCAGCCGGATCCTTGACGTCCTCGGTGATGATGATGTAACCCTTGGGCACTGAAACTCCTTGGCTATTCCGAAATTTCGACGATGGCTTGTTCGGGACAGTTGGTGATGGCCTCGTTGGCTGCGTCTTCGAGGCCCGCAGGCACTTCTTCGGGGTCGGCGACGGCGTAGCCGTCGTCGGTCATGCTGAACACATCTGGGCAGAGCGTCAGACACATGCCGTGGCCACGGCACCGGTCTGCGTCGACGGTGACCTTCACTTGTCGTCCCGGGCGAGGTCGAATTCGAGATGCAGTTCGGTCAGCCCGCGAAGGATGTAGGTCGGGATGTACTGATAGCGACGGCTTCCGGCCGGGCCGTGGTGCGCCTCGCTGATCCGGATGTCGGTGGTGCGGTCCAGCAGGCGCTCGAGCCCGACTCGGGTTTCGGCACGGGCCAGCGGGGCGCCGGGGCAGCTGTGGATTCCGCGGCCGAACGCCAGATGCTGGCGCGCGTTCTTGCGCTCGGGGTCGAACGAGTCGGGATCGTCGAACCGGCGCGGGTCACGGTTAGCGGCTCCGTTGACCACCATCACCGTGCAACCGGCGGCGAGGGCTTCGTCCCCGACGGTGGTCGGCACCCGGGACAGCCGAAAGTCGCCCTTGACGGGGCTCTCGATGCGCAGACATTCCTCGATGAAGTTCGGCAGCAGGCTGCGGTCGTCGCGCAGCCTGCGCTGGATGTCGGGACGGTCCCCGATGACCTTCAGCGCGGTGCCGAGCAGCCGTACCGTCGTTTCCTGTCCTGCCGAGAAGACGTTGGTGGCCACGCGCACGACGTCGCCCACGTCAGGCATCGACCCGTCAGGGAAGCTCGCAGTCGCCAGCCCGGTCAGCACGTCGTCACGAGGATCACGCCGCCGGTCTTCGATGTACGTCGCGAACACCTCGTAGAGGTACTCCAACGGCGTCTTGTTCAGCGTCTTGTCGGCGTTGCCGATCCCGCTTCCGTGGGTGCCGCGGGCGAGACGCTCGAGCAGTTCGGGGCGGTCCCCCTCCGGCACGCCCAATAGATCGGCGATGACACGCAGTGTGAACGGGCCGGCGAACCCCTTGATGAACTCGCCCTCACCCGGCGCCAGGAAATCATCGAGGATGTCGTCGGCGAGTTGCCACATCGCGTCCTCGTTCTCCTTGAGGCGCTTGGGGGTGATCAGCCGCATCAGCAGTGCGCGGTGGTTCGTGTGCGTCGGCGGATCGAGCGTCGGCAGCTGGTCGCTGAAGGGAATGTCGTCACGGTGCTCCTTGATCAGCTCCGTGATGTCGTCACCTTCGATGGGAACCGGAAAACCCGGGAACGGGCCGGTGACCGAGATGCAGGACGAGAACGTGTCCGCGTCGTTGTAGACGTCGACGGCCTCCTGCCAGCCCGTCACCATCGTCACGCCGTAGTGGTCCTCGCGGCTGACCGGGCACTTATCGCGAAGCGCCTGGTAGAACGGGTACGGGTCGTCTGTCAGACGGCCGTCCCGGAAAAAGTCGACCGAGGTCATGTCCTCCGTCATACAGTGCTCCGTTTCGCCGATCTCCGATGAAGAGAACGTGATTCTCATCTTCGGGTATTAGATTTCCATAGTGCCCCGCCGCCGTCAACGAGGGGGTCCGTCAGGCGCCCGAACTACTGAATCGGCTCGTCACCCAGCACGGTTGTGCGCAGCATCTCGCGCGCCGAGTCGGGGTCATAGGGCGCCGCGCGATGCAGGACGCCCCGGTTGTCCCAGATGACGGTGTCGCCGACCGACCACGTGTGGGTGTACACCTTCTCGGCCACGGTGGCCCGGTCGAGCAGTTCCGCCAGCAGGGCTCTGCCCTCTTCGCGGTCCATGCCGACGATGTAGTCGGCCGACGCCCCGAGCACCAGGGACTTGCGGCCGGTGCGATGGGTCCACACCAGCGGATGCTCGTGTGTGGGCCGCGACCTCCACCTCGCCAGTATTTCGGGCGACGGATTCGGGGTGACCCGGCGCTGGGAGGCCTCCAGGGAGTGCACGACGCGCAACGACCCGTACCGCTCCTTCTCCGCGTCACTCAGCGCGTCGTATGCCGCGTACGAGTTCGCGAACTCGGTCTCGCCCCCGCTCTCGGCGACCTGCTTCGCCGACAGCACCGTGGCCATTTGGGGGAACGTGTCTTCAATCGGGGTGCAGCCGTCGATGTGCCAGTCGAAGGTGCCACGCAGGTAGTCCGCCGACGCGTTCTTCTTCTGGTCCAGCGTGACCGGATAGATCCCCGCGACGGGGTGATGGCCGTCTGAGGAGTGGTCGATGTCGCCGAGGCGACGGCAAAACGCCACCTGCGCGTCGGGATCCAGACCGAGTTTCGGGAACACCAGCACGCCGTTGTCCTCGAGGGCCTCGAGCACCGCCGCGCCGAGCGCCTCGTCGCTTGCCAGCCGGTCGGCGTCGACGCCGCGAACCTCTGCGCCGACGGAGTCGGTGAGCTTGTTGATCGTCAGCACGCTCATGGAACTGGCTCTCCTATTCGGTCGATGACGGCGTCGGCGGAGTCGGCGGGCCTTTGCGTCCCGAAGACCTCGACGGCCATCGAGACCATGATCATCGAGTAGACGAGGTGCAGCAGGTTGAGCGCGTCGTCTGTTACGTCGTCGAGTGGAAATTTGTCGCAGTACTCGATCGCTTCTTCGAACCGCGGCGAGAATGCGTCGTAGAACGCGTGGATCTCCGGCATCGGTGTGGTCAGCCGCGTATTCCACCGCTCCGGTTCGGTTGCCAGGCACCACTTCTCGGCGAACGGCTCGAATTCGGCGAAGGCACTCGGCAGTCGCATATGGGACATGATCACACCCCCGCCGGGCGTCGTTCGTTCTGATAGTCCTCGACCCAGTCGACGGCCACCTTGTGCAGGTGGCGGACGAGGATCTCCTGGTCGTTGAGCGGAAAGTCGTCGACGACGCCGTACTCGAGCGCCGCCTGGGTGCCGCCGAGCATGCCCGCGTCCTGCAACGCGAACTCCTTGAGCACCACCGAGGCGACCTCGTGCTCGATACGTTCCCTCACGGTGCGCGCGGGATGAAACGCGTTGTACGCCTCGAACTTATGTGTGTTGTGCGACGTCGGCCAGTAGCGGTACAGCAGATACCACCCGTGGTAGATCAGGATCTCGAGGTTCGGGAAGATCTGGAAGTTGGTGATGCCCCACGGCTCGATGCCCCCGGGGTTCAATCCGGCCGACTGGTGCGTCTCCGGTGCCCGCCACGGGCCCACCAGCCCACTGCGCGTCGCCCGCTCGACCGGGTACATGTACTCGGGCGCGAGCAGCCACCGCCGGGTTCCGGCGGTGGACACCAACCGGTGCGGACCGTCGATCTGGAAGTGCCCGCACTCGAACGTGGCGTTGGGTTGACGTACCTCGCTCGGCACCTGCTGGGAGTGCAGGGACGGCACGTGGTAGTACTCCTGGAACGCGTCGGCGAAGATCTTCCAGTTGCTGTTGTTGTGGGCGACGAAATCGTAACGCTCGGTCATCTTTTCGAACGGATAGTCGTCAAGGGCGGTGATCATGGGACCGAGGAACTCGCGCAGACTCTGACGTGGCTCCTTGTCGAGGTTGATGAAGATGAAGCCGTTCCAGACGTCGCAGTGCACGGGGCTCAGCCCGTACTCGGCGGTGTCGAGATCGAAGAACTCGCCGGGCTGCTGCACGAAGGTCAGCGCACCTTCGAGATCGTACCTCCAGCCGTGGTACTTGCAGGTGAACTGCCGGCAGGACCCTTTGACTTCCTCGTTGGGAAAGTCGTTCCACACCAACTTGTTTCCGCGGTGGCGGCAGATGTTATAGAAGGCGCGGATCTTTTCGTCCTTGCCCTTCACCACGATCACGGAGGTCTTGGCGGCGTCGATCTCCTTGGTGAGGTAGCTTCCGACGCGGGGAAGTTCCTCCACCCGTGCGACGTTCAGCCACGCACGCTTGAAGATGGCCTCGCACTCGAGGTCGTAGAACTCCGGCGACGTCGAGTCGCGGAAGGAGATCGGACCGGTACCCAACTCCGGATAGTGCTCTGTCCAGCTGCCCTCCGCGGGTTTAGGCCACTTTCTCATGTGAGACTCCCTGCTGTGTCATAGCACCTGGCCGCCGTTGACGCCGAGGACTTGGCCGGTGATGAAGCCGGCCTGCTCGGAGCACAGGAATCCGACCGCGGCGGCGATGTCGTCACCCGTACCGAGGTGGCCGACCGGAATGCCCGCGGCCATTTGCTCATTGCTGGGAAGATGGCCCGCCGCCTGCCCTTTGTGCTGCATCGGGGTCTCGATGCCCGAAGGCGGGACGTTGTTGACGGTGATGCCCATCGGGCCGTATTCGCGGGCAAGGGATTTGGTCAGGGAGAGGAGCGCGCCCTTGCTCGCCGCGTAGTGCGCCATCTTCGGCGAACCGCGCTGGGCGCTCGACGACGAGATCATCACGATGCGGCCCCAGCCCGCCTCCAGCATGTCCGGCACCGCGAGCTGGCAGCAGTGGAACGTTCCGGTCAGGTTCACCGCGATCAAGCGGTCCCAGGCCTCCGTGGTGATCTCGGCGAACGGCGCGAAATCCACCGCACCGGCACTGGTGACCAGAATGTGCACCGGGCCGAGCTCGCTACGTGTCTTGGCGAACGCCTCCTCGACGGCCGAGCGGTCGCTGACATCGGCGGCAACGGCCAGCGCCGGTCACGCCGTCGGCTCGCAGATCCTCGGAAACGCGTTGTGCGCCTTCGCCGTCGAGGTCCAGCACTGCGACCTTGTGTCCGTGCCTGCCCAGCTCGTGGCAGATCGCTTCGCCCATGCCGGACGCGCCGCCGGTCACCATCGCCACTCTGCTCATGCGCTGTGCCTCATCGCTTAAGCCTGCTTTCAGAAGTCGTAGGTGAACCGCACGGTCGAACTGGTCGGCAGCGCCTGACAGGTGAGCACGTATCCCTCGTCCACCTCGTCGTCCTCGAGCGCGTCGTTGTTCACCATTCGGGCGCTGCCCTCGGTGATACGAGCCATACACGTTCCGCAGGATCCGGTTTCGCACGAATACGGCGCCTGCAGTCCGGCGGAGCGCGCGGTCTGCAACAGGGTGTCGCCATCCCGGTAGGTCGCGGTCGTGGTCTTGCGATCCAGTTCGATGACGACCTCTTCGGTCATGGCGACTGCGACGTCTCCCCCACTGTGCTCGCTCATTGCGGTCAACATTATCAAGTACTTGTCATTATTATCAACTACTTGCTACTAAGGACCGATGTGATCGGCGTGCAGCTTGTGGCCGGTGCCCTGTTCGATAACGCGTCCGAGCAGGTCACGCAGTGTTTCCTGCTCGGAACTGGTGAGCACGCCGAACACCTTGGCGTGCGCGGCGATCGCGTCGCTGACGACGGCCTCGGCCACCTTGCGGCCCTGGTCGGTCAGGAAGGCCTGCAATATCCGGCCGTGTTGCGGGTCCTGTTTCCGCTCCACCAACCCGCGCCGCTCCAGCTCCTTGAGTGCCAGTTGCACACCCTGCGGGCTGATCAGCAGTCGGCGCGCCAGATCGGCGCCCGACAACCCGGGCTCGGTGGCGAGCTGCCGCAGCATGCCGATCTGTGCAGTGCTGACGCCGTGCTCGCTCACCGCGTCGTTCACCGTCGTCAGCGAGAAGTACCACGCCTGCTTGAGCAGCCAGAGAATGTTGTCGGTCTGTTCCATGTTCACTGCACTCCTCTCGGCAAGCCTGAGATTCATCGCTTGTAGACCACGCCGTCTTTCATCACGAATCGCACGTCGAGCGTGGTGGCGATATCGCGCGACGGATCCCCCGGAACGGCGATGATGTCGGCGAGGTATCCGGGCGCGAGGCGGCCGAGCTCATCGTCGGCCTCGATCAGCTCTGCGCTGGTGATTGTCGCGGCCCGCAGCGCCTGCATCGGCGTCATGCCCCTGGCCACCAGGGCGCCGAGCTCTTTTGCGTTCTGCCCGTGCGGAATTGCGGGCGCGTCGGTCCCACATGCGATCCGGACACCCGCGGCGATCGCCTTCGGCAGCATCGCCTGTGCCCGCGGGAAGACCTCCTCGGCCTTCTTGCGCAGTTCCGGCGCGATGCGGTCGATGGCCATCGCCTCGGTGAGATACGTGGTCGAGACGAGGAACGTGTCGTGGTCGACCATCATCTGGATGGTTTCGTCGGTGGCCAGGAACCCGTGTTCGATGCAGTCGATGCCGGCGCGGATGCACGCCCGGATGGCGCTGTCCCCGACGGCGTGCGCCGCGACGCGAACGCCGGCCCGGTGCGCCTCGTCGGCGATCGCGGCGAACTCGTCGTCGGAGTACTGCTGCGCACCGGGCGCGGTGCTGTGCGACATCACGCCGCCCGATGCCGACACCTTGATCAGCTTGGCGCCGTGGCGAACCTGGTAGCGAACACACGCACGCACCTCGTCGACGCCGTTGGCGATGCCCTCGGCCACGGACAGCGGCATGATGCCCGGCGCGAGGCGTTGAAACACGGTTGGGTCGAGGTGTCCGCCGTACGGCGTGACGGCGTGGCCCGCCGGAACAGATCCGCGGCCCGACATGCCAGCCCGCCTCGATCGCGCGCTGCAATGCGACGTCGAGCAGGTAGCCGCCGGTCTTCACCATCAGGCCGAGGTTGCGAACGGTGGTGAAGCCGGCCTCAAGTGTGGTCCTGGCATTCACCGCGCCACGCAGCGTGCGGTAGACGGGATCGTCCTGCACACCGTGCATCGGGTTGGGCAGGCCATCCGGGCCGCCCGGTCCCCCGATGAGCAGGTTGAGCTCCATGTCCATCAAGCCCGGCAACAGGGTGACGTCGCCGAGGTCGATCTCGGTCGAATCAGCTGGCAGTTCAGCGGGATTCACTGCCTGGATCCGATTGCCGTCGACAACGACCACCGCGGGCGAGCGAACCTCGCCGGCCTCGACGTCGGCCCAGCGCTCGCGCGCGCAGGACGGTCGGGCTGACTCACGGAACGGGTTCGGAGAGGCAATCAAGCGCTGCGGCACCGGAATCGGGAACGCGCGGCTGCTTCCAGCACTCGACGGGGAACGACACCATGATCATCGAATACACCAGATGCATCAGGTTGAGGACATCCTCGGGCATGTCGTCGAGCGTGAACTTGTCGCAGAAAGAGATCGCATCCTCAGCCCGCGGCGTGATGGCGTCGTAGAACGCCTGCATCTCTGCCATCGAACTGGCCAGTCGCTTGGCGTAGCGCTCCGGCTCCGAGGGCAGGCACCAGTCCGCGAACTGCTCCAGGTCGGCGAATTCGGTCGGCAGCATTGCTGTCATCGCCCTCCCACCTCCGCCTTCTTGCGCTGGTAGTCATCCACCCAGGCCGCTGTCTCCTTGTGCAGGTGGCGGATCAGCACCTCCTGGTCGCAGAGCAGGAACTTGTCGATGACCTGCGATTCGACCATGGTCTGCGTGGCCTCGAGAGTGTTGGCGTCCTGCAGCCCGTACTCCTTGAACGACACGGCCGCCAGCTCCTGCGCGATGCGTTCCCTCGGCGTGCGCGGCGGCGGGAAGTACAGCGTGCCTTCGAAGATGTGCGTGTTATGCGATGTCGGCCAATAGTGGTAGGTGAGGTACCAGCCCTGGCCCCACACCAGAATCACGAAATTCGGGAACAACTGGAACGAGTCCAGCCCCCACGGATCGCAATTCGCCGGATTGAGCCCCGGGGGCATCTCGCCCAGATCGGGCGAATCCCACGGCCCGAACAGCCCGCTCTGGCAGATGTCCTCCATCGGCTTGCGCATCTCGGAGTCCATCTCCCAGGCCCGGATGCCCGACGTGCTGACCAACCGGTGCGGGCCGTCGATGCGGTAGTGCGGTGCCTCGAAACCGGCCTCCGCGGCAGCCTTCGAATACTTCGCAGGCGACTGGTTCGCGTGCAACACAGGCGCGTGATAGAACTCCTGGAACGCGTCCATGTACAGCTTCCAGTTCGCCTTCACCTCCGAGCGGTAGTAAAAGCGTGAGGTCAGCTGCGCCGAACGGATAGCCCTCCAGGCCGGTGATCATCGGGCCGAGGAAGTCCCGCAGCGTCTGTTCGGGTTCGGTCGGCGAAGTTGACGAAGATGAAGCCTTCCCAGACCTCGCAGTGCACCGAGACCAGTCCGTAGCGATTCTTGTCGAGGTCGAAGAACTCCCCTTCCTGCTGGACGAACGTCAGGTGGCCGTCCAGGTCGTAGCGCCAAGCGTGGTACTTGCAGGTGAACTGCTTGCAGAAGCCGCTGGTCTCCTCCAACGGCATGTCGTTCCAGACCAGCTTGTTGCCGCGGTGTCGGCAGATGTTGTGGAACGCCTTAACCTCACCCTGCGTTGGTGCGCACCACGATGATCGACGTGTTGGCGACCTTCAGTTCCTTTGTGAAGTAGCTGCCCTTGCGCGGAAGCTGTTCAACGCGGCCGACATTCAGCCACGCGCGCTTGAACACCGCCTTGCGTTCGATCTCGTAGAACTCCGGGCTGATGGAGTCCTCGTAGGAGACCGGCTCCGTTCCCAATTCTGGATAGTGTTGCGTCCAGCTGCCCTCAGGCGGCTTGGGGAAACGAGCCATCGGCTTCTCCTGTCCACTCTGGGCAATCCGTTACGCACAATTGATCTTTCGGCACTAGGCGGAAGCCTGCCTGCAGCCCGACGGTATATGCTTACGGCATCAATCGCAAGTAGTTGATATTGCCATCCGCAGTGCCGCTGTGACAACTACCTGACTCAGGGCAGTTTGATTACCGACATGTACATGTCGAGGACCGGCCTGTAGAGGTCGATGTCGTCGAGTTGGCTTCCGAGCATGACCGAGTCGGTGGTGGCGACGAGTACGTGGGCGAACGTCAGTGGAGGGATCAGCAGGGCTCCGCCGAGTCTGTCAATGCCCTCGACGATGAACTTCCCCAGCGCCTCGACGACCTCTGATCTCTTGGCGGCCACGCGTTCCCGCGCGTCGGGGTTTCGAAGCAGATAGAGGGTGAACTCGTGGCCCAATGCGGCGTGCTCGGCACCACGGTCGTGGCCCAATTGGCGCCAACGCTCGGCGATCTCGTCGAGTTCGCGGGCTCCGATCTGGCTAGCGCTCGACATCACCTCGGCGAAATTGTCGAAATAGCGACGCCAGTACCGGTCGCTCACCGCTAAGAAGAGTTCTTCCTTCGTGGCGAAGTGCTTGTAAATGGCGCCTTTCGTGTAGCCGGCAGCATGGGCAATGTCGTCGAGAGTTGCTGTTGTGAAACCCTTTTCGGCGAACACCTCCTCGGCTGCATCGAGGAGAAGCGAACGGGTGTGCTCGAGTCGCCGCTCCCTCGTCCAACGCTCAACCATGTAGGTGATTGTGCCACGGAATCTAAGAATCTACTTCCCCCTTTAGATACCAGTTGGTATATTCGCGGAGGTTCGGCTACCGAAGGAGGGCGATTGATGGCTGTCACGTCGCCGAACAGCCTCCACGAGGTCGAACTGATCGCCGACCCGTATCCCCAGGTCAAGTGCATGTGCAGGAGCGTTACGACAACGATCCAGGACTCGGTGTCATGAGCAGCGGACTGTCGGACAAGAAGAACGCGCCCTCTGTCACCGAGCCGTTCGGCGGCGCGGCGACGCTCGGCGCCGAGGTTCAGTCGACCGTCAAGCCGGTCACTATCTGGGCCACCGTCGGCGGCGCGCTCCTGGTGCTCCAGTTGTACGTGTGGATCCGGTGGATCACGGGGCCGTATTTCGAGCGGGTCCCCGCCGGGCCTACCGATCCGCCGATGTACATGAAGATCCCACTCATGGCGAATGCGATCGTTCTCTGGATCGCCCTGCCGTTCGCCCTCTGGTGGTTCATCGTCAGACCCTGGCTGCGCGAGCGGCGGATCACGCTTGACGGCATGCTTCTGGTGTCGATGGGCCTGATGTTCTTCCAGGATCCGTTGCTGAATTACTTCAATACGTGGTGTACCTACAACACCTGGCTGTTCAATCGGGGCTCCTGGTCACCCTACGTTCCTGGTTGGGTGTCGCCGGACGCACCGGGCCATCAAGTGCCAGAACCCCTTTTGACGAATGTGCCGGGTTACGCGTACGGAGTTCTTCTGATCACGATCGTCGGATGTTGGGTCATGCGCAAAATCAAGGCGCGATGGCCGAACATCAGCAATCTTCGATTGATCGCCGTGACATACGCATTCACGTTCGTCCTCGACTTCCTTATGGAAGGCTGCCTGCTGCTGCCGACCGGGCTTTTCGCGTATCCCGGCGCGATCCGCGCGGTGTCGATTAATGCGGACACCTACTACCAATGGCCCGTCTACGAAGGGCTGATGTGGGGCGGCGTCCAGGCGGCGCTGTGCTGTCTTCGCTACTTCACCGACGACCGTGGCCGCACCGTCGTCGAGCGCGGACTCGACCGTGTCCGAGGCGGATTCGTGAAGCAGCAGATAATCCGCTTCCTGGCGATCTTCGCCGGAGTTAGCGCGTGCTTCTTCTTCATCTACAACGTTCCCGCGCAATGGTTCGGCATGCACGCCGACCCCTGGCCTGAGGACGTCCAGCAGCGCTCGTACTTCAACGGGGGCACCTGCGGAGCCGGGAGCGACCAGCCATGTCCCAATCCTGTTCTGCCGTTGCCAACCAGGCGATCCGGCTACATCGATAACGACGGCCGGCTCGTTCTTCCGAATGGCGCCGATCTTCCACCGGTTATTCCGTTCCGACAAGGGAATTGAGATGTTGAGAACGATCCAGAAGGAGACAGCGTCATGAGCAGCGGACTGTCGGACAAGAAGAACACGCCCGTCGTCACCGAACCGCTCGGCGGAGCGGCCACGCTCGGCGCGCAAGTGCAGCCGCAGGCCAAGCCCGTCCAGATCTGGGCCGTAATCGGCGGCGCGATCCTCATCTTCCAGTTGTACGTGTGGACACGTTGGATCACCGGATCCAACTTCGAGCGGGTACCCGCCGGGGTGAGCGATCCGCCGACGCTGATGAAGGCGATCCTCACGACGTGGACGGTCGTTATCATCGTCGGCCTCCCGATCGGCATCTATTACTTCATCGTCAGGCCTTGGCGTCGAGAGCGGCGAATCACGCTCGACGGCATGCTCCTGGTGTCGATGGGCCTGATGTTCTTCCAGGATCCGTTACTGAATTACTTCAACACCTGGAGCACGTACAACACCTGGATGTGGAACCGCGGTTCGTGGGTACAGGACATACCGGGTTGGCAGTCGTACGGGCAACCGGGCCGCATGATGGCCGAACCGCTATTGATGAATGCGCCGGGTTACGCAACCGGAGTGCTGATGTGCACGATTCTCGGCTGCTGGGTCATGCGCAAGGTCAAGACGCGATGGCCGAGCATCAGCACCCTTGGCCTTATCGGCGTTGTGGCCCTCTGGGGGTTCTTCTTCGATTTCGTCATCGAGGGCTTGTTCCTGATGCCGATGGGGCTTTTCACGTACCCCGGTGCGATCAAGGCATTGTCGATCAATGCCGGCACTTACTACCAATGGCCGGTCTATGAAGGGCTGATGTGGGGAGGCGTCCAGGCAGGTCTGTGCTGTCTGCGCTACTTCACCGACGACCGCGGCCGCACAGTCGTCGAGCGCGGACTCGACCGTGTCCGAGGCGGATTCGTGAGACAACAACTCACCCGCTTCTTGGCGATCTTCGCCGCGGTCAGCGCGTTGTTCTTCGTGTTTTACAACCTTCCTGTGCAGTGGTTCGCCATGCACGCCGAGCCCTGGCCTGAGGACCTCATGAAGCGCTCGTACTTCATGATGGGCATCTGCGGTGACGGGACCGACCGGCTCTGTCCTGATCCTGCTATCCCGATGCATCGCAACGGGTCCGGCTACATCAACCCGGAGGGCCGGCTTGTCCTTCCGGACGGCGTAGAGCTTCCGAGGATCGTTCCCTTCGAACGAGGGAATTGAGGTGTTGATCAACAGTCAACACGCTGCGGTTCGCAATGGTTCGGAGGCGCCGTTCTACCGCGCGGTCGGCGATGAGGTGGAGGTCTTCCGCGCCGCGGCAGGCCGCGGTCTGCCAGTGCTGTTAAAGGGCCCCACGGGATGTGGAAAAACTCGGTTCGTGGAGGCCATGGCCCACGAACTCGGTCGCGATCTCATTACCGTTGCGGGCCACGAAGACATGACGTCGGCGGATCTGGTGGGTCGATTCCTGCTCAAAGGCGGCGAAACAGTCTGGGTGGACGGACCCTTGACGCGGGCCGTGCGCGAGGGCGCCATCTTCTATATCGACGAGGTGGTGGAGGCGCGTCAGGACACCACCGTGGTCATCCATCCGCTCGCCGATCACCGCCGCGAGCTTCCGATCGATCGGCTCGGCACGACATTGCCTGCGGCGCCCGGGTTTCAGCTGGTGATCTCCTACAATCCCGGCTACCAGAGTGTGCTGAAGAACCTCAAGGAGTCGACTCGTCAGCGCTTCGTCGCCATCGAGCTAGGGTTCCCACCCGTCGACACCGAGACGGAGGTGGTGGCCCACGAAGCCGGGATCGATTCCGAGACTGCCCGTGCTCTTGTCAAGCTCGGTAACGCCATCCGAAACCTCGATGGCTCACCGTTGCGCGAAGTGTCCTCTACCCGAATGTTGATCCTCGCCGGCGGACTCGTCGCTGAGGGGCTCAATCTGCGCGGTGCTGTGCAAGCGGCCGTCGTCCAGGTCCTCTCCGACGATCCGGATGTCGTGCGCGCCCTCGGCGAACTCGTCGATGGCGTGCTTCCCCGCGCGTGACCGCTTCCGATCCGAACGGCCTAGGCCGGTTTCGACTCCTCGCCACCTTCATCGCTCGGCGGGCTGTCGATATTGCGGAGGCACCGGCAGGCGAGGCTGCTCACACAAACGGCCAGGTCATATTCGTTTCGGCAGGCCGTTCCGTCGCGGAGCAGCGCCGCGAGACATTGCTCCAGAGCGCTCTTCTCGGTGCGGGAAGCCTGGATCAGCGATTGGTGAAGGCTTTACGGGCACGTCCCTCGATAGCACGCCGCTACTTGGCACTCGAAGGCCGCCGAGTACTCGCCGAACTTGCCGGACAGATCCCCCTCGCGTCCACGCTTCGCCCCGAAGGGGCACCGAGCACCGCGACCGCCGACGAGTCACTCGAGATGGCCAGGGGGCGAGCGAAAGTCGTCGACACACCGGAGTGGTTCGGTGTGATCAGACCCTCCCGGCTGCTGGCGGCCACTGCCGGACCGGGCGCACAGGCCACCGACGAAGAGCTGCGCCTGGAATTCGACCCAATCGACATACCCGAGGCTGACGACGACGGCGACAGCGCGCAGTCCGGGGAAGGCAAGATACTGAAGCTGTTTGACAATCCGCTTTTCACGTCGCGGACTGTGTCGGACTATCTCCGTAAGCTGCTCGGCAACTCGCGCTCCCCCGGCGATGACGCTCCCGGCGGGGAGTTACAGATTCGCGCGATTAGGCGGGCGCACGAGATCGGGGCTAATGCCCGGCCGCTTCCCACGCGGATCCACTTCACCGATGACGGGAAACCGGGCGCCGCCGTAGGCGTAGGTGGCGCCCTCTATCCGGAGTGGGACGTATACAACAACCGGTATCGGGCGCAGTGGTGCCGGGTCCTTGATTTCCCGCTGACGGCCGCCGCTGATGTCTCCGCCGCCGGTGTTCCGCACGACGACGTGCTCCGACGACGGTTGTCTCGCGTCGGCCTCGGCCCCAAGGTTCTGCGCGGCCGTGCCGACGGGGACGACATCGACATCGAGGCGCTCATCGATCTGTTCGTCGATCTGCGTTCCGGTTATTCACCACCCGAACACGTCTACCTGGAACGCCGCAAGCTTGCTCGCAATCTGGGTGTGCTCGTCTTGCTCGATGCCTCCGGATCCGCCACCGATACCGATCCGAACGGCCTCGCCGTACACGACCACCAGCGACGGGCGGCCGCCACGCTGGCCGTCACGCTCGAAGAGCTCGGCGACCGCGTCGCCGTCTATGCGTTCCGGTCGCAGGGCCGACACGCTGTCCATCTGCCGGCCATCAAAACGTTCGACCAACGTTTCGGCGCCGTCGGGCGAGCCCGGCTCAACCGGCTCCAACCGTCGAGCTACACGCGCCTCGGCGCCGGCATCCGTGGCGCAGGCGAAATTCTCAAGAACGAGGCCGGTACGCCAAATCGGCTGCTGGTCGTCCTTTCCGACGGCTTCCCTTACGACGACGGCTACGAAGGACGTTACGCGGAAGCCGACGCCTATAAGGCCCTCGAAGAGCTCCGCATGGACGGCGTTGCCTGCCTGTGCCTTTCCATCGGCGCCGCCACTGCCACCGATGCGCTCGAACGCGTCTTCGGTTCCGCCGGCTATGCCAGCGCTGCGACCCTGGCCGAATTGAGCCCGCAGATGGATGAGTTGTTTCTATCTTCCCTGCGGGAGCTCGCTGCGCCGAAACCAGTGCGAGGATGAGACATTGAAGGTGTTGTTGACAGGGGCGATGGGCAACATCGGCCTTTCCACATTGGAGGCGTTGCTCGTCGAAGGCCACGACGTCGTCGCCTTCGACCTCGATTCTCGCAGGGCGCGCCAACTCGCGGCCGACTTCGACGGACGAGTGCACTTCGTATGGGGCGACGTCACTGATCCGGGATCGCTCCGGCACGTACTCGATGGCGTGGACGCAGTGATCCACCTGGCGGCCATCATTCCCCCCTACTCAGAACGCGCGCCCGATGTCGCCCGGAAGGTAAACCTTGAAGCTACGTGCAGCCTGATCGCGCAAATGGAGGCCTCGCCCACAGCCAACCGGCTTGTCTTCGCGTCGTCCATCGGCATCTTCGGAGACGTCCAGGATCGCGAGCCGCCGCTCCGCGTGGACACACCCGTCTGTCCAACCGACGAGTACGGTCGCCACAAGGTGGCGTGCGAGCAAGCGATCCGGCAGTCGCGGCTGCGGTGGAGCATCCTGCGGCTTGCGGCGGTGACACCAATCCACTTGCAGGCGCAGGACCCCAGCATCATGTTCGAGTTCAGCCCCGACGCGCGGTTCGAGTTTCTCCATCCCGCCGACGCCGGAACGGCATTCGCTCGCACTGTGGCCTGTGAGGGGTCGATCGGGAAGACGCTCTATATCGCCGGCGGCGCGAACTGCCGCATGACTTATTACGACTTCACCAATGCACTTATGAGCGCGATCGGGATCGACCCCATTCCAATTAAAGCCTTCGTGCGAACGAAACCTCCTCGCTTCTTCGGCGACTGGGTGGACACCGAGGAGAGCCAGCGCCTCCTCCAGTACCAGAAGCGAGGGCTCAACGAGCAACTGGAAGATATGAAGAAAGATTTCGGCAAGCTTGTGCCATTCATTCGACTCGTGCGCCCGCTCGCGACTTGGTTCGTGATCCGCCGCTCTGCCTACCTCAAGGGCAACACGACATAGCACCTAGGTGCTTTGCGACAGCCCGTCTCAGCGCACGGGCAGCTTGAGCACGTGCTGGGCGATGATGTTGCGCTGGATCTCCGAGGTGCCGCCTGCGATGGTGCCCGCGAAGCTCCCGATGTAGCGCGTGAACCAGCCCGCGGTGAACTGGCCGGGGCTGTACGGGTTGTACGGCGAGGTCATCGCGGGATCGGCCAGGCCACGGTCCCCCATCGCCTCCAACACGTGGCGGTAGGCGTTCTGCTCCGCCTCCGATCCGAACACCTTCAACACCGACAACCCTGCGACGTCTCCCTCGCCGCGCGCGGCCTTTGCCAACGCGGCCGACCCCAGCAGGCGCAACGCCTGATAATCCATGGCGATGCTGGCGTACTGATCACGATTCAAAGCGCCCGCGGGGCGGTAACTTTCGAGCGTCTGTCCCAACCGGTTGGCGAACTGCAACCACATCATCGTGCGTTCGTGGCCCAGCGACCCATTCGCCACCTTCCAACCACCACCAAGCGGACCGACGAGGTTTTCGGCGGGCACCCTGACATCGGACAGGAAGACCTCGTTGAAGTCGAGGTCGTTCCGGTCGTACACGCACGCGAACGGCCGGCAGGTCACCCCGGGGGTGTCGGTGGGAATCAGCAGTGCGCTGATCCCCTTGTGCTTGGGCGCGTCGGGATCGGTCCGAACGAAGGCGAGCACCACGTCGGCGTCGTGCGCGCCGGAGGTCCAGACCTTCTGACCGTTGACGATGAAGTGGTCGCCGTCGAGCACCGCACGCGTGGACAGGCCCGCAAGGTCGGAACCCGCGCCCGGCTCGCTCATGCCAAGCGATGCGGTGATGTCGGCGCGCAGGATCGGCACCGCCCACCGCTGCTTCTGCTCTTCGGTGCCGAAGGTCAGCAGCGACGCCGCGATGATGCCAACGCCCTGCGGGTTGAACGCGTGGTAGATGCGCCGCCGCGAAAGCTCCTCGCGATGCACGAACTGCTCGAGGATGTTCGCGTTGCGCCCACCGAACTCGGGCGGGTTGCCCGGCAGTAGCCACCCGTGGTCGAACTGCAGCCGCTGCCAGCGCCGCGACCATTGCGGCACGTGCGACGTCGAGCGGGACCGCTCCGCCGCCGCCTCCGCCTCAGCAGGCAGGTGCTCGTCGAGGAAGGCCACGAACTCCGCGCGGAAGGCCTCGACGTCGTCATCGAACCGCAGCTGCACGGGACCCAACATATCAAGTACTTAACATTTGGGTGGCGATGCGCTATGACTAGTGGGTGCTCGACGGAGAGAAGGTCCTGATCACCGGCGCGACCGGCAAGATCGCCTTTCCGATCGCACGCGCGCTCGCCGAGCGCAACGAGGTGTGGGGCGCGGCGCGCCTGAAGAACCCGGCTGACCGCGCCAAACTGTCGGCCGCCGGGATCACACCGTTCGCCCTCGACATGGCCAGCCCCGACTTGTCGGATCTACCCGACGATTTCGGCTACGTCTTCCATGCGGCGGTGGACCCGGGCACCGACGACTGGACGCGATGCGTCGAGACGAACGCGCACAACACTGGTGCCCTGCTGCATCATTGCCGAGCCGCAAAGGGCTTCGTGTTCTGCTCGACCGGCTCCATCTACGGATACCAGGGCAGGCGGCCGCTGCGGGAGACCGATCCGCCGGGGGTGCCGCTTCGGCCCAACTACAGCTTCAGCAAAATCGCCGCCGAGTCGGTGTGCACCTGGGTCGCCGGCCACTACGGCATCCCGTTGACGATCATCCGGATCTGCTCGACTTATGGCCCGGAGGGCGGAGCGCCTGCCGACCGCCTCGATGCGATGTTGGCGGGCAAGCCGATTCGGCTTCACCCCGACAAACCGAACAATTACAACCCGATCTATGAGGACGATTACGTCGAGCTCGGCATCCGCGCCATGGAGGTTGCGGCCACTCCCCCCGTGGTGGTCAACTGGGCGGGCAGCGAGACCGTAAGCGTCGAGGACTACTGCGCCTACATGGGTGAACTCGTCGGCGTCGAGCCCGTCTTCGAGTACACGCCCGATGCGCACACTCCGCTGTGGCCTGATGTGACACGCATGCACGAGATCCTCGGCAGGACGAAAGTGCCTTGGCGCGAGGGCTTTCGGCGGATGATCGCCGCCCGCCATCCCGAAATCGAGCTGACTGGAGGACCGAGTTGACTCTTCCCGGGACTCCCTCCGACGAAGTCGACGGTGTGCTCGCCGTCGGGCGCGGCGACATAGGCACCCTGTTCGTCTCGATGGCGCGTCGCCACCCAGAAGGGCGCGACGCCGAGTACCTGCGGTGGCACACCCTCGACCACCGGCCCGAGCAGCACCGGCTCGCAGGCGTCCGCGCCTCCCTGCGGCTGGTGTCAACGCCCGCCTGCCGAGCCGCCAGGGCCCACAGTGATGAGCGTTTCGACGCGATCGACCACGTCATGACCTACTTCTTCACCGACCAGAGCGGGCTGACGCCGTTTCTCGAACTCTCATCGGCGCTGGGCGGCGCGGACCGGAAACTGTCTCTGCTGCCCCCCGTGCAGCGCGGTGTCTACGCCGTGGCGCACAAAGCAGCGGCGCCGCGGATCAAGATCGGCGCGGACGTGCTGCCGTGGTGGCCGGCCAAGGGTGTGTACCTGTTGCTGGAGTCGGGCACGATACCGCCAGGAGATCTCGTCGGCGTCGACGGTGTCGGCGGCGTGTGGTCGGTTGTCTCGCAGGACGTCGACGAGCGCCTCGCGAGTGCGCGTGGGGGCCAGTTGCTCACGTACTGCTTCCTCGACGACGACCCGGTCGCGACTGCAGAGAGGTTGCGGCCCGTGCTCGCCGCCCGTTGGGAGCAAACCGGCGTAGAGCCGCTGCTTGCGGCGCCTTTTTATCCGATCGTGCCGTATCAATGGGATCGCTATGTGCCGTAAGGGGTTTGAATGCGCGATCGGCTTGATGGTCGGCTCCGACAAGGAGCGCTCACGGGCCGACCGGCTGAGCGGTCTGCTGGCCGACGGACAGGCCGCCGAGGACGCAGGGTTTCGCGTCGTTCTGGATTCCCCAGGTGCCCGGCTACCTCGACGCGATGACCGCCGTCGCGCTACTCGGCCACGTCACCGATCGCATCGAGATCGGAACGGCGGTCGTGCCCCTTCCAGACCCGCCATCCGCTGATCCTCGCGCAGCAGGCGCTGACCACGCAGGTCGGCGTGCTGACGGCCGGTTCGCCCTCGGGATCGGCCCGTCGCACCACTGGATCATCTCCGATCAGCTCGGGTTGCCCTACGACCGAGCCGGCACGCTTGGTCCGCGACTACCTCGACGTGCTGGACGCGGCGTTCGCCGGTCCCGGTGCGGTGGCTGTCGACAACGAGAACTATCGCGTGCACAGCCCGGTCGACGTCACCGACGCCGTCGAGATGCCGGTGCTCATCGCCGCCCTCGGGCCGACGATGCTCCGGATCGCGGGCGAACGAACCGCGGGAACCATCCTGTGGATGGCCGACGAGCGCGCAATCGGCGACTACGTGGTCCCACGCATCACCGGGGCGGCGAGCGCCGCGGGAAGGTCCGGAACTCGCGTCGTCGCAGGCGTTCCCGTCGCACTCTGCTCCGACAGCGAGGTGGACGATGCTCGCGCGTACGCCAGCGAAGTGCTCGGACATGCCGACTTCTCGCCCAACTACGTCCGGCTGCTCGAACACGGCGACGCCGCCGACGTCGGGGACACGATGGCCGCGGGCGACGAGTCAGACGGTGCTCGACACGACTTCGCCGCTACCGCGACGCCGGCGTCACCGACCTCGCCGTCCGCGTCGTCCCGCTCGGCGACGACCCCGACACGCGCAGTGCATCCCGACGGCGCACTCAGGAGTTCGTCGCGTCGCTGCTATCCGAATTCACGTCCGGCGCATAGACGCCCATGAACTCGACGGGCACGCCGCCCATCGTGCAGAAGAACAACTCGGCGCCGGGAAATCCGGTGTCGAACTGCGTGACGTCATTCCCAAACGCCGTCGCCCTGTCCTTCGCACCAGTGAAGTCGTCGGTCAGAAACGACAGCGCGGCCAGACCCTCCGGCGCGATGGCACGCAAGTGCTCCGGCACGTCGAGCACCTCGATCAGACCGGACTCACCGCTGCCGAGCATCGTCACGTCCGCGCCGTCGGACGGCGGCCAACCCAGCGTCTTCTCGAGGACTTCACCGGGCACCCGCATCTCGAACTGAACCGCCATCCCGACGACATCGGTCAGGAACGTGATGAAATTCTTCGCCGAGTGGCTTCGCATGACGACGTGATGCAGCGTGCTGGACATACGTAGATAGTTAGACATTCGTCAACTATTTGCAAGTACCAATCTGGCTGTTAGTGTGGGCTTGTGCCGAAGAACAGCGGAGCAACTGTTGCTGACGGTAGTCAGCGCCGAGCTTCGTTCCAGAGGGCGCGTTCTCATGAAACCAAGCGCGCCCTGGTCCAGGCCGCGATGGCGCTGTGGCGCACGAACGGCTACGCGAAGACGACGGTCGCCGACATCTGCCGGGCGGCAGGCGTCTCGCGCGCCTTGTTCTACTTCTACTTCCCCGCCAAGGAGGACGTCCTCTTCGAGGTCGGCCTGCTGTCGACGCGCTCCGCACAGAAGAAGGTGCACGAGTTGCTGGCCGATGACTACGACATGAAGCCGGTCATCGTTGCGGCGCTACGCAGCCTCGAGCGTTCGATGGCACGCAACCCGCGCGAGTTGATCATCGAGACGATCCTGGAGGGCTATCGCCAGGAGCACCGCATCCTCGCCGGCGACCGCTCCGACGATGCCGACGCCGACATGTTCGGCGAGTTGTTCGCCAGGGCGCAGGCCGACGGCAAGCTGGCCCCGCACCTGCGCGACAGCGACGTGGCCCACCTGTCGAGACTGGCTCAAATGCATGTCAGTGAGGGAGTTCGGCATTGGGCCTCGGGCGGCTTCGGCGACCGACCGTTCGCCGAGGCGGTGGCTCGCGACATCACCGCCCTGATCGCAGGATTCAACCAAGAGCCCGAATAGATCGAAGGAGACGCACAATGGCGTGGGATTTCGAAACCGACCCCGAGTACCAAAAGGTGCTGGAGTGGGCCGACGAGTTCGTCCGCGAGGAAATCGAGCCACTCGATCTGGCGTTTCCGCACCTGCAGTTCACGCCGCTGGACGACAACCGTCGCAAGGTGATCGACCCGCTCAAGGAAGAAGTCAAGAGCCGAGGGCTGTGGGCGACTCACCTCGGGCCCGACCTGGGCGGTCAGGGCTACGGGCAGCTCAAGCTGGCCCTGCTGAACGAGATCCTCGGGCGTTCGCAGTGGGCGCCGATCATCTTCGGTTGCCAGGCACCAGATACCGGCAATGCGGAGATCATCGCCCACTACGGCACGGACACGCAGAAGGAGCGATACCTAAAGCCGCTGCTCGACGGCGAGCTGTTCTCCTGCTATTCGATGACCGAACCGCATGCCGGTGCCGATCCAACGCTGTTCACCACGCAGGCGGTGCGCGACGGCGATGACTGGGTGATCAACGGATGGAAGTTCTTCTCCTCCAACGCCAAGACCGCGTCCTTCCTGATAGTGATGGTGGTGACCAATCCGGAAGTGAGTGCCTACCAAGGCATGTCGATGTTCCTGGTGCCAACCGACACACCGGGTGTCAAGATCGTGCGCAACTTCGGGCTGCACGGCGAGCCGGAAGACGAGGGCTCACACGCGCTGATCCACTACGACAATGTGCGTGTGCCCGCCGACGCGCTGCTCGGCGGTGAGGGGCAGGCGTTCGTCATCGCCCAGACCCGCCTCGGCGGTGGCCGCATTCACCACGCAATGCGCACCATCGGGCTGTCACGCAAGGCGCTGGACATGATGTGCGAACGCGCGCTGAGCCGCGAAACGCAGGGCAGCCGGCTGTCCGACAAGCAGTTCGTGCAGGGTTACATCGCCGATTCGTACGCCCAGTTGTTGCAGTTCCGGCTGATGGTGCTCTACGCGGCGTGGGAGATCGACAAGTACAACGACTACAAGAAGGTGCGCAAGGACATCGCGGCGGTGAAGGTCGTCATGCCGACCGTGTTGCACGACATCGCCTGGCGGGCAATGCAAGTGCACGGCGCTCTCGGCGTCACCGACGATGTGCCATTCATGGGCATGGTGACGGGCGCAGCGGTGATGGGGCTGGCCGACGGACCGACCGAGGTGCACAAGGCGACGGTGGCCAAGCAGGTGCTGCGGGACTACCAGCCGAGCGACGACATTTGGCCCAGCGAGTGGATACCGAGAAAGCGCGAAGCGGCCCGCGACAAGTTCGCCGACTTTCTCGATCATGAGGTGGGGAATCTGTGACCGAGGAAGAGATCAACACCGGGCGTCTTGCCGACTGGATGGATGGCGCAGGTCTCCCCGGTAAGGGTGAGCCTCTGGAAGCCGATTTCCTGTCCGGCGGCACGCAGAATGTCATCTACCGGATCCGTCGCGGCGAGGACGTCTGCGTGCTGCGCATGCCGCCGCCCACTGCCCCGCCCGACCGGGACAAAGGGATTCTGCGCGAGTGGCGGATTATCGAGGCTCTCGACGGCACCGAGGTGCCGCACACCGCGGCGATCGGCGTCTGCCCCGACGCTTCGGTGCTGGGCCGCCCTTTCTATCTGATGGGCTTCGTCGACGGCTGGTCGCCGATGGACCTGCGCGGAGGGCGGTGGCCGGAGCCGTTCGACACCGACCTCTCCGCCCGCCAAGGGCTGGCCTATCAGCTTGCGGAAGGGATCGCGCTGCTGTCGAAGGTGGACTGGAAAGCCAAGGGATTGGCCGATCTCGGCAGGCCCGACGGATTCCACGAACGCCAGGTCGACCGGTGGACCGGGTTCTTCGAGCGGATCAAGGGCAGGGAGATCGACGGCCTTGCGGAGGCAACCGAATGGCTGCGCACCCACCGGCCGCTCGACTTCATCCCCGGTTTGATGCACGGCGACTACCAGTTCGCCAACGTGATGTACCAAGACGGCGCGCCCGCGAAGCTGGCCGCGATCGTCGACTGGGAGATGGGCACTGTCGGCGACCCGAAGTTGGACCTCGGCTGGATGGTGCAGAGCTGGCCAGAGGACACCGATGCGCCGTCGGCGATGAGCTACGTCGACATGCGTGGAATGCCTTCGCGCACAGAGGTGATCGACCATTACGCCAAGGTGTCCGGCCGCCAGGTCGACGACCTCGACTACTACCTGGTGTTGGCCAAGTGGAAGCTCGCGATCGTCCTCGAACAGGGCTTCCAGCGCGCGGGCGACAACGAGAAGCTGCTCGCCTATGGCCCCGTCATCGTCTCGCTGATGCGGTCGGCCGCCGACCTCGCCGAATCCACCGACTACACGTGATTCGCGCCGCGGTCTGCCCGGAATACGGGCCGCCCGAAGTCGTCCGCGTCGACGAGCGGCCCTCACCGGTGCTCGAAAGCGGGCACACCAGAGTGCGAGTCGGCGCCGCCGCGGTCAACTATCCCGACGTCCTGCTCGTCGCCAACCGGTATCAGATCAGCGTGCCCCCACCCTTCGTGGTCGGCAGCGAATTCGCCGGTATCGTCGTCGAAGTCGCCGACGGGGCAGGCGATCTCGCCGTCGGAGACCGGGTCACCGGCACCGGAATGTACGGCGCGTTCGCGGAGGAGGTGGTGACGCCGACCGGTGGTCTGGCCCGGATTCCCGACGGCGTCGACGACCGCACCGCGGCGGCATTCGGGGTAGCCCATCGGACGGCATACCATTCGTTGCGCTCGGTAGCGCGTGTGCAACCAGGCGACGCCGTGATCGTCCTTGGCGCAGGCGGCGGTGTCGGCCTCGCGGCGGTGCAGCTCGGGGTTGCGCTGGGCGCCGACGTCACCGCCGTCGCATCATCACCCGAAAAGCTCGATGTGGCAGCCTCATACGGCGCACAGCACCTCGTCAACCACCGATCAGGCGATCTGCGCGCTGCATTGCGCGACGCGCTTCCCAACGGTGCGACCGCCGTCATCGATCCCGTCGGCGGGGATCTTTCGGAACCCGCGCTGCGATCGCTGCGCCGAGGCGGGCGCTTCGTCACCATCGGCTACGCGTCGGGAGAGATCCCGCGAATCCCGCTCAACCTCGTTCTGGTCAAGGGCGTGACCGTGCTCGGCTTCCAGTTTCAGGACGTGGCGACCGACGAGTTCGCCCGCAACGAGGACGAGCTGCGCAACCTGCTCGCCACGCGCAAGGTGTCACCACATATCGGCGCGGTCTACCCGCTCGCCGAGACGTCGCGCGCTTTGCGGCAGGTGGCCGACGGAAAGGCCGTCGGCAAGGTGCTGATCGACCTCAGCTAGCCGGAATGAGATCCGCGGCGACCGACGGGGTCGCCATCACGCCGCAGCGGAATGTCTCCGTCCCGGCGACCGACCCGGCCTCGCCCGCCGCCGTCAGCGCCTGGGCCTTGAACGCGCGGGCTGCCGCGCTGAGCTCGTGCCGAACGGCGTCGACGCTGTCGTCGAGTTCGGCAGGCCAGTGCTCGCCCCACAGCGTCACTTCGGTCAGGCCCTGTTCGAGCGCGCCGAGCACACCGCGGCGCACCCGCTCGTCGCTGGTGAACAGATCCGCGGCGACCGCAACAGTCTGCGGATGGGGACGCTCGGCCCACAACGCCAGCGCCGATTCAAGATCCGCCGTCTCGACACCGAGAATGTGCAGCGGCCGCTCGTCGGCGTCGTCGGCGAGCAGGACAGTGACGTCCCAGCCGGCCATCACGCGGTCGTACATCCAGCCGCCGGCGAACCTCACGACGTCGGTGACGTTGGCTGCCACCACATCGAGGCGGTATCTCATATCGAGCTCCGTGACGCCAAGTCGGCGGCCAGCGACTCCGCGTACCCCTTGAACACCTCGTTGAGCGGTATTGATGGATCGAGCAACCACAGGGTCTCCATTCCGTTGATGAAGGCGAGTATCTCGACGGCCTTGTTGGCCGCGTCACAATCCGGGCGGTACTTACCGATCCGCTGACCGCGCCCGATGATCTCGGTGAGGATGTCGATCGCGGCGCGATACCGCTTGTGTAGGCGGTCGTGCAGCGGCGCGTCGGGCGCGATGTTCTCGACGAGTAGCACGGTGAAGGTGCCGACCAGCTCCGGCGCGCGGTCGAACCGCTCGGGCACTCGGCTGAGCTCGGTGATCAGGTCTCCGGACTGGTAGTCCGCGTGGACGGCGTCGTCTTCGTCGCGGGCGTCGAGCACCGCGTTCAGCAGCTGCTCCTTGGACTCGAAGTGGTGCAGCAGTCCGGCAGGCGTGACGCCGGCTTCCTTGGCGATCTGGGCCAGCGAAGTGTTGCGCCAACCGTTGCGCGCCAGCAGCCGCTCGGCTACGCCGAGAATGCGCTGGCGACGGTCTTCGCCTTTGGCAAGGAGCGTCTCGTAGGGTCGCTGACGACCGCTTGCGCGAGGAACAGACTGCTCAGGGGCTGCCACCGAACTCCTTAGTCAAACCAACCTAGTGAACACACAGTAGGTAGGTTTGTCCGCTGTGACAAGCGTCTCAGCGCAAAAGGGTGTTCACCGCCGTGACACCGCAGGTCAACGGCTTTGTCAGGGCAATAGCACCTACAGCCCGAGCGATTTGGCGATGATCACCTTCATGACCTCGCTGGTGCCTGCGTAGATCCGGGCCACCCTGGCGTCGGTGTACAGCCGGGCGATCGGGTACTCCATCATGTAGCCGTAGCCGCCGAAAAGCTGCAGACACCGGTCCACCACGCGGGCCTGCATCTCGGTGCAGAACAGCTTGACCCTGGCGGCGTCGGCACCCGTCAGTTCCCCGTCGACATGCAACGAGACGGCTCGGTCCAGCATCGCCTGCGCGGCCTCGACCTCCGTCGAGCATGCCGCGAGTTCGAACTTCGTGTTCTGGAACGACGCGACCGGAGTGCCGAAGGCCTTGCGGTTCTTGGTGTAGTCGATGGCCGCCGCGATGGCCGAGCGGGCCTGCGACACCGAACCGACCGCCACGGTCAACCGTTCCTGCGGCAGGTTGTGGCCGAGGTAGCCGAACGCCTCGCCCTCATCCCCCAGCACGTTGGCCGCCGGAACGCGCACGTCAACGAACGACAGTTCGGCGGTGTCCTGAACCTTGCAGCCCATCTTGTCCAGCTCGCGACCACGAGTGAAGCCGGGCATGCCGTCCTCGACAACCAGCAGCGTGAGACCCTTGCGCCTGTTGTCGGGATCGGTCGCCGTGCGGGCCACGGTGATCACAAGGTCGGCCTGCATGCCTCCGGTGATAAAGGTCTTGGCGCCGTTGACGATCCAGTCGTCACCGTCGCGTACCGCCGTGGTGCGCATGCCCGCCAGGTCCGAACCCGTTCCCGGCTCGGTCATGGCAACCGCAGTGAGCAGCTTGCCCGCCGCCAGACCGGGGAACCACCTTTCGCGCTGCTCGGCATTCGCGTAGTGCAGGAAGTACGGCAGGATCACCTCGAGCTGAGTGCGCACCGTCGACAGCGTGACGAGCGCCTTGGCCGCCTCCTCCTGCATCACCACGTTGAAGCGGTAGTCCGATGCGCCGCCACCGCCGTACTCCTCGGGGATCGCCATGCCCAGCATGCCCAGCGACCCCATGTGCTCGAACACCTCGCGAGGCATCCGGCCGCCCTTCTCCCACTCGGGATAGTGCGGCACCACTTCCTTTTCCACGAAGTCGCGGCACAGTTCGCGGAACGCCTCGTGGTCTTCGGTGAATAGATCTCGACGCACGTGGCGCCCTCCTGTCTGTTAGGCGATGAGCTCGACAAGCGTCGCGTTGGCCGTACCGCCGCCCTCGCACATCGTCTGCAGCCCGTAGCGAATCCCGTTGTCGCGCATGTGATTGAGCATCCGGGTCATCAGCACCGCACCCGAAGCGCCGAGCGGGTGCCCGAGCGCGATCGCCCCGCCCAGCGGATTGAGGCGCTTTTCGTCCACCCCTGTCGCTTCAAGCCATGCCAGCGGCACCGGGGCGAACGCCTCGTTCACCTCGAACACGCCGACGTCCTCTATCCCGACATCCGCCTTGTGCAGAACCTTCTCCGTGGCCGGGATCGGCCCGGTGAGCATCAGCACTGGATCCGCCCCGGTGACGGCGCCCGCGCGATAGCGCGCGAGCGGCATGAGTCCCAGCGCAGCCGCGTTGTCCGCCGCCATCACCAGTAGCGCCGCTGCGCCGTCGGAAATCTGGGATGAGTTGCCCGCGTGGATGACACCGTCGTCCTTGAACGCCGGCTTGAGCCCTGCGAGTTTCTCGACGCTGGTGCCGCGGCGCACGCCTTCGTCGGCGACGACGGGATCGCCGCCGGTGAAGACGGGGATCATCTGGCTTTCGAAGGCCCCGCTGTCCTGCGCGGCGGCCGCGCGCTCGTGCGACTGCGCCGAATACTCGTCGAGCCGGCTGCGCGAGAACCCCCACTTGTCCGCGATCATCTCGGCGGAGATGCCCTGGTTGAACGAGAAATCGCCATAGCGGGCAAGCACTTTCGGCCCGTACGGCATACCGGTGGCCCGGGCAGAACCAAGCGGAACCCGGCTCATCACCTCGACACCGCCCGCGACGACGACGTCCTGCTGGCCCGACATCACCGCCTGCACAGCGAAGTCGAGCGCCTGCTGGCTCGACCCGCACGCTCGGTTGACCGTCGTGCCCGGAATGGTCTCGGGCCAACCGGCGGCCAAAACCGAATACCGCCCGATGTTGCTGGACTGGTCGCCGACCTGCGAAACACAGCCCCAGACCACGTCATCGACGATTCCGGGGTCGATGCCCGCGCGCTCCACCAGCGCGGTCAGCACAAGTGCCGACAGGTCTGCTGCGTGCATCTCCGACAGCCCGCCGTTGCGCTTGCCGACCGGGGTGCGAACCGCTTCGACGATGACCGTTTCACGCATTTGCATCTCCATTCATGGCGGCGTCAGTGGCGAATCGTGGGCCGATGGCCCCATGTTCGCGTAGCTCCGCGATTTCCTCGTGGCCCAGCCCGAGTTCGGCGAGGACTGCGTCGGTGTGTTGCCCCAGCCCGGGGACCGCCCCCATCGGCGGATCGTAACCAGCGATGACCGGCGGCGGCAGCAGCGCCTGGATCGGCCCCTTCGTGGTATCCACCTCGCGCCAGCGGTTGCGGGCGGTCAGCTGCGGGTGAACGACCACCTCGCTCGGCAGGTTGTAGCGCGAATTGCCGATCCCGGCGTTGTCGGCAACCTTCTGGATGTGGGCGAGATCGTGCTGCCCGCACCATGATCCGATCGCTTCGTCGAGAACGTCGCGGTGCGCGCACCTGCCGGGGTTGGTGGCGAAGCGTGCGTCGTCGGCCAGGTCGGGGCGGTCGATGATCTCCCTGGCCACGCGCTGCCACTCGCGGTCGTTGGTGGTGCCGAGCACCACCGTCTGCCCGTCGCGGGTCGGAAACGCGCCGTACGGCGCGACGGCGGGCGAGCTGACGCCGAGCGGCTGTTGGTCGATGCCGGAGTGCTGGGTGTAGGTCAACTGATAGCCCATGACATCGGTCAATACGTCGAAGAGACTCAGCCCCACCCCGGGTGCGGGACCTTCGCGTCGGTCCCGCGCGAAAAGGAGCGCGAGGATCGACAGCGCCGCGTAGAGCCCGGTGGTGAAGTCCGCCATGGCCGGGCCCGGTTTGGCCGGCATGTCCGGATACCCCGTCACGGCGCACGACCCGCCCTCGGCCTGGATCAGCAGGTCGTAGGCGCGCTTGTGCGAGATCGGGCCGCCAGGCCCGTACCCGTCGATCTCGACGGGGATGACATTGGGATGACTCACGGCGAGGTCGGCTGGTGAAAGACCAAGGCGGGCCGTGGATCCCGGCGCCAGGTTCGACACGAGCGCGTCAGCGCGGTCGAGCAGCCGATGGAGAATGTCCATGCCCGCTGGCGACTTCAGGTTCAGCGTGACCGATTCCTTGCCGCGGTTGCACCAGACGAAGTGGGCGGCGAGGCCACCGGGCCCGTTGACGACGTCGTCGTAGTCGCGGGCGAAGTCCCCACCGTTGGGGTTCTCCACCTTGATGACCCGCGCACCGAAGTCCGCGAGCACGCGGGTGCACATCGGGGCGGCAACTGCCTGTTCCATGGCGACGACGGTGATGCCGGCCAACGGCGCCTGCGAGCCCGTCACATGACCATGCCCCCGTCGACGGGCAGCACCTGCCCGGTGATGTAGGACGCCGCATTGGACGCCATGAACACGAATGCACCTGCGACCTCGGACGGTTCGGCCCACCGCTTCATCGGGATGCGGTTCATCATGTTGGCCGCGAACTTCTCGTTCGTGCGGATGGTCTCGGTCATCGGGGTGGCCGCCAGCGGGGCAAGCGCGTTGACCGTGATCTTCTTGGTGGCCAATTCGCGCGCAAGGGATTTCGTGAAGCCGATGATGCTCGCCTTGGCCGCCGAGTAATTGACCTGGCCGAGCGTTCCGGTGAGCCCCGCCGCCGACGTCACGTTGACGATGCGGCCCGTGCCGTCGGTCGGGATGTACGGAAGAGCCGCCTGGGTGACGTTGAACGCACCCATCACGTGAATGTCGAACAGCAGCCGAAACGCCTCCTGCGTCGTCTTCTCGAACATCGCCGGCTTCGTCACGCCCGCGTTGTTGATCACGATGTGCAGCGCGCCGTCGGCGAGTGCCGCCGCCTGCGCCGCAGCCGCATCGGCGGAATCGCGGTCAGACACATCGAGCGCGGCGGCCTCGGCGCGGCCTCCCGCCGCTGAGATCTGTTCGGCCACAGCGGCGGCGGCGTCCTTGTCCAGGTCGGTCACGAGCACGGCGGCGCCCGCGTCGGCCAGTGCGACGCACACCGCGGAGCCGATGCCGCCCGCCGCGCCGGTCACCAGTGCCGAGCGCCCGCTCAGGTCGAAGTAGTTCGTCGGGGACATCAGTAGCTCCTCGGCATTCCGAGCACGTGTTCGCCGAGGAAGTTCAGGATCATCTCCTGGCTGACGGGTGCGATCTTCATCAGTCGGGCTTCGCGGAAGTAGCGCGACACGTGGTACTCCTCGGAGTAACCCATCCCGCCGTGCAGTTGCAGTGCGCGATCGGCGGCGCCGAACCCGGCGTCGGCGCAGAGGTATTTGGCCGTGTTCGCCTCGCGCCCACAGGGTTTCCCGTTGTCGTAGAGCCACGACGCCTTGCGCAGCACCAATTCCGCCGCATCGAGACGGGCCAGCGAGTCCGCGAGCGGGAACTGCAGGCCCTGGTTCATGCCGATGGGCCGGTTGAACACGACCCTTTCGTTGCCGTATTTCACGGCCTTTTCGAGCGCCACCCTGCCGATGCCGAGCGCCTCGGCGGCAATCAGCATGCGCTCCGGATTCAACCCGTCGAGGATGTACTTGAAGCCCTTGCCCTCCTCGCCGACCCGGTCCCCCACCGGAACCATCAGGTCGTCGATGAACAACTCGTTGGAGCTCACCGCGTTTCGGCCCATCTTGTTGATCGGCCGGATGTCGACGTGATCGCGATCGAGGTCGGTCATGAACAGCGTCATGCCGTCGGTCTTCTTGGTCACCTCGTCGTACGGGGTGGTCCTCGTCAGCAGCAGGATCTTCTCCGACTCGAGTGCCTTGGAGATCCAGACCTTCCGGCCGTTGATGCGGTAGTGATCGCCCTCACGCTTGGCGAACGTGGTGATGCGTGACGTGTCCAGGCCGGCGCCGGGTTCGGTGACGCCGAAGCAGACGTGCAGGTCGCCGTTGACGATGCGGGGCAGCGTCGCGGCCTTCAGCTCGTCGGAGCCGTGCTTGACCACGGGCTGCATGCCGAAGATCGACAGGTGGATGGCGCTCGCGCCGTTCATCGCCGCCCCGGAGCGCGAGACCTCCTCGAGCAACAGGGTGGCCTCGGTGATGCCAAGACCGTGCCCGCCGTACTCCTCGGGAATCGTCATGCCGAGCCAGCCGCCCTTGGCGATGGCGTCGTAGAACTCCTGAGGGAACTCGTGCGCCTGGTCCTTCTCCATCCAGTAGTGGTCGTCGAACTTGCCCGCCAGCTCGGCGACCGACTTCCGGATCAGCTGCTGATCCTCGCTCAGTTCAAAACTCATCCCGCCAAGAATGTCAGCCACTGCACTCCTACTCGTTCTTTCGTCGGCACATGGCCGAGTGCACCGGCGCGATCAGGCATCTGCGCACCGGCGCACTGTCGCCCACCGGACTTACTCAGTCCTTGTTGCCGGTCAGCTCCTTGGCGCTCGCGGCGAAGTCCGCGAAGTTGGCGCCGCCGTGCTCGTGCTTGGACAGCGCCTGGATCGAGACGTCGTGACCCTCGGCGGCCTTGCGCAGCGCCCCGACGGTGGCCTGGTCCTTCGGGATGTGCGTGAACGGGTCGAAGTGGTACCAGCGCATCGCGTTCTCATACGTCATCTTGTTGATCTCGACGTCCGTCACGTTGTGTCTTTTCAGTACCTCATCCAGCTGTTCGGGCGCACCCGGCCACATCGAGTCGCTGTGCGGGTAGTCGGCCTCCCAGCAGATGTTGTCGATGCCGACGTCGTTGCGCAGCTGCACGCCGACGTGATCGGAGATGAAGCAGGTCAGGAAGTGATCCCTGAACACCTCCGAAGGCTTCTGCTTGCCGAAGTCCTGCCCCGTCCACGTCGAGTGCATCTCGTAGGTGCGGTCGGCGCGCTCGAGGAAGTAGGGAATCCATCCGGTGCCGCCTTCGGAGAGCGCGACCTTCAAGTCCGGGTACTTCTTGATCGGCTTGGACCACAACAGGTCTGCCGCGGCCTGCACGATGTTCATCGGCTGCAGAGTGATCATCACGTCCATCGGCGCATCCGGCGCGGTGATGGCCAGCCGGCCCGACGAGCCGATGTGCACGTTCAGCACGGTGTCGGTGTCGACAAGCGCCTCCCACAACGGCGTCCAGTATTCGAGATCGTGGAAGCTCGGATAGCCCATCGCGGCGGGGTTCTCGGTGAAGGTCAGGGAATGCACGCCGCGCTTGGCGTTGCGCCGCACCTCCGCCGCGCAAGCCTCGGCGTCCCAGATCACCGGCAGAGTCATCGGAATGAAGCGCGCCGGGTAGGCCCCGCACCACTCCTCGACGTGCCAGTCGTTGTACGCCTGCACCAGTGCCAGCGAGAACTCCTGGTCCTCGGTGGCGAACAGCCGTCCGGCGAAGCCGGGAAACGACGGGAAGCACATGGAGCCGAGGATGCCGCCCGCGTTCATGTCCTTGACGCGCTCGTCCACGTTGTAGCAACCCGGCCGGATCTCGTCGAGACCCTGCGGCTCCAGGCCGTACTCCTCCTTCGGCCGCCCGGCGACGGCGTTCAGCGCGACGTTGGGAATCACCACGTCGCGGAACTGCCAGGTATCCGAGCCGTCCGGATTGTGCACCAACCGCGGCGCATCGTCGAGATACTTCTTGGCCAGGTGGTTCTTGAACATGTCAGGCGGTTCGACGATGTGATCGTCGACGCTGATCAGGATCATGTCCTCTTTGTTCATGGGGCTCCCTTCCCTCTCACCACCACCGTAGTATTCCCAATGTTCTCTATCCAGGGAAACTAGCTTCTCGCTCGGTGAGAATCAATGTCCGAACTGCATTTCCCCACCATACCGCGGGACAGATGTTTGGTGGCCGGTCATATCCGGCGACTGCCCATTGACCATCGGAGTAAAAGATGGAAATGTATTAGGCGGAAATGAGAACATCATTCTCACACCCGAGAGGAGAGGCCGTGCGACTGCCCCCCCTGCCCACCGATCAGTGGGACGACTCCGTCGACCGCGCGCTCGCCGTGATGCTCCCCGAGGAGCGGCGCAATCCGGAGAACGCGAGCAACATCCTCGGCACGTTCGTCAACCATCCCGACCTGACGAAGGCGTTCCTGCGGTTCAACGTGCATCTGCTGTTCAACTCGACGCTGCCGCCCCGGCTGCGCGAACTGGCCATTCTTCGGGTGGCGCACCACACCGATTCGGAATACGAGTGGGTGCAGCACGTCAAGCTCGGCATGCGGGAAGGCCTGACCGAGGAGGAGATCGCCGGCGTGCAGCGCGGCGAGGCGGCCGACGCCTTCGACCGCACGGTGCTGGCGGCGGTCGACGAACTTCTCGAGAAGTACGAACTGTCGGACGCGCTGTGGTCAGCGCTGGGCGAGCGCTTCGACCAACGACAGCGGATGGACTTCGTTTTCACGGTCGGCTGTTACGTCACCGTGTCCATGGCTTTGAAAACCTTTGGCGTTGAGCTCGAAAAGGAGAGGTAAGAACCGTGTCATTTTTCCCCAAGCCGGCCGCAGGCAGCTGGACTGAGAACTGGCCAGAACTGGGCACCGCGCCGGTCAACTACGAAGACTCGATCGACCCCGAGCACTACAAGCTCGAACAGCAGGCGATCTTCAAGAAGACGTGGCTGAACGTCGGCCGGGTGGAGCGGCTGCCCAAGAAGGGCAGTTACTTCACCCGCGAGATGCCGTCGGCCGGCCCGGGCACGTCGGTGATCATCGTGAAGGACAAGCAGGAGGTCGTTCGCGCCTTCTACAACATGTGCCGCCATCGCGGAAACAAGCTGTTGTGGAACGACTTCCCCGGCGAGGAGGTGTCCGGCACCTGCCGCCAGTTCACCTGCAAGTACCACGCATGGCGCTACAGCCTCGAAGGCGACCTGACGTTCGTCCAGCAGGAAGGTGAGTTCTTCGACCTCGACAAGGGCGACTACGGGCTGGTTCCCGTGCGGTGCGAGGTGTGGGAAGGCTTCATCTTCATCAACTTCGACAACGATGCCGCCCCGCTCACGGAATATCTGGGTGACTTTGCGAAGGGCCTCGAGGGCTACCCGTTCCACGAGATGACCGAGCACTACAGCTACCGCTCCGAGATCAACGCCAACTGGAAGTTGTTCATCGACGCGTTCGTCGAGTTCTACCACGCGCCGATCCTGCACATGAAGCAGGCGGAGAAGGAGGAGGCCGAGAAGCTGGCCAAGTTCGGCTTCGAGGCGCTGGCCTACGACATCAAGGGCGACCACTCCATGGTGTCGTCGTGGGGCGGGATGAGCCCGCCCAAGGATCTGAGCATGGTCAAGCCGATCGAGCGGATCCTGCACAGCGGCCTGTTCGGACCGTGGGACCGGCCGGACATCAAGGGCGTGCTGCCCGATGAACTGCCGCCGGCCGTCAACCCTGGACGCCACAAGACCTGGGGCACAGACTCGTTCGAGTTCTTCCCCAACTTCACACTGCTGTTCTGGGCGCCGGGTTGGTATCTCACCTACCATTACTGGCCGACCGGTGTCGACACGCACATCTTCGAGGCCGACCTCTACTTCGTGCCGCCGACGAATCTCCGTCAGCGGCTGTCCCAGGAACTGGCCGCGGTGACGTTCAAGGAGTACGCGTTCCAGGACGCGAACACGCTGGAGGCCACCCAGACTCAGATCGGCACCCGGGTCGTCACCGACTTCCCGTTGTGCGATCAGGAGATCCTGTTGCGCCACCTGCACAAGACGGCCCACGATTACGTCGACAGGTACAAGGCGTCCTTGGCCGACGGAAACGGCGCACCGAACGGGCAGCCCGCGAAGACGAGCGAGAAGGATCACGCAAATGCCTAAGCTGCCCGAAGAGTTCGCCGATCTGGAGCGGTTCACCGACTGGTGTCTGCCGACGGAGCAGGAGCGCTATACCAAGCGACTCAACTCGACGATGGCCGAGATGCAGGAGATGTACGACGCCGGCATGAAGCGGCTCGAGGACATCATGGTCTACGTCGACGCGCGCTTCCCGCTCAAGGGGATGCCGGAGGACGCCAAGGCGCTTGTGCATCTGGGACAATCGATCGTCATGGTCAGTTTCCCCGTCGAGGTATGGAAGCAACCACGCGTGCTCGACAGCGGCGCTTCCTATATCGAGCTGATCAAGGAGCCGGTGGTCTAAGGGTGCTGACCCTCAAAGCAGCGGGTCTGCTCGACGTCGACGCCGGCGAGATCGTCCGGCCGGGGATTGTTCGTATCGAAGACGACCGGATCGTCGCCGTCGGCGGCGCCGACAGTCCAACCTCAGTCGGCGGCGACGTCGAAGGCGATGTGATCGACCTCGGTGAGTCGATACTGCTTCCCGGCCTGATGGACATGGAGGTCAACCTCCTGATGGGCGGCCGCGGCGAGAACCCCGGCCTGTCGCAGGTGCAGGACGATCCCCCGACCAGGATGCTGCGCGCCGTCGGCAACGCCCGCCGCACGCTGCGCGCGGGCTTCACCACCGTCCGCAACCTCGGATTGTTCGTCAAGACAGGCGGTTACCTGCTCGACGTGGCGCTGGCCAAGGCGATCGACGCGGGCTGGATTGACGGGCCGCGGATAGTTCCTGCGGGCCATGCCATTACGCCGACCGGCGGGCACCTCGACCCGACGATGTTCGCGGCCTTCATGCCGGGCGTGCTGGAGCTGACTGTCGAGGAGGGCATCGCCAACGGCGTGGACGAGATCCGCAAGGCGGTGCGCTACCAGATCAAGCACGGCGCCCAGCTGATCAAGGTCTGCGTTTCAGGTGGCGTGATGTCGCTGACCGGAGAGGCGGGCGCACAACACTATTCGGACGAAGAGCTGCGCGCCATCGTCGACGAGGCGCATCGGCGCGGGCTGCGGGTGGCGGCGCACACTCACGGGGCCGAGGCCGTCAAGCACGCCGTCGAATGCGGCATCGACTGCATCGAGCACGGCTTCCTGATGGACGACGAGGCCATCAAGATGCTCGTCGACAACGACCGGTTCCTGGTCACCACCAGGCGGCTGGCCGAGGCGATGGACGTGTCGAAGGCTCCGAAGGAGTTGCAGGACAAGGCCGCCGAGATGTTCCCCAAGGCCCGCACGTCGATCAAGGCCGCCTACGAGGCGGGCGTGAAGATCGCCGTCGGCACCGACGCTCCGGCGATCCCGCACGGCCGCAACGCCGACGAGCTCGTCACGCTGGTGGATTGGGGGATGCCACCCGACGCGGTGCTGCGGGCGGCAACGGTCGTCGCCGCCGACCTGATCAACAAGGCCGATCTGGGTCGCGTGGCCGAGGGCTATCTCGCCGACGTCATCGCCGTGCCCGGCGATCCACTCGCAGATATCAGCGTTACAAGAAATGTGAACTTTGTAATGAAGGGCGGTAAGGTTTACCGACATGACGGAGTCAACTAACCGGCCGACACGAACCGAAGACTTGGTCGAGATCCAACAACTGCTGGCCAAGTACGCCGTCACGATCACGCAGGGTGACGTCGACGGACTCGTGACTGTGTTCACGCCGGACGGCACGTACAGCGCGTTCGGCTCCACGTACACGCTGGCCCGCTTCCCCGAACTCGTCGACGCCGCGCCCAAGGGGCTGTTCATGACGGGCACGTCGCTGGTGCATCTGGACGACGAAGACCCCGACAAGGCGACGGGCACACAGCCGTTGTGCTTCATCGAGCACTCCAAACACGACATGCGCATCGGCTATTACAACGACACCTACGTGCGCACCGACGACGGCTGGCGGCTGAAAACGCGTGCCATGACGTTCATCCGGCGCAGCGGCGACCACGACTCGGGTCGTCCGCACGCGATCGGGAGACCCGAGGCGGGATGACTGAGCTGTTCGAACCCGCCGCCTTCCGCACGGCGCTGCAGGCCTGGCTCACCGAGAACGATCTGACGCCCCCACCGGGGGACGACTCCCTCGATGCGCACCAAGCCCAGCATCTTCGTGTGCTGAAGGCCCTATATGACGCAGGCTGGATGCGCTATGGATGGCCGGAGTCGGCGGGCGGACTAGGGGGCCCGGACATCCTGCGCGCGATCGTGGGCGAGGAGATCGTGGGTCGCGGAATCGACCATCCCGGACCGTATTCGATGCTCGATGTGCTGACCCCGACCATGATCGACTACGCACGTCCCGAACTTGCCGCGGAGATGGTGCCGAGGCTGCTGTCGGGCCGCGAGTCGTGGTGCCAGGGATTCTCCGAACCCGGCTCGGGCAGCGATCTCGCGTCGTTGACGACCCGCGCCGAGCGGCGCGGCGACGACTGGGTGGTCAACGGCCAGAAGGTGTGGACCAGCTTCGCGCAATACGCGACGCGTTGTGTGCTGCTCACCCGCACCGGCGACGCAGACACACCGAATCACGAGGCCATCACCGCCTTCTTCGTCGACCTGGACACCCCCGGAATCACTGTGCGCCCGCTGCGCACCATGCATGACGTCGACGAGTTCTGCGAGGTCTACTTCGACGATGTGGTGGTGCCCGCCGATCGCATGCTCGGCCAACCCGGCGACGGCTGGCGGCTGGCGATGGATCTGCTGCCCTACGAGCGGTCGACGTGCTTCTGGCAGCGCATCGCCTACCTGTACTCGCGGTTCGACGCGCTGATCGCTGAAGTCAAAGGAGTTGGCGCGGCAGTTGATTCGGATCTGGGAGAAGCCTATCTGGCCCTGCATACGCTGCGCTCCCGGTCCCAAGCGACCCAGTACCGGCTGGCCAAGGGTGACAAGCTGGGTCCGGACACCTCGATCGACAAGGTATTGCTGGCCAGCGCCGAACAGAGGCTCTTCGACACCGCTCGCGATCTGATGCCGGGCGTCATAGAACTCGACGACACCACCTGGCGCACCGAGTTCCTGTACTCGCGGGCAGCCACCATCTACGGCGGCACTGCCGAAGTGCAACGCAACATCATCGCCCGCCGCCTTCTTGACCTCGGGAAGGATTGAAGATGGCCCCGGAATCAGATTCAGTACCGGATGCCGCATCACTCGGGCTACTCGAAGACGCACTGCGCAAGACCATGCTGTCCACCTCGGGCGCCCAGCTCGATGCGGCGCTTGCCGATCTGGGCTGGGCCGACATGCTTTCCGAGGTGCCCGACCTGGCGATACCGCTGGTGTTCCGGCTGTTGGGCGAAACAGGTTCGCATGCATCGGTTCTCAACGACGTCTTGTTGGAGACCATCGGCGGTCTCCCCGGCGGGACTCCGCCGATGCCTTACGCCGGGGGCAGCTGGGTGGTGTGGGAACGTGGCGGGGCGAGCGACGCGACGGGGAGAGTCCGAGCCAGTCAGGGCGACGCGAACCCGACGCTCGGTGGGCTGCCGCTGCGGCGGGTGCCCGACGGCGAACCGATGCGGATGTCCGAGGTCCGCCGCGCACTGGGCTGGTGGCTGGTCGGCTCGGCCAGGGCGATGCTGACACTTGCCCGCCAGCATGCGCTGGACCGAGTGCAGTTCGGCAAGCCGATTGCGTCCTTCCAGGCGGTCCGGCACCGGCTGGCCGAGACGCTGGTGGCCATCGAAGGCGCCGAGGCGACGCTGAGCCTGCCCGGGACGGACAACCTCGATCTGACCTCGATGTTGGCCAAGGCCGCCGCAGGTAAGGCCGCGCTGACCGCCGCCAGAAACTGCCAGCAGGTGCTGGGCGGCATCGGCTTCACCGCCGAGCACGATCTGCAGCACCACGTGAAGCGGGCGCTTGTGCTCGATGGATTGCTCGGCAGCTCAAGGGAACTCACCCGTAAAGCCGGAGCGGGGCTTCGGGCCCGCGGCTCGGCGCCCCGCCTCGTCAACCTCTGACCCCTTTTTCCCGCGAGCGTGCGTGTCTGTGGCCGACACGCTGTCAATCTCCGACATTTTGTGCACGCTCGCGGGTACGTGACGGTGCGCAGACCGCGAGAACGGCAGCTGTCGAAGCTGCCCCGACGTCGCGCTGCGCAATCAGCGGGCTCGTCGCGCTCGTCGGCGATGAAGGTGCGCAATCTGCGCAAAAACTGCGGCGCGTCGGCCGCAGACACGCACGCTCGTGGCACCAGGCTTACTTGATGTTGGCCTTCATCTCGTCGAGGTTCACCAGCACCGGCCATCCACCGACGCTCAGAGCGTTGCCGTGGCCGGTCTGGTGGATGTCGAACACCGACTGGATCGCCGCGTAAAAGCCCTGCACATCGAGCGTCTGGTTCACGGCGCGCTTGGCCTGCCGCAGAGCGAACGGCGGCATCTTGGCGATCTGTTCGGCCAGCGCTCGGGTCTCGCTGTCAAGGTCGTCGCGGGGCACGACCCTGTTGACCATCCCGGTGCCGTGCGCCTCCTCGGCCGTCATTGCCCGGCCAGTGAACAGGATCTCCTTGGCCTTGCGAGCACCCAATTCCCAAGTGTGGCCGTGGTATTCGACGCCGCCGATGCCCATCAGCACGACCGGATCGGAGAATTGCGCGTCGTCGGCGGCGACGATGAGATCGCACGGCCAGCACAGCAGCAGCCCACCGGAGATGCATCGACCCTGCACCGCGGCGATCGACGGCTTCGGGACGTTGCGCCAGCGCAGCGTGTACTCCAGATAACGCTTGGCCTCGTGCTGGATGATGAACTCGAGGGTGATCTTGTCGGGCACCGGCCCGCCGCCGCGCAGGTCATGGCCGGCCGAGAAGTGTTTCCCGTTGGCCCGCAACACGATCACCGACACGTCACTGTCCTCGGCGGCGCGGGTCCACGCACCGTCGAGTTCGTCGAGCAGCTCGGGGTTCTGGGCGTTGGCCGCCTCCGGGCGGTTGAGTGTGATCGTGGCGATGCGGTCGCTGACCTCGTAGTCGATGTACACGGTGAATCCTTCAGGTGCTTAGTTGCGGGGCAGCCCCAGCAGGCGCTGGGCGATGATGTTGCGTTGGATTTCGGAGGTGCCACCGGCGATGGTGCCGCCGAAAGACCGGATATAGCGCTCGAACCAGCCGGACCGGTAGAGGTCGAGGTGGAACGGCGAATACGGGCCGGTGACGCCGGGGTGCGCCAGCGCGTCCGGCCCGGCTGCGGCCAACACATGCTCGCTTGCGATCTGCGAGGCCTCAGAGCCGAGCAGCTTCAGCACCGACAACGCACCCGCGTCCTCGTCGCCGCGAGCCGCGCGCGCCAGCGCGATCGAGCCGAGTAAGCGCAGCGCCTGGTTGTCCATCACCAGCGTGGCGAAACGGTCCCGGTCAAGACCTGTCGTACCCGGGTAGTCCTCGACCAGTTCCTGTAAGCGGTCGGCATAGCTGAGCCACAACATATTCCGTTCATGCCCGAGCGATCCGTTGGCGACCCGCCAGCCCTCGTTCAGCGGGCCGACGAGATTCTCGGCGGGCACCCGCGCATCGTTGAAGAAGACCTCGTTGAAGTCGAGGTCGTCCTGACCGCACGCCGACGCGAAGGGCCTGCGCACCACGCCCGGAAGGTCGGTGGGGATCATCAGTGCGCTGATGCCCTTGTGTCTCGGGGCATCCGGATCGGTTCGAACGAACGCCAGCAACACATCTGCGTCGTGTGCGCCTGACGTCCACACCTTCTGGCCGTTCACGACGAAATGGTCGCCGTCCGTCTCGAGCACCGCCCGCGTCCGCAGCGACGCCAAGTCGGATCCGGCGCCTGGCTCGCTCATCCCCAGCGAGGCGGTCATCTCCGCACGCAGGATCGGCACGGCCCATTTCTGGTGCTGCTCGTGGGTGCCGTATGAGATCAGCGACGCGGCGATGATGCCGACACCCTGAGGGTTGTAGCTCTGGTAGACCCGTCGTCGCGACAGCTCGAGCTGATACGCGTACTGCTGCAGGATCGTGGCGTTGCGACCACCGAACTCGGGTGGGTTGCCGGGAATCAGCCAGCCATTGTCGAACATCAGTCGTTGCCAGCGACGGGCCCACTCCGGGACATGACTACTCGACAGGGACCGATCGAGCGCATCGGCCTCAGATGGCAAATTCTCATCGAGAAAGGCGACGAACTCGGCGCGGAAGGCTTCGACGTCGGCGTCAAATGTCAGCTGCACTGCGCTCCCGGCCGGTCCGCAATTTTTGAAAGACTTCTATTATCAACAGTATGAGAATAGTATTCTCATGGTGAGAAAGTTACAATCTCAGACACGTTGGCCGCGAGGGGGTCGAGGACCGCTATGGCAAGGCGTTCTCCGGTACAGTCAGTTCATGTTGTCACCAATCGGCAAGCATCTGAGCCGCCGGTGACAAGCCCTAGCGAAGAACCCGCCTGGAAGCAGCGCGCGGTCGAACGCTCAATCAAGACGGCGAAGCTCCGGGCCGCTCAACGCGTCCAGCGATTCCTTGACGCCGCTCAGGCGATCATCATCGAGAAGGGCAGTACCGACTTCACCGTGCAAGAGGTCGTTGACCGCTCGCGCCAGTCGCTGCGCAGCTTCTACCTGCAGTTCGACGGGAAACACGAACTGCTGCTCGCGCTGTTCGAAGACGCGCTGAGCCGGTCTGCGGACCAGATCCGCGCCGCCACCGCCAGCCACGACGATCCGATGGAGCGCCTGAAGGTTGCGATTCAGCTGCTGTTCGAGTCCTCGCGCCCCGATCCGGCCGCGAAACGGCCGCTGTTCACCGACTTCGCGCCGCGCCTGCTGGTGTCGCATCCGTCCGAGGTGAAAATCGCCCACGCACCCCTGCTCGCCCTGCTCACAGAGCTGATGGAGGATGCCGCGGCCGCCGGCCAGCTGCGTCCGACCATCAATCCCAAGCGGATGGCGGCGATGACCATGCAGACCGTGATGTTCGTCGCGCAGTCGAGCGGCGACACCGACGGGGACACCACCCACCCCATCAGCTCCGACGAAGTGTGGGATTTCTGCGCCAACGGCTTCGCGGCCTGACTGAGAACCGGGTTCTCTCGGCAGAAGAACTCGGCTTACACTGACGAGCGTGCCCGATCTCTGGACCGACCTTCTGGAGTGCCTTGAACTCGCGCCGGCGCGGTCCGACGAGGCCGGCGGAGCAACCGACGTGGCGCTTTTCGAGGGCCGCAACCAGCACCTCGAGTACCACCGGCTGTTCGGCGGTCAGCTGCTCGGCCAAGTCATCCAGGCCGCCCGGTTGGTGTGCCCGGACAAGTGCGTCAAATCGCTGCACACGGTCTTCGCCCGCGAGGGGCGTGCCGACGAGCCGGTCACCTACGAGGCGATCCGGCACCACGAGGGCCGCTCGTTCGCGACCCTGACGATCACCGCACGGCAGAGCCGCGGCGTCCTCGCGACCTCTTCGATCTGCATGCACGTGGTGGAGGACGGACCCGAGCATCAAGAGGTGGCCGATGTTCCGCGCGTGCTCGGTGAGCAGCATCGGCTGGCACTCGACCTCATTCCGTGGGAGACGCGCGCCGTCGACGACCTCAGCGCGACCACGGCCGGTCCCCCGCAGTTCGAATTCTGGATGCGCACACCGGAAGTTGATCCCGATCTGGCCCCGGCCGTTGCGGCGTATGCCACCGACCTCACCCTCATCGGCACGGCGCTGCGACCGATGGACGGGCTGGGCCAACGCGGTAACGGCACGCAGTTCACGTCCGCGGTGACCTCGCACACGCTGTGGTTTCACCGGCCTTTCCGCACCGACGAGTGGCTGCTGCTACGCCAGCACAGTCCACTGCTGGCCCACGGCCGCTGCTTCGGGCGAGGCGATGTGCTGACCGAGAGCGGCACGCTGGTCGCCTCGTTCGGACAGGAGGCGCTACTACGGGTCGCGACCTGACCCCGGCAACTATGAGAAGTCGGTTCTACTAAGCAGAGAGTGTAAATCGCAGAAAATGATTGTCCCATTGACACCCATGCGACGCTGATGCCAGAGTTTGTGAGACAGTTGCCATCCATCTGTCTTATGCCGCCCTGGTATCCGTGAAAGGCGACACCGTGACCGTCGATGCCACCGAAGCGCCCACCAGCGACGTCTACTTCGATCCGTATGACGTCGTGATCAATGCTGATCCGTACCCGACATTTCGTCGGCTGCGCGATGAGTCGCCGCTGTACTACAACACGCAGCACGACTTCTACGCGCTCAGCCGTTTCGCCGACGTGAACAAGGCCCTGGTCGATCACGACACGTTCAGCTCGGCGCGCGGGGCGATCATCGAGCTGATCAAGGCCAATATCGATATCCCGCCCGGCACAGTGATTTTCGAGGATCCGCCCGTTCACGACATCCACCGCAAGCTGCTGGCGCGGATGTTCACGCCGCGCAAGATCAACGCGCTGGAACCCAAAATCCGGGAGTACTGTGCGCAAAGCCTCGACCCGCTTGTCGGAGCCGGCCGCTTCGACTTCGTCACCGATTTCGGCGCGCAGATGCCGATGCAGGTGATCAGCGCGCTGCTGGGCATCCCCGAAAACGACCAGGAAATGATCCGCGACCACGCCAATGCGCAGCTGCGCACCGAGGCGGGCAAGCCCATGAAGCAGTCGGAGGACGGTTTCGTCACTGGCGAGATCTTCGAGGCCTACATCGACTGGCGCGCCGACCACCCGTCGGACGACATCATGACCGAACTGCTCAATGCGGAGTTCGTCGACGAGACGGGCGCCACACGCACCCTCACTCGCCAGGAGCTGCTCACCTATCTCAACGTGGTGGCAGGCGCGGGCAACGAGACCACTACGCGGTTGATCGGTTGGGCGGCCAAGGTATTGGCCGAACATCCAGACCAGCGCCGCGAGCTCGTCGAGAACCCAACGCTGATACCGCAAGCGATCGAGGAGCTGCTGCGTTTCGAACCTCCCGCGCCGCACGTCGCCAGGTATGTGACCCGCGATGTCGAGTATCACGGCCAGACCGTGCCCGAGGGCAGCGTGATGATGATGTTGATCGGCGCCGCCGTGCGCGACGACCGCCAGTTCCCGCCCGACGGCGATGTTTTCGACATCCACCGGGAGGTACGCCAGCACCTCGCCTTCAGCGTCGGCACGCACTACTGCCTCGGCTCGGCGTTGGCCCGGCTGGAGGGACGCGTCGCCCTGGAGGAGATCCTGAAGCGGTTCCCCGAATGGGATGTCGACATGGCCAACGCGTCGCTCTCACCGACGTCGACTGTCCGCGGCTGGGACTCCATGCCTGCTGTCCTTTGAGTGAAATCCTTTCCACCAACTACGAATTGAGGTTTGAAGATGACTGGACGTGTTGAAGGCAAGGTCGCTTTCATCACCGGCGCGGCGCGCGGCCAGGGTCGTAGCCACGCCGTGCGGTTGGCAGAAGAGGGCGCTGACATCATCGCCATCGATGTCTGTAAACCCGTTGTGGCCGAAGGCGGAATCCCCCCGTCCACGCCGGAGGACCTGGCCGAGACCGCGGATCTGGTCAAGGGCCACAACCGGCAGATCTATACGGCCGAGGTGGACGTCCGCGATTACGACGCGCTCAAGGCAGCAGTCGATGCCGGTGTTGATCAACTGGGCCGACTGGACATCATCGTTGCCAACGCCGGCATTGGAAACGGCGGCGACACGCTGGACCAGACCAGCGAAGAAGACTGGACCGACATGATCGACATCAACCTGAGCGGTGTGTGGAAGACCGTGAAGGCCGGTGTCCCCCATCTATTGTCGGGCGGCCGAGGCGGGTCGATCGTCCTGACCAGCTCGGTCGGCGGTATGAAGGCCTACCCGCACTGCGGTCACTACGTTGCGGCCAAACACGGCGTCGTCGGTCTCATGCGGACCTTCGCAGTGGAGCTCGGTGCGAAGAACATCCGGGTGAACTCTGTGCACCCCACACACGTCAGCACGCCGATGATCATGAACGAGGGCACCTGGAAGATGTTCCGCCCCGACCTGGAAAACCCGGGTCCGGACGACATGGCCCCGATCTGCCAGATGTTCCACGTGCTTCCCATCCCGTGGGTTGACCCAATCGACATCAGCAACGCGGTGCTGTTCTTCGCGTCCGACGAAGCGCGTTATCTCACCGGTGTGACGCTTCCGATCGACGCGGGTAGCTGCCTGAAATGACCCTTGCGGAGTTGTCGATCCCGCAGGGCTGGGACGCGATCACCCCGGACTGGATGACGGCAGCGCTTGCCGCGCATCATCCCGGCGCGGCGGTGGACAGCGTGCGGGTCGCGCTGCGCGACGACGGCACCAACCGGCGGGCCCGGCTCGAGTTGACCTACTCGGCCGGCGCCGGGCCCGCCACCGTCTTCGCCAAGGCGGTCGACCCCGCCCACGCCGACCTCGTCGCGCTCACCAGTGGCCTGTTTCACGAACCGCGGCTTTTCGCCGCAGGAGTCCCTCTGCCGCTTGACCATCCGGCGGTTTACGCGGCTCTCATCGACGAGGATGCGTCCGATTTCCTGATGATCATGGAGGACGTCGTCGCGCGTGGTGGCGACCCTCGCGACTCCACCCGGCCGATGACAGTCCAGCAGGTGACCAACGGGGTGCGCGGACTTGCCCGACTGCACAGCGAGTACTGGGGCGACCGCCTGACGAAGAATCCCGCACTCGGCTGGGTCGAGCCGTTCGTCGCCTTCGAAGGCATGCAGTACGCCCCACTGCACATCGCGCGCGAGCGGTCGGGCGACACCGTGGCTGCCGAGATCCTTTCGCTGACCGGCGAGCAGTTGTTCATCGACATCTGGGCCCGCTACATCGGAACGCTGACGACATCACCGCAGACCCTGCTGCACGGCGACCCGCACATCGGCAACACCTATGTGCTGCCGGATGACGATGTCGGGTTCCTCGACTGGCAGATGGCGCGCCGGGGCAACTGGTCGCTGGACCTCGGATACTTCCTGCAGGGTGCGCTGACCATCGAGGAAAGGCGCCGCAGCGAACGAGAACTGCTCGACGAGTACCGCGCCGCATTGACATTGCCCGCCGCCGAGATGCCGAGTGTCGAAGAGGTGTTGCTGCGCTACCGCGCCTCTGTCGCACACGGGCTGGCGATCTGGATGGCGACACTGTCCGGCGGCGATGCCTGGCAGAGCCCGGACGTCTGCCTCGCGCTGGTGCAGCGGTATGCGGCGGCCTTCACCGACCTCGACAGCCGTGCGGCGATTGACGCCATCGCCTAGCCCGAGCCGATAGTCTTCGCGCCGTGGAAACATTCGAGGGACGCGGAGCGGTAATCACCGGCGGCGCGAGTGGCATCGGTCTTGCCTGCGCGCAGGAGTTCGCGCGTCGCGGCGCGCGCGTCGTTCTTGCCGACGTCGATCAGTCCGCACTCGACCAGGCGGTCGAGCGACTACGCGCGGACGGCGCGGAGGCCCACGGCGTCATCTGCGACGTCACGAAACTGGAGGCCGTCACCCACCTCGCCGATGAAGCGTTCCGCCTGCTCGGCGAGGTGAACCTGGTGTTCAACAACGCGGGCATCGCCTATGGAAGCCCGATCGCCGACGTGACCCACGGCGACTGGCGCTGGGTGATCGACGTCGACCTGTGGGGGCCGATTCACGGCGTCGAGGCGTTCCTGCCGCGCCTGATCGAGCAGGGCGGGGACCGCCACATCATGTTCACCTCGTCGTTCGCGGGCATGGTGGGTAACGCCGGACTCGGCCCGTACTGCGTCGCCAAATTCGGCGTCGTCGCGCTCGCCGAGAGCTTGTCGCGTGAGTTGAAAGGTGAGGGCATCGGCGTCTCGGTGCTGTGCCCGATGATCCTCGACACCCCGATCATCGCCAACTCCGAACGCACCAGAAGCAACGACTACGGTGCCCGCACCAACCAGACCGAAGAAGCCGTGCAGGGACTGGCGGCGTTAATCAAGCCGACCGACGACAGCGTGCGTGTCGACGACGTGGCCCGCCTGACCGCCGACGCGGTCGTCGCCAACCGCCTCTACATCCTGCCCCACCGAGCGTCGCGCGAGTCGATCCGGCGACGGTTCGAACGCATCGACCGCACCTACGACGAACAGGCCGCCGAGGGCTGGAGTCACTGAGTCACTCAAACCGGTCAGCCTGTGCTCGCCCGGGTGGTTGCATGGAACCGGTTCGGGAGATCGGGGCGGGGCGTGAAGCGACTCAACGGCATGGACGCCATGCTGCTGTACAGCGAGACTCCCAACCTGCACACGCACACCCTGAAGGTGGCGGTCATCCATGCCGCCGACTACGACGGCGAGTTCACCTTCGACGTGTTCCGCCGGACGATCCAGCGCCGCCTTCACCTGCTCGACCCGCTGCGCTATCGGCTCGTCGACATCCCGTGGAAGATGCACCATCCGATGTGGATGGAGAACTGCGACGTCGACCTCGACTACCACCTCCGCCGGGTGCAGGTCCCGAGCCCCGGCGGCCGACGCGAGCTCGACCAGGTCATCGGGGAGATCGCCAGCACCCCGCTGGATCGCGACCGTCCTCTGTGGGAATTCCACTTCGCCGAAGGAATGGCCGACGACCGCTTCGCGCTGATCGGCAAGGTCCACCACACGCTGGCCGACGGCGTCGCGTCGGCCAACCTGCTCGCGCGGCTGATGGATCTGACCGGTTCGGAGCAGACCGAGCGTGACGACTACACCACGCGTGAGCCACCGTCGAAGTCGGAGCTGTTGCGCGTCGCCGGGCGTGACCATGTCCGAAACATCGCGGCAATGCCGAGCTTGATCGGCGACGCCGTCAGGGGATTCAACCGGGTCCGGCGCCGGTCAAAGGAGCGTAGCGACGACGCGGACATGGCCAAGATGTTCAAGTTCCCGCCGACGTTCGTCAACCACATCGTCTCGCCGGTTCGGACGTTCGCGACGGCTTCGTTGTCACTGAACGAGGTCAAGCAGACGGCCAGACACCTCGGTGTGACGTTCAACGACATCGTGCTGGCGATGGCCGCCGGCGGTTTACGAGAACTGTTGCTGCGCTACGACGGTCGGGCGGACCAGCCGATCATGGCCTCCGTGCCGGTGGCCACCGACAGATCACAGGACCGGATCACCGGCAATGAGATCAGCGGGTTGCCGATATCACTGCCGGTGCACATCGACGACCCGCTGGAGCGAGTGCGGCTGACCGCCCTGGCCGCGTCGCGCGCCAAGGAGGACAACGAGCTCCTGGGCCCGAAGCTGCACGGACGCTTGATGGAGTACCTGCCACCCGCCGTTGCGCCCGCCCTGTTCCGGTGGCAGTCCAAGCGCACCGCGCACAGCCCCATCATGAACGTCGCGGTGTCCAATGTCCCCGGCCCGCGTGAACGCGGACATATCGGCGGCGCACCGGTGACCGAGATCTATTCGATCGGAATACTCTCGGCGGGAAGTGCATTCAACATGACGGTGTGGAGTTACGTTGACCAGGTGGATATCTCGATCCTGTCCGACGACAAGACGTTCGACGACGTCCACGAGGCGACCGACGCGATGATCCACAGCCTTGCCGAAATCCGGCGCGCTGCAGGACTTCCCGGCAAACTGACCACCGTTGGCACGGCGATGGCGCCGACGCGTCCGATCGGCTAGTCCGCGGTCAGCCCAGTATCGGGAACCGGCGCTTCTTCGCAAGCCGGTCGAGCGCGGTTTGCATCACCTCACGGACGTGGGCGTCGACAGCCTCGACGTCGGCGTCCTCGCCGAACTCCTTGACCACGTCGATCGGGTCCAGCACCTGCGTGACGATCTTGGTGGGCAGGGGCACGTTGGGCGGGAAGAACACGCTGAGCCCGAACGGGAACCCGAAACTCACCGGCAGGATCTCGGATCGGAAGCGTTCCAGGCCCAGTCGCTTCGCCAACCAGTTGCCGCGGGTAAGGAACAACTGTCCTTCCTGGGCGCCGATGGAGACGACCGGCACAATTGGCACACCCGATTCGATAGCCGTGCGCACGTAGCCAGTCCGGCCCGCGAAGTCGATCTTGTTCTCGAAGGTCGGTCGGTAAGAGTCGTAGTCACCTCCAGGGAACACCAGCACAACTGCTCCCGATCGCAGTGCCTTCGCGGCGTTCTCCCTGCTGGCCTCGATGACGCCGACGCGGCGTAGCCACCCGGCCATCGGCCCGATGAAGATGCCGTAATGACCGAGTGTGTAGAGGGGTCGGTCGAAGCCGAACTTGTTGTAGAACGCGGGAGCGAGCACGAGCACGTCGGGTGTGAACATGCCGCCCGAGTGGTTCGACACGACGAGAACTCCGCCTGCCGCCGGCATCGCGTCGATACCGTCCACCTCGGCACGGAAGTACCTCTTGACTAGCGGACCTACGGTGTTGCTCACCTGCTCAGTGAAGGTGGGATCCCACTTGGTGGCCTCTTCCTCACCGATGGAGTCAACGTCGTTGTCGCCCATACCTACCCCTACGTCCTATTGTTTGCATCGCATACCCAAGCTGGGCGTCAAGTACCCACCAGTAGGGTCACCTGCGGATATGATACTCTCTTTTATTGAGAATGTCATTTCCATCGGAGGGGGACGGATGACAGACGCGGTGCTTGTGACGGGTGGATTCGGGCTGGTGGGGTCCCAAACCGTCAAGCGGCTGACCGCGGACGGGCGCCGGGTGGTGGTCGCTGACCTCGACACCCCCGCCAACCGCAAGAAGGCCCGGGCATTGCCCGACGGCGTCACGGCCCGATGGGCCGACCTGACCGATGCGGATGCGGTAGACCGCCTCGTATCCGATGTCTCGCCGGAGGTGATCGTGCACCTTGCCGCCATCATCCCGCCGCCGCTGTACCGAAACCCCGCTCTTGGCCGGAAGGTGAACGTCGGTGCCACGGTGGCGCTGGTGCGTGCCGCCGAGGCGCAACCGAAACCGCCCCGCTTCGTGCAGGCGTCGAGCAACGCCGTCTACGGTTCGCGTAATCCAAACCGGGTTACCGACGTGGTCCGCGCGAACACCCCGCCCCGGCCCTTCGAGCTGTACAGCAATACCAAGTACGAAGCCGAGAAACACGTGCGCGGCTCGCGTCTGGAGTGGGTGGTGCTGCGGCTGGGCGGCGTGCTCAGCCCGGACTTCAGCGCGCTCCCGCTCACCGCGGACGGCATCTTCGTCGAGAGTGCGCTGCCCACCGACGGGCGCATTCACACCGTCGACGTCCGCGACGTCGCCACCGCATTCGCGGCGGCCACCACCGCCGACGTCGCGGGCGAGATCCTGCTCATCGCAGGCGACGACTCACACAAGCTGTTGCAGAAGGACGTCGGTCCCGCGCTGGCCGCCGCGCTGGGTCTGCCCGGCGTGCTCCCGGAGGGGCGTCCGGGCGATCCCGACGATGACGACGGCTGGTTCCTCACCGACTGGATGGACACCGAGCGGGCACAACAAGCGCTGTCCTTCCAAAATCATTCGTGGCCGGACATGCTCGCCGAGATGAGCGAACGAATGGGGTGGAAGCGCTACCCGCTCCGGCTTGTCGCGCCGCTCGCGCGGGTCTTCCTCGCGCGCCGCGCCGCCTACCGCAACGCCCCCGGTCGCTACGCCGACTTCTGGGGAGCGATAGCCGCCAGGCTGGGCGACCCCGGCCGCGAAACCCCGCATCAGGAAGGCGCCGAGCCCGGGCCCAACTGATAGTCGCCGGTCTGCGGGTTGTGGTACCACCCGCCGGCGGCCTGTGTTCCGCCGTCGACGTGGATCGTCTGCCCGGTTATATAGCTCGACATGTCGGAGGCGAGAAAGACTGCCGCCCCGGCCATCTCGTCGACATGGCCCGGTCGTGCCATCGGGATCATGTGTGCGGCGCCGGCGGGCAGCCCGTCTGGGGACACCCGTAACAACCCTTCGGTGATGGTGAGGTCGGGTGCCAACGCATTGACCCGGATTCCCTGGGTGGCCAGTTCGAGGGCCGCCGTTTTCGTGTAGTTGATGACGCCCGCCTTTGCGGCCGCATACGCCGCGTAACCGGGAGCCGCCCGTACGCCCTCGATAGAGGTCACATTGATGACGCTTCCGGGCAGACCCGCCTCGACCAGAGCCTTCGCCACCCGCTGGGTGCAGAGAAGCACATGCCGCAGGTTCGACTTGTACAGGGCGTCCCAACCGTTCTCGGTGGTCTCCAGCAACGGTGAGGCGAATACGCCGCCTGCATTGTTGACCAGAATGCTCACTGGGCCAAGCTCGTTGGCGGTCCGTTCCAGCGCCGCGTCGACCTGTCCGCTGTCGCGGACGTCGGTCACGATGCCCAGCGCCCCGATGGCATCGGCGGCCGATGCGCACGTTTCCGCTGTCCGTTCCCAGATGGCCACCTTCGCGCCGAATGCCGCCAATCCTTCGGCGATGCCGCGCCCGATGCCTTCTCCCCCTCCGGTGACGACCGCAACCCGCCCGGTCAGCATGATGTTCGAGGGATCGATGGTCACGGGTTGAGTTAACCAGTCTTGGTGGTGCGGATGCCAAGCCCCGCCGGGGCGGTGCCGATGATCCCCTGCACTTCCAATTCGGCGATCTCGTCGTCGCCGAGTCCCAGCCCGGAAAGCACTTCGCGGTTGTGCTGTCCGAGAAGCGGCGCAGGCGTTCTGTGGAAACGCTGCGGCCCGGAAGAGATCCGCATGGGAAGCGTGCTGTGCCTTGCGGTCGGATTTATCGGATGGTCGACCCGTTCGTAGAACCCGCGATACATCAGTTGCGGCAGGTCGCCCACCCGATGCGGCTGCATCACCTTGGCGACGGGTACGCCTGCGTCCCATAGCGTTTGGACGATCTCGTCACCGGTACGCGTGGCGCACCAGGCGCTCAATCGTTCGTCGATCGCGTCGTGGTGTCGCCGTCGGCCGCCGAAGGTCACCAGCTCGTCGTCGGTTGCCCAGCTCGGGTTGCCCAGTGCGCCGACCAGGCTCGTCCACTGTTCATCGGTGGCCACCGCGATCGCCACCCAGTCGTCGGGTCGGCCGAACTCGTCGGGTTCACTGGTGCGGTAAAGGTTTTGGGGTGCCGCGGTGGGGCCGCGATTCCCCTCTCGTTGCAGCAGGTTGCCGTAGGCGGAGTATTCGATGACCTGCTCGGCGGCGATGTTGAGCGCGGCGTCGACCATCGCCGCCTCGATTCGCACGCCCTCCCCGGTGCGCCGCCGATGCGCCAACGCGAGCATCAACGCGTTGAGTCCGTGCACCCCGGCGTTCGGGTCTCCGACCGCATACGGTTCCACGGGATTCTGGTCGGGATGGCCGGTGAGCCAGGTGATCCCGGAAGCGTCCTCGATCACGTACGCGAACGCAGGCTTGTCGCGCCACGGACCGTCGAGCCCGAAGCCCGGCATGCGCATCATGATCGCGTCGGGTCGCAACTCGCGCACGGTGTCGAAGTCGAGGCCGATCTGGTCAAGCACTCGAGGCGTGTAGTTCTCGACGATGACGTCACACGTCTTCACAAGCTCGCGAAGTAGTTCGACGCCGCGCCGCGTGCGGATGTCCAGCGTGACGCTCAGCTTGTTGGTGTTCAGCCCCGAGAAGATCGGGGACCGCTCCCACCATTGGTCCTCGGTGACCGGCACGCCTGCGATCAGCCGGGTGCCATCGGGACGCGCCGTCGACTCCACGTGGATGACCTCGGCTCCCAGCTGAGCCAGCACATGCGTACACGACGGCCCGGCCCAGAAGCTCGTCATATCGAGCACGCGCACACCCTCGAAAAGCGGTTTTACCCCCGCCGAAACGTCCGTTTGGGCGGTAATTCTGGCCGTTTTCACACCCAAATGTCCGTTTCGGCGGTAGTGGTCGGTGTGTTCGCCAAGCCGCGGGGCGGGTTGCGGTGCGCAGGAAAGTGATGGAGAGGTGCGGTACGGCGGGCCGGGCTGCGTGAACCCGTCGCGCGGATTCTTGACGAACGTGCCTCGTTCGGCGAATTGGTCGAACGACGTGACGTTGGCGCCGTTACCGACCGGTGCGTTGGGGATCCGAAACGCACTGGACAGGTCGAGAATGTCCTCGATCCGGTTCTCGCGCACCCACTCGTAGATCTGCTCGGCGTGGATATTGGCCCGTTCGGTGATGGAGAGTTCCGACTCCTCGTCGATCCACTCGTCGTGGCCCACCATGGCGCACAGGTCGAACCACTGTTGTGCTGTGCCGCATCCCAGCGCCACCAGCCCGTCGGCCGCCGTCGCGACGCCGGGAATCGTCAACCGGCGACGATCGCGAAACGGGCGGCCCAGCGCATCGTTGAATGACACCGAATAGTAAGTGAGACAAAGGATCTGCGTTTCGAGCATCGAGACGTCCACAAGACCGGCAGGTACCGCCATCGTCCCTGCTGCGGCGAACGCTCCGGCCAGCCACTCCCCGATCTGCCCGGCGACGAACAGCGGCGCGCGGTCCTGCGCACCCCGGCCGAGACCGATCACGCCGCCCGACCAGGCCTGCGTGGTGAACTCGGTTGCCGGTTTGTCCGCCCACGGTCCCTCGAGACCGAAGGGGGTGATCGACGTCACGGTCAGCCGGGGATTGGCCTCGGCGAGCGCCGCGGGTGTGAACTCGTCGAGCGCTGCGAGGGCAGACCCCCGCGACCAGACCACCGCGTCGGCCGAACTCAGCAGGTTGCGCAGCAGGTCGACGTCATCGGGGCGCTCCGGATCGACCACGACGCTGTGTTTGGAGCACGCCAGGAAACTGAACAGAGCTCCGTCATCGCCTGGCTTGATTTCGGCGCCCGATGCCGACCACCCACGCAGCGGGTCCCCTTCCGGCGGCTCCACTTTGACGACGTCCGCGCCGCCGTCCGCCAGCAGCTTCGTGCAGTAGGCACCGGCAATGCCGACCGACAGATCGATGACGGTGTAACCGTTCAGCGGCTGCACGCTAGTCCTTCTTCTTGCGGTTCGACTTGCTCAACCGGAACTCCGGTGGGAACTTCGCGTCGTTGTCGTTCACCGAGTCGGCTAGACCGGCATCGATCGCATCGCCGAGCATGAAGTCGCCTGCGTCGGGCCGGACCGTGCTCCCCATCGATTCGAACATCGCCGACAACACGCTGCCCATGTACTCGCCTTGGAACTGCTTGATCACCTCGAAGAACACCTTCTGCTGAAACACGGTGTCGACGGGGCGGTTACGAGCGCACGCCAGGGCGTACTTCTCCACCTCCGCCTCGAGTTGGTCCCGCGCGACCACCTTGTTGAGGAAGTTGCAGGCCAGCATCTCCTCGGCGGTGAACGGCCGTCCGGTGAACACCATCTCCTGGAACGGGCGCAGGCCCATCGTCAGCACCCAGGTCCACATGCGTGGCCCCCAGCCGTAGTACCGGAACGACGGGTGTCCGAAAAGGGCGTCGTCCGAGGAGATAACGAGGTCGGCATCGGCGCACTGATAGAAGTGCCACCCGTAGCAATAGCCCTTCGCCTCGACGATGCTGATCTTCTTGAGCTCCTGCAGCGCCCGGTTGCCCGCCGCCACGTTGCCGTACCACTGACCCATCGTCGCCCCATGCCGAAAGCTTCCCTTCGGCGGATACGTGACGTTGGGATCGTCCACCCGAAGCTCGGCCAGCCGGTCCTCCTCGGTGCCCGCCATGAAGTCGGGCAGATCGGCGCCGCTGCCGAAATCGTCGCCGACGCCACGGATCACGACGACCTTCACGTCGTCGTCCACGGTCGCACCGCGCAGCAGGTCCGCGTAGCGCAGCCGCGCGGCCGACGTGGGTGCGTTCAGATGGTCGGGGCGATTGAACGTGATCGTCGCGATCTTGGTCTCGGGGTCCTTGTCGTAGAGGACGATCTCCTCGGGCGACGGACGTTCGCCTGACGCCATCGACGCCGGCTCAGGCCGTCACTTCGACGGCGCCGTAGGTCGGGCTGGACGTGAGGACCTCGGCACCTTCGTCGCCGATCAGCACGGCGTCCCTGGAGAACACCGCTCCGACACCGGATTGCCACACATACCCCGTGACCGCCAGCACCATGCCCGGCTCGAGGCGCTCCTGTGCGCAGGTGTTCGGCAGGTCCGGCGAGATCACCGGCGGGTCGAACCCGAGACCGAGACCGTGCGCCACGGGTGTCGCGGGCAGCGGCTCCCCTGCCGCCTCGTAGGCGGCCAGCAGGTCGGCGGCGAGGCCGCCGGGTCTGCAGGCGGCAATGAGGCGCTCCCACAGCTCATTCGAGCGCCGGAACAACGCATCGGCTCCCGCGACGTCGCCCACCGGCCACGTCCGGCCGACCTCGCCGACATAGCCGTCGGCCAACGCCCCCGCGGACAGTGCAACAAGGTCACCGTCGGTCACGCGGCCGTCGATCGAATCGCGCCGCCACGAGTGGTCCTTGGGCGTGATCCATGCGCCATCCTGTGTCGCGGGTGTGGTGACCCCACCTGCCGCCATCGCCTGCATCATCGCGCCGGTGAGAGATTGCTCGCTGACACCGGGCGCCAACTCCGAACGGGCCGCCTCCAGCGCGTGTTCTGCGATGCCGAGCGCACCCCGCAGCACGACGATCTCGTCTGCCGTCTTGATGCGCCGCGCGGCACGCAGCGCGGGCTCCGCATCGACCAGTTCGGCGTTGGGAAACGCCATGGGTAGCAGCTGCGCGAATGTCGGTGTCAGCGAATCGGTTCCGACTCGCCGAACGGTGGCCGCGCCTGGCAGCTTCTTGAGCACGTCGATCAGCGTCATCGGGTTCCACGCCAAACCGTAGAGATGGTCGTGGCCGATCTCATCGGGGATGCCCTCGTCCCACGTGCTGTTGAGGTGGATCTCGCCGGTCGAAAGGATCACCTCGCAGATCGGGCCGAACGGTCTGGTGCCCGCCACCCACAGCTGAGGCGCACCCGTCACATACCGGACGTTGGCCTGTCGGCCGAGGACCAGGATGTCGAGATCGTCGGCGGCCATCTGATCCAGTACCCGCTCGCGGCGTCCGCTCCGCAAAGTCTTTGGGTCGGGCAGGATCTCCAGCGCCATCAGGGCCGCCCGTACGGGGCGTAGGGATAGTCGGTGATCCGTGTGGTGCCGTCCTCGGTGATGGCCACGATCTCCTCGCTTCGATAGCCTCCGGTGCCGTCCTCCCATATCACCGGCTCGAGCACCAGCAGCATTCCGGCGGGGAAGACGAAGTTGTCGTCGAATTCGCGGCCGAGATCGGTTCCGATCATCGGCATCTCGGCGGCGTTGGTGCCAATTCCGTGGCCGAGATAGAAGTGGGGCAGCCACGGCTTCGTGCCGTCGTTGGCGGCGATCGCAGCGCGCGCCAGGTCACCCGATGTCGCGCCGGCCTTGGTAACCGCCAGCACGGCATCGATTATCTCGCGCCACTTGTCGAACTGCGCCTGTTGGCGACCGGACACCTCGTCGCCGACGAGCCACGTGCGGCCGAAGTCCGAGCAGTAACCGTTGTAGGTGATGCTGACGTCCGTCCACAACACGTCACCGCGTGCCAGCTCACGTTCCGTTGTCAGCAGCGGCAGCGCCAGGTCGCCGGTGGTCGTCCACACGGCACCACTGGTTTTCGTGGTGGGCATCACCTGCCAGATGGCCTCGAGCATGTTGGCGGTGGCACCCAATTCGAATGCACGACGGACGAAGGCAGCCGACAGATCGACCTGCCGGACCCCGGGAGCCAGTGCCTTCTGCACGTCCACCATGGCTTGCTCGGTGATGCGGCAGGCATTGCGGACGCACGAGATCTGATCGGGCGTCTTGACGAGCTTCGCGGGGCCGACGACCTGCGCGGCGTCCGACGGCGGACCCGAAGGGAACAACCGTGACTGCGCGCGGCGCATGGCCCCCGTCAGCTCGTCGACGGCCACCTTCGCCCCTACAGGCACCAGATCCGCGAGCACCCTGCCGAAATGCTGTACACCCTCGTCGAATTCGAGATACAGCGGCCCATGAATGTGGTCAGCGGGCACCTCGTACTCGGACGCCGAACCCTCGCGCATCGGCATGAAAAGGTGGGGGTGTTCGTCGTCGGCCAACACGATCGCGACCGGACGCTCGACGTGCGAAAGCCCGGCGTCGAGCAGCGGCCAACTGGCACCCGTGGCGTACACGACGTTGCCGTTGCCGAGCAGGACGAGCGCGTCGACGCCCTTGTCCTTCATCGAATCACGCAGCCTGGCCCCGCATTCGCGGTACATGCGCGCCATGTCCGGCAGTTCGGGAATGTCGATGGCGGAACTGCCCGCCTCCGCGAACGTGGTCATTCGACGCCCAGGAACTTCTTGATGTTGGTGCTGACGATCTTCGTCGCGGCCTCAGGCCCGACGGCGTCGACGACGGTCTTCAGCGACTTCTCCGAGTAGCCGAACGTGGATTCGTTGTGCGGGTAGTCAGACGACCACATCACGTTCTCCACACCGATCTTGTCGACGAGCTCGAGGCCGAGCGGATCCACCATGAACGATGCGCTCATGTGGTCGTTCCAGTAATCGCGGACACTGTGCTCGAGTTCGTGGTTGAACATGTGCCGATACGACGCGAGCATGTGTTCGGCATCCTGCAGGGCCGTTGGTACCCAGGCGATTCCACCCTCGAACCAGCCGACCTTCAACGAGGGGTGCCGGTCGAGGATGCCGGAGAAGACGTACTTGGCGAACTGCTCGCGGAACGAGTCGACGTTGACCATCATGCCCACGACGACGCTGTTGTTCTGGCACGGGGTTTTGGGCGGGGTTTCGCCGATGTGGTGACTGACCGGCACACCGGAGGCCTCGATCTCGTCCCAGACCGCGTCCATGTCAGTGCTGCCGTAGTCGTAGATGTTGCCGTCGTCGTCCTTGCCGGGGTTGAGCGGCAGCAGGAACGTCTTCAGGCCCAACGACTTCAGTTCTTCGAGCGTGCTTCTGGTGCCCTTCGGGTCCCACCAGTTGATCAGCCCGACACCGTAGAAGTGACCCTTCGAGCGCTCCTGCAGGTCGGCGATGTGCTCGTTGTAAATGCGGAACACGCGCTCGCGCAACGCCTTGTCGGGGTAGTGGAACAGCGCAAGTACGGCGTTGGGGAACGCGAGTTCCCTATCGATGCCGTCTTCTGCGAGTTCGCGAATGCGGGCATCGATGTTGTTCGACGCCGCACCGGCCAGGTCGTCGTACTGCATCAGCACCCGGCCGAAATCGCCACCGGTCCAGGCCTTGCCCTTCATGCCGACCATGTACGCGCCGTCCTCGTACCAGATCCGCGGCGCCGCGCCCTTCAGTTCCTCGGGGAACCGTTCGTAGAAAATGTCCTCTGCGACGGAGATGTGATTGTCGGCAGAAAAGATCTCGGTGCCCGCGGGCAGGCCGAAGTCTCCCTTGGCGTGGCCCTTGCGGAACTTGGGGGCGCCGAAACCTTCCGGGGGATACAGAATTGCTGTTGGGGTAGACATCTTTGGTACTCCAATCGGGCTGTGGGACTTGGCAAATTTTTAAGCCGGCGGTGACTACCAGGCCACCGGAAGTTCGTAGACGCCGTACGCGAGTCGGTCGTGCTTGAACGGGACCTCTTCGAGCGGGATGGCCAGCTTCATCGTCGGGATGCGGCGCAGAAGCGTGGGGAACACGATCTGCATTTCGGCGCGCGCGAGCTGCTGCCCGACACATTGGTGGCGGCCGTACCCGAAGCCGAGCTCCTGACCAGCGTCCCTCGTGAGGTCCAGCTTGTCGGGTTCCGGATAGGCGGCCGCATCCCAGTTCGCGGGGGCGAGGTCGAGAATGATGCCCTCACCGGCCCGGATGGTCTCACCACCGATCTCGATGTCCTCGGTGGCGACTCGTCGCTGGCCGGTCTGGATGATCGAGAGGTAACGCATCAATTCTTCGACGGCGTTGGCGATGAACTTGGGATCGTCGGAATCACGAAGCAGCGCAGCCTGTTCCGGATTCTCGAGCAGGGCCAGTATCCCGATGCCGATCATGTTGGCGGTCGTCTCGTGACCAGCGATCAACAGCCCGGTGCCCAGCTGCGCGGCTTCCTTGACACTGATCTCACCGGCATTGACGCGTTCAGCCAGGTCGGAGACGGCGTCCTCGGACGGGTGCTCCATCTTGGTCTTGACGAGATCGATGAGGTACTTGTGGAGGCCCATGGCCCCCTTCTGTCCCGCGTCCGCGGTCGCATAGCGGGCCAGGCCGACGTTGGCGTGATGCTGGAAGAACTCGTGGTCCTCGTAAGGAACGCCGAGCATCTCGCTGATCACCGTGGTGGGCACGGGCAGCGCCAGCTTGGCGACCAGGTCCGCGGGCTGCGGTCCGGCCAGAATCGCGTCGATGCACTCGTCGGTCACCTCTTGGATCGCCGGCCGCAGACCCTCGACGCGCTTGAACGTGAATGGCTTGGACAGCATCCGGCGGAACCGCGTGTGCTCCTCGGCGTCGGAGGTGAACACCGACCGTGGCCGCTTGTTGACCGTGGAGAGCATGTGCTCGTTCCAGTGCGGGAAGCCGTCGAGGCGGTCGTCGACGCTCACGCGTGCATCTGCGAACAGCTCGCGTGCCACCGCGTGTCCGGTGATCAGCCACGGCGTGCTGCCGTCCCAGATCCGCACGCGGGAAAGGGGTTTGGTCTCGTTCATTTTCAGCATCTGCGGTGGCGGGGCGAACGGACATCGGGCGTCGCGCTCCATTGGATAGTCGGGGATGTCGGCGGTGACGCCTGATGGGTTGGCGGTCATTGTCTCGGACATAAGCCTCTTCATTCCTCGATGTCGATGGCCAGCGCCGGGCAGGCCGCGGCCGCGTTGCGGACGTCGTCTGCTTGCTCGTCGGCTGGACTGTCGCTGAGCAGGACGACGACACCGTCGTCGTCGCGTTGGTCGAACACACCGCCGGCGTTCAGCACGCATTGGCCGGATGACACGCACTTGTCTTGGTCGACAGTCACTTTCATGTCAGGGTTGCTCCGTGACGGGTGCGCGCCACAACCCCACGATCGCGTCGATCAGGCCGGACGCCACTGCGGTCCAACTCGTTCGGGGCAGACCTTCGCCCTCGGCGAAGGCGCGTTCGAAGTCGGCGCAGGTGTGCATCATCAGGTTGCGCACCATGATGTTGCGTTCGGTGACAACGGCCATCGGCAGATCGGGCAGGCAGCGGGTGAGGCCCTCGACGACCCGGACCAGCGACGGCGATGCGAGCGCGTCGCGGACCACGATCTTCTGGTAGGCGGGGTCGGCCAGCGCCTGGGCCGCGAAGCGGGCATACCAGGTCGGGTTGCCGAGCTGGGCCAGATGCTCGGTCAACGAGCACACCATGCACGTGATCCAGTCCCGCAGCTCGGCCGGGTCGCCGATGTCGGCCACCATCCGCTCGAGCAGCCGTTCGATCGACGCGCGATGCTTCTGCTCGATCGCCCGCACGAGGTCGGTCTTGGTGCCGAAGTGGTAGCCCACCGCAGCGTTGTTTCCCTGGCCCGCGGCCTCGCTGACCTGCCTGTTCGATACCGCGAAGACACCGTGCTCGGCGTAGAGCCGCTCGGCCGCCTTCAGGATCGCCTCTTGTGTGCCGCTCGCCCTTTCGGCGCGCACAGCCCTCGCCGTCGTCACGGCTTCAGTCAACCCTTGAAAGGGGATTAAGTCAAGCGACTGATTTAAAGCCGTCATGCCTGGGCTTGCGGACGATGACCTTGCCGGCAACCGTGCCGCCGTCCACGGGCAGCACGGTTCCGGTCACGTACCGCGATCGGTCGGTCGCGAAGTACAACGCCGCCTCGGCGATGTCGTCTGCAGTGCCCTCACGCTTCAACGGGCGGTCGTTGCGCATCGTCTCGCGGATCTTCGCCTCGAACTCCTCCAGCTTTTCGAGATCCTCCCCCGCCGCCGACTTACGCACGATGCCCGTCCTGATGTTGCCCGGCGCGATGGCGTTCACTCGAATCTCGTAGTGCGCCAACTCGATGGCCGCCGACTTGGTGAATTGGATGACGGCCGCCTTCGACGCGCGGTAGGTCATCACGCCGCCGCCGGCGAGTATCCCGCCGATCGAGGTGATGTTGATGATCGAGCCACCGCCGCCTGCGTCACGCATGTGCCGCGCTGCGTCCCGCGTGCCCGCCATCACGGCCCGCAGGTTGACCGCCATGATCTTGTCGAAGTCCGCGAGGTCGTCGTCGAACAGACTGCGGTGCATCGTCCCGGACACGCCGGCGTTGTTGACCATGACGTGCAGGCCGCCGAACTTCTCGACTGCTGCCTGCACAAGGCCGCTGACCTGGTCCAATTCGGACACATCCGCCTCGACGAAAAGTGCGTGTGCGCCGATATCCTTCGCCAGAGCCGCACCGGCGTCTCGGTCGACGTCGCCGATCAGCACCTTGGCGCCTTCTGCGGCGAAGCGCCGCGACAGACCCTCGCCCAAGCCTGACGCACCGCCGGTGACGATGGCGACCTTGCCCTCGAGTTCGTTGCTCATAAGCTCTGTCCCTTCCCGCCCAAACGGACGTTTGGGCGCAAAAGTGCGAGTGAATTGCGCCAAAACGTCGATCTCGGCGTGCTGAGGTCTGCCGTCACGACTCACTCGCCTCGTGAAGAAAATCCACCAGCAGCTCGTTGAGGGCGTCGGGCTGTTCGATTTGTGGGCAGTGGCCTGCCCGCCCGATGACGGCCGAACGGCCGTCCGGGATCTGCTTCGCGATCTCGGCCGCCCAACCATCGGGTAAGAGTTTGTCGCACTCACCCTCGACCACCAGCGTCGGCACGCCTATTCGCTCGTAGGCACGCTTGCTCGACGGCAGTGGCGGCGGCTCCAGTCCCGGCCTGCGGAATCTGGCCGCTGCCAACGCCTCCCACGCACCGGGGGCGATGCTCGACTCGAAGCGCCGCTGCACGTAAGCGACGTCGTTCGGGTATGAAGGGTCGTGAAATAGCGCCTCGACGATCCGCCGCATGCCACCGAGCGTGGCGTCGTAGTCGTACAGCGCAGCCGAGTGCTCGTTGCGCTGTATCTCCCCGCCTCCGCAGATCGTCACCATGCTGCGCATCGGCAGTATGGGCGAATCCGATGTGGCGTCGACGAGAAGATTGATCGCGCCCATCGAGTTGCCGACGAAGTGTGCGGACTTCAGCCCGACCGCGTCGCAGAAGCGCGCAATGTGCCGGATCCGCATGCCGCGGCCGTCGTTGAAGTCGATCACCTTCGCCGACTGCCCGAACCCCAACATGTCGGGTGCCAGCACGCGATAGTGCGCGGCCAGCGCGCCGATGTTGCGCTCCCAGCCCAACTCCGCACTGACGCCGAACTCACCGCCGTGCAGCAGGACGACCGGATCACCTTGGCCCGCTTCGAGATAGCTGGTGGCAAGGCCGTCGATGAGCAGTGTTCTCCGCGCGGGCTCGATCACGCAGTTTCCCAAGCAGCGCGGGCGAAGGCCAGCACCTGGGTGGCCAGCATGTCGAGTTGGTCCTGCACCGTGGAGTCGGCGAGTTGGCCCGCGTCATCCCAGATTTTGTCGGCCGAGTTGATCGCCACGCCAAGCGGGGTCGGCCATGCGCGCAGCGCATGTCCGATGCTGCGCAGCTGTCCGAGTGTGCCGACCGCGGCTTGCCACCCGTATGCGCAGCTGATGCAGCCCCACGGAGTGTTGTCGAGATACACGCGCGGGTCCTCGCGGAGATCCTCGATGTAGTCAAGCGCGTTCTTCACCAGACCCGACACCGCACCGTGGTATCCGGGCGAGCCGACGACGACGGCGTCGGCGTCGCGCAATGCTTTGACCAACTCGAGGGCCTTCGGGGTTCGCTCCAATTCGTGCGGCGCGTACATCGGCAGGTCGAGGTCCTGGGCACTGAACAACCTCGTCCGCCCGCCTTGTCGCTCGACCGATGCCAGGCAGTAGCGCAGCGCCCGCTCCGTCGACGAATTGGCCCGCAGCGTTCCGCCGAGTCCGACGATCAGCGGCATGCCGCCCCTTGTCGTGGTTGTGGTCATCGTTCACACCTACTTGATTGCAATGGGATTCACCGGTGACCCGACGCCGCCGGTCACACGCAGCGGCGGGGCGATGAGCTGGAATTCGTATACCCCGTCGGAAGCGCAGTCTGCGGCCAGTGCAGTCAGGTCCCAGTACTCCCCGAGCATCAACCCCATATCCCGCAGGCACAGCATGTGCATCGGCAGGATCGCGTCGTCGACACCCGAGACGGGGTTTTCGACCATCAGGTTGTCGGCGGCGACCGCAGCGACGTCGTGATCGTGCAGCCACGATGCGCACGTCCAGTCAAGGCCTGCGCCGGGTTCGGTGCCGTCGCCCGTCTCGAGAAACCTTGCCCACCAACCAGTCCGGATCAGCACGATGTCGCCGCGACCGATGGTGATTCCCTGCGCGCGGGCGGCCTCGTCGAGCTCGGCCGGGGTGATCGGGTCGCCGAGTTCACAATAGGTCTCCGCCCCGCGCAGGCGGACGATGTCGAGCAGAACGCCGCGCGATGTGATGCCCTTGCCGTCCACCTTGTCGATACCGCAGTGAATCGCTCCGAGGCTGGTCACCGAGCTCGCGGGGAACCCGTTGTACAACTTGTCCTCGTAGTAGACGTGGGAAAGGGCGTCCCATTGGGTGGCGGCCTGCAGCGGCATGATGATCATGTCGTCGTTGAAGCGCATCGGCCCGCTCTTGGAATATCCGGCGAGCTGAACGGCGGTGGGGTTCTGCAGCCATTTGGGCCCGTACTCCAGCAGTGTGGCGGCATCGCCGCCGTCGATCGTCATCACGTGCACCGGGTTCTGCCGGTAATGGAACGCGCCCTGGGGTCCCGACGAGCCGAAGTCCACGCCCAGCGGAAACACCTTGCCGTGCTTGACCAGACCGGCCGCCTGCGCGACCTTGTCCGCGGTGATGAGGTTCAGGGTGCCGACTTCATCGGCGTCGCCCCACCGCCCCCAATTTCGGACGTCGTCAGCGACGCGGCGAAAATCACTCAGGCTGGACATGTTTCGCCCTTTTCTTCTCGTCCGATATGTCGCCGAAGACCTGTTCCGCCACGGCGCCGCCGTCAACCCAGATCACCTGGCCGGTGATATAGGACGCCGCCCCGCTGTTGAGGAACGCCAGGACGCGCGCCTGCTCGTCCGCGCCTGCGACGCGGCCGAGAGGTGTCTCGAACGAGTCCAAGAACTCCTGGCCGAACGCGCTGCGCAGTTGGTCGAGGATGGGCGTGTCGGTGACCCCCGGTCCGGTGCAGTTGATCCGGATACCCTTGGCGCCGAGCGCGGCAACGTTGGCCATCCCATAAAGAATGATGGCCTCCTTCGACAACCGGTAGCCACCGCCGTCGGCGACCGGCTCCGGATTGCGCCGACACCATTCGATTCCCTCGGCCATCGTCGTGGTGTCAAGCAGCCCCATAGTGACCACGGCGTTGGTGCGGTACTGCGACCCGGCGAGCGAAGACACCGTGACGATGGACGAGCCGGGCGGCATGGACGGGATCAGCGCTTCGGTGAAATGCCGGGTTCCGAGGAAGTTGATCGTGACGACGCGCAACGGATCGCCGATGCCCGACGACACACCCGCTATGTTGAAAAGCGCGTCCACCCGGCCGCCGATCGCCGCGACTGCCCGGTCGATCGATGCGGGATCGGACAGGTCGATTTCGTGGAACTCCTTGAGCTGCAGCGCAGGTGGCCGCAGGTCTAGACCGACGACGTCGGCGCCGAGTTCGGTGAGCTGCCGAGCGACGTGCTCACCGATGCCCGATGCGCAGCCGGTCACCACCGCGCGGCGGCCGTCGTAGCGCCAGAGGTCGTCGATCTGTGCCATGTCCTATTTCTTGTCGGCGGTGGGGTTCCTGCTGTCCCAACCCTGCCCTGACTTCAGTTTGGCCGCAGCCGCTTCGATGCCTGCGTTCATCTCGTCCATGGCCAGGGACACCTCGTTGGCGGTGTAGTTCTCGCGGCCCGTTGGCAGCCCGCCGAATGCGTACGTCTCGTCGAACGAGGGGGCATTCGACGCCGGCCTGCGCGCCTCGGCCTTCTCGAGGATCGGTGCCATCCGCTTGGCCTTCTCCGCGGTTGCCTTCTCATGGCGCTCGATGAACTCCGGCAGCACGTCGGAGCCCATCAGCTCGATGGACTCCATCGTCTCTTCGTGACGACGTGGAGTGAGCAGCAGGATCAGCTCGTCGACGCCGCTTTCCTCGTAGCCGCGCAGGAACTCACGAACGGTGGCGGGGCTGCCGATGGGCCCTCGGTCGGGGCCGTAGACAATGCTGGGATCCTTCTCGATCTCTTCGAGATGGCGCTTCCACACTCCGGTCCGGCCCGGCGTGTGCATGCCGGTCATGTAGTAGTGCATGATGCCGAACGCGAAGAACCCGCCGCCCTTGCCGAGGCGTTCGATGGCCTGCTCGTCGGTGGGGGCCACCATCATCGACAGGTCGCCGCCGATGGCGAGGATGTTCGGGTTCATCAGCGGTGTGACGGGTGCGGCGGACTCCTCGAATTCCTTGTAGTACCCGTTGACTCGCTCCGTCAGCGGGCCGGGTCCGGTGTAGGCGAAGCTCAGGGCGCCAAGGCCTTTCTGCGCGGCCATCGACACCGATGCCGGCCTGGTGCACGCGACCCACACCGGCGGGTGCGGCTTCTGCAGCGGCTTCGGCACCACATTGCGCGGCGGCATTTCGATGTGCTCACCCTTGAAGCCGGTGAACGGCTCCTCGATCATGCAGCGGATCGACACTTCCAGTGCCTCCTCCCACATCTTGCGCTTGTCCGCGGGATCGATGCCGAATCCGCCGAGTTCGCCCACCGACGACGACTCACCGGTACCGAACTCCACGCGACCGTTGGAGATGAGGTCCAGCGTCGACACTCGCTCGGCGACGCGGGCCGGGTGATTCACCTGCGGCGGCAGATGCATGATTCCGAACCCGAGCCGAATGTCCTTGGTGCGCTGACTGGCTGCTGACAGGAATATCTCCGGCGCGGTGGAGTGACAGTACTCCTCGAGGAAGTGGTGCTCGGTCAGCCATACCGTCGAGAAACCGGCCTTGTCCGCTGCCTCGACCTCGTCGAGGCCGTCCTGGAAGAGCTTGTGCTCGTCGTCGTCACTCCACGGCCGCGGCAGCGGGAATTCGTAGAACAGCGAGATCTTCATTTGGTTACCTTTCGATGCGAATCGAGTGTCGAATCGGGCTGGACGCCACCGGTTTTCGGCAGCTGGTCTTCGATGTGTTTGGCGGCGACGTAGCCGAACGTCATGGCCGGGCCGATGGTTGCGCCCGCACCGGCGTAGCTGCGACCCATGACCGCCGCCGAGGAGTTGCCCACCGCGTACAGGCCTTTCACGACGCTGTCATCCGTGCGCAGCACACGGGCGAACTCGTCGGTACGTAGGCCGCCGGAGGTGCCGAGGTCGCCGAGGATGATCTGGAACGCGTAGTACGGCGGCTTGCCCAGCGGGTACAGGTTGGGATTCGGCAGCGTGGGGTCGCCGTAGTAGTTGTCGTAGGTGGAATCCCCGCGGTCGAAGTCGTCGTCATGGCCCTTGGCCGCCAGCTCGTTGAAGCGGTCCGCGGTCTGCCGAAGTTGAGCGGGCGGCACACCGATCTCGGTGGCGAGCTCCTCAAAGCTGTTGGCCTCCTTCACGACACCCGACTCGAGCCACGCCTTCGGCACCTTCCACCCCGTAGGCACCGGCGCGAACGGCACCTTCGGTATCGGCAAATGGCCTCCCACCACGTACCGGTGGAACGAGCCGATGTCGGTGATCAGCCAGCAGGGGATGTGTGCGACGCCGGAGTTCTGGCCCTTGATCATCGCGTGCGCGAAGTCCATGTAGGGCGCCGCTTCGTTGATGAACCGCTTACCGTCGCCGTTGACCACGAACTGAGCGGGCATCATTCGTTCGTTGAGCATGAACTGCAGCCGGCCGTCGGGCCAGCAGATGGCGGGGAACCACCAGGCCTCGTCGAGCAGGTCGGTCGAGCCGCCGACCTTCTCCCCCGCCCGGATGCCGTCACCCATGGACGCGGGATTGCCGAAGCTCCAGTCCTTCTCGCCCCCGGCGAGATCGCGGACCCGGTCGAGCACCGGCAGGTGCTGCCTTCGCCATTCCATATCGTGGTCGAATCCGCCCGCCGCGATGACGACGCCGCCACGGGCGCCGATGCGCAGCTGCCTGCCGTCGCGCTCCACTACCGCGCCGACCACCGTGCCGTCGACGTCGGTGATCAGCTCCGTCATCGGCGAGTTGAGCCACAGCGGGACGCCGTGCTCCTTCATCGCCAACCGCAGCCGCGCGGCCAGCGACTGACCGATCGCCGCCATCCGGTCACCGAATACCCGCGCCCGGAACATCCGCCAGATCAGCTTCAGCAGCACGGCTTTCCCGCGCCAGTTCTGCCTGACCTGGTAGAACAACCGAAGGTCCTTGGGTGCGAACCAGATTCCCTTCGGCGCCAGCGCCAGTGGCTGCAGCAGGTTCTGCTCTTCGTCACCGAGCTTGCGCAGGTCGATCGCGGGCACGTTGATGGTGCTGCCGAGCCCGGAACCGCCGGGCAGTTCCGGGTAGTAGTCGGCGTAGCCGGGTTTCCACACGAAGTCGAACCAGGGGCTGCGCTGCTCGAGGAACTCCATCATCACCGGTGCTTTGTCAACGTATTGCCGCAGCCGCGCGTCACTGACGAGGCCGTCGGTGATGGTTCGCAGATACTCGAAGACCCCGTCGGGGTCAGGAACGTAACCCTCTTTGCGTTGGGACGGCGCGCCCGGCACCCAGATGCCACCCCCGGACAACGCGGTGGATCCACCGAAGTGTGCCGACTTTTCGACGACGAGCGCATCGAGTCGAGCCGCGTTGGCGGTGAGCGCGGCCGTCATACCACCGCCGCCCGAGCCGACGACGAGGACGTCGACCGTCTGGTCGAATTCAGCGGAGGTCATGAGGCGGGTACCGCCGTCCGCACGGCGAATCCCGCGATCAACTCGGGAGCCGCGCGGTAGAAGCGGTGACCGGTCCGGTACGGGCCGACCGCCGCCAGTGCGGCGAAAGCGGCCACCCACGTGCGCACCTCGTGTGCGGAGTTGCCCGCCTCGTGCGCCATCCATGAGGTGGACCAACCGTCGACATCGGAGAGATGGCCGCTGTCAACGATTTCCAGGAAGCGGTGATCCCATTCCGGGTTCAGTGCTCGAAGCTTGCTCTCTCCGTGCGCGAAGCTCTGTGCCGCCTCCATCACCGCGATCTGGCGCGCCTGCCGCTGTTCCGGCGACATCGGCTCGCCGAGCACGATCCGGCCGAGCGCGGCGGGCGGGGCGGTCGCGAGCGTCGGCACCGGCGGATCATGGGAAAGGCCGCCCGAGCCGACGATTAAAATCCTCTTGTCCAGCGTGGCCAGGTACTTTCCCACTGCGGTGCCAAGTGCGCGTGAACGACGCAGTGGTCCAAGCGGTGTCGCGACCGAGTTGATGAAGATCGGGATGACCGGACGTGCCGCGGCGTCGCCGAACAAGGTCTGCAGCGGCTGCACCGTGCCGTGGTCCACATCCATGCTCGCGGAGATCGCGACGTCGACGTCGGCGGCCAGCACCGCCTCCGCCAGATCGGTGGCGATGTCCGCCGGGACGTCGAGTGGACCGGCCTGGGTGGCGAAGTCGCCCACGCCGACCGCCTTGGTGCTGATACAGAACGGCGGCATCATCCGGTAGAAGACCCCGTTGTAGTGATCCGGGGAGAAGATGACGACGAGCTCGGGGTCGAATTCGCGCACGAACTCACGGGCGTCGGCCAGCGCGGAGTTGATCTCCTCAAGGAGACCCTGCGACGGTCCCGGAAGATTCAGCAGTGGGCTGTGGGACATACAGCACAGCGTCAGTGTCGCCATGGGAACTCGGGCCTCCTCCCTGTGTCAGATGAAGAGCGTTGAACAGCGATGCGCTCAGTTCGGGTGCCCGCTGGGCGATGCATGCGCCGGCGATGCACCTATCGGGGCGCAGGAAGAGCACGGAGTCCGTGTGCGCGTCGAACCAGGCCTTGAGGGCGCCGGTGCGGTCACCGACGATGACGACGTCGGGGTCGTCATGTCCGGTCCAGCGCAGTTGTGTCATCGGCCGCACCGCAACGAATTTGGCGCCAAGGGCCTTCCATCGGTCGAAGGCTTCCTCGCCGAGCAGGGCGCGGGGGTTGTTGCTCCAGCAGAGCACGGCGAAGCCGCCTCCGAGCACGTCGTCGAGAAGCACGTTCTGCTGGTCTCGGGTGTCGACTCGGGGCTGAATGAACAGGGTGCCCGTCGGCGAGGTCTCGGCGCGTGGCTCGGCGTGAAAAACCGCACCCTGTTCGTAGCGCGGCATCGGTTTGAACCGCATCTCGAGCACGTATCGCTTGAGCGCGGGCACCGCGGACGCGGCGTGAATCACCTTGTCCCGCAGGGTGGCCACCCGCCGATTCGTCGGTGAGATGACTCGCCCGACCATCGTGGAGAGGTCGATCATCGCCCTCGCATGTTTGCGTCGTTCTACGTCGTAGGTGTCGAGCAGCGCGTCCTCGGCCTGGCCGTTCACCACCGCCGCCAGCTTCCAGCCCAGGTTGGCCGCGTCGCGGATGCCGCTGTTGTAGCCCTGCCCCTGCCACACCGGCATCAGATGGGCGGCATCGCCTGCGATCATCAACCGACCCTGCCGGAACGCGCCTGCGATTCGCGAGTGGTGGGTGTAGACGCGGTGCCGGATGATGTCGACGCGATCCGGGTCGGGAACGATCGTGGCGAGCATGCGCCTGACGAACGCCGGGTCGTCGGCCTCCTCGTCGGACTCGTCGCCGTGGATCATGAACTCGAATCGACGAATGCCGTGCGCAATCGAGATGGACACGTACGGGCGCGCGGGATCGGCACCAACCTCGCTGTTCGGATGCCCGAGTGGATCATTCGCACAATCGACGACCAGCCAGCGGGTGGGGGACGTGGTGCCGTCGAAGGACACCCCCATCAGCCGCCGGGTTGCGCTGCGGCCGCCGTCGCAACCGACGACATAGCGGGCGGCGACGGGTTCGTGGCCGTCCGCGAACTCGACCGTGACGCCGTCGGCCGTTTCGGTGCAGTTCTCCATGCGATGACCCCACCGCACTTCGACGTTGTCGAACCGGGCGAGGCCGGCTTGCAACTCGGCGTCGACCATGGGCTGGACGAAGCCGTTGCGTTTGGGCCATCCGAAGCGGGCGTCGGGAGGCGCCATCTCGGCCAGCAGTTTTCGCTTCGCGTCGAAGAACCGCAGGATCTGGTTGGGCACCGTGTGCGGCAGCACCGCGTCCACTACGCCGATTCCCTGAAATGTCCTCAGCGCTTCGTCGTCAAGGCCGACCCCGCGCGGGTAGTCGATGAGGCTGTCTCGCTCGTCCACTACCAGCGTGCGGACACCTTGGCGCCCAAGGATGTTGGCCAGCGTGAGACCGACGGGGCCTGCCCCGACGATGATGATGTCCACCTTGTCGGCCACGTCAACGCCCCAGCAGGAAATCCAGATGGAGCCGGTTGAAGGTCTTGGCGTCCTCGTACTGCGGCCAGTGGCCACAGCCGGGCATCAGCTCGAACCGCGCGCCGGGGATCATCGAGGCGATCCGCCGACCCTCGGTCACGTCGGCGGTGGGGTCGTCGCTCGTCCACACCACCATCGTCGGCGCGGTGATCGCCCCATATTCGTTCGGGCCCAGCAGATTACGGGCCCGAATCTCGGGATCCTGCAACGCCATTATGTCGCGCATGGCGTTGACGAATCCGGGCTGGCGGTAGATCCGCTGCCTGCTGGCGACGATGTCGTCGTAGTCCTTGGACTTGTCGGCCATCAACCACTTGATCCTGGCCTGAACGGTTTCCCACGTCGGCGCTTCGACAGCGGCCATCGACAACGTGATGATCCGTTTCATCACCTCGGGATCGGCCTGCGAACCGCCCGCGGTGTTGAGCACCAACCGGTCGATTCGATCGGGGTGGTCGATGGCCGCGCGGGAGGCCACCCATCCTCCGAGCGACTCGCCACTCAGGTGGACCCGCTCGGCGCCGATCGCATCGAAGAACGCCATCAGGTGCGCCACGTAGTGACTCACCTCGAGGGGGTGGCCCGGTTTGTCGGTGTAGCCGTGGCCGAGCATGTCGATCGACCAGGTGGAGAAGTGCTCGGCGTGCGCCTCGAGGTTGCGGACGTACGCCTCGGCATGGCCGCCCGACCCGTGCAGAAGCACGAGGGCGGGCTTTCTGGTATCGCCCGCGTGCAGGTATCGGGTGCGGACCCCGCCGGCATCGAGGTAGCCCTGTGAGAACGCCACGCCCTGGAGATCGCTCCAGACGCTTTCGTGCTCCGACACCCCGTCACCTCTCTCGACGACGAGAACTGAATTCTCGTGATTTGTAAGCACTCTGCTCATTTATCGCACATACACGTGCACTATAGTCAGAGCATCACTCTCGAGATTCCGTCTGTCAAGGAGGGCGCCATGCCGAAGGCCGGCAATGGTGCGCCGGGCTCTCAGACCCTGGCGAGGGGTCTTGCCGCCCTGCAACTGGTCGCCGCCGCCCCCGGCGGCCTCACCGCGCAGCAGGTCGCCGACGACATCGGGGTGCACCGCACGATCGCGTACCGCCTGCTCACGCACGCTCGCGCAGTACCGGTTCGTCGCCAAGGGCGAAGACGGCCGCTACCGTTCGGCGTCCGCGCTCGCGGTGCTGGGCGCGTCGTTCGACAACAATGTCCGGCAGCTGAGCGTGCCTACCTTGCGCGCGCTGGCAGACGAGCTCGGCACCACGGTGTCCTTGCTCATCGCCGAGGGTGACCAGCAGGTCGCCATCGCGGTGATCGTGCCGACCAACGTCTTCTACCAACTGTCGTTCCACGAGGGCAGCCGATACCCGCTGGATCGCGGTGCCGCCGGAATCGCGCTGCTTTCGAGCATGCCGCCGCGCCCCGCCGAGCGCGACCTCGTTCCGCAAACGCGAAAACAGGGCTGGGTGATCACGCACGGCGAGGTCGAGCCGAACACTTTTGGTCTCGCCGTGCCCGTGAAAAGGAGTCCGCCGTCTCCGCCGACGTGCATCAATCTCATCTCCCACCGCGAGGATGTGGTCGTGCGCGGCAGAGACGCAGTCATCAAGGCGGCCAAGGAATTATCCGCGATCCTCGGGTGAGGGTCCGTCAGCGGAAAGGGTGAACAACGGTGACCGATTGGGACAATGAAGTCGACGTCGTCGTCCTGGGCAGCGGTGGCGCCGGGCTGACCGCGGCCTTGACCGCCGCGGCCAACGGCGCATCGGTAGAGGTTTACGAGAAGGCCGAGACGGTGGGCGGCACGACCGCGGTGTCCGGCGGCATCGTGTGGATCCCGGCGCACGGGCGCTCGGCCGAGGGAGAACTGACCGAGGCCGATGCGCTGCGCTACCTCGAGGCCCAGTCGCTGGGTGTGATGGACCGCGAACTGGTCGAGACGTTCGTCCGGACGGGCGCGACGATGCTCGACTTCGTTGAAGAGCACAGTGAGCTGCAGTTCGAAATCGCCGAGGGATTCCCCGATTACAAGCCCGAGCTTCCGGGTGGACGGCCGACGGGCGGCCGCTCGCTCAATGCCAAACCGTTCGACCTGGAGCGGCTCGGCGAGTGGCGGGACCGGATCACGACGTTCCCCGCCGACTTCAGCAACGTCGGCATCGACGCCGAGACCCGCGCCAGGATCCACGCCTCGGTCGACAAGGAGTCCGGCGACTACTGCGTCGCGGGCACCGCCCTTATCGCCGGGCTGTTGAAGGGACTGCTGGACCGCGGCGTGACTCCCCATACGGACGCAAGGGCCGTCGAACTGATTGCCGACGACGGCGCCATCGTCGGGGTGCGAATCAACCACGACGGGAAAGACATTCGCGTCCGGGCCCGGGCCGGGGTGGTGCTGGGCACCGGCGGCTTCGAATGGGACGACGCGCTGGTCGAGGCGTTTCTGCGCGGGCCGATGCACGGACCCGTTTCGCCCCCGAACAACACCGGCGACGGGCTGCGGATGGCGATGGCGCACGGTGCCGACCTGGCGAACATGGGTGAGGCATGGTGGGTGCCGATCATCCAGATTCCCGGCGACACCTTCGGCGGCAAGCCGCGTAGCCGCAGCGTGCGGCTCGAACGGACCCGGCCGAGGAGCATCATCGTCAACCGGGCAGGCAAGCGGTTCCTCAACGAGGCGGGTGAATACAACTCGATGGCGGGCCCGTTCCACCACCTCGATCCCCGCCACGGCTACCTCAACGACCCGGCGTGGATCGTCTTCGACTCCCAGCACCTCAAGCGGTACGGCTTCCTCGGTGTCGATCCGGACGGCCCTGTCCCCCACTGGTTCTGCGAGTCCAAGGACCTCGCCGAGCTGGGCACGAAGACCGGGATCGATCCCGACGGCCTGGCCCGCACGCTGGACGAGTGGAACGACAACGTCGCCCACGAACACGACCCCGACTTCGGTCGGGGTTCAAGCGCTTACGACGGGTACTGGGGCGACAACAGCGCCGCGACGACCGCGGGCAAGACGCTCGGCCCGATCGACACGGCGCCGTACTACGCGGTACCGGTCACGGTGGGCGCGATGGGCACCAAGGGTGGTCCACGCACTGACCGCGACGGCCGCGTCCTGCACGTCAGTGGCGACCCGATACCCGGGCTGTATGCCGCGGGCAACGCGATGGCCGGTGCGACCGGCAAGGCCTACGGCGGTGCGGGCGGAACGATAGGCCCGGCAATGGTTTTCGGCTTCCGGGCAGGCCATGCCGTGGCGACAGGGAAGTCGGTTTCCTAGCTCACCGCGTGCACGGGGACGTTGCACCAGCCGAGCACGTTCGTCATGTGCACCCGCTTCAGGCCGGAGCGGTCGATGTCGTACCGCGGGATCAGGTCGAGCAGGGTTTCCAGCGCCATCCGGCCCTCCATCCGCGCAAGCGCGGCACCCAGGCAGCTGTGGATGCCGTAGCCGAAGTTCAGGTTGTAGCCGACCTTTCGCTCGCGGTCGATGTCGAAGCGGTCGGCGTCGGCGAAGAATCGCTCGTCGCGGCTGGCCGCACCGTTGATCAGGATGACCGGGTCACCGACAGGAATCGTCTTGCCGTGCATCGTCACGTCGCGAGTGGTGGTCCGGATTTGGTACTGCGACGGACCTTCATATCGCAATAGCTCCTCGAACGCCGCCGGTATCTTGCTGCGGTCGTCCTGCAATTTCTGCCATTGGTCCGGGTTGTCGGCGAACACCACCACGGCGTTTCCCACGAGTTTGGTCACCGTCTCGGCGCCCGCGCCGCCGAGCAACGTGCAGAACCCGGTGATCTCGATGTCGTCGAGGCGCCGTGTCTCACCGTCCTCGACGATCTCCACCTGGGTGAGCCGGCTGATCATGTCGTCTTGCGGTTTGTCGCGGCGCTGTTGAATCAGGTCGTAGTAGTAAGCGGCGGATTTCATTATGGCGTCCATGCTCGCCGCTGACACACCGATGCCCTCGTCGCGTTCGAGTCCCTTGTCGAGCCACAGCCGCAGCTGTTGTCTGTCTTCAGCGGGCACACCGAGCATCGAGGTGATGATCTCCACCGGAAACAACGCAGCGAAATCGGCGACCGCGTCGAACGACGTCGGATCGAGTTGCGCCACATAGCGATCGATGGTTTCTGAGACCAGCGATTCCAGCGAGGCGACCGCTCGCGGGGTGAACACACGGTTCACCAACTTGCGCATCACCTCGTGTTCGGGTGGATCCAGACTGATGATGATCTTCCCCATGGCATTGCCCGCATCGCCTGAAGCCGCCGCCTTGACGATGTCGAGCGTGACGCCCTTGGCTGACGAGAACGTCTCGTGGTCCCTGATGGCCGCGGAGACGTCCTCGTAGCGGGTCAGCGCCCAGAAGTCGTACTTCTCGCTGTAGTACAGCGGCGCTTCGTCGCGCATTCGGCGGTATGTCTCGAACGGCGAGTCGAAGTAGTCGTCCGAGTACGGATCGAAGACGACAGGGCCACCCGAAACAGTGGGGCTCGATACGCTCATGGCTGCGCTCCGTTCAGTTGTCCAAATTTGTAGCAGGTCATGGCTCTACGGGGATGGCGAATAGCTGCTCCGCCGCCGTGTAGGGATCGGACCGGCCGTCGGCCACCAACTCCGCCAACCGGTCCAGATCGGCATGGCTTCGCAACCGGGTCTGCGCCAACGACAGAATCTGGGCCCGCGCCCGCGCCTTTCGGCGTTCTGGACTGTCGGCACGACGATGCGCCTCGATGGCCTCTACCAGTTCGGGGATGCCATCGCCCTGCGCGGCGATGAGTTTGAGGATCGGTGCCTTGGTCTCGGCCCGAAGATCGCGCACAGTCTGGTCGGCGCCGTCACGGTCGGCCTTGTTGACGACGACGATGTCGGCAACTTCGAGCAAGCCCGCCTTGGCGGCCTGGACCGCGTCGCCTGCACCCGGATTGAGGATGACGATGGTCGGGTCGGCGATGGCGGCGATCTCGATCTCTGACTGCCCGACGCCGACCGTCTCCAGCACGATGAGGTCGTACGAAAGGGCGGCGAGCAACCGGGTCGCCGCGGGAACGGCCGCGGCGAGGCCACCGAGATGACCGCGGGTCGCCACCGAGCGGATGAGCACGTCGGAATCGTTGATGTGCGCGGCCATCCGGATGCGGTCGCCGAGCAGTGCACCGCCGCTGTATGGCGAGGACGGGTCGACGGCGAGGACGGCCACCCGCATGTCCTGGCCGCGATACGCGCTCACCAGAGCGGCCACCGTCGTCGACTTCCCCGCGCCCGGGGGGCCGGTGACCCCGACGATGCGGGGCAGTGACGTCGCACCGAGCGCGTCGAGCACCTCGTCGCGACGGGAACTCTCGACCAGACTCAACAACCGTCCGGCCGCCCGGGTAGACCCGCCGCGCGCCGCGGTGATGAGCTCGTCGATGGTCATTTAGAAATAATGGACTACGGTGCTGTGCCTGATGTCGCCGCCAAAGCGGCTCCGTCCACCTCGATGACGGTCGCTGATCCCATCCCGCCACCTGCACACATGGCAGCCACCCCGATTCCGCCGCCACGCCTGCGCAGTTCGTGGACCAGCGTGACGAGCATGCGGGCGCCCGTCGCGGCGACCGGGTGGCCGAGTGAGCAGCCGCTGCCGCTCACGTTGACGATGTCGGGATCGATGTCGAGCAGCTTGATGGTCGCCACACACATCGACGCGAACGCCTCGTTGATCTCGAAGAGATCGACATCGGACATGGAAAGCCGTGCGCGGCCAAGGGCTTTCGGAATAGCCTCGACCGGTGCCAGACCCGTTGACGCGGGGTCGACACCGACGGACGCCCAGGCTTTGACCGTCGCGAGGGCAGGCAGCCCGATGCGGTCACTGGCGATCGCCAGCACCGCGGCGCCGTCGTTGGCACCGCAGGCGTTGCCCGCGGTGATCGAGAAGCCCTCGATCTCGGGATGCAACGGCTTGAGCGCGGCCAGTCTCTCGATGCTTGTGTCGCGGCGTGGGTGCTCGTCGACGTCGAACAGGCCGTGGGGCGTCTCGATGGGCACGATCTCTTCCTTGAAGCGCCCCTCGTCGATCGCCTGGATCGCCTTGCGGTGGGATCCCAGCGCCCACTCGTCCATCTCCTCGCGCGTCACGCCGGCCTTGACCGCGGCGTTCCAGCCGACCGTGATCGACATGTCCATGTTGGGCGCGTCGGGTCGGTCGGGGTGCGTTGGCGGAAACCAGTCCACCATCTCGTCCCCTGCTCGGCGCTTGAACCGTGGGGACGTCGACGCCGAGTTCACCCCGCCGGCGATGACGAGCTGGTCCATTCCGGCGCGCACGCTGGCCGCGGCGCTCTGCACGGCCGCCTGACCCGCGGCGCAGTGCCGGTTCAGCGCCAGCCCCGGCACCGACGTCAGCCCTGCGGTGATCGCGGCATAACGGGCGACGACGCCGCCGCCGTAGAGCCCCTCGCCCAGGATGACGTCGTCGATAGCACCCGCATCCAGATCGGCGGCGGCGCTGCCAACCACGTGCTCGGCGAGTTGGTAGGCGTCGGTGTCGCGCAGCGTGCCCTTCATCGCGGTCCCGATCGGCGTACGCAGGGCGGACACGATGACGGCTTCTGGCATGAGGTGACTCCGTTTCGATCGTCGTGAGAATGCTATTCTCTCTGATCGAGAGTGCCAGTTGCAAGAAGGGGAATCATATGCAAATCGCCGGTAGCTCCGCGATCGTGGTCGGCGGCGCGGGTGGCCTTGGTGAGGCAACCGTCCGCAGGCTGCACGGCGCAGGCGCCAAAGTTGTCGTCGCCGACCTCGCCGACGACAAAGGCAAGGCGTTGGAGAGCGAGCTCGGTGTGCGGTATGTGCCCACCGATGCCACCTCGGAGGAGTCCGTCAACGCGGCGATCGCCGAGGCCGCGTCGCTGGCTCCGTTCCGGATCTCCGTCGACACCCACGGCGGTCCCGCCAGTGGCGGTCGGCTGGTCGGCAAGGACGGTTCCCCGCTCGACCTCGAGGGCTTCAAGAAGACGATCGAGTTCTACCTGACCGCGGTATTCAACGTGATGAGGCTGTCCGCGGCTGCAATCGCGAAGTCCGAGCCGCTGGAAGAAGGCGCCCGCGGCGCGATCGTCAACACCGCATCGATCGCCGGCTACGAAGGCCAGATCGGCCAGCTCCCCTACTCCGCGGCCAAGGGCGGCGTGCTCGGCATGACGCTGGTGGCCGCCCGCGACCTGTCGCCGCTAGGCATCCGCGTCAACACCATCGCCCCCGGCACCATCAACACGCCCGCCTACGGCAAGGCCGCCGACCAGCTCGAGCAGTACTGGGGCCCGCAAGTGCCGTTCCCCAAGCGCATGGGTCGGTCGACGGAATACGCCCAGCTGGCGCAGAGCATCATCGAGAACGACTACCTCAACGGCGAGATCATTCGCCTCGACGGAGCGCTGCGCTTCCCGCCGAAGTGACGGTGCAACAGCCACTCAAAGGGAAAACGGCCTTCGTGGCCGGTGCGAGTCGCGGCATCGGCGCGACGGTCGCCACGGCCCTCGCCCGTGCAGGAGCTGCCGTCGCGGTCGCCGCGCGCTCCGAGAACGAGGGCAAGCTGCCCGGCACGATTCACACTGTCGCCGAGAGTATTTCGTCGTCGGGTGGGCGGGCACTGGCGGTCCCGTGCGACGTTACCAAGGAGGATTCGGTGGAGGCGGCGGTGGCCGCCGCGGTCGCCGAGTTCGGCGGGATCGACATTCTGGTCGCAAATGCCGGGGTGCTGTGGCTCGGCCCGGTCGAATCCACGCCACTCAAGCGCTGGCAGCTGTGCCTCGACGTCAACCTGACCGGCGTCTTCCTCGTCACCAAGGCGCTGATCCCGCACGTGCGGGCGCGCGGCGGCGGCTCGCTGATCGCGATCACCACGACCGGCGTCACGATGACCGACCACGGTTCGAACGCCTATTGGGTGTCGAAGGCGGGCGTTGAACGGCTTTACGTGGGGCTTGCCGCCGACCTGAAGGCCGACAACATCGCCGTCAACTGCCTCAGCCCGTCGCGGGTGGTGCTCACCGAGGGCTGGCAGGCCGGCGGGGCGGGTATGGAGATCCCGCCGGAGATGGTCGAGCCGCCGGAGGCGATGGCCAACGCCGCTGTCCTTCTGGCACAACAGAATGCCGGTGGCGTCACGGGGACCATCCAGCGCTCCGAAGCACTCACCTTCTAACGCATCTCACCCTCTACCGCGAGCGTGCGTGTCTGCGGGCGACCCGCCGCGGGTTTACCCGAGAACACGCACGCTCGGCGAGCAGAATCTGACCGTATCCAGGCGGCATCGGAGCCGCGGGCGGAAATGCCAGGAAGACCGACGGCACAGGCACAAGTCTCAACGGCACAGGGCACGACGGAAACGCTGGCGACCCCGGCTAGTGTCTGACCGCGAATAGCACAGTCGGCTGTTGGCACGACGTGCTGGGTTTCTTACTGGTGAACCGGCACCGCGGCGAGACCTCTGATGCCAACTCCATGATCCATCCTTCGGGCATCGTGGTCACGCTGATGACTCATGACGAAGCCCCTGCTGCCGATGTGTTCGACGAACGGCGGATCGGCCTCGACCATCTAGCGTTTCAGGTCAGCGATGTGAACCAATTGTGGGAATGGGTAACGCATTTGGATTCGAAAGGCATGCCGAACACCGGCATCATCGATTCCGGCTACGGACCCACGCTTGTGTTCCGCGATCCCGACAACATGCAGCTCGAGTTCTACGTCCACCCGGATCCAACCGATCTGACGCAGCTGACCGACGCGGACTCGGCAGAGGCGCAACAGATCCTGCATCGCGGTCAATAGCGCGCCGTCGGCCGCCACGAGCGTGCGCAAAATCGTGATTTTGGGCGGCGTGTCGGCCGCAGACACGCACGCTCGCGGGGAAAGGGTCAGTCCTTGGCGATCAGGCCGTCGACGATCTTGTTGAAGTCGGTGGTTCCGAAGGACACGTACTCCGAGAGGTTGGCGTAATCCAGCGACGCCATCACTGCATTCTCCAGTTGGATGTTCATCAACCGCTTGGTGGCCTCGACCGCCTGCTGGGGCAGCGTCAGGATCTTCTTGGCGCATGCGATCGCCTCGGCCAGCGGATCTTCCACGACGTGGTTGGCCAGCCCCAACTCGACAGCGCGTTGGGCCTTGATCCGCACTCCGGTCAACGCGAACTCCTTTGCCTGCAGCAGGCTGATTTGCGAACCCCACACCAGCGGGCCACCGTCAGCGGCGACCAGCCCGATCTGCACATGCGGGTCGGCGAAGTGCGCGGTCTCACCGATGTAGACGATGTCGGACAGTGCGGCCAGGCTGCAGCCCAGCCCGACGGCGGGGCCGTTCACCGCGGCGATCACCGGGATCCGGCAGCGCAACATACCGATGACGAGATCGCGGCCGTGCTTGATCGTCTTCTGCCGCAGCGCCTCGTCGTTGCGAAGCTCGTCGAGGTAGTTGAAGTCGCCGCCTGCCGAGAAGGCCCGGCCCGCACCAGTGATCACTGCCGCGCGTGCACCGGTGTCCTCGTTGAGCGCCTCCCAGATCTTGGCCAGCCCTACGTGCAGGTTGTCGTTGACCGCATTGAGCGCATCGGGCCGGTTGAGCGTGATGATGCGCAGAGCGCCATCGGCCTTGACGTCGATTTCGTCTGGCATGTCGTACATTTCAGTTCCCCAATCCGAGAATCCGTTGCGCGATGATGTTCTTCTGAATCTGGCTGGTACCGCCCATCACGCTCTGGGCGCGGCTGTACATGTAGGCCCCGAACATTTCTTCGTCGCCCGACCCGACGGTCGCCAACGCGGCGTGACCGACCGACTGTTCGACCCACGTCATCAGCAGCTTGTCGAGCGACCCCTGCGGGCCGTGGGTGAGACCATCGAGTTGTTCCGACAAACGCCTGCGCACGTGCAGCCGCAGCATCTCGGTCTGCACCCACGCCCACGACAGCTCCTCGGGCACGGGCCCGTCCACGCGGCCGGCCAACTGGCGCACCGTCTTTCCGTAGCGCGCGGAGAAGCCCAACGTCGACGGCTCGCGTTCATGGCTGACGACCGTCATCGCCAGTTTCCACCCGTCACCGGGTGCGCCGACCATGTTGCCGACCGGCACCCTGGCGCCGTCGAACTCGACCTGGCCGAACTCCTTGGTGACGCCGCTGATCATCTTCAACGGCCGCTGCTCGATCCCGGGCTGGTGCATATCGACGATGAACGCCGAGATGCCCTTGTGCTTGGGTACGTCCTTGTCCGTGCGGGCCAGCACCAGGCACCAGTCGGCCACATCGGAGTAACTCGTCCAGATCTTGTGGCCGGCAATGACGTAGTCGTCACCGTCGCGGACCGCCGTCGTCGTCAATGAGGCCAGGTCCGAACCCGCGCCCGGCTCACTGAATCCCTGACACCACCGCTCGGTCCCGTTGATCATTCCGGGTAGGAACCGCTGGCGCAGTTCCTCATCCCCGTGATGGCTCAGTCCGACGACGAGATAACCGAGGCTGGGCCGCGCAGGCGCACCTGCCTTCGCGATCTCCTCGTCGACGATGACGTCGTACACCGGCGGAAGGTCCTGACCCCCATATGCCTTGGGCCACGACGTGCCGAAGAAACCTGCCTCGTACAACGCGACATGCCATTCACCGGCCTTGGCCCAGTATTCGTCTCCCGAGGTGGGGAACTTGCCCTTCTGCTCGGTCAGCCAGCCGCGCAACCGATCCCGGAATGCGGCCTCTTCCGGCGAATCACGAAAGTCCAATGGTCAACTCCTCCAGCTTCACCGGCCACTTTTCGGTGGCGGCGAGTACCCGACGCAGGTAGACGTGCGCGAGGCATTCCCAAGTGTTGCCGATACCGCCGTGCACCTGAATTGAGGTCTCACAGACCGTCAACGCCGAACGCGCGCAGTAGATCTTGGCCACCCGGCCCGCTTCCACCGCCTCGACGACGGGCAGTTCGTCGACCGCCCAGGCGGCATGCCGCAACACGCTGACACAGCCCTCGATCAGTGCAAGAGCCTCGGCCAGCAGGTGGCCGACCGCCTGATACGACCCGATCGTCGCGCCGTACTGCTCGCGCATCTTTGCGTACTCGGTGGCCAGGTTCAGGGTGCCGCGGGCGGCGCCGACGATGTCGGCCGTCGTCGCGGTGAGCGCAAGCGCGTGCCAACGACCGGCGTCCTCCTCCGACAACTGCGCGAGCTCGGTCGGTGACTCGGCAACTCCCGCAAGGCTCCCTGTGAAATCGACAGACGAGGTCTCAGCAGCCGGCGACAGCGGCTGTCCAACCCTGCGGACCAGATCGTCGACTAGCACGGGCCCGACGAACGGGACGTCGACCAGTCCCCTGCCGAACTCCTCGGCGACGATGGCTACCTCCACGCCGGAGGCCCCGTCGCTACGCAGCGTCCGGAACCCCGTCCCGTCGATCGCCTTCTCCAGGCGTGCCAGACGGTTGTCGTCGTCCAGATCGGCGACCGACCCCGGGCCGAGGTCGTCGGCCAATTCGGCTGCGGCGGCTCGCAACTGCCGCTGCTCAGCTGTCAGACGGACGTCCACACTGCTCCTTTAGCACTCGGCGCAATACCTTTCCAGAAGGCAACCGCGGGATTTCGGGAACGATGACCACCCGGCTCAGCCGCTTGTAGGACGCAAGGCGATCACCGACCAGCGCGACGAGTTCATCGGGATCGAGCCGGCCGCTTGTCGCCACCGCGGCCACGATCGCTTCACCGTCGGCCGCGTCGTCGACGCCGAAGACCGCGCAGTCGTCGACCAGCGGATGGCCGTGCAGCACGGCCTCGATCTCGGCGGGCGCGACCTGGAACCCGCGCACCTTGATCATCTCCTTGGCGCGATCGGTGATGTGCAGCCAGCCGCCGGCATCGAGGTATCCGACGTCGCCGGTGCGATACCAGTCGCCCGAAAACGCCTGTGCCGTCGCCTCATCGGGCAGGTAGCCGGCCATCACCGAGCCCGAACGCGCTTGAATCTCACCGACCTCGAGGGCTCCCGCCTGCGTGCCGTCCACCAACGAGACCACCCGCAGCTCGACACCTGGCACCGCACGTCCGACGGTGTCCAATCGCGCGCCCTCAAGCGAATTGCACGTGAGCACCGGCAGCTCGCTGGTGCCGTACGCGGTCACCCAGTTCACCCCGGCCTTGTCGGTGACCGCCTCGGCGACGCTCTGCGTGACCGGCGTGGCACACCACATGACATATCGAAGTGACGACAGGTCGTAGGAATCCAGCTTCGGGTGGGCGGCCAACGCCAGTGCGATCGGGGCGACGGCCATTTCGATGGTGATCCGGTCGGCCTCGATATGGTGCAGCATCTGGTCGATGTCGAAGCGCCGGTGCAGCCGGACCCACGCGCCCGTCTCGAGCGCCATGACGATGTTGAGCAGACCGAGAATGTGCGACGGCGGCGTCACAATCTGCATGCGATCGGCCGATGTCAGCCCGAGCGCGTCGCGCCAATGCTGCACGGCCACTGCGAAGCCGGCGTGCGTATGACGGACCGCCTTCGGCATGCCGGTCGTGCCGGAACTGAAGACGAACAGCGCATCGGACTCCGGAGCAGGCGCGTCGAACTCGCGACGTCCCGGGGTGATGGGGTCGTCCAGTTCCAGCATCTGCATCAGGTCCGCGAGCACCGGGTGGTCTCCGACGGCGTGCGTGGGCTTGGTCAGCGCGAGGGCGTGCTTGACTTCTGTCTCCCGCCAGGCCGGGCTGAGCAGGACCGCCGCGGCTCCCAACCGCCAGATTGCCCGCAGTGCGACGACGAACTCGGGGCGGTTGGACGACATCAGCGCCACCCGGTCCCCGGCCCGCACGCCGCGATGCTCCAGGGTGGTCGCCATGCCGTTTGCAAAGGCGTCCAGCTGGGAGAGGCTGTATTCGCGTTCGTCGAAGGCAAGGGCGGCCGGCTCGCTCATGTCAGCTCACCCACCCCTTCCAGCCGTTGCACGACGTACCGAGAACATATTATCCTAGGGCGAGAATTGTATTCTCGTATAAACAGAATCTCAATGGCGTAAGGAGTCGTCGGATGGCCGTCGAGGGGACCGTGACGATCCTGCTCGACCGAAAAACGGCCTCTGTGTCGCGCACCGAGAACGAGACTCTGCTGGAAAGCGCCCGGCGAGCGGGCCTGTCACCGCCGTTCAGTTGCGAGGCGGGTAACTGCGGCACCTGCATGGCCCGGCTGACCGAGGGCAAGGCGACCATGCGGGTGAACGACGCGCTCGATGACGATGAGGTGGCCGAGGGGTACGTCCTCACCTGTCAGGCCGTGCCGGACACGCCGTCGGTGACGGTCGAGTACGACTGAATCGCGCCGTGCTCGTCAAGGCCGGGCGGCGGCCGGTACTCCGGCTGATAGCCGGAGACGCGTATCGGGCTGCCGACCAATCGGTAGGCCCCTGCCGTCACGATGACCTCGGGCGTCGCGTCCAAAGCCTCGGGCAGTGTGCGCACCGCCGCAGCCGGAATCCCGAGCGGGCGAAGACGCGCTTCCCAGCTTTTCGCGGTGTCGGTGGCGAGCGCAGCGGCGACGAGGGCGAGCACCTCATCGCGCTGGGCCGCGCGCTCGGCCATGGTCGGAAAGCCCGTGATGCCCGCCTCCGCGGCGAACGACCGCCAGAAGGCGTCGTGCGTGATGAACAGCGCGAGGTAGCCATCAGCCGTTGAGAACAGCTGCGCCGGAACGTAATACGAGTGCGCACCGAACGGATGCCGCCGCGGTGCGACCCCGTCGTTGAGGTATGCCGAGGCGCGGTAGTTCAACTGCGAAAGCACCACGTCACGCAGGGAGACGTCGACCTGCCCACCACGGCCGGACACGATCTGGGCCAGCAGGCCCAGCGCCGCGGTAAGCCCGGTGGAGTTGTCGGCTGCCGAGTAACCGGGCAAGGTCGGCGGCCCGTCGGGATCACCGGTCATCGCCGCCACCCCGGTCGACGCCTGGATCACGTAGTCGAAGGCCGGGTCGTCGCCTCCGTCCATTCCGAAACCGGTCAGGGCGACGCAGACGATCTTCTCGTTGTAGCGCCGCAAGTCCTCGTAGGTGAGCCCGAGCCTGCGGATCGCCGAAGGCTTCATATTGACCAGCAGCGCATGGGATTTCGCTACCAGCTCGCCCAGCCGCTGTCGGCCGGCCTCCGACCTCAGGTCCAGGCGGACGCTCTGCTTGTTGCGGTTCAGGCTGGCGAAGTAGCTGTCGCTGACCTGACGGGAGATCTCACCTTCGGGCGGCTCGATCTTGATGACCTCCGCGCCGAGGTCGGCGAGCAGCATCGTGGCGTAGGGACCGGCTAGCATGACGCCGACCTCGAGGATGCGGATGCCCGCCAGCGGTCCGTCAGTCATCGGAGTCCTCGGCTCTTCGCGCAAGCGCTCATCGCATCTGCGCTGCCAGCTGCGAAATCACCTCGCGGGTGCGGTACTTCGACGCGATCAGCTCGTCACGGTTGTCCCCGATCGGCAGTAGCCGCACCGAGAGATCGGTGACGCCTGCATCGGCGAACTGCCGGAACCGCGCCAGAATCGCTTCCTCGTCACCCGCTGCGCAGAGGTCGCCGACGTCACGGGCGTCGCCGCGGTCGAGCAGTCGTTGGTAGTTCGGAGACGTCTCCGCCTCGGCGAGAATGCGGTTGGCCCGGTCCTTGGCCGCGTCGATCTCCGAGTTGGCGCACAGACAGACCGGGATGCCCGCCACGATGCGCGGAGCGGGTCGTCCAGCATCGGCGGCGGCCTTGGTGATCTTCGGCGCGATGTGATCACCGATGGCCTTCTCGTCGGCCATCCACAGCACCGTGCCGTCGGCGTGCTCGCCCGCGATCTGCAACATCACCGGGCCGAGCGCGGCCACCAGCACCGGCATCGGCGTCTCGGCGCCCAACACGGTCGGGTTGTGCACGGTGAACGAGTCGTTCTGCACGTCGACCGGGCCGGGGCCTGCGACCGCCGCATTGAGCACCTCGAGATAGTCGCGGGTATACGCCGCCGGCTTCTCGTAGGGGATGCCGAGCATGTCCCGCACGATCCAGTGGTGCGACGGACCGACGCCGAGCGCCAACCGCCCCGATGCCATCGCATGCACCGAAAGCGCTTGGCGGGCAAGGGCGATGGGGTGCTGCGCCTGCAACGGCACGACGGCGGTGCCCAGCTCGATGCGGGATGTGTGAGCTGCCATCAGCGCCACCATGGTCAGCGCGTCGAAGTCGTCGGGCACCTGCGGCATCCACGCGGTGTCCAGACCTGCGGCCTCAGCCCACTCGATGTCGGACACCAGCTTGGTTACCTTGCGGGCCATATCGCCGCGCTCGGCCCCGATCATCACGCCTAGGCGCATTACTCAGCCACCTTCTCTGTCAGCGCCCGGACATCTCGGACGAGCGTATCCAGCGGTGTCCCGGTGGGGAAAACCGCGGCCGCTCCTGCGTCGAGGAGCTTCTGCACGTCGGCCTCGGGGATCGTGCCGCCGACGACGACGGCGATGTCACCTGCATCCGCGGCACGCAATGCGTCGACGGTCCGGGTGGTCAGTGCGACGTGGGCGCCCGACAGGATCGAAAGTCCCACCAGCGCAACGTCTTCCTGTAGCGCGATGGACACGATGTCCTCGATGCGCTGGCGGATGCCGGTGTAGATGACCTCGAAGCCGGCATCGCGCAGCGTGCGCGCGACGATCTTGGCGCCGCGATCGTGGCCGTCGAGACCCGGCTTGGCGACGAGCACACGGGCCGGGTGGGAACGGGCGGCAGCAGATTCAGTCACCTAGAACACCACCGGCTGCTGAAACTCGCCCCACACCGACTTCAACGTCGACACCATCTCGCCGACGGTGCAGTAAGCCGTGGCGCAGTCGATCAGCTTGTGCATGAGGTTGTCATCGCCCTCGGCGGAGCGGGCAAGCGCGGCAAGGGCTTCCTTCACCGCGACGGAGTCGCGGTCGGCCTTCACCTTCGACAGCCGCTTGAGTTGAACGTCGCGGCCCTCGGCGTCGAGCTCGTACATCGACACATCCGGGTTCGGCTCGTCGGAGACGAACTTGTTGACGCCGATGACCGGCCGGGCGCCGGACTCGACCTCCTTATGGATCTTGAACGCCTCGTCGGCGATGAGCCCCTGCAGGTAGCCGTCCTCGATGGCGCGCACCATGCCGCCGTGGGTCTCGAGATCGTGCATGATCTCGATGATCTTCTCCTCGGTCGCGTCGGTGAGCGCCTCGACGAAATAGGAACCGCCGAGTGGGTCGGCGACCGACGCCACCCCGGTTTCGTACGCGAGTATCTGCTGGGTGCGCAGCGCCAGCGTGGCGGACTCCTCGCTGGGCAGCGCGAACGGCTCGTCCCACGCGGCGGTGAACATCGACTGGACGCCGCCTAGCACCGAGGCCATCGCCTCGTAGGCGACGCGCACGACGTTGTTCTGCGCCTGTGGCCCGTACAGCGAGGCGCCGCCGGACACGCAGCCGAAGCGGAACATCGATGCCTTGTCGTTGGTGGAGCCGTACCGCTCGCGCACGATGGTGGCCCAGCGCCTCCTGCCCGCGCGGTACTTGGCGATCTCCTCGAAGAAGTCACCGTGGGTATAGAAGAAGAACGAGATCTGCGGCGCGAACTTGTCGATGGTCATCCGGCCGCGCTCGACCACCGTGTCGCAGTACGTGACGCCGTCGGCGAGGGTGAACGCCATTTCCTGCACGGCGTTGGCCCCGGCGTCGCGGAAGTGCGCGCCTGCCACCGAGATCGCGTTGAACCGCGGTACCTCAGCGGCACAGAACTCGATGGTGTCCGCGATGAGCCGCAGCGACGGCTCTGGCGGCCAGATCCAGGTGCCCCGCGACGCGTACTCCTTGAGGATGTCGTTCTGGATGGTGCCGGTGAGCTTCTCGCGCGGTACGCCCTTCTTTTCCGCCGCGGCGACATAGAAGGCCAGCAGGATCGCGGCGGTGCCGTTGATCGTGAAACTGGTGCTGATCTTGTCCAGCGGGATGCCGTCGAACAGGATCTCGGCGTCGGCGAGCGTGTCGACCGCGACGCCGACCCGGCCCACCTCCTCGCTGACCTCCGGGTCGTCGGAGTCGAAGCCGCACTGGGTCGGCAGGTCGAGCGCCACCGACAAGCCCGTACCACCCTGTTCCAGCAGATAGCGGTAACGACGATTCGAGTCCTCCGCGGTGCCGAAGCCCGAATACTGACGGAAGGTCCACAGCTTGCCGCGGTATCCGCTCGCGAAGTTGCCGCGCGTGAATGGGTAGGTACCCGGCGCGGGCGGTTCGCCGGCTCGGTCGGCCGGTCCGTACACGGGCTCCAGCGGGATGCCGGAGGGGGTCTGAACTGGGTCGGTCATCAATGGATAACGTACTTGCAAAAAATGAGAATGCCAATACCGCGAGCCGGAAACGTGCAGTGGGCGGGGCCTAGCGAGGCGCCCCGCGACGGGCCGAAGACCCGGTACACAGTGAATATGCCACTTGCCTAAAATGAGAACGCCAATACCGATTTGTTAGGGTAGAGAACGTCTGAGGAGGCTCATGTCCAGCCAGTCCCACAAGTCGTTCGCCGACCGCACCCTCGTCGTCTCCGGCGCCAGCCGCGGCATCGGGCTGGCGATCGCGATCGGCGCGGCCAGGCGGGGCGCGAACGTCGTGCTGCTGGCCAAGACTGGCGAACCCCACCCGAAGCTTCCTGGCACCGTGCACACCGCCGTCGCCGACATCGAAGCCGCAGGCGGCAAGGGCGTCGCGGTGGTCGGCGACGTCCGCAACGAGGACGACGTGCAGCGCGCCGTCGACACCGCGGTTGAGCATTTCGGCGGGGTGGACGTCTGCGTCAACAACGCCAGCGCGATCGCCACCGAACCGACCGAGCAGCTCGCGGCCAAGAAGTTCGACCTGATGATGGACATCAACGTCCGGGGCACCTTCCTGCTGACCAAGGCCTGTCTGCCGCATCTGCGCACGTCGCGCGACGCCCATGTGCTGACGCTGGCGCCGCCGATGAACATGAACCCTCACTGGCTGGGCGCGCACCCTTCCTACACGCTGTCCAAATACGGGATGACGTTGCTGTCGCTGGGCTGGGCGGCCGAGTACGCGGACGCTGGCATCGGCTTCGCCTGCCTGTGGCCCGAGACCTACATCGCCACCGCTGCGGTGGCCAACTCGCCCAACGCCGAGGCCATGCTTGCGAGGTCGCGCAGTCCGGAGATCATGAGCGACGCCGCCGTGGAGATCCTCTCCCGGCCCGCCGCCGAGGTGAACGGTCGGTGCTACATCGATTCCGAGCTTCTCGCCGAGGCGGGCGTGACGGACCTGTCCCCCTATGGCGGCGGGGACCACCCCATAGTTGATATCTTCGTCGACAAACCATGAGCATCTCTTTGCTGCTCGAGATGGCTGCCTCGAGCGATCCGGACCGGACGGCAGTGGTCGCCGGCGATACGCGACTGACCACAACCGAACTCAGCGCGCTTGCCGACGGCGGCGCCGGGGTCATCGCGGCATCGGGCGCAGGCCACGTCGCTTATGTCGGGACCGGCGGTGCGATGCTGCCGCTGCTGCTCTTCTCGTCTGCCAAGGCCGCCGTGGCCGTGACGCCGCTGAACTATCGGCTGAGCGCCGAGGGGCTGCGCGAACTGGTCGACCGGCTACCCACGCCTCTGGTCGTCGCCGACGCCGAGTACGCCGACGTCGTCGAAGGCGCGGGCAAGCAGGTCATCAGCTCCGACGAGTTCGTCGCCGCGGCCCGCATCGGCCGAGGCCGCGGCCGAGTTCCCCGACCCCGACGATGTCGCCGTCGTGCTGTTCACCTCCGGCACCACGTCGCGGCCCAAGGCCGTCGAGCTGACGCACAACAACTTGACGAGCTACGTCACCGGCACCGTGGAGTTCGGCTCCGCGTCGCCCGACGACGCCGCGTTGATCTGCGTGCCCCCGTATCACATCGCGGGCGTCAGCGCGGCGCTGTCCAATCTGTACGCGGGCCGAAAGATGGTGTATCTCACCAAGTTCGACCCGTCAGAGTGGGTTCGGCTGGTTGCCGACGAGGGCATCACCACCGCCACCGTGGTTCCCACGATGCTCGATCGCATTGTCTCTGCTCTCGAACGCACCCGCACGGATCTTCCGACGCTGCGTAACCTCGCGTACGGCGGGTCGAAGGTCGCTCTGCCCCTTGTCCGCAAGGCGCTCGAGCTGCTGCCCAGCGTGGGTTTCGTCAACGCATACGGCCTCACCGAGACGAGCTCCTCGATCGCGGTGCTTACCCCGGACGATCACCGCGACGCGCTCGCCGCATCGGACGAGGCGGTGGCCCGACGGCTCGGGTCCGTCGGTCAACCGGTACCCGGCGTGGAGGTGCAGATCCGGGCCGACGACGGGACGGTACTCGGGCCGGGCGAAACCGGCGAGCTGTTCGTCCGCGGCGAACAGGTGTCGGGCCGTTACGCCGAAATCGGTTCGGTACTCGACGCCGAGGGCTGGTTCCCGACCAAAGACGTTGCGATGCTTGATGAAAGCGGATACCTGTTCATCGGCGGCAGATCCGACGACACGATCATCCGCGGCGGCGAGAACATCGCACCGGCCGAGATCGAAGACGTCCTCGTCGAGCATCCCGATGTGCACCTGTGTGCCGTCGTCGGGCCCGAGGACCCGCAGTGGGGCCAGATCATCGTCGCGGTCGTGGTGCCCACCGACGGCGTCAACCCCGACCCCGACGAGTTGCGCGAGCACGTCCGAAAGAGCCTGCGTGGATCGAGAACACCCGACCGAGTGGTATTCCGGGACGAACTGCCCACCACCGCGACGGGCAAGGTGCTGCGTCGGGAGCTGGTCGACGAACTATCAAGGAGCAGAACATGATCAAGAACGGCACGCGTCTGCAGAGCCAGGTGTGCGACACCCAGGTGATCGTCGTCAGGAGCTCCGACAGCCTCGACGACCTGCGCGCCGGTGGTGCGCCCATGGTGCCGATCGGTCCACGGATCGGAGAAGGCCTCCGATGTCACGCTCGACCCGGCGCTGTCCGACGGGAACCTGATGGGCAAGCGCTACGTCGACGAGAACGGCGCCGAGGTGCTGGTGACCAAGGCCGGTGCGGGCACGCTGTCGGTCGGGACGACGCCGCTGACAGTCAAGGAAGCCAAGCCCCTTCCGGCCAGCGACTGAGTCAGACCTCCCCGCCGACTAGTTAGTCGTTGAAAGTTACTTAACCGGCGCAACCGGGAATCCCCGCCCAATGGGCGGGCACGGCACGGCGACCACGGACGTTGCAGAGTCCGATCTGGCTGATGCCCGCGCCCGCATCCGCATCGGCGAGCACACCGGACCGACCAGTGGGCTCGCGCCCGGATTCGCCCAGGCCAACCTGGTAGTTCTGCCCGCAGAGTATGCACTCGATTTCCTGCGCTTCTGCGTGAGGAACCCGAAGCCATGCCCGCTGCTCGAGGTCACCGACACGGGATCACCGAATCCGACCGCGGTTTCCCGCGACGCCGACCTGCGCACCGATCTGCCGCGCTACCGCGTGTTCAAAGCCGGCTCGCTGGTCGACGAGCCAACGGACGTGACTCGGTACTGGCGCGACGATTTGGTGAGTTTTCTGCTCGGCTGCTCGTTCACGTTCGAATGGGCGCTCGCCGCAGCCGGTCTGCCGCTGGCGCATCAGCGGCAGGGCGTCAACGTTCCGATGTACATCACCGATCGCCGTTGCGTCGGCGCGGGCCCATTCGAGGGCCCGCTCGTTGTGTCAATGAGGCCGTTCGTACCGGACAGCATCGCTGCTGCCGTCGCGATCTCGGCCCGTTTTCCCGCAATGCACGGCCGGCCCGTCCACGTCGGGGATCCCACCGCACTCGGCATCACGGATCTCGGCGCGCCAGACTTCGGCGACCCGGTAACCGTCGAGCACGACGAAGTGCCGGTGTTCTGGGCTTGCGGGGTGACGCCACAGGTCGTCGTCATGGAGGCCAAACCGTCTCTGGCCATCTTCCATGCGCCAGGGCACATGTTCGTCACCGATCGACCACACTCCCGATTCGACTCCGAGGAGAAGCACCATGACCGTCCATGACGAGCAGGTCGCGCAACGACAGCCGGACGCGTCGGACGTGCGAAAGGCGGTGCGAGGGGCCGCGATCGGCAACACCGTCGAGTGGTTCGACTTCGCGGTCTACAGCGTGTTGGCCACCTACATCGCCGACAAGTTCTTCCCGTCCGGCAACGACACCGTCGCGCTGCTCAACACCTTCGCGATCTTCGCGGCGGCGTTCTTCATGCGCCCGGTCGGCGGCTTCTTCTTCGGACCGCTCGCCGATCGAATCGGCAGGCAACGCGTGCTGGCGATCGTGATTTTGTTGATGTCGGCTTCGACGTTCGCCATCGGCTTGGTGCCGAGCTACGACTCGATCGGCGTGGCCGCCCCGCTGCTGCTGCTGCTTCTCCGCTGCCTGCAAGGCTTTTCGGCGGGCGGCGAATACGGCAGCGGAGCGTGCTTCCTCGCTGAGTATGCGCCGGACAAGCACCGCGGGTTCGTGGTCTCGTTCCTGGTCTGGTCGGTGGTCGGCGGTTTCCTGCTCGGCTCGATCACCGTCACCGTGCTGCAGGCGATTCTCTCCGATAGCGCGATGGACGCGTACGGGTGGCGCATTCCGTTCCTGCTGGCGGGCGTGCTGGGCGGTGTCGGGCTCTACATCCGGCTGCGGCTGCGTGACACCCCCGAATTCGAGGAGCTGCGCGACGAAGGGCGAGATATCGGAATCGCCGCTCAAGGAAGCGATCACGACGTCGTGGCGACCCATCCTCCAGATCTTCGGGCTAGTGGTCATTCACAACGTCGGCTTCTACACGGTGTTCACGTTCCTGCCGAGCTACTTCACCAAGACACTGGGCTTCACCAAGATGGACGCGTTCGTCTCGATCACCGTCGCCAGCGTCGTTGCGCTGGTGCTCATCCCGCCGCTTGGCGCACTGTCCGACCGGATAGGTCGCAAGCCGCTGCTGATCGCGGGCTCGGTCGGATTCATCGTGTTCGCCTATCCCCTGTTCCTGCTGTTGAATTCGGGTTCGTTGCCCGCAGCGATCGCGGGGCACGCCGGCCTGGCCGCGGTCGAGGCGGTGTTCGTATCGGCGTCGCTGGCGGCGGGGGCAGAGTTGTTCGCCACGCGGGTGCGTTCAGGTGCCTACTCGATCGGCTACAACACGTCGGTCGCGATCTTCGGCGGGACAGCGCCGTATGTGGCGACCTGGCTGACCGATCGCACCGGCAACGAGCTAGCCCCCGCGTACTACGTGATCCTCGCGGCGGTCATCTCGCTCGCGACGGTGATGACGATGCGCGAGACGTCGGGGCGTCCGTTACGCAAACTTGTCACGGAACCTAGTCCCCCACATCAAGCCGCGCATCGATCGCGGACTGCGGAATGTCCTCCACCGCGATCAATCCCTTGCGGGCGCGGCAGACCCAGTCGATCGCGTTGACGACACGGCCCGCGGTGGAGATGCACCCGGCGTCGGTGGCGTCGAGCACCGGATGGGTCACGTGCGTGTTGATCTCGACGCGCGGTTCACCTTCGACGACGACGCGGTGCACGCCGGTGTAACCATCGGGAGGGATACTCCCAGTCGGGCGCCGCGGCGGAGGTGAGCCGTCGTGACGTGTTCGAGCGTGATCACCGGTTCCCCGTCACGAACACCCTCGGTGGCGAACCGGACAGCGGCCATCTGGCCAGGCTCGACCGTCGTCATCGTGCACTCGATGCGCTTGGTCGTGAACCAGCGCTCCGTACGCTCGCGAACCTCGTCGAGTTCGATGCCGAGTTGTCGGCCAGGCTACGGACCGGCCCGCCCCACATCGACATGATGACGCCCGGCAGGAACGCGAGCATGGGCGTGTCATCATCGGCCGTCGTCCCGAAACCCATTGCCGCACCGGTGAACTCGGAGTCGTCGTAGTTGCCGTAGTCGAAGATCTCCTTCACCGTGATCGAGCTGACGCGGGTCACCAGGCTGACCGCCGAGTGCACGACGGTGTCTCCGGAGTAGCCGGGATCGATTCCGTTGACGTAGAGCGACGAGTTGCCCGCATCGCAAGCGGCCTGTCCAACGGTACCCGCAGCCAGTCATCGGCATGGCGGGGGGTCGACCAGCCAGACCATCGACGTGGCCACCACATTGTGCCCGCCGCGAGAAACTTCGACATCTGCTCGATGGCTTCCATCGGTCGTGTCTCGCCCCGAGAGGTGTACACGACGCAATCGGCCCCGAGGGCGACCAGCGCATCGACATCGTCGGTGGCGAAAATGCCGGTCGGTTTGTCCAGCCCGCACAGCTCGGATGCGTCCCGACCGATCTTGTCCGGGACTGGAGGCGTGCACCCCAACCAGTTCCAGATCTGGCCGTCCGATGATCGCCTGCAGTGAATGGCGTCCTACATTGCCGGTCGAGAATTGGATTACTTTGCGCATCGTCGCCCTCAGTAGTCGGGTATCGGGAGTGGGGAGTTGTTCGAGTCGATGCCGCCGTCAACGTGGAACGTCGCGTTGGTGGCGTAGCAGTCGCGAGTGCACAGATAGACCGTAAGCCGTCCCAGATCCTCCACGTTGCCGAGTCGGTGCAATGGCGTGGCCTCCTGCATCTTCTCCAACGAACCGGGCATCAGGTCGAGGCTTCCCTGCAGCCCTTTCGTGGCGAAGGAACCCAATGCGATCGCGTTGACCCGGATCTTGGGTGCGAGTTCCTGCGCCATCGCCCGAGTGAGCGCCTCCAGCCCGCCCTTGGCCACGCAGTAGGCCGTCAGTGCGCGGATTCCAAACCGTGCCGAGCCCGAGGAGATGTTCACGATGGAACCGTGCCCGGCGCTCAGCATGTGGGGCGCCACCAGCTGACTCATGATGAACGCGGACGTCACGCACCAGTCGAATGTGTGCCTGAAGTCTTCGTCTGTGATGTCGAGAAACCGTGCGTAGGTCGAACCGCCGACATTGTTGACGAGAATGTCGATGCGACCGAAACGCTCCATCGCCGTGTTGACGACGCGCTCGCCGTCGGGACGACTCATTGCATCGGCGACGACCGCCAAGCCCTTACCGCCCGCGCTCTCGATGTCGGCGATCGTGCCCTCGATGTCCGACTGAGTGCGCGCGGTTCCGACCACGTTGCACCCGCCTCGGCGAGCACTCTGGCGATGCCCTGCCCGACGCCTTTTCCCGCGCCGGTGACGATTGCGACCTGACCGTCGAGCCTGAACTGCTCCAGTGCCATCTACGTCCTCCTCCTGGCGAGCCCGGGGGGCACGACGTGCTCATCTAACGTCTAATACTGACTCAGGTCAATGACGAAAGGCGCGGTACGTCCCTGATCTCGCGCGTCGAGACGATAGTGTTATGGGAATCAGCATGTGCGACAGGGAAGACGGAAAATGGTAGCGACGGACAAGCCGTCGGCGCGGGAAGCCAAGCGCCTGCAGACGAGGGAACGTCTGCTTGGCGCGGCCATCGCGGAGTTCAAGCGCTCCGGCATGGCCGAGGCCGACGTCGGCGAGATCGTCGCCGCGGCAGGGGTGGCCCACGGCACATTTTTCTTCCATTTTCCGACCAAGGAGTTCGTGCTGCTGGAACTGGAACGACGGGAAGAGCAGCGCATCGCCAACCAGTTCAGCAAGTTCCTGCAGTCGAAGCACGACCTCAAAGCATCACTACAAGAGGCGGTCCGGTTGGTGGTGGCCTTGGAGCGACGACTCGGGCCACTGCTGTTCAAAGACTTTCTTGCGCTGCATTTCTCCCAGACAAGGCCGCAGGCCGAGGACGGCCGAGACCACGCCCTCATCGTCCAGACGGCTCAGGAGATCGAGAAGGCTCAGGCGAATGGTCGCGTCGCACCCGACGTCAATCCGATGAACAGCGCTGTGTTCTTCCTGCTCGGCCTCTACGCGCTGCTGACCACCACGACGACCTGGCCGACGCGGGCTGCCATGATCGAGGACTACGTGACCAGGACGCTTCGCAGCATGCACCCGTGAACCCGCTGAAGAACCAGCACTCGCTTACTTAAGTCATTGACTTCAGTCAGTATGTGGACTACAACAGTGGAACGGCGGGGTTGGGCTCTTCTTGCGTAGGCACCAGCCCGTGCGCCGAGCTGCGGGAGGAAGCATGAATCTGCCCACGTTGAACCTGCGTGGCAAGAACTCCGCCGCCCGATCCGCGACCACCACAGGGCTGACCCTCGACGACCACGATGAGCAGTCGCGGCTCGCGCAGCGCCAGGCCGACAAGTGGCTGATATCCGGCAGCATCCTGATCGGCACCGCGGCCCTCGGCATCTTCGGCCTCCCGCTTTTCCTGCGAGGCGTGTGGCTGCTGCGGCGCGCAGAACGAGACGGGCTGTCGGTTCGGCCGATGCTCGTCACCCTGCTCGGCTATCTGGTCATCATCGACGCCGCCATCAACACGGTGGGGTGGGCGCTCGACATGGTGGCCAACCACACGCTTCTCGCCCGCGTGCTCCTGACCGGCTGGGGCAACATGTTCGATGCGGGCTATTTCTGGCACTTCAACGAACTGTGGATCGGTGGCGCCGCAGGCCCCGGCGAAAAGGGCTGGGAGATCGGGCTCATCTTCACGGTCTTCACCATGCGGATCGCCGCAGCGATCGGGTTCCTGCAGATGAAGCGCTGGGGTCAGCAGTGGATGATCATCACCTGCTGGATGGGCGTGGTGATCTGGTGTGGCTACGTGTTCAACATGACCATGTTCGCCGATGTGCGCTTCGCGGGCGTCGTACTGCCGGTCGTCGGCTGGTGGCTCTACGACATCTTCTACATCACGCCGTTCCTTGCGATCCCCTATCTCCATTCGGTCAACCGCGAAATCTTCACAGACTGATGACCGCGTCGGTGAAGCCCACCTCGCGTGAGACACGCAGGCTGCAGACGCGCCAACGAATACTCGGAGCGGCGATAGCCGAATTCAAGCGCTCCGGTATGGCTGCTGCAGACGTCGGTGCGATCGTCGACTCCGCGGGCGTTGCCCACGGCACCTTCTATTTCCACTTCCCCACCAAGGAACACGTGCTTCTGGAGTTGGAGTCTCGAGAAGAAGCACGGATGGCCGCCGACCTCGGCCAGTTCCTCAGGGAGCCCCACGACATGGCCACCACCCTGAAGACGGTCATGGAGTTGGTGTGTTCGGTCGAGGATCGGCTCGGCAGCCTGTTATTCAAAGATGTTCTTGGGCTGCACTTCTCAGCATCTCGTCCGCGCGTAGACGAGGTGTGGACCGACCACCCGGTGATCGTGCTGTTGGTCGAGGAGATCGATCGAGCGCGTGAGCACGGCGAGACGCATCCCGATGTGGATGCCTTTTGCAGCGCGGTCTTCTTCCTGCTTGGCGTCTACGGGGTGCTCAGCACGACATCGAGTCAAGCGGCCCGCGACACCATGCTCAGGGAACTGGTCGCGACCGCCGTCCGCAGCCTGGAGGTCCGATGACTTTACCGCCGACCGTCGATCCGAATCCAAGGAGGCCTTGACATGGCATACGTGTGGGAGATCCTGCGATACGTCGCAGCCTGGGGTGGTACCGGCCTGATCATCTGGTTCTGGTACTGGATGTTCTCCAACATCGGGACGTTCTGAAGCCTGCTATGACCGATCTGGCGGACGCCCACGCGATGGCGCTCGAACGCAGCTGCGCTGTTACCGCCGTTGCGTTGAGTGAACAGCGCCGCGAAGGCGCACGGCTGGTGACCGGCACGCGACGCAACTTCGGTCTGAACGCCACCCTCACCCACGTCCACGTCCCGTATCCGGCTGCGCAGGAATGGACGCGCAGAACGCTGACATGTGGTGTGGCGCTGCAATGTTCGCCGTCCAAGGATCGGTTGACCGAGTATCGCCTTAACGAACTGTCGGAGCGCGAGCTGCGCGCACTTGTGCTCGTCGAAGCCGCCGTCGCCATCGGATGGATCGCGGCACGCTGGCCGGGGTTGCTCACGGAACTAGGGCGAATACTGCCCGATGTCGACGCCGCCGCAGAGGGCACAGACGCCCACGAGATGCTCCACCGGGCGATCGCCATGGCGCGCACGAGTCACTCACTGAGCATCCATCCGCTGTTTGGTACCTTGCCGTTGGCCCACACGATGCCGCAGGGATTGGCCGACAAGCTGCGGCGCAGTTTCGGCAGGATGCCATGGACCACAACGCAAAAGCGCCTCCCACGGGCGTATTCCGTACCCGTCGGCGGCGACGGTGGCGTGCGCAATCCGAATCTGCCACCGCCGAACCGGCCGCAGGACAACAACCTCGACATCACCCCCGAGCATCGGCCGGGGATCCCCTACCCCGAATGGAACATGTGGACCGAGGGCTTCATGCACGACCACGTGGCCGTGCTCGAGCGGGTAGACGCCCACAGCACACGTCAACCACCGCCGGTCGCGGCCGACCTTCGGAAGTGGTTCGAGGAGCACACCCACCGGGCGATGACGGGCCGCCTCGAAGACGGCAGCGAGCTTGACGTCCAGCAGTACGTCAGCCACTACATCGACTTGACCACCGGCGAGGCGGGTGAGCCACGCATCTTCCGTGAGCTGCTGCCAAGCAATCGCGATGTCACCACTGCATTGTTGCTCGACGGCAGCTCCTCGCTCGGGGTACACGGCGGCCGAATCTTCCGGCTCGAGTTGGCCTGTGCCGACGCGCTTTCGCGCGCGATGACACTGGCGCACGAACGGCATGGCGTCTTCGTGTTCACGGGAAACACCCGACACCGGGTCGAAGTCCGGTGTCTCAAGGACTTCGAGGATCGCCGGTTCGTCCCGCCCAGCAAGCTGGGCCTCGCCACGGGCGGATACACCAGACTCGGTGCGCCGCTTCGCCACCTGACGAGCCGGCTTCTCGCGCAGCCCTCCGAACGGCGGCTGCTGATCGTCATCGGTGACGGCTTGATCTCCGACGAGGGCTACGAGGGTCGCTACGCCTGGGCCGACGCCGCGCATGCGGTCGAGGAAGCCAACGAGGCCGGTGTCTCCGTGTACTACGTCGGCGTGGGACCGACCCGGGTGGACCCCCTCCCCGAGGTCTTCGGTCCCCGCCGTTCCCAGCGGATCAGGCGAGTGGAAGAGCTACCGCGCGTGCTGGCCCATGTGCACCGAGAGCTGGTCGCCGCGTGACCCGAACCGTGAAGAGGATGAGATGACCACCGACACGTATTTCGCGAACGGCAACGAGGTCCAGCTCTTCGAGCAGGCCTACCAACGCCGAATCCCGGTGATGCTCACCGGTCCGACGGGGTGCGGTAAGACACGGTTCGTCGAGCACATGGGTCTGCTGCTGCAGCGACCGGTGGTGACGATCAGTTGCCATGACGACCTCACCAGTTCCGATCTCGTCGGCCGCTTCATGGTGACCGGCGGGGACGTCGTGTGGACCGACGGACCCCTCACCAGAGCGGTCAAGGCCGGCGCGATCTGCTACCTCGACGAGGTGGTGGAGGCCCGGCACGACTCCCTGGCGATCCTGCACTCACTGACCGACCATCGCCGGGCCCTCTACTTGGACCGGGCCGACGAAGTCGTCGAAGCGCCAGCCGGATTCATGCTCGTGTGTTCGTACAACCCCGCCTACCGCAGCTCACTCAAGGAGCTCAAGCCGTCCTTCCGGCAGCGGTTCGTCACGCTTCCGATGCGGTATCTGCCTCCCGACCGCGAGGCGGAGGTGATCGTCGCTGAAGCCGGTATCCCGTTGGCCACCGCAGAGCGACTTGTCCAATGCGCGGTCGCGATCCGGACGGCCGACGACGCGTTCCACTTCGAGCCGCCGTCCACCAGGGTGCTCGTCACCGCCGCGCAGTTGGTCGCGGCAGGGGCAAGCGAATTCGACGCGGCGGAAGCCTGCATCCTCGCGCCGCTGAGCACTGACGGCGCCATCACCGACGGACTGCGGGAAATCGCCGCCGCCAGCCTGCTCTAGGAGGGAGCAATCGAATGGATCACAAGGAACAGAAACGCAAGAGGGCACTCATCGTGCTGCAGATCGTCATCTACGGCTACCTGCTGACGATGTTCGGCATCCAGCTGTACATGTCGTTCGCCCGTGGCTGGTGGGACTTGTGAACCTGCCTCTGCTGAGCCGTCTTTCGGCAGGGAAGTCGCCTCCCGCAACAGCTGCCGGCTCGGTCAGTCTCGACGCCCATGACGACGAGTCCCGCCAGGCGCAGCGCAGGGCGGACAAATGGATGATCGTCGGCGCTGCGTTGATGGGCATGTGGGCTCCCGGTCTCATCGGGTTTCCCATCTTCATGCGTGGCGTGTGGCTGCAACGCCAGGCGCTGCGCGCCGGCCTGTCCGTCCGGCCCATGATCGTCACCCTGATCGGCTACCTGGTCCTGATCGACGGCATGCTCAACAGCCTCGGCTGGGCACTGGACCTGGTCGCCAACCACACGTTGATCAACCGGGTGCTGATGGTCGGCTGGGGCAACATGTTCGACGCCGGCTACTTCTGGCACTACAACGAGCTCTGGGTGGGCGGTTCAGCGGGTCCGGGTGAGAAGGCCTACGTGGCGGGCCTGATTTTCACCGTGTTCTCGATGCGGGTCGCCGCGGCGATCGGCTTCCTGCAGATGAAGCGCTGGGGGCAACAGTGGATGATCGTCACCTGCTGGATGGGTGTCGTCATCTGGTGCGCGTACGTGTTCAACATGACGATGTTCGCCGACGTGCGTTACGCCGGTGTTGTGTTTCCGGTCATCGGGTGGTGGCTCTACGACATCTTCTACATCACTCCCTTCCTGGCCATCCCTTACCTGCACACGGTCAACCGCGAAATCTTCTCCGACTGAACAGTTTTAAGGAGTTCCATCATGACTACACCTGCTCCCACCGAGGAACAGACGCCGGCCGAGGACCTTCCACCCGGCACCACCCCCTACTACGCGAACATGCACAAGTGGATCAAGCGGGCGGTGTTGGTGTGCCTGGTCGCTCTCGTCATCGAGGGCGCTTTCACACTGCCGTTCATGGCGGTCTACTACGGCTATCCGACGCTGAGCCTCACCCAGATCTGCAGCGAGCTACTGAAGATCAGGTACTCAGACGACACGCTGGAGTGCAAGTACCCGTACCCGCCGTTGGGACCGCCCGAGGGTGCGGAAGGCAAGGACACCGCGCAGGACCAGTGGGGCATCCAGCCGACTCCCCGATACCACCGGCTCGGGTTTCGCGAACTGGTGCGCATCCACGATGAGCGCGTGGCCCGGCAGGCCGCAGAACAGCCGGGAGGCTAGGTGTCGAAACCGCCGGAAACGCATGCCGAGAACTGGGATCTTCGCGACGAGGATTTCAACGACAACGACTTTCTCTACGAGGTCTACTCGGTAATGCGAGCGCGGGCGCCGTTCGCCCACACCGACGAACCGTTTCTCAGCGCCACACCCGGTGGCCAGTGGGTGGCGGTGCGGTATGCGGACTGCTACAGAATCCTTCAGGACTGGGAGCACTTCTCCAGCAACCCGACGCCGGAAGCCGGTGAGCAACTCGCAGGCGACCTCGTCATCACACTTGACCCACCCCGGCAGCAGAAGTTTCGCAAGGTGCTCAACCCCTACTTCTCCCCGGCCCGGATGAAGGCGCTGACACCGCAGATCCGCACCGAAACCGACCTTCTCATCGATGCTTTCATCGAGAAGGGGGAAGGCGACCTCGCCGAGGTCGCATGGCGGCAACCCGGCATCGTCTTCTTCAAGTACCTCCTCGGCATGCCCATCGACGATGTCCCGTTGTGCATCGAACTGACCGACACCGCGTTGAACGGCGACAGCGAGGAAGCCCGCATGGGCGCCTGGGGCGGCCTCTATCAGCACATCCACGATGCGGTGTCGCTGCGGACCGACGAACCGCCACGAGACGACATGATCGACGTTCTTCTCAACGCCGAGATCGACGGTGAAAAGCTGCGGTTTCAAGACGTCGTCGCCAACGCGATGCTGCTCGTCCAAGCCGGTCTCGAGACGACCGCGAGTGCGATGTCCTTCGCGTTCCACTACCTCGGAACCCATCCCGATGAGCGGGACCGGCTGATCCGCGAACCCGACATCATGCCGAAGGCGATCGAAGAGCTGATCCGCTTCGGGGGATCGATTCACGGCATCCCCCGAACCGTCGCCAAGGAAGTGGAGCTGAGCGGACACACCTTCTGCCCGGGCGAATCGGTCCAGGTGAACTACGCCTCGGCCAACCGTGACGCCGGTCGAGTTTCCCGAACCCGACCGTTGCATCCTCGACCGTCAGGCGAACCGACATCTCGGGTTCGGGGCAGGCGTGCATCGTTGCCTCGGGTCCAACTTGGCGCGCCTGGAGTTCCGCATCGGCGTCGAACAGATCTTGGCGAGGATGCCCGACTACGCCATGGCGCCCGACGCGGAAGCGGTATTCCACGGTAATTCCGTCACGCGTGGATACCGTTGCGTTCCAATCGTGTTCACGCCCGGCCAGCGGGCCGCCGCATGACCTACCGAATCGTCCAGTGGACCACCGGCAACGTCGGCAAGAGGTCTGTGCGGGCGGTTGCGCTCAACCCCGAACTCGAACTGGTGGGATGCTACGCGTGGTCGCCGGAGAAGATCGGCCGCGATGCGGGAGAGCTGTGCGGAATCGAACCGTTGGGCATCGAAGCCACCGACGACATCGACGCGCTGCTTGCCTTGAAGCCGGACTGCGTCGTGTACAACCCGATGTTCGCCGATGTCGACGACATGGTGCGGATCCTCAACTCGGGCATCAACATCGTGTCGACTTCCGAGTTCATCACCGGCCACTACTTCGGCGAGGGTCGTGACCGCATTGTCGAGGCATGCGAACAAGGCGGCTCAACCGTCTTCGGCAGCGGCATCAACCCAGGGTTCATCCAACTCTTCGCGATCGTGTCGGCCGGACTTTCGGAGCAGGTGACCAAGGTGTCCGTCCTGGAAGCCATCGACACGACGATCTACAACTCACCCGCCACCGAAAAGCCGATGGGCTTCGGCTATCCCATTGACAGGCCTGATCTTAAGGACATAACGACGAAGGGTTCGGCCATCTTTCGCGACGGCGTATTGCTGGTCGCCGATGCACTGGGAGTCGAGCTTGACGAGTGTCCGGTGCGATGTCGAGTATGCCCAGACCACAGAGGACTTGGAACTGCCGGGCGACTGGACGATCGCGAAAGGCTGTGTCGCCGGTGTCGACGTGGGCTGGAAAGGCATCGTCGGGGGCAGAGAGGTCATCGAGATACGCGGCCGGTGGCGCAAAGGCCAAACACTGGAACCTGATTGGCAGTTGGACATGGGCTACACCATCGAGGTGCAAGGAACGCCGACGATCAAGACCACGCTGAGCTTCCTTCCGCCATCCGATTTCGTCGGCGAAACACTGGACGACTACATCATGCTGGGGCTGTCTATCGTGGCAATGCCTGCGATCACAGCCATACCCGCCGTCGTCGCGGCGCCTCCGGGCATCGCAACCTACAACGACCTACCGCTGCTACTCCCCAGAGGCGTGCTCAATGTCTGAGAAAACCTATCGAATCATTCAATGGATGACGGGCGATGTCGGGCAGGTCGGGATTCGGCATTTCGCCGAGAACCCGGTGTTCGATCTGGTCGGCGTTCTGGTGCACACGCCGGAGAAGGTCGGCAAGGACGCCGGCGAGATCGCGGGTATCGCGCCGATCGGCGTGGTCGCCACCGACGACATCGAATCGATGATGAACGATGGACGCCGACTGCGTGTTCTACACACCGGTGATCATGGATGTCGACACCGTCTGCCGGCTGCTGCGGTCCGGCAAGAACGTCGTCACGACGAGCGGGTTCTTCCATCCGACCGAGGACTTCCGCGAGGGCGGTGACCAGATCCGCGCGGCCTGCAAGGAGGGCGGGACCTCGTTCCACGGCGGCGGCATCCATCCCGGCTATGCCGGCGACATCTTGCCGCTCACACTCGCGCGCGTGGTCAGCAAGATCGACAAGATCCGCGTCATCGAGGTCGTGAATGTCCTCACCGATGCACCGTTGGACCACATCGACTGGATGGGTTTCGGCAAGGAGAAGGACAAATTCCTCGCTGAGCCAACCATATTGGGCCTCGGCGTGCCCTTCTTCGCACAGTCGATGTACATGATCGCCGACGGCCTCGGCGTCACGATCGACGAAGTGACCGCAGACCTGGAGGCCGCTGTCGCCACAGAGGACATCCCGCACAAGCTTGGGGCGATACCCCGTGGAACGGTGGCCGCCCAACGTCACGAATGGACAGCGTGGGTCGACGGCAAGCCGCTCATCGTGTTCGAGGCCCTGTACACGACCGCAGACGCCGACAGACTCGAGCCTGCATGGGACTTCGGCAAGACGCGCTACCGCATCGTGATCGAAGGAGATCCGCCAACCGAACTCACGCTGGAGAGTGTCGACCCGCCGGACGGGGCGATGCAGCATCCCGGCTACAACTGGACCGCAATGGGCGCCATCAACGCGATCCCCGATGTGTGCGACTCCCCGCCCGGCTGGATCACCCACCTCGATCTCGGTCTCGTTCGACCGCGCGGACTGGTGCGCAAATGACCGCCGAGCAGGAAGCGCCGCGGCTGCACCACGTGGTATTCGCGGTCGCCCCGAGCGCGGCTGCCGAATCCTCGCCGCGTTGGACCGGCACCATGGAAGCCGCTGCTCGGCATGAGCGGGCCGACGAGTCTGCCGATCGAGTTCGGCACCCCAGTCGTCGTTCGGCCAGAAGGTATGACGGCGATCTGAAACCGAGGGTCTCGTCCGAACATCAGCGCACGGTGACTCCACCGGCACCGCGCCCAGGGCCCACGGCCCAGGGCCCATTGGATTGGGTATCACCGGCGGCTGCATCGCCGCCTGCGTGTCCCGAATGTGGTCTTGCGCTCAATCGGTCAGCGCAAGGTCTATTTCGAGACGGCGTTCAGTTCTGTTCGGGCCTGGTCGATTTGGTCGTATGCGTAGGTGGCCATTTCGGCGGTGGTCATCGTCTCGCCCTTGCGGGCGAGCGTTTTGTAGGTCTGGTCGCCGAGTACGTCGCGCAGGTGGGTGTTCGCGGTGCCGAGTTCGGGAACTTACACTGCGGTGAGGGCATCGAACGCGAAGCCGCTCCGCTGTCCTGATCGGATTTCTTGCCCTCGGCCAGGTGCCGTCGCGGGCCGGAACTGGTCGGGATCGCACTTGTCGTGCTCGCACTCGTCATCAGCGATCGTGCCAATGAATCGACGCCGGCTCCCATGTGAGAGCGGCACGCCGCCCGTCACACCTACTGGGGCGTCTGGTGTCGCGGAAGGATCATCACGGGCACCGGGGCGTGGCGCAGGATCTTGGACGCGACCGAGCCGAGGAACACCTGGGCTGTCGGTCCGGCCGCTCCCGACCCCAACAGCAACAAGTCGCCGGCCTCCCAGGCAACGTCCTCGACCGCTTCCCGCCAATCGTGGCCGGATCCGATCACCACCTCGATGTCGGGCAGTGCGATCTTCGAGCGAACCTCGTTGAGCTGCTTGGTGATCTCCTCGACAGTTCGGCGGGCCCACTGCTCAACGACAAGATCCTCGGCAGACGGCTCGATCGTGCCGCGGAACGCAGTCTTCGACCGCACGGTGAACGACACGATGCGCAACGCCAATGACCACCGTTTGGCCAGCTCGGCGCTGGTCGCGACAAGCCCGACCACGTCGGCGTGGCCCCCATACGAAACCGTCAGCCGCTGGACGGGCCCCGGACTCGATCGGATAACCACGCGGGGCAATGGCCACCGGAACCGACGCGGTATGAACCAGCCGGCCGGTCACGCTGCCCAGCGCCACCCGGCCCAGCAGTCCCGAAGACGACGAGCCGACGACCACCAGATCGGCGCCGATCTCCGCGGCAAAATCCGTCAAACCGGTTGGAACGGACGTTGATTGGTGCACGACGACCCAGGTGTTGAGGTCGGTTGGCAGCTTGCCGACCATCCGCTCGAGTGACTGCCTGGCTTGTGAGGTGACATAACCCAGGTATTCGTCCTCGACCGGGTCACCTCTGGGCGGCCAGGGCCGCTCCACAACCGCGACGGCAACGATCTTGTCGCCGGTGGAGCGCGCAATCTGGGCCGCCAGGTGAAGCGGCGCAGTGCCCTGCCGGCTTGCGCTGATTGCAGCGATGATCGTCATGGCGCGCTGCGCGCCACCGTGACCGGGGTGGCCACCACATGCGTGACCGGGACTCCGAACTCGGCGCGCGCCCGGTCGACGACGTCGAAGCGGTGCCACACGGAATATTCCGGTGGCAACGTCGCGATCACGATCTGATCCGGGTGGAACGAATCGACAGCCGTGGCCAGTGCCCGCAGCGGCCGGTAATCCCCCAGCGCCCCGTCGGCGTCGAGATTGTCCGAGCGCAGCGTGGTCAAGGTGTACTCCAGCCGCTGCTGGGCGGCCTGCTGGGTGGCCTCCGCCAAATCGAGCGGACCGTGCGTGGCGGCGACCCCGGTCTCGATGGGACTGGCCGGAACGACCACGAAGTACTTGGCGGCGGTGTCCGCGCCGATGCGACGCAGCTCGTCAAGTAGCTCGCCGGAGTTGGCTGTCTCGTTGGCCAGCACCAGCACCCGGTGCGGCTTGGCCGTCGGTGCTGCCCCCTCCACGTGCGGGCGACGAGCAATGAACCATTTGTTGGCGAAGTAGAACACCAGGACCACCGCCCACGACAGCAGGCTCAGCACCAGCTGCGACCGCACGTCCTTCTGGATGCCCATCTGCACCAGGATCGCCAGAATCGCCACCGCGGTCAGGATCGACAGCCCCGGGAACAGCCACATCTTGACCCGCAGCTTCGAGTCGTCAGTGCGGTACCGCAACACGATTTGCGAGATGGCGATCAGCAGGTAGACGAACAGGATGATCGCCCCGCTGGAGTTCAGCAGAAACGCGAAGATCGTTTTTTCCCAGAACGCCGCGGCGATGACACACAAGAGACCGACGACCGAGGATGCCAGGATCGCGTTGACCGGTACGCCGCGACGGGTCACCGCTACCAGCTGGGCTGGCGCCTCGCGGCGCGCAGCCAACACGAACAGCATCCGCGAGGCGGTGTACATCCCCGAGTTCAGACAGCTCAGCACCGCCGTCAACACCACCGCGTTCATGATGTGGTCGGCATACGGAATCCCCATCTCGGTGAATGCGGAGACGAACGGGGAGGCGGCAAGTTTCTCGCCGTTCCACGGCAGGATCGTCACCAGCAGGAATATCGAGCCGACGAAGAAGATCGCAATCCGCAGGATCACCGAGTTGGCGGCCTTGGCCACCGCCCTCTCCGGGTCGGAAGATTCCGCGGCGGCGATCGTCGCGATCTCCGCCCCCACCATCGAGAAGATCACCGTGACCACCCCGACGGTGATCGCGGCGACACCCAACGGGAAGAACCCGCCGTGACTCCACAGGTTGGAGAAGTCCATCGATTTGTGCGGCCACAAGCCGAGAACGAACAGCGAACCCAGCGCGATGAACACCACGATCGCGGCCACCTTGATACCGGCGAACCAAAACTCGAACTCGCCGAACGACGACACCGAGAACAGGTTGGTCGCCGTCATCAAGACCAGCAGCACCAACGCGGACAACCACAACGGGATATGGACCCAGAACTGGATGATCTTCGCGCCGGCGATCGCCTCGAAGCCCACAACGATCACCCAGAAGTACCAGTACAACCAGCCCACCGAGAAACCGGCCCAGTTGCCCAGCGCGTTACGGGCGTAGTCGGCGAACGATCCGGTCGACGGGTTGGCCACCGCCATCTCGGCCAGCATCCGCATCACCATGATGATCAACACGCCGGCCAGTGCGTACGTGATGAACGCCCCCGGCCCGGTGTCTTTTATGACCACGCCCGAGCCGACGAACAGGCCCGCACCGATCACGCCGCCGATCGCGATCATGGTCAGCTGCCGCTGGCTAAGCGCTTTCTTCAATGTTGGTGTCGCGCTCATGGCACTCCTCCCACGGTCTTATTCAGATGATTGACCTTTTGGAGGGATTTTGTACTCGGATTCGGCGGAACGTTATCGGGGCCTGCGGGCCGCTCTAGAGCTGGCCAAGTTAAGAGTGGCGCAAATGTGGTCTTGAGACGAGACCGCGTTCAGCTCTGCTCGGGCCTGGTCGATTTGGTCGTAGGCGTACGCGACGATCTCGGCGGTGGTCATCGTTTCGCCCTTGCGGGCGAGCGATTCGTAGGTTTCGTCGCCGAGAACTTTGCGCAGGTGGATTATCGCGGTGCTGATCTCCGGCACGACTGACCGCGTGTAGGGCATGTCGGCGAATCCGCTCATGGTCGCGGCGACTTCGTAGTGCCCGAGCCGGTCGAAAAGCGCGGCGAGGGTGGCCACCTCGGCACGGATCGTGGTGGTACTGCCGGAGTCGTGGTAGTTGCGGATCGCCAGAGTGACGTGATCGAGCGCGGCCAGCGGGTCACCATGTTCGGCTTCAAGTCGGGCCAGATTGGCAGCGAGGTGGGTCTCGTTGGCGCGGTTGCCGCTGTCTTGAGCGATCACCACGCCTCGACGCATGGCCTCCCGCGCACGGTCGGGATCGGCGTCGCGGAAAGCGGTGCCGTAGGCGACCAGCGCGAACGAGAGCACATGCGGGTTGCGGGTCACCTCGGCGGCGTCGATCAGACCCTTCGTGGCAGCCATCGCCTCGTCCTCGGAACCCGCGATCTTCAGCGCGAGGACCAGGGCTGCCCTGGTGAGTGTGTGGGTGTCGCGACCGCGCGCGAGCTGGGCGCGGCACCACTCAACACACCGTTCGGGCTGGCCGATGTACACGTATGCACCGCCAACCCAGCCCTCGATGCCGTAGGGCACCTCGTCGCGGCCACTGCCGAGAACCGTCTGGGCAGCGTCGCTGTAGCGGACAGCGCGCCTCGGGCCGTCCGGCCATGTAGCACTGTGACGCCATCATGTACAACACGGCGAGCCGGGGATGGTCGACGGCGCGGGCGGGTTCGATCAGCTCTTCGGCCCAGGCTATCGGCTCGTAATTTTCGACCCATAGGCCGAGGAACCCCGCGTAGGTGGCGATGGTGGCGGCCACGTCGAGGTCGCCGTGGTCGGCGGCCCAGCGGAAGGCCGTGCGCAGATTGGCCAGTTCGGCGGCGAACCAGTCGTAGGCCTCCCGCTGCCGGGGGCTGTCCCACAGGGCCATGATGTCGGTTTCACGCCCGGCGAAGTAGCGAGCATGGGCGGTGCGGACCTCGGTGGCCTCGCCGCCCGCGACGAGTTGCTCCTCGGCGAACTGGCGGATCGTCTCCAGCATCGAAAACCGGGTCCGCCCCGATGATCGGTCGGCGACCAGCAGCGACTTGCGCACCAGCGCGTCCAGCAGATCAAGGATGGCGTACTCGTCGATGTCGTCGGATCCGGCTATCGCGCAGGCGCTCTTGAGGTCGAATCCGCCTGCGAACACCGAACAGCGTTCCAGCAGCTGTCTTTTCAGCGTCATCGAGCAGGTCGTAAGACCACGCCACCGCGTGACGCAGTGTCTGGTGGCGCTCCACTCCGCGTCGTGATCCCACCAGCAGTTTGAATCGGTCATCGAGACGATCACGCACCTCTGCCGCCGTCATCGACGCCATCCGCGAGGCCGCCAACTCGATCGCCAGCGGGATCCCGTCGAGGCGACGACAAACATCCTCCACGGCGGTCGCCTCATCGGCCAACGTGTCCGAAACCATGCTCTGAGCGCGTTCGACAAACAACTCCACAGCCGCACCAACGTCCAGTGAAGGCACCCGCCACAACTGTTCGTCAGCGACGCCGATTCCCTCACGACTGGTGGCCAGAACCTTCACGGTGGCCGACGCCGCGAGGATCGCTGCGACCAGATCCGCGACGCTGTCAACGACGTGCTCACAGTTGTCGAACACCAACAGCCGCGACCGGCCCTCCAAAGCCGAAGCCACCGACTCGCCGACGCTCTTGCCAGGTTGTTGAGTGATTCCCAACACCGCCGCCACCGCATCCGGTACCGCAGCAGGATCAGCGACCGCCGCCAACTCGAAAACCCATACCCCGTCGACAAATTCGTCGGCTAACTGCGTCGCGACTTCCAACGCAAGCCGGGTCTTGCCAACTCCACCCACGCCCGCCAATGTCACCAACCGATGCGAGCGCAGGGCCGCTTGAAGATTGGAGACCTCGGCGTCGCGGCCTATCAAGCTCGTGATCGCCGGACGCAAATTTCCGGGATTCGAGTCGACTCCACGCAATGACGGAAATTCTGTCCGCAGTCCGGGTGCTCGGACCTGGAACACCCCCACCGGCGCTGACACATCACGCAACCGTCGCGGTCCCAGATCGAGAAGATCAACACCCGTGAGCAGTACCGCCGTCGAGTCGGCCACCAGGATCTGACCGCCGTGCCCGGCGGCCATCACCCGCGCCGCACGGTTGAGCACCGTCCCGAAGTAGTCCCCGTCCCGTAGTTCGGCCTCACCGGTCGCAATGCCCATCCGCACCGGCAACTCCAGCGCCCGCTGCGCAGCGACCGCAGCGTCGACAGCGCACTTCGGTGACGCGAACGCGGCGACCACACCGTCACCGGTGTGGCTGAAGAGATAGCCGCCATGCGTTTCGATCGCGGTCGCGCAGCACCTCGTCATGGGCGAGCAAGAGCCGCCCGCATCGCAGCCGCGTCGGCTTCCCACCGACGGGTCGAACCCTCAATATCGGTGAACAGAAACGTCACCACCCCCGAAGGAGCAGCCGCCCGATCAGCGGACACCCCCGCAGAATCTCACAACAGACCGCTCCTACCTCGTAATTCGGCGGATCCAGTAGGCAACCAGGTCTGACCTGTTGTGACCATCTTTATAAAAACAATAAGATAGGGCGATGGATCGCGATCAGCTCGTCGACCTCACCCGTCGCGCGCTCAAGCTCGCACGAGACAAGACCACCGACCTGGCCCCGGCCGAGTACTCCGTGCGGGCCGACACCTACACGTCGGCCGAGCGTCACCTCCGCGACCAGGCCATGGTGCTGGCCAGCCCGCAACTCGTCGGCTACGTGTCCGAACTGCCCAAGCCGAATTCCTACTGCACAAAGACGGTGATGGGCCGATCCATCCTGTTGACCCGCACGGCCGACGGATCGGTCAAGGCGTTCGACAACGTCTGCCTGCACCGGCAGTCACAGATCGCCGAGGGATGCGGTGCCGCCCGTCGGCTAGTCTGCCCGTACCACGCCTGGAATTACGACCTCGACGGCAACCTCGTCGGCGTGCCGGGCAAGGAAGGGTTTCCCGAAAGTTCCACCAGCAGTGCGACATTGACCGAACTCCCGGCGACCGAATGTGCGGGCTTTCTCTGGGTGGCACTCGACCCCGACGCCACCCTCGACATCCCGGGTTTCCTGGGACCCCTGGCCGACGAGCTCGAGTCGTGGGGCATCGGGCATTGGGCGCCGCTGGGTGAGAAGGTGCTCGATACGGCGATCAACTGGAAGCTCGCGATCGACACCTTCGCGGAGAACTACCACTTCGCGACCGTGCACAAGACCACCTTTGCGACCATCGCGCGAAGCAACTGCACCGTGTTCGACTCATTCGGTCCGCACCACCGATTGGTGTTCCCGCTCAACGGCATCCTCGATCTGGAGAATGTCCCAGAAGATCAGTGGGAACCGTTGCAGGCCATGGTGGTCATCTACGCCCTGTTCCCGAACATCGTGCTCTCGGCGACAATCGCCAACGGCGAGCTGTTCCGCGTGTACCCGGGCGACACGCCGGGCCGCTCCATCACCGTGCACCAGAACTCGACGCCACTCGACCTGTCCGAAGAGTCCGTCGCAGCGGGCGCGCAGGCCGTCTTCGACTACGCTCACGGCACCGTCCGCGACGAGGACTACGCGCTGGTCGAAAAGCTACAGGCCAACCTCGCATCCGGGGTGAGGGAACACCTGGTGTTCGGCAGAAACGAACCCGGGCTACAACACCGTCACGAGACGTGGACGAACGCGGTCACGAGCGCAGCTCGTCGATGACTCGGGCCACTTCGTCCCGCTGCCCCGGCTCGGCCGCGGCGAGCACGTCGGCCAGCTCCCAGTCCCGGTACAGCGCAAGCGATCGCTCGTAGAACGCGAATCCGCTGACCTGCTCTCCACGCAGCGTTCCGTGGTACCGATACGGGCCCTCCATGTATTCGAGCGGAAGGCCGTGTGCGGGAGCGGGTACCAACGGCTCCCCCATCAGGTCGAGGTCCAGCTTCTGTGACGTCAGGCGATGCCGGTCGGGCATGTACCGCGCCTTGGCAGGAGGCGGGACCAATGTGCGGATGGACTCGGGCCAGCGCACGTAACTGGTGACGGTGACCTCGATGTCGTCGGCGTACTCCGGGTCGGCGTCGGGCGAGCACGTGGTGGCACCCGAAAATGGTTGTAGTGCATTGCGGTTCGTTCGGTCGAACTGGCGCCACACGCTGAGGTCGACGCCGTTGTCGAGGTTGATCGTGCGCCATTCGTGGGCGCGGGACCGGATGTCGCCGGTCGGTCCACCGTCATTGGCGACCTTTGGAAACCATTGCCGGTCAACGTGGCCGGCGTCTCCGGTGACCGCCTCTGTCACGTCGCCCCACGACAACGTGCCCGTCATCGTCATGCCGGTCTGGAAGTACGAGTACGTGTCCGGCTGGCCGAAGCAGTCGATGCGTCCGTTGTATGCCGCGGCTCCCAGCGGCACAGGTGCCCGCGACGGCGTGACGTGCAGATCGAGTTGCATGGGAGCCCCGTGCTGGTCGGTGCCGAACAACCTCACGTCGTAGGTGTAGGGCAACAACTGGTCCTGCTCGTCGCGACAGGTCCGCCACAGGGAAATACCCGCACGACTGTCGTACGAGATGTCGAGGTGGTCGTCGGAGAAGGACAGTTTGGGGCGGGTTGCGTCCTTCTTGTTCGTGCCCGGCATGTCGTAATCGGTGTACGTCCCGTAGGTCCCGTTGTCGAGGTCGAACAGCGCGAGCGTGTAGAAGTCGGCGACTATCGCCTGCCCGGGTCGGTTCTTGTTGAAGATCGTCAGGAATGCGAACTTGCGATCGGATTCCCCGGTCAATTCGCCTGCGATGAACCAGGTGTCCGACTCCTGGTCCGGATGATTGGCCTCGGCGGCCGGGAACATCAATTGCGGCTCGCCGGGCACCAACTCGAACGGATACTGACGCCAGTCTTCACCCACGCGGCACTCCCGATTTCCTTTTTTGCTATGTTAGCAGTAATAGCAACTTTAACGCGACGGGCGGGTGACGCCGCGAGGAGGCCAGCGCATGAGATCCCTCGCCTACGACAAGCTCTTCATAGGCGGGCGCTGGCAGACCCCCGCGACCGCGCAACGGATCTCGGTGATCTCACCGCACACCGAGCAGCCCATCGGTGAGACACCGGAAGCTTCCCCCGAGGATGTCAACCGAGCGGTCGCGGCCGCGCGCAAGGCATTCGACGAAGGCCCATGGCCCCGGCTCCCGGTCTCGGAGCGGATGGAGAAGGTCGAGAAACTCGCCGCCGTCTACACGGCCCATGCAGAAGAGATGGCCGACCTCATCACGGCCGAGATGGGGTCACCACGCAGCTTCAGCAGATTGGGCCAGGCGAACGGGGCCCTTTCGCAGATGTACCTGACCCTGGCCACAGCCAAGGACTTCGGCTGGGTCGAAGTGCGTCAGGGATTGTTCGGCGACGTCCAGGTGCGGCGCGCCCCGGTCGGCGTCGTCGGCGCCATCGTGCCGTGGAATGTCCCCCAGGTGCTGATCATGCCGAAGATGATCCCCGCGCTGATCGCCGGTTGCACCGTGGTCGTCAAGCCGGCGCCGGAGACCCCGTTGGATGCGATGTGGTTGGCCGAGATGCTGGAGGGTCTCGACCTTCCCGAAGGTGTGGTCTCGATCATTCCCGGCGGCAGGGAGACCGGCGAGAGTCTGGTCCGCCACCCCGGCGTGGACAAGATCTCGTTCACCGGGTCCTCGGCCACGGGCCGACAGATCGCCGCAATGTGCGGTGAGCAACTCAAGCGGGTGAGCCTCGAACTCGGCGGAAAGTCGGCCGCGATCGTGCTCGACGACGCCGACATCGAGCACACCGTCAAGCACCTCAAGATGGCGAGCCTGATGAACAACGGGCAGGCGTGCGTGGCGCAGACCCGGATCCTGGTCAGCGAGCGCAGGCATGACGAGTTCGTCGACGCGCTCGCGGCGATGATGTCCGACCTTAAGGTCGGCGATCCGGCAGAGGAGTCGACAGACATCGGACCCCTTGTCGCGCAACGTCAACAGCAGCGCGTCAACGGCTACATCCAGTCCGGCGTCGACGAAGGCGCGAGGATCGTGGTGGGTGGTATCGACAAGCCGCACGACCGTGGCTGGTATGTCCAGCCGACTTTGTTCACCGACGCGACAAACGACATGAAGATCGCCCGCGAGGAGATCTTCGGCCCGGTGCTGACGGTGCTCAAATACCGCGACGAGACCGATGCGATCCGCATCGCCAACGACAGCGACTACGGGCTCGCCGGGTCGGTCTGGACGGCGGATGTTGCGCACGGTCTCGAGATCGCATCCGAGATCCGCACGGGCACTTACGGTATCAACATGTACCAGCTCGACACCAGTGCGCCGTTCGGCGGATTCAAGCAGTCGGGCATCGGCCGCGAGTTCGGCGCCGAGGGTCTCTCAGCCTACGTCGAGGTGCAGTCGACGGTGACCGCGGGCAAGCTGCCGCCAAGTTAATCCGCCAGCTCGAGGCATCGCGAGGAACCCGTCGCCCGAGGTGTTCACCTCGCGGCCTCGAAAGCGGGCAAGCTGTGCCCGGACGACGGCGTCGTGCGCGTCGAGCAGCGCGTGCCAGTCGCGGTCACCCATCTCCGCGGCGCGTCGCGTCGAGTCCACGATGTCGGTGAACAGCACCGTCGCGAGCACCCGGTCGTCGGCCACGTCGGCCTGCTCGCCGGTAAGGAACTCGGCGATCTCCTGAAACGACTCGCGCCACGGTTCGACGAAGTGGTACCAGTTGCGGCCCGGTAGCTCAACGTATTTCGCGTCGGGGATGTGCTCGGCGATGTATTTGCCCTTGGCGGGTGGAATGTAAGCATTGTCGGAGTGCTGAACGACGAGAGTCGGCACACGGACTGTCGGAAGGACCGCCCGCACGTCTAATTTCGACACGAGCGGGTACATGAGGGCGACGGTCCGTGGGCTCGCCGACATGCGCTCCCATCGAGCCCACGCCGAGCGGATCTCCTCGTTCCACGGCATGTCCGGATTCAGCACATGTTGGATCTGCCCGCTGCCCCACCAGCGGATCCACGAACTCGTCAAGGCCATCGCAGCGTCGTTTTGGAATGTGGTGCCGCCAGTATCTGCGTACCCGTCGAGCACGACCAGCGCGGTGGTGCGAGATGGATATGTTGCCGCGAACAGCGCCCCCGTCCCGACCGCGGCGGCGACCGCGAGAAGAACTGCTTCATTGCTCCCGAGATCGTCGAGCACCGCGGTGATGCTGTCGGCCCATTGCTCCATGTTCGGCGGCGCGTCCGGCGTCACGGGGTCGGATGCTCCCGTGCCCGGATGGTCGAGAAAGATCAGCCGGCCGAGCGATGACATCGCCTCGACCCACCCTTGCAGCGACGGCAGTTCCGGCATGTGCTCGCAGCATGTGAACCAGTTCGGGACGAACACGATGTCACGCTCACCTTCGGCTGACGCGCGATAGGCGACGCGCAAGTCCCCGTTCATCGCGTAGCGCGTCTCCGAGAACATTGCGGAAGTGTAAGCCGAGGAGCGGGTCGAGTTTCGGTGTCATGCAGTTTGGCTCTGTGCCATCGGCCAATTCCGTCATGGTTGGGCTGGGCGAAGCAACCGGTATCCCAGGAAATTTCCCGACGGCACCGTCATCTGGACCTCACCGACCGGGCACACCTACCCCACCCATCCCGGCAGCATGCACCTGTTCCCGAAACTGTGCCAACCCACCGCCACCTTGTGGCCTGGCGAACCACCAGTCGTCGAGTCCACCGGCGACCGCGGCGCGATGATGCCTAAACGCCGACACACCCGCGCCGAGAACACCGCCAAAGCCGTTGTGGCCGAACGCCGACTCAACGACGACTCCGCCGCCGCCCTCGTCGCCGAACGCAACAGACCACCGCCCTTCTGATATCTGCGGTCGTTGCGCGGTGTCCCTGGTCCCTCGGGGTGCCAGTGGATTGTTTGTTGGGATCGGTAGCGACCCGCGCGGCGTGTACTTGCCAGAAGGGCGCCAAGCGAGCGGCCCACGAAGCACGAAGCAGGACAACACACCATGAACGCCACCCACACCAGGAACAAGATTTCCGCTGCGGCGCTGGTGTCTGGCGACTTGAGTCTCTTCGTCGCCGGATCGCTGGTGGCTGCGCCGGTGGCCAGAGCTGATATTGATTTCGAATGCAAGCCAGGATGCTGGGGCGCGCTCGCGGCGTCGCCCTCGAACGGACAAGAAGAGATCGTTACCAACGCTACGACTCAGCAAAAAGCGGAGGACAAAGCCGTCTTGTGGTGCGACGTGCTTGGTGAGACAAACGACTGCTATGTAGTCACATCGGGACTGGGCTGTCTCTCGCTCGCGGCGAGCGCCGACGGGAAGGTGTTAGCCGGGCGAGTCGCGCCAACCCAAGACGCGGCTGATGCGGCAGCGTTGGACGGTGCGGGGCCGGGGTCGACGGTCGATCTCCACGACTGCAACAGCTGGCTGTAAGCCGGTGCCGTCCCGCTAACTATGTCTGCAGCTCCAACGTCACTTCTGCGGGGCAGCACAGTTCGTCGCGCTGGTTGAAGATCGCGATCTCGAGGTCCACCAGGTATCTGGTGGTGCCGTCGGAGTCCTCGCGTCGCTTGTTCACCACCCTGCCGCGACCGACCATGGAGTCGCCGGCGTAGACCGAACCGATCAGCGACACCTTGCGCCGCACGACGCGGCTGTGGGGCCCCGCCCAGTCGGTCGCGATCCGGTCGATGAATCCGGCGAGATGCATGGTGTTGACGAAGATCGTTGGGTGTCCGTGGCTCTCGGCGTACGCGGGGTCGTAGTGGCCTGGAAAGTAGTCCCACGTAGCGCCAGGGTTCATCACCACGCGCTGATAGCTGATCTCGTCGACGACCTCAGCAAGCTGTGCCGGGACGGTGACTTCGTTCCACGCCAAACTGCGGTACGACATCAGAACGACTCCGCAGGAGTGAAGCGGAACAACGTGTTTCGGTTCGTCGCCAGTAGTTGCGGATCACCCTCGCGATAGTAGCTGTCACAGGTCTCGACGAAGTGCCCGACGCCAACCCGCGTTTGCTTCTCCGGGGACACCGAGACCACTTCTTCGACGACGCTGAGCCGGTCCCCCTCGAGAATCGGCCTCACGAGTTCGACATCGTTCGACGCATTGATGAACGTGGTGCCGGGAAGCGGGACCCGGATCGCGATCGACGGAACCGGCCGCTCGCCGTTGGGCAGCCACGGCGGCGGGATGAGCCAACCCATCAGCAGGGCGGGTGGCGCGACCAGCCCGCCCCATACGTCGGTGGCGAATTCGGCGTCCCAGTACGACGGGTTGCCGTCCTGCACCATCGATGCGAAATGCTGGATGCGCGAAGCACTTACCGCGGTCCTCGCGAACCTCGGCTCGCTGCGCACGCCGACCATGCGTAGGGCGTCCTCGTAGGTGCCGAACGCAAACTCGTAGCGGATGCCCGCGGTCACCGGCTCATACCGGTAGCGCGTCTTTGCTTGGCACAACGTCCCATTCGAGCTCCCGCGATGTGAAGTACCAGCCACCCCGCTCGTAGATGAGCCGGTCGCGGTAGGTCCCCGTGGCACGGAGTTCGGCGCCGACGAACAGAAGCGCCACACAGTGCTGGGTGGCATCGACGCCGTCAACCGAGATCTCGTGGTCGACGGTGACCAGGCGCTGGCCGTTACCGCCGTCGAATGCGTCGCTCATCTTGGTGAACGTCTGCCCCGCCCGTACTACCGTTGCGCCCGCGTGCCTGAAGGTGGCGATCCAGCCGGCGAGGTCCCCCGCGGAGTACAACCGGTTGTGCCGGGCGTTCAAGTTCAGGATGGCTGCGCGCCCGGTCACCCCTGCGAGCACGAACTCCTGCTGGTAGGTCATCGTCATGTTTTTCTCTCCCGTTCCTAGCGACTCAGGATGTAGCCGTGTGCCTCGCGGTCCCAAGCACTTTCGCCGAGACCTCTCTCACGGAGCAGGTCCTTGCGGACCCGCCCGATCACGTTCTTCGGTATATCGTCGACCACTTCCAGATACCTGGGCACGCAGAAGTACGGCATCCGGGCCGAGCAGAAGTCCAGTAGTTCGGCATAGTCCAGGCTTACGTCCGGCTTCAGGGTGACAACGACCATGATGTCGTCCTCGCCGAGGTCACTCGGCACAGCGATGGCAACGGCTTCGAGCACGGCGGGATGACCCATCACCGTCGTCTCGACTTCGACCGAGGACACGTTCTCGCCTCTGCGCCGCAGCGAGTCCTTCACCCGGTCGACGTAGGTAAGGTTGCCGTCGGCGTCGAGGGACCCGAGATCACCTGTGCGGAACCATTCTTCGTGGGATTTCACCCTGAGCTGCGAGTCGACCGCGTCGACGTCGACATAGCCTTCGCTCATCGAATGCGCCGACTTGGCACGACATGCGATCTCACCGGTCGTTCCCACGGGCAACGGCCGACCGTCGCCGTCGACCACCCGGACGTCGAACGCGGGGTTCACCCGGCCCGAAGTCCCCGGAACGCCTTCCTCCGACACGCTCTTGAACGCGATCGGGAACGCCTCGGTCATGCCGTACATCGTCACGATCCTGACGCCGTAACGCTGCTCGATGCTGCGGTACAGGTCGGCCGAGATGGGCGCCGCCGAAATAAATCTCAACGGCAGCATCGCATCACGCGGGTCTGGCGGCTGGTTCCACAACATCGACACCATTGCACCGGCACCGGCGAAACCCGCTGCACCGCAGGCGCGTACCTCGTTCCACACCTCACTGGGCCGGAAATTGGCCGACAGCACCGTGGTGCCGCCGACCAGCATCGGCGCCAAGACCGACGGTGCCGCGCTGAGATGGAACAACGGCATCCCGGTCCACAACACGTCGCCCTCGCCGAGTTCCCAGGACGCCGCCACCGTAGCCGCCGCGGAGAACAGGTAGTGCCAGCTCGTCGCGACCGCCTTCGACGGACCCGTCGTGCCGGATGTGAAGAACAGCGCGCCGATCTCCGCGGGCTCGAGAGGCGCGGTGTCCGGCGGCTCGGTCGATGCGCCCGCCAGTAGGTCGGACAGCGAATCACCCACGACAAGAATCGATTTCAACGTCTCGACGCGATCGACCACTTCGCGTAGCCGCGGATGCAACTGGGCGTCGGTGATGACGACCTTCGCGCGGCACAGCCGCAGCGCATGCACCAGGAAGTCATCTTTGTTGGCCGCGTTCACCGCCGCGGTCACCGCGCCGATCCGAGCAGCGCCGAGCCAGAAGTACACCCACTCCGGGCATGTCGCGGTGAACAGGGCGACGGTATCGCCCCGGCCAACACCCATGTCGGTCAGCACGTTCGCCGCGGCACACGAGCGGTCCTTCATCTGCCCGAACGTCACCGGCGTCCCGGCGATCGACATCAGTACGCGGTCACCGAACTGGGCCGCGCGTTGGTCAAGCACCGCGGGGACGGTGAAGCGTTCGACACCGAACTGCGACGGACCTATCGGCCCGTCCGGTCGGCCGGCTTCAGGCACCCGCCGCCGCCGGGTTCGGTTCACCGTCGGCGGTGTAACCGAAGTCGATCGGCGACGGCTCTTCGCCTGGGTAGAACCGGTGCGCCCATCGCCGCAGGGCGGCATAGTCGCGGGCCTCCTCGGGCGCCAGGTTGGGCTTCTCCAGGTACTTCATGTTTTCCCAGGTGAAGAAGTCCTGCTTGATGACTTCCTGTTGCAGTGCAAGGAATTTGGCGGCCCGGCCGGCCGGCTCGTCGCCGGTGTCTCCGGGTTCGCGCACCGACGCCTGGGTGTAGAAGTAGTCGGTGTAGTCCTCGTCCACCGGCGTCTGCCCGGTCACCTCGATCGTGGCGACAAGTTCCTTGGGGAACCGTACGATGCCGAGGCCAAGCGAGTAGTTGTCATAGATGATGTTGGCGTCGACGGGTCCGTCCGGCGTGAGCCAGGTGGACGCCCTGCCGCCGCCGAAGTTCGCCGTGACGGTCGCGTGCAGGTGGTAGCCGTTGGCGTCGAACGACGTGGTGTTGGCAGCGCTGTCGGCCTTGTGCACGAACTGCACGTGATACGGGTCGGCGGCGTTCTCGATGATCATCTGCGCGTGCACCTTGACCCGGTTGAGCATCCGCGAGTGCGGGTGCAACGGGTAGTAGTCGTCGGTTTCGAGCTCGGGCAGCACCGGCGGCTGCCAGTAAGGCGCGCGGCCGTGTCGTTCGTGCCAGACGACGATGAAGCCGTACCACTCCTGCGCGGAGTAGGTCTTGATCTTCACGTTCTGCTTGCAGCCGATCTTGCTGTACGGGATCAGCGCGTTGGTGCCGTCACCCCGCCACTGCCAGCCGTGCCACGGGCAGACGATGTGCTCACCCTCGACGGTGCCCCCGACGGCCATGTTCGCGCCGAGGTGCTGGCAGTAGGCGTCGAGAACGTTGACCTTGCCGGAGGCGGTGCGGAAGATCACCAACTCCTCGCCGAAGTAATGGGCCCGCTTCACCTGCCCCGGGGCCAGCTCGGAGGCGAATCCGACGATGAACCAACCCGTCGGATAGCGGTACTTCGAGAGGCTGATCCCACTCGGCCCGAATTCGCGCTCCGACGGATCGATCGTCGAATCGGAAATCGTCTCCGTCATGGCTACTCCATCCACACACAAAAAGAGGCAGGTCAGACCCTGTCCAACGTCTATTGTTACTATTTTAAGCATTCTAGGTCAAGGCGAGCGAAACGAGGACGGGGCATGCCAACCACGACTCCGGTCGATCTGTCCGATTCCGCCTTGTGGCGGAACGGATTTCCCGACGACCTGTTCGCCGAACTACGCCGCGAGCGGCCGATCTTTCACCACGGGCTGACCGACGGCGTCGCGAAAACCGTCAAGCGCGACTTCTGGATGGCCACCAAGCACCGGCACGCCCAGCGCATCCACCGCGATACCGACTCATTCACCGCAACAGACGGCCCACTCATTCAGGGCGTTGGCATCGTCGGCTCGGCACCCACCATCATCAACATGGATCCGCCCGATCTGCTCAAGCGACGCCGGGTCATGTCGCACGCCTTCACACCGAAGGCGATCGGCAAGCTCGAGCAGGGAATCCGCAGGCGCGCCGCGGCGATGATCGACAGGCTGATCGCGGCTGGCGGCGGCGACTGGATCGAAGACGTCGCAGACGTCCTGCCGATGTCGGTCATCGGCGACATCATCGGCATTCCCGAGGAGGATCGGCCGGAGATCTTCGACACCCTGGATCGCATCCTGAAGGTCGCGGCGCTGGACGACCAAGCGGCCCAACAGGATGCGCTCGAGCTGTTCGGCAAGATCTTCGGCTACGCGCTCGAGCTCACCGCGGAGAAGCGGCGCAACCCCACCGACGACATCTGGAGCACGCTTACGTCCGCGGTCGTCACCGACGAGAACGGCGAGCAGCTGTCGATACCGGCCAACGAATTGGAGATCTTCTTCTTCGTGATCGCCTTCGCGGGCAGTGACACCACGAAGAACGCGCTGGCGTCCGGCCTTCAGGCCTTCGTCGCCAACCCCGGGGAGATCGAGCGGTACCGCGCCGACGAGGCGATCCGGTCGACCGCGGTCGAAGAGGTGCTGCGGTGGGCGTCGCCGGTGGCGTTCTGGACTCGCAGCACGAAGGTCGACGTGGAGATGGACGGAGTTACCATCCCGAAGGGCGAGCGGGTGGTGGCGATGTTGCGATCGGCCAATCGTGACGAAGAGGTCTTCGACGATCCGTTCACGTTCGACATCGGCCGCACCGAAAACCCGCATGTCACGTTCGGCGGCGGAGGACCACACCACTGTCTGGGCGCAATGCTGGCCCGGGCCGAGATCCGCGCGGTGCTCGACGAATTGCTGTGTCGCGCCGACGACATCAGGCTCGGCCCGGCCAAGGTCGCCTACCCGAACCTCACCAACAACATGTCGATCTTCGACGAGATGCCGATAACGCTCAAGCCCCGCTAACCCAACACATGACGCCCAAACTCACATTTGGGCGGGAAATTGCGGCCTTTTCGCGCCCAAATGTCCGTTTGGGCGCAAGGGTTCACAACCCCTTGGGCCGCGTGCCGATGACCTGCTCGGCGGCCAGCCGCTCCAGGTCCGCAGTAGTGAGCCCACACAGCTCTGTCAGCACCTCGCTGTTGTGCTGCCCCAATGTCGGCGGCGTGCGGAGCAGCCAGTTCCCCGCGGCGGCGAGCCGAGCGAACGGCGGGCACGGATACAGGCCTGACCCGGTTCGCGGATGCTCGAGGCGTTCGAAGAACCCGCGGTGCACGAGTTGCGGGTTCTCGGTGACCAGCGTCGGCGAGATCACGACAGCCGCCGGAATCCCCACGTCGACAAGGCTTTCCACCGCAACGGTCGCCTTTTGCGAGGCAAGCCAGTCCTCGATCCGGACGTCCGGTCCGCCGATCAGCTCCGCCAAGGCGTCGCGCTCGTCGTCGGTGCGCACGCTCACCGCGACCCAGTCGTCATCGCCAAGGCATCGGTAGATGTCCTGCACCGCGCCCGTGTGCCCGCGGTTGCCGCGACGCTCCATCACCGACCCGAAAACCTCGAATTCCATTGTCTGGACCGCAGTCACGTTGAGAACGGTCTCGATCATCGGGATCTCGACGAGCTGGCCATGGCCCGTGCGGTCGGCGAACTCCAGCGCCGCGAGAGCCGTGAATGCCGCATGTGCCCCGGCCAGCGGGTCGCACGCGCCGCGCGGTGCGACGGGTAGGCCCTCGGGCAGGCCGGTCACCCAGGCCAGGCCGGCGATCTGCTCCATCGTCGGCGCGAAGCCGACCCGGTCGCGCCACGGGCCGGTCAGCCCGAACGCGGGCATCCTCACCACGACAACCCTCGGGTTGAGCTCGAGCAGCGCGTCGGCGCCGAGCCCGAACTGCTCCATCACTCGTGGGGAGAAGTTTTCGATGACCACGTCGGCCTGGCGCACCAGTTCCTTGACCAGCCGCAGCCCGTCTTCGGATTGCAGGTCGAGCGTGACCGACCTCTTGTTGGTGTTCATCGCATGGAACACCCAGCCGTACTCCCACCAGTCATCGACGTCGGTGCGCATCCCGCCGGAATAGCGGATGCCATCGGGCCGCGTGACCGATTCGATCTTGACGACGTCCGCCCCGAACGCCGCCAGCGAGTGCGTCGCCGCAGGACCTGCCCAGAACGCGGTGAAATCCACGACCCGTACACCGGAGAGCGGCGGTCCCGCGGGTCGGTCCGGACGCGGGGATTCTCTTGGCTCCCAGAGAGATACGCCGTCGTCGCCCCCGAGTGCGGGAGCCTCGCGCACCGGCGCCTGACTGGCGGCCGACATCAACCACGGTGCGCGCGGCTGACGAAAGCCGGCTGGGTTGTCGACGTACACGCCACGCGCCCGCAGGTGGTCCATGTCGGGGATGGTCGAACCGTTGCCGAGCGGGGCCAGCGGCAGCCGGAAAAGCTGGCCGAGCTCGACGATCTCCTCCACCGTGCGCTCACGCATCCACGGGTCGATCCGCTCGCGGATCCAGTCGCGGTAGTCCCATCGCCCGATCTGAAAGCGCAATTGCGGGATCTCGGAGAACTCGGGGCAGTCGACCATCGCGGCGAAGTCCAGCCACTGCTGACCCGTCACCATGCTGATGCCCACGTAGCCGTCCTTGGCGGGCTCGATCGACGGCACCTCGACCGAACGCTTGACGGGCGGCCTCTGTAGCAGCTGCGAGTGCAGCCATTCGCTGCTCTGCATCAACGTGATCGCCTCGAGCATGGACATGTCGAGGTGCCCACCGGGGCCGCCGGTTCGGACGCGACGATGCAACGCCAGCGCGCCGAAGGCCGCCCAGGCACCACCCATGTACTCCCCCAGCTCGCCCCCGATCGAGATGGGCGGGCCCGCGGGATCGCCGCGGAAGCCGGTGAGCCCGGAGTCGGCCTGCAGGGTGAACTCGGTCGCAGGCCGCTCCGACCACGGACCCGCCCAGCCGAAGTCGGAGATCGTCACGACGATGCAACCCGGCCTCGCCTCGAGCAGGTGCTCCGGATCGAGTCCGCGCTGAATGGCGGCCGACCGGCTCCCGGTCGCCACCACAACGTCGGCGGCCACCAACAATTCATCGGAAAGGGTTGTCACGCTGTGCTTCCCGGCATTGAGATAGCTGAACAACGGTGAGTCCGAACCGGCAGGCGGTCGGGCCCCGGTGGCGGTGAAGCGGCGCAGCGGGTCGCCGGACGCAGGCTCGACCTTGACCACGTCGGCGCCCGCGTCGACCAGCAGCTTGCCGCAGTAGCTGCCCGCAATACGGTCGCTGATCTCCACCACGCGCAGGTCACAGAGCGGAGTGGGTGCCCTGTCGCTCACGCGCGCATCCTCCCGAGGCCGTTTTTTGCCATCTTAGTAACTTTTGTCGGATAGCGACCGCGTAGACCCCTGGTAGCAGGCCTATCGCTGTTAACATTGCTGGCAATGACAACACTGGGAATCGGCCCCGAGGCGCGACGCAGGCTCGGGGCGCGCAGGACGGCCGAGATCGTTGCCGATGAGCTGCGCAGGCAGATCATCGACGGCGAACTGTCCGACGGCGACCTGTTGCCCCGCCAGGAAGTGCTCGTCGAGCAGTTCAACGTCAGCCTGGTGTCACTGCGGGAAGCCTTGCGAATCCTCGAAACCGAAGGCCTGGTGTCGGTGCGCCGCGGCAACCGCGGCGGGGCGGTGGTGCATGCACCGGCCAAAGCCAGCGCGGCCTACATGATTGGCCTTTTGCTGCAGAGCGACACTGTGCCGCTCGCCGATCTCGGCACCGCGCTTCAAGAACTCGAACCGATGTGCACGGCACTCGCGGCGCGGCGTGCCGATCGCGGGAAGACACTCATTCCCAAGCTCAGAGAGATCAACGATTCCATGGCCGAGCACATCGAGGACGGCGCCCGGTTCACCGAGATCGGCGGCGAGTTCCACGACGAGGTCGTGCGAGGCTGCGGCAATCACACGATGATCGCGGTGGTCGGCAGCCTGGAGACACTGTGGACCGGTCACCTGAACCTGTGGGCCAGGGAAACCGCGGCGCGGGGCGAGTACCCGTCGATGAGCAAGCGCCGCATCGCGTTGACCGTCCACACCAAGCTGACCGACGCGATCGAAGCCGGTGACGGCGACCGGGCCCGCAAGCTGGCGGCCCGCCATATCGCCGACACGCAGACCTACTTCAGCGCAGGCGATCCCGAGCAGCGGATCGTGGCGCTCTCACCGCAAGCGCTGGCCCGGCGCCAACGCTGAAGGGTGCTGTGTGCGTACGGCGTTGATCACCGGCGGAAGCGGCGGCATCGGAAAGGCATGCGGCCGCAAGCTCGCTGAGTGCGGATACAACGTCATCCTCACCGCGCGCCGCGAGGAGCCCCTTCGCGCCGCGGCAGAGGAAATCGGCGCGCGGTATGTCGTCGCCGACGCGACCGATCCGGACAAGTTCGCACCCGCCGTGGAAGCGGCCGGCGAGGTCGACCTTCTGGTTCACGCATCGGGAATTCTCGGCGGAACATATGCCCGCAAGCAGACTTTCGACCAATGGCGGGCGACGATCTCGGCCAATCTGGACTCGTGTTTCGTCGTCACCTCGGTGGCGCTCCCGCGGATGAAGGCGGGCTCCCGCTTCGTGTTCATCTCGTCGTCGGCCGCCCACGAACCGATGATGGCGCGGACGGCGTATTCCGCGTCGAAGGCAGGCATGAACGCGTTCGCCGGTGCGTTGGCCCAGGAGGTCGACCGCGACGGCATCAACGTTCACATCGTGACGCCAGGCCCGGTCGAGACCGACATGCTCACCGATGTGCCGTTCGAGATGTACGCGATCCGGGCGGCCGATGTCGCCGAGGCGGTGGCGTGGCTGGACACCCTCGACCCGTCGGTCGACCTGCCGGAGATCAGGCTGCACGCCGTCACCCGCGGGCCGTCGGCGCGTCCTCCGGTGATCCCGCTGGAGGTCGAGCGGCGTACCATGCGTACCAAGTGATTTCGCTAATCCGCGAGATGGACCTGCGACTCCATCTGGTGAAAGATTCGATACCGCTCGCCGCGCCGGACCAGCAGCCAGGTCACCCAGCTGGCGCCGGTCCGATCCACGTCGGACTCGCGACTCGTCAGACGCCACCGGCTGAGCAGTAGGGCACGTACGACGGTGTCGTCGACCACGTCGAACTCGTGCAGCGTCGACGACACGGTCGCCGCCTTCAGCCTGCCCGCGACCCTGGCCCAGTGCCGGTCGAGTTCGTCGGTGCCGATCAACGGCGCCGCGTACTCGTCGCCGACATAGATCGGTTGCGGGTCGTCACGCACCCAAAGATCGGCTAGCCCAATGAAATCCAGGCCCGACCAGGACGCGTCGTACTCCCGGACAAGCTCCGACAGCTCAGACGGCGGCTGGCCGCTCACCCGGGAGCGCCTTGACTGTCGACGGCAAACCGTACAGTGCGGTCGCGTTGCCCTTCATGATCCGCTCGCGCTGATCGGCCGGAAAACGTCTGATCGCCCAGTCAGGTGCGTCGTAGCTCCAGTGCGGATAGTCCGTGGAGAACATGATGCAGTCGCCGAGGTCCATCATCTCGATGTACTCGCGGTACAAGCTGACGTTGACCTCCTCGAGCGGCTGCGTGGTGAACCGTACGTGCTCCCGCACATAGTCCGACGGCCTGCGCCGCACCTGCGGCAGGTCGGCCTTGCGGTGCTCCCAGATTCGGTCCATCCGCGACATCACAGGCATCGCCCACGTGAAGCCGCCTTCGACGAAAACCACCCGCAGATCCGGATGCCTGTCGAATGCGCCGTCGAAAACCAGGCTCATCAGATGAGACACGTACAGCAGCGGCCACGAGGCGAAGAAGTCATGCCAATGCGCCGGGTTGCCGACGGGATAGATCGGAATCAGCTCGAACGGCGTTTGGCCCATCAGGTGGGTCGCGATCGGAAGGCCGTTACGGGCGGCGGCCTCGTACATCGGGTCGAAATGCGGGCTGCCGAAAGGTATTCCGCGGGTCTGCGGCGTTATCAGCACCTCGGCCATGTACGGATGCCCGGCCCAGCGCTCGATCTCCCGGGCGGCCTGGCCGGGATCCTGTGCGGTCACGCTGATCGCGCCGCGCCAGCGCCCGTGCCAGTTGGTTTCGCCGAGCCATACGTCGGCCAGCCAGTCGTTGTAAGTGGCCTTGAGGACGTGTTCGGCCTGCGGTAGCTGCGCGTCACACATCGGCTCGAGCACCGCGATGCTCACGCCCGCGTCGACCAGCAGTTGCTTGGCCGCGAAGTCCGGGCTGCTGCCGGCGACACCACCGCCGGGCGGGGCGGCGTCGACCCGTAGTGAATTCGTCTTGTACGAATCCGGCGTGTCGTAGAAGTGCGACGTCGGCGAGACACCGTTGCCGGTCGGCCAGAGCTTGTCCTTCCACTCCGACGGCGCATAGGACTTGAGCACTTCACCCGACACCGGCAGCGGGTGCACATCGGTGTCGACGATTGTGACCGCGATGTCCTGGGCGACGTCGTCCTTCATACGTTCGATGGTCGTCATGTCAGACTTCCTTCTACTTTGGCGGCAACCCCGTACAGGTCACTTGCATTGCGCCACAGCACCTTTTCCCGCTGCGCGGGGGACAGGCCCGCGACGACGGCGTCGGGGCTGGTGGTCGACCAGTGGGGGTAACTCGATCCGTACATGAGCAGGTCCGCCTTGTCGGTGAAGTCCATCCACCGCTCGGCCTGGTTCTCGTCGGTCGGCCCGTCGAACGCCGACGAGCAGAACCGGACATGGTCGGGCAGGTACTCGCTGGGATAGCGGTCTACCCACGGGGTCTGGTCCCGCATCGACATCCAGAACGTGTCGAGCCGCCACATCAGCGGGGTGAGCAGGTCGTAACCGCCGTCGGCGAAGACGAACCTCAGGTCCGGGTGCCTGCCGAACATCCCGTCGACGATCAGCGTCGCCAGATGGACGAACGAGTTCAACGGCATGAACGCCGCATAGCCGGGATAGGTGTAGGCGTGGCCCGCGAAGGTGGGCGCGTGGTCGACGCCGTTGCCGCCGTTGATGTGTACCGCGACCGGCAGTCCGTGCGCGGCGGCGGCCTCCCAGATCGGCTCGAACATCGGCTTGCCGTAGGGCTCCCGTGACTGAAGGGGAACCCCGACCTGCACCATCTTCGGGTGGTCGGCCAGGCGCTCGATCTCTTCCACCGCGCCCTTGACGTCTTCGGGGTTGACCCGGATCGTGCCGAGGAAGTGCCCGGCGGCATCGGGCTCCAGCCAGCGGTCGAGCAGCCAGTCGTTGACCCCCGCGCAGATCCGGCTGTTCAGCAGGTAATCGGCGATGTTGCCACGGGTCAGCGGGTTGAGGATCGCGCAATCGGCACCGCCGTCGTCGAATAAATGCCGGGCCACGGTCTCTGGGTCGGAGCCCGGATACCCGTCGCCGTAGAGGTCCTCGCGGTAGTCCCCGCCCGGCGCCTGGTACCACGGCAGTTCGACGTCGGGTATCGACCGCAGCTTGTGTGCGGGCGAGAGATAGCGCCGGATTTCCGAGTTGTAGCGGAAATGCGGCTGCACATTGGCGTCGATGATCATGCGGTGAGGTACACCTGCCCATCACTGACGCCGACCTCGTAGGTGCGGACCCGCTTCTGCGCGTCGGCGAGGTTCACCCCGGTGGTGATGTCGAACTCCCAGTTGTGCCACGGGCACCGGGCAATGCTGCCCTCGCGCACGTACCTGACCTGGCCCGGCGCTTCCGGCGCGAACTCGGTGGTGCCCCTGACGTAGCCCGCGCACAGCGGGGCGCCCTCATGTGAGCAGTAGTTCGCGATCGCGTACAACTTGCCGTCGATGTTGTAGACACCCACGCCGAACTTGCCTGCCTCCACCAGCTTCATGCTTCCCGGAGGCAGGTCCTCGATGGCACACACCGGACGGCGTTGCATCCACGTCCCTTCAGTATTCCTTGACCTAGGATACTAAAATAGTAAAGATAGAGCGACCGACCCGCTAGACGCTGCCGCCGGGAGGCAAGTGTGACAATCAGCACCGACGCGCACGACCAGCCCAACGCCCCCGATCTTTCGACCGACCCCTACGGCTTCTTCGAGTACATGCGCAAGACCGAACCGGTGTGGCGCGGAACGCTCATGGACAACGCGATGGTGCCGCCGGAGCTCTCCGGCTCCGAGGAGTGGACGCTGTTCGACTTCGAGAGCGTCTTCGCGGCGTTCCGCGATGACGACGTCTATGGCTCCGAGATGTACAACAACACGATCGGGCTGGTTTTCGGTCCGACGATCCTCGGCATGCACGGCAAGCAGCATCACGACCACCGCAGCCTGGTCGCCAAGGCCTTCCGGCAGAGCGCACTGACGCAGTGGGAACCCGAGGTGATCGACCCGATCTGCGATCAGCTCGTCGACGAGATCAAAAACGACGGCGGCGCCGATCTGGTGAAAGCGGTGACGTTCGAGTTCCCCACCCGGGTCACCGCCGCGCTGCTGGGCCTACCGCAGGAAGACCTCGAACTGTTCCGGAAACTGTCGCTGGACCTGATCTCCATCACCGAGGACATCGAGGCCGGCCTGACGGCGTCGGTCGAACTGGGCACCTACTTCCAGAACCAGGTGGACCAGCGCCGCGAGACGATCACCGACGACATCATCGGCGACCTCGTCAGCGCCGAGATCGATGGCGAGAAGCTCACCGATGAAGCGATCATTTCCTTCCTGCGGCTGCTGCTGCCCGCCGGCCTGGAGACCACGTACCGGTCGTCGAGCAACCTGCTGTACCTCCTGCTGACCCATCCCGACCAACTCGAGGCGCTGCAGCAGGATCGCAGCCTCATTCCCGCGGCCATGGAAGAGGGTCTGCGCTACGAGACGCCGTTGGTCATGGTGCCGCGCAACACAAATCAAGATGTGGAGATTCACGGCATACCGATCCCGAAGGGCGCACAGGTCAATCTGTGCATCGGGTCGGCGAACCGTGACGAAGCGCGATGGGCCGACGCGGACACGTTCGACATCCATCGACCTCGCCGGGCGCACATCTCGTTCGCGGGCGGCATTCACAGCTGCCTCGGCATGCACCTGGCCCGAGTCGAAACCAAAGCGATGCTGACCAGCCTCTTCGATCGGGTGACCGACATCCAGCTGGTGCCCGACGACGACACCAAGATCGACGGCATGCCGTTCCGTTCGCCCAAGCACCTGCCCGTGACGTTCCGCCCGGTGTCATGAAAAGCCGCGCAGCGATTCTGCACGACGTCGGCGGCCCCTGGTCCGTCGAAGACTTCGAACTCGACCCGCCACGGGCGGGCGAGGTGCTCATCGAGATGGCGGCGGCGGGCATGTGCCACTCCGACGAGCACATCCTCAATGGCGATATGTCCGCACCCAACGAGGTGATGAAGGCATTCGGCCTGCCCGCGATGTTCCCGATGATCGGCGGCCACGAGGGCTCGGGTGTCGTGGTCGAGATCGGCGACGGCGTCACCGATTTCGCGCCGGGCGACCACGTCGTGACGTCGTTCGTCGCGGTCTGCGGCACGTGCCGGTGGTGCAGCTCAGGCATGGAGTACATCTGCGACATGGGCGCGCAGGTGCTCATTCCGGGTATGCCGACGGACGGGACATTCCGGCATCACACCGCAGACGGCCGCGACTTGGGCCATCTGTCGAAGGTCGGCGCATTCTCGAAACACACTGTCGTTTCGACAAACTCGATCGTCAAGGTCGACCCGCATCTGCCGCTGGTCCCGATCGCCCTGCTGTCCTGCGCGGTCCCGACCGGGTACGGCTCCGCGGAGAACCGCGCCAAGGTCCGCACCGGCGATACGGTCGTCGTCATTGGCGCGGGCGGGATCGGTACCGCCGCGATTCAAGGCGCGCGCATCAACGGTGCCGCGCAGATCATCGCGGTCGATCCCGTCGAGTTCAAACAGAAGTCCGCACTGCGGTTCGGCGCGACCAATACGGCGTCGAACACCGACGAGGCGGCAGGCATACTGCGCGATCTGACCCACGGAGTGATGGCCGACAGTGTCGTCGTCTCGCCGTCGCTGATCGCGGGCGAAGACGTGCAGGCCGCACTCAGCCTGACGCGCAAGGGTGGAACTTGCGTGCTCACCGGGATGACCCAGCAGACCACGAGTTCCATCGCGGTCAACCTGCAGGAGTTCATCCTGTGGAACAAGAGCATCGTCGGCACCGTCTACGGGTCGTGCAACGCCAGGGTCGACGTCCCACGGTTCGCCAAGCTGTACGAGGCCGGGCTGCTACAGCTCGACGAGATGATCACCAGGCGCTACGCGCTCGACGACATCAACGACGGCTACCGCGATCTGTTGAACGGCGAAATCATTCGCGGCGTAATCGATTTCTCGCTGGACTAATCGCCGAGATCGACGAAATGGCGAGCTTTACTCGCACTTTTTCGCCCAAACGTACGTTTCGGCGTACCCACTCACACGATGCGCGACGCGCGACCCTGCCAGTAGCGTTCGCGGATCCGGCGCTTGTACAGCTTGCCGTTGGGGTCGCGCGGCAAGTCGGGATCGAACTCGATCGAGCGAGGGCACTTGTAGGTTGCGAGGTTCGCCCGGCAGTACTCGATGAGCTCCGCCTCGAGGTCCGGTCCTGGTGCGACTCCGTCAATCGGTTGCACGACTGCCTTGACCTCTTCGCCGAACTCGTCGTTCGGCACCCCGAAGACCGCGGCGTCGACGAGCTTCGGGTGCATGACGAGAAGGTTCTCGGCCTCCTGCGGGTAGATGTTCACCCCACCGGAGACGATCATGAACGTCGAGCGATCGGTGAGGTACATGTAGCCGCCGGCGTCGACGTAGCCCATGTCTCCCAGCGATCGCCACCCACGGTCGTTGGACACCGACGCCGTCTTCTCCGGATCCTTGAAGTATTCGAACGCCGGTCCGCCTTCGAAGAAGAGCTCCCCCGATTCCCCGACCGCGAGCTCCCTTCCATCCTCGCCGACGACGTGTACCGGGCTGAATGGTTTGCCGACCGATCCAGGGTGTGCCAGCCATTCTTCGGGGCCGATGATCGTGCCCGCGAATCCCTCTGTGCCCCCGTAGTACTCGTGAATGATCGGCCCGAACCACTCCATCATTCGGTGCTTGACGTCGACGGGGCACGGGGCGGCCGCATGGATGACGCATTGCAGACTCGACACGTCGTATTTCTCGCGGACATCGTCGGGCAGCTTGAGCATCCGCACGAACATCGTCGGGACGAACTGCGCGTGCGTGACGCGGTGTTGTTCGATCAATCGCAGCACGGCCTCGGCGTCGAACTTGCGCATCAGGATCGATGCGGCGCCCACCCGATGGACCGCCATCGTGTAGTTGATTCCCGCCGCGTGGTACAGCGGCGCCGGCGACAGGTACACGCTCGAGTTGGTCATGTCGTAGCGCTGCGCCAGCGAGTACTCCAAGACCTTCTGCGCCCACGAGCCCTGGCCGTCGGCCGGTAGCGGCCGACGAACGGCTTTGGGCCGCCCGGTGGTGCCCGAGGAGTAGAGCATCTCCGACCCGTCAGAAACGGGTGGCGCCTCGCCGCTTTCGGCCAAGGCATCCTCGTACGACAGCCATCCGGGCAGCGCGCCGCCGACGCAGATGTGGACGGCGACGCCGTCATTGCCCTCGAGAATCCGCTCGCCCAGCGCTGCCATCGACGCATCGACGAAAACCGCCTTGGCTTCGGAGTCGTCGATGACGTAGGCCACCTCGTCAGGGGTGAAGTGGGTATTCACCGCGCTGTAGTACAGCCCGGAAAGCTGGCAGCCCCAGGTGATTTCGAAGAACTCGGGGCGATTCGGCAGCACCAGGGCGATCCCGTCGCCGCGCCGTAGCCCGGCCTGATGCAGCAGGGCCGCGACGCGTCGGCTGCGCTCGTACAGCTCGCCGTAGCTGATCGTCCCGCCCGTCCGCGACGATCAGGGCCGGCGACTCCGGATCACCGTCCGCGTGGTCGGCGATGTTCAACGACCGGCCTTAAGTCGCCGCGGCACCGTCGGTCGATGCGGCCGCCTGCCGTTTGGCCATCTCGGACGGCAGCACCTTGTCCTTGAACACCCGCTGAATCAGCTCCTGCACGTCCTTGCTGATCGACGCGAGCGCGACGAGGTCGTTGGAGCTCTGCCAGTGCACCCGCATACCCATCAGCTCCCATGCCCGCTTGAGATTGGCCTTGGTGAGCATGAGCGTCGTCAACGGGGCCTGGGCGATGTGGCGGGCGATCGCGTCGACGCGTGCGTCGAGGTCCTCACGCTTGACCACCTCGTTGACCAGCCCGACCTCCAGGGCCCTCTTGGCGTCGATCACCTCGGCGGTGAACAGGTAGTAGGCGGCGCGGCGCCAGTTCATGAACACCCATGGCTCGATGGAACATTCACCAGACGGCATGCCAAACCCCTGCAGTGGTGGGTAGGAGAAGTAGGCGTCCTCGGATGCGATGACGATGTCGGTGGTCAGACCCATGTGTGTGCCGCCGCCCACGCAGTAACCGTGCACCTGCGCGATGGTCGGTTTGGAGAACTCCCACAGGTTCAACGTCGGCTTGACGAACAGATCCGACTGCGCCTTCCACGGGTGGCCCGTAACCATGGCGTTCTCGACGAACGCCGGATAGTCGACGGCGTTGTTGCCGATGGCGTGTCCGGAGCAGAAACCCTTGCCGTTGGCCCTGAGCACCAGAACCTTGATGTCGTAGTCACGGTCGGCGTCCAGCAGGGCGGCGTCGACCTCTTCGGCCAGCTTCTGGTCCTGCGCGTTGGCCTTCTCGGGCCAGTTCAGGGTGATCTTGGCGATCGGCCCGTCTTTTTGGTAGATGATTCTCTCGCGGGTCTCGTTGAGATCCATTCGTCCTCCTCGTAATTCGTTATGACGTTATGACGCCGATTTCGGCGCCGATGTCGTAGGTGGTTCCGACCTCGCCCTTCCACTGCACGGTGCCCGACGCACCCGCTTCGATTTCCTGTTCCACCTTCTCGGTGGCGATGACGTAGATGGGCGTTCCTTCCTCGACATGCTCGCCTTCGGCGACGAGAAATTCCGTGAGCTCGGCTTCCGAGACCGCGACCGAGACACGCGGAATGCGAATGATGAAGTCAGCCACTCGCACTCGCGCTCTCGAGCGTGCGCTGCGCGGCCTCGACGATGCGGGCCGCCGACGGGTAGATCAGCGCTTCGAGCGCCGCCGCAGCGGGTGTCGGTACGAACCTCGCCGCAACCCGTTCGATGGGTGCGGCGAGCTCACCGAAGCACTCGGCCTGCAGGGTGGCGACGACTTCTGCTCCGGGGCCTGCGAATTGGACCGCGTCGTGCACGACCACCGCACGCCCGGTTCGGCGCACCGACTCCACGATCGTGTCGACGTCCAGCGGTACGAGTGTGCGGAGGTCGACAACCTCGGCGTTCACTCCTTGCTCGGACAGCGTCTGTGCCGCTGCCAGGCATTCGAGCACGCTGCGGCCGTAACTGATGAGGGTGATGTCGGTGCCGGGCCGTTTGACGTCGGCCTGGCCGAGCGGTATCGAGAATGCGGGATCGGTTGGGACCAAACCTTTTTGGCCCTGCAGGCGGATGGTCTCGACGAACAGACAGGGATCCTCGTCGAAGATCGCGGAGGTCAGCAGGCCCTTACCGTCGCGCGGTGTCGACGGCACGATCACCTTCATCCCCGGAATGTGCATAAACCATGCTTCCAGCGTCTGCGAATGCGTCGCCCCGGTCGCGAGGCCACCGTATACCTGGGTGCGCACGGTGATCGGCGCGGTCGTCCGGCCCGCGGTCATGAAGCGCAGCTTGGCGGCGTTGTTGATCAGCTGGTCTGCAGCGATGCCGATGAAGTCCATGATCATGATCTCGGCGACCGGCAGGAGCCCGTCGATCGCCGCCCCGACGGCGGCGCCGATGATGGCGGCCTCCGAGATGGGTGTATCCAGCACGCGGTCGTGGCCGTACTTCGTCGACAGCCCGGCGGTCGGGCCTGATGCGCCGGGATCGGCGATGTCCTCGCCGAGCAGGAAGACCCGGTCGTCGGCGGCCATCGCCTGATCGAGTGCGAGGTTGAGCGCCTCACGCATCGACATCTCTTTTTCTTCCATGGCCTTCCTCAGACGGGATACTTGATCGGTGTCGCGTACACATCTCGGTCGAGCTCGTCGGCCGACGGCGCCTCCGCGCTCAGCACCGTCTTCAACGCGTCCTCGACCTTCGTCAGCGCACCTTCGTCGATGCGGCTGAGCTCGTCGTCGGTGCAGGCGCCGCTGTCGACGAGGTGACGGCGGAACGCAGGTACCGGGTCAGCGGCCAGCGCCGCCTCCAGCTGCTCCTTGGGGATGTACGGCGTTCGGTCGCCGAAATAGTGGCCACGGAAGCGGAATGTCACGCACTCGATGAAGGTGGGTCCATCGCCGTTGCGCGCCTTGCCGACTGCCTCGGCCAGCGCGTCCGTTACCGCCAATGGATCATTGCCGTCGACGCGAATGCCCGGCATGCCGTATCCCGCTGCCCGGTCGGCGACATGCTCGATCTTCATCGTGTCGGTCGTCGGCGTCATCTCCGCGTACATGTTGTTCTGGCAGACGAAGACCACCGGAAGGTCCCACAGCGCTGCCATGTTCGCCGCCTCGTGAAACGAGCCGGTGTTCGTCGCGCCATCGCCGAAGCTGACCACGGTGACACGGTCGAGCCCCTTGCGCTTGGCGGCCATCGCCAGCCCGACGGCAACGGGTGGGCCCGCGCCGACGATGCCCGTCGAGAGCATCACGCCCTTCTCGGGTTTGGCGATGTGCATGGTGCCGCCCTTGCCGCGGCTTGCGCCGACGACGCGGCCCATCATCTCGCCGTAGATCTCCTCCAGCGGAACGCCTTTGCCGATCAGATCGTGCAGTCCGCGGTAGGTCGTGACCAGCTGATCGTCCTCGCGCAACGTCACGCCCATCGCCGCAGCGATGGCCTCCTGGCCGCGCGACGGCCAATACACGCACATGAACTCGCCGGTGCCGATGCCCTTGGACAGCCGGTCGTCGGCGGACTTCATCAACACCATCAGTGCGTATATCCGACGCTGCAGATCCACTGAATGAGTCACTTCTCGTACGACCCGATCTCCCTGTAGACCTTCGGGATCGGCGGCGTCTCCATGTTGAGCAGCTCCAGCGAGGACATCTTGCCGCTCCTGCCGAGCTCACCCATCCGCCCCACCACCGCGTCGAGGTCGTCGCAGTCGAGTTCATAGATGGCGATGAATGGCCCTTCGCCGTCGATCGGCGCGAAGCGGCGCGCGGAGACGATCCCGTCGACCGAACAGACCTCGGCGAGATGAGTGTCGTTGTACCACTTGTGGTATTCCTCTTCGCGGTCCGGTGACACCGGTCTGGTCTCCAGATAAATGATGCCTCTGGCCATCTTCAACCCTTCTCTACGCCGACCACGGTTTGACCTTGAGGAACCCGCCTGCGTCGACGCGGAGCTGCTGGCCGGTGATATATCGGGCGGCATCGCTGGCGAGGAACAGCACCGCCTCACTGATGTCTTCGGGTTCGACGTAGGGAACCGGCATCGCCTGCACGACAGGGAAGACCAGTTCGGCCTCCTCGCGGGTCGGCTCTTTGAGGTCGGGTCTGAAGGCCCGGTACATCGGCGGGCTGTGCAGCATGTCGGTGTTGACGTTGGTCGGGTGGATGGCGTTCATCCGAATCGAGAACGGGGCGAGTGCAAGTGCGAAGTCGTTGACGTAGTGTGCGCCAGCAAGTTTCGCGAAGGCGTAGCCGGCGCCGCCTGGGCCGCCATCGATTCCGGTGGTGTTCATCGACGACATGAATGCCGCGTTGGACCCCGTCACGACGATCGATGCGCCCGCCCCCAGATGTTTGAGGCTGGCGTGCACGAGGTTCAGCACGCCGAGCAAGTCCACGTCGACGGCGTCGGCGAACGCCTGCGGCGGCAGGCCTGCGGTCAGCGGGCAGATGCCCGCGTTGGCGACGATGATGTCGAGCTTCCCGAACTCGGCGACACCGCGGTCGATCGCGGCCGACAGCGCGGCGCGGTCGCGGACGTCGGCGATTTCGGCGTGCGCCCGCCTTCCTTCCTTCTCCACCAACCGCGCGGTCTCATCGAGGTCCTCGGGCCGGGCGAGCGGATACTCGTTCGTCTCGATGTCCGCGCAGATGTCGACGGCGATGATGTCGGCACCCTCGGCGGCGAGCAGCTGCGCGTGCGACCGGCCCTGCCCCCGCGCCGCTCCGCTGATCAGCGCTACCTTGCCCTCGACCCTGCCCATGACCGGTCCTTTCGCACGATGCTTCTCAGACTGTCAATACACACGAGCCGGATGAGGGCCCGAAGCCGTTCGCGACCAACGCGTCCGGCACCTGTCACTCCACGAAGTTGTGCGGCAGCATTGTTGCCAACCCCAATTTGCAGAGTAGCTATACTACCTAAAATTATAAAGATGCCAATCGGCCCGATCCGGAACAGGACACCGTGGACTTCTCATATCCGGCGGAGGTGGAGCAGTTCCGCAAGGAGCTGCGCACCTGGCTCTCGGCGAATCTGAACGACCGGGTCAGGGACGCCGACAAGATCCGCGGACGCGATCCCGATGCCTTCGACACCCTGCGGGAATGGGATGCGACGCTGGCCGACGCCGGCTGGGGCGCCGTATCGTGGCCACAGGAATACGGCGGCCGCGGAGCGACGGTTCTCGAACAGTTGGTCTACGCCGAGGAGACCACGCGGGCCCGAGCTCCGATGCCGCTCAACGTGATCGGCATGAACAACATCGCACCGGCGATCATGCAGTACGGGACCGACGGGCAGAAGCGTGAGCTGCTCCCCCGCATGGTGCGCGCGGACGACATTTGGTGTCAGGGCATGTCCGAGCCGGAGGCGGGCTCCGACCTGGCGTCGCTGCGCACCCGCGCCGTACGCGACGGGGACGACTTCGTGGTCAACGGCCAGAAGATCTGGACCTCGCTCGGGCACCGGGCCGACTGGTGCCAGCTCTACGTGCGCACCGACCCCGACGCCCCCAAGCACAAGGGCATCTCCTGCCTGATCGTCGACATGAGGCTGCCAGGGATCGAGGCTCGTCCGCTGGTCACGCTGAACGGCGCGGCCGATTTCGCGGAGGTGTTCTTCAACGACGTCCGGGTGCCCGCCGATGCTCTGCTGGGCCCGCTCAACGCGGGATGGCAGGTCGCCACCACGACGCTGAGCCACGAACGGGCGGGCGCGGCGCGGCTGTACGCGCAGATGGAGGTCCAGTTGTCCGACCTCGTGGCGGACCTGGCCAACCACAGCATCGACGGCAAGCCGGTGCTCGAGAACAGCGCGACGCTGCGCCGCCTTGGCGACATCGCGGTGCGGATCAAATACCTCGAGCTGCTGTGCAAGCGGGCGATCTCGGCGACGCTGCACGGCGGCGATGCGCTCGGGTCGGCCAGCCTGGCCAAGAGCTTATGGGCGGAATTGGGCCAGGATCTCGCCGAGCTGGCATTCGACGTGCTCGGCCCCCAGCACACCAGCCAACGGTGGGTGGACCGCCGGCTGTCGTCACGTTCACTCACCATCGCGGGCGGTACTACCCAGATCAACAAGGGCATCACGGCCACGCGTGTCCTGGGGTTGCCTCGACGATGAACCTCGAGCTCACAGACGAACAGATCGCGCTGCGCGACACGGTGCGGCGGTTTCTCGCCGAAAAGGCAAGTGTGGCCGCACATGTCCGGCCGATGCTGAACGATCCGTCGGGCACGACCGACGACGTGTGGCGCGGGCTGGCGGGTCTCGGCGCGACGGGTGTGCTCGTTCCCCAGGACTATGACGGCGCGGGTATGACGATGGTGGAGGCCGGCGTCGTCGCCGAGGAGCTCGGTGCGGCGCTCAACCCCGGGCCGTGGTTGTCGAGCGCGGTCGCTGCGACGCGTGCGCTGACGCGCACGGGTGCCGACGGCGAAGCGGCCGCCGCACTGCTGGCCGGAATCGCCGACGGGTCAACAATCGCCACGGTCGGCCCGCTCGGCGGGACGATGCCTGCGGCCGACGAGACGGACGGCGGCGTTGTGCTCCGCGGCGAGGTCAGCGCTGTGCCCGACGCCGAGGCGGCGAACGTGCTGTTGGTGCTCGCCCGAGACAGCGGCGGCGCGGGGCTCTACTCCGTCGATCCCACATCCGACGGGGTGGCCGTGACGGCACGACCTCATGTCGACCCGACGCGAAAGCTGTTCGACGTCGTTTTGGATGGGGCGCCTGGCCGGCGACTCGCGGCCGCGCCGGCGGATGCGATCGAGGGCCTCGTCGACGACGTGATGATCGCGTACGCCGCCGATGCGCTCGGTGCGGCCGATGCGGTGATGAAGCTCGCTGTCGACTACGCGAAGGTGCGCAGGCAGTTCGACCAGCCGATCGGCAGCTTCCAGGCCGTCCAGCACCTGTGCGTGGACATGTACGAGGCGGTCGAGCTCGCCCGAAGCGGCGTCATCCATGCGTTGTGGGCCGCCGACTCGGCCGAGCCCGCGGAGCGCCACCGTGCCGCACTGCGCGCCAAGGCATTCGCGGGGCGCCTGGCCTCCGTCGGCGACACCGCCATCCAGGTCTTCGGCGGTATCGGCTTCACCTGGGAGCACGACGCCCACCTCTATCTCAAGCGGCTGTTGGGCTGGAGCGCATTCCTCGGCGGACCGGACCGGTATCTCGAGGACGTCGGCGCGCATCTCGTCAACGAACTCGATCGAAAGGTGTCGCAATGACCCAAGTCCTGAGCGGCGTCCGGGTTGTCGAGCTGGCGTCCTGGACCTATGTGCCGTCCGCCGGCGCCGCGCTGGCGGACTGGGGTGCCGACGTCATCAAGGTGGAGGACGTCAAGGCGGGCGACCCCGGGCGGGCACTCGTCATCGGCGGATTCACCCGGCAGAATGCCAGGGCCGACGTCGACTTCATCCTCGAGATCGGCAACCGCGGCAAGCGCAGCGTCGCAATCGACATCAAATCCGAAACAGGCCGCGAGTACTTCGGCCGACTGCTGGCCACAGCGGACGTATTCCTGACCAACTGGCTGCCCGCCCCGCTGGAACGCGCCCGGCTGACGGTCGAGGACATCCGCTCGTTCAACCCCAACATCATCATCGCGCGCGGAACCGGCACCGGCGTCCGCGGCCCGGACCGCGACAAAGGCGGATTCGACGCGGCCACCTACCTGTCCCGCGGCGGCGTGTCCTACACGATGACGCCGTTCGGCACCGAGACACCGGCCGTGCAGGGACCGGGGTTCGGCGACCTGCAGGGCGGCATCACTCTTGCGGGCGGCGTGTGCGCCGCACTGTTCCACCGGGAACGCACCGGCGAGCCGTCCGTCGTCGACTCATCCCTTCTGGCCCAGGCGATGTGGACCATCGCCCCGTCGATCTCGGTCGCCGACCTCTTCGGCATCGACGGAATCCCCGGTGCGCCGCCCGGCTTGGCGATCAACCCACTCGTGAACCGCTACAAGACCCGCGACGACAGGTGGATCCAGATGGTCTTCCTGCAGCCGGATCGCTTCTGGGCCGGCTTCTGCGAGCGCATCGGCCTGCCCGAACTGGCCACCGACGAACGCTTCGTGCCGTCGAGCAACCTGATCGCCAACGCCGAAGCGGCGTGCACCCTCGTCGGCGAACGGCTCGCCAGCGAGGACCTCGACTACTGGCGCAAGGCGCTGGCCGACGAACCCGGCGTGTGGGCGGCGCTGGCCACGCCGAAGGAGACCCTGAACGACCCGCAGGTGAAGCCCAACGGCTACGTCATCTCCAACTTCGACGACAAGGGCATCGAGTACCAGATCGTCGCCGCACCAGTGCAATTCGACGAAACTCCCCCGCCACCGGCGCGTGCTCCGGAACATGGGCAGCACACCGAGGAGATCCTGCTGGAGCTCGACCTCGACTGGGACGACATCTCGGCGGCCAAGGACAGCGGCGCGATTCTCTAAAAGGAGAGCCAATGACGATGGAGCGGCGCGAACTCGAAGCGGTCATCTACGAGCGCGAACCGCCGATCGCGCGGATCATCCTCAACCGGCCCGACAAGGCCAACACCAAGGACGCGACCCTGGTGCAGGAAGTCGACGCCTGCCTTCACGAGGCCGACCGCGACAAAGAGATCAAGGTCGTGATCCTCAAGGCCAACGGCAAGGGCTTCTGCGGCGGCCACGTGGCCAGGTGGGGCCCCGACGAGGACCCCTACCCGGACTTCGGGGACACGTTCGAGGATCTGTACAAGGGCACCGCCGACCTGTTCCTGTGGCCGACGCTGTACCTGTGGGAGTTCCCGAAGCCGACGATCTCGCAGATCCACGGCTACTGCATGGGCGGCGGGATCTATCTCGGGCTGCTCACGGACTTCTCCGTCGCATCCGAGGACGCGTACTTTCAGATGCCGCTCGCGCAGAGCCTCGGCGAGCCCGGCGGGCACACCATGATCGAGCCGTGGCTGATGATGAACTGGCATCGCACGATGGACTGGCTGCTGCTCGCGCCGACGCTAAACGCGCAGGAGGCGCTGGACTGGGGCCTACTCAACAAGGTCGTGCCGCGGGACCAACTCGAGGACACCGTCGAGGAGATGGCCCGCAAGATATCTCAGATTCCGCTCACCACGTTGATGGCGGTGAAGAGCAATGTGAAGCGGGCCTGGGAGTTGATGGGCATGCGCGTGCACCTGCAGATGAGCCACGTCATGACGAACATGGTCGGAGCGGCATCCGATGTGCAGGCACGCCGCGCCGAACTCATCCAGTCAGGCTTGAAGCCAAGGGATTTCATCGACAAGGGCGAGCAGGACAATTAGCGGCCGGCGGCATGTAGGGCCGCGACGTAGCCGAAGATCATCGTGTTGGCGATGCTGCCGCCCGCACCCAGATACGTGCGGCCCATCACCGTCGCAGTGATATTGCCGGTGGCGTAGAGCCCCTCGATCACCCGGTCGTGCTCGTCGAGCACCTGCCCGTACTCGTTGGTGATCACTCCCCCGCATGTTCCGACGTCGGCGGGGAACACCCTGGTGGCGTAGTACGGCGCGCGATCGATCGGCCCGAGCGCCGCGTTGGGTTTGTACCCCGGATCGCCCAGGCAGATGTTGTAGGCTGACTGGCCGCGCCCGAAGTCGGGATCGAGACCTTTGGCCGCGAACTCGTTGAACCGCTTGACCGTCTGCTCCAATGCTTCGGCGGGGACTTCGATTTGGCGTGCCAGATCTGCAAGGGTGTTACCCCGTACGACGGCGCCCGACTCGATTACATCTTCCGGCAGCCGACGCTTTTGCAGCGGATTCGCTCCAGAGACGTACCTGCCGACATAACCCTCGTCGAAGATCTGCCAGCACGGCACGGCCTTGTTCGCGTACATCGCCTTGCCGACTTCGACATAGGAGTTCGACTCGTTGCAGAATCGCTTGCCGGTTCCGTCGACATAGATGGCCCCTGGTCGCTGCCGCGCCTGGCCGATGGCACGGGCGCGGGGGTCCGCTACGAAAACCGATGGGAGCCACCAGGCCTCATCGAGGAGAGCGGTCTGAGCACCGAGCTTCATCGCCGTTTGCAGCACTTCTCCGGTGTCGCCGGGATTCGAGACTGACCACTTTGCCTCGTTGGGCTGGTCGCCGCTGTACCGACGGCGCATCTCCGCGTTGCGGCTGAAGCCGCCGGCGGCGAGCAGGACGCCCTTTCGAGCCTGGATGTTGAGCGAGGTGCCGTCTCGAGTGACACGGGCGCCAACGACGCGACCGTCCTCGACGATGAGGTCGTCCATCGCGGCGTTCGTCCAGACTGGTGGCTCGCCGGTCGCATCGATCAGGACCTTCAAGATCTGGCCGATCACGGACGCACCGTTGGTCATCAGATCGCGACGCCGGAGCTTGGCGATGTTGGTACGCAGGAACACGCGCACCGCGACGGCAAACGCCCGTGGCGAGCGGTTGTAGTACTGCACCGAGCGCAGCTCGCTGGTCTTCACCGCGAATCCGCGGTTCCAATTCTTGTCCATCCGCTGGACCTTGTCGCTCCAGTCCCCTAAAGCTGCCGCGTCGTAGGGGATGCCCTCGACCGAACGTCCTGCTGCATTGCCGCCCTTATGGTTCGGGTAGTAGTCGGTATACCCGGGGCATCGCACCAACCGGACCCCCTTGCGCAGCAGGAAGTCGATCATCTCGGAGCCTGCGGTCAGAAAGGTCTCGCGGCGTGCCGGTGACGATGCCGCACCGATGTCGCCAACGACGTCGTCGAAATAGGCCAGACCATCCTCATGCGAATCGGGTATGCCTTCGGCAGCCATCAGCGGGTTGTTCGGCAGCCACACCATGCCGCCCGACATTCCGGTCGCCCCGCCGACGAGGTCCTGCTTCTCGACGACCAGCGGCTCGATACCCGAGTCCACCGCGGCCAGCGCCGCGACCATTCCGCCGCCGCCGCTTCCCGCGATGAGAAGGTCGACCGACTTGTCCCACTTCATGGCGCGGGAACTGTCTCGGTAAGACCGAGGTCGACAATCGGCACGTCGATAGTCGTATTCGTCTTCTGGATCGCGGGCACCAGCCGCTCGTTGGGGAGCCCAGCGAGGAACCCGTCGATGACCCGCTCGAAGTTCGAGATGAGTCCCTCGATCTGATCCGACAGCCTCATGAACTCGAAACCCTTGGCGTGCAAGCCTTTCTGCTGCCTTGGCAGGTTGGAGAAGTCTTGCGCCGGGATCATCGGCCAGCTCGGATCGTCAGGGGCCAGCGGCTCGGGTGGGGTGGGCTTGCCTTGCGAGCGGTCATTCGGGTAGCGCGTCAGCGACCAGACCTCGAACAGGGTCTCTTCGGGTCCGAGCGGACGAATCCGGTACGACGACGCGCTGCTGTACTGCGGCAGGATGAAGTAGTGCGGGAAACAGAATCCAATCGCGTCGATGACGCCGCGCCGCTCCAGGTCGTTGAGGTCAGGGAAGTCGCAGTCGCGGGCCCGGTGCCAGTTAGTCACCGCCTCGTTGACCGCGCCACGCCAGGCGGCCATCGCCTCGGCCGGATTGTCCGGGAGCGACATGTGCTGCAGCCCTTCAGCAATCCGGATGTCGTTCTCGTGCGTCATGCCGCCCATGCCCGACCCGAGCGTCCGCATGAAGTACAGGCTCGCCTGCACGATGGGATTCACGGACGGTGAGTCCGGGCTGAATGCCGAGGGCAGCAGCTGCGGATGGGTCTGCGGCACGTGGTAGCCCTCCATGAAGGCGGCCGTTGCGAGCTTCCAGTTCACCGGCAGCAGGCACGACTTCCACCACTCGGTGCGTAGCGCTCCGACCTTCCATTCCTCGTGTTTGGAAGCGAACGGCTCGAGGCAGTCACGCAAAGGTGGGGCGCCGTCATCGAGGTTGATCCACGCGCAGCCGCCCCACAGCTCACACTTGACCGGGGTGAGCGCGAGATCGTCGGCGCCCAAGTTGCTTTCGTCGAACTCCTCGGAACGCAGCACGAAAGTGTTCTTGCCGTCGAGCCCCCAGCACCATCCGTGGAACGGGCAGACGATACTGCGCCGGGAACCGCTACCCTCCACCAGTTTCATGCCGCGATGGCGGCAGGAGTTGTAATACGCGCGAATGGTGGAAGCGTCGACGCGGACGACAATGATCGACTGGTCAAGGATCTCGTATTCGACGAAGTCACCGGGTTTGGGGATTTCCTCCAGCCGGCACGCCATCTGCCACACGCGCGGCCAGAACAGCTCGGTCTCCAGGGCGTAGAACTCCGGGTCGTAGTACCGCTGCTTGGGAATCCTGTCCACGGCCTGGACCGCCCATGGCACCGGAAGTGGTGTCCAGTCCACTTTGGGCAATCTGCTCACCCTTCTGCCTCGGCAACTGGGCGCTTATCTTAGCAAAAATAGCAAGTCGGCAGATCAGTCGGCGGTGATCGCCTGGTAGAGGTCGATCATCTCCTCGGCGGGCCCAGCGGGGATGGTGTGTTCCGTCGGGTCTCGGATCTCGTCGAAATGGGCGCGCACGTCCTCCACCGACAGGGCCGGGTTGTAATAGCCCTTCGTCCTGCCGATAAAGAACCGGGAGACCTGACCGCCGCCGACCGTGTAGATCTCGCCGGAGACCGGGCAGTCCGCGTGGGCGAGAAACGCGACCACCGGCGCCACCAAAGCGGGGTCGAGTCGATCGAGGAACGGACGCATGAGCTCCTCTGCCTCGGGATTGTCGATGTCGGCGGCGCTGCCCATCGAATAGTCCATCATCCGGGTGGCCGCGACGGGAGCGACCGCGTTGACCTTGATGTCGAGGCCCGCCGCCTCGGCCGCGAGCACCCGGGTCAGACCGATGAGCCCGGTCTTGGCGGCGCCGTAATTGCTCATCCGTGGCGCGCCAAGGATTCCGGCCGCCGAGCAGGTGTTGACGATGCGGCCAAAGTTCTTCTCCCGCATCACCTTCCACGCGGGCCGGGTCACGAAGAAAGCACCTTTGAGATGGACGTCGACCAGCGGGCTGAGCCGTTCTTCGGTCATATCGTCGAAGTTCGCGTCGCTCACGGTTCCCGCGTTGTTGACGAGGATGTCGACGCGCCCCCACGCTTCGAGTGCGGTGTCGACGATCGCCTGCCCGCCTTCGGGTGTCGAGACGCTGTTGCTGTCTGCGATCGCTTCGCCGCCCTTGGAGTTGATCTCCTGGACGGTCGATTGGGCGGCATCGGCGCCCGAGCCGTCGCCGGTGACCGAGCCGCCCAGGTCGTTCACGACTACCCGCGCACCACGCGAGGCGAGCAGAAGCGCGTGCTCCCTGCCCAGTCCCCGGCCCGCGCCGGTGACGACAGCGACCTGTCCGTCGAACCGCAACTCGCTCATCTATCTCGGCCAACCATCCAGGCGTGGCGGATATCGGAGTGCCGCCGCTCGCGGCAGCCGTCGCGGTTGCGAAGTGGTTATCGCGTCGAGCATCAGGGCGACGTATCGGCGCCATCCGTCGGACCCCGGATCCATCGTCGGGAGCACGCTGTTGAGCATCGCGACGATTCGCGGCAGATCCGCGGCGACGAGGTCAGCGCGGACGAGACCGGCTTCTTGTGCGCGCCGGGTGAGATCCTCGAGCGCCACATCCAGTTGCGCGGAGACATCGGTCAGAGTGCCCGCCTGCAGTGCCGCGGCAAGCACATTGTGCTCGCGGGCGCCGAGCGCGACCGCCGCCTCGATCAGATCAGTCAGGCCGCGCAGGGGGTTGCGGCTGCGGCTCGCGCGTTCGATCACCGGCGACAAGGTTTCGGCGATGGTCTGGTCGATGACCGCCCTGGCCAGCTCACCCTTGGTGGGAAACCTTCGGTACAGCGTCCGCTCCCCGACGCCGGCCCGGCGGGCGATGACGTCCATCGGCGCGTCCGGCCCGAGTTCGGCGTACGCCGCGCGCGCGGCGCGCAGGATGCGTTCGGCATTGCGTGCAGCGTCCGCACGTAGTGGACGGTCCGCCACCGCTGTCACCCCGTCACTGTAACCGACAGTTGACTGCCACTAAAGCCCACTTTAGGCTCGGGACGAAATGGCAGCTGGCTGTCGATTACAGGAGCGGCAATGACGACGACCTCAGACCTCGGCGACGACACCGCCCCGCCCGCCGTACCCATACCCCGGGACGTACGGTGCCCGTTGGCGCCCCCGGCCGAGTTCGCGGAATGGCGAGCCGCCGACGGCCTGCAGATGGTCCTGTGGCGTCATGAGCCGACGTGGTTCATCAGCCGCTACGAGGACATCAGGGCCGCTCTGACAGATCCACGCCTGAGCGCGAACACGCTGCCCGAGAACATGCAGGCCAGGAGTGCCGACGACAACATTCCCGTCATATTTGCCCGCATCGACGACCCCGAGCACAACCGATTGCGACGAATGATGACCCGGGACTTCACCTTCCGGCGCGCCGAGGCGATGCGTCCACAGATCCAGGACTTGGTCGACGGATTCATCGACGACATGATCAAGGCGGGACCGCCCGCTGATCTCGTCCGCAACTTCGCGCTGCCGGTGCCCTCACTGGTGATCTGTCTGCTGCTTGGCGTCCCGTACGACAAGCACGAGTTCTTTCAGTACAACAGTACGAAGGGCCTCGACTCGAGATCGACGGACGAGGAGAAGGCCGCGGCGATCGGAGCGATGTTCGACTACATGTGGGAACTGGCGGCGCTCAAGGAACGCGAGCCCGGTGACGACCTGATGAGCCGGCTGATCACCGAATACGTCGCCAAGGGCGAACTCAGCCGCGAGACCGCGGTGATGAATTGCGTGATCCTGCTCCAGGCCGGCCACGAAACCACGGCGGGCATGATCTCGTTGGGAACCGTGGCATTGCTGCAGCATCCCGACGCACTGGATCGCTTGCGCCAAACCGACGACCCCGCGCTGGTCGCCAATATCGTCGAGGAGTTGATGCGCTACCTGACCATCGTGCACACCCAGGTCGACCGGGTCGCCGTCGAAGACCTCACCATCAACGATCAACTGATTCGTGCAGGTGACCATGTCCTGATGAACCTTCCCGCGGGAAACTGGGACGCCTCGTTCGTCGACAACCCCGAGACGTTCGACATCGACCGCAACCCCCGCGGGCATCTCGGCTTCGGCTTCGGCGTCCACCAGTGCATCGGGCAGAACCTCGCGCGCGTCGAACTGCAGATCGCCCTCTCCACACTGTTCCGTCGACTGCCCGGGCTGCGGTTGGCCGTCGCGCCGGAGGAGCTGAGCTTCGCCGGTGAACAGGAGATCTACACCATCCACGAGTTGCCGGTCACCTGGTAACTCAGTTGAGCGCGTAGAAGCGCTGCGCGTTCAGCCCGCCGATCTTTGCGCGGGTCTCCTCGCTGATGTCGGGCCGGGTCCGCAAATGCTTTGTGCTTTCCGGCCATTCGCCGTCCCAGTGCGGATAGTCGCTGGCGAACATGATGAAGTCGTCGCCGAGCACGTCGATGACGCCGGGCAGGATCGGCTCCTCGGGCTCGCACGTCGCCCAGATGTTGCCCGCCTTGAGGTACTCTTCCGGATCACGCTGCCAGCCGCCCTCGATCCAGTCGCCGCGCTTCTCGAAATGTTCATGCAGCCGGTCGATGAAGAACGGGACCCAGCCGACACCGGCCTCGAGAAACGCGACGCGCAGGCCGGGATGCCGATCGAAGACGCCGCCCGAGACGAGTGCGGTCATCGCCGTCATCTGGTCGAAGGGAAAGCTGATGCAGTGCACCTGAATGTAATTCGTGAATCTGTCGACGCCGATCTTCGGGAGGTGAACGCCCGGGGCGCCGTGGATGCCCAGCGGCATGTCCAGCTCGACGGCGGCCGCATAGAACGGGTCGAGATCGGAGTGATCGAGGTTCCGGGCCTTCAGCGCGGGCGGGATGTGTGTGGCCACCAGCCCGAGATCCTTTGCCTCGCGCATGATGTCGATCGCCACGTCGCCGTGTTCGATCGGTGTGACGGCGATGCCGCGCAGCCGACCGCCGGATGGAGTGCAGTAGTCGGCGACCCATTCGTTGTAGAGCCGGGCGAAGCCCGCCGCAAACTCGGGGTCCTCGAGCGTCGGCGTGCACAGCCCGAGACTCGGGTACAGCACCATCGTGTCGATCTGATCGCGGTCGGCGTCACCCAGCACGCCATCGGCCGACCTGCAGTTGATCCCGTCCGCGACGGACAGGCCGTGTTCGGTCGGGCAGCCGGCGCCCGGCCCGTTGGACTCCGGATAGTTGCGGCCCTCGATCACCAAACCCGGAGAGTCCGTTCGCGGCACGATGTGGTCCGGCCAGTGCTGCATCGCCTCGACCGCAAGTGATGCTCCCTCGGCGACATGACCGTCGGCGTCGATGATCCGCATCTTCGTAAAGATACGGCGCTGGCCGTCAGGGCCGATAGCCTTTGCGATCGTGATCGTGCTGCTGCCGCCGTCGGAAACCAAGCGCGCCGGAGGTGGCGGCCCACCGCTGCGCCTTGACGCGCTGAGCTTTCCCGCCCTGCGGCCACTGCGGGCCGCGCTCGTCCACGAGCTGGTGACGCTGGCGGCGGATCCGCCGGCGTGCAGGCGCGCGCTCGGGCTGTCCGCGTCGCAGGACCATGAAATCGATCGCAACGCCGGGCTCTGCGATTCGCCGACCCTGCCGGCGATCAACCGGTACACCGGCGTGCTGTACGACGCGCTCGACGTCGAATCCCTTCGCGGCACAGCGGTTTCCCGAGCCCGGGCCCGGCTCGCCGTCGGGTCGGCGTTGTTCGGACTGGTGCGCGCCGACGATCCGATACCCGCATACCGGTTATCGGCGACGGCGAAGCTCCCGGGCCAGCCGACCCTGGCGGCGCGCTGGCGGTCTGTGCTGGAACCGGTCCTGGCCGACATCGCGAAGGTCGAGCTGGTGGTCGACCTGCGGTCAGGTTCCTACGCGGCACTGGGCAGGCTGTCCCCCGCGGTTCACGTCGACGTGGTCGCCGAGCACGCCGACGGTCATCGAACCGTGGTCAGCCATTTCAACAAGGCACACAAAGGCAGGCTGGCCCGGGCGCTGGTCACCAGCAGGGCCGAGCCCGACGATGCGGCGAAGGTGGCCGCAGTCGCGAGGAAGGCCGGCATGCGGGTCGAGCGCGACGGCAACGAACTGACCGTCATCGTCGACGCCTAGGTCTTGGCGAGATGCTTCTGCTCATACAGCCGCGCCCACTCCTTACGCGGCCGGATCGACACGTCGACGTCGGTGGCCTTGGCGCGCAGGGCCGCGACCGTCGCCTGCTCGCGCGGCGTGCGGGCGAACGGGTCCCAGCCGAAGAACCGGCACGAGTTCTCCCAGGTGATCTTGTTGATGTCCGAGTCGTCGGCGCCAGACGCGTTCAGCTCGGCCAGCACCTGCTCGGGAGCGTCGGGCCAGAAGCAGTCGGAGTGCGGGTAGTCGCACTCCCACGCGATGATGTCGATGCCGATCTCGTGGCGTAGCTTCAGCGAGGTCTTGTCGGTGACGTAGCAGGCCAGCGAGTGCTCGCGGAACACATCGCTGGGCAGCTTGTCGCCGAAGTCGCGGCGCAGCCATTTCTGGTTGGTGTAGTGCCGGTCGCTGCGATCGAGATAGAACGGAATCCAGCCGATGCCGCCCTCGGAGAACGCGAACTTCAGGTCGGGATACTTGCGCATCGCAGGACCCCACAACAGATCCTGAGCGCACATCGCCGAAACCTGGGTGGCGAGGATGATCAGGTTGTCGATCGGCGCATTGGGCGCCATGCTGATCGCGCCGAATCCGGTACCGATGTGCAGGCACATCACCACGTTTTCCTCGGACAGGGTGCGGAACACCGGACCCCAGTACTCGTCGTCGTGATAGCTCGGAAGGCCTTCCAGGTGAGGCAGTTCCGGCATGGTTACCGCGCGGCAGCCCTTCGCCGCGACACGTCGGATCTCGGCGCACATGGCCTCGGGGTTCCATGTCGGCAGCACCGCGATCGGGATGAACCGGTCGGGGTAGGAACCCGCCCACTCGTCGATGTGCCAGTCGTTGTACGCCGACACCATCACCAGCGTCACGTCCTCCCGGTGCATGTTGAGGTGCCGCGCGGAAAATCCGGTGAACGTCGGGAAGCACATCGACGCGAGGATGCCGTTGCGGTTCATGTCGCGGACGCGCTCGTGCACGTCGTACACACCGGGGCGCATCTCGGCGAAGCCCGCGGGGTCGCGGCCCCACTCCTCGGCCGGCCACGACACCACGGCGTTCAGCCCGCTCACGCCCTGCGGCCTGCCCTGATACATCCACTGGTCGACGCCCTTGTCGTCGGTGACGACGATCGGCGCCTCCGCCTTGTACTTGGCAGGCACGTGATTGAGGAACATGTCGGGCGGTTCGACGACGTGGTCGTCGATGCTCACCAGGATCAGGTCGTCGGTCTGCATAGTTCAGTAGTACCGTCTAACGATGTGACCGGCTCTGCGCTATCGGACAGAGATTTGGCCGGAACGGCCAACAACGGCTTGCGCGCCGAATCGGCCAACCGCGTCATCGAGCTGCGCCGCGGCGGCCACGCGCTCGGCGGGAGCTACCTCTACGAGGGCGAAGGCCTGATCACCGGCTGGCACTCGCACGAGGTGCACCAAATCGAGTACGCGACCGGCGGCGTCGTCGAGGTCGAGACGGCCTCGGCGCACTATCTGCTGCCCCCTCAGCAGGCGGCCTGGATTCCCGCCGGCCTCCAGCATCAGGCGACGATGGCTCCCGGCGTCAGGACGGTCGCGGTGATGTTCGACGCGTCGCTGATTTCCAACGCCGGCGACCGCGCGCGAATCCTGGCCGTGTCACCGCTGATTCGGCAGATGATGATCTACGCGTTGCGGTGGCCGATCGACCGCCCGCACGGCGACGAGGTGTCCGACGGGTTCTTCCGGACACTCGCCGACCTGGTCATCGAGGCACTGGATCACGAAGCGCCGCTGAGCCTTCCGACCTCCGAGCATTCGATCGTCGCCGCGGCGATGGCCTTCACCAAAGAGCATCTGCAATCGGTGACCGCCGACGAGGTGAGCCGTGCGGTTGCGGTGTCGGAGCGGACACTGCGACGCCTTTTTCACAACGAGCTCGGCCTTTCGTGGCGGACCTATCTATTGCACGCCCGCATGCTGCGGGCGATGGCGCTGCTGGCATCCCCGGGGCAGTCGGTTCAGGAGACGTCGACGGCAGTCGGTTTCGAGAGTCTCAGCTCGTTCACGCGCGCCTTCACCCAGTTCAGCCGGGAGACACCGTCCACATATCGGAAAAGGGTTGCTGCAGAACGGGTTTGATGGCAAAAGCTACCGGAATAGCCCTTTGCGCAGCAGTGTGTTGACTGCGGTCTGCCATCGTTCAAGCTGAACCGGCGCTGTCAACGGCTCGGGCAGCTGGCGCTCGATATGAGCGCGCAGGACGACGGTGCCGAGGGCCAGCACAAGCGCGTTGATGGCGGTCCACGTCAGATCGAGGTCGGCACGAGTCTCCCCCCGCTCACTGCGCTGGTTCCAGCGTGCGGCGCCGTCGACTCGGGCCGGGGCGGCGCCGGCGGCGCCATCAGCGCGCCGCCGTTCGTCCGGGTTTCAAAGGCGGCTAATTGGGGCAATAACTGTCCATCAGTCTCGATCAGCCGCAAGGAGACCCATGAGCGAGCGCCCTACGCCTATCGACGAGCCCGTGTCCGAGGCCATCGCCACCGCAGGTCTCCTGCTCAACTTCATCGCGGTAATCGCGATTGCGGTAAGCCTCGCCAGCTGGGGGCTTGCCGACGCGGTGGTCGCCACCACTGCCGGCGCCAGCGCCGTGCTCGCCTTCGCCGCCAGCATCGTGTGTTTCAGACTGCAGGCCGACGACCCTCAACCCGCCAACTAACGGCCGACGACTAGTGTCGTGAGTCGTTAATTCGTGACCAGAACCCACACCTAGATGCGTCAACTCAACGCCGACAACACTCAACGCCGACAACATGGGTACGGGGATCCAGACCCGCAACAACTCCCGCCCCCTTCGCGTGGGCCACGACCGCCCGATCACATACGGAAATCCGTCGGCAACCACGGCAGACGAATCACGAATCACGACAGTAGCGCCGAAATTGCACTCAGGGCTGTTGGCGGTGTGCAGCTCGATTAACGACCCTGCGTGCAATCTCGCCGCTAGGTAGCGCAGCCGGTGTAGGTCAGGTCAGCTCGACCCCAAGTCCACCTACATCTCTCGCCAACTACTGCGCATGAATTAACGACTCACGACACTAGCCGCGTTCGCGCGGCACCTGGATGTTGTACTGGCCGATCTTCCGGTAGAGCGTCGCGCGGCTCATGCCCAGCTCGCGGGCGACCTCAGCCATCGTCAGCCCGTCGGTGGTGAGTACGCGGACGATCTCGCCCCGCTCGAACGCTTCGATCCGCGAGAGGTGACGGGTGTTGCCCGCCAGCACTTGTGGCGGCAGTTGGCCGACGTCGACCACATCTGTCCGCCCGGCGGCAGCTGACACGACTCGCACGAGTTCGTCGACGTTGCCCGGCCAGTCGTAACAGGTGAGCGCTCTCGATGCGGAAGCGGTGAAACCGATCTGACGACCGCGTGCCCGCGTCGCAATGTGATCGGCCAGCGCGAGAACATCATCGGCCCGGTCGCGAAGCGGCGGTACCGGCACGACCGTGTCCACCAGGCCGGCCAACGCCACCGGAATGTCTTCGAACCGCTCGGCCGTCACGGCGAACGGAACGGAACCCGATCCCGAGCTGCGTTGTATCTGATCGCGCAGCCGCTCGGCCACCCACGTCGGCAACATGTCCACGTCACGAACGATGACGGCGGTGTGGGACTTGCCGAGCTCCGGCGCCCACAGCCCCAACCACGTCTGCACATCCGTCGGCGAGGGCGCACTCGCGGACAGAATGCGGTCGCGGGGATAGGTATGTCGCGCAGCCTGCGCGAGCAGGGTGGCCCGCCCTGACCCGGCCTCGCCGACGGCGGCGACGATCGCGCCGTCCGCCATCGCGTGTTCGGCGCAGGCTACCGCGTCGTTCCACGCCCCCGACAGTTCATGCAGGGTGCCTGACCCCGGCTCGAGGCGCGGCACCTCGACGCGGAAAACCTGTCCCCGCGACGCCTGGCGCGGCAGGCGTCCGTTCGAGCGGGCGACCATGAGTGCCGTGGTGTTGCTGGCCGCGGACCGGGCCAGCGCGAGCAGCAGATCGCTCGACGATTGCGACCAGGTGGTCAGGTTGACGCTGCCCTCCAGACGACCCGACGCCGGATCGAACACCGGCACAGCAGCACAGGTGAACGTGCAGAGGCTCAGCGCATAGTGCTGGTCAGCCTGCACCAGCGTGGGGGCACGGTCGGCGAGCGCCAGACCGAGACCATTGGTGCCGACCTCACGTTCGGAATAGGCAAACCCGGGTGCGAGGTGGACGTCGTCGAGCGATTTGAGAAGGCTGCGGTCGCCGGACAGCCGCGACAGCACAACGCCTTCGGCGTCGGTCAGCATCAGGCTGACGGGCTCGCCGGCGAGCGTGCTGTGCAGATCGGCCAGCACTTCGTTGCCGCATTGGAAGAACAGGGAACCGATGTCATCGGTGCCGGTGAAGACCGGCTCGACATCTTCCAGCGGAACGCCGTAATCCTCGCTGCGCTGCCACGACGCCAGCAGCCGCCGCGGGACGCCACCCGGCTCGCGGTGTGCCAGTTCGTGTAGTCGCACTCGGTCGACGAAATTGTCAGACACTTGCTCCCTCGCTGTGATCCACGTTACAAGCAGCGTGGCAGCCCGCGCGGCCCGAATCAGCCGGTCGTCGTCTCAGATTGAGACGGCCAGGCCATCGGCAGGCCGGACTAGCGCTTCTAAAGTCGCTCGCAGGTTGTGACAGCGGTCACACGCCGCCCACGCCAGCCCAGCCCCGAAGGGAGACCGTTTTCATGTACCGCAAGGACGACACGAGCTACTTCATCGTCGATGCCCACGTAGCGCTGTGGGATGCGCGCCCGGAAAACCAGCGCAACATTCACGGCAAACAGTTCATCGACTGCTTCTACGACTACCACCGCAATCTGTCGCCGGAATCCGAGGTGTGGAGCTACGAGGAATACCTCTACCAAGGCGGCGACCGGCTGATGAAGGATCTGTTCACCGACGGGTATGTCGACCACGCGATCTTCCAGCCCGCCCAGCTCGGCGAGTTCTACTACAAGGGCTTCGGTCAGACCGATGAGGCGTCCGACCTCGCGGCCAAGCACCCGGACAAGCTCACCTACAACCACAACTGGGATCCCCGCAACGGTGAAGCGGGCATGGACCAGCTGCGGGTGGACGCCGAACGGTTCGGGCTGAAGGGCGTCAAGCTCTACACCGCCGAGTGGCACGGCAATTCACGCGGGTGGCGGCTCGACGATCCGTGGGCATATCGCTACTTCGAGCTCTGCCGCGAACTGGGCATCCGCAACATCCACATCCACAAAGGCCCGACCATCCGGCCGCTGGACCGCGACGCGTTCGATGTGGCCGACGTCGACCACATCGCCACGGACTTCACCGACCTGAACTTCATCGTCGAGCATTGCGGGCTGCCTCGGCTGGAGGACTTCTGCTGGATCGCCACCCAGGAGCCGAATGTGCATGCCGGTCTCGCAGTGGCCATGCCCTTCATCCACACGCGGCCGAAGTACTTCGCCCAGATCGTCGGCGAGTTGCTGTACTGGATCGGCGAAGACCGCATTCAGTTCTCGTCGGACTATGCGATCTGGACACCCCGCTGGCTGGTGGAGGCGTTCGTGGACTTCCAGATCCCCGAGGACCTCGGCGAGTACGCAGCTATCACCACCGAACAGAAGAAGAAGATCCTCGGCCTCAACGCCGCCAAGATGTACGACATCCCGGTACCCGCGGAGCTGCAGCTCCCGTCGGCCGATGAGCCTGCGGTGGGGCCGCGCGGCGCCGACAATCTGGTTGGGGCGTGACGTGGGCAGGCACGAAATGGCTTACACCGCATTGCAAGCGGTGATGGACCCCGAGCTCGACGAACCGATCACCTCGCTCGGTTTCATCCGCTCGCTGGTGGTGTCACCCGGCGGCAACGTCAAGCTGCACCTGCGGCTGCCGACGTCGTTCTGCTCGCCGAACTTCGCCTACCTGATGGCGTCGGACGCGAAGGACGTTCTGGGCAAGCTGGATTGGACGCGACGGGTGGTGGTCGAGCTCGACGACCATCACGACTCGGCGATCATCAACGCCGGCCTGGCCGCCGACGTGGGGTATCGCGGCACGTTCCGCCACGAGGCGGAGGACAGTCTCGACGATCTGCGCGAGACGTTCCGGCGCAAGGCCCACACGGCCGCGATGGAGCGGTGCCTGACAGCGCTGCTTCGTGCGCAACCGCAGCGACCGGAATCGTCATTGAGCGATGTGCGGCTGGCCGATCTGCCCGATGATGACATCAAGGAGGCGCTGCTGAAGCGCCGTCGTGCACTCGGATTATCAACTGCACCAGATGATTTGGTTATGGTGGACCATTCTGGGCCGCGGCTACGCCGCCGACGACATACCACTGGCGCTACGTCGGGCGAGGTCCACCCGGATCTCCATCGAGGGCAACGCGCACTTCTGCCGGGGTTTGTTGCGAACCCGCTATGGCGAAACCGACGTCAAGACCTTCATCCCGCTGAACACCCTGATGACCAAGGAAGGAGCATTCCGATGAGCACCATGCGAGCCGTCCAAGTGGTCGGCTATCACAAGAACCTCGAGATGAAAGAGGTACCCGTTCCGACGCCGACCGGACCGTTCGACGTCGTCGTGAAGATCGGCGGCGCCGGCGTGTGCAGGACCGACCTGCACATCCTCGAAGGCCAGTGGGCGGAGAAGAACCCCGACCTGCAGCTGCCGTACACGATCGGGCACGAGAACGCTGGCTGGGTGGACGCGGTGGGATCGGCCGTGAGCAATGTGCGTGAGGGCGACAAGGTGATTCTGCACCCGCTGATCACGTGTGGACTGTGCCGCGCGTGCCGGTCGGGCGACGACGTGCACTGCGAGGCCAGCGCGTTCCCCGGCATCGATACCAACGGCGGCTACGCGGACTACCTGAAGACCTCGGCGCGCAGCGTGGTGAAGATCGACGATTCGCTGGAGCCATCCGACGTCGCGGCGCTGGCCGACGCGGGCCTGACCGCCTACCACGCGGCGGCCAAGGCGGCGCGACGACTGACTCCGCGCGACAAATGCGTCATCATCGGCGCGGGTGGCTTGGGCCACATCGGGATTCAGGTCCTCAAGGCCCTCTCCCCTGCGGAGCTGATCGTGATCGACCGCAATCCCGAAGCGCTCAAGCTGGCCGAGGCGATCGGCGCCGACCACGGCGTGGTGGCTGACGGCACCCAGGTGGATCAGGTGCAGTCACTGACGGGCGGCAACGGCGCGGAGACGGTCGTCGACTTCGTCGGCGAAGGCGGTGCCACCGCAGAAGGTGTGGCGATGCTGCGACGGGCGGGCGACTACCACGTCGTCGGCTACGGCGAGAACATCGACGTACCGACGATCGACATCATCTCCACCGAGATCAACTTCATCGGCAATTTGGTCGGGTCGTACAACGACCTGTGCGATCTGATGGCGCTCGCCGCGCGGGGTGCGGTGAACCTGCACACCCAGAAGTACGCGCTTGACGACTTTCAGTCCGCGATAGACGATCTCGACGCAGGCAATGTCCGCGGCCGAGCCATCCTGACACCGTAAGGAACACTGAAAATGATCTTCATCGTGGTCAAGTGGAAGCCGAAGCCAGAGCATGTCGAAAGCTTCACCGACGACGTCGCGGAGTTCACCGACGCCACCCGCAACGAACCCGGGAACCTGTTCTTCGACTGGTCGCGCAGCCTGGAGGACCCGTCGGAATACGTTCTGGTAGAAGGATTCCGCGACGGCGACGCAGGCAAGGCACACGTCACCAGCGAGCATTTCAAGAAGTTCGTCGCCGGAGCGCCCGCACTACTGGCGTCGACGCCGCTGATCATCAGTCACGAGATCGACGCCACCGGGTGGGGCGAGATGGGCGAGATTAAGGTCGGCTAGCCGTCGCGCGTGACGGCGGAGGCGGCGGTTTAAAACGGGCGGCAGTCGTTGATGGTCGGATCCCACCAACCGGAGGGCAAGCAGTTCTTCATCGGCGCACCGGTCGGACGACACACGTTGGCGACCGGATCCCACCATTCGGTGCCAGGGGCACAGTCCGCGTGGCTGACGGCGGGCGAGATCACAGTCACGAAGGCCAGCGGAGCAGCCGCGGATGCGGCGATCATTGCGATACGACGAAGGATCTTTTGCATGCGCTGAGTCTTTCCTGTCGGCACGCTTCTCAAACCCGTCAACATTTGCGTTGACGCCTTCGCGAGGAGTGCGGGCGGGGGGACTCGAACCCCCACGTCCCGAAGGACAATGGCACCTAAAGCCATCGCGTAAGCCAATTCCGCCACGCCCGCAGCCCGCCAATCGTACCGCCCGTTCGCCCCCAGAAATCTGTCGGCCGTGCTGCATAGCGTCAGGTCATGCGGTCGGCTGAGGAGTTCGAAAGCGTACGACGCCTCATCAAAGCGGGTGTGAACGACTGCGCGATCTCTCGACTGACAGGCATACCGCGACCTACCGTCCGCGACTGGCGGCGTAGACCGCCTGCTCAACTTCGACTACCCGCTGCGTCATCGGCATGTGGGGTTGACCATGATTTCTCGACGCTTCTCGCGGCTCCGTACTGCTATCTCCTCGGCATGTATCTCGGCGACGGGTGCATCTCGCGGGATCGTCGAGTCTGGCGACTCAGGATCGTGCTCGACAAGAAGTACCCGGCAATCATCGATCGCTGCCGCAACGCGCTCGAATTGCTGATGCCCGGTCAGCGTTCCGGAACTGTCAAGAAGGTGGGATGCATAGAAGTCACGATGTATTCGAAACACTGGCCATGCCTGTTCCCGCAACACGGCCCAGGCAAAAAGCACACACGGCGCATCACACTTGAACCTTGGCAGCAGGCGCTCATAGACCAAGAGACCGAGGAGTTCGTCATGGGCCTTGTACACAGCGACGGTTGTCGCGTCATCGCCAATGACCGGGGCGTCAGGAGCGTCCGCTATCACTTCTCAAATATGTCGGAGGACATCATCGGCCTGTTCACCGCAGCGCTCGACCGACTCGATATCCCCTGGACGCGGTCGAGTAAGAAGATCGTCTCCATCTATCGCAAAGCCGCGACTGCACAGCTAGACACATTCATCGGGCCGAAGAGCCGCGCGGTACCGTTGGATGGTGTCCACTACACGGCGTAGGAGACCGGCGCTCATCGCGTTGGTGATCGTCGCCGCCGCAGGCTGCCTGGCCCTGGCCTGGTGGCAGTGGACCCGCTTCGAGTCGGCGTCGGGCAGCTTCCAGAACCTCGGTTACGCACTGCAGTGGCCGCTGTTCGCCGGGTTCTGTGTCTACGGCTACTACAAGTTCGTCCGCTACGAAGAAGCGCCCCCCGAGCCGAAGAACTTCGACGCCATAACCGAGATCCCCGCCGGCCTGCTTCCCGAAAGACCCAAACCCGCAACTCAATCCGACGATGACCCCGCGCTGCGGGAGTACAACGCCTACCTTGCCGACCTGGCCAAGAAAGACAAGGAATCGTGACCGATACGCCCGCATCCACCACACCTGTCGAGATCATCCGCAAAGCACTGCTCGGCTATCGCGTGATGGCCTGGACGACAGGCATCTGGCTGATCGCGCTGTGTTACGAGGTCGTGCTCCGGTATGTGGTCAAAGTGGACAACCCACCCACCTGGATCGGCGTTGTCCACGGATGGGTGTATTTCGTGTATCTGCTGGCCACCGCCCGCCTCGCGGTCAAGGTGCGATGGCCCATCGCCAAGACCATCGGCGTGCTGCTGGCGGGCACCATCCCGCTCGTCGGCATCATCGTCGAGCACTTCCAGACCAGGGACATCAAGGCCAAGTTCGGCATCTGACCAATTTAGTTAGCTACACTCGACGCAGTGTTAGCCAGCCCCCAGGTGCGCGGCAGTCGCACCCCCACGGGCGGCCCGCGCCCGATCATGCGTGTCCCAGCCCTCACTGGGATGCGGGCCGTAGCGGCACTGCTCGTGGTCGGCACTCATGCGGCCTTCGCCACCGGCAAGCTCACGCACGGCTACCTCGGTGCGATCTACGCGCGCCTTGAGATCGGCGTAGCGATCTTCTTCGTGCTCTCGGGCTTCCTGTTGTTTCGACCATGGGTGCTCGCCGCGGCCTTCGGGTCCCAGCCGCCACGGCTGACGCGCTACACGCGCCAACGACTGCGCAGGATCATGCCCGGCTATCTGGTCGCCGTATTGGCGACCTTCGCGGTGTACACGGTGTTCGCTCCGGGCCCGAACCCGGGGCAGACATGGCACGCGTTACTCCGGTATCTCACGCTGACGCAGATCTACACCGACAACTACCTCGTCACCTACCTGCACACCGGGCTGTCTCAAATGTGGAGCCTGGCGGTCGAGGTCTCGTTTTACGCCGTGCTACCCGGAGTCGCCTACCTACTCCTGCGCGCGCGCCGCCACGCTGATTGGCGGCCCACTCGCACACTGCTGGGTTTGGGGGCACTGGGCGCAGTCACGCCTGCGTGGCTCGTGGTCGCCCACACCACCGATGCACTTCCGAACGCGGCAGGCATGTGGTTGCCCGCACATCTTGCGTGCTTCGCCGCAGGGATGGCGTTGGCCGTTCTGGGGGTTGTGGGCGCACGCTGGCGCGCACGCGTAACCCTGCCGTTGGCGGCGGCACTGTTTCTCATCGTCTCGACTCGGGTCGGAGGGGTGATCGTCGGCATTGATCCCGACTGGGTACCGGTCACCAAGGCGCTGCTGTACGCGGCCATCGCAATGCTGGTGGTTGCGCCGCTGGCCCTCGGGTCGACCGACCGGTACGCAAGGACGCTAAGCAGTAGGCCGATGGTGTGGCTCGGCGAGATCTCATACGAGATCTTTCTGCTGCACGTGGTCGTCATGGCGCTGACGATGAATCTGCTTCTGCAGTGGCCGCTGTTCACCGGGTCGATGACGGGGCTCTATACGACGACGCTCGCCGTGACGATCCCGCTGGCATGGGCACTTCACCGGTTCACCAGAATCGACCGGCCGCAGACTCAGGCCAGATCCCTAAGCGCGGGCACGAGCGCGGCGAGCGCCCGGCCGCGGTGCGACGCCGCGTCCTTCTCCTCCGGCGTCAGCTCGGCCGCCGTCCGCGACGACCCCTCGGGGATGAACACCGGGTCGTAGCCGAATCCACCGTCGCCGTGTGGTTCTCGCGCAATGCAGCCCGGCCAGGTCCCACGCACCACCGTCTCCCCCGCCGATGACACCAGTGCGCACGCGGACACGAACGCGGCGCCGCGCCGCTCGTCGGGCACATCACGTCAGCTGTGCGAGCAGCAGTGCGGTATTGGCCGCATCCTCCCCGTGCACACCCGCCCAACGCGCCGACAACACACCCGGCATCCCGTTCAGCGCGTCGACTTCCAGCCCGGAATCGTCGGCGACCGTCGCAAGACCTGTCGCATGGAACGCGTCGCGGGCCTTGGCCACCGCGTTGTCCTCGAACGTCGTGCCCGTCTCGGGAGACTCGTCGAACGACGCGACGTCGTCCAACGACAGCAAGGTGAGGCCCGAGATCCCCGCGGCATCGAGCACCCGCCGCAACTCGGCCAGCTTCTTGCGGTTGCGGCTGGCCACCAGCAGCTCAGTCAACAGTCATTCCCAAACGTTGTCGGAAGATCGACTCGGTTGTCCAGGATTACACCGCAAGACACGTGGGACGGCGATTCGCGTCACGATTCCCCTGTGTCGCGTTTCCGGACGAGCTTCCCCAGGTAAAATTTCGCCGGACCACATCATCAACATTGATGTGCCCGGACGAAACGACGAGACCTCTCCGTAGTTGCGGATCGGCTCATCGGCGGGCAACAGTTTCGCGTTTGATCGTGTCCCCTGACCGACTGTGAAGCCAGCCGACTAGCGACAGCGCTGGGCATTAGTAAGAGAGAGGCCCCGGCGCGGTGGCCAGGGCCTTGGAACTAGTGGTGGAAGCCCCCGGACATACACCCGGGGGCTTCGACGTTGTCTACGGGGCGTTTTTGTCGTTCTCGCCGACACCGTGGGTGAGGGCGTGCTGGAGGTTGCCTACCGCGTTGCCGACCTTGAAGTTCTCCCGAAGATTGTTCTTGGCGTTGCCGACGCTCGTTTGGATGTTGGGCACACCGCAGATGCTTTTGTCCGGACTTGCGCCGAAGTAGCCGTCGCTGCACGTGGCTTGGGCCGGTGCCGCGAATGCGAGTGGGACTGCGACCAGTGCAGCCGCGACAGCAGTGCGTCGAATTAACATTTTTTCTCCCTTTGAGTAGGGTGTTGCAGTAACAATAGGAAATGAATGGCAACACTGTCAATAATAGTGGAAACAGTTTCTATGTGATTCTGTTCACAAGCGGTGAACCACCGATAACGCCTTGGCCAGCTCTCTATCCGGCGACCAGGCCGTCGCGTGAGTGCCCATTTTTGATCGCTTGCCACTGCTCGGGGTGAGCCGACCGACTGCACTGCATTGCTTCGGTCCAGAGGCCGCTGACCTCGACCAGCTTGACCCATAGCTCGGTACTCCTGGGCTGTCACCCCACGCTTCTCGATCACCGCGCGGGCGTGGGTCAGTTCGGTGTCGATCGCTCGGCAGATCAAGGCGCAGTACAGGTACGACTTACCCGAACGTGTCGGTCGAGGACAGCCGGCCTTAGCGCAAGGTTGTCGGTGTAAAGATTGGCCACCAACAGATCGGTCAGCTTCCGAACGCCTTCTTCGCCGGTGCGTCCGACTCGGGCAGCACTCCGGGATACGGCTGTTCCAGCGCCTCGCGTTGGATGACGAATAACTGGTCGCATGCGACCAGCGCGGCGTCGAGCAGCTTGTCCAAAGTCGAGCGCGGGAACGTCGCGCCCTCCCCGGTTCCCTGGATCTCGACGAGCGTTCCCGTGTCGGTCGCGACAACGTTCATGTCGACTTCGGCGCGCGAGTCCTCCGTGTAGGGCAGGTCGGTGCGGATACGTCCGTCGACTACACCGACGCTCACCGCGGCGATAGCGCACGACAGCGGCCGCGGGTCCGCCAGCTTTCCGCCCGCCGCCAGCCACGTCACCGCATCGGCCAGCGCCACATATGCACCCGTGATGGCGGCGGTGCGGGTTCCGCCGTCGGCTTGCAACACGTCGCAGTCGATGGCGATGGTGTTCTCCCCCAGCGCCGCCAAGTCGATGCACGCGCGCAGCGAGCGTCCGATCAATCGGCTGATCTCCTGAGTTCGCCCGCCGATGCGGCCGCGGACCGACTCCCGGTCCGACCGCTCATGGGTGGCCGCGGGCAACATCGCGTACTCGGCTGTCAGCCAGCCCTGCCCGGAACCTTTGCGCCAGCGCGGCACGCCTTCGGTGACGCTTGCCGTGCACATGACCCGGGTCTGACCGAACTCCACGAGTACCGATCCCGCCGGGTGTGCGGTGAAGCCGCGCGTGATGACCACCGGACGCAGCTCGTCATCGAGCCGACCGTCTTCTCTTCTGGACACTTGGCAACCCTAGCCGTTGCCCCCGTCATCAACGCCGCGTGACGGAGAACGACTCTCCGCACACCACCGCGTGCACCGGTCCGTCGAATTCCGCCTTCGCCTCGCTGATCACGTCCTCGCGTGAGGTCCAAGGCGGAATGTGGGTCAGCAGCAGCTCGGCGACGCCGGCGCGGGCGGCGGCCTGGCCGGCCTCGGTTCCCGACAGATGCAGGTTCGGCGGACGCGACGGGTCATGCGTCCACGACGCCTCGCACAGGAACAGGTCGGCACCGCGGGCCAGTTCGACGAGCGCGTCGCACGACCCGGTGTCACCGCTGTAGACGAGCGTCGCCCCCGACGGATCGGTGATCCGCATTCCGTAGGACTCGGTGGGGTGGCACACCAGCCGCGGCTCGACAGTCAACGAACCGATCTGCACGGGCTGCTTGTCGACCCAGTGGTGGATGTCGAAGATGTCGCTGAAATCGTCGATCTCGGCACCCTCCGGCGACGACGCCGCGCCGAGCCGGGCCCACGTCTTCTTCGGGCCGTACATCAGCCCGCGTTCCTGCGCAGGCGACGGGTGGTATCGCCGCCAGACGAACAGGCCCGGCAGATCGAGGCAGTGATCGGCGTGCAGGTGAGACAGCAGGACATGGACGGAGTTCGGGTCGGCGTGGCGTTGCAACGCACCGAGCACACCGCCCCCGAAATCGATGGCTAAAGGAGGCGCGTCGGGCGCGGTCAGCAGGTACCCGGACGCTGGCGAATCAGGCCCGACAACACTGCCGGAGCAACCGAGTACGGTGATTCGCACACCCACTAGCTTGCCATGCCCACTATCCCGATGACGAAAACATCACCGCATTAAGCGACGAACGTCATCATTGGGCGCCGACGTGACGCTGAACAGGTCGAACCCGATCGAGAGTGGGACCGAGGAACCGGGCCGCAAGTGTGGCGAACGCCTCAGGATCGCCGGTCGCCTCGAACTGCCGCCGCGCAGGGGGAGCGTCATGCGGGCGAAGCAGATCAAGCTCGGTGAGCACCCGCAGCAAGTCCTTGGCGGTCTCCTCGGCACTCGACACCAGCGTGACCTGGTCTCCCATCGCCAGCTGGATCAGCCCGGACAACATCGGGTAGTGGGTGCAGCCGAGCACCAGCGTGTCCACCCCGGCGCGCTGCAGCGGCTCGAGATAGCCCTCGGCCAGCCCCAGCACCTGCCTGCCGCTGGTGACACCGCGCTCGACGAAGTCGACGAACCGAGGACACGCGACCCCGGTGATCTCGGTGTCGCGAGCCGCGGCGAACGCGTCCTGATAAGCACCCGACGCGATCGTCGCCTCCGTTCCGATGACGCCGATGCGGCCGTTGCGGGTCGACGCCGCAGCGCGGCGCACCGCAGGCAGGATCACCTCGACGACGGGCACCGGAGCGTAGCGCTCGCGGGCATCGCGAAGACAGGCCGACGACGCGGTGTTGCACGCGATCACCAGCGCCTTGACCCCGCGCTCCACGAGGTCGTCGCCGATGGCCAGCGCATGCCTGCGGATCTCGGGAATGGTCAGCGGACCATAGGGGCCGTTCCCGGTGTCTCCGACGTAGACGATGTCCTCGTCGGGCAGCTGGTCGATGATGGCCCGCGCCACGGTGAGTCCGCCGACGCCGGAATCGAAGATCCCGACAGGCGCCAAGGGCGATGTCACGACTGGAACGTCGTCGGCAGTGAAGAGGTCCCGCGCTTACGGGCCTCACGCACCTTGCGCTCCGGACCCGACAACAGGTACGCGGCGACAATGCCGGCGATGGCGCCGCACAGGTGCCCCTGCCACGACACCCCAGGGGTGCCGGGCAGCAGGCCCAGCAGCACGCCGCCGTACGCGATCAGCACGATGACACCGACCACGATCTCCCACACCTTGCGGGTGAAGAATCCGAACACGATGAGGAAAGCCAGCCAGCCGAAGATCAGCCCGGAGGCGCCGATGTGGTTGGACTCGCAGGTCACTCCCACGTAGGGGCAGTGCGTTCCGACGTTCCCGATCAGCCAGGTGCCGAAGCCGCCGAGGATCCAGATGATCGCGGTGGCGAAGATGAAGCGCGACAGCCCCGCCAGCGTCATCAGGAACCCAAGGATGAGTGCGGGAACCGTGTTGGCGATCAGGTGATCCCAGTTCGCGTGCAGCAGCGGCGCGAAGATGATGCCCGGTAGGCCGTCGGCCTCCAGCGGCCGGATGCCGTTGTCGTCGAGGCGGTGCCCGGACAGCGAGTCGAACAGCTCGATGACGTAGAGCAGCACGACGAAGCTGACGACGGTGACGCCGCCGACCACCCACGCCGGCCGTTTCTTCGCCCCGGCCGGCGTCCCCGGATACCCCGGCCCGCTCATGCCCACAATTGCCCTTCCAACGCGTCTTCCGCTTCGTCCAGGCTACCGGCGTATGCGCCGGTCGACAGATACTTCCACCCGGCGTCGGCGACCACGAACGCGATATCGGCCCGCTCGTTCGCCTTGACCGCTTTCGCCGCCATCCCGAGCGCCGCGTGCAGCACGGCTCCGGTGGAGATGCCCGCGAAGATCCCTTCGACCTGGACCAGTTCGCGGGTGCGCTTGACGGCGTCGAACGACCCGACCGAGAACCGCGTCGTCAGCACGTCTGGGTCGTAAAGCTCGGGGATGAATCCCTCGTCGATGTTGCGCAGTGCGTAGACCCCTTCGCCGTACCGGGGCTCGGCGGCGACGATCTGGACGTCGGGTACCTGCTCGCGCAGATAGCGCCCGGTGCCCATCAACGTGCCCGTCGTGCCAAGGCCCGCGACGAAGTGCGTGATTTCCGGGAGGTCGGCCAGCAGCTCGGGCCCGGTGCCGCGGTAGTGCGCCTCGGTGTTGGCCGGGTTGCCGTACTGGTAGAGCATCACCCAGTCGGGGTTCTGCGCGGCGAGCTCCTTGGCGTGCGCCACGGCCGTGTTGGATCCGCCCTCGGCGGGCGAGAAGATGATCCGCGCCCCGTACAGCTCGAGCAGCTGGCGGCGCTCGATCGAGGTGTTCTCCGGCATCACGCAGATCATCGAGTAGCCCTTGAGCAGGGCCGCCATCGCCAGCGAGATGCCGGTGTTTCCGCTCGTCGGCTCCAGAATGGTGGCGCCGGGCTGCAGGATGCCGCGTTGTTCGGCGTCCTCGATCATCCGCAGCGCGGGCCGGTCCTTGATGGAGCCCGTCGGGTTGCGGTCCTCGAGCTTGGCCCACAGCCGGACGTGTGGTGCGCCGTCCTCGCCGTCGTCCCAGCGGGGCGACAACCGACGCAACCCCACCAGCGGTGTCTCGCCCAGTGCCTGCAGCAGTGAGTCGTAACGGGTCAAAGTCAGCCGCCAGCGACGGCGGGCAGGATGGTGACCGAGTCGCCGTCGGAGATCTCGGTGTCCAGTCCGCCGGAGAACCGCACGTCTTCGTCGTTGACGTAGATGTTGACGAAGCGGTGCAGCTTGCCGTTATCGACCAAGCGCTGGGAGATGCCGGAATAGTTCGACTCCAGGTCGCTGATCACGGCCTGCAGCGTGTCACCCGATGCGGAGACGCGCTTCTCGCCACCGGTGTGGGTGCGCAGGATGGTCGGAACGGAAACGGTAACGGTCATGGATGGGCTTCCTTTGTGCTGTAGCTCTAGTACTTCTCGACGATCTTGACGGGTTCCTCGGTGACGACGCCGTCGACGATGCGGTAGCTGCGTAGCTCGTGCTCGTCGGGGTCGCGGGTGGACACCAACACGTAGTGCGAGTCGGGTTCGGACGCATACGAGATGTCGGTGCGGCTGGGATAAGCCTCGGTCGCGGTGTGCGAGTGGTAGATGACGACCGGAACCTCGCCTGCATCTTCTAAAGCCCGCCACACCTTGAGCTGCTCCATCGAGTCGAACCGATAGAACGTCGGCGACCGTTCGGCGTTGAGCATCGCGATGTGTCGCTCGGGGCGGTCCGACCCCTCCGGTCCGGCGAGAATGCCGCACGCCTCGTCGGGATGGTCGGCGCGGGCGTGGACGACCATGGCGTCGACGAGGTCGGCACGGATCACCAGCACGGTCACTTCCCCTTATCTGTGAACGCTCCGGGCAACATGTCCCGGTAGGTCGGTATTCCGGCCACCGAATTCGCTGCAAGCACGCCGACCATCACCGCGCGGGCCAGGACATCCGCCGCAGCAGCCCCGATGTCGGTGATGAGCCGCGTCTCGGGCGACATCGATGCAGGCGTTTCGGGATCCGGCGGGACCTCGACGGCGCCAGCGGCCAGCGCAAACACCGTATCGCCATCGAGCGGAGTGTGGCACGGCCGGATGGTGCGCGCCAAGCCGTCGTGCGCGGCCACGGCCACCCGGCGGCATCCGCCCTTGCTCAATACCGCGTCGGTCGCGACGACCGCGATGGTGGTGTTGAGGGGGCTGAACTCCGCGTGGCGCTCTGCGTAGGCCGCGATCTGATCGGCAGGCGGCGGAACCAGGCCGAACTCCTCGATCTGATAGGCGAGCCACGGAAGACCGGTGGCTTTGTCGACCACCTCCCCCGCGGCGTTGACGACCACGATCGCGCCGACGGTCACCCCCGACTCCAGCGTCACCGACGCCGTCCCAACTCCGCCCTTGAGCACCCCCACGCGCGCGCCGACGCCCGCGCCGACGGTGCCGACGGCCACCTCAGTTCCGGCGCCGTCTGCGGCGGCGTAGCCGAACTCAGCTGTCGGCCTGCACTGCCAGCCGCCGACCGGCAGGTCGTAGACCACGGCGGCGGGCACGATCGGCACCACGCCGCCCTCCATCGCTACGCCACGGTTCTGCTCCTCGAGCCAGCGCATCACACCGTCGGCCGCGGCGAGCCCGTAGGCGCTGCCCCCACTGAGGACGACGGCATCGACGTGGCGGACCGAGTTGATCGGATCGAGCAGGTCGGTCTCCCTGCTGCCCGGCGCACCGCCCCGGCAGTCGACGGCACCCACGGTGCCAGGAGGCGTCAGTACAACTGTCGTGCCACTCGCCCAGCCGGAGCCGAGCGTCGCATCGGCGTCGATTCGTTCGTGTTGGCCGACGCGGATGCCGCCAACATCGGTGATCGCGTTCATCTCTTGTCCATGAGACCCAGGACCAGGTACTCCTGCAGCACCGTGAGCCATTGGTACACGTCGAAATGGCCGGCCATCGGATGGTCAGGCGCCACCCCATCGGGTCCTCCGGGCCCGATGTCGAGCATGGTGCCCAGGGCCAGACGGACATCGTTGACAGCGGCGGCCCACGCGTGGGCGTCGTCCTCGGTGAGCTCGAACCGTCCGCCGCCGTTCGGTACGGTCTCCAGCACCCGTTGCGCGGCTTCACGTTTGGCGGCGATGATCGCCGGCTCGTGAAGGCTGCGCAGTGCGCTGTTCAGGCTTTCGGTCGCCCCGGATCCCGCCGGATGGTCGTGCTGTGACCGGTAGAAGTCGGGCAGCAGCCGTTTCATCGTCTCGTCTTCGGGAGGACGCGAGTTCCCGGTCTTCAGCCCGGTGATCTCCTCGAGTTCGTCTGCAGGCGAAGATGTTTCGCGCTCTTCGAGCATCGCCACCATAGACGTGACGAGGCTTTCCAGCAGGGAGGCCTCATGGGACGCCAACGTCGAACGAAAGCGCGGGCCGTCTGCGGTGTCGACCCGCTTCCACTTGCGCACTATTGCGTCCCGGCTCCGATGATCAGCGGTCGTGTTGCATGGTCGCCCACAGGCCGGCGGCATGCAGCTTGGATACGTCGACCTCCATGGACTCGCGGCTGCCCGCCGTCACGACCGCCTTACCTTCGTTGTGCACCTGCATCATGAGCTTGGTGGCGTGGGGCTCGCTATAGCCGAACAATTTCTGGAAGACGTACGTCACATATGTCATCAGGTTGATGGGGTCATCCCAGACGATGGTCACCCACGGGGTGTCGGTGGCCTCGACGGTTTCGACGTGCCGTTCCTCGCGAGTTCCCGGTCGGGCCTTCGCTGGAGTAACCATGTGCCCAGAATAGCCGGGGCCAAATGGGCCTGGAGACCAGTTACGGTTGCGGTGTGACAGCCGCGTTGCTGACGGACAAATACGAGCTCACGATGCTCGCGGCGGCACTTCGCGACGGGTCCGCCCACCGGTGCACCACGTTCGAGGTGTTCGCCCGTCGACTGCCCGAAGGCCGCCGGTACGGAGTGGTCGCCGGGACGGCGCGGTTCGTGGAAGCGTTGGAGCAGTTCACGTTCGACGACGCCGCGCTGGCGTCGCTGTCCGACTGGCTCGACGCCGACACCCTCGCCTATCTCGCCGACTACCGGTTCCGCGGCGACGTCGACGGCTACGCCGAGGGTGAGTTGTATTTCCCCGGCTCACCCGTGCTGGCCGTGCACGGAAGTTTCGCCGAATGTGTGGTGCTGGAGACGCTCACGCTGTCGATCTTCAACCACGACACCGCGATCGCCTCGGCCGCGGCCAGAATGGTGAGCGCTGCTGAAGGCCGCACGCTGATCGAGATGGGCTCACGGCGCACCCACGAGCAGGCCGCTGTCGCCGCCGCTCGCGCTGCTTATCTCGCCGGTTTCGCCGGGTCGTCCAACCTCGAGGCGCAACGCCGTCACGGCGTGCCCGCGCTGGGCACGAGCGCGCACGCATTCACGCTTCTGCACACGTCCGCTACCGGACCCGACGAGGTGGCGGCGTTCCGCGCCCAGGTCGACGCGCTCGGCGTCGGCACCACCCTGCTCGTCGACACCTATGACATCACCACCGGGGTTGCCAACGCCATCGAAGTGGCAGGTCCCGACCTGGGCGCGGTCCGCATCGACTCCGGGGATCTCGGCGTGCTGGCCCGGCAGGTCCGCGCTCAACTCGACGACCTCGGCGCGCCGAAGACCCGAATCGTGGTGTCGGGCGACCTTGACGAGTTCTCGATCGCCGGGCTGCGCGCCGAACCCGTCGACATGTACGGCGTCGGCACCTCGGTCGTGACCGGCTCGGGCGCACCGACCGCGAGCATGGTCTACAAGCTGGTGGAGGTGGACGGCGTCCCAGTGGAGAAGCGCAGCGTCCACAAGGAATCGCACGGCGGCCGCAAGAAGGCGACGCGGCTGGCGAAACCGTCAGGAACCGTCGTTGAGGAGGTCGTCTACCAGGCCGCCGGACCCGCCCCGCAGTCCGATCTCGTCGCACGGGAGCTGACCGTCCCGCTCGTCAACGAGGGTGAGCCCGTCGCCGAGTTCGGCCTGGCCGCGGCCCGCGAGAGGGTGGCCGCCGGGCTGCACAGCCTGCCGTGGGACGGCCTCAAGCTGTCCCGCGGCGAGCCCGCCATTCCGACCCAAATGGCTCCGCCCGCCAGCCGAGACGCCTAGGAGGAACGACGTCCGAGTTGCATGCGGTCACCGACCTGCTCGCCGTCGCGGTCGCCGCGTTGGGCGGCAGCGAGCGGCGCGGCCAGGTCGAGATGGCCGAGGCCGTGGCGCACGCGTTCGATTCAGGTGAGCACCTGGCGGTACAGGCGGGCACGGGCACCGGCAAGTCGCTCGCCTATCTCATCCCGGCGATCGCCCACGCCGTCGCCACGGACGAGCCCGTGGTGGTTTCGACAGCCACCATCGCCCTGCAACGCCAGCTCGTCGACCGCGACCTGCCCGCGCTCGCAGAGTCGCTGGCGGGCACACTGCCACGTGCGCCCGAGTTCGCACTTCTCAAGGGCCGCGGAAACTACCTGTGCCTGAACAAGATTCACAACGGATCAGCGACTGAACCGGATGATCGACCGCAGGAGGAGCTGTTCGACGCGGCGGCAAGTACTGCGCTCGGGCGCGACGTCCAACGACTCACCGCCTGGTCGTCGACGACCGACACCGGCGATCGCGACGAGCTGACCCCCGGCGTGCCCGACCGGTCGTGGGCACAGGTCAGCGTTTCGGCCAGGGAGTGCATCGGCGCCGCGCGCTGTCCGTTCGGCACCGACTGCTTCGCGGAGAAAGCGCGCGACACCGCGGGGCACGCCGACGTGGTCGTCACCAACCACGCGCTGCTGGCCATCGACGCCATCTCCGACGCCGCGGTGTTACCCGAACACCGGCTGCTGGTCGTCGACGAGGCACACGAGCTGGCCGACCGGGTGACCGGCGTGGCCACCGCCGAGCTGTCCAACACGATCCTCAGCGCGGCCGGCCGTCGGGTTGCGCGGCTCATCGAACCCGAACTCGCGCAACGGCTTGAGGCCGCGACGGCGACGTTCTCATCCGCTATCCATGATGCGACGCCTGGACGCATCGACCGCCTCGACGACGAGATGACGACCTACCTGACAGCGCTGCGCGACGCCGCGAGCCGAGCGCGTTCGGCGATAGACACGGCACCGTCAGACCCCAAGGCAGCGTCGGCCCGAGCGGAGGCGGTGACGGCACTGACCGACATCAGCGATACCGCGACGCGCATCGTCGCGTCGTTCGTCCCGGAGATTCCCAACCGGGACGACGTGGTCTGGCTGGACCACGAGGACAACCGGGGCAGCATCCGCGCGGTCATGCGGGTCGCACCACTGTCGGTGGCAGGCCTGTTGCGCGGCAGGCTGTTTGAGCAATCCACCGCGGTGCTGACCTCGGCGACGCTGACGGTCGGCGGCAGCTTCGACGCGATGGCCACAGCCTGGGGGCTGACGGCCGGGGACGAGAAGCCGGAATGGCGTGGCATCGACGTCGGTTCACCGTTCGAGCACGCCAAAGCCGGGATCCTTTACGTCGCAGCGCATCTGCCGCCGCCGGGACGCGACGGCACCGGGTCCGCCGAGCAGCTTGCGGAAATAGAAGCGCTGATCGGTGCCGCAGGCGGTCGCACACTGGGCCTCTTCTCGTCGATGCGCGCCGCGCGTGCGGCCGCCGAAATCATGCGCGAGCGGTTGTCGACACCGGTGCTGTGTCAGGGCGATGACACCACGTCGGCATTGGTCAAGCAGTTCGCCGAGGATCCGTCGACGTCGCTGTTCGGCACGTTGTCGCTGTGGCAGGGCGTCGACGTGCCCGGCCCTTCGCTGTCGCTGGTGCTGATCGACCGCATTCCCTTCCCGCGCCCCGACGATCCGCTGCTGTCGGCGCGCCAGCGCGCCGTCGCCGCCCGCGGTGGCAATGGATTCATGGCCGTCGCGGCCAGCCACGCCGCCCTCCTGCTCGCCCAGGGATCGGGCCGGCTCTTGCGGCGCTCCGACGACCGCGGCGTGGTGGCGGTGCTGGACTCCCGGATGGCCACCGCAGGCTACGGCGGCTATCTGCGCGCGTCGCTGCCACCGTTCTGGGCCACCACCGACCCGATCCGGGTTCGGCATGCACTGGAACGGCTCCGCAGCGCGAACGCCGCATTATCCTGATGCGTAGTTCTAGGCGCCGATCTCGGCCACCTGACGACGCGGAAAGGCGCCGCAAATGAGCCGACGACCCGTCACCGGTGCCGTCATCGCCCTCGGCGCCGCGGTACTGGTGGTGTCCTGTTCGACCACGGTGACTGGCACCGCGGTCTCCGTCTTCAACGACCCGTTCAGCGTTGCAGGCATGCCCGCGGTGGATGGGCCGACTGGACTTCGGCCGGACGCCAAGAAGCCGTCACGCGACGTGGAGAACGGCGACGGCGGTGAAGCCGACAACCTCGCCGCGGCCTCGATCAGCGACATCGAGGACTTTTGGGAGACCCAGTACAAGGAGACTTTCAACGACGACTTCACCCCAGTCAAGGCGCTCATCTCCTGGGATGCAGCCGGGTATCAGAGTCAGGAGTTCTGCGGTGACGACACCTACGGCCTGGTGAACGCCGGCTACTGCTTTCTCGACCACACCATCGGCTGGGACCGCGGCCAATTGCTGCCCGCGCTGCAGCATAATTTCGGCGATATCGCCGTCACCAATGTGTTGGCCCACGAATACGGGCATGCGATTCAGCACCAGGCCAAGCTGAACAGCAAGGACACCCCGACGCTGGTCGCCGAGCAGCAGGCCGACTGCTTCGCAGGCGCATACATGCGCTGGGTGGCCGAGGGCAACTCGCCGCGCTTCACCCTCAGCACCGGCGACGGGCTCAATAGCCTTCTGGCAGCGGTGATTTCGTTTCGCGATCCGCTGCTGAGCGAAGACGCCTTCAGCGTCGGTGCCGATGAGCACGGCTCGGCGTTCGAACGGATCACGGCCTTCCAATTCGGGTTCACCGACGGCGCCGCATCGTGCGCGAAGATCGACGAGAAGGAAATCGCGCAGCGCCGCGGGGACCTGCCCGTCGAGCTGCAGCAGAACCAGACCGGCGACTGGGCGGTCAGCGAGGAATCGGTGCGGGCCGTTGTGGAGGCGCTCGAAACGCTGTTCTCTCCTGCCGATCCCCCGAAGCTCAGCCTCGACGCATCGGACAACTGCCAGGATGCCCGGCCCAGCCCGCCGGTCTCTTACTGTCCGGCCACCAACACGATCGCCGTCGACATGAGCGGGCTGGAGAAGATGGGTACGCCGTCTGGAGAGGACGAAAACGGCGGCCTGGTGTCGGGAGACAACACCGCATACTCGGTTCTCGTCTCCCGGTACATGCTCGCGCTTCAGCACCAACGCGGTGTGGCCCTGGACAACGCCGAGGCCGCGTTGCGCACCGCGTGTCTGTCCGGCGTCGCGACCACGAAGATGACCGAGGCGGTCACCACGTCGGACGGCAACACGGTGGCGCTGAGCGCGGGTGACCTCGACGAGGCCGTCTCGGGCCTGCTCACCAACGGGCTGGCGGCCAGCGACGTCAACGGCGAGACGGTGCCGTCCGGCTTCTCCCGGATGGACGCGTTCCGAACAGGTGTGCTCGGCGACGAGGACGGCTGTTTCAAGCGTTTCCCGTGAGCTGCTCACACCTTCTTGGTCACGCCGTAGTAGCCGACGATCGCGTCGGAGATTTTGGTCGACCTGGTCAAGAACGCGTATGAGCGGATGAATGATTCGCCGACGCACCCGTCTATCTTGATGCGGAACCCGGTGATCTGCACCCATGGTTTGAAGCCCTCGAACTGCTTCTTCGTGACCGGGACGATGTTGATGATGCCCGGTTTCAGCGCCACCGCGAGGGTCCCGCTCAGCGGCGAGAGAACAGTCGGGATACCTGTAATCGCGGCAGAACCAAGGCCTCCGAGGCCGAGGCCCGGAGTGAATCCGAGACTGCCGCTCATCACCACACCGTTCGACGTGCTCATGTCGATGCCGCAGCCGATCTGGTAGCCGACCTCCAGCGTGCCCTGCGGCGGCTGGTCCTCTTCGGGCCCGCTCATGGAGGCGTTGAACAACCCGCCGACCTCGTACTCTCGCGTCGAGATCGCGGTCGTCAACGGCGCGATGACCGCCTGCGTTTCGTCCGTGGCCGACACGGTCAGCGTCCAGCCGTCCGGAGATTTCTTGGTCGCGGGTGGTGACGACTCGACCAGCTCCGGTACGCGGCGCGGTAAGGGCACCGCCACCGCGCAGGTGGCCAGGAACGCGAACGAACGCAACATTCCCGGAACCGACATCGGCCGGAAGGTCGTGCGACCTACTCCGGCGAAATGCCTAGTGGCGACGTCAGGCGAGCGTGACCAATCCCAGCTCGGCGTCGGATGCGAGCAGCGGGTGATGCGGCAGCACTCGTACCGTGTAACCGACCGGGCCGGCCACCGGGAGAGGCGTCGTCGTCGAGAAGATCTCGTTGCCGCCGTCCGCGGTGGTGGTATGCGGCATCTGCACGGTCACCGGGTCCAGCAGCCCATCGGTGGCGTCGACCCGGCCGAGAACCGCCTGAACCACGACCTCGTGCGGACGCAGGCCTGCGAGTTGCACTGTCGCCGTGAGCGTGAGCTCGGAACCCAGAAGCGGGGTGTCGGGCAGTCCGGTGCTGTCGACGTCGGTGATCTGGATCTTCGGCCAGGCCTCCTGCGCGCGTTGCCGGTAGATGGCCAGTTCACGCGCGGCGCCGAATGGCACTCCGCCCTCTTCGGTGGGCTCGACCGTTCGGCGCAGCGACTGGGCCGCCGGTGCGTAGTACTTCTCGGTGTAGTCGCGCACCATCCGGGAGGCCAGCACTTTCGGCCCGAGCGCCTGCAACGTGTGGCGGACCATCTCGACCCAGCGCATCGGAATGCCGCGGTCGTCGCGGTCGTAGAACTTTGGCGCAACCGACCGCTCGAGCAGGCTGTACAACGCGGCGGCCTCAAGGTCGTCGCGCCTACCCTCGTCGGCAAGGCCGTCGGCGGTCGGTATCTCCCAACCGTTCTCGCCGTCGTACCACTCGTCCCACCAGCCGTCGCGGATGGAGAGGTTAAGGCCGCCATTGAGGGCACTCTTCATCCCCGACGTGCCGCACGCCTCCAGCGGGCGCAACGGATTGTTCAGCCAGACGTCGCAGCCGTAGTAGAGCTGGCGGGCCATCGACATGTCGTAGTCGGGCAGGAACGCGATGCGGTGCCGCAACTCGGGTTGATCGGCGAACCGGACCACCTGCTGAATCAGCGCCTTTCCGCCGTCGTCGGCTGGATGCGACTTGCCGGCGACAATCAACTGGATGGGCCGCTTCTCGTCGAGCAGCAACTTCTCCAAGCGGTCCTGGTCGCGCAGCATCAGCGTCAGCCGCTTGTAGGTCGGGACCCGGCGCGCAAACCCGATAGTCAGCACGCCGGGATCGAAAGCCGTTGCGATCCAGCCCAGTTCGGCTTCGGAGGCACCGCGCTCCAGCCACGACCTGTGCAACCGCGCCCGCACGTCGTTGACCAGCTGCTCGCGAAGCTGTGACCGAATCCACCACAGATGTCCCGGATCCACCTGCTGCAGGCGCTCCCAGACCGCGGGCTCCCAGATGGCGGGCCCACTCGGCAGCTCGCCGCCGAACAGCTCACGCGCGACCTCGAGCCACTGCGGCGCCGCCCACGTCGGGGCATGCACACCGTTGGTGATCGACCCGATCGGCACTTCTGCCGGGTCGAATCCAGGCCACAGCTCGTTGAACATCTCGCGGCTGACCCGGCCGTGCAGCAGGGACACCCCGTTCGCGCGCTGCGCCAGCCGCAGACCCATGTGAGCCATGTTGAACTTGGACGGGTCGTCCTCCGCTCCGAAGGCGATGACCCGGTCCAGTGGGACACCCGGCAGCAGCCGTGAGATGGCGCCCGCCGGGCTGCCTTCCCCACTGCCGAAGTAGCGCTTCACCATCTCCACCGGGAACCGGTCGATACCGGCGGCCACGGGTGTGTGTGTGGTGAACACGGTGGAGGACCGCACCACGGTCAGAGCCGTGTCGAAATCGAGCCCCGAGTCGATCAGCTCGCGGATCCGCTCCGCACCGAGGAACCCGGCGTGGCCCTCGTTCATGTGGAACACCTCGGGCGTCGGCAGGCCTTCGATGTCGGTGAACGCCCGGATCGCCCGCACCCCGCCGATGCCGGCCAGAATCTCCTGCTTGATCCGGTGCTCCTGGTCACCGCCGTACAGCCGGTCGGTAACGCTGCGTAGCTCGTGTTCGTTCTCGGGAATGTCGGAATCCAACAGCAGCAACGGAATTCGACCGACCTGCGCCACCCAGACCCGGGCCCGCAGCTGGGCGGAGTCGGGCATGGCCAGCTCGACCAGCACGGGATCGCCGTCGTGGTTGGTGAGCAACCGCAACGGCAGACCCTGCGGATCCAACGACGGGTAGTTCTCCCTTTGCCAGCCGTCGGCGGTCAGCGACTGGCGAAAGTAACCAGACCGGTAGTACAGGCCGACCGCGATCAGCGGCAGACCCAGATCCGACGCCGACTTCAGATGGTCGCCGGCAAGGATGCCGAGGCCTCCGGAGTAGTTCGGCAGCACCTCGGCGACGCCGAACTCCATCGAGAAATACGCGATGCCGTTGGGCCACTCGGCACCTTCGGCCGCCCGGTCCTGGTACCACAGCGGCCTGCTCAGATAGTCGTCCAGTGCGGCGGCGAGTCCGTCGAGGCGCCCGAGGAAGGATTCGTCGACGGCGAGTTCGTCGAGCCGTTTCGGGCTGACCTGCCCGAGCAATGCCACCGGGTCGCAGCCGACCTGCTTCCACAAGTTCTCGTCGACGGCCGCGAACAGGTCCTGCGTCGGTTTGTCCCACGACCAGCGCAGGTTGACCGAGAGTGACTCCAGCGCGACAAGGCGCTCGGGCAGATGCGCGCGAACCGTGAACCGACGAAGGGCTTTCACGCGAAACAACCTTACTGATGATCGGCGTGCGTGCAGGCTGGCGGGAGGTGAACGCTTCACCCACGCGTGATTGGGCTGCGCACTACGGTGGGTATAGGGCGCGACGAGGCTGTAAACGAGACAGACGACAGCGGCCCTACCACGGGCCGCGCATCGAAGGAGTGGGTACGTGGCCGGTCGTATCGGGATCGATGACGTCGCCCCTGTGGTGTCGGGCGGACGTTTCCCCGCCAAGGCCGTCGTCGGCGAGGTCGTGCCGGTCTGCGCCACTGTCTGGCGCGAAGGACACGACGCCGTCGCGGCCACGCTCGTGGTGCGCTATCACGGGACGGCGTATCCGCAGCTGGCCGAGGGGCCGACGCCGGAATCGCCTCCACAACCAGTGCCGATCGAGGCCGTGGTCACTCCGGCGCAGAGAATCAAGCCGCAGATCATCCAGATGTCGACGGGCCGGACGCCGGACGTGTTCCACGGCCAGTTCTCCCCCGACACGGTCGGGCTGTGGACCTTCCGGGTCGACGGTTGGGGCGACCCGATCGCCACCTGGCGACATGGCGTCACCGCCAAACTGGACGCCGGCCAGAGCGAAGCCGAGCTGTCCAACGACCTGCTCGTCGGCGCGCGGCTGCTCGAACGAGCTATCACCGGCGTGGCCCGCAAGCTGCGAGATCCGCTCATCGAAGCCGCGGAGGCGCTGCGCAAACCGGGCGACCCGTTCACTCGTGCGGGCGCGGCACTGTCCGAGGAGGTCGCCGAGTTACTCGCGCAGTATCCGCTGCGCGACCTGATCACCCGTGGCGAGCAACACGGCGTCTGGGTCGACCGCCCGGCGGCCCGCTTCAGCGCGTGGTACGAGATGTTCCCGCGCTCCACCGGCGGCTTGGACAAGAAGGGCATGCCGGTGCACGGCACGTTCGCCACCGCCACCAAGGCGCTTCCACGCATCGCCAAGATGGGCTTCGACGTGGTGTACCTGCCGCCGATTCACCCGATCGGCAAGGTGCACCGCAAGGGCCGGAACAACTCCGTCACCGCCGCGCCGAGGGACGTCGGGTCGCCATGGGCCATCGGCAGCGAAAAGGGCGGCCACGATGCGGTACATCCGAAGCTCGGCACGATCGAGGAGTTCGAGGACTTCGTGAACGCGACGCGCGACCACGGTATGGAGGTCGCGCTGGATCTGGCGCTACAGGCTGCCCCCGACCACCCCTGGGCCAAGGAGCACCCCGAGTGGTTCACGGTGCTGCCCGACGGCACCATCGCCTACGCGGAGAACCCCCCGAAGAAGTATCAGGACATCTACCCGATCAACTTCGACAACGATCCCGTAGGCATCTACCACGAGGTACTGCGGGTGGTGCGGTACTGGATCAGTCACGGGGTCAAGATCTTTCGCGTTGACAACCCGCATACAAAACCGCCCAACTTCTGGGCGTGGCTGATCGGCGAGGTCAAGTCGACCGACCCCGATGTCCTGTTCCTGGCCGAGGCCTTCACCCGTCCTGCCCGCCTCTACGGACTGGCGAAACTCGGATTCACCCAGTCCTACAGCTACTTCACCTGGCGCACCGCGAAGTGGGAGCTGACCGAATTCGGCGAGCAGATCGTCGAGCACGCCGACTACGCGCGGCCCAACCTGTTCGTCAATACGCCCGACATCCTGCACGAGAGCCTGCAATACGGCGGTCCCGGCATGTTCGCCATTCGCGCCGTGCTGGCGTCCACGTTCAGCCCGGCCTGGGGTGTGTACTCCGGCTTCGAGCTGTTCGAACACCGCGCCGTACGAGAGGGCAGCGAGGAGTATCTGGACTCGGAGAAGTACGAGTTGCGACCCCGCGATTTCGAGGCGGCCGTGGCCAAGGGCGAGTCTCTGGAGCCGTTCTTGGCCCGGCTCAACGATATTCGCCGACTGCATCCCGCGTTCCGGGAACTGCGCACACTGAAGTTCCATCACGTCGACAACGACGCGCTGTTGGCATACAGCAAGTTCGACCCGGTCACCGGTGACACAGTGCTCGTGGTGGTCACGCTGAACCCCTACGGCCCCGAGGAGGCGACGCTGTGGCTGGACATGGGCGCACTTGGCATGCAGCCCTACGACCGGTTCTGGGTGCGCGACGAGATCACGGGCGAGGAATACCAATGGGGGCAGTCGAACTACGTCCGCCTCGAGCCGGCCAGGGCGGTGGCCCACGTGCTGAACATGCCGCGGATAGCAGCCGAACAACGAACCGACCTGCTTTGCAGGGAATGAGGAAGTGACGCCGAAATGACACGAACCAATCCACTCACCAGCCCGCACCTGCGGCCGGATCCGGCTGACCTGAACCGGCTGCTGGCAGGCGAACACCACAACCCGCACGCGATCCTTGGTGCGCATGAGTACGGCGACCACACCGTGGTCCGGGCCTTCCGGCCGCACGCCAAGGAGGTCGCGGCTCTGGTCGGCGACGAGCGATATGTGTTCAGCCACATCGATTCCGGGGTGTTTGCGGTGGCCCTGCCTTTCACGGATCTCATCGACTACCGGCTGCAGGTGAGCTATGAGGGCGGAGGTGACGCGCCGGACGTGCACACCGTGGCCGACCCATACCGGTTCCTGCCCACACTGGGCGAGCTGGACCTGCATCTGTTCTCCGAGGGCCGCCACGAACGGCTCTGGGAAATCACCGGTGCCCATCCACGAGCCTTCAGGACCGCCGACGGAATCGTCGAGGGCGTGTCGTTCGCGGTGTGGGCGCCAAATGCCAAGGGCGTGAGCCTGATCGGCGAGTTCAATCACTGGGACGGCAACGAGGCCCCGATGCGGGTGCTCGGATCCACCGGCGTGTGGGAGCTCTTCTGGCCCGGCTTCCCGGTCGGCGGCCACTACAAGTTCCGCGTGCACGGCGCCGACGGCTCGGTCACCGACCGCGCCGACCCGATGGCATTCGCCACCGAGGTGCCACCGCAGACCGCGTCCCGGGTGACGAAGAGCGACTACACCTGGCGGGACACCGACTGGATGACCCGTCGCGCACAGCTGAACCCGGTCTTCGAGCCGATGAGCACCTACGAGGTGCACCTGATGTCATGGCGGCCCGGTCTCGACTACCGCCAGCTCGCTGATGAGCTGACGGAATATGTAGTGACGCAGGGCTTTACCCACGTAGAACTGATGCCCGTCGCGGAGCATCCGTTCGGCGGTTCGTGGGGTTACCAGGTGACGTCCTATTACGCCCCGACATCGCGGCTGGGCACGCCCGACGAGTTCCGCCACGTGGTCGACACGCTGCACCAGGCCGGCATCGGCGTCATCATGGATTGGGTGCCCGCGCACTTCCCGAAGGACGCGTGGGCGTTGGGCCGCTTCGACGGCACGCCGCTCTACGAGCACTCCGATCCGCGCCGGGGTGAGCAGCTGGACTGGGGCACCTATGTTTTCGACTTCGGCAGGCCCGAAGTGCGCAACTTCCTGGTGGCCAACGCACTGTACTGGCTGCAGGAGTACCACATCGACGGGCTGCGGGTCGACGCGGTCGCATCCATGCTGTACCTCGACTACTCGAGGCCCGCGGACGGCTGGACGCCGAACATCCATGGCGGCCGGGAGAACCTGGAGGCGGTGCAGTTCCTGCAGGAGATGAATGCCACCGTGCACAAGATTGCACCTGGCATCGTCACCATCGCCGAGGAGTCGACGTCATGGCCCGGCGTATCGCGGCCGACAAACATTGGCGGGCTTGGCTTCTCGATGAAGTGGAACATGGGCTGGATGAACGACACGCTGGACTACATCAGCCGCGACCCCATACACCGCAGCTACCACCATCACGAGATGACGTTCTCGATGCTGTACGCGTTCAGCGAGAACTACGTGCTGCCGATCAGCCACGACGAGGTCGTGCACGGCAAGGGCAGCCTGTGGAGCCGAATGCCGGGCAATGACCACGTCAAGGCCGCGGGCCTGCGCACGCTGCTGGCCTACCAGTGGGCGCACCCCGGTAAGCAGCTGCTGTTCATGGGACAGGAGTTCGGCCAGCGAGCGGAATGGTCCGAGGAACGCGGCCTCGACTGGTACCAACTCGGCGAGAACAGCTTCTCCAACGGAATCCAGAAGATGGTGCAGGACGCCAACGGTATCTACCGAAGCCGACCCGCACTCTGGACGCAGGACAGCACGCCCGAGGGGTACTCGTGGATCGACGCCAACGATTCGGCCAACAATGTGCTGAGCTTCATGCGGTTCGGCGCCGACGGCTCGATGATGGCGTGCGTGTTCAACTTCTCGGGCTCCGAGCACAGCCGCTACCAACTCGGCCTGCCCCACGCGGGTACCTGGCGCGAGGCGCTCAACACCGACGCCACGATCTACAACGGCACCGGGATCGGCAATTACGGCGCGGTGGAGGCGACCGACGAGCCGTGGCACGGGCGACCCGCCTCGGCGGTGATGGTGTTGCCCCCGCTGTCCGCGCTGTGGTTCGAGCCTGCCTGACCTAACGCCCAAACTCACATTTGGGCGTAAAAGTGCGAGTAGACCGCGCCATTTCGTCGATCTCGGCGTCAGTAGAGCGCGTTCGCGAGCTTGCGCCTGCCTGCGATGACTTCGGGGTCGGCCGGGTCGAAGAGGTCGAACAGTTCGATCAACCGGGTGCGGACCGACGTGCGCTCGTCATCTGCGGTGCGGCGCACCAGCGCGATCAGCCGATCGAACGCTGCAGCGACGTTCTGCTGCAGGATCTCGACATCCGCCGCGGCGAACGCGGCCTCGATGTCGTCGGGGGCAGCGTCGGCGGCGGCCACCACAACGGGTTCTCGCGCCGATGCGCGGGCGAGAAACGCTATCTGGCGCACCGCGCCTTTCGCCTCGTCGTGATTGGGGTTGGCGTCGAGGATCGCCTGGTATGCGGCCAGCGCGGCGTCGAATTCACCGGCGTCGAGATGTGCACGGGCCTGTGCCAATTCAGGATCGACCTGTTCCGGCTCTTCGGGATCGCCTGTCCCGTCGAGCTTTCCGGCCGTCGCTTTCAACAGCGAGTCAATCCATCCCCGTAATTGCTCGGGCGGTTGCATGCCCTGAAAGCTCGACAACGGTTGGCCGCTGGCCAACGCCACCACGGTCGGCACGGCTTCGACGCCGAAGACCTGCGCCACCCGCGGCGTCGTGTCGACGTTCACGCTAGCCAGCGCCCACTTACCACCGTCGTTGGCGGCCAGGGCTGCCAGCGTGTCGCCCAGTTGCAGGCTTGCGTCGCTGCGCGGTGACCACAGCACCACGACCACCGGCATCTGGTTGGAGCGGACCAGCACCTCGGCTTCGAAATTAGCCTCGGTGATTTCCACGCCGGCGGGCGCACCGGAACCCGGTCCTGAGGAGCCGCCGTCGCTCGCCGTGGTTGCGCGCTGCTTGAGGCCGGAAAGGTCAACCGCGCCGGCGATGGAGGGCCCGGCGGGAGGACGGGGACGAGTCACGCTCCCAAGTCTGTCACGTCGTTTCCGGTACCGATCGGCCTGGTTGCACGACTCGAGCCGGGGCACTCACGGCGCCCATCTGGCCGGTCCGATCGGCCCATATGAGGAAGATCACACTGCACAGCGGCACCACGCTCGCCAGCAACGCCAGCAACCATGTGCCGACCCTCCATTTGAGGGCGATCCCGACCAGCAGACCGGTCACGACGAAGGCGATGAAGATCAGGCCGTGGACCATGCCGAACACCTTCACGCCGACCTCGGTCCTTGGGCTGCCCAGGTACTTGAAGTACATCCCGACCAGCAGGCCGACCCAGCTGACGGCCTCGGCCAGCGCGACCAGACGGAACCGGCCGATGGCGGTGCGGAGATCAAAGGCGCTTGTCATGGGCGCCATTGTGCCCGAATCCGGAGCCAATTACTACAGAGCGTCGTAGACGCTAGCCTGCCCGCAGGATCAGCGCATCGCCCTGGCCGCCCGCCCCGCACAGCGCTGCCACGCCGTAACCGGAACCGCGTCGCGCCAGCTCAAGCGCTGCATGCAGCGCGATGCGCGCGCCCGACATGCCGATCGGGTGTCCGATGGCGATCGCCCCGCCATTGACGTTGACGATGTCGGGGTTGATGCCGAGCTCCTTCATCGACGCCAACGCGACCGCGGAGAACGCCTCGTTGATCTCGACGACGTCGAGTTGGTCCACCGTGATGCCTTCGCGCGCTATGGCTTTCTTGATCGCATTCGCCGGCTGTGACTGCAGTGTGGAATCCGGGCCCGCGACCACGCCGTGGGCACCGATCTCGACGAGCCACGTCAGGCCGAGCTCCTCGGCCTTGGCCTTGTTCATCACCACCACGGCCGCGGCGCCGTCGGAGATCTGCGACGCCGATCCGGCGGTGATGGTGCCGTCCTTGCGGAACGCCGGCTTCAGACCGGCCAGCGACTCCGCGGTGGTGTTGGCGCGGATGCCTTCGTCCTCGGTGAATTCCAGCGGGTCGCCCTTGCGCTGCGGGATCTTCACCGGCACCACCTCGTCGGCGTAGACGCCGTCTTTCCATGCTGCAGCGGCCTTTTGGTGCGAGCGCGCGGCAAACTCGTCCTGCTCAGCGCGGGTGAACTGGTCGGCGTCGTTGCGCTGCTCGGTCAGGGCGCCCATCGACTGGTCGGTGAACACGTCGTGCAGGCCGTCGTAGGCCATGTGGTCGAGCACCGTGACATCGCCGTACTTGTAGCCGGCCCGGCTGTTCATCAGCAGGTGCGGCGCCTGCGTCATCGACTCCTGACCGCCCGCGACGACGACGTCGAACTCGCCGGCGCGAATCAGCTGGTCAGCCAGCGCGATGGCGTCGATCCCGGACAGACACATCTTGTTGATCGTCAGTGCGGGCACGTCCCAGCCGATCCCGGCGGCCACGGCGGCCTGGCGCGCAGGCATCTGACCAGCACCCGCCGTCAGCACCTGGCCCATGATCACGTATTCGACGAGAGACGCAGGCACCCCCGCCTTCTCCAGCGCACCCGAGATGGCGATCGCACCCAGATCGCTGCCCGAGAAGTCCCTCAGCGAACCCATCAGCTTGCCGATCGGAGTGCGGGCTCCAGCAACGATCACCGATGTCGTCATACCTACCTCCAGAAACGATTAAGAACAGCCCGTCCGGGGGATCGGAGAGGCGCAAACTTTCCCGTCAGGTTACCGTTACGTTATGTCCGCGGAGCAAGTCGATGCCCGTCCCGTGCTGGCCAGTGCCCTGGTGACAGCAATCGACCACGTCGGCATTGCGGTCGCCGACCTCGACGCCACGATCAAGTGGTATCACGACAACCTCGGCATGATCGTGCTGCACGAAGAGGTCAACGAGGACCAGGGTGTCCGCGAGGCGATGCTGTCGGTACGGGGAGCCCCGGTGGGCAGCGCACAGATTCAGCTAATGGCCCCGCTCGACGACAACTCGACGATCGCCAAGTTCCTCGACAAGCGTGGCCCTGGCCTGCAGCAGCTCGCCTACCGCGTCAGTGACATCGACGCGCTGACCGAGCGTCTTCGCGAGCAGGGTGTCCGGCTGATCTACGAGACCCCGCGGCGCGGCACTGCCGACTCACGGATCAACTTCATCCATCCCAAGGACGCGGGCGGCGTGCTCATCGAGCTCGTCCAGCCGGCCACCGATCACTAATTCTCTACGACCACTTCCGCGTCGGGCTGCGCGTCGCCCGATGCTGCCAACACGGTGTATGCCAGTGCCGCCGGTCGTCGACCGCATTCTCCCCGAGGTCAGTGCGCCATACCACTAAATGCGCTGTACCCGAACGGATCTCGTGATCGCATCCGGGACACCGGTACGTCTTGGTGGCCCGCGCCGCGGCGATCGGCCGAACCTCGTAGTCATAGCCATCGGGTGCTGTCTCGACACGACGGGGCGCAGGCAGCGGCGTCCTCGACGGCTGCCGGCGACCTGCGGTGCGACGCCTGGCCATGGCCACAGTCTAGGCGCTCAGAACAGCCGGAACTCCGAGCTGTCCATGCCGCGCATCTCGTCGTAGTCCAAAGTCACGCAACGGATCCCACGGTCGGTCGCCAAAGTGCGCGCCTGCGGCTTGATCTGCTGCGCGGCGAAAATGCCGCTGACGGGTGCCAACACGCTGTCGCGGTTGAGTAGGTCGAGGTAGCGGGTGAGCTGCTCCACGCCATCGATCTCGCCGCGCCTCTTGATCTCTACCGCAACCGAGTGGCCGTCCTCGTCGCGGCAGAGCAGGTCGACGGGTCCGATCGGGGTCATGTACTCCCGGCGCACCAGGGTGTAGCCGGCACCGAGCAGTTCGACGTGTTCGGCCAACAACGCCTGCAGATGGGCCTCGACACCGTCCTTGACCAACCCGGGATCCACACCGAGCTCATGGCTCGAGTCGTGTTCGATCTCTTCCACGGTGATCCGCAGCTGTTCCCGGGCCTTGTTCTCCACCACCCACACCGGCAACGGGCCGCCGAGGTCCTCTGTCAGCCAGCAGGGCGGGGACATCCAGTTCAACGGCTTGTAGGCGCGGTCGTCGGCATGGACGCTGACCGACCCGTCGGCCTTGATGAGCAAGAGGCGGCGCGCCGACGGGAGATGTGCGGTCAGGCGTCCGACGTAGTCAACCGTGCACTGGGCGATGACGAGACGCACCGGTTCACCTTAGGGCCCTGAGTACCGGCAAATTAGGCTGACACCAGATGAACCTCGAAAAGAGCGTCGCGCACCGGCTGGGCCGGGTCCTGGAGGCGGTGACCCGGCAAAGCGGTCGACTGTCCACGACGCCGGAATACGGATCCTGGCTGCTCGGCAAGGTGAGCGAGAGCCAGTTGCGCAGGCGGGTGCGCATTCAGGTCATCTTGACGTTCTTCATCCTGCTCACGAACCTCCTTGGCATCGCGGTGGCGCTGGTGTTGGTCGCGTTCGTCTTCCCCGTGCCGAGTGTCTTCACCGACGTCCCGGTGTGGCTGACGTTCGTGGTGGCGCCTGCCTACATCGCGGTGGCGCTGGGGCTGGGCACGTTCTGGGTCACCCGACGGATCGTGCGGTCGCTGCGGTGGTCCATCGAGGGACGGACGCCGAATCGCACCGACCAGCGCAACACCTTCGTCGCCCCATGGCGGGTGGCCAAGATGGTGCTCGTCCTGTGGGGTGTCGGCACGGTGCTGCTGACCACGTTGTACGGGCTGCACGACACGGATTTCATCCCGCGGTTCCTGCTCGCGGTCAGTTTCCCGGGTGTCGTGGTGGCCACTGCCTGCTACCTGATCACCGAGTTCGCGCTTCGTCCCGTTGCCGCGAAGGCACTGGAAGCCGGTCCCCCGCCACGACGGCTCACCGGCGGAGTGATGGGTAGGACGATGCTCGTGTGGCTGCTCGGCTCTGGAGTACCGGTATTGGGCATCGCCGCGACAGCGCTCTTCGCTCTGACTCTGGAAAATCTCACGGAGACCCAGTTGGCTTACGCCGTACTGAGCATCGCGGCAGCAACCTTCATCTTCGGCGCCATCCTGATGTGGTTGTTGTCGTGGCTGACCGCGACGCCGGTGCGGGTGGTGCGGTCGGCACTCAAACACGTCGAGGATGGCGATCTGGACACCAACCTGGTGGTGTTCGACGGCAGCGAATTGGGCGAGCTGCAGCGCGGCTTCAACTCGATGGTCGCCGGTCTCCGCGAACGCGAACGTGTCAGAGACCTTTTCGGCAGGCACGTCGGGCGCGAAGTGGCTGCCGCGGCCGAACTACAGCGACCGAAGCTGGGTGGTGAGGAGCGCCACGTCGCGGTGATCTTCGTCGACATAATCGGCTCTACACAATTGGTAACCGGCAGGCCCGCAACGGAAGTCGTCGATCTGCTGAACCGCTTCTTCGCCGTCATCGTCGAGGAGGTGGACCGCCACCACGGGTTCGTCAACAAGTTCGAGGGAGATGCGGCCCTTGCGGTATTCGGTGCGCCGATCCGACTCGACAATCCCGAGGACGACGCGCTGGCCGCCGGCCGCGCCATCGCTGAGCGAATCCGCGCCGAAGTGCCCGAATGCGAGGCAGGCATCGGGGTGGCGTCGGGCCAGGCGGTGGCCGGCAACGTCGGGGCACGGGAGCGGTTCGAATACACCGTCATCGGCGAGCCGGTCAACGAGGCTGCGCGGCTGTGTGAACTGGCCAAGGACACCACGAGTCGGCTACTCGCGTCGTCGGCCGCCGTGTCGAACGCGAGCGAGAGCGAGCGAGCGCAATGGTCGCTGGGCGATACAGTGACGCTTCGCGGGCACGACGAGCCAACGCGGCTGGCCGAGCCGGTCTGATACCGAGGCGCCCGCCTCTAGAACACGCCGCAGCCTGCTACGCCGCACACCAGAGAACTCGCCAGGAGTATCGGCCAGCAGGCCACCATGACCAGCAACGCGGCATGGGCCGCGAGGAATGTCATCTTGGAACTGAGAGCATCTTCGATCAGTCCCATCAGCTCGATGTGCAGGCCGGCATACACCACGCCGATCACTGTGTAAGGCAACGCAATCCACAGCCCAATTTCCAGCACTTTCGTCGGGGTCATCGGGCCGGCCAGCGACCCCCGCACGCGTTCCCACATCAAGCGCGGTGTCATCAAGTCGTTGCGTCGAGCAGCCACCGACCGATGTTCGCACGGGCGTTGATCCGTCTCCGCGTTTCGGAGGAAATAGCCTGTTTGGGCCGTCCTATCGCAGCCCCAGCCACTTCTCTGCCGCCGCCACCGCGTGCTCGACGGTGAAGTGACGGACGGCCTCGAACTCGGTTTGATCGCGGATGACAACACCGTCGGGATCCACCAGGTATCCGGCCTTCCCTTCGGCGCGCAGCGCGACGGCCATGTCCGAGATCAGAGCCCGGGCAGCGTCGTCGATGTCGTCGACGCGCGAGACGTCAAGTATGGCGACGTCGAAGCTGTCGCGTTCGCGGTCCACCGTCCTCACCACCTGCTCGGCGCCGGTGAAGAGCAGATCGCCGTGTGTCTCGTAGACGCGGATGTTCTCGCGCGGGCGGTAGACGGATCGCAGGGTCGCCCGCGAGTCACGCGACACCGTCAGGAAGTGCAGGCCAAGCTGTTCAGAAAGGCTGCGGCACAGACGAACTCCGCGGACGCTGTTGCCCTTTTCGTCCAGCAGCGGAGAGTAAACGCCGATCCCCAGTTGCCCGGGCAGGACCGCAACGATGCCGCCTCCCACCCCGCTCTTAGCGGGCATGCCGACGGCGCTGACCCAATCGCCCGCTGCGTCGTACATTCCACACGTAACCATCACCGACAATGTCCGCTTCACCACCGCCGGACTGGTGACCCGGCGACCGGTCATCGGGTTGAACCCGCCGCGGGCCAGGGTCGCCCCCATTCTGGCCAGATCGGTCGACGTCACCTTAAGCGAGCACTGGCGGTAGTAGACATCGAGTACCTCGTCGGGATCGTCGTCGAGGACACCAAAGCTTTGAAGCATGTAGCCGATGGCGCGGTTGCGGCTGCCGGTGGCGGCCTCGGACAGGTACACCTCTTGATCCAGCTCGAGTCGGCGTCCTGCGAAGGCGGAGTAGAAATCCTGAATCAGGGCGAACCGCTCCTCAGGGCTAACCGCGGGAATCAACGACACCGCGGCGATCGCCCCGGCGTTGATCATGGGATTCTTCGGGATATTCGTCGACTGGTCGACGCTGATCTCGTTAAACGCCTCGCCGGAGGGTTCGACGCCGATTTTCGCGTCGACCGCAGTCGCGCCGATCGCGTCCAGCGCGAGGGCGTAGGTGAAGGGCTTGGAGATCGACTGAATGGTGAATTCGGTTCCGGCGTCGCCGGATTCATACACAAACCCGTCCGAGGACGACAGGGACAACCCGAAACCGTCTGGGTCGACCCGTGCCAGTTCCGGGATGTAGTCGGCTAACACACCTTCAGTGACGCCCGCGTGTTCTTCGCGGATCCGGTCCAGGTAGCGCTGCACGAGTTGGGCCACGGACCGGATGTTATCCCCCCGGCGACGCCACCAAAGCGCGTCGAGCGACTACGACGCTGGCGCTGCCGGTCCAGCGCTCAGGGGCACTGCCCGTTGTTCACACATGCCGGTGCAGGTGAAGCCTTGAGGGATGGAGTGGCGTCACCGACCGCCATCGTGGCCTTGGGCGGCGAGGCGGTCGCGGTTGCCCCCAAGGTCATCGCGGTCGGATTGACCGACATCGCGGGCACTGCGGGAGACGTGTATTCGCCCACAGTCGAGGAGTCACCCGAGCCGCCGGCGACGTTGGCGGCGGTCGTGGTGATTCCGAGGTTCACCGAGACCGCCACTCCGATGGCGGCCAACCCGGCCGCCGCCGCCACCCCCTTGATGCGCGTAACGCTCATGGCCGTTTCTCCTTAACGGTCGACAGAATCTGCTCACCGCCATATGGGTACGCGCATCATTGCGCCGACAACTCGCGCGGCGGGTGCACGTTGTCAACCTCCACATTCCGTCTTACGCGTGCAGCGTCTGAATGAGCAACGGTTCCAATCGAGATCTACGCAAACACGAAGCAGACCGACAGACTGTGTCTTCCCGTAACTAGTTGTGGAACAACTGGATTCGTCCTGTATGGCAGCAGATAGAATGCCAATGGGCTCAAAGGACCACACGACTCCCGCAGTGAACACCGACAATAGTCACGGCGTTTGGAAACGCCTGTGTAACGACGAAGGATCCATCATGGGTCATGGGTTCAATTGCAGCGCAGGAGCATCGGAGAATTCTCAGGTGGGGCCTGTGCGGGTCGGCGATCACATCTGCGGTAGTTGCTGCGGTCGTAGTCGCTGCAGGTCCGGCACAGGCTGCGTCGTCACCGACGGTGGTCGGACAGAAGTACGGCGATGCCAAGGGCGCGCTCGCAGGCGCGGGCTACAGCGTCGTGGTGTCGACCACCTTCGGTGACCAGCAGGGGCGTGACGACTGCGTCGTCACGCACCAGCAGGACCGAACCGTCCCGCCGCCTGAGAACACCGGTGCTTCGGCAACGAAGCAAACGCTCCTCTCGCTGAACTGCGACGCGGCGGTCGCATCAGCGACCAAGTCTGGCAACTCACTGGCCAGCCCGGAAGGGGCCGCTGCCGCCGCCGCGAAGGCATCGGCGACCGCAACGCCAACGCCGTCGCCAAATCACTGAGAAGGCGCCGCCTGGGCGGCAGGATGTCTAGCGCACAGCTAGCAGGGCTTCGCGGCGGCGATGGCCGCATCGTAATCATGCTCCTGGGCGATCTCCGGTACGAGTTCGGAGTACACGACGTCACCGTTTGCGCCGACCACGACGACTGCGCGCGCTAGGAGGCCGGCCATCGGACCGTCGGTGATGGTGACTCGGTCGTCATCGCCGACGTAAACGGCAGATCCTTCGTTACGCAGAGCACGGAAAGACCGCTTATGGCCCCAGATCGGTGCCGGTGAGCACGAAGCGGGGTGCCTCTGAACCCATTCAGAGCCGACGGCGGCTGCGCGGTCGTATCGGTGTGGGGTTGACCGCCGCGAGCAACTCGGTCAGGTCAGTGATCGGTATGTCGTCGAGGGTTTCGACGGCGCGGATGATGTCGGTCTGCAAGATGTCGTCGGCGAACGGCTCGGCCAGCCAGCGGAACTTATCCACCACCCGCTCCCAGGACATGGGACGGCTCGGCGAGCCTTCGTAATCCGATTGTTCACGGTCGAAGGCACGTCCGTCGTTCATTCTGATGTGTACGCGGGCAGACGTTCGTTCGGGATACGCGGCGGTGAGATCGTCGCTGGGTGCAACGGTGACACGCCCGAGCAAGCTCTGCACATCGGCGCGGCGGATCCGCTCGGTTTCGAGTTGTTCGGGTCCGACCTGGCCGTCGATCAAGGCGACGGCGGTGAGGTACTTCAGGTTGTAATCCGCCTGTTCTTTGGTCTGCGGGTGGTCCTTGTTGCCGTAACGCCCGCCACCGGCAATGTCGTAAGCACCCTGGAACACGTCAACGGCGACATGCGCAACGTCCTCGCCGACGATTTCGTATTCATCGCGGATCGCCAGAGTCGCATCGATGATGATCTGGCCGTGAATCAATGAGCAGTACTTCTTGAGGTACGTCTGCTCGACCACGGTCAGCGACGGGTCACCGGTCCGGAAGTCGATGGGCTGGTCGAACAGCTGAACAAGCCCGTTGGGGCCTTCGATCAGTGAGTACGGACCGCTCGCGCCGCGGCCGGCAAGCAGCGTCGTGTAGACCGCCCGCATGCCGGTGATCGCCGGGGAGATTCCCTTCCATCTGGACACCGGCTCGGTATGGACTGCGGCCAGCGAGACGTTATCGGCGGTCGACGCGGCGATCGCCGATGCGGTACGGTCGGCGTCGAAGCCCAGTAGCTTCGCCGCTCCCGCGGATACCGACATCGCCAGTTGCAGTGCGTGATTCAGTCCACGACCCATGACTGGTACCTGCGCGCTGAAGCGGCATTGCACTTCATAGGCGACAGCCAGGGCCAGCAGAAAATCGGCGCCGCTTGCGTTGACGTGTTCGGCCATCGCCAGCACGGCACCAAAGTTGTCGGCGGGGTGGCACAGACCTCCCGGTGTCAGGAACGTGTCCAACAGGTCGGTGTAGCGCACCAAAACCGCATTGAAGAATGCCGACTGATCGACCGAGGTACGACCGCCCCCGATGAACGTCGTGGTCGGTTGGCTGCTGAACTGTTCAGCCTGCGCCCGGATCGCCGGGATGAGCTCACCATCCAATCCGCCCAACGCGCAGCCGATGCTGTCGAGGACGTTGCGTTTCAGCGTGGGAAGCGACGCACCGAGGTCTGCAAGGCTCGCCGCGACGACGAACGCGCTCAGCTTCTCGACTTCGTAAGTCTCTGCCATCGGTAGTGACGAAGCGGTTTCTCTGGCCGCTGCGGCCACTTCACCCCTCTCGCGCTGAACCTAGCATCGGCAGTTCCATTCGAGCGCGCGCGTACGATCTTGTTTGCCGCGAGGCCCGGGCCTTGAGCGGATCACCTTGCGGGCCCGGCATCGGCCCACCATTGGCACAGCAAGTATCGGATACTTTGAACTGATTGCAGATACTCGGTCGGGGAGGTGGCGTGGAGTTCCTTGTCAACATGACCACTCTGGTTCCCCATGGCACGGCCGAAGAGGAAGTCGACGCGGTACGGCAGCGGGAGACGGCGCACTCGCGCGATCTCGCCCAGCGCGGAAGCCTGCGGCGTCTCTGGCGCCCCCCGCTGAATCCGGGCGAGTGGCGCACGCTGGGCCTCTTCGCCGCCGATGACGTCGACCAACTCGAAAGTGTGCTCGCCTCGATGCCACTCCGGATCTGGCGCAGCGACGAGGTCACCCCGCTGTCAGATCATTCGAATGACCCCGCTCTCTCCGGAGTCGGTGCAGGCCATGAGTTTTTGATTGTCATGGTCATTGCTGTCCCGGAGGGGACGCCGTCTTCTCTCGTCGATGAGACCATGGAGAGCGAAGCCCGTCGTGCTCGAGAGCTCTCCCGCCAAGGCCACCTCCGGCGACTGTGGGCGCTGCCGGCAGAGGGGACCGGTCGACGAACGCTCGGCTTGTGGAATGCCCGCGACGCGGAAATGCTCGACAAAATCCTCGAGTCACTGCCGCTGTACGCCTGGATGACCGTGACGACGACCGCGCTTTCGCCGCACCCCAGCGACCCAGGAACCTAGGGGCCGTACGCACCGATGAGCGGAAGAATCCGATGACAACAGTGAACCCGCCGACGAACTCCGCTCAGATTCGCGTGACCCGACGGTCTCGGCTATTTCGTAGGCAAAGTCGAACGGTAGGCGCTGTGCTCGACACGACGACGTCGATGTCGGTTTTCCGCCAGTTTTGTCGGTGGGCGCGTGTAATTGTCGAGGCATGCACGAAGACTTCGACCGCTGCTACCGGGCCGTCCAGTCCAAGGACGCCCGGTTCGACGGCTGGTTTGTCACTGCCGTGCTCACCACCAAGATCTATTGCAGGCCGAGCTGCCCGGTCCGGCCGCCGTTCGCCCGCAACATGCGGTTCTATCCGACGGCCGCGGCCGCGCAACACGCCGGTTTCCGGGCCTGTAAGCGCTGCCGGCCGGATGCCTCGCCAGGTTCGCCGGAGTGGAACGTGCGCGGCGACATCGTCGCGCGTGCGATGCGGCTCATCGCCGACGGCACCGTCGACCGAGAGGGCGTGACTGGCCTGGCCGCACGCGTCGGCTACACCACCCGCCAGCTCGAACGGCTCCTGCGAAGCGAGGTCGGGGCGAATCCACTGGCGCTGGCGCGGGCGCAACGTACCCAGACGGCCCGGGTTCTCATCGAGACCACCGAGCTGCCGCTCGGCGACGTCGCCTTCGCGGCGGGCTTCTCGAGCATCCGCCAGTTCAACGACACCGTGCGCACCGTATGTGCGCTCACACCGACCGCCCTGCGCAAACGCGCGCGTACCCGGTTCGGGCGCGGCGGCATCGGGGCCTCGGGTGCACTGTCGTTACGGCTGCCGGTACGGACCCCGTTCGCATATGAGGGAGTGTTTGGGCACCTCGCCGCCAGCGCCATACCTGGCGTCGAAGAAGTGCGCGACGGCGCCTACCGGCGGACCCTGCGGCTCCCCAGTGGAAGCGGAATCGTCAGTCTCGCACCGGAACCCGACCATGTGCGGTGCACGCTGGTACTCGACGACTTCCGGGACCTCGCGACCGCGATCGCCCGCTGTCGTCGCCTGCTGGACCTTGACGCCGACCCGGAAGCCGTCGTCGACGCGCTTGGCGCCGACCCCGATCTGAGCGCCCTGGTGGCCAAGGCACCGGGGCAACGCATCCCGCGCACCGTGGACGAGCCGGAGCTCGCGCTGCGCGTCGTGCTGGGTCAGCAGGTGTCGGTCAAGGCCGCCCGCACCCACGCCGCGCGCCTCGTCTCGGCATATGGCCGGCCGGTGGCCGATACCGCGGGCGGGCTGACACACGTCTTCCCTGCCATCGAGCAGCTCGCCGAGATCGACCCAGTTCATTTGGCTTTCCCCAAATCACGGCAGCGATCGTTGATCGCTCTCGTCGAGGCGTTGGCCAACGGCGACGTTCTGCTGGATGCTGGCTGCGACTGGAACCGCGCCCGAGAGCAGCTCCTGGCGCTGCCCGGGATCGGGCCGTGGACCGCGGAAGTGATCGCGATGCGTGGGCTCGGCGACCCCGACGCGTTTCCGGCCATGGACCTCGGTGTCCTGCTGGCCGCCAAACAGGTTGGACTGCCGGAGGATGCCCGCGCCCTCACCGAGCACAGCGCTCGTTGGCGGCCATGGAGATCTTATGCCGCCCAATACCTCTGGACCGCCCTCGATCACGAGGTGAACCACTGGCCTCCGAAGGAGAAGTAATGTCAACGACCCAATTCCGCACCGTCGACAGCCCGGTTGGCCCGCTGACGCTGGCCGGACGCGGTGGTCGACTGATGCATCTGCGCATGGTCGACCAGACCTATGAGCCAAACCACGACGGCTGGGAGCGCGACGACACATCGTTCCCCGATGCCGTCGATCAGCTCGAGTCCTACTTCGCCGGCGAGCTTTTCGACTTCGAACTCGATCTCGAGTTGATGGGGACACCGTTCCAACGCAGCGTGTGGGCGGCGCTGCTGACAATCCCGTACGGAGAAACCAGGTCCTACGGAGAAATCGCGGCCCAGGTCGGTTCGCCGGGCGCCTCCCGTGCGGTGGGTTTGGCTAACGGCCACAACCCGATCGGCATCATCGTGCCGTGCCATCGGGTGATCGGTTCGAACGGCAGCCTCACGGGATACGGCGGCGGGCTTGACCGTAAGCGCGCGCTGCTCGCGTTGGAGAAGAGCAGGAACCCGGCTGTGCAGACGCTCTTCGACTGACGAGGTTCCCGAGAAATGCCTTTGCCCCCCAACAGAATTGGGGGGCAAAGGTCTTAAATTGTGTTCGGCGGTGTCCTACTTTTCCACCCGGGTTGGGTAGTATCATCGGCGCTGGCAGGCTTAGCTTCCGGGTTCGGGATGGGTCCGGGCGTTTCCCTGTCGCTATTTCCGCCGTAACTTTATTCACTTGTGTGTGACGTTGTTGTTTGGTGGTGGGGTGCAGTTGTTTGACTGCGTGGATGTGTGGTTGCGAGGTTTTGGTTGTGTGTAAGTTTTCGGCCGGTTAGTGCCAGTTCCCTGTCGCATTGCTGCGGTTGTAGGTCTGGTCTATCGATCCCGTGGTCTGCGGGGGGCCTTATCCCACTTGATGGGTGAGAAGCCTGGTCTTGGAGGGGGTTTCCCGCTTAGATGCTTTCAGCGGTTATCCTGTCCGAACGTGGCTATCCAGCGGTGCCCCTGGTGGGACAACTGGTGGACCAGAGGTTCGTCCGTCCCGGTCCTCTCGTACTAGGGACAGGTTTCCTCAAGCTTCTGACGCGCGCGGCGGATAGAGACCGAACTGTCTCACGACGTTCTAAACCCAGCTCGCGTGCCGCTTTAATGGGCGAACAGCCCAACCCTTGGGACCTGCTCCAGCCCCAGGATGCGACGAGCCGACATCGAGGTGCCAAACCATCCCGTCGATATGGACTCTTGGGGAAGATCAGCCTGTTATCCCCGGGGTACCTTTTATCCGTTGAGCGACACCCCTTCCACTCGGGGGTGCCGGATCACTAGTCCCGACTTTCGTCCCTGCTTGACATGTCCGTCTCGCAGTCAAGCTCCCTTGTGCACTTGCACTCAACACCTGATTGCCGTCCAGGTTGAGGGAACCTTTGGGCGCCTCCGTTACATTTTAGGAGGCAACCGCCCCAGTTAAACTACCCACCAGGCACTGTTCCTGAACCGGATAGACGGTTCGAGGTTAGAGGCCCAATACGATCAGAGTGGTATTTCAACAACGACTCCACAATCACTGGCGTGACCGCTTCATAGTCTCCCACCTATCCTACACAAACCGTATCGAGCACCAATACCAAGTTGTAGTGAAGGTCCCGGGGTCTTTTCGTCCTGCCGCGCGTAACGAGCATCTTTACTCGTAGTGCAATTTCGCCGAGTCTATGGTTGAGACAGCTGAGAAGTCGTTACGCCATTCGTGCAGGTCGGAACTTACCCGACAAGGAATTTCGCTACCTTAGGATGGTTATAGTTACCACCGCCGTTTACTGGGGCTTAAATTCTCCGCTTCACCCTTACGGGTTGACAGGTCCTCTTAACCTTCCAGCACCGGGCAGGCGTCAGTCCGTATACATCGTCTTGCGACTTCGCACGGACCTGTGTTTTTAGTAAACAGTCGCTTCTCACTGGTTTGTGCCACCCACGTTCGCTTGGGCCGCAAGGGCTTACACGACATGTGGGTCCCCCTTCTCCCGAAGTTACGGGGGCATTTTGCCGAGTTCCTTAACCATAGTTCACTCGTACGCCTCGGTATTCTCTACCTGACCACCTGTGTTGGTTTCGGGTACGGGCCGTGTGTGCACTCACTAGAGGCTTTTCTTGGCAGCATAGGATCACCGAATTCACCTCACTCGGCTATGCGTCACCTCTCAGGATTAGTGACATCCGGATTTACCTAGATGTCTCCCTACAGGTTTACCCCAGTATTACCACTGACTGGTACGGCTACCTTCCTGCGTCACCCCATCGCTTGACTACTACCAACCCGGGTCCCGCGCAGCCCCCGAACCCCATTGACCCGAAGGTCGCTGGTGGCCCAGGTTTTGGGCGGTTAGCAGAATTGATTCGTCACG
>CAWFQG010000020.1:0-509001 GCA_963817825.1 uncultured Actinomycetota bacterium | reverse complement strand
GGTGACCTGCTGGGCTGGGCCGGCTTCATGAACAGCGTCGACGCCGGGACGGCCGCGCTGGGTGCGCAGTACGCATCGTTCGCGCAGCACTGCCCGGCCACCAAGGTGGTGTTGGCGGGTTACTCGCAGGGAGCGATGGTGGTGCACCGGAATCTGCAGGCGCTCGCCGACAGCCCCAACGTGGCTGCGGCGCTGTTGATCGCCGACGGCGACCGGCTACCGAACGACAACGTGATCGGCATGGGTTCGGTCAATGCGGGCCCCAGCACGGGAATGGGTGTCGCGCAGGACTGGCCCATCCTGGCGCATGCTCCGGCCAAGCTGCCGTTGTCCATCGGCAGCCGCACGGTCAGCGTGTGCGATCTCGGCGACGCGGTCTGTGACTACGACCCCGATGCCGAAGAGGCGACGCCTGCCGCGGTCGCCATCCATACCAGCTACGCCGTCAGCAGCAGCGGGGGGTATGCCTGGACGACGCCGGTCTACCAACTCCTCGGGCCATCACCGACGGCACCTCAGGTCCCGGTGCCCGAGTTGGATGCCCGCGCGATCGACAGCACCACCACACCCGCGGCCAGCAGCAGCGCCGCCAGCACTACGACGATGGCGTCGACCGCACCGGCCGGCGACATCCCGGCGCGCTGAAGCATCTCGAGCTCCGTTCCGGACACCGCGACACCGACACCGACACCGACACCGACACCGACACCGACAAGGGTGACCAACGCGGTCAGCGTGACGCCCGCGGCTTCGCCGGCGCCCGATGGCCCGAGGAACACTAGGCCGCCGTCAACGGGTCGAGGCCGCGTGCCTCCCGCAGGTACATCGTCGACAGGAAGATCGTCACGCCGTAGGCGATGTTTGCGATGGTGCCTGCGATGACCAGGACGGTGAACCGTGGGTTCTGGACCAGCAACAGCTCCACGAATGGCCACCGCACGCGTTTCTCGACGACGGCGACCACGAACACAGCGAGCGCCACCAGCGAGCCGGTGAACGCGGTGACCGTCGGTGCCGACAACCAGCCCCAGCTCGGCGCCCGATCAAATGTCAACGTGAACAAGCCAATTCCGACGGAGATGAGCGCCAGCCCGGCGACGTCGATACGGCGCGGCACGGTTTCGTCGAAGGATTCCGTGATGCTCCGCGCTCCAATGGCCAGCACGACGAGCGTGAGCGGTACGTTCAGCCAGAATATCCACCGCCAGCCGACCGTCTCGGTGAGCAGCCCACCGATCAGCGGACCTACCGCATTGCCCAATCCCGCTATGCCGTAAACCAACCCGATCGCATGACTGGCACGCGCAACCGCGGCGATGACCATGTCGCCGGCAAGCGACTTACCGTCGCTGCGGTAGGTCTCCCGAGTGCGCTCTACTTCAAGGCGCGCCGCGAACGCGGTCTGCGTGTGTTCTAGACCCGCCGAGGCGGTGCTGTTCGGCGTGATTGTCCTCGGGGCCGTCGCGGGTGTGGTGTCCTTGGCAACTGGGGCGATCGAAATCTAGCGGCGCGCAGGCGAGAGGAACTGAGGTGACGAATCCGTCTGCCAATTACGGCGTTCACTCCGAGGTCGGCAAGTTGCGCAAGGTATTGGTGTGCTCGCCGGGCCTGGCGCATGAGCGGCTCACCCCGACCAATTGCGACGACCTGTTGTTCGACGACGTGCTGTGGGTGCAGAACGCCCGTCGTGACCACTTCGACTTCATCGACAAGATGCGCGACCGCGACGTCGAAGTGGTCGAACTGCACGACGTGCTCACCGAGACGATGGACGACCCCGAGGCCGAAGGCGTGGCTGCTGGACCGCAAGATCGTGCCCAACGAGGTCGGCCTCGGCCTCGTCGACGACACCCGCGGCTACCTGGACTCGCTGCAGCCGCGGCGGCTCGCCGAGCTGCTGATCGGCGGCATGTCGACCCGCGACCTGCCCAACGAGCTCCAGTCGGGCTACCGCGCGCTGGCGCGCGAAAGCGCCGGGTGTCACAGAGTATCTGATGCCGCCGCTGCCGAACACGCTGTACACCCGCGACACCACGTGCTGGATCTACGGCGGGCTGACGCTCAACCCGTTGTTCTGGCCGGCGCGGCACGACGAGACGCTGCTGATGAAGGCGATCTACGAGTTCCACCCCGACTTCGTCGGGTCGCGGGTGTGGTGGGGCGATCCGGAACAGCAGTGGGGCATGGCGACCATCGAGGGCGGCGACGTGCTGGTGCCCGGCAACGGCGTCGTGATCTGATCGGGATGAGCGAGCGCACGTCGCGGCAGGCCATCACGCAAGTGGCGGCCAGGTTGTTCGCCGCAGAGCGCGGCGACCCAGGTGATCGTCGCGGGCATGCCCAAGCGCGGGCGGCGATGCACCTGGACACCATCTTCACCTTCGCCGACCGCGACGTGGTGACCATCTATCCCGACATCGTCGACGCGATGCAGACCTTCGTCCTGCATCCCAGCGACAACGACATCAGGTGTCGAGGTCGTCGAGGCGACCAAGCCCTTCGTCGAGGTGGTGGCCGCGGCGCTGGGACTGGGCAAGCTGCGCGTGGTGGAGACCGGTGGCACCGCCTACGACTCGGAGCGCCAGCAGTGGGACAGCGGCAACAACCTCGTCGCCGTCGAGCCCGGGGTGGTGTTCGCCTACGACCGCAACACCCACACCAACACGCTGCTGCGCCGGGCAGGCATCGAGGTGATCACCATCGTCGGCGCCGAACTCGGCCGCGGCCGCGGCGGCGGCCACTGCATGACCTGCCCGCTGATCCGCGACCCGGTCACTGAGACCGGGACTGAGCGCTAGAACACGTTCCAGTTCGGCTGTTAGCCTGGTCCGCAGCCTCACGAAAGGAGCAGCGGTGACGGCATCTGGCGGCACCCTCGAAGGGCGAGTGGCATTCATTACCGGGGCCGCGCGCGGCCAGGGCCGGGCGCATGCGATCCGGCTGGCCAACGAGGGCGCCGACATCATCGCGATCGACATCTGCGGCCCGATCTCGGAGACCATCACCTACCCGCTGGCGACCTCCGAGGACCTGGCCGAGACGGTGCAGGCGGTGGAGGCGACCGGCCGCAAGGTGCTCGCCCGCGAGGTCGACATTCGCGACCTGGCCGCGCTGCAACAGGTGGTGGCCGACGGTGTCGAGCAGTTCGGCCGGCTGGACATCGTAGTGGCCAACGCCGGCGTGCTCAGCTGGGGCCGGATGTTCGAGATGTCCGAAGAGCAGTGGGACACCGTCATCGACGTCAACTTGAACGGAACGTGGCGGACCATCCGCGCGGCGGTGCCCGCGATGATCGAAGCAGGCAACGGCGGGTCGATCATCATCGTCAGCTCGTCGGCCGGGTCTGAAGGCCACTCCCGGCAACGGCCACTACTCAGCGTCCAAGCATGGTCTGGTGGCGCTCACCAACGCACTGGCGATCGAGGTGGGGGAGTTCGGGATTCGGGTCAACTCGATCCACCCGTACTCGATCGAGACGCCGATGGTGGAGAAGGAAGCGATGATGGCCATCTTCGCCAAGTACCCGCAGTATCTGCACAGCTTCTCGCCGATGCCGTATCGATCCCGTCAACCACGAGGGCAAGAAGGGGCTGCAGGAATTCATGACGGCCGAAGAGGTTTCCGACGTGGTCGCCTGGCTGGCCGGTGACGGGTCGGCGACGATCTCGGGCAGTCAGATCGCCGTCGACCGCGGCACCGCGAAGTACTAGCCGGGTAGCACCAGGACCGGGACGGGGCTGTGCCGCAGGATCTTTGAACCGCGCGAGCCCAGGAACACGCGCGCGATTCCGCCCACCGGCGATGTGCCGATGCCAGCAGGTCGCCGTCCTGCCAGTCGCGGCGTCCATGCGTCATCCCAGCCATTGCCGGTGGCCACCTGCAACACCACGTCGTCACCGACGACTCCGTCGGTCTTCAACTGCGCCAACATCTCTCGTGCTTGCGACGCCAACTGCTCGAGGATGGAGTCCTCGGCACGCAGCCCGACCTCGGGCGGAAACATCGTGCGGCCGTCAGCCAACGCACCCGTGATGCCTTGGCGGCCAAGCGCGCCCGGGGAGAGCGACTGGACGCAGCGCCGGCCCTGCCGATGCAGATCACGCGCCGCATCATCGCCGAGCGTGGCAACGGACGGACGTTCCAGGCGATCGCCGAGGGGCTGATGGCCGACGGTGTCCCCACCGCCCGTGGCAAGCCCGGCTGGTATGCGGCCACGATCTACGCCGTGGTCACCAGCGACAACGCCGCGGCACTGGCGTAGCGCGTGGGATCCGTTCCTGGACTCGCCTAAAGCAACGAATCGCGGCGAGCCGGCAACGGGGGTCCTAGATTTAGCCCAAACCCCTACGTGGAGGCCCGGCCGCGCGCAGGTGCCGGTGGATCGACACCGGCGACACCCTCAGGCCGTAGTAATGCTGCAGATGCCAGGCAATGGTCGCTGGCCCGTGGTCAAGCCCTTGTCGGCATGGTCGTATGGCGCACTGACTTAGACCACGTCGATCTCTTCGACTGGCAACCCGAGCCATTCCGCCGTGCTGGGGTCGGAAGGCCGCAATCATTGTGCCCATCCAGACCCAGTTTGCGGCCTGTCCAATAATGCATGGCTTGAGATCGGAGGCATTCCCAGATGAGCAACACGGAGCCCAACGCCACCTTCTTGCCGCACCTTTCGCAGGAGGACATGCCGTATGTCGAGGCCGTTCGCGCCTATGCAGCGAGAGACTTCCTCCGGCTCGATGTCCCAGGCCACACAGGTTCGGCGGCCACCCAGCCGGAGCTGTCCAACCTGTTTGGCGAGTCGGTATTGGCGCTCGACGTCCCACCACTGGTGGATGGCATTGATCAGGGGTCCGTTCCCACCCCTATGCAACAGTCGGCCCAACTCGCCGCGGAGGCCTGGGGAGCCCACCGCACCTGGCTGCTCACGAACGGCGCGTCGAAGGGCAACCTGGTCACCTGCCTCGCGCTGCGTCATGTCGGGGAGCTGATCGTGGCCCAGCGGAGCATGCATTCGAGCGTTATGGATGGCATGGTGCTTGGCGGCCTTCAGTGCCATTTCGTCCAGCCGGTAATCGATGTCGAACTAGGGGCCGCGCACGGGATCACGCCCGAATCACTGGCCGAGGCCCTGGACACGTTTCCCGGGGCATCGGCGGTGTACGTCGTGTCGCCGAGCTATTTCGGCGCGGAATCGGACCTTCAGGCCCTGGCCGATGTCGCCCACTCGAGAGCCTGCGCCCTAGTCGTGGACGGCGCCTGGGGATCACACTTCGGTTTCCACCCTGACCTACCACAGAACGCACTGGCGAAGGGTGCCGACATTATGATCTCGAGCACCCACAAGTTGGGGGGTAGCCTCACCCAGTCGGCCATGCTGCACCTCGGCAAGGGCCCATTCGTGGATCTGTTTGAGCCCCTTGTGAATCGGGCCTTCCGCTCGATGCAGTCCACCAGCGCCAGCTCCATCCTGATGATGTCACTAGACGTGGCCCGCAGGAACCTGGCGGTGCACGGCAAGGAGCGGATAAGCCGGTCGATCGAAGCCGCAAACAAGCTGCGGCAGGGTGTGCGGGACGCGGGCCGTTTCGAGGAACTCTCGGACCGATTCCTGGCCTCTCCCGGAATCGTCGCCGTCGACCCGCTTCGCGTGGTGATCGATACCCGCCGCGGGGGAATCAGCGGTCATGAGGCCCGCAAGATCCTGTTCGACGAGCACCGCATCCACGTCGAGATGGCCACCGACAGCGCTATCGTCGCCGTGATCGGTGCGGGATCGGCGCCCGACATGGACAGGATGCTCCAGGCGCTCCATGCGCTGCCCGATGCTGGCGCGGCCGGTATTCCGCCCATCACGCTACCTATGCCCGGCGAGGCGGTGATGTCGCTGCGCGAGGCATACTTCTCGCCCTCTCAGCTGGTGCCCACCTCGGAGTGCATCGGCCGAGTGTCCGCCGAGTCGCTCGCCGCCTACCCACCTGGTATCCCCAACCTGTTGCCTGGCGAGATCATCACCGAGGAGGTCATCGACTTCCTGCTCCGCACGGCGCGTTCGCCGTTCGGACATGTCCGAGGCGCGGCCAAGCCCGACCTGAGCCGCATGCGAGTGCTTATGAAGTGATCGAGCGGATGCATTGGTCGCGAGTTCTGTCCCCAGGGGCGACGAAAGAGCTAGTAGGACCGACCAACTCGGTGCGAAGAGCTATCGACCTCAAGAGGTTCGAATGTCGTGGCCATAGGCTACCGATTCCGGGCGACTAGATCTGAGGAAGCAGGATAAGCCCCGATATCGCGGGTCGTCTTGCCCCGCGAATATGACGACCGCACCATCGAATTGGTCGCCGGAGTTGTAGCCAAGATAAAGCGTCATCTCCGCCTGCAGCGACCGCTTCAGCACCGCCGTGGTCAATGCGTTGAGCTATTCATCGGGGTCACGGACCGCTCACCGTCGGCGCGTCGAATGCCCTTTGGGTTTCGCGCGGTCACGAATGGATCGGCCTCGGTTCACCCGTTAGCGAGTTCTTCCGCCTGCCCGTGCGGCACTACCACCACCGGAACGGGTGAGCTGCGCAGGATTTTGGCCCCCCTGGACCCGAGAAACACCTGCGCGATCGGGCCGACTGGGCTCGAGCCGACCACCAGCACGTCGTCGTCGTCCCAGCCGACGTCGTCGATCGCCTCCTCCCAGCTCTCGCCGTGTCCGACCACGGTCTCCACTTGCCGTGGCACCTTCGCCAGCTCCTCGACCTGCTCGAGTGCGGCGTTCGCGCTCTTCTCGAGGTCAGTGATCCACTCCTGCAGCACCAGGTCCTCGGAGTCGGTGCCGAGCCTGGTCGTATATGCGGGGCGCGACCACACCGCGAACGACGCGATCCGCAGCGAAGCGCCGACCCGTGCCGCCACCCTGGCCGCGGCAAGCAGCAGGCTCCCCGCGCTCGCCGACCCGTCGTAAGCCGCGGTCACCCGCTTCACCTTCGCCCCCGGCTGGCTCCGGAACCCGCGCGGCGCCAGGGCGATGGCGACCGGCGAGCTGTGCAGCAGCCGGTTGGTGACACTGCCGAGCGAGATATGCCCGAACACGCCGGCCGACGACGTACCGACCACGATCATGTATGCGTCGTACTGCTTGGCCACCTCGAGCAGGCCCGCGGGCGCGGACCGCGCGCTGTGCCGTTCGAACCTCGCCGATACGTCACCCGGCAGGTTCTTGCGGGCTAATGCCAGTGCCTGGTCGGCGATCTCGTCGAGCTCCTTGCGGTACTCCGCGTCAATCCGGGCCATGCCGGGGACCCACGGCGCCGGAATGACCGAGCAGACCACCAGCTCGTCGCCGATGGACCGCGCCAGCATGCTGGCCAGGTGAAGTGCCGTCTTGCCACGTTCGTCGGGTGCGTAAGCCACGGTAAGCGTCATTGCGCCGCGCCTAGTCGTGGATCAGGCCGACATGTTCGTGCCGGCCGAGATGAGAGTGCCTGAAGCCGTACACGGCATACCAGACCATCGCCACCGCAACCCAGATCAGGAACACGTAGATGGTCACGGGACGCAGGTCCTTGATGATCCAGATGCAGCCGAGGATGGCAAGGATCGGCGTGACCGGATACCCCGGCACCTTGAACCCGCGCGGCAGCTCGGGATGAGTACGCCGCAGCACCATCACGCCGATCGACACCACGAGGAACGCCACCAGCGTGCCGATGCTCGTCATTTCGGCGAGGAAGTTGATCGGAATCAGGCCGGCCAGCAGCGCGATCACGGCCGCGACGATGATCGTGTTCGGCACCGGGGTGAGGGTGCGCCGGTTCACCCTGTGGAACAACTCGGGAAGCATGCCGTCGCGCGACATCGCGAAGAGGATGCGGGTCTGGCCATACAGCGTCACCAGGGTCACGCTGAAGATCGAGATCACCGCGCCCGCGGCGAGTACGGTGCCCGGCCACGACGCGCCGACGACCTTCTCCAGGATTGCCGCCAGCCCGGCCTCCTGGCCCTCGAATTCGGTGTACGGCTGGGCGGCCACCGCGACGACGGCGACCAGGATGTACAGGGTGGTGACCGTGACGAGTGCGATCAAGATCGCGAGCGGCATTGTCCGGCGGGGGTTCTTCACCTCCTCGCCCGCGGTCGAGACGGCGTCCAGACCGATGTAGGAGAAGAAGATGATGCCGCTGGCCGCGGTGATGCCGGCGAAACCGAACGGTGCAAAGGGAGAAAGGTTGTCGGCGTTCCAGCCCATCACGCCGATGACGACGAAGAGCACCAGCACGGCGATCTTGATCAGCACCATCACGGCGTTTGTCTTGGCGGACTCGCTCACGCCCCTGATCAGCAGCAGCGCGCACAAGAACACCAGGATGACCGCGGGCAGGTTGAACACCCGCCATGCTCGGGCGCCTGCGACAGGCTTTCCGGAATCTGAATCCAAACAGATTTCGAAAAGCTGTTCAGGTATTGCACTAGCCACCGATCCGCGTGACACGCCTATAGCAGCAGACAGCGCGACACCGACGCCGTCAGTTCGCCGAGCGTCGCGTATGCGTAAACTCACCGCCAACATGAGCCACAAACAATGGCGGGAGTGGATCTCCGCGGACATCGAATACGTCGAATTGTGCCCAGGGCTACCGATTCCGGGCGACTAGATCTAAGGAAGCAGGATAAGCCCCGATATCAGGGGTCGTCTTGCCCCGCGAATATAACGACCGCACCATCGAATTGGTCACCGGAGTTGTGGCCAAGATAACCGTCATCTCCGCCTGCAGCGACCGCTTCAGCACCGCCGTGGTCAATGCGTTGAGCTATTCATCGGGGTCACGGACCGCTCCGTCGGCGCGTCGAATCCCTGAGGGTTTCGCGGTCACGAATGGATCGGCCTCGGTTCACCCGTTAGCGAATTCTTCCGCCTGCCCGTGCGGCACCACCACCACCGGAACGGGTGAGCTGCGCAGGATTTTGGCCCCCCTGGACCCGAGAAACACCCGCGCGATCGGGCCGACTGCGCTCGAGCCGACCACCAGCACGTCGTCATCGTCCCAGCCGACGTCGTCGATCGCCTCCTCCCAGCTCTCGCCGTGTCCGACCACGGTCTCCACTTGCCGTGGCACCTTCGCCAGCTCCTCGACCTGCTCGAGTGCCGCGTTCGCGCTCTTCTCGAGGTCAGTGATCCACTCCTGCAGCACCAGGTCCTCGGAGTCGGTGCCGAGCCTGGTCGTATATGCGGGGCGCGACCACACCGCGAACGACGCGATCCGCAGCGAAGCGCCGACCCGTGCCGCCACCCTGGCCGCGGCAAGCAGCAGGCTCCCCGCGCTCGCCGACCCATCGTAAGCCGCGGTCACCCGCTTCACCTTCGCCCCCGGCTGGCTCCGGAACCCGCGCGGTGCCAGGGCGATGGCGACCGGCGAGCTGTGCAGCAGCCGGTTGGTGACACTGCCGAGCGAGATATGCCCGAACACGCCGGCCGACGACGTACCGACCACGATCATGTATGCGTCGTACTGCTTGGCCACCTCGAGCAGGCCCGCGGGCGCGGACCGCGCGCTGTGCCGTTCGAACCTCGCCGATACGTCACCCGGCAGGTTCTTGCGGGCTAATGCCAGTGCCTGGTCGGCGATCTCGTCGAGCTCCTTGCGGTACTCCGCGTCAATCCGGGCCATGCCGGGGACCCACGGTGCCGGAATGACCGAGCAGACCACCAGCTCGTCGCCGATGGACCGCGCCAGCATGCTGGCCAGGTGAAGTGCCGTCTTGCCACGTTCGTCGGGTGCGTAAGCCACGGTAAGTGTCATTGCGCCGCGCCTAGTCGTGGATCAGGCCGACATGTTCGTGCCGGCCGAGATGAGAGTGCCTGAAGCCGTACACGGCATACCAGACCATCGCCACCGCAACCCAGATCAGGAACACGTAGATGGTCACGGGACGCAGGTCCTTGATGATCCAGATGCAGCCGAGGATGGCAAGGATCGGCGTGACCGGATAACCCGGCACCTTGAACCCGCGCGGCAGCTCGGGATGAGTACGCCGCAGCACCATCACGCCGATCGACACCACGAGGAACGCCACCAGCGTGCCGATGCTCGTCATTTCGGCGAGGAAGTCGATCGGAATCAGGCCGGCCAGCAGCGCGATCACGCCCGCGACGATGATCGTGTTCGGCACCGGGGTGAGGGTGCGCCGGTTCACCCTGTGGAACAACTCGGGAAGCATGCCGTCGCGGGACATCGCGAAGAGGATGCGGGTCTGGCCATACAGCGTCACCAGGGTCACGCTGAAGATCGAGATCACCGCGCCCGCGGCGAGTACGGTGCCCGGCCACGACGCGCCGACGACCTTCTCCAGGATTGCCGCCAGCCCGGCCTCCTGGCCCTCGAATTCGGTGTACGGCTGGGCGGCCACCGCGACGACGGCGACCAGGATGTACAGGGTGGTGACCGTGACGAGTGCGATCAAGATCGCGAGCGGCATTGTCCGGCGGGGGTTCTTCACCTCCTCGCCCGCGGTCGAGACGGCGTCCAGACCGATGTAGGAGAAGAAGATGATGCCGCTGGCCGCGGTGATGCCGGCGAAACCGAACGGTGCAAAGGGAGAAAGGTTGTCGGCGTTCCAGCCCATCACGCCGATGACGACGAAGAGCACCAGCACGGCGATCTTGATCAGCACCATCACGGCGTTTGTCTTGGCGGACTCGCTCACGCCCCTGATCAGCAGCAGCGCGCACAAGAACACCAGGATGACCGCGGGCAGGTTGAACACCCCGCCGTGCTCGGGCGCCTGCGACAGGCTTTCCGGAATCCTGAAGCCGAACAGGTTGTCGAAAAGCTGGTTCAGGTATTGCGACCAGCCGACGGCGACGGCCGCGGTGGACACGCCGTACTCCAGCAGCAGGCAGGCGGCGACACCGACGGCCGTCAGCTCGCCGAGCGTCGCGTATGCGTAGGAATACGACGACCCCGACACCGGTACGGCGCTGGCAAGCTCGGCGTAGCAGACCGCGGTGAGCCCGGCGACCACGCCGGCGATCACGAACGACACGATCACCGCGGGACCGGCGACCGGGACGGCCACCGAGAGCACGAAGAAGATGCCGGTGCCGATGGTGGCGCCGACGCCGAACATCGACAACTGGAACACGCCGATCGTGCGGGCCAGCTCACTGCGGCCGGTGTCGGCGCCTGTCTCCTCGGACATCTCCGTAACGGGCTTGCGACGGAATAATTGTTGGAGCGTCGGCATGATTCCTCCTACCAAAGGCGCTCGGAAGCGTCTCCACTCATGAAGTTTGACACCGAAGACGGTGAGTGTCAGCGAGTCGGACGTTCTGATACGCAAACAGTGTTTTCGCCGGATCCGACGTCGTATCTTCCCATTCGTCAGTGCCTTTCCCGGCGGTTGCGCACAGCCTTGAGCGCAACCCAATTCAGTCATGTCGGCGGTCTTGTCCAGGGGCGTGGTGTACGACGTTGTCGCGTGATTCTTCGATGGGGGTGATTTAGGCGGTCAGTGCCGCCGGGTGGGCCTCCTGTTCTGATGGTGGGTGTTGGTCGCTGCGGGATTTGCCGAGGACGTCGACGTCGAGGTGGCGGCGTGGTTCGGCCCATTCGTCGTGTTGTTCAGCGAGCACGGCGCCGACGAGGCGCGACCGCTGCGCCGACACCGAGCACACGCTCGCGATGCTCGACGCTGGCACATTCGACCTGCACCTGACGGCGGCGCGGCCGCAACGGCTGTCCCCTGGCCGCGCTGCGCGCCCTCGACCGCGTCGCCGAGTTGGTCGCGGTCGGCGTCACCCGCTGCGGGGATTGCGTTGTGACTTTGTCGTGCCCGGCCTGCGGCAAGCGCCATGTGCACGGATGGTCTTGGGACAGTGTCGAGCCCTGCGCGCGGCGCCCGCGCTGCCGGTTCTTGTCGGCCCGCGACTACTAGATACCTCGCCCAGCCCGGAAGCTGTTGGCGCACTTTGATACTGGGCTGCGGAGGCCCGGCGACCACCGATGCGGCCCAGGAGCCCGTCTCACCTGAGTGAGGGTGACGCGCCACCGGTTGCCGCCACGGCGCCGTCGGCGGGCCGTGCTCGAAAGTCGCCCGCACCAATATCTTTCGTGGGTGCCAGCATGCGCGAATTCTCACGATTAATGAATCGTCAAGGAGTGCAACAACATGTCTTTGACAACCACCGGCGGCGCGTCGATGCCGGTGAAAACGCTCAGAACCCGATCGACTCGAACGCCCGCTCGCGCCCCGGGTCCTCGTCGTAGCGGAACCGGTCCGGGTTCGTGCCGCGCGCCTCGGCGAGGTCGAGCGCGATGCACTGGACCACTGCGGTGAGCGCGAAGATCGACAGGGGTTCGCCCAGGTCGCGCTCGGCGAACCTCACGACTTGGGCGCCGTCGAGCTCGACCGCCGCGGCGATGGCCTCGACCCGCTCGGCCATCGGCCCGCCGCCGTCGAGCACCAGCGTGTCACGCCCGTCGAGGGCCGCGCCGGCGTGGGCATGCATTGTTAGCTCGAAGACGTCGCGTTGGTAGCGGCGGAAGTCGAAGACAACGCAAACGCCACGCTTTCCGACGTCAGGAAGGAAGCTCGCGTAGTGCGCGGAGGTCACCGCGTGAGTAGTGGTGCGTAACATGTGGTTCACGCGGGAGTCGGCTGTAGAACTCTCCGTTCTCTTGTGCTCAGACGATGGAGGGTCGTGAGCGTGGCGAATGAATTCACTTCTGCGGCAGACAGCGCACAGCGGCCGGTCACAATATTCGGCCCCGACTTTCCCTTTCCCTTCGACGACTGGATCACCCACCCGGCCGGCCTGGGTTCGATCCCCCAGGAGCGCCTCGGCGAGGAGGTTGCCATCGTGGGAGCCGGCATGTCCGGCATGGTCGCGGCGTACGAACTCATGAAAATGGGCCTGCGGCCCGTTGTGTACGAGGCTTCTCACATGGGTGGCCGGCTGCGTTCACAGCAGTTCGAAGGTGCGCCGGCCGGCGTGATCGCAGAGCTGGGCGGGATGCGTTTCCCGGTCTCGTCGACCTCGTTCTATCACTACGTCGATCTTCTGGGGCTGGACACTGCGCCGTTTCCCAATCCGCTTGCACCGGGTTCTGACAGCACGGTCATTCACATCGAAGGCACGACGCATTACGCCGAGCAGCCCGACACCCTGCCGACGCTGTTTCAGGAGGTGGCCCAGGCGTGGGCCGATGCGCTGGAAGCCGTGGGGTTCACCAAGATTCAGGACGCGATCCGAGCCCGTGATGTTGCAAGCTTGAAGTCCCTGTGGAATAACCTGGTGCCGATATGGGACGACCGCACGTTCTACGACTTTATCGCGAGTTCGGAAGCGTTCTCGAAGTTGTCCTTCTACCACCGTGAGGTGTTCGGTCAGGTCGGATTCGGGACCGGGGGTTGGGACTCCGATTTCCCGAACTCGATGCTGGAGATCTTCCGTGTCGTGATGACCAACTGCGACGAAGACCAGCGCCTCATAGTCGGCGGCGCCGAGCAGGTGCCGCGTCGCCTGTGGGAGCACGCTCCGTCGAGCCGGACCCACTGGCCGGCGGGCACCAGCCTGGCATCGCTGCATTCTGGCGGCACCAGGCCGGGTGTAGCTCGAATAACCTACGCCGACAACGGGTTTGAAATCACCGACGTGTGGGGAGTGGTCCGGCGTTTTCCGGCGGTGCTCGTCACATGCCAGGGCTGGCTACTGACCACCCAGATACAGTGTGAAGAGAGTCTGTTTTCGTACAAGCTGTGGACCGCGTTGGACAGGACGCGATACATGCAGTCATCGAAGACTTTCGTGATGGTCGACCGACCGTTCTGGAAGGACAAGGATCCGAACACCGGCCGCGACGTCATGAGTACGACGCTGACCGACCGGCTGACCCGCGGGACGTACCTCTTTGACAACGGCGACAACCAACCGGCCGTAATCTGCCTTACCTACTCCTGGATGAGCGACGCCTTGAAGATGCTGCCGCATACGGTCGAGCATCGGGTTCGGCTCGCGCTTTCGGCGCTCAAGAAGATCTATCCCGACGTCGACATCGCAAGCCACATCGTCGGCGACCCGATCACCGTCTCCTGGGAGGCCGATGAACACTCCCTCGGCGCGTTCAAGGGTGCGCTACCTGGCCACTACCGATACAACCTCCGGATGTACTCGCACTTCATGCAGGACGATTTGCCCGCGCATCAGCGTGGCATTTTCCTGGCGGGCGACGACATCTCGTGGACTCCCGCGTGGGTCGAGGGCGCGGTACAAACCGCATTGAACGCAGTCTGGGGGATCCAGCGGCATTTCGGTGGTCGCACCCATCCGGACAACCCAGGTCCTGGCGACGTCTTCGCTGAGATCGGGCCAATTGCACTGCCCGACTGAGATACACCGGTGTCATTCTGATGCGAATCGCAATCTATCAATGTGAGCCCAGACCAGCGCAGGTTGATCGGAATCTCGAGCGGCTGGCGCGCATCACGAAACACGCCTCGATGGAGGGCGTCGACCTGCTGGTTTGCCCCGAAATGTACTTGACCGGGTACAACATTGGGATCGACGCGGTTCGTCAGCTGGCGGAGCCCAGCGATGGCGCGTCGGCCCACGCCGTGGCCGAGATGACCCGCGAGAACAGCGTCGCGATTGTCTACGGATACCCGGAGCGTGGTAGCGAGGATGCGATCGCGCATCTGTCGGAATGCCCAACGCACGTTTGCGGTTGGTGCCAGTTTGACACGTTGACCCGGGCGTCGGTTGGCGGGGAGAGCCGCCTGGGCCGCGAGATCATGCCACCGAGGCAGCGGCATCGCTGGCGCGTGCTCCAGTCTTCACCGCCCAGGTCCGAGGCTTAGGTCACATCTGACCACTCGGCGGCATGTCCGTGTCGGAGTAGTAATTACCCAGGTCCTCGTAATAGTCGACGTGGTCGGTGAGCGCCCGGTCGGGCCTGGGCGCGTGCTCGATCTGGTCCTTTGTACGGTCGACGTACACCTTCCTCTCCGATGCGTCGATCCGCTCCACGAGACCTACCGGCAACGTGACGTGGTGGCCGAGAAGCCACGACCCGACGTCTACGTCGAGGTACGCCGGCCGGCCGTCATACTCTGCCTCGACGTGACCGAGATCCCCGTCGACTGCGACAACCGTGTAGCCGGTTAGATCAGTCCCCTTAACGAACCCGGCGTCGGCCCGGTACTCCCACGGCTTGAAGGTGGTCATCCTTATCCCCTCTCCTCCCTATCCTGTGGGCACTCGCTCCATTCCTCAATCCTCCACTCGCCGCTGCCCGCCGTCCATGGCCGGCCCGGTGGTATTGCACAAGATGTCGTATTTCAACCGGGACCATCTTGCTGGCCACAGCCCCGTTGGCGAGCACTTTCTCATGATCGAGCTCAAGCATCACCACGGCGCTCATGCCCGGGGGGCGTGAGCACCGCGATCTGCTACCCGTCCGGTCCGTCGACGAGCTGGTATCGAGACACTTATTTCTGAGGCAGACATTTGAGACACCGCCAACTGGCTGCGGGGCTAGATCTCCGTATCGAATAAGTGTGAACCGGCTTCGGTCAAAACGCCGGCGAACTGACCGATCGCCCAGTCGATCTCCTCGGCGGTGATCACCAGCGGGGGAGCGAAGCGCAGCGTCGAGCCATGGGTGTCCTTCACCAGCACACCGCGTTCGGCGAGCCGCAGGCTGACCTGCTTGCCGGTTCCCAGCGACGGGTCGATGTCGACACCGGCCCACAGCCCCAGCCCACGAACAGCGGTCACACCGTGGCCGATCATCACGCGAAGACGGGAATGCAGCCGCTCACCGAGTTCGGCCGAGCGGGACTGGAATTCGCCTCGGCCCAGGATTGACACCACGGTCGTGCCGATCGCAGCCGCGAGCGGATTGCCCCCGAATGTCGATCCGTGCTCGCCGGGGTGCAGCACGCCGAGGACGTCGCGATCTGCGACCACCGCCGACACCGGCACCACGCCGCCGCCAAGGGCTTTGCCGAGCAGATAGACGTCGGGCACCACACCCCAGTGGTCGCAGGCGAAGGTGCGTCCGGTGCGCGCGAGGCCCGACTGGATCTCGTCGGCGATCATCAGCACGTTGCGCTCCGTGCACAGCGCGCGCACGCGGGGCAGATAGTCGTCTGGTGGGACGATGATGCCCGCTTCGCCCTGGATCGGCTCGATCAGCACCGCGACGGTGTCGTCGTCGATCGCGCCGGCCAGTGCTTCGGCGTCGCCGAACGGCACCGAGCGGAAGCCGGGCGTGTAGGGGCCGAATCCGCGGCGGGCCGTGTCGTCATCGGAGAAGCTGATGATGGTCGTCGTCCGGCCGTGGAAGTTGTTGTGCGCCACCACGATGTTGCCGCGTCCAGCGGCCACGCCCTTGACATCGGTACCCCACTTGCGCGCCACTTTGATGCCACTCTCGACGGCCTCGGCGCCGCTGTTCATCGGCAGCACCATGTCCTTGCCGCACAGCTCGGCCAGTGATTGGCAGAACGGCCCGAGCCGGTCGGAGTGGAACGCGCGGCTGACCAGTGTCGCGGTGTCCAGCTGCGCGTGTGCGGTGGCAATGATCTCCGGGTGGCGGTGCCCGAAGTTCACCGCCGAGTACGCCGCCAGGCAGTCCAGGTAGCGCCGGCCTTCGATATCGGTGATCCAGGCGCCGTCGGCACTGGCCGCGACCACCGGCAGCGGAGAGTAGTTGTGTGCGGCATAGCGATCGTCGACGGCGATTGCGTCCGCGGTGAGGGTCACAGTGTCAAGGATGGTCACGGATATACCTCCAGCGTGCAGCATTTGACTGATCCGCCGCCCTTCAGCAGCTCCGACAAATCGACAGGGACCGAGACGAACCCGGCGTCGGAGAGCTGCCCGGCGAAGCCTGTGGCGGCCGCCGGGTGGACGACGTGCAAGCCGTCGGAGACGGCGTTGAGCCCGAGCACGTAGGCGTCGGGTGTGGCTACCTCGATGGCGTCGGGGAAGAGCTCGAGCAGTCTGCTGCGCGACTCGTCGCTGAATGCCGGTGGGTAGTAGGCGATGGTGGTGTCGTCGAGCACCGCCAGCGCGGTGTCGAGGTGATAGAAGCGTGGGTCGACGAGCTCCAGGGTGACGACGGGCATCTGTACGGCAGCGGCGATCTCGTGATGCGCCCGGCGGTCCGTGCGGAAACCGTAGCCCGCCAACACGATCGAGCCGACGACGAGCAGGTCACCTTGTCCCTCGTTGACGTGACGCGTCTCGACGGGGTGGAAACCGTGGCGGTCCATCCACTCGGCGTATGCCGCGGACTCGCCGGCGCGTTGTGGATAGGCGAACCGGGCGACCACGGCCTTGCCGTTCACCAGGAGACCGCCGTTGGCGGCGTACACCATGTCGGGCAGTCCGGCGACGGGCTCGACCAGTTCGACGCTGTGGCCGAGTTCTTTGTAGGTCTGGCGCAATGTCTCCCACTGGCTCATCGCCAGGTGCACGTCGACGGGTGTAGAGGTATCCATCCACGGATTGATGGCGTACTCGACGGCGAAGAAGATGGGAGCCGTCATCGCGTAGTGACGTGGGGTGGCCTCGCGCTCAGATCTTTGGTCGGCGCCGGTGCGCCTCCGGTTGCGACGACATCGGATACCGGGGCCGCAATGGCGGCGACATCTGAAATCGTCATGATTAGACGATATTGGCAAAGGAATTTGCAATCAATCGACACTTATTGCGTATATGTGCGTGATCTATTGCGCTAGAGCTAGGATAACGAAGGTTTATTGCGCAAGAATGGAGCGTCGCGAAGTATGGACCGTCTGGACACAACGGACGAGCTGATTCTGGCTGAGCTGGCCGACCATGCGCGGGCGACATTCGCAGAGATCGGGCAGCGCGTGAACCTGTCCGCGCCCGCGGTCAAGCGGCGGGTGGACCGCATGCTCGACAACGGTGTGATCCGGAGCTTCACCACCGTCGTCGACCGCAATGCGCTCGGCTGGACCACCGAGGCATACGTACAGGTGTACTGCCACGGCACAATTGCGCCCGACGACCTCAGAGCGGCGTGGGTTGACATCCCCGAGGTCGTCAGCGCCGCGACCGTGACCGGTACATCCGACGCCATCCTGCACGTGCTCGCCCGCGACATGCAGCACCTGGAGGAGGCACTGGAACGCATTCGCTCCAGCGCCGACATCGAGCGCAGCGAGAGCATCGTGGTTTTGTCGAACATCATCGAGCGCGCCCGTCCCTGACGTGCCAAACCGCAGGGTGGCGCACATTCGGCCGACGCCATCGTGTAGAAAACCCGACGTGAGCACTTCTGGGGGCATCGTCATCGTGGGAGGCGGGCTGGCCGCCGCCAGGACCGCCGAACAGCTGCGCCGTTCGGAGTACGCCGGCGCGATCACCATCGTCAGCGACGAGGACCATCTGCCCTACGACCGGCCGCCGCTGTCCAAGGAAGTGCTGCGCGCCGAGGTGGACGACGTCACGCTCAAGCCCGCCGAGTTCTACGACGAGAACGACATCACCGTGCGACTCGGCAACGGCGTGCGTTCCGTTGACACAGCGGCCCAGACGTTGACGCTCGCCGACGGCAGCGAGCTTGGCTATGACGAGCTGATCATCGCCACCGGGCTGGTGCCCAAGACCATTCCGTCGTTCCCCGACCTGGACGGTATTCGGGTGCTGCGCTCGCTCGAGGAGAGCATGGCGCTGCGCGAGCACGCGGGTTCGGCCAGGCAGGCTGTCGTCGTCGGTGCAGGCTTCATCGGTTGCGAAGTGGCGGCGAGCCTGCGCGGCATGGGCGTGAATGTCGTTCTGGTGGAACCGCAACCGACTCCGCTGGCCTCGGTGCTCGGCGAGCAGATCGGCGCGCTTGTGGGGCGGCTCCACCAGGCCGAAGGCGTCGACCTGCGCTGCGCCGTCGGGGTGGACGAGGTACGCGGCACCGACCACGTCGAAAAGGTCGTGCTCTCGGACGGCACCGAGCTCGACGCCGACCTGGTCGTCGTCGGCATCGGCTCCAGGCCTGCCACCGATTGGCTTGACGGCAGTGGCGTCGAGCTGGACAACGGCGTGGTCTGCGATGACGTCGGCCGCACCGGCACAGCGCACGTGTGGGCGATCGGCGACGTGGCGTCGTGGCTGCACCCCGTGGGACATCAAGTCCGCGTTGAGCATTGGAGCAATGTCGCCGACCAGGCACGCGTTCTGGTCCCCGCGATTCTGGGCAAGGAGATTCCGGCGACGGTCTCGGTGCCCTACTTCTGGAGTGACCAGTACGACGTAAAGATCCAGTGCCTGGGCGAGCCGCAGGCCGATGACACCGTGCACGTGGTCGAGGACGACGGTCGTAGGTTCCTTGCGTTCTATGAGCGCGACGGCGTGGTGGCAGGCGTCGTCGGCGGCGGGATGCCGGGCAAGGTGATGAAGGTGCGGACCAAGATCGCCAACGGCGCCCCGATCGCCGACGTCCTCGGCTAGTGCTCGCCGAGGTAGAAGCGGCTGCCCTGGTCGTCCGTGCATAGCGCCGACTTGCCGTAGGGCTGCTGCGACGGCTCCTCGATGACCGTGCCGCCTGCCTCCCGCACTCGTTCGACCGCGGCGTCGATGTCCTCGACGGTCCACATCGGCACGGTCACCTGCTGGTCGTTGCCTCCCGCGACACCGGCCATCGGGTGGGTCTGTTCGACCTGCCAACCGTCCTCGATGCGTCCCGGCTCGAAGGTCCAGAACAGCACGCGGCTGTAGAAGGCCTTGAAGGCCGTCGAGTCGGACACCTGGTATGTGATGTACGAAAGTTCGCCCGGCCCAGAGCCGTTGAGCTCGGGTCGAGGCTCGCCAGGGTTCGGCTGGAAGACCGCGAACGACGCCCCTTGTGGGTCGGTTGCGCCGACGACAGTGCCGAAGTCGAAGTGCTCGTCCTCATCGACCGTGCCGCCACCGTCGAGGATCGACTGCTTCGCGCCCGCCAGATCGGCCACCGCGTAGCAGCAGAACAGGGTCGGCGCAGCCGCCACGGAGTAGATGCCGATGTGCAGTGTGGTGTTGGTGACCTGGTGGGATTCCGGGTCATACGCCCAACCCAGCACGTGGCCATAGAAGGCGGCGGCACGGTCGGCCTCCGGCGTCCACACCGAGACAAAGCCGACGTCGCCGTGCTGGATCGGCACCGCCGCACCGGTGACCGGCCCGCTCAGCATCCACCGATGCCCGAACGGGTCGATGATCGTGGCACTACGGCTGCCGTAGTTCTCGTAGGGCTCGCGTTGCACGACGGCGCCACGGTCCCGCGCCCGTTCGAGCGTGGTGTCGGTGTCGCCGACATGCAGCATCAGACTGACCGAAGTTGCCTGCGGATCAGGCGCTTTCAGGCCGATCTCGGGATACTCATCGGCCAGGTAGAGCACTCCGTCGCCGATTTGCAGTTCCGCATGCCCGATGCGGCCGTCGTCCATCTCGTACATCTCGCCGACCAGCGACGCGCCAAACGCATCGATGTACCAGGCAATCGCATCCCGGGCGTTGGCGACCGACAGGTATGGAAGGGCGGCGGGCCTCGGCGGCGCCGCAGCCACATCGGGTTCGGCAGTGGGCTCGGTCAGTTCGGCGATGGCGGTATCGGTGCCACTCATGACAAGTTCTCCTGTTCGATTCGGCAGTGACAGCGCCGATTCCAGGCGTGCGCGCAGGCGGGCCGCGAACGCCGGATCGGGCTGGACCGGAAGCTCGTCGCCATGCAGCACGCTCAACGGATCGTGGCTGTTTTTCATGACTTCCCTCCTTCCGGCTCGGGGTAGTGAGTTCTGAAGGCGCGACGGGCCCGCACCAGCAGCGCTTCCGTGGCGTGCACGGTGCGGCCGATCAGCTGGGCGCATTCGGGCACGCTGCAGTCGTCCATGTAGCGCAGCGCAAGCACGGTGCGGTGCTGTTCGGGCAGTTTGGCCAGCACGCTCTCGGCGACGATGCGGTCCACTGCGGCGTCCCAGTCGTCGGCAGGCTCCACCGGTTCGGGCAGCTCGGCCACCGGCACGGTGAAGCGGTCGTGTCGCCTGCGGTAGTGGTCGGCCAGCTTGTGCCGGGCCACCCCGATCAGCCAGGGCACCGTGATCGGCGGCGGAACATCTTTCCTGGCGGCATCCATCGCCGCCAGGAAGGTTTCCGACGTCAGGTCTTCTGCGGCTCCGCGGTCACCGCAGCGCCGGACGAAGTACCCGTACACGACGGGCAGTGCGTCGTCGTACAGCGCAAGGAGCGCCGTCGGAGCGTCGCGCTGATCTGAGCTCACACCCTTATCGTCGCCTCGGAGCCCGCAACTCCGACGCCCCAATCGAAATTATTTTCATGCGTGCCGTTGCATGTCTCTACTCGAGACCGCTGGGAGATCGCGTTTGTGCGCAGATTGACGATCTGTGCGCAGTCTCGACGCTGATTGCTTCAGTCCAGTGCGCCGAGCCCGCCGCTGACCGTGTCGAATGCATCGCCGAGTGCATCAGCCAGCGACACCGACTCATCGTCCAACCAGTGCTCGTAGGCCGAAAGGGCGGCGCCAAGCATCGTCCACGCCACGGTCTGCGGGATTAGGTCGCCGGCTTTCGTGCCCAGCCGTCGCGCCACGAACGCGGCGACCACCGCACGCCATCCGGCATACATCGTCATCGAATAGGCCTGCAGCTCCGCGGTCTCCAGAATCACCCGCATCCGCTGCCGGTGTCGCGCCGCCTCCGTGTCGTCAAAGGTGTTGAACGCCAACAGTGCGGTTCGCAGGGCCTCTTCGATCGGCACGCCGTCATCCAGGTCGGCGAGCAGATCGCGCATGTGCGCCAGATGCGCATCGAAATCGCCCCAGGGCAAGGCGTTCTTGGAGGGGTAGTACCGGAACAGGGTGCGGCGCGCGATGCCCGCGGCGTGTGCGACGTCGTCGACGCTGACCTCGTCGAAGCCGCGGGCCGCGAACAGATCGATGGCGACATTGCTGAGGTGGTCCCAGGTCGTGGAGCGACGCCGGCCCACCCGGTGCTCGGATTCCGGCCGCATCACCACCCCGCCCTTCCATTTTGGCACTCGATGCCATATTCTTGCGATCTCGATCACAAATGTCGAGACCCTGTCCGAGGAAAGGTGAAACCGATGGAGCCGAATCAGCAGGCCGAGAACGAAGAGCTCGTCGCCGAGATCCTGGTCGAAGAGGTATCGATCGACGGGATGTGCGGGGTCTACTGACCGTGACGTTCGACCCTGACGTCAGCTGGCGGTTGCACAACCAGGTGGCGGTACGCCCCGAGCCATTCGGTGCGCTGCTGTACCACTTCGGCACCCGCAAGCTGTCGTTCCTGAAGAACCGCACCATCGTCGACGTGGTCAATTCGCTGAGCGACCACCCCGACGCCAGATCCGCCTGCCGCGCCGCCGGAATCGACGACGCGCAGCAGGCTCCCTATCTACACGCGCTGGGAGTACTGGCCCAGTCGAAGATGCTCGTAACGGGAGAGAGTTCATGACTGTCACGGATTCGCCGCCCGCCCCGGAAGTCCAACCGGTGCCCCGGCTGGTAGAGCAGTTCGAGCACGGGCTCGATGCGCCGATCTGCCTGACGTGGGAGCTGACGTACGCATGCAACCTCGCCTGCGTGCACTGCCTGTCCTCGTCGGGTAAGCGCGATCCGCGTGAGCTGTCCACCCAGCAGTGCAAGGACATCATCGACGAGCTCGAGCGGATGCAGGTGTTCTATGTGAACATCGGCGGCGGTGAACCGACTGTGCGACCGGACTTTTGGGAGCTCGTCGACTACGCCACCGAGCATCACGTCGGGGTGAAGTTCTCCACCAACGGAGTGCGGATCACCCCTGAGGTGGCCGCGCGTCTGGCGGCAAGCGACTACGTCGACGTGCAGATCTCCCTCGACGGCGCGACCGCGGAGGTCAACGACGCGGTCCGCGGACAGGGCTCGTTCGCGATGGCCACCCGGGCCTTGGAGAACCTGGCCGAGGCGGGCTTCAAAGACGCCAAGATCTCCGTCGTCGTCACCCGCCACAACGTCGACCAGCTTGACGAATTCGCCGCGCTGGCAGCGCGTTACGGGGCGACGCTTCGGATAACCCGACTCCGCCCGTCCGGCCGCGGTGCCGACGTCTGGGATGAACTGCATCCCACCGCTGAGCAGCAGGTACAGCTCTACGACTGGCTCGTCGAACGCGGCGACGGCGTACTGACCGGCGACTCCTTCTTCCACCTGTCCGGGCTCGGTGCGCCAGGCGCACTCGCCGGACTGAATCTCTGCGGGGCGGGCCGGGTGGTCTGCCTCATCGATCCCGTCGGCGACGTCTACGCCTGCCCGTTCGCCATCCACGACCGGTTCCTCGCCGGAAACATCGTGTCCGATGGCGGCTTCGACAACGTGTGGAAGAACGCGCCACTCTTCCGTGAACTGCGGGAGCCGCAATCGGCCGGCGCGTGCGGCAGCTGTGGCCACTACGACAGCTGCCGAGGCGGCTGCATGGCCGCCAAGTTCTTCACCGGCCTGCCCCTGGATGGCCCCGATCCGGAATGTGTTGAGGGCTATGGCGTTCCGGCGCTGGCACAAGAACGGGTGAAGCCCAAGCCCAGCGGCGATCATTCCCGCGGAACCAAGCAGGGGCCGATTCCACTGACTCTTACGCCCAAACCGCGCAGGTTCAAGGTCGCCGCCGGAGCGGCTCCGTCCCGGCTATGCAACGAAAGTCCCATCTAGACATGGCACGTGATAAGTGGTTCGAAACCGTGGCGTTCGCCCAGCAGCGTGCGAAGAAGCGGTTGCCGAAGTCCGTATACGGTGCGCTGCTCGCCGCGAGCGAGAAGGGCATCACCGTCGCCGACAATGTCGACGCGTTCGGTGAGCTCGGATTCGCACCGCATGTCATCGGTGCGATCGAAAAGCGCGATCTGTCGACAACCGTTATGGGACAAGAGATCTCGCTGCCGATAGTTATATCGCCGACGGGTGTGCAGGCCGTGCATCCAGACGGCGAGATCGCGGTCGCCCGCGCCGCTGCGGCGCGGGGCACGGCGATGGGTTTGTCGTCTTTCGCCAGCAAACCGGTCGAGGACGTCGTCGCCGCGAACGGCAAGACGTTCTTCCAGGTGTACTGGCTGGGCGGCAGGGATGCGATCGCCGCCAGGGTCGAACGCGCCCGCGCTGCGGGTGCCGTCGGCCTGATCGCCACCACGGACTGGAGCTTTGCTCACGGCCGCGACTGGGGCAGCCCAAAGATCCCCGAGCACATGGACCTGCGCACCACGGTGCGGATGCTTCCGGAGGGCCTCACCCGGCCGCGGTGGTTCATGCAATGGGCCAGGACTCTCCGTCCGCCGAACCTGCGGGTGCCCAACCAGGCGTCGCTGGGTGAGCCGGGACCGCCGTTCTTCGCGGCCTACGGCGAGTGGATGGCTACACCGCCGCCCACGTGGGAGGACATCGCCTGGCTCCGCGAGTTGTGGGGCGGCCCGTTCATGCTCAAGGGTGTGATGCGCATCGATGACGCCAAACGCGCTGTTGACGCGGGTGTTTCGGCGATTTCGGTGTCCAATCACGGCGGCAACAACCTCGATGGAACACCGGCGTCGATCCGCGCGCTGCCGGCAATCGCAGACGCGGTAGGCGACCAGATCGAGGTGCTGCTCGATGGCGGGGTGCGGCGCGGCAGCGACGTGGTCAAGGCGATGGCGCTCGGTGCGCGAGCCGTCATGATCGGTAGGGCGTATCTGTGGGGACTGGCCGCCGAGGGTCAAGCTGGGGTTGAGAACGTGCTCGACGTCCTCCGCGCCGGCATCGACTCAGCGATGATGGGTCTCGGCCGCGCGTCCGTGCACGACCTTGTCGCCGGTGACGTGGTGGTGCCTCCAGGCTTCATCAGGGCGCTTGGCGTGCCTGCCGACACCGGCGCCTGAGGCGCCGCGTCCACTACCAGCCACATTGCGTGTGAAACATGCGTGGCAGGGGAGACAGACGTGATTAGCCGACACCCTCTGCGGCAAATTGGTGGAAAACAAATTTTGCGCATGCGCCAACAACCGGCGCACAGCAGGTGAATTCGTCCTACCATCGGCGGGTGGCTTTCCCTAGCGAGCTTGGGAACTCAACGTCGAGGCAGCTGCACGGCACTTCACCCGCGTTGGTTATCCCTGTAGGTTCCACCGAACAACATGGACCTCACCTGCCGCTGGACACCGACACCCGGATCGCCGCCGCTGTCGCCCGAAGGGTTGCTGAACGGCTTTCGGAAGCCGATCATGATTCCGGATGGATGCTTACACCGCCGATCGGTTATGGCGCCAGCGGCGAACATGAGGGCTTTCCCGGCACCGTATCGATCGGAACCTCCGCGCTACGGCTTTTGCTGGTGGAATTCGGCCGGTCGGCTGCGAGCTGGGCGAGACGGTTGGTGTTTGTCAATGGGCATGGCGGAAACGTGGAGGCCTTGGCCGCCGCGACGCCGCTACTGCGGTACGAAGGTCGCGACGTCGGATGGTGCTCGTGTGGCGTCGAGAATGCCGACGCCCACGCCGGACACACCGAAACATCTGTATTGCTACATATTTCGCCGGAGGACGTCCGGATCGACGAGCTGGCGCCGGGAAACCGTGCTCCCCTGGCCGAACTGCTCCCGGCGATGCGCAGCGGCGGGGTGGCGGCGGTGAGTGAACTGGGGGTACTCGGTGATCCCACGACCGCCACCGCGACCGATGGAGCACGGCTGTTTGCCGAGATGGTGGACGGATCCGTCGGCCGGATCCTGCGCTGGGCACCCGACCGTGACGGGATGCTGACATGAATCAGCCCCGGCTGCCAGACGGCTTCGCCGTGCAGGTCGACCGCCGAGTCAAGGTGCTCGGCGAGGGGTCGGCCCTGCTCGGCGGCTCTCCGACCCGCCTGCTGCGGCTCGCACCCGCGGCGCAGACCATGCTCAACGGTGGCCGCCTGGAGGTGCACGACGCAAGCAGCGCCGAGCTCGCACGCACGCTTCTCGACGCCACCGTCGCCCATCCACGGCCGGCCAGCGGGCCGTCGCATCGCGACGTTACAGTGGTTATCCCGGTGCGCAACAACGCTTCTGGGGTACATCGACTTGTCGAAGCACTGCGCGGCATGCGTGTGGTCGTGGTGGACGACGGCTCGGCGACACCGATCCAGAAGACCGACTTCGAGGACACCCACTGCGACGTCCAGGTACTGCGCCACCCCCGCAGCAAGGGTCCCGCGGCCGCGCGCAATACCGGCCTGGCGGTATGCGGCACCGATTTCGTGGCCTTCCTCGACTCCGATGTGCTCCCGCGGCGCGGCTGGCTCGAGGCGCTGCTCGGCCACTTCTGTGATCCGGCAGTCGCTTTGGTGGCACCGCGCATTGTGAACCTGGCGCAACCGGACAGCCTGGTGGGCCGCTACGAGGCCGTGCGATCGTCGCTGGACCTCGGGCAGCGGGAAGCTCCCGTGGTTCCGTTCGGCACCGTCTCCTACGTACCGAGCGCGGCCATCATCTGCCGCCGTTCGATGATTAACGAGCTCGGCGGATTCGACGAAACACTCAAGTCGGGCGAGGACGTCGACCTGTGCTGGCGGTTCATCGAAGTCGGCGCCCGGCTGCGGTATGAGCCCATTGCCATGGTCGCTCACGAGCACCGCACGGAATTGCGAGAATGGTTCTCCCGCAGGGCTTTTTATGGTAGTTCGGCGGCTCCGTTGTCGGTTCGCCATCCGGGCAAGACCGCTCCGCTGGTCATCTCCGGATGGACTCTCGTGGTGTGGATCCTGGTCGCGATGGGCTCCGGCATCGGGTACCTCGCCTCGGTGTTGGTGGCCACGATGACCGGGCGCCGGATCGCGAACTCGCTTGCCTCCGTCGAAACCGAGCCGAAGGAAGTAGCGGTCGTCGCGGCACACGGTCTGTGGTCGGCGGCGCTACAACTCGCAGCAGCGATCTGCAGGCATTACTGGCCGCTCGCGCTGATCGCCGCGCTGCTGTCGCGTCGCTGCAGGAACGTGGTGCTGATCGCGGCCGTCGTCGACGGGGTCGTGGACTGGGTGAAGCGGCACGGGAATGCCGATGACGACACCAAGCCAGTCGGGTTGTTCAGCTACGTGCTGCTCAAGCGCTTAGACGACATCGCGTACGGCGCAGGCCTGTGGTCAGGAGTGGTTCGAGAGCGGCACGTCGGCGCCCTCAAGCCACAGATCCGGACCTGAAGCGGCACTCTTGCACAGCGATGTACTGATCGTTGGCGCTGGCAGTGCGGGATCTGTCCTAGCAGAACGCATTTCACGTGACGAAGCGTGTCGTGTCACTATTGTCGAGACGGGGCCAGCGCCGTCTGACCCGAGAGTGGGCGAGCAGATCACCAACGCCGTGCATATGCCGATCGGTGCGGCCAGCTCGGTGGTGCGGCACTACGCGACAACACTGACGGACGAACCGAAACGGGTCGGACACGTCATGCGAGGCGCGGTGGTCGGCGGGTCTGGTGCAGTCAACGGCGGTTACTTCTGCCGCGCACTGCCCGACGACATCGCCAGGTGGGCGTTGCCCGGCTGGTCATGGAACGACGTGCTTCCGCATTTTCGCGCGATCGAGAACGACATGGATTTCGACGGTCCGCTGCATGGCTCCGACGGCCCGATTGTCGTCCGTCGTATCACTGAGTTTGACGGCTGCACGGCGTCTTTCGTGGATGCCGCCGTCGAAATGGGTTACGCGTGGGTACCTGACCTCAATGGTGCGGCGCCTGGGGCACCGTTGCCGCCGGGTGTCGGCGCGGTACCGCTGAACATCGACGGGGGCGCGAGGGTAGGGCCGGGTGGGGCCTACCTGCAACCCGCTCTGGGCCGTCCAAACCTGACCCTGGTCGCCGACACGCGCGTCGGTCGCATCCGGATCGTAGGCGGGCGGGCGGTCGGCGTGGATTGTTACGGCTCTGGCGGAGCCACCTACCTTACAGCCGATCGGATTGTGCTGTGTGCCGGTGCAATTGGATCGGCGCATGTCTTGATGTTGTCCGGTATCGGTCCTGATGACGTTCTGGCGGCGGCCGGCGTCGCCGTCGTATCCGATCTGCCGGTTGGGAAGGCGACCAGCGACCACCCCGAATGGGTGGTGCCGGTGACCTGGACTCCATCGCACAACCTACCCCCGGTCGAGGCGATACTCACCACTCCGAACGGCCTCGAGATCAGGCCGTATACCCGGGGGTTCGGTGCAATGGTGGACGGGTACGGTCACGATCCGGCCGACCAACCGCACATCGGCGTTGTGGTGGCGCAGCCGAGATCGCGGGGCAGGGTCAGCATTGTTACAGCAGACCCCGAGGTCCCGCCAGTCATCGAACATCGCTACGACAGCGACCCGCATGATGTGGCGATGTTGAGCGCGGGTGCGGAGCTGGCCCGCGAACTGGCCTCGTCGACAACGAAAGTCGGCGAGCCGGCGTGGTCGACATCGCAGCATCTGTGTGGGACGGCGCCGATGGGGCTGGAGGGCGACGCGTCGGCTGTGGTCGACGAGCGGTGCGGGGTACGCGGGGTCGACGGGCTGTGGGTAGTCGACGGGTCCATCCTGCCCACCATCACCAGTCGCGGCCCGCACGCCACGATCGTCATGCTCGGACACCGCGCCGCGGAGTTCATCACCGGACTGGTTTCCACGGCTTGAACTGACCAGTCTCGTGAACTCGTCGATCAGGTGCAGCACCACCGAGGTCGGCCTCGCGCATCACGAACTGCTGTTCACGATGCGCCAACGTCACCATCATTCCCTGCAACGACCATGGGTCGTTCGGCAGCTCGTCTTGGTCGGCAACCACTTGCTGCGTCCAGGCGTACTCCATGGTGGCCACGTGCTTGATGAGTCCACCTATGCTGAGACTGCTTACCGTCGGGGACACCGACAGGGAAGCTACCGCCCGACTCGCCTCGTCAGCCTCCGCACCACGCGGAGCTGTCGCCCATCTCGGCCTGGTGCCCAGATCGCGACGAAGGTGGCCGCAACGGTCAGCGTGATCGCGAGGATTACCAGCGACGTGTCCATCGCCTGCAGGAAGGCATTATTGGCCGCAACCGCCAGGCGAGCGCCCTGCGGTCCCATCTGCTCGGCGATGGCCAGGGCGTGGGCGAGGGAGTCAGCCGCCGCGCCGCGAACCTGCTTGGGGAACGCGCTGAGCGCGGGCGCGAGATGATTGTGGTACTGCGCGGCCACCACTGAGCCGACGACCGCGATGCCGATCGCCGCACCGACCTCTCTGGTCGCGTCGTTCACCGCCGACGCGACACCCTGTTTCTCGTCCGGCACGGCGTGCATGATCGCGGTTGTCGTTGGCGCAGTGCATAATCCGATGCCTATCGCGCAGATCAGGAATGGCCATACCATGTCGATGTAGGCGGTGTCGGCTTCGAACGTGCACATGGCAAGCAATCCCGCCGCGATGAGCAGCAGGCCGAGCGATACCGACACGCGCAGCCCGATCTTTGGGAGGAAGAGATGCATCGTCGCGCCCAGAATCAGAATTGGGAGGGCGACCGGCGTGAGAGCGAACGCGGTCTGAAGCGCGCTGTAACCCAGGATCAGCTGCATGTATTGCATTGCGACGAAGAAGAATCCGAAATTCGCGAAAAACAGGAAGGTGATGCCTATCGCGCCGGTCGCGAAATCGGGCCGACGGAACAACCTGACGTCGAGCAGGGGATGCCTGCGTCGCAACTGGACGACGCCGAATACCGCCGCCAATCCGATGCCCGCGGAGATGGACAACCAGACAAGCGGGTTGGTCCAACCCCTCGCGGGCGCCTCGACGAGACCGAACACGAAAACAGCGACAGCGCCCCCGATGAGCGGGGCGCCGATCCAATCGACGGGCGTGGCGGTCTCGTCGCGTGACGACGCGATCGTGCACGTCAGGATGAACATGCCGGCGCTGGCGACCGTGAACGCCACGAAAATGGACTGCCACGACCAGAAATGCAGCAGGATCCCGGTGCCCAGAAAGCCGAATACACAGCTGGAGCTCACAACGCCGGCCCAGATGCCAACCGCTTTGTTGCGCTCTGACTTCGGAAATGCCGCGGTCAATAGCGACAGCGTCGCAGGCATGATGAATGCCGCGCCCAATCCGGCGACCGCTCGGGCGATGATGATCGGCAGCGGGCTGTCGAAGAACACCGGTGCAAGCGACGCCAGCGCGAAGATGCTCAGCCCGGTCAACAACGCGCCACGCCTGCCGTAGCGGTCGCCGATGGCACCGGCAGGAAGTAACAGACACGCCAGAACCAGCGTGTACCCGTCGACGACCCACGTAAGCTGCCCCTGAGTCGCATTGGTTTCCAATGCAATATCGGGAAGAGCCGTGTTCAGTGCGACCATCGAGGTGATCACCATCAGTACATCCACACTGGCGACGGTCAGCAACCAGATGCGGGCACGCTTGGACAAGCCGCCAAGGCCGACGTCGATATCCTCAGCCGACCGGGTGAGGTCGACCATGTCGCCCCTCCTTCGGTGGGTATTTTTGAGACTAACAGTCTCGATACAAGACCGACAGTCTTGTTTGCCCGGAGAAAGGTGGCTTTAACCATGACCGGCGAGCGCAACGATCCGCGGCCCGCGCGATCGCGGGCACGTCTGCTCGATGCCGCAACCTCGCTACTGCGCTCAGGAGGCCCGAGCGCGGTGACCGTCGATGCGGTCACTCGTGCCGCCAACGTAGCGCGGGCCACCTTGTATCGCCACTTCCCAAGCGGAAATGATCTGCTGGCAGCGGCTTTTCACGCGCTGATCCCGCCCGCCCCGACGCCGCCCGCAGAGGGCTCGCTGCGCGATAGGTTGATCGCGTTGGTGCAGGCGCAGGCCGAGTTGATCGCCGAGGCGCCGGTCACCCTCACCGCGATGTCATGGCTGACCCTCGGCGGGGACCTGGAAAGGTTGCCGGGTGCACCGCACCGCGGTTCGCCGGACAGCCCCGAGGTGCGCACCCTGCGGGAGCGGGTGGCCGAACAGTACGCGGCGCCGTTCGAGGCGATCCTCAGCAGCCCGCAGGCGGTGGCCGAACTCGGCCGCGTCGACCGCACCCACGCGGCGGCATTGCTCCTCGGCCCGATCGCGCTGGGAAAGCTGTCGACGTTGCCGGACTTCGACTATCGCAAGATCGCGGTGGCCGCGGTGGACGGTTTTCTGGCCACCCACCGCAAGAAGAGCTACGGGATCAGCGCAGCGAGTAGCGAATCGGCAGGTGCTTGAGGCCGCCGACGAAGGTCGTCGCCGACAGTTCGGGTTCACCCGCCAATTCGATCGACTCCAGTCGCGGCACCAACTCGGTGTAGAGGCTGGTCATCTCCATGCGCGCCAATGCCGCGCCGAGACAGAAGTGCACGCCGTAGCCGAAGGCCAGATGCTTGTTGGGGTCGCGGCCGACGTCGAATCGGAACGGGTCGGTGAAGACGTCCTCATCGCGATTCCCGGAAACGTAGGTCAGATAGACGGATTCGCCCTTGGCGATGGGCACGCCCCTGACGGTGGTGTCCTCGGCGGCGGTGCGCATGAACTCCTTGACCGGGGTGGCCCAGCGGATCATCTCCTCGACCGCAGTCGGCATCAAATCCAGGTTCTCGCGCAAACGTGTTAGCTCGCTTGGGTTTTCGATGAGGGCAAGCAGCCCACCGGAGATGGCGTCTGAGGTGGTGTCGTGTCCGGCGCTGGCGATGATCACGTAGTAGGAAACGGTGTCCATGTCCGACAGGTGTTCACCGTCGACGCGACCGTTGGCGATCGCCGATGCCAGGTCCTCAGTCGGATGCTCTCGTCGCGATGCGGTCAGCTTGGTGAAGTAATTGAAATAGTCGGCCAGAACGGCGAGCATGTCCTCCGTCGAATCTCCGCGCTGATGTTCGGTGTCGTCGCCCCCGAACATCTCCTGGGTCAACTTGAGCATCCGCGGGAAGTCTTCCTCCGGAAGGCCGAGCAGCGAAAGGATCACGTAGAGCGGGAAATTCAGTGCGACGTCGGTGACGAAGTCGCACTCTGGTCCGATCTCGCGCATGCGGTCGACGTAGCGCTTGGCCAACTCGTCCACCCGGGTCTTGAGGTCGCGCATGGCCTTCGGCCGGAACCAATCCGCGCCGATCGCCCGCACCTTGCGGTGATGCGGGTCATCCATGTGAACGAGGGTGCGGATGCCGATGCCGGCTTCAATCTGGGCCTTGAAGACGTCGTCGACTTCGGCCGCCGCCAGCAGTGGCCTTGGCTCCGAAAGGAACAGGTCGTTGGCGCGCTCGATGGCCATGATGTCTTCGTGTTTGGTGATCGCCCAGAACGGCCGGTACGGCGGATTGTCGACCCATGCCACCGGGTTGTTCGCCCGCAGATGGGTCAGTGCCCTATGAAGCCGGTCGTCGTCGGCGTACGCCGTCGGATCGGCCAGCACCTTGGCGGCGTCGTCCGTCGTTGACGTGCTCATCGAGCCTCCTGAGATGCGGGCGGGCAGAACTTGACGGGTGTCAAGTTCGTAGTTTAAATGATCGCCATGGCCTTGATCCAGCATTTTGGCCGAAAGCCTGCGTAGGCTCGGACTCCGTGCTACCAGGGACGGCTCGGAGCCTGCGAGTAGTCCTGCTCGTCGTGCTCGCGACTGCGCTGGTGGTCGCGCTCGGACGAGTCGCCGGGGTATCCCCGAAGGCAGCAATCCCCGAGGTGCTCAAGCCACCGTCACCGACGATCAGTCCGTCGCAGCCCGAGACCGATCCGGCGCTTGTGCAGACTGCTACCGGGCCGGTGCGCGGCGTCGTCGAGTCGGATCACCGGATGTTCGCCGGCATCCCTTACGCCGCACCGCCCGTCGGGCCATTGCGATTTCGACCCCCCGCGCCGGCCAAGCCGTGGACCGATGTGCGGGATGCCACCAAGCCCGGACCGACCTGCATCCAGGACCCTGGGGCCGACCCCGAGTTCGGTAAGCAGAGTGACGAAGACTGCCTGACCCTCAACGTGTGGACTCCCGCGAAGGGTGGATCGCCGAAGCCGGTGATGGTGTGGATCCACGGCGGCTCGTTCACGGGCGGCAGCGGCAAAACCTACGACGGCCAATGGATGGTCTCGCGCGGCGACATCGTCGTCGTCAGCATCAACTACCGGCTCGGCACGCTCGGGTTCCTGGCCCATCCGGCGCTCGGGCCGCCCGGCGACGTCGGCAACTACGGACTGGAAGACCAGCAGGCGGCGCTGCGCTGGGTGCGGGACAACATCGCCAACTTCGGCGGTGATCCCGCCAAGGTCACGGTCGCCGGTCAGTCGGCGGGCGGCATATCGGTGTGCGACCACCTGGTGGCGCCGGGTTCGAAGGGTCTGTTCCGGGCGGCGATCATCCAGAGCGCGCCGTGTCAGGCGCAGGCCGACCTGGCGACGGCCCAACAGAGCAGCCTCGACTACGCCGCGCGGGCGGGGTGCCCGGACCCGAAAACGGCGGCGGAGTGTCTTCGGGCGTTGCCGGTTGACAAACTGCGAGAACCCGTGGCTTTCTACAACATCGGGCAAGACGCAATGCCCGGTCCCGTCACCGGCACCGCGGCGCTTCCCGTCGACCCGGTGACGGCGATCGCGAAGGACGATGCCGCGCGGGTGCCTGTCCTGATCGGTACGAACCGCGACGAGTTCACCTTGTTCGTCGCGCTGCAGTATCTGCGGTTCGGCAAGAATTACACTGCCGAGCAATATCCGGAACTGTTGCGAGAGACCTTCGGCGCCAACGCGGTTGCGGTCGGCGAGCACTACCCGCTGGACAACTACGGCGGCAATGTGCCCGCGGCGTACTCTGCGGCGACCACCGACGGCGCATTCGCGTGCGTCGCCCAACGCGTGGGTGACGACCTGGCCCGCGCCGGGCCCGTGTACGCCTACGAGTTCAACGATCGCGACGCGCCTGCGCCGGAATCGATGCGCACGTTGCCATTTCCCGTCGGCGCCAGTCATTCCCTGGAGCTGCGCTTCCTCTTCGAGGTCGGCGGTGCACCGCCGTTGGACTCGGCGCAACAGTCGCTCTCCGACCAGATGATCGATTACTGGAGCCGGTTCGTCACCAGCGGTGCGCCGAAGGCCACGGGCCAACCGGAGTGGCCTGAGCTCGGCGCCGGCAACGGACAGCCGTGGATGTCGTTGCAGCCCGACGGGAGTCGCGTCGTCACCACTTTCGGCGAAAGCCACCAGTGCCCGTTCTGGGCGGGCCTGCCCACATAGCCGGTAGCACGAGATCCGCTTTTTGCAGAAGAAGTTCGAGAAAACGTCTACAAAAAGCGGATTTCGACACTGGCGGACAGGATTACGCTGACGGCATGCCGACACCGGATCCAGAGAAGTTCGCCGCCGATTGGGTGAACGCCTGGAACGCGCACGACGTCGAAGCGGTGCTGAAGCATTTTCACGACGACGTCCTGTTCACGTCGCCGGTGGCTGCCCGCGTGCTACCCGAAACCGGGGGCGTCGTGTGCGGGAAAGACGCGTTGCGCCACTACTGGACGACGGCCTTGGCGCTCCTGCCCGACCTGCACTTCGACGTCGTCGGGGTGTACCGCGGCGAGTCGACGCTCGTGATCAACTACCGCAATCACCGTGGCGAACTGGTCAATGAGGTGCTGACCTTCGACGTCGACCTGGTGCGAGAGGGCCATGGCACGTATCGACAGGAGTGCCCATGACAGCGGTGTATGTGGTGGTCGGGATATTCGTGGCGTTCGTCGTGTTGGCGGCGTGGTTGGGCCGCGGGAGCGGGCGGCGTGGCGACGACAGCAATAACTGGGACACCGGAAGTGCCTCCGACGGCGGCCATGGTGGTCACCACGGTGGCGGCTGCAGCGGGGGCGGCGGATGCAGCGGCGGTTGCAGCGGGGGCTGTGGTGGCGGCGGCGACTGATCCCGGAAAGGGAAACCAATGAGCGTTGAGGAAATCGTTCGGGCCGAAATGGCCGCATGGGGTCGAAACGACGTCGACGAGGTCATGAGCCACTTCGCCGACGACCTCACGTTGTACGTCGGCCCCTACCCGCCGATCGTCGGTCGCGAAGCGATCCGCACGACCATGGAGGCGTACTTCGCCCGCGGCACCTGCGTCGAACTCAAGATTGAGTATCTAGCGGTCGACGGGGATGTCGTGCTGATGGAGCGTGACGATCACTGGATCGTGAACGGGAAAGAGATGCACTGGCCCGTGATGGGCGCCTACGAGGTGAAGGACGACAAGATCACGGCGTGGCGCGAGTATTTCACTCCGACCAGTACTTCTTAACCGTTAACCGCATCAGTGCGCGGGCGTCACCCAGCAGGTGATGTCGGCGTGCACGACCTCGTTGCCCGCCTTGTCCGTGACGCTGACGGGGATGACCAGTTCGACGCCGTCGGTGATCGCCGAGAAGTCGGGCGGGTCCACGCGGGCCTGGGCCCGTAGCGATGTGGTGGCCTTCTCCAGGTACTGCACGGTCATCGCCTTGGGAATCCAGCGATGGCTGGTCGGCACGGTGGCCTCCATCAGCATTCCCATCGCAATCTCGGCGGCGTTGCATGACGCGATCGCGTGCACAGTGTGCAGGTGGTTGTAGACGAAGAACCATTTCGGCACCGTGACCTCGGCGAATCCGGGCTCCATCCGGACGACGTGCGGGACGATCGACGCGAAATAGGGCACCCGCACCATCGCCGCGGTCGAGAACAGACGGGATCCGCCGGGACGTCCGGCGAGCCTCTTCCACATCTGGTAGGTGGTGGTCGCAGCGGTCATAGCCGGCTACCTTACTCTGGAGTAAGGAAGCGGCCTCCCGACGGCGTCCGCCGGGCCGACTGCCTGCGCGGCAATCCGATAGCCAGGGATTTGGAGCAACTCGCGATCTAAGGCATACTGGTCGGGTTGCTCTGAGCCGGGTTTGCGCCTGGCCGGGCACACAACCGGCGCCCAAACGGGCGCATCCGGTTCCACCTTCGGCAGTGGCGGAATTTCCGTCGAGTCGGAGTGCGCGTACGGGCGACACACCCGACCGCGGGGATCGGTGCACATAGACAGGTAAACAGCGGCGGCACACCAGCGCGACGCCCATATGGACGAAGCGCAGGGACCAGGTCCGGGCACGGGCCGGCCGAAGTACGAAGTAGGAGCGAGGTAGGAGAAGCGTGGCGGGACAAAAGATCCGCATCAGGCTCAAGGCCTACGACCACGAGGCGATTGACGCTTCGGCGCGCAAGATCGTCGAAACGGTCACCCGTACCGGCGCCAGTGTGGTGGGCCCCGTGCCGCTGCCGACCGAAAAGAACGTGTACTGCGTCATCCGCTCCCCGCATAAGTACAAGGACTCGCGGGAGCACTTCGAGATGCGTACGCACAAGCGGCTTATCGACATCCTCGACCCGACGCCGAAGACCGTTGACGCTCTCATGCGCATCGATCTGCCGGCGAGCGTCGACGTCAACATCCAGTAGGAGACCCGAGAAAAATGGCTAGAAAAGGCATTTTGGGCACCAAGATGGGTATGACGCAGGTGTTCGACGAGAACAACCGGGTCGTGCCGGTGACGGTCGTCAAGGCCGGCCCGAATGTTGTGACGCGTATCCGCACCCCGGAGCGCGACGGCTACAGCGCCGTGCAGCTTGCCTATGGCGAGATCAGCCCGCGCAAGGTGAACAAGCCCGTCACCGGTCAGTTCACCGCCGCCGGCGTCAACCCGCGCAGGCATCTCGCCGAGCTGCGGCTCGACGACGAGGCCGCCGCCGCCGAATTCGAGGTCGGTCAGGAGCTGACCGCCGAAATCTTCGCCGACGGAAGCTATGTCGACGTGACGGGCACCTCCAAGGGCAAGGGCTTCGCCGGCACCATGAAGCGCCACGGCTTCAAGGGCCAGGGCGCGAGCCACGGTGCGCAGGCCGTACACCGTCGTCCCGGTTCGATCGGTGGCTGCGCCACCCCGGGCCGTGTTTTCAAGGGCACCCGCATGTCGGGCCGCATGGGCAGCGACCGGATCACCACACAGAACCTGTTGGTGCACAAGGTCGATGCCGAAAACGGCGTGTTGCTGATCAAGGGCGCCATCCCCGGCCGCACCGGCGGACTGGTGATGGTCCGTAGCGCGATCAAGCGAGGCGAGAAGTAATGGCAACCAACAAGATTGACGTCCACACTCCGGGTGGCAAGAAAGACGGTTCCGTCGAATTGCCTGCCGAGCTGTTCGACGTCGAGCCGAACATCGCGCTGATGCACCAGGTGGTCACCGCTCAGTTGGCGGCCAAGCGTCAGGGCACGCACTCCACCAAGACTCGCGGCGAGGTGCGAGGCGGCGGCAAGAAGCCGTACCGGCAGAAGGGCACCGGCCGTGCCCGTCAGGGTTCGACGCGTGCGCCGCAGTTCACCGGCGGCGGCGTGGTGCACGGTCCGCAGCCGCGCGACTACAGCGAGCGCACCCCGAAGAAGATGATCCGTGCCGCGTTGCTCGGCGCGCTGTCCGACCGGGCCCGCAACGGCCGTATCCATGCCGTCACCGAGCTCGTGGAGGGCCAGACGCCGTCGACCAAGAGCGCCAAGGCGTTCCTGGGCAACCTGGTCGAGGGCAAGCAGGTGCTGATCGTCATCGGCCGCAGCGACGAGACCGGCGCCAAGAGCGTGCGGAATCTGCCTGGCGTGCACGTGCTTTCGCCGGATCAGCTCAACACCTACGACGTGCTGCACGCCGACGACGTGGTGTTCAGCGTCGAGGCGCTGAACTCTTACATCGGCGCCAACAGCGAGCAGGAGGTTTCGGCCTGATGGCGACCATCACTGATCCCCGAGACATCATCCTGTCCCCGGTCATCTCCGAGAAGTCGTATTCGCTGATCGAGGACAACGTCTACACGTTCGTCGTTCACCCCGACTCGAACAAGACCCAGATCAAGATCGCTATCGAGAAGATCTTCAAGGTCAAGGTGGCGTCGGTGAACACCGCCAACCGCCAGGGCAAGCGCAAGCGCACCCGTGCGGGCTACGGAAAGCGCAAGAATACCAAGCGCGCCATCGTCACGTTGGCCGCTGGCAGTAAGCCGATCGACCTGTTCGGGCAACCGGCCTAGCGAGAGAAGCTGAGAGACAAGAACTATGGGAATTCGCAAGTACAAGCCGACGACCCCGGGTCGCCGCGGTGCCAGCGTCTCCGACTTCGCCGAGATCACTCGCTCGGAGCCGGAGAAGTCGCTGGTGCGTCCGCTGCACGGTAAGGGCGGGCGTAACGCGCACGGACGGATCACCACCCGGCACAAGGGCGGTGGCCACAAGCGTGCGTACCGCGTCATCGACTTCCGCCGCCACGACAAGGACGGCGTCAACGCCAAGGTCGCTCACATCGAGTACGACCCCAACCGCACTGCGAACATCGCACTGCTGCACTACCTGGACGGCGAGAAGCGCTACATCGTTGCGCCCCAAGGTCTGGCACAGGGCCACGTCGTGGAGTCCGGCCCCAACGCCGACATCAAGCCCGGCAACAACCTGCCGCTGCGCAACATCCCGGCAGGCACCCTGATCCACGCCGTCGAGCTGCGGCCAGGCGGCGGTGCCAAGCTGGCCCGCTCGGCCGGCTCCTCGATCCAGCTGCTGGGCAAGGAAGGCACCTACGCCTCTCTGCGCATGCCCAGCGGTGAGATCCGTCGCGTCGACGTGCGCTGCCGCGCCACCGTCGGCGAGGTCGGCAACGCCGAGCAGGCCAACATCAACTGGGGCAAGGCAGGCCGCATGCGGTGGAAGGGCAAGCGCCCCACCGTTCGTGGTGTTGTGATGAACCCGGTCGACCACCCGCACGGCGGTGGCGAGGGCAAGACCTCCGGCGGCCGTCACCCGGTCAGCCCGTGGGGCAAACCCGAGGGCCGCACCCGTAAACGCAACAAGCAGAGCGACAAGCTCATCGTCCGACGCCGCCGTACCGGCAAGAAGCACCACCGGTAGAGAGCCAGGGATTAGAAAATGCCACGCAGCCTGAAAAAGGGTCCGTTCGTCGACGACCATCTGTTGAAGAAGGTCGACGTCCAGAACGAGAAGAACACGAAGCAGGTCATCAGGACCTGGTCGCGCCGTTCGACCATCATCCCCGACTTCATCGGGCACACCTTCGCGGTGCACGACGGCCGCAAGCATGTGCCGGTGTTCGTCACCGAGGCGATGGTCGGACACAAGCTCGGCGAGTTCGCCCCGACCCGCACGTTCAAGGGGCACATCAAGGATGACCGGAAGGCCAAACGGCGATGACCTCTGTTGAGACCGAATACCCGACCGCGATCGCGAAGGCCCGCTTCGTGCGTGTGTCGGCGAGCAAGGCGCGCCGGGTGATCGACCTGGTGCGCGGCAAGTCCGTGTCCGAGGCACTGGACATCCTGCGGTGGGCGCCTCAGTCCGCCAGCGAGCCGGTCGCCAAGGTGATCGCCAGCGCTGCCGCCAACGCGCAGAACAACGAGGGCCTCGACCCGTCGACGCTCGTGGTGTCCACCGTCTATGCCGACGAAGGCCCCACCGCCAAGCGCATCCGGCCGCGCGCGCAGGGGCGTGCGTTCCGAATTCGCAAGCGCACCAGCCACATCACGGTGATCGTCGAGAGCCGTCCGTCACGCGGTGAGGGCGCCAGCGGCAGGTCGGCCAGCGCCGCCCGTTCGCGCCGCGCGCAGGGCAGCAAGGCCGCCGCCGCAAAGAAGGCTCCGGCAAAGAAGGCCCCCGAAAAGGCGGCCGCCAAGAAAGCACCCGAGGCCGCAGCGAAGAAGGCACCGGCCAAGAAGGCCGCTAAGGCAGCTCCGGCGAAGAAGGCTTCTGACGAAGCGAAGGGAGGCTCGCAGTAGTGGGCCAGAAGATCAACCCCCACGGCTTCCGGCTCGGTATCACCACCGACTGGAAGTCCCGGTGGTATGCCGACAAGCAGTACAAGGACTACGTGAAGGAAGACGTCGCGATCCGTCGGCTGCTGGCCACCGGTCTCGAGCGCGCCGGCATCGCCGACGTGGAGATCGAACGCACCCGCGACCGGGTCCGCGTCGACATTCACACCGCCCGGCCGGGCATTGTCATCGGCCGCCGTGGCACTGAGGCCGACCGCATCCGCGCCGACCTGGAGAAGCTGACGGGCAAGCAGGTCCAGCTGAACATCCTCGAGGTGAAGAACCCGGAGTCGGTGGCGCAGTTGGTCGCTCAGGGTGTTGCCGAGCAGCTGAGCAACCGTGTGGCATTCCGCCGCGCCATGCGTAAGGCCATCCAGTCCGCGATGCGCCAGCCCAATGTCAAGGGCATCCGGGTGCAGTGCTCAGGCCGCCTCGGCGGCGCCGAGATGAGCCGCTCGGAGTTCTACCGCGAGGGCCGCGTCCCGTTGCACACGCTGCGCGCCGACATCGACTACGGCCTGTACGAGGCCAAGACGACCTTCGGCCGTATCGGCGTGAAGGTCTGGATCTACAAGGGCGACATCGTCGGTGGCAAGCGTGAGCTCACCGCCGCAGTTCCCGCAGGCACCGATCGTCCGCGCCGCGAGCGTCCGTCGGGCTCCCGCCCGCGCCGCAGCGGCGCGTCGGGGACCACCGCGACGAGCACCGAAGCCGGCCGCGCGGCATCGGGCAGCGACGCCGGTCCGGCGCAGTCGGTTACCGAAGAGGCACCCGCTGCCGAGGCGACGACCGCACCCGAGGCCACCGCCGAAGCTGCGGCTGAGGTGCCGACCACGGAAAGCACGGAGAGCTGAACCATGTTGATTCCCCGCAGGGTCAAGCACCGCAAGCAGCACCACCCGCGCCAGCGTGGCATCGCCAGCGGTGGCACGTCGGTGAGCTTCGGTGACTACGGCATCCAGGCACTGGAACACGCCTACGTCACCAACCGGCAGATCGAGTCCGCCCGTATCGCGATCAACCGGCACATCAAGCGTGGCGGCAAGGTGTGGATCAACATCTTCCCTGACCGCCCGCTGACCAAGAAGCCGGCCGAAACCCGCATGGGTTCCGGCAAGGGTTCGCCGGAGTGGTGGGTGTCCAACGTCAAGCCGGGCCGGGTGCTGTTCGAGCTGAGCTATCCCGACGAGAAGATCGCCCGGGAGGCGCTGACCCGTGCGATCCACAAGTTGCCGATCAAGGCACGCATCGTGACCAGAGAGGACCAGTTCTGATGGCAGTGGGAGTGACGCCGGGCGAACTGCGCGAGCTGACCGACGTCGAGTTGGCCGACAAGCTGCGCGAGTCCAAGGAGGAGCTGTTCAACCTCCGCTTCCAGATGGCGACCGGGCAGCTTGCCAACAACCGTCGGCTGCGCTTGGTGCGCCAGGAGATTGCGCGTGTGTACACCGTGCTGCGCGAACGTGAACTGGGTCTGGCTTCCGGACCCGTTGGTGAGGAATCGTAATGGCAGAGAAGGCAACAAAGGGTCCCGCGTACACGCCGCGCACCGAGAAGCCGCGTGCGCGTCGCAAGACCCGCATCGGCTACGTGGTGAGCGACAAGATGCAGAAGACCATCGTGGTCGAGCTGGAGGACCGGGTGAAGCACCCGCTCTACGGCAAGATCATCCGCACCACCACGAAGGTGAAGGCGCACGACGAGAACGGCATCGCAGGTATCGGCGACCGGGTCTCGTTGATGGAGACGCGCCCGCTGTCGGCCACCAAGCGCTGGCGGCTCGTGGAGATTCTCGAGAAGGCCAAGTAGGCCTCTACGCAAAGCCCCCGGTGTGGCCGGGGGCTTTGTCGTTTGCGCTACTTTTTCTCCCGCCATGCCCTCTCGAATGGCAGCCGCCATGCGTTGGGCGCGATCAGCTGGTGGATCGCATTCGGCCCCCAGGTGCCCTGCGGGTACGACTTTGACGGTGGCGGGTCGGACAGCAGCCCGGCCGACCGCTCCCACAACGACTCGATGCCCTCGGCGGTGGTGAACAGCGTGTGGTCGCCGCGCATCGCGTCCAGGATCAGCCGCTCGTAGGCCTCCAGCACATCGCCTACGGTGTCGATCTCCTGCGTGGAGAACTGCATCGACAGCTTGTCGAGCTTCATGCCGGGCCCCGGTCGCTTGCCGTAGAACGACAGTGACACCTTCGAGTTGTCGGCGAGGTCGAACGTCAGGTGGTCGGGACCCTGGGAGCCGACGCCGGAGCCCGCGGGGAACATGGTGCGCGGCGCTTCTTTGAACGCGATCGAGATGATGCGGATCCCCTCGGCCATCCGCTTGCCCGTGCGCAGGTAGATCGGTACGCCGGCCCACCGCCAATTGTCGATGCGCACTTTCAGCGCGATGAAGGTCTCGGTGTCGGAATCCCTTGCCACACCGGTGGAGTCGCGATATCCGGTGTATTGGCCGCGAACCACGTTGTGCGGGTCGATGGGCAGCATCGACCGGAAGACTTTGTTCTTCTCCTCGCTGATGGCGCGGGGCTCGAGTGCCGTCGGCGGCTCCATCACGACGAACGCCATCACCTGGAACAGGTGGGTGACCACCATGTCCTTGTAGGCGCCGGTGCTCTCGTAGAAGTTGGCGCGCTCGTCGAGGCCGAGCGTCTCCGGAATGTCGATCTGGATGTGGTCGATGAAGTTGCGGTTCCAGATCGGCTCGAACAGGCCGTTGGCGAACCGGAACGCCAAGATGTTCTGTGCGGCCTCCTTGCCGAGAAAGTGGTCGATGCGGAAGATCTGGTTCTCCCGGAACGTCTCGTGAACGAACTTATTGAGTTCGACCGCGCTGGCCAGGTCCGTGCCGAACGGTTTCTCCATGACGACACGTGACTTGTCCACAAGGCCTGCGTCCCGAAGCATGGTGATCACTGCGCGGGCGGCCTTGGGTGGTACCGAAAGATAGTGCAGCCGAAGCACATCCGGCCCGAGCTTGGCCTCGGCCTCGGCTACCGCGGCGGCCAGCGCCTCCGGGCCGGCGCCCTGCGGCACATAGGTGACGTTTTCGGCGAACCGCTCCCACTGTTCCTTGGTCAGCGTGTGGGTGCCGAAGTCCTCGATTGCCTCCTTCGCCAGCTTGAGGAACTCCGCGCGGGTGTAATCCTCCAGCGAGGTGGCGACGACTTGGATGTTGGGGGCGAGCTCGGACTGGTCGAGATAGGCGAGCCCCGGAAGCAGCTTGCGTCTCGCCAGGTCACCAGTCGCACCGAACAGCACCACGACGTGCGGGTCGACCGAGAAGTCGTCACGACGATGTGGGCGTGCGCCCGGCGCCGGATAGGAGATCGTCTGTGCTTTGGTTGTCGCCACGTTCGGCATACTTCCACCGCAGCCATCTCCATGCAGGGCTACTGGTAGCAAGGCCACCGCAACGTCACAGGCTCGACAGCATTTCGTTACCCCGGAATCGGGCTAGTCGACCGAGGCGATCCTGGCCGCGATGCCGTCGACGAGCTGGGCCAGCCCCGACCGAAACTCGCTGAGGTGGTCCCGGTCGACGTCGTCGAACACCCCGGCATCGAGGGCGGCCGCCAGGGCCGGGAACCGGTCGGCGTCGAGCACCCGGCGGAGCAGACCGGGGTAGTAGTCCTGGCCGTCGACATGGCCGGCCTCGATCGCGAGCGCCGCCGCGCCGCGGACGAAGTGCAGCACCGCCATGACGGCCGCCAGCTTGTCCCGTTCGGCAAGGCCGGTGTCGGCGAGCGATGCGAGCCCGGCGTCCAGCCACGCCAACTGGCCGGGGTCTGCAGGCGGCCCTGACGACGCGGTCTGCAGCACCCACGGGTGCCGGTGATAGACGTTCCACAGCCCAAAGGCCCAATCGTTAAGGGCACCAGCCCAATCCGTGTTGTCAGCGCGTCGCGGTGGGGGATCGGGGGCCGTCGAGAGCATGAATGTGACCAGCTCGTCCTTATTGGCGACATGTCGGTAGAGCGACATCGTGCCGCAGCCCAGTCGTTCGGCGAGCCGTGCCATCGACAGCGCCGCCAGTCCGTCGGAATCGGCCAGTTCGACCGCCGTCGCGACGATCCGCTCCCGGCTCAACCCGCTCGACCCCCGGGATGGTGGGCGGTCGCGCCATAGAATTTCCAGCGCCCTCGGCAGCGCGTCGCGGTCGGTCATCACTGGTGAGCGTAATCGACGTGCCGATCGTATGCGTATGACGTACGCTTCTGCGTATGGCATACGCAACCACCGGAACCCGACGATGGCCGGCTCGGGCGCTCGCGCTGATCGTGCTCGCTTTCCTGGCCTACTCGTTGCCGCCGTACTTCTCCGGCGGCACCCGCGTCCCTGCGACCTTCGCGTTGCACTATCCCCTGCTGTTGGGGCACGTGATGTTCGCGAGCGTGGCGATGGTGTCTGCGGTGGCGCAGATCTGGCCGGGGCTGCGTCGACGCCGCCCCGATCTGCACCGCCGCGTCGGACGGGTCTATGTGTGCACCGCGATCCCGGCCGCGGTGTGTGCGATGGTCATCGGCGCTGCGACACCGTTCGGGCCGATCCTCGCCGTCAGCAACGTCCTGTTGGCGTCGCTGTGGCTATGGTTCACCGTCAACGGCTACCTCGCCGGGCGCTCCCGGCGGTTCGCGGCGCATCGCAGACACATGGTGCTCAGCGCGACGCTAGCATTGTCGATCATCACCAACCGGATCTGGACGCCGATGTTGTTCATCGCGTTGCACCCGTTGCAGGACAGCGTGTTTGGCGGTAACGAGGAACACTTCCTCTGGGTGATTGCGGGCATCGGCGCCTGGTTGGGCTGGACGATCCCGACATTTCTCGTGTGCCGATGGCTGACGCGCCGACCCGCGACGCCGTCGTCGTCAGTTTCTCAGCTTCAGCACACATCGCCGGTGTAATCTCCGGGCGGTTGGGGACCACGCGGCGACGCACCTACCAGGACGAGGCTGGGCCATGGCAACCGAATTCAACGGCAAGATCGAGCTGGATATCCGTGATTCGGAGCCGGATTGGGGACCCTACGCCGCACCAACCGCACCCGAGGGCTCGCCCAATGTCCTGTATCTCGTGTGGGACGACACCGGGATCGCGACGTGGGACTGCTTCGGCGGTCTGGTGGAGATGCCGACGATGAGTCGCATCGCCGAACGGGGTGTGCGGCTGTCCCAGTTCCACACCACGGCGCTGTGTTCACCGACCCGTGCCTCGCTGTTGACCGGACGCAACGCCACTACCGTCGGCATGGCCACCATCGAGGAGTTCACCGACGGCTTCCCTAACTGCAACGGCCGCATCCCTGCCGACACCGCGCTGCTCTCCGAAGTCCTCAACGAGCGCGGGTACAACACATACTGCGTCGGCAAGTGGCACCTGACCCCCCTCGAGGAGGCGAATCTCGCCGCCACCCGGCGTCATTGGCCACTGGCACGCGGGTTCGAACGTTTCTACGGCTTCATGGGCGGCGAGACCGACCAGTGGTATCCGGACCTGGTCTACGACAACCACCAGATCAGCCCGCCTGCCACGCCCGAGGAGGGCTATCACCTGTCGAAGGACATCGCCGACAAGACCATCGAGTTCATCCGCGACGCGAAGGTGATCGCTCCGGACAAGCCGTGGTTCAGCTATGTCTGCCCCGGCGCCGGGCACGCGCCGCACCACGTCTTCAAGGAATGGGCGGACCGTTACGCGGGCAAGTTCGACATGGGCTACGAGCGCTACCGCGAAATCGTGCTGGAGAACCAGAAGAAGCTCGGCATCGTGCCGCCGGACACTGAATTATCGCCGATCAACCCGTATCTCGATGTCAAGGGGCCCAACGGTGAACCGTGGCCGCCGCAGGACACGGTGCGCCCGTGGGAGTCCCTGAACGACGAAGAGAAGCGCCTGTTCGGCCGGATGGCCGAGGTTTTCGCCGGATTCCTGTCCTATACCGATGACCAGATCGGCCGCATTCTCGACTATCTCGAAGAGTCGGGGCAGCTCGACGACACCATCATCGTGGTGATCTCCGACAACGGCGCCAGCGGCGAGGGCGGCCCGAACGGGTCGGTCAACGAGGTGAAGTTCTTCAACGGCTATATCGACACCGTCGAAGAGAGCATCAAGTCCATCGACCACCTCGGTAGTCCGCAGACCTATCCGCACTATGCGATCGGTTGGGCGATGGCGTTCAACACGCCCTACAAGCTCTACAAGCGCTACGCCTCCCACGAAGGCGGCATCGCCGACACCGCAATCATCAGCTGGCCCAACGGGATCAAAGCCCACGGTGAAGTGCGCGACAACTATGTGAATGTCTGCGACATCACCCCGACGGTCTACGACCTGCTCGGCGTCACTCCGCCCGCCGAAGTCGGTGGAATCGCTCAGAAGCCGCTCGATGGCGTGAGCTTCAAAGCGGCCCTTGCTGATTCGTCTGCCTCCACCGGGAAGGACACCCAGTTCTACACGATGCTGGGCACCCGCGGAATTTGGCATGACGGCTGGTTCGCCAACACCGTGCACGCGGCGACACCTGCCGGCTGGTCGCACTTCGACAAGGACCGCTGGGAGCTATACCACATCGAGTCGGATCGCAGTCAGTGTCACGACCTGGCCGCCGAAAACCCTGACAAGCTCGAGGAAATGAAGAAGCTGTGGTTCAGCGAGGCCGCCAAGTACAACGGCCTTCCGCTCGCCGATCTCAACATCCTCGAGACGATGATGCGGTGGCGCCCGTACCTGGTGGGCGAGCGCAAGGGCTTCACCTACTACCCGGGTGGCGCCGAAGTCGGCATGGGCGCCGCCGCCGAACCGCGTGGTCAGTCGTTGTCGGTGCTGGCCGAGGTCACCATCGACACGACCGGGGCCGAGGGCGTGTTGTTCAAACAGGGCGGTGGCCACGGCGGCCATGTGCTGTTCATTCAGGACGGACGCCTGCACTACGTCTACAACTTCATGGGTGAGGAGGAGCAGAAGGTGTCGTCGCCCGGTGCGGTTCCGTTGGGCCAGCACATCTTCGGAGTCAGTTACACGCGCACGGGCACGGTCGAGAACAGCCACACGCCGCTCGGCGACGTCACCCTGTTCATCGACGGTGATGCCGTCGCCTCGCTGCCGACTGTCAAGGCGCATCCGGGAACGTTCGGTCTTGCCGGTGCCACGATCAGCGTCGGGCGCAACACCGGCTCGGCGGTGTCCAGTACATTCAAAGCTCCGTACGCCTTCACGGGCGGCACCATCGCGCAGGTCAACGTCGACCTTTCCGGCGCCCCGTATGTCGACGTGGAGAAAGAACTCGCACTAGCATTTTCGAAGGATTGATGAAGCGGTTTGGGTGGACGACGTTGGTGCTGCTGTGCCTGATGGTGGCGGTGGCATCGGGTTGCGTCAGGACCGACGAGGGCGTGGCGGTCCGCAGCGAGGACGTCGCGTCGGCCAGTGAGTCGCCCAGGCCGACGACGCCATCAACCAACGACTCTGGGCCTGCAGCACCTGGCATCGTCGCCACCTCGCGAGCGCCGATCCCGCCGGACACCGTCACGTGCTCGCAAGCCGTCAAGCCCGCGGTCGACGCCGTCGCCCAGGTGTCGGACCCGCAGGCGCCCAAGATCACCGTGGCCGTTCCCGACGGCTGGTCCGTTCAGCCGGGCTCCGGCGACGTCGGCGTGCGCATGGAAGGTCCCGAGGGCATGTCGGCGACGGTGACGATCACGCGGACGCAGCTGGAGCCCGCGGAAGCCTTCGCCGAGTACGCCGACAAGGTGATGGCGGTGTCCGCGGTCAGCAGCGTCAGCGTGCTGCCCGCCCAGCTGTGCGGCTACAGCGGCCAGAAGCTGATGGGCACGTGGTCGGACAATCCACAACGGTCGGTCGAGTTCCTCGACCGCATCGTCCACATCTGGACGAACTCGAACAACTATCTGGTCGCCGTGCACGCCCAGGCGCCAGGCGGCACCGACGGATTCGACGCCGCCTCGACGGTGCTCATCGAGGACTTCTCCGTCGGCATACCCTGAACCCATGCTCACCGAGCTCGTCGAATTGCCCGGCGGATCCTTTCGGATGGGGTCGACGAGCTTTTATCCGGAAGAGGCGCCGATCCACACCGCGCGGGTTGCCGCGTTCGCGATTGAGCGGCATCCGGTCACCAATGCTCAGTTCGCCGAATTCGTCGGGGAGACAGGCTACGTCACCGTCGCGGAACAGGAGCTCGATCCCGCGCTGTATCCCGGGGCCGACCCCGCGGACCTGGTGCCCGGTGCGCTGGTATTCCGCCCCACACCCGGGCCCGTGAATCTGCGGGACTGGCGGCAGTGGTGGGACTGGAAACCGGGCGCGTGCTGGCGCCATCCATTCGGCCCCGAAACCGGCATCGACAACCGACAGGACCACCCCGTCGTGCAGGTCGCTTATCCCGATGCGGCGGCCTATGCCCGCTGGGCGCGACGTCGCCTGCCGACCGAGGCCGAATGGGAGTTCGCGGCGCGAGGCGGCAGCACCGCGACCTACGCGTGGGGCGACGCCCCAACACCGGGCGGCCAGCTGATGGCCAACACGTGGCAGGGCCACTTCCCGTACCACAACGACGGCGCGCTCGGCTGGGCCGGAACGTCGCCCGTCGGGGCGTTTCCGCCGAACGGCTACGGTCTTGTCGACATGATCGGCAATGTCTGGGAGTGGACGACGACCGAGTTCGCCGAGCATCACCGGCCGGATCGGCCGGCCGAATCCTGCTGTGCACCAACCACAACGGCCGACCCAACCGTCAACCAGGCGATCAAGGGCGGCTCACATCTGTGCGCGCCCGAGTACTGCCACCGGTACCGTCCTGCTGCGCGCTCGCCGCAGTCCCAGGACAGCGCGACCACCCACATCGGATTCCGCTGCGTGGCAGATGTGTAGGGGCTAGCCGCCGAGCAGCCGCGGCCCGAATCGATGGATCGCCCGGCCGGTGCTCGAATCACAGTTCAAGAGCGCCCATCGCGGATATGGTCACCGCCGTGACCGACAAAAAATACCGGGTGATCCTCTGGGGCGTCGGCTCGATCGGCGGCGAGCTGCTAACAGCGATTCTGGACTACCGCCACGACCTCGAAGTGGTTGGCGTGCGGGTGTATTCCGACGCCAAGGATGGCGTCGACGCCGGCGCGCTGGTCGGCCGCGACCCGATCGGCGTCGCCGCCACAACCGACGTCGACGCGATCGTCGGACTGGATGCCGACTGCGTCGTCTACACGCCGCGCAACGGCGACCTCGACGACGTATGCACGCTGCTGGCCAGCGGCAAGAACGTCGCCACCACCGTGTTCCTGTTCTATCCGCCCCGGCTGCCCGACGCCGACAGGCAGCGTTTGTATGAGGCGTGCCGGAAGGGCAACAGCACATTCCACGCGAGCGGCATCAACCCCGGCAACCTTTCGGGCGTCCTACCGCTGGCGCTCTCCGGGATGAGCCGCACCATCGACAAGATCACGCTGCAGGAACGCGCCGACATGACGCTCTACGACAGCACCGACATCAGCTTCGGCAACATGAAGTTCGGCGAGCCCCTCGATGTCATCAACCCCGATGTCGACGAATACCTCCGGGACATGAAATCGATGTTCGTCGAACAGATTTGGCTGCTTGCCGACGCGCTCAACGCGGACGTCGACGAAGTCACCGTAGATATCGAAGCCATTCCCGCGGAGCGGGACCACCAGATCTTCGATCGACTACTCAGGGCAGGCACTACTGCGGGGCAACGCTGGAACATGGTCGGGCGGCACGAGGGTGAGCCCCGCGTCGAGATCGAGACGCTGTGGACCGTCGGCGGGGAGTACCCGCAGCATTGGCCCACTCCCGAGCACGGCTGGACACTGACCATCGAAGGCGACCCGTCGATGCGGGTGCACTTCCTGACCCTGGCCAGCTTCACCAGGCGCGCAAGCATCGCCGAGCACGCCCAGGCCGGCAACATCGCCACCGGAATGCAGGTGCTCAACGCCGTGCCCGCGGTCTGCGAAGCACCGCCCGGTTTCGCGACCAACGCCACCCTGCCGCTCATCCGCAGCGGCACCGGGTTCGCGCACTGACCCTCAGGGATGGGTTCCGGCGGTCGCCGGATCACTCAAGTCGGACTTGCGTCGTCGGCCCCTTGGGTCGAAGGCTTCGCCGCGATACAGATCCTGCGTTCCCGCGGCGTTCGCCAGACCGATGATGCCCGCGACGATCATCACGCCGGACAACACGATCGCGGTGACCACGCCGCGATCGCGCGGCATCGGAGCGTCGAAGGCCACCATGCCTGCGAGAAAGCTGGCCACCGGGTTGGTCACGCTCATCGCGGCTACCGCCGCCGGAAGTGGCCCACTGGCGACCGCGAGCTGACCGAGTATGAAGCCACAGACCGTCGAGGCGACCAATGCGTATACGGGCCAGTGGACCGCCGCCGCAGCTACGCCGTGTGCGGACAGATCCTCGATGATCACCTTGATGAATACCGCGCTCATCGCATGGCACAGGCCCGCGCTGACACCCGAGAGAACGCTTGCCAGCGTCGAGGCGACGAAGCGGCTGACGAGACGGAGCACGACGATGGCCGCAATTGCGCAACCTGCCAGCGCCAGCGCCCGGCCGCGGTGCGGCGGTGCGCTGAGGGGCGTCGCACCCTCCGTCGTCAACAGGATCGCGAGGCCCACGCACACTGCCAGCGCGGCAGCCAGGTCCCGTGCCGAGGGCCAGCGGCGCTCCTCGGCGGAGGCCAACGACATCGCGAAGAGAAGTTGCGTCGACATCAACGGCTGGACCGCCGAGACCGAGCCCATCTTGAGGGCTACCGCCTGAACACCGTTGCCGAACAGGTTCGTGACCCAGCCCGCGACCCAGGTCTTGCTGCGGGTCAGCCGGCCGACGAACCGCAATACGCTCTGCGGTCCGGTCAGCGACGACGGGTGGCCTGCGAGTGCGTCGTACGCGGCGCGTTGCTGCAGAAATGCCGACAGCGCGAACAGCAGCGCCGCGGCCATGGCCACCGCCGTCACGGCGATCATGAGGTCATCAGAACTATCCTCGCCGGGGCAGACGAGTGGCGCAGCGCCTGGCGCGGCCAATGTGCGCGAACTTCTGGGTAACGCCGCGTGTCGTCCAACTGACGCGCAGTCTCGCGGAGCGGGTGAGCGCTGACCAGCGCGGATTTTGTTCTCAGCTGGTCGTCCCCTAGAATTCACTGGTTGCCTTGGGCAGACCTCGGCCGGCGTCGCAAGACGGCAGCCCTGCGTGCCTTTAGGTGACACAGACCGCGTACGTCCAGGTCCCTGGTGGGCTGTGCCCACCAGAATGTCGGGGCCTGGCGTGCATACATAACCAGGTCGAGGAGATCGAGTGATTCAGCAGGAATCGCGGGTGAAGGTCGCCGACAACACGGGCGCCAGGGAGATCCTGTGCATCCGTGTGCTCGGTGGCTCGTCGCGGCGTTATGCCGGCATTGGCGATGTCATCGTGGCGACCGTCAAGGAAGCCATTCCCGGCGGCAACATCAAGCGTGGCGAAGTGGTGAAGGCCGTCATCGTGCGCACCGTCAAGGAGCGCCGCCGCGCCGACGGCAGCTACATCAAGTTCGACGAGAACGCGGCGGTGATCATCAAGCCGGACAACGATCCCCGCGGAACCCGCATCTTCGGTCCGGTCGGCCGTGAACTACGCGAGAAGCGCTTCATGAAGATCGTCTCGCTCGCTCCGGAGGTGTTGTAGATGAAGGTCCACAAGGGCGACACCGTGCTGGTGGTCTCCGGCAAGGACAAGGGCGCCAAAGGCAAGGTGCTGCAGGCGTTTCCGACCCGCAACAAGATTCTTGTCGAGGGCGTCAACCGGATCAAGAAGCACACCGCGATCTCCCGCAACGAGCGTGGCGCGCAGTCGGGCGGCATCGTCACCCAAGAGGCGCCGATCCACGTGTCCAACGTGATGGTGGTCGACTCCGACGGCAAGCCGACCCGCATCGGTTACCGGAGAGACGACGAGACCGGCAAGAAGGTCCGCATCGCCAAGAGCAACGGAAACGACATCTGACATGACTACAGATACCCAACCCGGCGCTTCGCTCGCCCAGGAAGAGAAGACCCTGCCCCGCCTCAAGCAGCGTTACCGCGAAGAGATCCGCGGGTCGCTGCAGAAGGAATTCGGCTACGGCAACGTCATGCAGATCCCGGGCGTGGTGAAGGTGGTCGTCAACATGGGCGTCGGCGACGCAGCCCGCGACGCCAAGCTGATCAACGGCGCGGTCAACGACCTGGCGCTGATCACCGGCCAGAAGCCCGAAGTCCGCAAGGCCCGCAAGTCCATCGCCCAGTTCAAGTTGCGTGAGGGCATGCCGATCGGCGCGCGCGTCACCCTGCGTGGCGACCGCATGTGGGAGTTCCTCGACCGGTTGATCTCGATCGCGCTGCCGCGTATCCGCGACTTCCGCGGCCTGTCGCCCAAGCAGTTCGACGGCACCGGCAACTACACCTTCGGGCTGACCGAGCAGTCGGTGTTCCACGAGATCGACGTGGACTCCATCGACCGGCCCCGCGGCATGGACATCACCGTCGTCACCACGGCGACGAACGACGACGAAGGACGAGCGCTGCTACGGGCCCTCGGCTTTCCGTTCAAGGAGAACTGAGTAGATGGCAAAGAAGGCTCTGGTCAACAAGGCCAATAAGAAGCCCAAGTTCAAGGTGCGCGGCTACACCCGTTGCAACAGGTGCGGCCGCCCGCACGCGGTCTACCGCAAGTTCGGGCTGTGCCGCATCTGCCTGCGCGAAATGGCGCACGCGGGCGAACTGCCCGGTGTGCAGAAGTCCAGCTGGTAGAAGGCAATGGACCTGCGCGATGAGCGCTTGCGCGAAGAGCCGACAACACAGAACCAAGGAAAGTGCGCGGTAGGCCCCGCTAGGGGAACCGCCGCGAGGAAGGTGAAACCGCTGTCATGACGATGACGGATCCGATCGCAGACTTCTTGACGCGTCTGCGCAACGCCAACTCGGCGTTCCACGACGAGGTGACCCTGCCCCACTCGAAGATCAAGGCGAACATCGCCGAGATCCTCAAGGCGGAGGGTTACATCAGCGACTTCCACACCGAGGATGCCCGGGTGGGCAAATCGCTTGTGGTGGAGCTGAAGTACGGCCCCAGCCGCGAGCGCAGCATTGCGGGCCTGCGCCGGGTGTCCAAGCCCGGTCTGCGGGTGTACGCGAAATCCACCAACCTGCCCCGGGTGCTGGGCGGCCTTGGCGTGGCGATCATCTCCACGTCCTCGGGCCTGCTCACCGACCGTCAGGCTTCACGACAAGGCGTGGGCGGCGAAGTCCTCGCGTACGTCTGGTGAGGGGGAACTAGCCATGTCGCGCATTGGAAAGCAGCCGGTCCCGATACCCACCGGGGTCGACGTGACAATCGACGGCCAGCACGTCTCGGTCAAGGGGCCCAAGGGCAGCCTTGACCTGGCGGTCGCCGAGCCGATCAAGGTGGCCCGCGATGACGACGGCGCCATCGTGGTGACCCGCCCCGACGACGAACGGCACAACCGTTCGCTGCACGGGCTGTCCCGCACGCTGGTGGCCAACCTCGTCACCGGCGTCACCGACGGCTACACCATCAAGATGGAGATCTTCGGCGTCGGCTACCGCGTGGTGGCCAAGGGCAGCAACCTCGAGTTTGCCCTCGGCTACAGCCACCCGGTGCTGATCACCGCCCCGGAGGGTGTCACCTTCGCGGTGGAGACGCCGACGAAGTTCTCGATCTCCGGTATCGACAAGCAGAAGGTCGGCCAGATCGCGGCCAACATCCGCCGCCTGCGGAAGAGCGACCCGTACAAGGGCAAGGGCATCCGCTACGAGGGTGAGCAGATCCGCCGCAAGGTCGGAAAGACAGGTAAGTAGTAATGGCTACAGCGCAGAAAGCAAAAGGCGCGCAGACCGCAGCGGGCAAGCCGGTCGGGCAGGGCGTTTCAGCGGCCCGCCGGGTTTCGCGGACACGCAGGCATGCCCGGCTTCGCAAGAAGATCGCCGGGACGGCCGAGCGGCCGCGTCTGGTGGTCCACCGGTCCGCACGGCACATCCACGTGCAACTGGTCAACGACCTGGACGGCACCACGCTGGCCGCGGCGTCGTCCATCGAGGCCGATGTGCGCGGCGTGGACGGCGACAAGAAAGCCCACAGCAAGCGGGTCGGTCAGCTGATCGCCGAGCGCGCGAAGGCAGCCGGGATCGAGACCATCGTGTTCGACCGCGGCGGCTACACCTACGGCGGACGCCTCGCGGCGCTGGCCGACGCGGCGCGCGAAGGCGGGCTGAAATTCTGATGAGTGACCTGTTAACAATTGGAAGGACTGCGTAATGGCCGAGCAGGCAGCAGGAGCGGCCGGGCCGGCGAGTTCGGACGGCCGAGGCTCGCGGGGTGACCGCGACGGCTCACGTGATGGGCGAGGCCGTCGGGACGATCGTGGCGGTCGTCGCGACCGCGACGGCGGCGAGAAGAGCAACTACATCGAGCGTGTCGTCGCGATCAACCGCGTCTCCAAGGTGGTCAAGGGTGGCCGGCGGTTCAGCTTCACCGCGCTGGTGATCGTCGGCGACGGCAACGGCATGGTCGGTGTCGGATACGGCAAGGCCAAGGAAGTTCCCGCAGCGATCGCCAAGGGCGTCGAGGAAGCGCGCAAGGGCTTCTTCCGTGTTCCGCTGATCGGCGGCACCATCGTGCACCCCGTGCAAGGTGAGGCCGCAGCCGGTGTGGTCATGCTGCGACCGGCCAGCCCCGGTACCGGTGTGATCGCCGGCGGCGCGGCGCGCGCGGTGCTGGAATGCGCTGGCGTGCATGACATCCTGGCCAAGTCGCTGGGCAGCGACAACGCGATCAACGTGGTGCACGCCACCGTCGCCGCACTCAAGCTGCTACAGCGTCCAGAAGAGGTGGCCGCCCGCCGCGGGCTGCCGATCGAGGATGTGGCGCCCGCCGGAATGCTGCGCGCACGGCGTGAGGCCGAGGCGTTGGCCGCAAGTGCCGGCGCGGCGGCGCGTGAAGGATCGGCATAACCATGGCAGACCTGAAGATCACCCAGGTGCGCAGCACCATCGGGGCCCGGTGGCGGCAGCGGGAAAGCCTGCGGTCGTTGGGGCTGCGGAAGATCCGCCAGTCGGTCGTCCGTGAGGACACCGCGCAGGTCCGCGGCCTCATCAAATCGGTACATCACCTCGTAGAGGTGGAGGAGGTCTCGTGACCATCAAACTCCATGACCTGAAGCCCGCTCCAGGCTCGAAGACCGCGAAGACCCGTGTGGGCCGCGGCGAGGGCTCCAAAGGCAAGACCGCCGGTCGCGGTACCAAGGGCACGAAGGCACGCAAGAACGTCCCCGCGACGTTCGAAGGTGGCCAGATGCCGATTCACATGCGGCTGCCCAAGCTCAAGGGCTTCCGCAACCGGTTCCGCACCGAATACGAGGTCGTCAACGTCGGCGACCTGAGCAGGCTGTTCCCCACGGGCGGCGACGTCGGTGTCGACGAGCTCGTGGCCGCGGGCGCGGTTCGCAAGAACTCTCTGGTGAAGGTGCTCGGCGACGGCAAGCTGTCCGTCAAGGTCAATGTCACCGCACACAAGTTCAGTGGCAGCGCGAAGGAAAAGATCTCGGCCGCGGGCGGTTCCGCGACCGAGCTCGCCTAAATCTCGCGACCAGACGGAAAAGCCCCCGCACGCTCGGCGTGTCGGGGGCTTTTCCGTCTTCTCAGCGCAGCTGCGGAATCACTTCGGCGGCAAGCCGTTCCATCTGCTCGCGGTCTTCGGCCACGTCGGCGCCGGCCGGGTTGAGCAGGACCATCTCGGCACCTGCATCGATGACCTCGCGGACACCGCGGACCACGTCGTCGGGTGTGCCTGACACCGGGACCGCGTCGATTCCCGGCATGTTGCCGTAGATGCGGTGCAGGCCGTCGAGCACCCGCCTGCGGGCTCGCTCGGCGTCGTCGTCGATCATCAGGTACACCCGCTTGCCGATGGTGAATTGCGTTGCGTCCTTGCCCTGCTCGTCGAGTTCGCGGCGCACCGTCTTGACCGCCTCGACGAACGTAGCCGTCGTCGACGAGCCGGCTCCGAGGAAAGCATCCCCAATTCGCACCCCGCGGGCCAGCGCCTTGGGTGCGGTGCCGCCGATCCACAGCGGCGGATGCGGACGCTGCACCGGCTTGGGCTGGATCGGCAGGCCGTCGACATCGCGAAACCGGCCGTGGAACGTCACCTTCGGCTCGTCGGACCAAGCCGCCTTCATCAGCTCGATGCCCTCGGTGAAATAGCTGACGAACGTGGCCTTCTGTACGCCGAACGCCGAGAAGGGCCGGAAGTTGCCGCCATGCCCGACGCCGACGTCCAACCGGCCGTGGCTGAGGCGGTCGACGGCGGTGATGGCCGAGGCCAGCTGCAGGGGGTCGTGGAGGGAGGTGATGAGCACCGCGACCCCCAGCCGCAGCCGGGTGGTACACGCCGCGGCGTATGCGAGCATCTCCAGCGGTGCGATCCGCGGCGAGTTGCCGATGACCTGCTCCATCGTCCAGCCGCCCTCGAAGCCGAGTTCCTCGGCCCGCGCCAGAAAGCTCTTCACACCGGCGTCGTCGAAGCGGTCGTAGTCCAGCTGGGGGATCGAGATCGAAAACCTCACGCCATCCACCGTAGGCCTCGGCGGGAACGTGATGTGATGTGCCGATGGCCGACATCGTCGAGCGGTACCTCGACGCGATCGTGTCGCACGACTGGGATGTCGTCGGTGAGTGCGTCGCCGACGACATCGTCCGCGTCGGGCCCTACGGGGACCGCTTTGACGGTCGCGACGAGTACCTCGCCTTCATCGCCCACACCATGCCGAAGCTCGAGGGTTATTCGATGGGGCTGCACCGGGTGACGTACGCGAACGATGCGCTGGCCTTCGCCGAGCTCAGTGAGACCGTGGAGGTCGACGGCGCGCCGATGCTGACGGCGGAGGTGCTGGTCTTTGAGCTCGACGCTGACCGCCACATTTCCCGCGTCGACATCTTCATTCAGCAGCCGAAGCCGGCCTAGCCTCCGCGCCCGCGGCGGCGGCAGTCCGTTGGTGGGTTTCAGATACGGCATGCGATTGCCGTTGGGGGCGTCGTAGCGCGAATAGCCGCGGTCGACAATGGGTTTGAGCACGTTGTTGACCGCGTTCGTGACTCGAGGCGCCACCCGGCTGAAGGTTCTGAGCACCGGCAACGTCGGCTCTCGCAGAAGGTAAGTCCGCGGCCATGCGACGCCTTTGAGTGCATCAGCGATCAACATCGGCACACCCTCTCAGGCAACGCACAGAAAATTGTCATTTCCGATAATTTTCGTGCGTCGCGTTGACGCCTCGAGGGGCCCGGGCAATCGCCAACGGCGTCGGTACGCTCATGGGATGTTTGACTTCCTGCCCGGCGTGCCCGGCCTCGACGACCTGCGATCACTCGGCCGCAAGGTAGACACCGCCCGCCACCACGGCGTGCCCAGCGGTTGTGTGCTGGAGTTGGATCTACTGACGGCTCCACCCGAGACCACCGGGTTCGACCCGATGGCGATCATCGGCGGCGGTGGTAGGCCGCTGGTGCTGCGGGAAGCCGTCGCGGCGATCCACCGGGCCGCCGAAGACGATCGGATTGCCGGGTTGATCGCCCGCGTCCAGATTCCGGCCGCCGCCGCCGGTCCGGTGCAGGAACTCCGCGACGCTATCGCCGCCTTCAGCGACGTCAAGCCGTCGCTGGCGTGGGCGGAGACGTATCCGGGCACGCTGTCCTACTACCTGGCGTCGGCGTTTCGCGAGGTCTGGATGCAGCCGTCCGGAACGGTCGGCCTTGTCGGCTTCGCGACGAGCGCTCTGTTCCTGCGCGACGCGCTCGACAAGGCGGGCATCGAGGCGCAGTTCGTCGCCCGCGGCGAATACAAATCCGCCGCAAACCTTTTCACCCAGGACCGCTACACCGACGCTCACCGGGAGGCGGACAGCCGGCTGCTGGACAGCCTGCACACTCAGGTATGGCAAGCGATCGCAGATTCGCGGCACATCGATGCCGCCGCGGTCGACGCGCTGGCCGACAAGGCGCCGCTGCTGCGCGACGATGCGGTCACGGGGAGGCTGGTCGACCGGATCGGCTTCCGCGACGAGGCCTATGCGCGAATCAGCGAACTCGTTGGCGCGCCTGGTATTTCGCCGGAGACCGGCGATGCGGACAATGATCCCGACGCCCCGCCGAGACTGTATCTGTCGCGCTACGCCAAGGCGACCGCCTCCAGGCCCGGACCGCATATGCCGTCGATCCCAGGCCGTAAGTCCAAGCCGACGGTCGCCGTCGTCACGCTGCACGGACCGATCGTCAGCGGCCGTGGTGGCCCGCAAGTGCTGCCGTTCGGCAACTCCAGCGCCGGTGGTGACACGATCGCCGCCGCACTGCGCGAAGCCGCGGCCGACGATTCGGTGTCGGCGATCGTGCTTCGGGTCGACAGCCCCGGCGGCTCTGTCACGGGATCAGAAACCATTTGGCGGGAAGTGAGCCGGGTCCGCGACGGCGGCACACCGGTTGTCGCGTCGATGGGCGCGGTTGCCGCATCCGGCGGGTACTACGTGTCCATGAGTGCCGACGCGATCGTCGCCAACGCGGGCACGATCACCGGATCGATCGGCGTGGTCACCGGCAAGCTGGTGGCCCGTGAACTCAAGGACCGGTTGGGCGTCGGCTCAGATTCGGTGCGCACCAACGAGAATGCCGATGCGTGGTCGATCAACAAGCCGTTCACCGACGACCAGCACGCGCATGTCGAGGCCGAGGCCGACCTCTTCTACACCGACTTCATCGAACGCGTGGCCGCGGGCCGCAAGCTCAGCGTCGATGAGGTCGACGCGATCGCCCGCGGCAGGGTGTGGACGGGTGCGGACGCACTCGAGCGGGGTCTCGTCGACGAACTCGGCGGGCTGCGGGCCGCGATCAACAGGGCCAAGGTGCTCGCCGGATACGACAAGGAGGACGACGTCCGCATCGTCAGCTACCCGGGCTCGTCGTTCCTGGACTTCCTGCGCCCCAAGCCGTCGTCGCAGCCGGCCGCGGCGTCGCTGTCGGCGGCCGTCGCCGGACTGCTCGGTCGCTCAATAGTCGAGATGCTGGGCCAGGCCGAGCGGTCGCTGACCGGTGCCACCGCGCTGTGGTTGGGCGACTACCGGTTCTGATTTCTCGCTAAAAAGGTCCGCGCGGCGCAGACTGCGAATCGTGGCGTTTTCCACGAGAGGCAAGCGGGTGCTCATCACCGGTGCCTCATCCGGCGTCGGAGCCGCACTCGCCAGGCGGCTGGCTGCGGGTAACGCGGTGGTCGGGCTGGTGGCCAGACGGCGCGACCGGTTGGCCGAGGTGCTCGCCGACTGCAGGACGACGTCGCCGGATTCGACGATGTGGGTGGCCGACCTCAACGACACCGCCGACGTCGCTGAGCTCGGGCGGCAGGCGTGGGACGTGCTCGGCGGCATCGACGTACTGATCAACAACGCCGCCATCCCGAAACGTCGCGCCGTCACGGAGCTGGACCCGTTTGATGCGGAAGCCGTGATGCGGGTGAACTTCTTCGCCCCGATGCACCTGACCCTTGCCGTGTTGCCGATGATGCTCGCACGCGACTCCGGCGTCATCGTCAATGTCTCGAGCGTCGGAGGCCGGCTTGGCATCGTTCACGAATCAGCTTACTGTGCAAGCAAGTTCGCACTATGCGGGTGGAGCGAGGCGATGGCCGTCGACCTCCACGGCACCGGCGTGTCGGTGAAGCTGATTCAGCCGGGACCCGTCGACACCGAGATATGGGATCAGCCGGACAACGACGATCCGCTCTATGACGGCCCCAGGGTGCCGCCCGACGAGGTGGCCGACGGCATAATCGCCGCACTCGACGATGTCCGCTTCGAGCACTACCTGCCCGACCTGAAGGCAGTGGTGGACGCCAAGAACGCCGATATCGATGCCTTCATCGCCGGGTCCGCCGCGATGGCCCGCCCATGAGGGCGCTGGTCTTCGGGGTGCCGGGTGAGCCGTTCGAGGTGGCCGAGGACGCCAACCTGCTCGCCAAGAACCTGGCCCGCAGTCCCGTCGCGTTGAAGGATGTGCCCGATCCGCAACCGTTGCACGATGATTGGGTCATCACCCGGCCCCGGCTGACCGGCATCTGCGGCTCGGACTCGAAACAGGTCCTTCTCGACTTCGGCGAGGGTGACACCGACAACGCGATGGCTGCGTTCTGTTCGTTCCCGCAAGTGATGGGCCACGAAGTGGTCGCCGATGTGGTGGCGATGGGCCCGAAGGCGCGTGGCGTCGAAGTCGGGCAGCGCATCGTGCTCAACCCGTGGCTGTCGTGCGGGCCGCGTGGTGTCGAACCGCGTTGTCCTGCATGTGAAAACGGCGACTACAGCCTGTGCTGGAGTTTCACCGACGGCGACATCAAAGCCGGTATTCACACCGGGGTGTCGGCCGACGTGACTGGTGGCTACGCCGAACTGATGCCTGCCCACGACAGCATGCTGCACCCGGTGCCCGAATCGGTGCCCGACGAGCTCGCCGTTTTCGCCGACCCGTTCTCGGTGTCGCTGCATGCGATCACTCGGCATCCGCCACCGCAGTCCGGCCGGGTGCTGGTGTACGGGGCCGGCTCACTCGGAACCTGCGCGGTGGCGATCCTGCGGGCGCTGTACCCGGATGTGGAAGTGGCAGTGGTGGCGCGATTCGACGCCCAGGCGCGTCTGGCAGAACAGCTCGGGGCAGCGAAGGTGCTGGCGCCCGAACCGCGGCTCGCGTTGATCGAGGAGCTGGTCGCGTGGGGAGGTGGCCGGCTGCGCCAGCCGCTGCAGGGCCTGCCGATGGCGTATCCCGGTGCGGTCGACGTCGTCTACGACACCGTCGGCAAGCCGGAGACTTTCGAGGTCGGGGTGCGAGTGTTGAAGGCGCGGGGCACGTTGGTGAAGGCCGGCGTGCATGCGCCGGGACGGTGGGAGTGGAGCCCGTTGTATTTCAAGGAGATCAGCTGGGTCGGATCCAACGCGTTCGGCGTCGAGGAGGTCGACGGGGTGCGCAAGCACGCCATCGACCACTACCTCGATCTTGTCGTCGACCGGCGCGTGGACCTCGGCGCTGCGCTGACCCACACCTTCCGGCTCGACCAGTGGCGCGACGCTTTCCTTGCCATCGCCAACCAAGGGGAGAGCGGCGCCGTCAAGGTGGCCATCGACCAGCGGTGAGATCGCCCAGCGCCGAGATCGACGTTCTGGCGCGCTCTACTCGCACTTTCTCGCCCAAACGTGAGTTTGGGCGAATTTAGAGCGGGTGTTGGCGCAGGTAGGTGTAGACGCCCGCGAAGTTCTTGTTCACGTCCTCGGGGATCGGCACCGGGCCGCCGAGAGCCCGTGCACCCCAGACGATCTGGGCGGTGCGCTCAACCAGCGCGGTAACATGCAGCGCCTTGTCGGGCCGCGGGCCGACAGCGACCAGACCGTGGTTGGCGATCAGCGCGGCGGCCCTGCCCTCCAACGCCTTCACCGCGTTGCGACCGACATCGGGAGTACCCGACGCGGCGTAGTCCGCGCAGCGGATCTCCCCGCCGCAGTACACCGCGAACTCGTCGATGCATGCCGGGATCGGCTGGTGCGCCACGGCGAACATGGTGGCCCACACCGGATGGCTGTGGATCACGCTGCCGATGTCGTCGAATGCGCGGTAGCACGCCAGATGCAGCAGCATCTCCGATGACGGGGACCGACCGTCGGCCGACTGCACAACGACGCCCTCGGGGTCGACCACCACCAGGTCATCAATCGTCATGTCTCCGTAGTCGACTGACGACGGAGTGATAACGAGGCTGCCGTCGTCACGGCGGGCCGAGATATTGCCCGCAGTGCCCTCGACCAGGCCCCGCCGCAGCATGTCCTTCGCGGCCGCCAGCACCGCCGCTTCGGCATCGTCGGTGAATCTCACGGCGACAGCACCTCCGGGTTCACGATATGGGTCGGCGTGCCACCGGACAGCAGCGCTTCGAGCCCGTCGGCAACCATTTCCGCTTGCCGCGCCTCAGTGTTCCACGTGGCCCCGCCGATGTGCGGCGTCAGGACCACGTTGGGCAGCCCGATGAGCGGATGGTCGACGCGCAGCCATTCACCCTCGAAATGGTCCAGGCCCGCGGCGGCGACCTTGCGGCTTCGCAGCGCGTCGACGAGTGCGTCGGTGTCGTGCAGCTGGGCACGGGCGGTGTTGAGGAACACCACGCCGTCGCGCATCGCCGCGAACTGCTCGGCGCCGATCATACCGACGGTGTCGTCGGTGACCGGTGCATGCAGCGAGACGATGTCAGCGGCCTCGAGCAGCTCGTCGAGGCTGTGGCGCGCCTCGTCGCTGTACGGGTCGTGGGCGATGACCGAGACGCCAAGGCCGGCCAGCCGCCACCGCAGCGCCCGGCCGACGGCACCGAGGCCGACCAGGCCCGCGGTGCATCCCGCGATCTCGTAGGCGCGAAATCGTTGGTAGGGGATTGTTCCGTCGCGAAACACCTGGCCGGCCCGGACGTCAGCGTCTGCGAGCACAAGGTGGCGGGTGGCCGCGAACAGCAGTGCGACGGCCATCTCGGCGACCGCGTCGGCATTGCGGCCAGGTGTGTGCAGAACCGGGATCCTGGCGGCGGTGGCACCTGCAATGTCGACGTTATTGGGATCACCGCGGGTGGATGCGATGGCCTGCAGGGGGAGGTCGAACACCGGCCCGCCCACCGAATCGGATTCCACCACAAGGACATCGGCGCCTTCTGCGCCGGCGCGCTCGGCCAGCTGCTCGGAGGTGTAGATGCGCAGCGGCGTCTTGTCGATCCACGGGTCATAGACCACATCGGCCAGCCGGCTCAGTTTGTCGAGCCCAGGCCCCCGCAGCGGGGCGGTCACCAGGGCGCGCGGTCTCGGGGTCACGACTGCCCATGCTGGCGTACGGTGACGCGCGTGTCACGCAAAGAGGTGACAATCGGCATCGACATCGGCACGACCGCGGTGAAGGCGGTGGCCGCCGACGAGCACGGCGGGATAGCGGCGAGGACCCGAATCCCGCACCGGCTGCGGATACCGGCACCGGACAAGCTCGAGCATGACGCCGAGGAGGCCTGGCGGAACGGCCCACTGGCGGCCCTCGAGCAGCTGGGCCGCCCCGACGCCCGCGCGGTGGCCGTCTCGGCGATGGTCCCGTCCCTGACCGCGGTCGACGCAGACGGCATTCCCATGACGCCGGGCCTGCTGTACGGCGACAGTCGCGGCCGGGTCTCCGCACCGACCTCCGGCATGGGGTTCATGATCGGCGAGGCGGCCGAGTTCCTGCGGTGGACGGCGCGGCAAGCGCCAGAGGCGGCGGGGTACTGGCCCGCGCCCGCTGTCGCCAACCACGCGCTGGCAGGCGAGGCGGTGATCGATTTCGCCACCGCTTTCACCACGCTGCCGCTGTTCGACGGCACCGGCTGGAATGCCGACGAGTGCGCTGAGTGCGGCGCATCGGCGGACCGCATGCCGCGGGTGGAGGGACCCGGCGCCGTTGTCGGTCAGATTCGCAACAGCGACGCCGTGCTGGCGACAGGCGCGATCGACGCGGTCTGCGAACAGATGGTGGCAGGCGCGGACCGGGACGGTGACGTGCTGGTGCTGTGTGGCACCACGCTGATCGTGTGGGCGACCATCCCCGAGGCCCGCGACGTGCCCGGCCTCTGGACGATTCCCCACACGGCGCCGGGCAAGAGCCAGATCGGTGGCGCCAGTAACGCCGGTGGCTTGTTCCTCAATTGGGTGGATAGCCTTGTGGCGCCGGGCAATCCGTCAGATGCCGAGCCGGGTCGGGTACCTGTGTGGTCGCCGTATGTGCGTGGTGAGCGCACGCCCTATCACGATCCGGACCGTCGCGGTGTGCTCGATGGGCTCAATCTCTCCCACGACGCCGCGGCGGTGCGTCGCGCCGCCTACGAGGCGTCCGGATTCGTTGTACGCCAGCTCATCGAGCTCGGCGCGGCTCCGGCGTCGCGGATCGTGGCGACCGGTGGAGGCACCCGCGTCGGGCCGTGGATGCAGGCGATCGCCGACGCGACCGGCCTACCCGTCGAGGTGTCGGGTGTGCCCGAGGGTGCGGCGCTCGGCGCGGCGTTCCTCGCACGAATGGCGGCGGGCCTGGAGTCGTCGATCGCCGATGCGGCCCGGTGGGCGTCGGTCGAGCGCATCGTCGAACCTGACCCGGCGTGGCGAAGCCCGATGGAGGATCGCTACGGCCGGTTCCTGGAACTGGCGGACGAGGTGTGAGCATGTTCGACGACGCGGCGCTGGTCTCGACGGTTCTGCGGGTGCGCGACGTCGCTGCGTCGGTGGCTCGGTAGTGTCGCTGTGGCAGCTTCCGGCCGACCACGAGCGGGTGAGCGACGACAAGGACCGCAACACCTACGTCGTCATCGTGATGAACGAAGATCTCGCGCCCCTGCGGCAGACTGCTGCTCGGGCGGGGTGTCGACGTCGGCGACATCCGCCGCAGCGCCGACAACGAGTTCGTTTGGTTCTACGCCCCGACGGAAACCGTTTCGAGCTGAGCCGGCTGCGCGCGGCGGGTTAGTTCCAGCCGCGAGAGTGCGGTTGTTGTACGCGAAATGCGAATAGATGCGTTAACAACTGCACGCCCGCCGCCGAGTCAGCGTTTGATCGCGGCCAGGTAGCTCATGTCGGCGAAGAAGCCGATGGCTCCGTCCTCTGGATATTCGAATCCATTGGCTGCCCACGCTTCCCGCATCGTTTGTTTCGAGACGTCCCAGCCGTGTCCGGTCAGGTACTCGATGACGTCGTTGCGCTCGTCGTGGTAGATGAGGTCGCCCATCTGGATATCGTGACCGTACGTCTTGAGCCGATCCGCGATCAGTTGCGCGCGTTCGTCGGAGAACATGCTGATGTCGGGGATGTGCTCGGTGGCGACCCGGCTGCCGGGCGCGCTGAGTTCGTTGATCCTGTCGAACAGCAGATCCTGGGCCTCTGACGGCAGATAGATCAGCAGCCCCTCGGCGATCCACGCCGTCGGCTGACTGGAGTCGAATCCGTTGTCCCGCAGCGCCTTCGGCCATTCGTCACGGAGGTCGATGGCGACGGTGCGCCGGTCGGCCTTCGGCTGCGCACCTAATTCGGCGAGGGTTTTGGATTTGAAGTCGATCACCTCGGGCTGATCGACCTCGTACACGGTCGTTCCGTCGGGCCACGCCAAGCGATAGGCCCGGGCATCCAATCCGGAGGCCAGGATGACCGCCTGACGCACACCAGCGGCGGCGGCATCGGTGAACAGCCCGTCGAAGTGACGGGTTCGGACCGCCATGCCCTGCGCCGAGCGCTGCACGCTGAACCGCGGATCCAGGTCCTCGAGGTTGATCTCACCGTCGAGCGCCCGGACGAAGAGTTCGAGGCCCACCGCGCGCACCAGCGGCTCGGCGAACGGGTCGTCGATCAAACCCTCGCGGTGGGCGAGCACGCGCTGTGCGGCCACCATCGTCGCGGTGGCCCCCACGCTGGATGCCAGGTCCCAGGAGTCGTTGTCGGTGCGCGCCATCACGCTCCTCGCAGGGTTGCGGTGAGATAGCCGGAGTCGGCGATGAGCCTGGTGAGCTCGTCGTCCGGCAGCTCGAAACCGTTGGCGGCGAACGCATCCGCGGTCGACAACACGGTGACCTGCCAGCCGTGTGAGGACAGGTACTCACCGGCCGACGAGCGGTCTCCGGCGTAGAACAACTCGGACAGCTTGATATCAGAGCCCGCCCAGCGCGACCGCTCATCCAACTTCTCGGCCCAGTCGTCAGGCACCGACGTCATGTCCATGTGCTCGGTGGCCAAGCGGCTGCCGGGCGCGGACAGGGCGGTGATGTTGTCGAACAGCCGGTCCTGCGCGTCCGGTGGCAAATACACCAGCAGGCCTTCAGCGATCCATGCGGTCGGCTGAGCCGGATCGAAGCCCGCCTCACGCAACGCACTGGGCCAATCGTCACGCAGGTCGATGGCGACGGTCTTCCGCGTCGCACTCGGTGCTGCGCCGAGGTCATCGAGCGTCGCGGTCTTGAATGCGACCACCTGCGGCTGATCGACTTCGAAGACCACCGTGCCTGCCGGCCACGGAAGCCGATAGCCGCGGGTGTCCAGGCCCGCCGCCAGGATCACGGCCTGGCGTATTCCGGCTTCGGAGGCGGTGGTGAAGAAGTCGTCGAAAAACCTTGTCCTGACCGCGATCTGCTCGCTCATGGTTTTTCGGTTCATCAACGGATCGTCCTCGCTGAACGCCTCCCCGTCGACCATCTTGACGAAGCTGTCCAGGCCGACGGCGCGTACCAGCGGCTCGGCGAACGGGTCATCGAGTAGCGCGTCGGGTCCCTGCGAAGCGATCGCTCGGGAGGCTGCGACGGCGGTCGCAGTTGCTCCGACGCTGGAGGCCAGGTCCCAGGAGTCGTTGTCGGTGCGTGCCATTGAGGTCCTTACTGTCGGATTGCGGTGACGGCGAGCGACTCTCGCATCGGCGCGAGGTCATCGCCGGACGGGAACTCACGCCCGTACGCCTTGAACATTTCAGTTCTGTCGCGCGCGCTGACCTGCCAGCCATGCCCAGTCAGGTACTCGACGACGGGATTGCGCTCGCCTGGGTAGAACAGATCCGCAAGGTTCACGTCGAAGCCGTACTCGCGCCACCGGTCACGGATTGCCTCCGCACGTTGGCCGATACTCGCGCCCGCGTCGGGGTGGTATTCGGTGGCCAGCCTGCTGCCCGGCGCGCTGAGCGCCGTGATGTCGTCGAACAGCCGGTCCTGCGCTTCTGGCGGTAGGTAGATCAGCAGTCCTTCGACGCTCCACGCGGTCGGCTGACTGTCGTCAAAACCGTTGCGGCGCAGTGCCGCAGGCCAGTCATCGCGCAGGTCGATGCTCACCGCTCGGCGCTCTGCGGTCGGCGTCGCCTCGATCGACTCCATCGTCGCGTTCTTGAACTCGATCACCTTGGGCTGGTCGATCTCGTAGACGACGGTGCCCTCGGGCCACCGCAGCCGGTAGGCGCGGGAATCAAGGCCGGAAGCCAGGATCACCGCCTGCCGGATGCCTTGGACTGCCGTGCCCGATGTCGCCGGCCCAGCGGCTCCGGTGAAGAAGTCGTCGAAGAACCGGGTGCGCACCGCCATCACGTTGGTCATCAGCCGGGTGGCGTCTCCGCCGTCGCCCTCGGACAAGCCGATCTCGCCGTCGAGCAGACGGTTGAAGAAGTCCATTCCGACGGCCCGCACCAGCGGCTCGGCGAATGGATCGTTGATGATCGCGTTCGGTTCTCTGCTGGCGACCGCCCGCGCCGCGGCGACCATCGTGGCGGTCGCCCCGACGCTGGATGCGATGTCCCAGCTGTCGGAGTCGGCGCGGGTCATCAGCCGCGAGAGCCGGTGACGTAGCGCAGGTCGGCGAAAGGCGAGTCCTCGTCGAACGGCGCGAACCCGTTGACGGTCATCAACTCATTGATGCCGTTGCCCTCGACCTGCCAGCCGCGATCGGTCATGTAGCCCGCGACCTCCTTGCGGTCTTCCATGTAGATCAGGTTGGCGAAGTCGAGGTCGAAGCCGTGGTTGCGCCACCGCTCGGCGGTCGACTGCATCTTCTCGACCGCCTCGTCGAGGTCGGCAGGGTCGATCGACGGGGCGCTCTCGGTGGCGAATCGGCTACCGGGGGCGCTGAGTTCGGTGATCGTGTCGATCAGGCGGTCCTGCGCATCCGGCGGCAGGTACCCGAACAGTCCTTCGGCACTCCATGCCGTCGGCTGACTCGGGTCGAAGCCGGCCTCCTTCAGCGCGGCGGGCCAGTCGAAGCGCAGGTCGATCGCGACAGCTCGGCGGTCGGTGGTCGGCTCGGCGCCGATGTCGGCCAGCGCCTGCGTCTTGAACTCGATCACCTGCGGCTGATCCACCTCGTAGACGACGGTGCCCGTCGGCCACTGCAGGCGGTAGGCACGTGAATCCAGACCCGACGCCAGGATGACCACCTGCTTGATGCCCGCCGCCGTCGCCTCGGTGAAGAAGTCGTCGAAGAACTTGGTCCGGACGGCCATGTTGTCGACCATCCGCTCCATGCCGACGCTCTCGTCGTCGTCGAAGACGCCCGGGTCGAGCTGACCGCTCGCCAGCCGGGAGAACACGTCGACGCCGACGGCGTGCACCAGCGGCTCGGCGTACGGGTCGCTGATCAGTGCTCCATCGATGCTGGTCGCCATCGCGCGGGCGGCCGCCACCATCGTTGCGGTCGCTCCCACGCTGGAGGCCAGATCCCATGTGTCGTCGTGCGTGCGCACCATCAAATTTCCCTCTTGTCGAATCGCCGTGGCTATTTACTTAGCTGATGTAACGAGCTGTTGTCGACTGTACGCTCCAAATCTTGCTCTCCGCTCGGCCGAGTGACTGACCCGGCGGATGCGGGCCTGATGGAGCACAACTGTTACTCTCGTAGACTGTTTGACGTGTGACTCCGCAGGCTGGGCGCAGGTTAGTTGACCTGGGCTGACATGTTCCCAGGCTGTACAAATGGCCTGGGCTGACTAGCACCCAGGCTGCCGGGGCCCCGCGCATACGACTTAACCGACGCTGGATAAGACCAGCCCCATCGGCACGCCGCGATTCGAGCCCGGCTGCGCAGGAGGAACGAGTGCTCTCGGCTTTCATCTCATCGCTGCGGACAGTCGACCTGAGACGCAAGATTCTCTTCACCCTGGCCATCCTGATCCTGTACCGGATCGGCGCTTCGATTCCGTCTCCCGGCGTCAACTACCCCAACGTGCAGAAGTGCATCCAGCAGGCGGCCGGCGGCGACTCGGCGCAGATCTACTCGCTGATCAACCTGTTCTCCGGCGGTGCGCTGCTGAAGCTGGCGGTGTTCGCGATCGGCATCATGCCCTACATCACCGCGAGCATCATCGTGCAGTTGTTGGGCGTGGTCATCCCGCGCTTCGAGGAGTTGCGCAAAGAGGGCCAGGCGGGCCAGGCAAAACTCACGCAGTACACGCGTTACCTGTCGATAGCGCTTGCCCTGTTGCAGTCCACCAGCGTCGTCGCGCTGGCCGCCAACGGCGGGCTGCTGCCGAACTGCGAGCTCGACATCATCCAGAACTCGTCGATCTTCGTCCTGGCCGTCATCGTGATCGTGATGACCGCGGGCGCGGCGCTGGTGATGTGGATGGGCGAGCTGATCCAGGAGCGCGGCATCGGCAACGGCATGTCGCTGCTCATCTTCGCAAGCATCGCCGCGCGCATCCCGACCGAGGGCAAGAACATCCTCGACAGCCGCGGCCCAGTGGTTTTCTCCGCGGTATGTGCCGCCGCGCTGGCAATCATCGTCGGCGTGGTGTTCGTCGAGCAGGGCCAACGCCGCATTCCGGTCCAGTACGCCAAGCGCATGGTGGGCCGCCGGATGTACGGCGGCACGTCGACATATCTGCCGCTGAAGGTCAACCAGGCCGGTGTTATCCCGGTGATCTTCGCGTCATCGCTCATCTACATCCCGCACTTGATCACGCAGCTGATCCGGAGCGGCAGAACTACCGCCGCCAACGGCTGGTGGGACAAGTTCGTCGCGAACCATCTGACCAACCCCGCGAGCCTGTCCTACATCGCGATCTACTTCGGCCTGATCGTCTTCTTCACGTACTTCTACGTGTCGGTCCAGTTCAACGTCGACGAGCGGGCCGACGAGATGAAGAAGTACGGCGGCTTCATCCCGGGTATTCGGCCCGGCAAGCCGACCGCCGACTATCTGCGCTTCGTACTCAACCGGATCACCCTTCCGGGCTCGATCTATCTGGGCATCATCGCCGTCCTGCCGAACCTCTTCCTCGAGATCGGAAACACCGGCGGTGTGCAGAACATACCGTTCGGTGGAACAGCGGTTTTGATCATGGTTGGCGTCGGGTTGGATACGGTCAAACAGATCGAGAGCCAGCTCATGCAGCGCAACTACGAAGGGTTCCTGAAGTGAGACTTGTTCTGCTCGGGCCGCCTGGGGCGGGCAAGGGGACGCAGGCCCAGAAGCTGGCCGACAAACTCGGAATTCCGCAGATCTCCACCGGGGACCTGTTCCGCGAGAACATCAGTGCCGGCACGCCGCTCGGTGTGGAGGCCAAGCGCTACCTCGACGCAGGCGATCTGGTTCCAGCAGAGCTCACGAACAAGTTGGTCGAGGACCGCATCGAGCAGGCGGACGCCGCCGACGGGTTCATCCTCGACGGCTATCCCCGCTCGGTCGCCCAGGCGCAGGCGTTCGACGACATGCTCACCAACCACAGCACCAAGCTCGACGCGGTGCTGGAGTTCGCGGTGACGGAGGACGAGCTGTTCACCCGCCTCAAGGCCCGGGGCCGCGCCGACGACACCGAAGACGTCATCCGCAACCGCATGCAGGTGTACCGCGACGAAACCGAGCCGTTGTTGGAGTACTACAGCCACAACAATCTGCAGACGGTCGACGCGGTCGGGGCGGTCGACGAGGTCTTTGCCCGTGCACTGCGCGCTCTCGGCAAGTAGCCGATGATCGCCCTTCCGGGGCTGCGCAACCGCAAGGTCGTCGACCCGCGCAGCCCGGGTGAACTCGACGCGATGGCCGCCGCGGGCGCGCTGGTCGCAGCCGCGCTGGCGGCCGTCCGCCAGGCCGCCGCACCCGGCGTCACAACTCTCGCGCTCGACGAGATCGCCGAAGCGGTGATCCGCGACGCCGGCGGCACCCCGTCCTTCCTGGGCTATCACGGCTTCCCCGCCAGCATCTGCTCGTCGGTGAACGACCGCGTCGTGCACGGCATACCGTCGGCGGACGAAACCCTCGCGGCCGCCGACCTGGTGTCCATCGATTGCGGCGCGATCGTCGACGATTGGCACGGGGACTCGGCGATCACGTTCGGTGTCGGGCCGCTGATCCCGATCGACGAGGCCCTGTCGCAAGCCACCAAGGAGTCGATGGAGGCGGGCATCGCCGCGATGGTGCCCGGCAACCGGCTCACCGACGTCTCGCACGCCATCGAGACGGGCACGCGGACTGCCGAACAGCGCTACGGCCGCAGGTTTGGCATCGTGGCGGGCTACGGCGGTCACGGCATCGGCAGGCGCATGCATATGGATCCGTTCCTGCCCAATGAGGGCCAGCCCGGCCGTGGGCCCTATCTGGCTGCAGGCTCGGTGTTGGCCATCGAACCGATGCTGACCCTGGGAACGTCGAAGACCGTGATGCTCGCCGATGAGTGGACAGTGGTCACCGCCGACGGGTCCCGAGCGGCCCATTGGGAGCACACTGTTGCTGTGACCGATGACGGGCCTCGCATCCTGACGGGCTAAATCGCCCAACTGCGCAGTTGGCTGGGTAGATAATGTGAACTGGATTGGCCTCGGCCTCGTATTAACGGGGGAGGTTAGGAATGGACGACCCGGAAGCCGCCTTGATGCGTGGTCTCTATGACGAGCACGCTGGGGCTTTATGGCGCTATGCCGTGCGGCTTACCGGGGATCCGGCGCGAGCAGAGGATGTAGTGCAGGAAACATTGCTGCGTGCTTGGCAGCACCCAGAAGTAACCGACGGTGACAGGTCGGCGCGAGCTTGGCTGTTCACTGTCGCCCGAAATATGATTATCGATGAGCGACGAAGCGCCAGATTTCGAAGCGAGACCGGAACCCCGGATCCCGAGAAGACCTACGACCGCGCTGGACCGGATGAGGTGGATTCCGCCTTGGACCGAATGATGTTGAGTGGCGCCCTGGCGCAGTTGTCTGCCGAACACCGGGCCGTGATCCAGCGGTCGTACTACAAGGGCTGGACGACCGCGCAGATCGCCGCCGATCTAGATATAGCCGAAGGCACCGTGAAATCTAGGCTGCACTACGCCGTACGGGCGTTGCGGCTCTCACTGCAGGAAATGGGGGTGACTCGATGACTCAACCTGCAAACCGCGATGACGTTTTGCGCGACGACGACCCATACGCAACGTGGGACGCCGCCTACGTCCTTGGCTCACTGTCGGGAAGCGATCGGCGCGAATTCGAGGCGCATCTTGCGACGTGCCCACGGTGCAGAGAGGCCGTCGCCGAACTCAGCGGCATCCCCGCGTTGTTGTCACTACTCGATGCCGCGGAAGTCGACGCGCTCGACGGTCCGGCGGCGGAAGCACCGCCGCTGCGTCCCGAGGTTCTCGACACGCTGATGCAGAAGGTGGAGTGGCGGCGGCGCCGCACGCGCAGGCTGAGTGTGATGACGATGGCCGCCGCGGCGGCCGTGTTGGCCATTGCGCTCGTGGTCGGAATCTGGCCCACTATCCGCGGGCACGGCGACACCGAGCCGATGGCGTCAGCGGTGACGATGAGCAAGCTGGCGCAGACACCTATTAACGCCACCGTCACTTTGACCGGATTCGGTTGGGGCACACGGATCGACATGGTCTGCACCTACGGCGACTATCAAAGTCGCGGTAACGTCACCACGCAGAACCTGTCGATGGTTGTGGTGGGCCACAACGGAACTCAGAGTGACATCGCGACCTGGGTCGGCGTGAACGGCGCCACCGCGTTGCCGAGCGGGGCGACGACGCTGCAGAAGGACGACATCAAGTCCGTACAGCTCGTCGACACGGACACGAGAACGGTTCTTCTTCAAACAACTTTGTGAGTCGGGCCACGTTTTGAACCGTGGTTGCTCCCGGGTCGTGTCATCTGCAGAGGGTGGAAGCAGGTGAATAAATGGCCAGGAAACAACGCGTGGTCGATCACATCGTCGGCTATCTGGCGGCGACCGGAGTCGAGTACATCTTCGGCGTCGACGGTGCGAACATTGAGGATCTCTACGACGCCGCGCACTTCCGCGACGACATCACCGCGATCCTGGCCAAGCATGAGTTCTCCGCGGCCACCATGGCAGACGGGTACAGCCGCAGCGGCTCCGGACTCGGTGTCGTGGCAGCGACCTCAGGCGGCGGATGCCTGAACACCGTCGCCGGCCTCGGCGAGGCCCTCGCCAGCCGGGTGCCGGTGCTGGCGCTGATCGGGCAGGCTCCGACCACGCTCGACGGTCGCGGCGCTTTCCAAGACACCAGCGGCCGAAACGGCGCATTGAACGGTGAGGCGCTGTTCTCCGCGGTGTCGGTGTTCTGCCGCCGGGTGACCACGCCAGAAGACATCGCAACGGTGTTGCCCGAGGCCATCGCGGCGGCCCAGCGGGGCGGCCCGGCCGTGCTGCTGCTTCCGAAGGACGTTCAGCAGGCCACCCTGGATTGCCAGGCTCCGGTGAACGGCGCGCACAACGGCGTGTCTGTCGGCGCTCAGCTCGGTGACCCAGAAGCCATCGCACGGGCGCTGCGGAACGCCGACGGCCCGATCACGATAATCGCGGGCGAGCAGGTCGCTCGTGACGATGCCCGGGCCGAACTCGCGCAGCTGCGCGCGATGCTGCGCGCGCGGGTGGCCACCGTCCCCGATGCCAAGGATGTCGCGGGCACTCCGGGGCTCGGATCGTCCTCCGCACTCGGGGTAACCGGCGTGATGGGACACCCCGGGGTCGCCACCGCCATCGCGGACAGCGCGCTGTGCCTGCTGGTCGGCACCCGGCTGTCGGTGACGGCACGCGCCGGCCTCGACGACGTGCTGGCGTCGGTGAAGACCTACTCCATCGGGTCGGCGGCTCCGTTCGTGCCGTGCACGCACGTCCACACCGAGGACCTGCGAGGCTCACTGAGACTGCTGACGCAGGCGCTGAACGGCAACGGCCGTCCGACCGGCGTGCGGGTGCCGGACCTGGTGCCGAAGACAGAGCTGCAACCGCCGCCGTACGACGGCAGCGGTGTGCGTTACCGCGACGCCATGGCTGCGCTTGATCTCGCGCTCCCGGACGGTGTCGACATCGTCGTGGACGCCGGAAACATCGGCGCGTCGGCGATCCACCATCTTCCCGCGCGCCGCGATGGGCGATTCATCGTCGCGCTCGGCATGGGCGGCATGGGATACAGCTTCGGCGCAGGCGTCGGGATGGCGCTCGGACGCAAGCGGCGGACGGTGGTGATCGCCGGAGACGGCTCATTCTTCATGCACGGCATGGAGATTCACACCGCGCTGCAGTACCGCATTCCCGTGACGTTCCTGCTGTTCGACAACCACGCGCACGCGATGTGCGTAACCCGCGAACAAATGTTCTACGACGATCTCTACAGCTACAACCGATTCGGTCCAAGTCGGCTGGGCGCTGGCCTCGCGGCCATGTTTCCCGGTCTGGCAGCCGTCGACGTCCTGACGATCGACGATCTGCCCGCAGCGTTGCAGTCAGCACTCGAGGTCGACGGCCCGTCGGTCGTCAGCGTCGAATGCTCGGCGGACGAAATCCCACCATTTGCAACCTTTCTCGGCAACGCAGCCGTGAAGAACCCTGTTATCCCAGAGGAGAGCATTTCCAATGTCGTTGCCCGCGCTTGATGACATCACCGACCACCGAGGCAATGCCGAGCCTATCGACGGAGTTATCCGCGTAGAGACGGCGCCGCGGGAGAAGGCCACGCCGATCATCATGGACATGATGCGGTCGGTGTACCCGCATGACGAGGTGTTCGGAACATATTGCACCGTCAATGATTACATCGACTGTCCTCCCGACGAGCTGTTCGACTACATGTCCGACACCCGTAGTCTGGAGGAGTGGACGTACAGCCTGCGGGGCTTCACCCCGACCGAGGAGCCGGGGCTGTGGGAGGCCTTCGACAAGCTCGGCGGCCCCACGGGTAGTCCCATCTACACCCGCACGATCGCCAACAAGGAAGCCCGCACGGTCGACTACCACTGCGCGTGGGACCAGGGCAAGCACCTGTGGATGATCTACCTGATGCGCATCATCGATGCGCAGGTGGTTTTCGACAAGCCGGGTTCGGTTGTGCTGTGGACCAACTGCCATCACCCGTTCTATGACAAGAACCCCTATCCCGAGACCGCGCCACCGCAACGTCCGGTGTGGGTCGGGGACTTCTGGGAGATGTTCGGACCCGGTCATCTGCTGGAAATGAAGAACCTCAAGGCAATTGCCGAATACCGGCACCACAACGGCTTGCCGGTGACACCGGACTGGATGAAGTGAGGACCGAGATGACTGTCAGCCTGCTCGATATTTCGACGTACCTGCCCGGAGACCCGGTGCCCGCCGACTATTACGCCGGCTTCGCCGAATCCGACGACCTGCGCGAGAACGTGATGTTCAAGGCGCCGAAGTTCCGACACCACGTGGGCGAGGATGAAACGGCCATCGACATGGTGGAACGGGCCGCCGCGGGTCTCGTCGAACGCCACGGCCAAGACACCATCGCGAACATCGACATCCTGATCACCCACGTGCAGCTGCCGGACGTGCCGTTCTACGGCGGTGGCGGCGGGATGGCGCATCGCCTTGGCATGAAACCGAATTGGGTGCTCGACCTGCACAACGGCGGGTGTGCGGCCTTCGTCCTGGGAATGAAGGTGGCCCGCACCTTGATCGAGTCGGGGCAGGGGGAGACCGCGCTGGTCGCCGTCGCGCAGAACGCCGCTGGCACGATCTTCGACCAGGAGACCATCAGGACGAAGGCACAGGCCTCGGTGCCCGGCGACGGTGCCGCGGTCGGCCTGGTTGCATTGTCGGACAAATCGCCGATCCTCGACATCGAATGCCGCACCTACGGCGAATTCGCCGGCGACATGGCGATCTCCATGAATCCGCCGCGCAAGTGGTGGCAGGCCGGTCCAGGTGAGGGTTCCATCGGTTTCACCGAAAGCAAGATCACCAAGGTGCTGGCCCGCGGCAACCGTCAGGTGCCCGAAGTGTCCTACGCGGTCTGCGACCGAATCGGCATCAAGCCAAAGGACATCGACCTCCTGGTGACCAATCAGCCCAACAGGGCGTTCCTGCGCAACTGGCGCGACGCGCTGGAACTGCCGAAGGAGCGACATCGCGACACGTTCGAACAGTGCGGCAACCTTTTCGCCGCGGGCATACCGGTCAACCTCGAGCGGGCCATCTCAGAGGGTCAGCTCAAGAAGGGTGACGTGGCCCTGATGGCCGCCTTCGCGCACGCCGGCGACTTCGCAGGTGCCGCGGCGATCAGGTGGGGGGGCCGGGACTGATGAGTATCGCAAGCGAGGAACTCCGCGAGGTGGTCTCCGCACTGCCCTGTGCGGTGAACCCATTGGCGCTGTCGCTCAACGAGAATCCGTTCCCGCCGCTGCCCGGCGTGCGGTCAGCCTTGTCCGAATCCGTGGACGTGGCGAACCGGTATCCGGAGTTCCTGCCCGAACGGTTGCGTGCGTTGATCGCAGGGCACATCGGGGTTGGCGAGGAACAGGTGGTGATCGGTGCAGGCGCGACGGGGGTGATCATGCAGGTGCTCCAGGCGGTGACCAGCCCGGGGGACCGGATGGTGATGACGTCGCCGACTTTCGACGGTTATCCGATCTTCGCCCAGATGGCCCGGTTGGTTTCGGTCACCGTGGCGCTGGACGAGCACGGCCACCACGATCTCGATGCCATGGCCGAGGCGGCCGGCCAGGCACGGGTCGTGGTGGTGTGCCGTCCGCACAACCCGACCGGCACCGTCGAGCCGGCCGCCGACATCGAGCAGTTCTTGCAGCGCGTGCCGTCGGACACGGTGGTCCTGCTGGACGAGGCCTACGTCGAATTCCTTGCTCCCGAGCACCGGATCGATGCGCTTGATCTGGTCCAGCGGTTCCCCAATGTGGTTGTTGTGCGCACCTTTTCGAAGGCGTACGGGTTGGCGGGGCTACGCATCGGATACGGCTTCTGTGCGCCCGATCTGGCCCGGCGTCTGTGGACGATGCAGCTCCCTTTCGGTATGGGCATCACCGGGCTGGTGGCGGTCGCGGCTTCTTATGACGCGGAAAACCAGCTGCAACAACGGATCCGGATGATCGCGTCGGAGCGAAGGTACCTGCGACGGCGGCTGCACTCGATGGGCGTGTATTCCACCGATGGGCACGCGAACTTCGTGTACCTGCCGGCCAACAGTAGACCGTGGCGACAGTTCTTTGAGGACACCGGCCTGCAGATACGTGACTACGCCGACGGCAGCGTGCGGATCACCGTGGGCAGCCGGCAGTCCACCAGGGCGGTGTTGTCGGCGTTGGAGCCATTCGCGTCGCGCTGAAATCCGGTGTCCTGCGGCGTGGCCTGCGGTATGAAGAGGCGTGGCCTCACAACCGCCTTCGGAGTCGCACAAGCGGGATCCGATCGACTTGGCGCGCGCCAACTGGGAACGCGCCGGGTGGGGTGACGTCGCCGACGGCATGGTGGCGGTCACCTCGGTGATGCGGGCCCACCAGATCCTGCTGGCCCGCGTGGAGACGGCGCTGCGCCCCTACGACCTGAGCTTCGCCCGCTACGAGCTGTTGCGGCTGCTGGCGTTCAGCCGCAACGGCGAGCTGCCGATCACCAAGGCATCGGACCGGCTGCAGGTTCACGTCACCAGCGTCACCCACGCGATCCGGCGCTTGGAGGCACACGGCCTGGTGAGCCGCTTGCCCCATCCCACCGACGGGCGCACCACGCTGGTGCAGATCACCGATCTCGGGCGCGCCACGGTTGAGGACGCCACGGTCACGCTCAATAAGGATGTCTTCTCCGACATCGGCATCTCTGACGACGAATCGCGCGCGCTGGCGGACTCGATCGAAACGCTGCGGCGCCACGCCGGCGACTTTTAATCCCCGGACGTTTCGGCAGCGGGACTTGTTTGTCGGTCGGCGGCGATACTATTCGAACATACTGTTCGAGTGGGAGGTGTGGGTTGGCCGTCGACGTCGACGAGGTCCAAGCTCGGCTGTGCCGTCTGCAGGCCGCCGCGGCTGATCTGGCCGACCTGCCATGGGACGAGGTACCGGTCGGCGTTGCCGACGCTGTGATCGCCGGCGTGGAGTCGGTGCAACGAACGTTGTCGATGGTCGGCTACGACGCCATCGGCCGGCTGCGCAGCGATCCGCTCTTGGGTCGTGGTCGACGGCTGCGTGACCACCTGGCCAACCTGCTGCGCATCTCGGCGACTGAGGCCGGTGCCCGCATCGCGACCGCGGGCGATCTCGCCGGCGCGCAACCGGATCTCGCCGAGACCGCGGCCGCCGCTCAGTACGGCCTGATCGGTCGCGAGCACGTCCGGATCATCCGCGACACCATCGCCGAACTGCCCGATGGTGCCAGCGAATCTGACCGGGCCCGCTTTGATCTGGAGTTGGCCGGCGTCGCGGTCGCCGAGCGTCCCGAGGTGCTGCGCCGGGAAGCCGCGCTGTTGCTGGCCGAATACGACTCGGCGAAGGACGATCCGATCATGCGGGAACGCAGCCGCGCCGCTCGACGCGGATTCGTCCTCGGACCACACGACGCCGACGGCATGAGACGCGGCCGGTTCTGCCTGGACCCCGAAGCGGGGGCCTACCTCGAGATCCTGCTCGCCAAGCTGGCCAGGCCGGGCATGTGTAACGCCGCTGACCCGATACCCGCCGTCGACGGTGAACCCGATCCCTTCGCCGCAGCCGGCGACCTGCGAACCACCGCTCAGCGCAACCACGACGCGGTGAAAGCCGCGGCGCGCGCACTGCTGGCCTCCGGAGACCTGGGAACCCATCGCGGGCTGCCGGTGACTGCCATCGTGACCATGACACTGCAGGACCTGGAGTCGTCCTGCGGCCTGGCGCTGACCGGCGGCGGGTCGACGGTGCCGATGGAGGTCGCGGTCGCCATGGCTGCCCATGCCCATCACTACCTCTACATCTACGACGAGAAGTGCGGACGGCCATTGTTTCTGGGCCGCAGCCAGCGGCTGGCCTCGGCCGATCAACGCATCGTGCTGCACGCCATCGACGGCGGCTGCACGGTCCCGGGCTGCGACCAATCCGCTTACCACTGCGAGGCCCACCACCTCATCGAGTGGTCGGTCAACGGCACCACCGACATCGACAGGCTCACGCTGACATGTCAGGACGGAAACCAGTCCGCAGGACCGTCCGACGAACAATGGCAGGCACGTCGACGCTACGACGAAGAGACACTCGGCCAAACACTCTGGTACCCACCGAAATCCGTCGACCCCAATCACCAACCCAAGGCGAACTGGCTACACCGCCGACCCAAGCGACCCAGACCCGAACCCGACGCAGCCTGAGCCACGCCGGCGACCTCTAGGACTCAGGCTCGACGTTCGGCAGCGGGATCGTCGCTGTCACCGCCGTTCCCGAGCCCGGCCGCGACCGAATGTTGAGCCGTCCGCCGACGATCTCGGCCCGTTCGGCCATCGACAGCAGCCCATAGCCGCCCATCTCGTCGCTTCCCAGTGGATGCTCGAAAGTATCGAAACCCACTCCGTCGTCCACGATTTCGAGGCGTGCGATGTCTCCGGAGTCGCCCGTGCCGACCGTGAACGTCAGCCGCGCCGTCGTCGCCTTCGCGTGCTTGACGACGTTCTGCAGGCACTCCTGGGCGATGCGATACAGGGCGATTTCAATGTGATCGGGTACGCGGGTCTCGACCAGGTCGACCTTGACGTCGATCTGTCCAATCGAGCGGGCCAGGCTGGCCAGCCCCCCGGCCAGACCGAGGTCGTCGAGCACCGGCGGCCGCAGTCCGCCGATCGCCGCGCGGGCTTCCTGCAGCGTCAGGTCCACCAGTTCCCTTGCCATGCCGAGCTGTTCGGCCATCGCGGCGGGATCGGTGACCGCGGCGCGGGTGGCCGCGTCCAGCCGGTAGGACAGCGTGATCAGCCGTTGCGAAATGCCGTCGTGAATGTCGCCTGCCAGCCGGCGACGCTCGAGCTCCTGCGCCTGGATGACCTGCTCGACGAAATTCTCGTGCGCGCGTTCGCGGGCCACCAGCTGGCGGTGCAGCCGCGCCTGGTGCATCGCCCCGGCGATCAGCCGCCCGATCACCAGGAGCAGCTCCACATCCCGCGGCGCGAACTCCCGCCGCGCGACCGTGTGCACGTTCAGCACCCCGACCAAACCGCCGGGATCGGTCTCCATCGGCACCGACACCATCGACGTGAAATCGGAACCGCGAAGCGACTGGAACGGCATGTACCGTGGATCGGACTCCTTGTCGTGGCTGATTACGACTGGCTCGCGATGACTGGCCACCCACCCGGAGATGCCGGAGCCCAGCGGCAGCCTGATCTTGCCGACCTCGCTGTCGAACGGCGGCGTCGCGCCCGCCAGCGTCAACGACCGGTCGCTGTCGTCGAGCACGTGCACGAAGCAGACATCGGTGGCGGTCGCCGCGGTGATCATTCTGGCGGCCGCGGCGGCGAGCGGTTCGACGCCGGGGCCGCTGGAAGCCGCCTGGATCAACTCACGCAAGAGTGCGAGCTCACGATCGGCGTCGACGAGATCGCGAACGGCGTTGGGGCCGAACGGAGCCCCGCCCACAGGGCTCACTGGTAGATCCCTTCTCGCAGCGCTGTCGCAACCGCACCGGTGCGGTCGCTGACGCCGAGCTTTCGGTAGATCGATCGCAGGTGCGTCTTGACGGTCTCGTCGCCGATCACCAGCTTGCTCGCGATGCCGCGGTTGGACAGCCCATTGACGACGTAGGAGAGGATCTCGCTCTCGCGCTGCGTGAGGCCCTGACGCGCGCCCGGCCAGAACTCGTCGCGCTGCATTCTGGCCGCGGTGTCCACGGCTCTGGCCGCCATGCTCGGGTCGATGGCGGTGACGCCGCTGTGCACGAACTCCAACTGGCGCACCAACTCGTCGCTGCTGATGCTCTTCAGCAGATATCCCGACGCGCCGACCCGCAGCGCCTGGAAGAGGTACTGCTCGTCGTCGTATACCGACAGCATGACGACCTTGCGGTCAGGTTGGCGCTCGCGCAGTGTCTGGCACAGATCTAGGCCGCTTGAGCCCTGCATGCGGACATCGGAGAGCACGATGTCGGGATCGAGTTCGTCGACCACGCTGAGCGCCCGCTCAGCACCGATGGCCTGCCCAACCACCTCTACCCGGTCGGAGAACGCAGCGAGCATCGCCTTGAGACCCTCGATGACCATTTCGTGGTCGTCCACCAGGACGATTCGCACTGGTCCGGAGGCGAGCGGGCTGACGGACGCCATGGCAACACCTTAGGACCGGTGTTTGTCGCGGTCCTGCAACTTGGCCTGGCCAATCCCCCGAATGGGGGAGGCTGGCGGCGTGTGTGGTGGGTCACTCTGGTGGACGTGCCTATGACGCAGCAGAAGACTTGGCGTGCCGGTCGGTTTTGGTGGGACTGCGCCGCACCGGTCGGCGCCGACGCCTCCCCACTTCGTGCGGTGATCTTCGACCTCGACGCGCTCGCCGACGTCGAATGTGAGGGGCACCGAGTCGCCTACAACGCGGCCTTCGCCGCGCACGGCCTGGACTTCGCCTGGTCCGTCACGCGCTACCGGCAGCTGCTGGCCCTGAGCGACGAGCGCCAACGGGTGTCGGCCGAACTCCGCAAGCGCGGTGTGTCGACCGAGTCCGATGTGCTGACGCAGTTGCTCGCCGACGACATCTACACGACCAAGACGATGATGGTCGACGAGATGATTCTCGACGCGGACCTGGTGCCGCGGCCGGGCCTGATCGATCTGGTCATGGAAGCCTTCACCGCCGGCGTCGTGGTCGGGGTGGTCACAGGTGGCCAGCGAAGCTGGGCCGAGCCGTTGGTGCGACAACTGGTCGGCGACGGGGTCGTCGAAATTGTGGTCACCGCCGACGACGTCAAGAAGCCCATGCCGGATTCCGAGGCCTTTCAAACCGCACTGTGGGAGCTCGGGATGCCCGCGGAGAACGCGCTCGCGATCACGGGGTCGGCCTCGGGGCTGCGAGCAGCGACCTCCACGGGTCTGGCCACCGTGGTCATCACCGGTGACGGAGCGCCGGACATCCCCGCCGCTGTTGCCGTGCGCCCGGATTTCAGCGGAAGCGAACCGCTGAGCATCGCTGAGTGCCAGCGGCTGCACCGCCGTTGGTATGCGGCTCATAAGCCGGCCGACGCAGCCTGACCCTGCGAGTTCCTGTGAATAACTTGGGAACGCGCTGCAACCAACCGCGCTGCAACCAACTATGTGAAACGTAGCGAAACACCCTATTTTTCTGAGTGCGCGCCCGCCATAGATTCAGGTCCATGACGGGCACCACGACGAAGAAGGTGTTCGGCCTTGCAGCGGCGACGGCCGGCGCCGCCGGGCTGCTGGCGTTTCCCGTACCAGTGAGCGCGATGCCGCCGTTCCGACTGGCACCCACCTGCGTCGCGTGGAGACTGGACGACGCCTCCCAGGCATTCGATACTGCCTCCGGCGGCCGAATCTATGTGCCGTGGAACAGCGGAACTCCGAACGTTCGGACAGGCAACAGCGACGCGGCCTTCGTATCACCTGATGTGAACATGAAAGGGTCGGCGACGGGCGGAATCGACGGAGCGGGCGTCGTCGACGTCACGGTCAGATGGAACGACAGCAAGCCGTTCAACGCCGACACTCCCTGGATTCATTTCCACGGCAACGTCAATGATTTGGGCGCCTTGTCGGGCAACTCCAATGATTCCAAAGGCGTATCACAACCTTTCACTGCGCGCACTCCATATACCTGCAGCGCCAAGCAAGACGCCGCGCCCGGGGCCGGCAATCCTGGGGACGTTCCGGCAGCAACGCCCGTGACCAACGCCATCACACCGAACTTCGACGGCACTAGCAATACCACCTTCAAGGTAACGGTCAAGAACTCGTCGAAGCTCCCCGCCAGTTGCGACTATGAGGCGGTGTCACAGAATCCGCTGGTGCCTTCGGACACGACGAGATCCTTCGACGTGCCCGCCAATGGAAGCCATACCGAGTCCTTTGATGGCGTCAAGACGGGCACCAATTACACGATCACGATCAACTGCAGAGACAGCAGCGGGAGCCAAACCGAACCGCTCGGCAGCGTGAACCAAACGGTGAAGTGGTAGTCAGCTGCCGCGCAGCAGTTCGATGACGGCGCTGAAGTCCTTGTCGGCGTGGTCGGCGGCGTACTTCGCATAGATCTCGGCGGCGTGGCTGCCCAGAGGCGCCGATGAGCCGGTCGAGTTCACCGCGTCCATCGCCAGGCCGAGGTCCTTGTTCATCAGCGCCGTCGCGAAGCCCGGCTTGAAGTCGTTGTTGGCCGGTGATGTCGGGACGGGGCCGGGAACCGGGCAGTTGGTGTGCACGGACCAGCAGTTGCCCGTCGCGCCGGTGATCACGTCGAACAGCGACTGCGCGGACAGGCCGAGCTTCTCGGCGAGCACGAACGCTTCTCCGACGGCGATCTGCTGCACGGCAAGCACCATGTTGTTGCACAGCTTGGCACTCTGGCCGTTTCCTGAGCCGCCGCAGTGGATGATCTTGCCCGCCAACGGTTCCAGCACCGGACGTGCGCGCTCGACGGCGTCGTCCTCGCCGCCGACCATGAACGCGAGCGTGCCTGCGGTGGCGCCCTTGACGCCGCCGGAGACCGGCGCATCAAGCTGTGCGAAACCTTGCTCGGTGGCCTGCGCGTGGATGTCACGGGCATCGGCGACCGAGATGGTCGACGTGTCGATGAACAGGGCGCCGGGCTTCGCCGCAGGCAACACCTCGTCATAGCACGCTTTGACGACGGCGCCGTTGGGCAGCGAGGTGATCACCACATCGGCATCCGCGACCGCCTCGGCGCCGGTGTCGAAGACCTTGGCGCCGTTGCCCTCCGCCGCCGCCTTCAGGGCGGGCACCGGGTCGAAACCGCGCACTGTGTGGCCGGCTGCGACGAGGTTGGCCGCCATCGGGCCGCCCATGTTGCCCAGTCCCAAGAACGCGATGTTCATGCACGGACCTCTCTATGCAGACGCGCGTGTTCGGGCGGCTTCGGCCCGACCGATGACCACGCGCATGATTTCGTTGGTTCCCTCGAGGATTCGGTGCACCCGCAGATCGCGGACGATCTTCTCCAGGCCGTACTCGGTGAGATAGCCGTAGCCGCCGTGCAGTTGCAGGGCCTGATCGGCGACGTCGTAGCAGGCATCGGTGACGTACCGCTTGGCCATCGCGCACAACTCGACCTTGTCGGGGTGGTCGTTGTCGAGCGCAGTTGCTGCCCGCCACAACAGGGTTCGCGATGTCTCCAGCGCGGTGGCCATGTCGGCGAGCGTGAATCGGATGGTCGGCTCGTCGAGCAGCGCGCCGCCGAACGCCTGGCGGTCGGCCAGGTAGCTCGCCGCCTTGTCGTAGGCGGCCTGCGCTCCGCCCAGTGAGCATGCGGCGATGTTGATCCGTCCGCCGTTGAGCCCGTTCATGGCGATGGAGAAGCCGGTGCCCTCGCCCTCCGCGCCGCCGAGCATCGCGTCGGCCGGTACCCGGACGCCCTCGAAGATGACCTGGGCGGTGGGTTGGGCGTGCCAGCCCATCTTCTCCTCGTCGGCGCCGAAACTCAGCCCAGGAGTGCCCTTTTCGACGATGAATGCGGAGATGCCGCGTGGCCCCGGCTTCGTCTCGGGGTCGCCGGTACGGGCCATCACGATGTAGACATCCGATGTGCCGGCGCCGGAGATGAACTGCTTGACGCCGTCGAGGACATAGAAATCGCCAGTCGAATCAGAACAGCGGGTAGCTTTCGTGCGCAGTGCGCCGGCATCCGAGCCGGCACCGGGTTCGGTGAGGCAGTAACTGGCGATGGTCTCCATCGAGGCCAGCCTCGGTACCCACGACTTGCGTTGTTCGTGCGTGCCGTACGTGTCGACCATCCACGCGCACATGTTGTGGATGGACAGGAACGCGGCGACCGTGGGGTCGGCGCCGGCCAGCTGTTCGAAGATGCGGACGGCGTCTATGCGGCGCAGTCCACTGCCGCCTGCATCCTCGTGGCAGTAGATCGCCGCCATGCCGAGCTCGGCAGCCTCACGCAGTTCGTCGACCGGGAAGTGATGCGAGCTGTCCCATTCCAACGCTTTTGGGGCAAGACGCTTTTCGGCAAACGCGGCCGCCGTCTCGGCGATCACGCGTTCGTCGTCGTCCAGACCGATAAGATCCATGAGGATACTTCAGCTCTATTTCATCGTTGGGATGACGAACTCGGCGCCGTGGCTGCCCGCGGGCCACCGTTGGGTCACCGTCTTGACCTTGGTGTAGAAGATGATCGACGACGGCCCGTGCTGGTTGAGGTCACCGAACCCGGATCGCTTCCAGCCACCGAATGTGTGGTAGGCCACCGGCACCGGAATCGGCACATTCACGCCGACCATGCCGACCTGAACCCGGGACACGAAGTCGCGTGCGGTGTCACCGTCGCGAGTGAAAATCGCTACGCCGTTGCCGTATTCGTGCTCCGAGGGCAGGCGCAACGCCTCCTCGTAGTCGTCGGCGCGAACGATGCACAGCACCGGGCCGAAGATCTCGTCGGTGTAGATCGACATGTCGGGGGTGACGTGGTCGAACAGGGTCGGGCCGATGAAGTAGCCCCCTTCGAGGTTCGCGTCGCCGAACTGCAGGTCGTCGCTGGTGCGTTCGCGGCCGTCGACGACGGCCTCGGCGCCGGCCTCGATGCCCTGGTTGATGTAGTCCTTTACGCGGGCCAGCGCGGCCTCGCTCACCAACGGTCCGTAGTCGGCCTTCGGGTCGAGGCTGTGCCCGACCCGGAGGTTGTTGACGCGCTCGACGAGCCTGGCGCGCAACCGTTCTGCGGTCTGCTCGCCGACCGGAACGGCGACGCTGATCGCCATGCAGCGCTCGCCCGCACTGCCGTAGCCCGCGCCGATCAGGGCGTCGACGGCGTTGTCGAGGTCCGCGTCGGGCATCACGATCATGTGGTTCTTCGCGCCGCCGAAGCACTGCGCCCGCTTAGCGTGCGCGGCAGCGGTCGAGTAGATGTACTGCGCGATATCGGAGCTGCCGACGAAGCCGACGGCCTGGATCTCCGGGTGCTCGAGGATGGCGTCGACGGCTTCCTTGTCGCCGTGCACCACCTGGAACACGCCGGGCGGCAGGCCCGCTTCGGTGAACAATTCGCCCAGCCGGACCGGGACCGACGGGTCGCGCTCGCTGGGCTTGAGGATGAACGCGTTGCCGCATGCCAGCGCGGGGCCCGCCTTCCACAGCGGGATCATCGCCGGGAAGTTGAACGGGGTGATGCCCGCGACCACGCCGAGCGGCTGCCGCAGCGAGTACACGTCGATGCCGGTGCCTGCGCCCTCGGTGTACTCACCCTTGATCAGGTGGGGGATGCCGACCGCGAACTCGATGACTTCGATGCCGCGCTGGATGTCTCCCTTGGAGTCCTCGACGGTCTTGCCGTGTTCGAGGGAGAGCAGTTCGGCCAGTTCGTCGACGTTCTGGTTGACCAGGTCGATGAAGCGCATCATCACGCGGGCGCGCCGCTGCGGGTTGAAGGCGGCCCACTCCTTCTGCGCCTCGACGGCGATGGCGACGGCGGCATCGACGTCAGCTGCCGAGGCCATCGGCACCGTCGCCTGCACCTTGCCGGTGTTGGGGTTCATCACGTCGGCCGTGCGCTTCGATTGTCCGGCCGTGCGCTGGCCGTCGATGAAATGGGAGATCTTTGTCGTCATGAGCATGCCCCTTGATTACGGATACTTGGACATCCTAGTAATGGGCGCGCGGCGCTGGCAAGGGACCCTTGCGGCTCGGACGACCCGTGATCAGCCGAGCTCGGCGAGCTGTGGGATGGAACGCGCCATCCCGTCGATGAAGGCGGCAGGCGAGCCGGTCGTCGGTGTGACGATCGCGGTCTGCACGCCCAGCCTGGCGTAGTCGGCCATCTGGCGGACAAACGCGTCGAGGGTCTCCGGCGTATGCCGAGGATTGTTCGCCGTCATCGTCTTGCGGATTTCGTTGTAGTCACGGCCGACGTCGTCGCAGTGCCTTCGCAGCACGTTGAGCTTGTGCTCGACCTCCTCGGGTGAACTGGCGAAGAGATTGCACGCATCGCCGTACTGCGCGACCAGTCGCAGCGTCTTGCGCTCCCCGCTGCCGCCGATCATGACTTTGGGTCGGTTGATCGGCTGCGGTGAGCACAGCGTCTCCTCCAGTTGGTAGTGCTTGCCCACATACGGTCCGTTGTTGTTCGGGTCCCACATCTGATTGCAGATCTGCAGCGCTTCCTCGAGCCGCTCGAACCGTTCGGCCAACGGTGGGAACGGCACCCCGAGTCCGCGATGCTCGCGCTCGAACCAGGCTGCCCCGATGCCCAGCACCGCACGGCCACCGGACAACACATCCAACGTGGTCACGGTCTTCGCGAGCAGGCCAGGGTGGCGGTAGGTCACGCCGGTGACGAGAAGGCCGAGGCTGACGGTCGAGGTGTGGGCGGCCAGGTAGCCCAGCGTCGTGTAGCCCTCCAGCATGTTCGCCTCCGCAGGCAGGCCGGTCGGTTCGATCTGGAAGAAGTGGTCCATGAACGACAACCAGTCGACCCCGGCGGCTTCGACGGCATCGCCGACCCTGGCCAGCTCACCGGCGATTGCGGTCGTTCCGCCGTCGATATCGAAAATGGGCAGGTGAAATCCGAGGTCCATTGACGGTCTCCTGACAAAGATGCTGCTGGTTGGTTCACGGCACAGTCCACAGTGACCGGCCACACATTCCCTACAAGCCGGTGGTCGCCCGTGTTCATTCCGATGACGCCGTTTTCCCCGGTGGTTTCATGGGTGTAGCCAGTACCTGCCTGTCTGCCGTCGCTGCGGGCGCGCTGACAGCGGGAGTTGTGGCCTCCAACGTTGTCGTTGCGCCGGATACGACCGCCACGGCGCCCGCGGTCACTGGCGTCGGGATGAGCGCGATCAAGATCCCGATCGTCGATATCGATCAGACCGTGGGTCCGCTGACCTTCAGCCGGCTACTCGAGGTCGTTCTCGACAGCGCGCCCAATGCCCTCTCCGGGACCTTGAACTCGGCGGCCGGAAGCATCTGGGACTTTCCACGGTTGGACACGAACTTCACGAACAACAGCAGCGGCCATCAAACGCTATCGGCGATACGTAAACCCGGTGAGTCCATCGAGTTTGGCTTTACATCGAGTGGACCGGTGGACAGTTCTTGGAAGTTGCTCGGTTTAGCCGCAGGCGACACCGGCATCCAGCGGAGCAGGGAGCTGAACTTCACCGCGCTTACCGGCGGGGCTGAGGGGATTGGTGCCGCCCTTGGTGGCACCCTGTCGAACTCGAGCGTCCACCGCGCCGTAACCGTGCTGGACAGAGGATTTACCGCTGACTCCGCCCGAAAGGTCGGCGATTTCGCCGGTCAGCTGTCACTCATGCCCTTCGACGGGTTCAAGGCTGTCGGTAGTGGCACCCTGGTCGACACCGGCGGTGATACAAACTTCAAGTTGGGGTCCCTTCAAGTCGGCGGTGGTGGACACGGAGCCCTCAGCGGGGACGCCGGCCTTTGCCTGGGTTCGGCGCAGGGGACCACGAGCTGTGCCGGCCAATCGGCGTTCGCATCGCTGGGCGCGCCGGTGGACTTTGCGGTGCACACGGGCGACTCCATGACGAATCTCGTCAGTGGCGACTTTAAGACCAACAAGTTGACAGTCTCGGTCAAAGACCGCCAGCTTTCGGTGACGGGCGCAATCGGCGGCACTATCAAAGTCGGCTCCGTCTCGATCGGAGGCCCTATTCCGATCAACATCCAGATCCCTCGCGCATCGTCGATGATGTTGGCCAGCAGCAACCGGCAAACGCAGACAGTCAGGAATTCACTGCAGGCCGTTCCGCGAAACTCGGCCTCCGACAACGAGACCGGCGGCCGGCACCAAGTCAGCGAGCGGGTTGCCGACGTCAAGGCCGCCGTCAGCGACGCTGTGCATGGGCGGCACGCCAAGCCGGACACGGCGGAATGAGTTCAGAGGTCTCCCAGTAGGAATTGGTCGAAGACGCGATCGTGTTCCACCTCGAACGCCTCGGGGAACGTGACGCCCGCGTTCGAAACCAGGTAGCGCTTGGTCGCTTCGAGCGCGGGTTGCGGTGCCTCGGCCATCACCCGAGCCGTCTCCATCGCTTTTTCTTCGAGGCGATCGGCGTCCACGACCGCGTTCACCAGCCCGATCCGGTGTGCCTCGGCCGCGTCGACGCGCCTGCCCGTCAGGCACAGTTCGCGCGCGATGCCCGCGCCGACGATCCATTGCAGCGGCGTGAACAGCGGCGGAGCGCCGAACTTGATCTCGGGGTGACCGAAGACCGCGTTCGGCGTGGCGATGCGCACGTCGCAGAGCAGGCAAAGGTCGAAGCCGCCACCGAGCGCGGCACCGTTGACGGCAGCGATCAGAGGCTTAGGGAACTGCCACACGGCGACGTGGTAGCGGTGCGAACTGTCGCGAATGGTGCGGGCCAAATCGGGCTTGGCGAACTCCTTTAGGTCGAAGCCCGCGCAGAACGTGCTGCCTGCGGCGGTGAGGACGACGACGCGCACCCGGTCGTCGGTCGTCCACGCTTCGAGGGTGTCGCTGATCGCATCGCGCATCGCGATGGACAGCGCGTTCCGACGCTCAGGTTGGTCGAGTCGCAGGGTCGCGATGCCGTCTGGGTGGATCTCTGCCGTCAGCATGCTGCTGCACGCTACTCATCGAGACTGCGGGCAGATCGTGAATTGGGAAATCGCGATCTGTGCGCAGGCTCGACGGTGGATTAGTCGCGGCGGCGCAGTTCTTCGACGAACGCCTTGGCGTCATCCCACGTCGGCAACAGGCCGGCGGACTTGACCTCGTCGAGCGCCGGCGCCTCGGCGTCGCGGCCGGACAACACGTGATCGCTGCCGGGCCAGTCGATGTCCAGCGCCGGGTCGGTGGCAAGGATGGTGTGCTCGCGGGTCGGAGCATAGCTCGCGGAGCAGAGGTACATAACTGTCGAATCATCCTGCAGCGCAAGGAAACCGTGCGCCAGACCCTCACTGATATATATCGAACGGCGGCTGCGGTCGTCGAGCAGCACCGAGTCCCACTTCCCGAATGTCGGTGAACCGACGCGGATGTCGACCGCCACGTCGAACACGGCGCCGCGGACGCAGGTCACATACTTGGCCTGACTCGGGGGCAGCTGCGCGAAGTGCAGTCCCCGCAGCACCCCGGCCGCAGACACCGAGCAGTTGGCTTGATGCAGGTCGAACCTGTGCCCGGCGAACCCTTGAAACCCGGGGTCGGTGAACCATTCGAAAAAGACGCCGCGGTCGTCGGCGTGCTGCTTCGGGGTGATCTCCCAGGCGCCGGGGACGGACAGTTCGCGTATCTCCACGTCACTGCCCGCGCTTCTCGTAGGTGGCCTCGACCATCTCTTTTAGTGGGCCCCACCAGGATTCGTTGTCGCGGTACCAGTCGATCGTCGCGCGCAGACCCTCCTCGAAGTCGGTGTGCTGGGGTCGCCAACCGAGTTCGTCGCGCAGCGTCGACGGATCGATCGCGTAGCGCAGGTCATGGCCCGCGCGGTCGGTGACGTGGTCGAAGTCGTCGGCCTCGCGGCCCATCATCACCAGCAGCGTCCGCATCACCGACAGGTTGTCGCGCTCACCCTCCGAGCCGATCAGGTATGTGCGCCCGATCTGGCCGTCCTGAAGGATGCGCCACACCGCGCTGTTGTGGTCGTGCACGTGGATCCAGTCGCGGACATTGGCCCCGCTGCCGTACAGCTTGGGCCGCCTTCCGGTCAGCACGTTGGTGATCTGTCGCGGGATGAACTTCTCCACGTGCTGGTATGGCCCATAGTTGTTGGAGCAGTTGGAGATCGTCGCGCGAACGCCGTAGGACCGGACCCACGCTCGCACCAGCATGTCGGCGGCCGCCTTCGTCGACGAGTACGGACTCGACGGGTTGTACGGCGTGCCTTCGGTGAAGCGGCTAGGTTCGTCGAGCTCGAGATCGCCGTACACCTCGTCGGTTGAGATGTGGTGCAGCCGCACACCGTGCCGGCGCACCGCCTCGAGCACGGCATAGGTTCCGATCACGTTGGTGTGCAGGAACGGCTCGGGGTCGGCAAGTGCGTTGTCGACGTGGGTCTCCGCGGCGAAGTGCACAACCGCATCCGCCTCGGCGACGAGCTTGTTCACCAACTCGGTGTCGGCGACGTCGCCCTGCACGAGCCGGATTTCATCCTCGACGGGCGCCAGCGATTCCCGGCTACCTGCGTAGGTCAGCGCGTCCAGCACCGTCACCTCGTGCTCTCGAACCGCAACGTGCACGAAGTTCGCGCCGATGAAACCCGCGCCCCCGGTAACCAGCAACCGCATAGGCATGACCTTAGCGGGACGAGCGGCTCAGCTCTTCAGGCCCAACGGTTCGGCCAACTCGGTGAGCGTGGGCAGCAACGCGTCCCAGCCGCCGAGCACCTGGATCGCGACGTGGTCGGCACCGGCCTGCACGTGCTCGTTGAGGCGCTTTGCAATGTCGTCGGGAGTGCCGTGCGCGACCACCGCGTCGATCAGCCGGTCGCTGCCGGGTTTGGCGACGTCGTCGTCGGTGAAGCCCAGCCGCTTCCAGCTGTTCAGGTAGTTCGACAGGTTCAGATAGAAGTCGACGGTACTGCGGCCGATCTGCCGTGCGGCTTCGGCATCCCTTGCCAGCACCACTTTGTGTTCGGGAGCGAGAAACACTGTGTTGCCGACCAATTCGCGCGCCTGCCCGGTATGTGTAGGCGTCGTCAGATAGGGATGCGCCCCGGCGCTGCGCTGGGCCGCCAGCTTCAGCACCTTCGGGCCCAACGCGGCGACCACCCGTCGGCTGGTGGGCACCTTCGCCGCGTCGAGCGCGTCCAGATACTCGACCAACACGTCATACGGCTTGCGGTACTCCTCGGTGTGCTCCGGGTGCCCGATGCCGATACCGAGCAGGAAGCGCCCGGGGTAGGCATCCTCGATGCGGTGGTAGGCCTCGGCGACCTCGGTCGCGTCCGCGGTCCACACATTGACGATGCCGGTGGCGACCTGAAGCGTCTCGGTCTGCTCGAGGATCGGCTCGACGTAGTTCAGATCGCCGGCGGGAGAGCCGCCGATCCACACCGCGCCGTATCCCAGCTTCTCGATCTCAGCGGCCTGTTCGGGCTTGGGCGTGCCGAACGTCCACACCCCGAACGTGCCGAGATCGGGCTTGAGCGAAACAGCGTCAGTCATGCAATCCCCCCGTTATTCAATGTCACTTCAGGCCGAGAGGCCCGGCCAGCTCGGCGAGTGCGGGCACCAGCTTGTCAGGTCCGGTCAGCACTTGGACGGCCACGTTATCGGCACCGGCATCGACATGTTCCTTCAACCGCGCCGCGATCGCCTCGGTGGTGCCATAGGCGACGACGGCGTCCACGAGGCGGTCGCTGCCGGGCTTGGCCACCTCTTCGTCGGTGAAGCCCAACCGTTTCCAACTGTTCAGGTAGTTGGCCAGGTTGAGGTAGATCTCGAGCGCCTTGCGCCCGACGGCCCTGGCCTTCTCGGCGTCGGTGGTCAGCACCACCTTGTGCTCGGGCGCGAGGAATGCCTCGGCGCCGATCAGCTTTCGCGCCTCGGCGGTGTGTTCGGGCGTCGTCAGATACGGATGCGCGCCCGCGGAGCGATCCGCCGACAGCTTCAGCATCTTCGGCGCGAGCGCGGCCACCACCCGGCGGTCCTTGGGCACGCCGTACTCGTCGAGTTTGTCGAGATAGTCGGTGATCGCATCGAGCGGCGTCCGGTATTCCTGCGTTGCCTCGGGGTGGCCGACGCCGATGCCGAGCAGGAAGCGACCGGGATAGGCCGCCTCGAGCCGGTGGAACGATTCGCTGACCGGCCCGGCGTCCGCGGACCAGATGTTCACGATCCCCGTCGCGACCTTCAGGTTGGTGGTCGCCTCGAGAATCGGGTCCACCCACGACAGCTCGGCCGCCGGTGAGCCGCCTGCCCAGATGGCTCCGTAGCCGAGAGCCTCGATTTCTCGCAGTTGTTCAGGTGACAACTGCTGCCACATCGAATGGTGGCCGAATGCGCCGAACGTGCCGAGGTTGGGTGATGAGGACTTGTCCGAAGAACCGAAGGCTTGGGTGGTCATGGTTGGTCCAACCTACGGCGCGGCGGAGGCTATTCCGCGCCCGCCGCCGAGAATTCACCGGGCGTCGACGACAGTGGCGCGGGCGCCACCAGCGGCAGGCACACGATGAACCGGGTGTCGCCGGGCTTCGACTGCACCGACATGTTTCCGCCGTGCTTCTCCACGACGATGCGCCAGGCCAGATCCAGCCCGAGGCCGGTGCCCTCGCCGAACGGCTTGGTAGTGAAGAACGGGGTGAAGATCCTGCCGATGATGTCCTCGGGGATGCCCGGACCGTCGTCGCAGATCTCCACGCGGATCATCTGGTCGTTCTCCCGCGCGGTCCGCACCGTCAGCGTCCCGTGGCCGTCCATGGCCTGGATCGCGTTGTCGATGATGTTGGTCCACACCTGGTTGAGATCGCCTGGATAGCACTGCAATTCGGGCAGCGTCTTGTCCATGTCCTTGACCAGGGTGACGGGCTTACCCTTGCCCTCGATGCCGAGCTTGTCGCCGAACATCATCATCGTGCTGCGCAACAGTTCGTGTACGTCTGCGCTCTGGTAGGCGCCAAGGTCCATCTGCGAGTACTGCTTGGCGCCAGCCAGCAGAGCCGAGATGCGCTTGCTGGCCTCCGCGATCTCGTTCATGCGCAGTTCGTTGTCGATGGTGTACTTCAGCCACCCGATGGCGCTCTGCAACGACGCCGATGCGTCGACGTCGTCGACCAATGCCGAAACCCGCTCCAGCCAGTCGATGTCGAGCCCAGCCTCGACGAACGTCGGCGCGTAGTCCCATGCACTGGCGATCCCCTGCCCCTCCAGCCAGTCGCCGATCTGGTCCTCGCGGTCCGACGCCTCGAGCGCGGTGAGCTCCGTGTCCTTGTTCTTGGCCACCTGTTCGGCGACCTGGTCCTGGATGTTCACCAGGACGCGCAGCGCCTCCGGAGTGAACTGGGCCTCCGCCACCATCGCCAGCTTGTGCCGCATATGACCCACACCTTCGCGCAGGTCGGCCACCGCGCGGCCGGTGGCGGCCGCCGGGTTGTTCAGCTGGTGGGTCAGGCCTGCGGTGATGGTGCCGAGCGCCAGCAGCTTCTCGCGTTGGCCGATGATCTGGCTCTGCCGCCGCCCGCCGACTTTGTGGCCCTCCAGCAGGTGCACGGCCATGGGGAACTCAGACTGCATGAACCGCGCGAAGGCGTCCGCGTCGAGTACGAAGCAGCGGGACGGTTTCGTCAACCGCACCGAGGCCTCGTAGATGTGTTCCTCCCCGGGGACGTACGCCGACCAGGCGCCGAAGTAGACACCGCGTTGTGAGGTACGGCCGGTCTGGATGTCGACGCCGCCGGAGCGTTTCGACATGACGAGTTCGCCGTCGAGCATCACGTAGAAGCAGGTGGCCGGTTCACCCTCGACGCACAGCGGGCCAGCGGGGAACGTGTCGATCTCGCCGTCGGTGCAGAGCATGTCGAGCTGTTCGTCCGTGAGCTTCTCGAACAGGAACAGCGTTCGCAGCTCATCGCGCAGGCATACCTCGTTCATGTCTCTCGATCCTTCCTGGCTGCCAATCACGCCTCGGCCAAGTACCGGTGCACCAACATCACCGCCATCGACCCTTCGCCAACGGCGGCCGCAACCCGTTTGGCTGAGTCGGCACGCACATCACCTGCAACAAACACACCCGGCACACTTGTTTCCAAATGGTGCGGCGGTCTGTCCAGTGTCCATCCGCACACGTCCTTCAAATCGGGTCCGGTGAGGATGAACCCGTGGTCGTCGCGGGCCACCACACCGTCTAGCCATTTGGTGCGTGGCGTCGCACCGATGAAGCAGCACATGCGTGCGGCCGTGACTGTCTCCCGCTCTCCGGTCTGCTTGTTCTCCAGGACGAGGCTGGTCAGGTGGTCGTCCTCGCCGGTCGCCTCGACGACCTCGGTGCAGGTGCGGACGTGGATGTTGTCTCTGCCCTCGATCTGCTGGATGAGGTAGTAGGACATCGACGCAGCGAGCGACGGCCCGCGCACGAGCAGCGTCACCGACTTCGCCTCGCGCGACATGAACATGGCCGCCTGACCCGCCGAGTTCGCGCCGCCGACGATGTAGACGTCTTCGCCCGCGCACTCCGACGAGTCGGATACCGAGGCGCCGTAGTAGACGCCGCGGCCGATGAAATTGCAGGCGCTGTTGTCCGGGTCGTCCCAGCAGCCGGGCGCCTGCAGCTGGCGGTAGTCGACGCCGGTGGCCAGGATGACGGCCTGGGCGCCGATGGTGGTCCCGTCTTCGAACTCGATCGTGCGGGCCTGGCCGCTGACGTCGAGCCCGACCGCCTGGCGGGTGGTGATGACCTCTGCGCCGAACCGCTCGGCCTGCCTGCGAGCGGATGTAGTCAGCTCGGCGCCCGAGACGCCAGTGGGGAAGCCGAGGTAGTTCTCGATCCTGGAGCTGCGTCCGGCCTGGCCGCCCGTCGTCGTGCTCTCGATGAGCACGGTTTTCAGGCCCTCGGATGCGCCGTACACGGCAGCTGCAAGGCCGGCGGGGCCGCCGCCGATGACGGCGAGTTCGTACATCTCCAGCGACGGGGAGGTGGACAACCCGAGCATGTCGGCCAGCTCCGTGTTGGTCGGTTGGACGAGGGTTTCACCGCCCTCGGTGATCACGACTGGCAGCTCCAGGCCGTCGAGGCCCGCGGCGTCCAACAGCTGCTTGCCCTTGGATTCGTCGGCCATGTAGGAGCGGAACGAATGCTGGTTGCGCGCCAGGAACTGGCGCACCTCCCAGGACCGGGGATTCCAGCGGTGGCCGATCACCTTGGTGACGGGGATCGCGCGGTCACCCTGGGCGCGCCAGGACTCCAGCAGGCCGTCGATCACCGGGTAGAGCTTCTCCTCGGGGGGATCCCACGGCTTGAGCAGGTAGTGGTCCAGGTCGACGACGTTGATCGCGTCGATGGCGGCGTGTGTGTCGGCGTATGCGGTCAGCAGCACCCGGCGCGCCAGTGGATAGATATCCATGGCTTCTTCCAGGAACTCGATGCCGCTCATACCGGGCATCCGGTAGTCGGCGACGAACACCGCGACGGCGTCGCCGCGCAGCTTGAGCTCGTTGATCGTCTCGAGCGCGTCCGGGCCGGATTCGGCGCGCACGATCCGGTAGCGCTCGCCGTAGTGGCGGCGCAGATCGCGGGCGACGGCCCTGGAGACGGCGGGGTCGTCGTCGACGCTGAGGATTACGGGTTTGCGGGGCTGGGGATCGGGTCCAGTCATCGCCCTTAAGTATGCTCCCGCTGTCCAGCGGATATGCAGTCGAGCCGGTGGCCCTGAGGTGGTCGTTCAGCGATTTTGGGGCACGCCGCCGAGCAGGTAGTATGGACCAACGGTGCGGTTTCCGCGCCGGCTCTTGCGTGCCCCAGGTCTGGAATTTCTAGCTACCGGCTCACGTTTTGTAGTCGGAGTGAATACTGCGCCGCTCGGCGCCAAAGAATCTAGACGGACACGGAGGATCTCCGAAAAGCAATGGCCAAGAAAGACGGTGCCATCGAGGTCGAGGGCCGCGTGGTCGAACCCCTGCCCAATGCGATGTTCCGCATTGAGCTGGAGAACGGACACAAGGTGCTCGCCCACATCAGCGGCAAGATGCGGCAGCACTACATCCGCATCCTGCCCGAGGACCGGGTGGTGGTGGAGTTGTCTCCCTACGACCTTTCTCGGGGCCGCATCGTTTATCGGTACAAGTAAGACCAACCAGACAAGAACAGGATCGAAAAGCCGTGAAGGTGAACCCGAGCGTCAAGCCCATTTGCGATAAGTGCAGGGTGATCCGCCGGCATGGGCGGGTCATGGTGATCTGCTCCGATCCGCGTCACAAGCAGCGGCAAGGCTAGCGATGAGCGCTTGCGCGAAGAGCAGACAGCTTCAGTAAGTCTCGCACCCACAACTAAATGATGACCTCCCAGTACCAGTGAGCGGATTCGCCGCTCACCCACGCCCGGCACGGAGGCCGGGCCCCGTCACCAGTCGGGAACGGACCGGGATCAGACCTCCGCAACGAAGAAGGAACACACCACTGTGGCACGTCTAGTGGGCGTTGACCTCCCGCGCGATAAGCGCATGGAGATCGCCCTGACCTACATCTATGGCATCGGCCGTACCCGCTCCCAGGAGATCCTGGAAGCAACCGGCATCAGCCGGGACCTGCGCACCAAGGACCTGAGCGACGATCAGGTGACCCAGTTGCGCGACTACATCGAGGGCACCCTCAAGGTGGAGGGTGATCTGCGCCGCGAGGTGCAGGCCGATATCCGCCGCAAGATCGAGATCGGCTGCTACCAGGGCATTCGGCACCGCCGTGGCCTGCCGGTGCGTGGCCAACGGACCAAGACCAATGCGCGCACCCGCAAGGGGCCGAAGCGCACCATCGCCGGCAAGAAGAAGGCCAGGTAACCGATGCCACCCGCAAAGAAGGCAACAGGGTCCGCCCCCAAGAAGGGGCAGAAGACCCGCCGCAGGGAAAAGAAGAACGTCCCGCACGGTGCCGCTCACATCAAGAGCACGTTCAACAACACGATCGTGTCGATCACCGATCCGCAGGGCAATGTCATCGCCTGGGCGTCGTCGGGCCACGTCGGCTTCAAGGGTTCGCGTAAATCGACCCCGTTCGCCGCGCAGCTGGCGGCCGAGAGCGCCGCCCGCAAGGCGCAGGAGCACGGAGTGAAGAAGGTCGACGTGTTCGTGAAGGGCCCGGGCTCGGGTCGCGAGACCGCGATCCGGTCGCTACAGGCGGCCGGCCTCGAGGTCGGCGCAATTTCCGACGTCACCCCGCAGCCGCACAACGGCTGCCGTCCGCCCAAGCGGCGCCGGGTCTAGGAGGAGACAACAACATGGCTCGTTACACCGGACCCGCAACCCGCAAGTCGCGCCGGTATGGCACCGACCTCGTCGGTGGCGACCAGGCGTTTGAGAAGCGGCCCTACCCGCCCGGCCAGCATGGTCGTGCGCGGATCAAGGAAAGCGAATACCGCCAGCAGCTGCAGGAGAAGCAGAAGGCCCGCTTCACCTACGGCGTGATGGAGAAGCAGTTCCGTCGCTACTACGAAGAGGCCAACCGTGTTTCCGGCAAGACAGGTGAGAACCTGCTGCGCATCCTGGAAAGCCGGTTGGACAACGTCGTGTACCGCGCCGGGCTTGCGCGTACCCGCAGGATGGCCCGCCAACTGGTCAGCCACGGCCACTTCACCGTCAACGGTGTCAAGGTGAACGTCCCGAGTTACCGGGTGTCGCAGTACGACATCGTCGACGTGAAGGACAAGTCGCTGAACACGCTCCCGTTCGAGGTCGCCCGCGAAACTGCGGGGGATCGGCCGATCCCGGCCTGGCTGCAGGTCGTCGGCGAACGCCAGCGCATCCTGGTTCACCAGCTGCCCGAGCGGGCGCAGATCGACGTCCCGCTGGCCGAGCAGCTGATCGTCGAGTTCTACTCGAAGTAAAGACTTCTGGCCGTCCGGATGGCGGCCGGATAACGCGACATCAAATAGCGGTTGTCGCGAAGGAGGAAAGAAACACATGCTGATTTCTCAGCGACCCACGTTGGCCGAAGAGGTCATTGCCGAGAATCGCTCCCAGTTCGTCATCGAGCCGTTGGAGCCCGGATTCGGTTACACCCTTGGCAATTCGCTTAGGCGCACGCTGCTGTCGTCGATCCCCGGCGCAGCGGTCACCAGCATCCGCATCGACGGCGTGCTGCACGAATTCACCACCGTGCCCGGAGTCAAGGAAGACGTCACCGACATCATCCTGAACCTCAAGGGTCTGGTTGTGTCCTCTGAGGAGGACGAGCCGGTCACCATGTACCTGCGCAAGCAGGGCCCGGGTGCGGTCACCGCAGGCGACATCGTGCCGCCTGCCGGTGTGACGGTGCACAACCCCGACATGCACATCGCCACCCTGAACGACAAGGGCAAGCTGGAGGTCGAGCTCGTCGTCGAGCGCGGCCGCGGCTACGTCCCCGCCGTGCAGAACAAGGCGTCGGGCGCCGAAATCGGCCGCATCCCGGTCGATTCCATCTACTCGCCGGTGCTGAAGGTCACCTACAAGGTGGAGGCCACCCGTGTCGAGCAGCGCACCGACTTCGACAAGCTGATCCTGGACGTCGAGACCAAGAGCTCGATCACCGCTCGTGACGCGCTGGCGTCGGCGGGCAAGACGCTGGTCGAGTTGTTCGGTCTGGCACGCGAACTCAACGTCGAGGCCGAGGGCATCGAGATCGGCCCGTCGCCGGCCGAGGCCGACCACATCGCGTCGTTCGCGCTTCCGATCGACGACCTGGACCTCACGGTGCGGTCGTACAACTGCCTCAAGCGCGAGGGTGTGCACACGGTGGGCGAGCTCGTCGCCCGCACGGAGTCCGATCTGCTGGACATCCGCAACTTCGGCCAGAAGTCCATCGACGAGGTCAAGATCAAGCTGCATCAGCTCGGTCTGTCGCTGAAGGACAGCCCGGCCACGTTTGATCCGTCCGAGGTCGCAGGCTACGACGTCGCCACCGGAACGTGGAACAGCGATGCGAGCTACGAGCTGGACAACGACCAGGACTACGCCGAAACCGAACAGCTCTAGACCGGATTAGCCGATCCGGGCCGTAACACAAGGAGTCACCAATGCCCAAGCCCACCAAGGGTCCTCGCCTCGGCGGGTCGTCCTCGCACCAGAAGGCGCTGCTGGCCAACCTGGCCACGTCGCTCTTCGAGCATGGCCGGATCAAGACCACCGAGCCCAAGGCGCGGGCGCTGCGGCCGTACGCGGAGAAGCTGATCACCCACGCGAAGAAGGGCACGCTGCACAACCGGCGTGAGGTGCTCAAGAAGATCCGGGACAAGGACGTGGTGCATACCTTGTTCGCCGAGATCGGACCGTTCTACGCCGACCGCAACGGCGGCTACACCCGCATCATCAAGGTCGAGGCGCGTCAGGGCGACAACGCCCCGATGGCCGTCATCGAACTGGTGCGGGAGAAGACGGTGACGTCCGAGGCCAACCGCGCCCGCAAGAGTGCGGCGAAGAAGGCAGCGCCTGTCGCGGCCGCGGCGGCACCGCAGGCCGCGGTGGAGCCGGAAGAGGCTGTCGGACCCACCGACGAGGCCTTGGCCGAGGAGACGACCAGCACCGACGAGGCCTTGGCCGAGGAGACGACCAGCACCGACGAGGCCTTGGCCGAGGAGACGACCAGCACCGACGAGGCCTTGGCCGAGGAGACGACCAGCATCGAAGAGGTCAAGGCCGAGGACGCGGCGATCGAGGAAGGCCAGGCCGCTGAGGCCGAAGCCGAGATCGAGGCCGAGAAGGCCGACTCCGACGAGGACGCCGACGGTTCCGAGGATGCCGACAAGTCCTAAGGACATGAGCGACCGGCCCGCCATCGATTCCGGTGGCGGGCCCGTTCGTCTCCGCCTCGACATCTCCTACGACGGAACAGAGTTCGCGGGCTGGGCGGTGCAATCCGGCCAGCGCACCGTCGCGGGGGTACTCGACGACGCCCTGACGACGGTGTTCCGCACCCCTGTGCAGCTGCGGGCGGCAGGCCGCACCGACACCGGCGTTCACGCCACCGGCCAGGTGGCGCACGTCGACATCCCCGAAGAGGCGCTCGCGCACGCCTATCCCCGAATTCGAAGGACCGAGGATGCTGGATCCAATGTCGCCGCCGAAGCGGCTCCGGAGTTTCAGCCGTTGGTGCGCCGATTGTCGCGGCTTCTGCCGTCCGATGTCAGGGTGCGCGACATCGCCCGGACGCCAACGGGTTTCGACGCGCGGTTCTCGGCACTGCGGCGTCGTTACGAGTACCGGCTCTCGACGGCGCCATCCGGGGTCGAGCCGCAGCACGCGCGGTACGTGACGGCGTGGCCGCGCCCGCTCGACGTCGACGCGATGGCGACCGCATCACGAGAACTGGTCGGGCTCCACGACTTCGCCGCGTTCTGCCGGTATCGCGAGGGCGCCACCACGATCCGGGACCTGCAACGGCTCGACTGGTCGCGATCCGGTGATCTCGTCACGGCGCACGTCACCGCCGACGCGTTCTGCTGGTCGATGGTGCGCTCGCTCGTCGGCGCGTTATTGGCGGTGGGGGAGGGCCGCCGCGAACCAGCCTGGTGCGCAGGCTTGTTGACCACGTCGCGGCGCTCCAGCGACTTCTCGGCGGCACCGCCGCAGGGCCTGACGCTCGTCGGCGTGGATTACCCGCCGGACGATCAGCTCGTGGCGCGCATCGCGGTGACCCGCGATCTGCGTCGGACCACTAGTTGAGCTTGCCCGCGACGAAGTCGGCGGCCTGATTCACCATGCCCGCATCGATGTAGGCCTTGGCCGCATGGTCGGTGAAGTTCTTCTCCCACGTATTCGGGTCCGCAGGGTTACAGATCGGATCGGCGGCGTGGCACAACTCGATAGTGCGATCCGAATACAGCTGGTTGAAGTTCGTGATCGGCCCCACCCATGCGGCGCCGTTTCCGAAGAGGGCGACCGCAGCGATCTTCTGGTCCATGCCGTCGGGCAACGGATTGTCAAAACCGAAGAACGCGAATGGAACAGCCAGCACCACGTCGGTGGCCGCCGCGCCCAGCGAGTAACCGCCGAGCACCAGGCGGGTGTCCGGGCAGGTTTTGGCCATGGTCTGGATGTGTGCGCTCATGTCGTTCGCGCCGACGTCGATCTGGTTGTCGGCCGGGTAACGCACCGCGTACACACCGATGTTCTTGTGCACCTTGGACCGCACTGCGCTGACGAATGAGTCGCCGAGTACCCCGACGCCGGGTGGTTCCAGCCGGCCGCGGGCGAATATCACCTCGACCTGCGGACAGGCGGCTGACGCCGAAGGAATGGCGTTGCCACCGGGCAGGATTGAGGGACCGACGAGCAGACCTGCTGCCACCAGGACTGCGGAGGCCGCGGCGACTAGGCCGCGGCGAACCCGATGACCCATGTGTGACCTACACCCGGCCCGCGACGAAGTCGGCGGCCTGATTGACCGGTCCGCCCGTGTATGCCCGGTGTGCGGGGATGCTCTGCCCGTCGGTCTGGCAGACCGGGTCATCCCCGTTGCACAGGTCGATGGACCGCTCGCCCCACACCGGGCTTATCGTCAACGGCAAGCCGAGCTTGGCCGACGGGTTCCCGAAGACCGCGATCGCCGCGACGAAGTCGGGAGCGTTGGGCGGCAATGGGTTGTCGAACCCGATCGCCGGAATGGGCACTGCGGCAATGACGTCCATCACGGCTGCGCCTTGCGAGTAGCCGCCGAGCACCAGCCTCGTGTTGGGGCAAGCACCCATCATGTATTGAATGTGGGCGCTGGCGTCATTCGCTCCGCTTGCCGCGGCCAGGAAGTCGTAGCTGGCCGGATAGTTGACGGCGTAAGCCCCGACCGAGCGGCCGCCGACCTTGCCGCGCAACGCACCTACAAATGCGTCACCGATGCGGCCGAGTCCGGGGCCCTCGTCGGTGCCGCGGGCGAAGACGACCTCGATGTCGGGACAGTCCGCAGATGCGACCGGCGCGAAGGCGATCGAAGGTGCAATGACCGCCGCGGCGCCGATGAATAACGCAGCTGTTTTCTCAACAACTCGCATTTCTAGACCCTTCCTGCTGCAAATCCGGCCGCCTGTTGGGCCATGGCATCCTCATAACCTCTGTGGGCAAGGGGATTTCGCCCATCGGAACAGATCGGGTCGCCGTCCTTGCATAGGTCGATGGCCCGACCGGCGAACTGGCCCATTGATGATAGTGGATTGCCGAACTTCGTCGCGGGGTTTCCGAACGCTGCGACCGCTGCAACGACGACTGTGGAGCCTACGGGCAGCGGCGGCGCCGAACCGACCTCGCCGATTTTGTTGCCGAGCGGCGGAACACCGGCCAGCATGTCCATCACGGCTGCGCCTTGCGAGTAGCCGCCGAGCACGATCTTGGTTGACGGGCACTGCTGCGCCATCGACGAGACGTGGTTGGTCGCGTCCGTCGCGCCGTCTGCGGTGGTGAGGAAGTCGTAACTTGCCGGGTAGTTCACCGCGTACGACGTAACCGTGCGACCACCGACCTGTGAACTCAACGCGTCGGTGAAGGCCTGGCCGACTCTGCCGACGCCTTCGGGCTCACCCGTGCCGCGCGCGAAAACGACTTCGATATCCGGGCAAGGTAGCGCGTTCGCCGCGGGCGCCACACCCACCAATAGAGCTGCGACGGCAGATCCGACAGTGGCAAGGATGGCGGCCCCCCGGGCCGATCGATGTGGCAAAGTCACGCGGACCAATATTTCACACCCAGCTGGCAGGAACTAACTCTTTGCCTCGCCGCAGGTCCAGAGGTCCTCGACGCCTGCGCCGTCTGGCCAGGTCGCGGCCGCAACCTTCTCGGTCCGGTCGCCCTGGCGGGCCAGTGCGAGTCCGACCAGGACAACGGCGCCACCGACGGCCTGGGTCACGGTGATCGCCTCTCCGACCAGCACCCACGCCGCCAGCACGGCGAACATCACCTCGGACAGGCCGACCAGCGACGCGAACCGCGGCCGCAGCCTGGCGATGCCCATGATGCCGAGCGTGTAGGCGAGTGCTGTGGGGATCAGCGCGAGCGCGACGACGGGCACCACCCAGGAGGTCGTGAATCCGGCGATGACGGTGTAATTGGTGGTGAATCGGAACGGCATGATGCCGGTCACGCCCAGCAAGGCGACGACGGCGGCACCGACGACCAGTCCGCCCGTAGCCAATGTGATCGAGTTCAGGCTGCCTTCTTCGGAGCTGTCGGCGCTGACTTCGTCGGACATCACGAAGTAGCAGGCCGCACACACCGCGGCGGCGAGGCCCCACATCACACCGACCGCATTGATGTGGGCGCCGGAAAAGACGTCCAGCACCAACATGATTCCCGCGACCGCGAGCCCGACACCGGCAAGTGTCATGGTGGTCGGCGGCCGTCGCGTGGTGGCCCACATCCACCCGACCACGAGGATCGGGGCGGTGTACTCCAACAGCAGCGCTACGCCGACCGACAGGTGTGCGACGGCGTTGTAGTAGAACAGCTGTGCCCCGGCCACCGGGACGACGCCGTAGGCGATGACCGTCCTGCGATGCCGCAGGGCTTCGCGGACCCAGCCCGGCCGGACGATGCTGGCGAAGACCGCCATGGCGAGCGCGCCGCCCACCATCCGCGCGGTGACCGCCGCAGTGGGCGTCCAGCCCGCCTCCATCAGCGCCTTGGCGAACGGACCGGAGCTACCGAAGGCGAGCGCGGAGCCGACAGCGAACAACAGGCCCACCCGGAAGTGGTCGACGCTCTTGTTGAGCTTGGTCGCTGTCATCTGGCACCTCCCGTATGTAATGAGTAAAATGATCTTTGGTCATGACACTAGCTTGAGGGGAGGTCATGGGTCAAATGATTTTTACTCATGACACTGAGCTCACATTGCGGGCCGCCTGTGCGCTGATCAACAGCGACCGGGTCGACGGCGAGCAGCTCGGTGACCTGGGCGCCCTCGACAGCTACCTGGACGGCTTCGGCTGGACGGGCAGGCGCGACCACGACACTGCCGAGCTGAAATCGGTGCAGAGGCTCCGCGAGCGGCTGGCCGGCATCTGGTCGGCCGCCGGCAACGAGGACGCCGCGGTCGGCCAAGTCAACGCGCTGCTGAGCGACACCAAGGCGCAGCCGTGGCTGACGCGGCACCCCGAGATGCCGGACTGGCATCTGCACCTTGCCTCGGTGCACGACCCGCTGTGGCAGCGAATGGGTGCGGAGATGGCGATGGCATTGGCCGACTTGATCCGCGCGGGCGAGCTGCGGCGACTCAAGATCTGCTCCGCGCCTGACTGCGATGCGGCGCTGATGGACCTGTCGCGCAACCGGTCGCGCATTTTCTGCGACACCGGAAACTGCGGCAATCGCCAACATGTCGCGGCCTACCGAGAGCGGCGAACAAGGGACGGGTAGCGTCCACGGTCGTGGGCTCGAGCCAGCGTGACCTTGACATCGTGCTGTACGGGGCCACGGGTTTTGTCGGCAAGCTCATCGCAAAGTATCTGGCGAATTCCCGTGCGGAGATTCGCGTGGCGCTGGCCGGTCGATCACTCGACCGGCTACATGCGGTTCGGAATTCACTCGGCGCTGCTGCGGGGGACTGGCGGCTCATTGTCGCCGACCTGTCACAACCGGCGGCGTTATGCGCCATGGCCGCTCGAACGCAGGTCGTGGTCAACGCCGTCGGGCCATACACCAGATATGGGCTTCCAGTCGTGGCTGCATGCGCCCGGACCGGTACCGATTACGCCGACTTGACTGGTGAGGTGCCGTTCGTCCGCGCCAGCATCGACCTGCACAACAAGCAGGCGATCGAAACCGGCGCCCGCATCGTCCACTCTTGCGGATTCGACTCCGTCCCTTCAGATCTGACGGTCTACGCGCTACACCGTCGGGCCGACGACGACCGTACTGGCGAGTTGACGGACACCACGCTGGTGCTGCGGGCCTACTCCGGTGGTTACGCCGGGGGGTCGATCGCGACGATGGTCGAGTTGATGCGCGTCGCCTCCGATGATGCCGATGTGCGGCGCATGCTCGACGACCCGTACAGCCTCAGCCCCGACCGGCGTGCCGAGCCCGAATTGGGGGTCCAGCCGGATCTGCCGCTACACCGAGGGGCACAGACCGCACCCGAGTTGGACGGGCTGTGGACGGGCGGTTACGTTATGGCCCTTTACAACACGCGATGTGTCCGGCGCAGCAATGCCTTACTCGAATGGGCCTACGGTCGACGATTCCGTTACACGGAAACGATAACCATGGGCTCGACAATCGCGTCTCCGTACATTGCGGCAATGTTCAACGCCGCGATTGCCAATGCCTCCCGATACGGCGGAGAGTTCCTGCGGTTGCTTCCCAGTGGGTTCGCCGACCGGATGATGCCGGGCGCCGGCATCGGACACGACGAAGGGACGCGTGGTCATTACCGCGTCGAGACCTACACCACCACCACGGATGGAACGCGGTATGTGGCGACGATGGCCCAGCAGGCAGATCCCGGTTACAGCGCCACGTCAGTGCTGGCCGGTGAGTGTGCCCTGGCGCTGGCGGTGGACCGAGATCGGTTATCGAATGCGCGTGGCGTACTGACGCCTGCAGTGGCCATGGGCGACGTACTAGTCGCGCGGCTGCCTGCCGCCGGAGTGACACTCAACACGGCACGGTTGAGCTGACGCGACGGTCAGGGCAGGTAGAAACCGCGGATCCGGTGAAATCGACTACGGCCGAGTAACGCATTCGCGGCCTGCAGGCCCGACATCACGGCCGCCTCGATGCAGCCGGCGTTGATACCGGAGTCGGTCCAGTCACCGGCCAGAACCAAGTTGTCGTAACCACTTTCGTCGGACCGGAGTCGATACTTGTCCGATCCGGGAACTGATTGCACATATCTGTCGGACGGGTCGATGTTCACGCTGACATGTTGTCGGTTCAGGGCAGCTACGCCCAGGTCACCGTTGACCCCGCTGAGCAGATTCCACCTGAACCCGTTCCTGTCGACAGCACCGGGCAGGTAAAGGCCAACATGGTGATCGAGGTATGTCACCGCGTCGGTGAGGACGCGCTGACGGCAACGGGCGACGTATTCGACGTGGTCGCCGTCCGGTGGCCATTCGGCCTGGAAGGCGCCGCAGAAATAGGCGACCGTGCGTGGGCTGTCGTCGTCGGGCCAGTCCTCCGTCCAGAGCGTTTGGGGCATCGATGCCCACGTGTCGAATGGGGCGACGTAGCCGCTGGTCGTGACGCCTGGTTCATGCCAGCCTAGGTGGGACTCCTCGGGGCGCAGCCACAGTTGGAACGCCTGCGTGGCGACCGTGCGCAGATGCGTCGTCATGTCAAGCCATTCCGGGCGGTCGGCAATCAGCTCGGCAGCGACGAACTCGATCATCCCGAGCGATGTGGCCAGGACGACGTGATCGAAGTCGACACCCCGGCGCAGCACCCTCGTCTCCACATCGTCCCGTTTGGCGAAATGCGATTCGAGGTCGTCGATTCCGGTTTTCGCCACGATCTGGTCGGCCAATGGTGCATCGGGGAAGACGGGCAGACCCTTGACAGTGGTCAGCGGTTCGTAGTCGTCGACGCCGTCGGCCAGCCGGACCTGACGGCCCATGGTGATGGCGTCGATGGCTTGGCGGCGATCATCCAGATGCAACCCGTCGACCCGATGGAAGAACTCGAACCGCACGCCGCGCCTTCGCAGTGCCTGGTAGAGCGGCGCGATCACGACGTCTCCCATGCCTGCGGTCATCTTCCAGAAAAAGGCGCCCTTGTACTGGAAAAGCGCGATGCCGGTGAGGAACACGGCAAGTCCGGCGGCGAACGACGGGCGTGCGTAGTCACCGTCTTCGTAGCCGAACACCATGTCGTACATTCCACGCACCAGCGGGAAGTCGAGCACATCAGCAGGTGCGCCATGTCGCAGAATCCAGTGTCCGTAGTCCTCGTCGTTGATGGCTCTGAAACCTCGCGGGTCCGTTACCAGGTTGTCGGCGATCAGTCCGCGTGCGGTGGCAACAAGGAGGGCCAGCAGCAGCCAATAGCGTTTGTGCTCGAATCGACGCTCGTAGTCGAGCGCCTGGCGAATTGCGTCAAGGGACTGCGCCAGCAGGCCGGTCTGAATGACATGTCGGGCAGAGGAAGGATTCAGACTCGCGATGATGTCGCGTGCGGCCCGACGGGTGAGCTCGCGCCAGCCCGTTGCCATCGGATCGGCGGCCGTGGAGAGCACCAGGCCGGTGTTCTCGTCGAGTGAGTCGGCGAAGTCGAGTAGCAGCTGTAGCGCTCGTCGAAGAAACCCGACCACCGTCAGCTCGCGGCCGGTTGCGTCGGGCTCGCCGGGCAACTCGTCGTTACGCGAGAATCGACCCGGCCACACCAGCCAATCCCGACCCCATTGATCCGCCATGGCCAGATGGTCGGCCGGTACGAGCGCCTGGTCCCATGTTCGGATCGGAGTTTCGGGACCCGTCGCGGGACGGTCGAGTTCGGCGTAGCACTCGCGCAGAAGGGCAAAGGCGTTCTCGTACGAGCCGAGCCAGACGTGCAACCCGTGCTCTTCGATCCGCCCGTGCGGCCCTCGGCTGGAGGCTCCCTTGCCACCGAGACGCCATCCGCGCTGATAAATCGTGATCGACTCGAAGCGGTCCCGCCAACCGGGTTCGCTGAGCCGCCAGGCAGCACTGAGGCCCGCCATGCCCCCACCCAGAATCGCTACCCGGCCGCGAGGCGAGCTCACCTCAGCAGGGCTCGCGCTCGCGCCAACTCGGGCCAGGTCTGATCGGCGGGAAAGCGACTGAGAGCCGTCTCCAAGGCGGCCCGGGCTGACTCACCGAACAGCTCGAAACCGTCTGCGGCGGCGCGTAGTTCGAAGACGGGTGTGCCCTGTTCCTGGGCCAGCTCGATCGCGGCGCGCAGCTCCGCCTTGTGGGCATCCGGCTCGTCGTACGTGTGCGCCCGGATGCGCAACAACTCGGCGTCGTAGAAATGCATCCCCGTCTCGTCGGCCATCTGCAGAGCGAGCCCGATGTGTTCGCGCGCCGCCTCCTTCATGCCTGCGGCGGTGAGAATCCGCGCCAGTAATCCGTCGTAGACCGCGAGAAACGTCTTCATGTCGGCAGCACGCCACGCGTCGACGACTGCGGTATTGGCCGCGATGTGTGCCTGCAACGCAGCGGGGTCGGTGTCGCTGGCGTCCAGCGCGAACCGTGCCGCCAACGAGGCCTGGTTACAGGCCGAAATCATCGCCCATTCGTCAAAGCCATGCTGGTCGGCCCTTGAGGCGACTTCTTCGACGAGTCCGACGGCGCGGTCCAATTGGCCCGCTTCGATGCGCGTCATCGTTTCCACCGCTCGCCCGAAGCAGAGGGTGAACGGGCCGTGAGGGAAAGCCAGCTTGTCGCAATGGCCTTCTAGTTGGGCGAAGGCGAACTCGGCTCCGGCCAGATCTCCCTCGAGGAACCTGATGAGCCCGAGGAATGTGTAGACCCCGGCCAAAGGATCATTTGGCGCGAACCACGCCCCTTCGATCTCCGGCGACCCGAGCCGATCGAGTGCTGTCGCGGCCGACTCCAGGGTGGACCGCGCAAGACGGAACTCGCCCCGGAAGGTCGCCAGCACTCCCAGCACCACATCGTTGGCCACCTCGTACCAATCCGGCATGTCCGGCAGGTTTCTCAGCGCCTCGACCAACTGGGTTGCCCGGTGCAGATCGCCACGCGTGGCGTAGTAGCTCCAGAGGGCGGTAAAGGTTGCGTAGAGCTCGCTGCCGGGCTCGTCGCCGATCAGCTGCAGGCACCGCTCGAACTCAGCGGCAGCCTCGGTGCTTGCGTGGCCCGTCGCCACCGAGGTGAGGAACCCGCGCTCGAGACGAACGGCGACCTCACGCTGGTCACGCGCCGGACCGGGTGCCAGCTTCTCGACGTTCTCCAATGCGCGGGTGAGGTGATTGCGTGCTTCGACGAGTGCGCCGCGCTGCCGAGCATTGGTCGACGCCTTCTGGTAGGCCGCTGCGACCTCATCGAAACGCTCGGCTCGCGCGTAATGGTGTGCCACCAATGCCCATTCGGGCGCCACGTCATCCGTTAAGCCGACGAGTGTGTCAGCGATTCGGCTGTGCAATCTGCGGCGAACGCTGGGCGGCGACAACTCCGCCGCCACCTCGCGCAGCAGCTCGTGACGAAAGCGCCAGCTGTCTTTGCCGACCCGCTGCAACACCCCGCCACGGGTGAACTCGTCAAGCAGCGCATCCACCTCGTGGGTGTCCAATTGGACAACCGAGGACAGCAACCGGTGATCGATCTGGCGGCCGATGAGCGCTGCCGCCTCGACTACCAACGGCGCGTGTCGACTGGACTGCAGACGCGCCATCAACGCCTCATACAAGGTGTCTGGCACCTGTGCGAATTCGTCGATAGGCGCGGGCACGTCTTTGAGCTTGGCTACAACTTCCTCGATGTAGAGCGGTATGCCATCGCATCGTTGCTGTACCGCAAGGCGTGCAGCGGGTTTCATCGCGGGATGCAGGGCGAGGATCAGCGTGTCGGCTTCGGCGTCGGTGAGGGGGCCCAATTCGAAGATCTGTGCCGGGGACAGCGCAGGCAGTTGGCGCCCGTTTACGACGACGAGGAGCCGGCCCAGGTTCTCGCGCAGCAGCGCCTGGACGATTTCGACGGTGTCTTCGTCGAACCAGTGGATGTCTTCGACGAGCACCAGCCCGGGTCCGGGCCCAACGCATGACAACAAATAGTCCTTGACCGCTCCGGCGATCTGGTCAAACAGCTTGCCTGCGTTTGCGGCCGCGGGTTGATAGCCGCTCTCAGGGCCGATGCCGAGCACCGGTGCCAACAAAGGGACCGCCGTGTCCGGATTCATACCGCACTTCTGGACCTCCGCGCGGAGCTTGCGCAGGCTCTCCGCCGGATCGGCCCCGCGGTGAATGCCGCTGCGCCGCTCGAGCAGCCTGCGTACCGGGCGCAGGCCGACATCGGTGTGGAATGGCGACCCGTACAGGTCGATTACCACGGCGTCGGACTTTCTTGCCATATCCAGAGCCGCGCCGGCGAGCCGGCTCTTGCCGATTCCGCCCTCGCCGCAGAACGCCACACCGGGAACGGTCAGCGTGCCTGCCGAGGCCTGCGCCCAACTGTCCTCGATGTACTGGAGTTCACGCTCCCGACCGACGAGCGGGCCGCGAGCGATGGCGGTGACATCGTGTTCGGCAACCACGCGGTAATGGACGATGGACTCCTCGACGCCCTTGACCGGAGCCGGCGGACGGCTCTGCAATTCGAACGCGTCATGGACCACGCGCTCGATCGCCTCCGACACGGCGACGGTTCCTGGCTCGGCCAGGCTGCACAGGCGAGCGGCCAGGTTGGCGCCAAGGCCGTAGACGTCATCTTCAGCGACATCGAGGTAGACCATCCCGCGGTGGACTCCGACCCGGACGTCGATGTCGAAACCGAAGCGGCGCCGCACCCGCTCACTGAGCGCGGCCACCTCGGTGGTGATGTCCAGCCCCGCCTGCACTGCCCGGTGCGCGTCGTTCTCGTGCGCTGTGGGATGGCCGAACACCGCCAACAGCCCGTCGCCTCGCGTCGATCCGAGATGGCCCTCGTAGCGGTTGACGACTTTGATGACCTCATCGCGATACCGCCCGACCACCGTGCGATAGATCTCCGGATCGATTTGGGTCGACAATGCGGTGGAGTCCACCAGGTCGGCGAACAGCATCGTGAGGCGACGAATCTCACCGCCGTCGACGGGGCTCGCGAGCAGTTCTTCGGCGTCAGGGTTGTTGCGGTCGACCGCGAGCACCTGCCCGGCGAGTTCGTTGGCGGTCGCGCGGTCCCCACGGGTAATCGCCCGAATCGCGCGATCGAGCATTTCGTCGATGGTCGAGTTGGTCGGACGGTCGTTCACAGGCCGACGGTAACCTCGACAGTTTGCGGCTCGGCCTTGGGGTCGTTCGCGTTCGTCAGCCTTATCTGCCCTTTGTAGTTGGCGCCGACGAATCGGTAGTCCTTCAGCAGGATCTGGACCTTCGTCGCACCGGCGGGCAATACGTCCGGTTCGAGGTCGAGGCTGGCGGGGGGAATTACCGTCTTCGGCTGTCCCACACGTTTAAACGGGGAGGCGCTGACGATCCGTGGGAATTTCGCTGGCGGCACCGGGACCGACTCTGGCTCCAGCTCGTCGTTGACCGGGGTGGCCCACCACGGGCCGGCCAACGCGCCCTGGATCACGGCAGCGGTCGTCCGGACCTGGAGGTCGACGAGGTCGTGGACGATGCGAATCCACGGGTCCAGGCCCCACCGTCCTTCCTTGTCTTCGACCGAGGCGTTGTCCACGATCGTGGTGATCTCGTCCATGTAGCCGCGCATCATGTGCGTGGCCTGTCGCGTCCTTGCCTTGCGAGTGCTCACGCTTCACCGCCCGGTTGGGTGTCGCCGCCGGTGCCACGCCGGGGTTGTGGTTGGCCGCCGGGGTATCGCGGCTGGCTCACCCGTTCCCAGAACTCCAACGGAGCGCTGACCAGCCGCCCTGTCAGCTGTGAGCTGTAGTCTGCGACGTCGCTTATTTTCATGCGGCCGTCCATCCACTTCTCTGCGAAATCGAAGTAGTCGCTGACCAGGCCTTGCGCGGATTCGGTCCACAGCTTGACCGCCGTCGCGGCGACGTGGGTCGACACCTCTGGGGCATCGGTCGTGGGATCGGCTTGTGGTACCTCGTCCTTGTAGTAATGGAAATCGCGTGGATAAGGCTTCGGCGCCTCGGCCTTTCCGAACAGAAACTCGGCCGACGCCGTGCCGTAGCCGGTGAGGCATACAAGCCGCTGCTGGGCAAAGGGCGACAATCCGTCGATGTGGACTACCTTCCGGGTCCGCGCTCGGACTCCTTTTTGGTTCGGCTCGCCGATCGCTTCGATGTTGATGAAGCCGCGGTCGACGATCACCTTGCCGTCGCCTAATCCCGGTGTCGGGTCGTCGAGGTCGTAGTCGATGTGGGCCCTGCCCTTGCTGTGCTTCGGGTAGTACTTCAGCGCCGTCTTCAGTTCCAGCCCTCCGAGGCCGCGGAATCCGACCGTCTCCAGCACGCGGAACCATCCGTCCGACCGTTCGGGCTCTCCGCACGGATCCATGCTGATGAAGAATTCGGGGTAGTTGTCGTTCCAGTTGAACGGGTTGACGATGCTCGTCACTTCATCGAAGGTTCGCTCCGTCGTACTCAGGTTCGTATCGACAACGACCACCGGGAGGCCGTCCACGGTGACGACGGTCGCTTTGCACAGCGGGATGGCCTGCAGAGATGTATCGATCAACGGCGTCTTGTTGGCTACCTGTGTGCGCAAGGCTTCAAACTGGCTGCGCCCCGCGCACCCCTCGACCCGATTCCAGTACTCTTCGAACTTCTCGCTCGCCTTCTCGAGGCGGCTGTCGTAGGGCTCGTCGTCGGGCCCAAGTGCGGCCAAGCGCTTCGATGTACGCATACATGAGGTAGTCGTCCGGCATTGCCGTCATGTTCGTCGGGGCGACCTGATGTACCCGGGCGGCTGTCGTGAGTCCGTAGAGCAGCCTGTTCTTTTGCGCGGTGGTCAGGGCGGGGCGAGGGGGCCGCGGGCCGGGGTTCTCTGTCTCGGCGTGAGCTGCGCGCTCGGCGGCCGCGGCCTGGCTGGCCTTGCCGATCCGCGAGCAAGCCTCGCCCAGATCGGGCTGCTGTCGAGCGTTCTCGGCGAAGAAGTACTTCTCGATCTCGTCATACCATCCGGTGTTTGCCGAGAAGTTCGGCAGAAAACTGTCGACCGTGTTCGCGACCGCTGGGCTATCCGACTGGTCGACCGCCTTATCGAGGGCACCAAACACCTCGAGCAAATCACGCAGCGTGGTCATAGCGTCTCCTCGACCTGTTTGCCCCGGTAGCATACGTCAAAATCGGAACTGGCACAGGAAGTGTGCACGAAAGGAGCGTCCGGTGAATCGCGGGATCGAGGACGCCAGTTTCAACGATCTACCGTGGGCGTCGGTCTTCGATCCAGCGGCCAACGCACGTGCGCTGAGTTCGATTCAGGCCGAGGGATTTCGCGCGGCCAGTGAGCTGGTAGACCGGTTGGTTCGGATTACCGGAACTGGTCTCAACGGCACGGATTGGCCGACGATTTCGACGGCGCCCCTCACCAACGAACAGCGCGCGGACATCTTCGGCGCCACCGATGTTGCACCGTTGGTCAGGTCGTGGTGGTCAGTTGTCGGACAAATGTTGCTCGGGTCCGAGGCTCCGAATCCTTCTGCGCAGGAAGGGCCCGCCGTGGATCTGGACAAGGCCCGGGCCGCGGGTCGGCTGGACATGGTCGTGACCGCTCCCGGCGTGGCGACCGCCGAGGTGTGGTTACACAACCGAGGGACAACGGATTTCGGTGATGTGACGCTGCATTGCAGTGACCTGCTGGGCCACGATGGCAGTGTGATCTCTTCCGACAGCGTGCGGGTGGACCCGCATGTTGTGTTGATGCCGCCGCGGTGTAGTCGCGGCATCACTGTCGAAGTCAGAGTCGCGCAAGACGTCCACGCCGGCACGTATCGCGGGAACCTGCTGGCTTCGGGAGGCCAGGGACTATGGCTGCCGGTGACGATCGCGGTCGAAGCGTTGCCGTCGTGACGAGTACCGCCGACCGTGCGGATCTGGTGTCATGGGTCGACGAGCGACTGCGCGAGGTGGCACGACTCATTCGCCGATCGATGCTGGACGCACTGCCCGACGGGGAACCGAGTCGGTGGCTGTACGCCCCTATGCGGGAGTATCCGTCGCGGCCGGGCAAGGCTCTGCGACCGGCATTGTGCCTGTCGGCCGGCCGGGCCTTTGGTGGTAGTACCGAGGATCTGATCGGCGTCGCCGTGGCAATCGAGTTGTTGCACAACGCTTTCCTCGTCCATGACGACATCGCCGATGGCAGCGAGATGCGCCGGGGCAGGCCGACACTGGCGACGAACTATGGAATTTCCGCCGCGTTGAACGCAGGCGACGGGTTGGCGGTCGTAGCCGGACAGGTGTTGCGGCAGGCCACACGGAAGTTCGACCGCGACCTGGCCGACCAGGTGTGGGCGGAATTCGACACGATGGCCATGCGGACGCTGGAAGGGCAAGCCCTCGAGGTCGGTTGGCGATTCGACAACGTCGAAGGTCTTGGGCCGCCGGACTATCTCGAACTGATCATGCACAAGACGTGTTGGTACACCACCATCCATCCGCTCCGGGTCGGTGCGATGGTGGGGTCGCGAGGTACTGCCGACCTCGATCCGTTGATACGGTTCGGATTTCATTTCGGCGCCGCTTTTCAAATTCGCGACGATCTGCTCAACCTGGTGGGCGACGAGCAGATGTACGGCAAGGAGATACTGGGTGATCTGTACGAGGGCAAGCGGACGTTGCCGCTCGTGCATCTGCTGGCCAGCGCAACAGGCGAAGACCTTGCTCTAGTGCGCGACTATTTGGGCAGAAGCCGGGAAGAGCGGACGCCCGAACTCGTCCGGACCGTTCGCGAGCTGATGGATCGGTACGGGAGCATTCAGTTCACGACCGAGTTCGCCGAGGGCATCCTGTTGACGGCCGAGCAGTACTTCGAGGAGGCGTTCGCAGGCGCCGAATCCGGCCCCGATCTTGATTTTCTCCGGTCGCTGGTGCCCTACGTCTGGGCGCGCTGGCGTTAGCTTCAGGCCTCTCAACGGCTGGTAATTGCCGCCTGGAACAGTTTGCCCGAATATGCACCTGCGTCCGCGTCGTGATGGCAAGATCCCGACGGAGACGACGGCAAGGGAGCGCGGCGCATGCGTAATTCAGCTCGATCAGTGGTGAAGGCGACGGTTGTCGCGGTGTTGACGGCGTTGGCCGCCCTGATCCTCGGTATGACTCAAATGCTGACGACGGCCATCACCGCATCGCTCGGGCTGACGGCGGTACAAGCGATCATCGTGCCCGGCACGGGTACGCAGCACCCGGCAGACGTTATGAACTACCTGCCGAACGCCGTGAACCATTACCTTGTGCCCGGTGGTGACTGCGGGACGCCCGCCGATTGCGCCGCCCCCGTGGGGATCGAATACGACGCCCAGTTCTGGCCGATTCCACTGCCCGGTTGGGGCGGACTGCAGGGTGCGAAGTGGAATGACTCCGTGCACAGCGGCGTGGTCGCGTTGACCGGCGCATACACGACTGCGCTGGGGACGAAGCAACCGATCGCGATCTTCGGCTACTCCCAGGGTGCCACGGTCGCCAGCATGTTCAAGACGCTGCACGCCGCCGATCCCCAAGCCGTCAAGGACGAAACCAGCTACTTCTTCATCGGCAATCCGCAGCGTCCGAGTGGTGGTGTTTTCGAGCGGCTTGCCTTCTTGGGCACCGTTCCAATTCTCGACGCGACGTTCGGCAACCCGACGCCGACAAACACGTGTGAACGCACGAACGGTGATCCGTGCGCGACGGATTTCGCGCTGCAGTACGACGGCGTCGTCGACTCACCGCAATGGCTTCTGAACCCGCTGGCCGTAGGTAATGCATTGGCCGGGTTCGAGTACGTGCACGGCACCTACCTGGCGCCCGACGATGGCGATGCGGCTACCGCGACGCCGTACGGCTACACCGTCTCCGAGGTACAGAATGCGATCGTGACGGCTTCGGCGCCGGGCGGGTGCACGGCAGCGAATTACTGCCAGCGCGTTGAGGGCAGCGACACGATCTACATCACGTTGCCGGCCCGGACGCTCCCGTTGTACCAACCGCTGCTCGACCTGGGATCCGCCACCGGCACCTCGGCGCTGATCATCCCCGTCGTCGACCTCATTCAACCGGCAACGCAGACGCTCATCGAAACCGGCTACAACCGAACGGATTACAGCAAGCCACAGCCGGGAACGCTGCTTCCCCCGGCCACCTTCAATCCGATCCAAACCGCGGTGGATCTCGTCAAGGATGTGCCGGTGGGCATCAACAACGCGCTCACCCCCGGCCTGCAACCGCTTCCCGGGTCGGATCCGAATTCGAACGTGGTCGAGACCAATAACCAAACGGTCACGACGGCCGCTGTAGCGGATGGCAAGCCGATCACCCGACTGAGTTTGTTCGCAAAGCCGAATGGGGGCATCACGGCGACGGGAACTGGAGCGAATGCCAATCACCCGTCATTGCAGGGTGCTCTGGGTGATGTGCACCCGGTCCGCGATCTGGTGAAAGCCGTTTCGGGCGCGGTGAACAAGGCGCTCGGCAAGGGCGACGTCGGTACGTCGGACCCGCAGAACTGACCGCCGCGGCCTAGAACCCCTCGCCGAAAAACAGGTAATCGTCGGGTCTGCCGCGCGACTTCCAGTCGGACCAGCCGTTGTTGGGTGCGGTCTGCCAGATGTGCCAGAGCTCGCTGTTGTTCGCGACGACGAACAACTCCAGACGGCCATCTGCACTGTGGGATAGCCCGGGCGATCCCCACAGTGTCAACAACCCGCCCTCGGGGTTCGGGGGCCTGCCATGCGACTTCCAGTCGGACCAGCCGTTGTTGGGTGCGGTCTGCCAGATGTGCCATAGCGCCCCATCGACGCCGACCGCGAACAGTTCCAGTCGGCCGTCCGCACTGGCGGCCACCTGCGGGCCGTTGAGTTCGATCTCCACGCCCGGGTGCGACGCCCAGTCGGACCAGCCGTTGTTGGGTGCGGTCTGCCAGATGTGCCACAGCGTCTTGTCTTTGCCGATGACAAACAGTTCCAGGCGGCCATCCGCACTCGGCGCGATGGCGGGCACAACCGGCTTCAACTCAATGCCAGGCGGCTTGCCGTGCGACGTCCAGTCAGACCAGCCGTTGTTGAGTGCCGTCTGCCAGATGTGCCACAGCTGTCCGTCGTTGCCGATGCAGAACACCTCGAGGCGTCCGTCCTTGCTCGGCGCGATCACGCATGGAAATTCCAGCCCACCCGGGGGCGAACCGTGCGACGTCCACTCGGACCAGCCGTTGTTGGGTGCGGTCTGCCAGATGTGCCACAGCTGTCTGTCGTCGCCAACGGCGAAGAGTTCGAGCCGGCCGTCGGCGCTGGCGGCCAGTGCCGGGCGGTAGCCGCCCAAAATCACTCCCGGGGGAGCCCCATACGATTTCCAATTCGACCATCCGCTGCTGGGCGCGGTCTGCCAGATGTGCCGCAGCGTCCCGCCGTATTGCATGAAGAGCTCGAGTCGCCCGTCCGCGCTCGGCGCAATCGCGCTGCTGCTCCAGAACCGCTTGTCGGCGGTGAGGACGCCAAGCGACTTCCACTGAGACCAGCCATTATTGACCGCTGTCTGCCAGATGTGGCACAGCGCCACGCGTATCTCGGCGCCGCCCGTCTCCCCGACGGCGAACACCTCGAGCCGCCCATCGGCGCTTGGTGCAATCCAGATGTTCGGTGCGTAGGCCATCAGAGTCCTTCGGGGAGCTTGACCACTGATACGGCGTTGTCGACGAACCGGGAGACGTAGGCGCGCGTGCCGTCGGGGCTGAATACCACGTCGCCGGGCGAGAGGCCGACGTCGATAGTCCCAGTCACCGCCTTGGTGGTGGTGTCGATCATCGACAACACGTTGTACGTCATCGGATGACTGCCGGTGACGTAGCTGCCCGGGTTGGAGCCAAGCGCGCGAGTGCCGTCGCGGTTCAGCGCGATGCTTGCGCAGCTGAAGATGACCGGGATCGCGGCGACGACGTTGTTGCTGGCGGTATCGATCACCCGCACGGTCCCCTCGGTCTGAACACTTGCGTACAGGCGCGTGCCGTCCGGGCTGATCTCCAGGTCTGTCGGGCCGTCGTTCTCCCCGGCCAGCTGGATCTTGGCGATGACGGTGTTGGTGGCCGTGTCGATCACCGCTACACCGGTTTCGTATGTCACGTACACCCGCTTGCCGTCCGGCCGAATGACCACCCGCGTCCCGCTGGCGTTGCTCACCTTGATCGTGGCGAGAACGGTGTAGGTGGTGGTGTCGACCACCGAAAGCAGGCCGTCGGTCTGGATGACGTATCCGCGCTTGCCGTCACCGGTGAACGCCACGTCACATGCATACGGCTTGATCGGGAGTTCGGCGACGACCTGATTGGTCGAGGTGTTGATCACCGCGAGCCCATCCTTGTGTCCGACGAACAAGCGTGCTTCGTCAGGCGTGAGGCTCGGGCGCTCGGGAGCGTCACCGACCGCCACGGTGGCGACGACGGCGTTGGTGGCGGTATTGATCATCGACACAGTCTTCTCGCCGCCGTTCGACACGTAGAGGCGAGTGCCTTGGCGGTTGATCGCCAGGAATGTCGGGTACTTGCCAACGGCGATGTCGGCGGACTCCGCCTGCGGTGTCAGGAAGCCGTAACCGTTTGGGGCGCCGTGTGATACCCAATTCGACCAGCCGTTGTTGGGCGCCGTCTGCCAGCTGTGCCACAGTGTGATCCGTTTGTCGGGGCCATTGGCGATTCCGACGATGAAGAGTTCCAATCGCCCGTCGGCACTGCGGGCCAGACAGGGCGTGGGTCCATGAGCAGCGTTGCTTTCAACCATGGATCGATGGTTTCTCGGTGACCGAGTCGATGCGTAAGTAGCGCACTACTCGACTTCTGCTCGCACGAAATCAGTGGCGTTAGCGTGCTCGGGTGACGGTTAGGCTGGTCGCCGGGGGAGTATGGATCGTCAACCGACAACCCGGCTGCACGTCAGCGGGTATCGATTTCTGGTGCGACGGATGGAGCACGCGCTGCTGCGTGGCGACATCCGCATGGTCGACGATCCGCTGCGGGCACAGTCGCTTGCGTTCATCGCGGGCTGCGTGCTGGCGGTGATCGTGATCGCGGTGTGCGCCATTCTGGCGTTCCTTCGGCCGAACGCCGGGCTGGGTGATGCGGCGATCGTCATGTCCCGCGACTCGGGCGCGCTGTACGTCCGCTTGGATGGCACGTTGCATCCCGTCGTGAACCTGGCGTCGGCGCGTTTGGTCACCGGCAGCGATGCGAAGCCCCAACTCGTCAGTGCGGCCGACATCGCCAAGGCCAAACGCGGTCCGCAGCTCGGCATCCCCGGCGCGCCCGCCGTCATCGCATCGCCGCTGACCGACGAGGAATCCGCATGGACGGTATGCGATGACGGGACCACTACCGTCACTGCCGGCCGCCAGGACAGCACCGATCCCAACGCTCGGCAACCGAGCCTTCTCGTCACGCCACGATCGGAGAGCGCGGCGACGACCTACCTGATTTACGACGGCTGGCGGGCGGCCGTCGACCTTCGCAGTCCCGCCGTTGTATGGGCGTTACGGCTCGATGGCGTTGAGCCACGGCCCGTTTCGAGGACGCTTTTAGACGCCATCCCTGAAGCGCCGCCCATCGTTCCGCCCCGTGTCCCTGGCGCGGGCAGCCCGAGTGCCGTTGCGGGATTGCGGGTCGGGACGGTGGTCCGGGTGACGCGGGTGGACGCGAACGACTACTTTGTCGTGCTGGCCGACGGTGTCCAACGGATCGGCGAAGTCGCAGCGGATCTGATCCGAATCGGCGATTCACAGGGCAGCCGCGAGGTCGTATCTGTATCGCCCGACGCCGTCGGCGGTATACCGGTGGTGGACACTCTGCCGGTATCGACCTTTCCCCGGCGGGCGGGCACGCCTGCCGCCGTTGGCGCAATGCTGTGCGCACAGTGGCGGCCGGATGGATCCAAAATGGTTCTCTGGGTGGATGACTCGCTGCCCAAGGCGCCGATAGAGCTGGCCCAGGCTGACGGCGACGGCCCCAATGTCGACAACGTCGTCATGCCGCAGGGGCGTAGCGCGTATGTGCGGGCGACCACGCTCGCCGGCGGTGGCGGGACCGGTCCTCTTTACCTCGTAACAGACAGCGGAGTCCTCTTCGGTATTCATGACGAGAACACCGGAAAGCTGCTCGGCATCCGGAGTGATCCCGTCCCGGCTCCCTGGCCGGTGTTGTCCCGCCTGCCACGGGGCCCAGAACTGAGCAGAGACAGTGCGTTAGTCGCGCGCGACGGTGTTCTCCCGGCGCCGTAGCCGGCCGATCGAGGCGGTCATCGCTGCCGCGGCAGCCACGATGGCGACGCAGATCCCCGCACCGCCGAACGCAACACGTCGCGCGCCTGCATCCGGCGGGGTCGTGCTGGCGGGTGGCGAGTCCGGCGGTGCATCGTCTTGCGACGGATTGGACCCGACAGTCATGTGTCGGGTGGTGGTGTCGCCGCTGACCGCCGCCATCGCATCGACGACGCCGTATCCGACGAACGGGTCCCAGCCCGCAGGCGGCCGACGCGCGGTGTCCCTGATCCGCTGCATAACCTGTCGTGCGGTGAGTTGCGGCGAGCGTGCCCGCACGAGCGCAGCGATTCCGCTGACCACCGGCGCTGCATAGCTCGTCCCAACGATCGGGATCGACGTATCGAGCATCGGCAGCGTATCGACCAAACCTTCGCCGTCCGCATCCAGCGATACGACCGCCTCACCCGGTGCGGCGACATCCAGCCAGGGACCCGCCAGCGTGAACCGTGACGGTGCGCCCTGCGGGTCGACGGAGCCGACCGTCAGGACATACTCGTCGTACCATGCCGGACTCACAACAACTTTCACCGAATTCCAGTCCGGCTGCCCGGGATGAGCCGGGTCCGCGGGTGGGTTCTGGTCGGGGCATTGTCCAAAGCCGCCGACGTTTCCCGCCGCCGCGACCACCACGACGTTCTTGACGTCAACCGCATACGCCAACGCCGCACCCAGAGCACGGTCGTCCAGCTGGGCCGCGTCGGCGACGCAGGCGATGGAGGACACATTGATCACCGTGGCCCCCATGTCCGCCGCCGTCCGAACCGCCATCGCAAGCGTGTTCACGTCGCCAAAGCCAGGCGCCGGTTGACCCGCGGGCGCGAACTTGATGCTCGACTGACGAATGCCGATGACAGTCGCGTCGGGAGCGACACCGCTGAATCCTGCGCTCTCCGAGGGGTCCTCGGCCGCACCGATGATGCCGGCGACGACCGTTCCGTGTCCGTCGCAATCATCGGTGCCATCGCCGGTGAAGACGTAGTCACCGCCCGCCACGAGATGGGGCAGCAGGCGGTGCCGTGCCACACCGGTGTCGATGACGGCGACCGTCTGGCCGCCTCCCCGGCTGAGCCGCCAAACCGCCGGCAGGTCGAGACCCTCCAGCTGGCCTGCGGTCCCGTGCTTGTCACCGGCCGCCGCCGTAGTGGAGACCACGCACTGCTGCCGCTGCTCAGTCGGCTCCGGCGGAGCTGGCGGGCGCGGCTGAGGCAACAGCGAATGATCAACCAAGGGCGGAGCGACCGCACCGGCCGCCGGCGTACTCCACACGAAGGCTGTCACCAGCACGACGGCTCCCGTGACCCGCGCCCGCCGCCCCGTCACGTCAGGCTCAATCCGCGGACGATGCCGAAAACATCGGCGACCCAACAGGTCAGCGGTACGACGGACGCGACGGCGACGTAGTCGAATACGTCCACGCTTCGCCGCACCACTGGGCTCAACCGTGCGCCGAAATCCCCGATCGTCAGGCACATGGCACCGACACCGAGGACAACCGCGGTGAGACAAATCCAGTGGACATGCCCAGGCAGGAAATGGACAGCCAGAGCGAAAGTTGTCGAAGCAGTGGCCATTCCACTCCCGAAGACCACCGTGGTTCGCATGAGGCCTCGCTGCTGCCGCGCCTGTAGGAGCAGCACAGCGGACACGACCGCCGTAAAGATGACACCGCTCAACGCACTCGCGTCGCGTACGTCCGCGGCGACCAATACCGCACCCGATGCGGCCGACGCCGAGAAGCCGGCCAGCAGTCCGGTCAACGTCTGGTGGCCGCGTCGGGCCTGTTCCCCGTGGCAACCGGTGGGCAGGCCGTCATCGAATTCATCTCCGGCGGTGCTGGGTATGGTAGGTGACAAGCCCGTCAGGACGATCGATAGCCTCGCTGCCACACCAACCAGGGCCAGCGATACGGCGGCCAGGACTGCGCCGACGGTGGCTGCCGGTGTCGGCCAGAGCGCCACCACCCCGGCACCGATCGCGGCGAGCGCCGAGAACGCTGCGACCGCGATGAAGCATGTTGTCCCGCAGGGATTCACATGAAGTAACACCGTCGAGACGGCAGTGCAGATCGCCGCCGCCAGAAAGAGATTCGGTGGCGCAGGTCCACCCGGCACAACCAGGAAGCCGGCCACCGCGGCGAACACCGCAGCCATCACACCGAGCGCCACCGACGGCAACGGTTCGGGCTCGAGACGGCTCGCGACGATCGACCCCGCAGTCGCCGCGACCGCCACCATCGCCGCGGTGATTGCGCGACCGACCGTGGGCGAACTGCCGTAGGCAAGCGTCACCGAACCACAAGCGGCGGCGCACAACGATGCAATCGCAGCCAGGCGCTGAGAGACCCGTTGGTCACGGCCTGTTGTTGACGATGCGTCGACGACGGAGTGAAACAGGTCGGCTACGAACATCGCGCAATGCGGTGGTGCGGTTGTGAGCAGCAGGATATCGCCGTCGCGAACACCATTCTCGTGCAGTGTCATCGACTCGTCCAGGACGGACCCGCCGATCCAAGACAGCATCCAGCGCTCGGTGGCCACGCCGTCCTCGGCTGTGGAGCCGTCACCTACGATGTCGACGACGGACGGAATCAGTTCGCCGAGCTCCTGGCCAGTCGGCAGCGCGAGATCGACCGCGACCGGTCGCCCATCGTGGCAGGTCTGCACCGTCAGCCGGCACAGGTTCAACATCGTCATGTAGGCCCCCGCGAATCACCGTAACCGCGTCCAGGACCAGCAAGACACGGCAATTTCGGTGCTGTGCAAGGGGAACGAGATCAGCAGCCGACGCGTCTATCGACAGATGGAGTTCTGGATCGAACCGCGGATAGCGACGCCGCCGGTGGCCGAGGGTGATGTCGTCGTCAAAGCGCCGCCAGGCGTGCCACGGGACGTGCCTGTCAATCTTCTATCCAGGTTGCTTCCTGCGGCGATGGCCGTTGCCACGGTCGGAATGATGGTCGTCTACTTCATGTCGGGTGCGTCCGCGATGCGCAATCCGATGTTCATGTTCTTCCCAGTGATGATGCTGTCGTCTCTGGTCGGCACGGTGGCTGTCGGGGCACGAGGTCGTACCGCCGAGATCAACCAAGACAGACGCGACTACCTCGGGTATCTGGATTCGTTGCACAAGAAGATCTCTAAGACTGTTGAGAACCAGCAAGTTTCACTTACGTGGGATCATCCCGACCCGCGTTCGCTCTGGACGCTGGTCGGTGGTCGAAGGATGTGGGAGCGTCGGCCGCAGGATCATGACTTCGGGCTTATCCGGGTCGGCATGGGTACACAGCACCTGTCGACCAGGCTTGTCCCGCCTGAACTCGACCCGGTTGAGGATCTGGATCCGGTGACCTCGATGGAACTGCGGCGGCTGATTCACAGTCGCTCGACAGTGCCGGATCTACCCGTATCGCTGGCACTCAAAGGATTCCCTACGGTCACCATGAGAGGTGATGTAGCCACTATCCGGAAGCTGCTGCGGGCGGTCATATGTCAGCTCGCAGTACTGCACAGCCCGAGTCATCTACAGATCATGGCCGTCGTTGATCCGCTCACTGCAACCGAGTGGGAGTGGCTGAAATGGCTGCCACATCATCAATATCCGGACATCGTCGACGACGGGGGCCCGGCACGCATGCGATACGGCAGCCTCGCATCTGCCGAGACGGCGCTCAAACGCATGGGCCGCGCTTATGCAGTCGTCCTCATCGACGGTGGGCTCGTCACCGGAAGGGAGAAGCTCTTCTCGCCGAGTGGCCTAGAAAATGTGACCGTCCTGGAGGTGGGGACGGCAAGCGACGCTGTCGCCGCCCGCATCGGACTGCGCCTGGTCGTGAGCGGGGAGGAGTTGGCCGAACGTAGAGAAGGCGGTGACGAGGCACTCGCGCATCTTGACGCGATGACGCCAGGACAGGCACTTGCATGCGCCCGCCGGCTGTCGCCGTTCCGGCCCGCCGACACGTCGGCCGATGGGGTGGCTCAATCCCCGTCGGTGACGTGGCTCGAGCTGATCGGTATTCCCGACGCCGCCCGCGTCGACCCCGCCGTCCTATGGCGTGCTCGTAGCCCCGAACAGAGGTTGCGTGTACCGATCGGCGTTGACGAACATGGCCTCCCGGTCGAACTCGACATCAAGGAGGCAGCGGCAAGCGGCATGGGGCCTCACGGGTTGTGCATCGGCGCAACGGGTTCCGGCAAATCGGAGTTCCTGCGCACGCTCGCGCTGGGCATGGTAGCCGCGCATCCGCCCGACGCGCTGAACCTGGTCCTCGTCGACTTCAAGGGCGGTGCGACGTTCCTCGGGCTCGAGCGCGCGCCGCACGTCGCCGCGGTGATCACCAACCTGGCCGACGAGGCCCACCTCGTGGCGAGGATGAAGGACGCTCTGGCCGGTGAGATGAACCGACGCCAGGAGCTGTTGAGGGCCGCGGGCAATTTCGCGAATGTCGCTGCATACGAACGCGCCCGCGCCATGGGAGCCGGGCTCGCCCCGTTGCCTGCCCTGTTCATCGTGGTCGATGAGTTCTCGGAATTGCTCACTCAGCACCCCGACTTCACTGAGCTCTTCATCGCGATAGGCCGGCTAGGACGTTCCCTCGGCATGCACCTCCTGCTCGCGAGCCAGCGCATGGATGAGGGGAGACTGCGGGGGTTGGACAGCCACCTGTCCTACCGGGTCTGCCTGAAAACCTTCTCGTCCGGCGAATCACGTTCCGTCCTCGGAGTTCCCGACGCCTACCACCTGCCCAGCACACCGGGTGCGGCCTACCTGAAGACCGGTTCGAGTGAGCCGATCCGATTTCAGACGGCGTACGTCTCGGGACCGTATAGGCGGCACGCGCCCCGGCCCGTCGAGTGGGCCGCGCCAACCCGTCCGCGGCGGTTCACCGCGGCGCCGATGGGCCGCATCAGATCCGTCGGCGAGCCGCCTACGTCTGAAGCTATCGCCACGCGGCGGACCGTGCTCGACACGGTGCTAGACCAGATCGACGGCCGGGGCTCGCCCGCCCACCGGGTGTGGTTGCCCCCGATGACGGTGTCGCCGACGCTCGACAGCGTGCTGCAGCGGGTAGGCACCCGTGTCGCACTCACCGTGCCGATCGGACTGGTGGACTGCCCGTACGAGCAGCGTCGGGACCTATTGGTCGCCCAACTGGCCGGCGCGGCCGGAAATGTCGCTGTCGTTGGCGGCCCGCGGTCTGGCAAGTCGACGGCCTTGCGAACGTTGGTTTTGGCGTTGGCCGAGACCCACCATCCGCGTGATGTGCAGGTCTACTGCCTCGACTTCGGCGGCGGAACGCTGGCGCCACTGGCGGCGTTGCCACATGTCGGTTCGGTGGCGGGCCGTCACGATGTGCAACTCGTCCGACGCACGGTCGTGCAGTTGGAGTCACTTCTGCGCGCGAGGCAGGCGCGGCGTAGCTCCGGTCACTCGGCCGTCGCCGACGACGAATACGGCGACGTCTTCCTTGTCGTCGACGGTTGGGCATCCGTTCGCCACGAGTTCGAAGCGTTGGAGGCCTCGATCACAACTCTTGCGGCCCAGGGGCTTTCGTACCGCATCCACGTGGTCGTTGCCGCGTCGCGATGGGCCGAGATCCGCCCCGCGATGAAGGACCAGATCGGAACGCGGATCGAGCTGCGGCTGGGGGATCCGGCCGAATCTGAAATGGATCGTAAGCGGGCCCGGCAACTTGCCCAGAGCCCGCCCGGCCGCGGGATAACCCGCGACGGACGCGAACTGGCCATCGCCGTGCCGACGTTGGATGCCGCTACTGCCGACCGGCTGAGGACCAGATACTCCGGGCGTATGGCGCCACCCGTCAAGCTCCTACCGTCGCGGGTAGATCGCGACACTCTGGTAGATCGGCTCGGTGATCCGCGGGTCGCAACTCGGATTCTGTTGGGTATTGGCGAAAGCGAGTTGCAGCCCGTCGCTGTCGATTTCGCCGATGAGGCACATCTCATCATCGTCGGCGAGAGCGAATGCGGAAAGACCGCGACGTTGCGGACTCTGTGCGGTGAGATCGTGCGCATGAACACACCGGACTCGGCGCAACTGTTCATCGTCGATTTCCGCCGGACCCTGCTCGGTGTCGTGGAGTCCGACCATCTCGCGGACTACACGCCGTCGGCGGCGGCGCTCACGTCGAAACTGGCCGCTCTAGTTGGACGTCTGCATGCGCGGATGCCTGGCCCGGATGTCAGCCAGCAGCAGTTGCGGACGAGGTCGTGGTGGTCGGGCCCGGAGATCTACCTCATCGTCGACGACTACGACCTGGTGGCCGAATCGGCTGGCAGCAACCAACTCACACCGTTGCTCGAATTCCTGCCCTACGCCAAGGATCTTGGTTTGCACGTGGTGGTGGCGCGGCGGTCCGGCGGTGCCGCGCGAGCGATGTTCGATCCGGTCCTGGCTCGGCTGCGCGACGTCGGCTGCATGGGCCTGATGATGAGTGCCAGCCCCGACGACGGTGTGCTGCTCGGGTCGGTCCGACCGTCGCAACTGCCGCCGGGCCGAGGGACGCTCGTGAACCGCTCTCACCTCGATCAGCTGATCCAGGTCGCCTGGAGTGATCCAACGTGAAGGACTCTGTCGTCGAGGTGGGGCCGGGGACGGTCCGCGGATCGCGCGCCGTCGACGAGACGTTGGTGTCGACAGCGCTGCAGTGCATCGACGACGAGATTGCGTTGTTCGAAGATCAGCCCGTCGCCGTCGCGGCGCTGTGGCGCGCGGTGTTCCGTTCGGTGCTACCTGACGGTGCCAACACCGCTGTCCTGGTCTGCCCGACATGGTGGCCGCCAGAACGGATCGAACGCGTGCAGGAGGCCGCAGCCACCGCGTCGGCGAATGTCGTCGCAGTGCAGCGGGCTGAGGTCGCCGGCGACGGATCCACTATGTCGACGGTCGTAGAGATAGCGGCCGACCTCGTGGTCATCTGGCGGGCAGGCGATGTCGTCACGGTCGAGCCACGGATTGGGGAGGTCGCGGACGTCGCCAGGGCAGTGGCGCATGCAGTCGGCTCTGCAATCTCGGTGGTGGTGGACGCACCCGTGGGGGTCGACGGCGCCGTCGAGCTCTCCGGTGCCATCACTGAGTGTCTTCGGGCCGACGGTGCCGCGGTGACAACGTTGCACCCGGACAGGGTGCTGGCCACGGTGCGACATCAGCCGACTCACTGGGCGCGTTGGCGCGATCCGCCTGGACGGGGATGGCCGAGAGCGGCCGCGGTGGTCGCCGTGGTCGTGTCCGTGGCTCTGCTCTGTGCAGGCCTCACCGTCGCGCCGCCCATCGATAGAAACCAGTCGAGCGATCCCGCAACGGTTCTCGTCGAGGGCCGGGTGGCAATGAAGGTTCCGGCGCAGTGGTTGGTGCGGCGCGTCACCACCGGACCCGGCTCTGCGCGGGTGGAGGTGACGGCGCCGGGTGAGACGGTCGCATTGCATCTGACCCAATCCCAGGTGCGCAACGGCGAATCGCTGCCCGACACGGCGGCGATGTTGCGCAGGGCTCTCGATGACCAGCAGGCGGGCATTTTCGACCGGTTCAACCCCGATGATCGCCGGGCCGGTCGACCCGCTGTGACCTATCGGGAACTCCGCGGAGTCCGGCAGATCGACTGGGCGGTCCTCGTCGACGACACCGTGCGAATTGCGGTCGGCTGCCAAAGCCCACCCGGTCGCGAAGAGGCGGTGCGCGATGTCTGCGAGGACGCCATCCGGTCGGTGCACAAAGTCATCTGACACGGGAACCAAACACATGTGGGCTCCGTCGAAAAGACAACTCGATCGGAAAACACGGAAAGGGTACTGATGACGACATCTGCAGGCGGATCGCTCAATACAGACTTCGACCTCATGACAGCCGTCGCAGGCAAGATCGACGCCCGGAACGAGGAGATCCGGGCGATGCTGCGGTCGTTCATCGGACGGATGAGCAGCGTGCCGCCGTCGGTGTGGGGAGGCGTCGCGGCAACGCGATTCCGAGACGTGCTGGACCGGTGGAACGCCGAGTCGACGAAGCTGCACATCGCCCTTCAGGGGATCGCCGAAACCATGCGCTTCAACGAACGGGCACTGCGCGACGCGGCTGAAAGTCATTCGCATCAGATCGGTGCCGTCGGCACCAACATTCAAGGCATTTGAGGAGGCTCATCATGGATCCGGTCCTCTCCTACAACTTCGACGAGATCGAGTACACCGTCCGGCAGGAAATCCATTCCACGTCGGCGCGACTCAACGCGGCGCTCGATGACCTACGGGCGCAGATCGCGCCACTGCAACAGATCTGGACCCGAGAGGCGGCCGAAGCGTACCGCCTCGAGCAAGCCAAGTGGGACCAGGCGGCGAGTGCGTTGAACGAGATCTTGTTCAGCCTTGGAAATGCGGTGCGCGACGGCGCGGACGACGTCGCGACCACCGACCGCAGCGCGGCCAACGCCTGGGGCGCATAGCCCGCAACAGTCTCTGTGCGGTCCCGTCGGTAGGGGAGACCACGGGACCGCACAGCTCTGCCCAATGGCTCGGCATCGGCAAGCGCCAAACCTCGGCGGATGCGCCCGGTGGGCAGTACCCTCCAGGCGACGGAACCATCCAGGTACCGGTCAATGTTCCCGATCAGACCGATGCGAATGTCGTCCTCAACATCGTCACCGCTTGACTGTCGGCCCTGAACGGAAAGGCTCATGGAAGGCGAGTTTTCGGCGACTCCGTTTTGTCCTGGCGGATCGACGAACGAGGGGGGATGAACCTGTGGCAGGTGACCTATTCGCCAGGACCGGGGGTGCTCGGTGATCTGGCTGCTGCAGCTCCCCGCGACGTTGGTCGGTTTCCTAGCAGTCGCGATAACCGTGGCGCTGTCAGTGTTGGGTTTGTTTGTGACGCGCGGTTTGTCTCCTCAGCGCCAACAAGCTAGCGAGTCAGAAGCGACAGCGATCTCCGACCTCATCCGAGACTCCGAAGGCTTACCGGCCGCCGCCCAACCGGCGGTGCAAGACAGCCTGATCGCTTACGCGCACAGCGTGGTCGACGAAGAATTTCCCCGGATGCGACGTGGCGAGAAGGTCGTGCAACAGTCTCCAGAGCTGACGGAGGTGTGGCATAGCTATATCCACGTAGAACCCGTAACACAAAGCGAGATCGCCTTCTATAAGGAATCAATCACCAGGCTCGACGACCTGGGCAGCGCTCGAAAGACCCGTCTCACGACCAGCGACTCGGAGGTGCCCGCCGAGTTGTGGGTTCTGCTGCTCGGTGGCGGAGCGGTCATGCTGGCCTTCACCTACATGTCCGCCACAGAGGACGTGGTCCTTCACTCGATTTTGATTGGTTTGGCCGCCGCGTTGATGGCGTTTGTGATCTACCTGATCTTCGCCCTGGAACATCCCTTTGTTGGCACTCTGTCGGTACCGCCGGACCCCTACGAACAAGTGCTCGACGAGTCCTTGCATCCCACAACGCACATGCATTGAGCCCGGCCCTGGTCGACTCGCCGAAATCTGCATCAGGGTCGTGGTTTGCCGATCACAACCGTGGTGCAGAACTCGACAGTGCAATGCGACTGGAGTTCGCCGAGTTCAACATGCGGTCATTCGAACGTGAGGTAGTCCTTGCTGTAGACCCAGGATGTGCCATTCTGCAGACCGGGGTAGCCGCCGAGTTCAATCTGGCCGATATGACACCAGTCGAACCTGCACGGCTCCATCAGTGGATGCCGTTCGCCGGGTTCCAGGGTGCCGATTTTTTGCCCTTTGCCGTCGGGCTTGTCGTAAATGTTCGTTTCGTTGACGACGATGGCGGTTTTGGGGGGAGCGGTGGAGCACTGGACATGGTCGTCCGTGCTTCAGAGGAGGGCAACGTTGCCCATGGAGTCATCGGCACTGCCGAGCAATCTGAGGTTGTCGGTTACGTCAGCCAGGAAGTGGGTCCACTGGCCGGCGTAGCGGCCGGTGTTCCAGTGGACTGTGAATTCGGCCTGACGGCCAAAGAAGCCACCAGACGGAGGACCGCTCGACCCGCCCGCGCCGAATCCGTCGATGTTGGCGCCCGTCGGCTTGCCGTCCTGAAAGTTGATCATGACCGGGTTCGTGACCGGGCCGTCATGGTTCTGCTGGAAATCGGGATTTTGCAGTTTGATCTGCATGATCCCGGAGTACGTGAAGTTGGCGCAGGCGGGACTCAGCGGAAACATCGGCCGCGCCGCGCCGATTGGGCCCGTCAGAAACTGTGCTGCAGTTAACGCCGCCACCGCCGCCGCGAACTGCAGGGCATGCACGCCGGTCACCTTCACCATCCGGACTCCCTTTGCACACACCCCCTGGTGGGCATGATGCTATTGCGCAGGGACAACGCAAGAAATCAGGTGTTTCCCTACGCTTTTACTCTTTTCGGGGATCGTTGACTCCAGCATGGACGTCTGCCGATGTCGCGCGGAAGCCGTCGAAGGCGTTTTGACCTGCGGCGACGTCCGCAGGTAAGCTGCGTCGTTGGCGTGCGGTACGCCAGGAGCCTCGGGTCAATGTCGGTCGCCGAGCCACTCCAGCCGCAAACGCCTGACCGGCACCCGGGTCACACCGGGGCCCAACCCGAGAGAAGAGAAGGTAAGCGCTGTGCCTACGTACACGCCGAAGGCGGGTGACACCACGCGCACGTGGTACGTCATCGACGCCACCGACGTGGTGCTCGGCCGGCTCGCCGTCGCTGCAGCCAATCTGCTGCGCGGCAAGCACAAGCCGACATTCGCGCCGAATGTCGACGGTGGCGACTTCGTCATCGTCATCAACGCAGACAAGATCGCCATCAGTGGCGACAAGCTGCAGAACAAGATGTCCTACCGCCACTCGGGTTTCCCCGGTGGTCTGCACAAGCGCTCGCTCGGTGACGAGATGCAGCGCCATCCCGACCGCGTCGTCGAGAAGGCGATCGTCGGAATGCTCCCGCACAACAAGCTCAGCCGTCAGATCCAGAAGAAGTTGAAGGTCTACGCCGGGCCGGAGCATCCCCACACTGCCCAGAAGCCGGTGCCGTACGAGATCAAGCAGGTGTCCCAGTGACTGAACCCATCGAAAACGCGGAGACGACCGAAGTGACGGAAGCTCCCGAAGCCGAGACCGCCGAAGCTCCTGCGGCCACGGAGGCCCCTGAGGCGCCCGCCGCTACTGAGGCGCCGCCGGCTCCTGAGGCTCCGGCAGCGACCGAGACCGCGACGGAGGCGGCGCCCGAGCCGCGTGAGCCACGCGCACCGGTCGTGCTCGACCGCCCGATCCAGACCGTCGGCCGCCGTAAGGAGGCCGTGGTGCGGGTCCGCCTGGTGCCCGGCACCGGCCAGTTCCACTTGGATGGCCGCACCCTTGAGGCCTACTTCCCGAACAAGGTGCACCAGCAGCTCATCAAGGCCCCGCTGGTGATCGTGGACCGGGTGGACAGCTTCGACATCCACGCCCACCTCGACGGCGGCGGCCCCTCCGGGCAGGCCGGCGCGCTGCGCCTGGCGATCGCCCGTGCACTGATCCTGGTGCAGCCCGAGGACCGGCCCGCGCTGAAGAAGGCCGGCTTCCTGACCCGCGACCCGCGGGCCATCGAGCGCAAGAAGTACGGACTGAAGAAGGCCCGCAAGGCGCCTCAGTACTCCAAGCGCTGATCTGTTTTCATCACCCGCCCGGTGTGCGAAATGCACGCCGGGCGGTGTGCGTTAGCGGCCCAGGAAGTTGCCGAGGATCTGGCCGGCGGCAGAACCCGCGCTGCCTGCCTGGTGGCCGCCGCCGGTGCCGCTGACGAACGAGCCAGGTACTTCTTCGGACGGCTGCACCACCACGAAGCCCTGCCCGGAGAACGACATCGTGAAGGCCTCGCCCGTGCTGCGCCCGATGAACGTGCCGAAGCCGAACTGGTCGGCGCGGTGGAAGCCGGTCTGCAGGCCCGCCGACCAGGCAACCGCCGCTTGCGGATCGGCGTAGGTCGGCTGGTCGACCTGCAGCACGACCGGGCTGCCCTTGGTGGTGATCGCGATGCGGCCCTGGCCCGAGAAGACGCAGTTGAACAGGCCCGCGTTGGACAGCATGCCGGCGCCCTGCACGCGGCGGATGTCATAAGCCAGCGTCGGCTCGAAGGCCAGGACGTTCTTTCCGTTGATCGTCAGGCCGTCGTGCTGGCCCTCGAGGTCGATGAGATGGATGTCGGAGGCCAGGTCGGCGATGAAGATATCCCCGGCGCCCGTGCATCTCATCAACGGCACGCCCTCGCCGGTCAGGTGCTGTTTGACGAATTGGCCGACACCGCTGGCGCCCAGCCCCTGGAACTGGATGTTGCCCTGATAGGCGACCATCGCGCCTTGGCGCACAAGCATTTCCCCGTTGAGCGAGACCTTGAGCATCTTGCCGTTCTGCAGCTTCATACCGGGTTGCTGCATCTGGGCTTCGGCATTCTGCGGGGAGAACAGGTCGCTGCGCATGGATGATCCTTTCGACGCTGGCGACGTTATCCATCAGGGCTCGGCAAATAAATAGGGTGTTTCCCTATCGAGTTCGGCCGCGCGAGGTCTCGGTCGGGTACCGGTTGGGCGGCGGCACGCGTGCTGACGTGGGCAGTTGCGTCATCTCGCGCCATCTGTGAGAAATTTGTCCGATGGGTCGACTGTTCGGCACCGACGGGGTGCGCGGGGTCGCCAATCGCGATCTGACCGCTGAGCTGGCGCTGGGGCTGGGCTCGGCGGCTGCACGCCGACTCGGCAACTCCTCACAGGCCCGCCGCCGCGTCGCTGTGGTTGGGCGCGACCCGCGGGCCAGCGGCGAGATGCTGGAGGCCGCCGTCATCGCGGGCATCACCAGTGAGGGCGTGGACGCATTGCGGGTCGGCGTGATGCCCACCCCCGCAGTGGCCTATCTGACCAACGCCTACGACGCCGAGTTCGGTGTGATGATCTCGGCTTCGCATAACCCGATGCCCGACAACGGGATCAAGATCTTCGGCGCAGGCGGACAGAAGCTCGACGACGCCACCGAGGACCGCATCGAAGAGCTCTTGGCCGCCGGTCCCGGTGACCGTCCGGTCGGTGCGTCCATCGGCCGGGTCGTCGACGCCGACGATGCGCTCGAGCGGTATCTGCGTCATGCAGGCAAGGCGCTCACCACCCGGCTCGACGACCTGACCGTCGTCGTCGACTGCGCGCATGGCGCCGCATCGGCCGCGGCGCCGCGCGCCTATCGGGCCGCAGGCGCCAACGTGATCGCGATCAACGCCGAACCCAACGGTCTCAACATCAACGACGGTTGCGGGTCGACGCACATGGAGTCGCTGCAGGAGACGGTGGTGTCCTACGGCGCAGACCTCGGGCTGGCGCACGACGGTGACGCGGACCGCTGCCTTGCCGTCGACGCCGACGGCAAGATCGTCGACGGGGACGCCATCATGGTGATCCTGGCGCTGGCCATGCGGGAGGCAGGCGAGTTGGTCTCCAACACTCTGGTCGCCACGGTGATGAGCAACCTCGGGTTGCATATCGCGATGCGCGCGGCCGGCATCGAGGTCCGCACCACCGGCGTCGGCGACCGTTACGTGCTCGAGGAGATGCGCGCGGGTGAGTACTCCCTTGGCGGCGAGCAGTCCGGGCACATCGTGATGCCCGCGCTCGGCACCACCGGCGACGGCATCGTCACCGGGCTGCGACTGATGTCGCGGATCGCGCAGACCCGCACACCGCTGGCGACGCTGGCGGCGACCATGCAAACGCTGCCCCAGGTGCTGATCAATGTCGAGGTGGACGACAAGGCCACCGTGGCCGACGCGCCGTCGGTGCGCACCGCCGTGGCCGAGGCCGAAGCCGAGCTCGGTGGCACCGGCCGAATCCTGTTGCGGCCCTCGGGAACCGAGCAGATGGTGCGGGTGATGGTCGAGGCGGCCGACGAGGACACTGCGCGTCAGCTGGCGATCCGGGTCGCTGAATCGGTCAGCGAACACCGCTGATATCGGATGGAACCCTTGGGGTTCCGTCTGCGTCCTAGCCAGCGTGGGAGAACCTGACGTCGCGCGTGTCGATGTTGCCGCGGTGCTCGGCGCCGCACGCCAGTACGACGCGGCGGCCGACATCGTCGACGCCGCCATCCGAACACACCTGACCGGCCTGCGGTTCGACGGAGCGGTCGCCGGTCGTATCCACGCCGCCCAGGGCGACGCGTTGCGGCTTGCCATCGACGATGTGGTGGACCGGCTGCGGCAGTGGTCGCGCGCGGCGACCGAGATCGCCGCCGAACTGCGCTCCTGCGCGGACCGCTACGTCGACGTCGACGCCCGCAACGCGCGACGGGTCGGCTGACGATGGCCGAACCGCTCGATGTGGCCGCGCGGCTGGCCGAGGGACGACCGTCGGTCGACAACGTCGGCGACTACGTGTGGGCCTGCCATCTACTCGGCTACCAGAATCCTGATCTCACACTGCACGCGGCGCAGGTCCGCGATTGGTACAGCAGCGAAGACGGAATGGACCTGCGGGCGCTGGAAGCGGATCGAGGGGCATTGAATGCGGCCGCGCAGGCGACCGAGAGTGCGCGGCAACTGCAGGAGCAACAGCTCGGCGCACTCGCGGGAGCGTGGCAGGGGCGTGGGGGCGACGCATCGCACGACTTCCTTCAACGGCACGGTGAGGCATCCGCGGCTGCCGCGTCGGCGGTGCGTGACGCCGCCGACGCGCTCACCGCACTCCGCGACGACCTGTGGCACGCGGTCGACGAGAAGGTCGCCGCCGCGGTGTCGATCGACGACCGTCGCCTGGCGCAACGCCCCGAATGGCTGGCGGCGACCCAGACGGTGGCGACGGGAGCGGGAGACCGCGCGGTGGCGAGCGAACTGATCGACCAGCAGGTAAAGCCATTCGTGGACAACGACATTCGGTCGGATTGGCTGACCGCAATGCAGAAGGCGATGGCCACCGTTGCCACCGCATTCGGCGCCGCCACCGGAGTACTGACCGGCGAGGCCGCCGCAATGTTCGAGGTGCCAGGCGATCTGGGGCCGTCATCGACATCGGCGCCGCAGGTCGGTGCTGTACCCGACGAGATTGCGGGCACCGCGCCGGCGGCTTGGCCCGCCATGTCGCCTCTGGCGACACCGGTCATGCCCCCGATGACGGCTTCGGGACCACCGGCATTTCCCGCGACGCCAGAACCCGCCGCGGAGCCGATGGCCGCCGCACCGGTACCTGCAAGCGCACCCGCGGCGACCGCGCCGGCAATGCCAACGATGCCCTCACTCGGCGAGCTGGGTGGCGGGATGCCCGGCGCCGCAGGCGGACTCGCGGGGCTGGGCACTCAGCTTGCCGATGCGATCGGTGGCCTGCTCAACCAGCCTGAGAATGCGCTGCCCGACCAGCCGGGGCTCGAGGACGCGCTTGACGACAAGGGGCCGAAGCCCGACGAGGAAGCAGCGCCCGATACAGAACGGCCTAAACCCGATGACCAAGAGTCTCAGCCCGACGACAAGGTAGACGAAGCATCTGTGCCCGACGCGGGGAAATCCGATAATGCCTGCGCCGACGAACCCGTCGACGAGACGCCGCCAGTCGACCCTGCACCGACTCCACCGCCGGCACCAATGCCGCCACCGCCCGAGCCCATCGTGGAACCACCACCGAGCGCCGAGTCGGTCAGCGCTGAAACCCCGTGCGAGATCGCTGCCGACGAACTGCCTCAGGCAGGGCCGTGACGAAACGACGCCTTGGCCGAGATTGCACTCAGGGCTGTGAAATTCTGCGCGGCACGACCGTGAAAGCAATCTCGCCGCTGGCATCCAACTCAGGGCAGTAGCGCCTGCAGCTCCTCGACGTAGCGCACGGATTCGCGACGGTCGCCGGTGAGCGGGTGCACGAGCAGAGTCGTCACACCCGCTTCGGCGTAGGCAGCCACCCGCTCCTTGACGAATCCCTTTGGCCCGATTAGGGATACATGCCGCACCAGCTCGTCGGGGACGGCGTCGATCGCCTCGGTCTTCTGCCCGGACAGATACAGATCCTGGATGTGGTCGGCGATGTCGCCGAAGCCGTAGCGGGTCGCCAGGTTGTGGTAGAAGTTCTTGCCGCGCGCCCCCATGCCGCCGATGTACAGCGCCAGTTGGGGTTTCGCCCACGCCAGCCGATCCTCGACATCGTCACCGATCGCCAGGGTGGCGCTGACCATGACGTCGAGCGGTCCGAGCGCTGGGTCGCGCTTGGCCATCCCTGCCCGCAATGAGTCGCCCCAGGCCTCGTCGGCCTTCTCCGGATAGAAGAACACCGGCTGCCAGCCCTCGGCGATCTCGGCCGTCAACTCGACATTCTTCGGGCCGAGCGCGGCGATGGTGATCGGGATACGTTCCCGGACAGGGTGATTGATGAGGTGCAGCGGCTTGCCTAGCCCGGTTCCGCGGTCGGCCGGCAGCGGTATCTGGTAGTGCTTGCCGTCGAATTGCACGTTCTCCCTGCGCCACACCTGTCTGCAGATCTCGACGACTTCGCGGGTGCGGCCGAGCGGCGCGTCGAACGGAACGCCGTGGAAGCCCTCCATCACCTGCGGCCCGGATGTGCCGATGCCCAACCGGAACCGGCCGTCGGACACGTAGTCCAGCCCCGCCGCCGTCATCGCCAACAGCGACGGTGTCCGGACGTAGATCGGGACGACGCCGGAGCCCAGCTCGATCCGCGACGTCTTGGCCGCGAGGAAACCCAACTGGCTGATCGCGTCGAACGAGTACGCCTCCGCGACAAGGGCGATGTCCACGCCGACCTTCTCGAGCTCGACGACCTCCTCGACGGCTTCGAGGAAGCCGCCGGCGTAGTTCAAGAAGATCCCTGTGCGCATGGAAGTCACAGTCAAGTTATACACCCAACCGGTTGGTTGGTTGCCTACGGCTTCAGCAAGGCGACGACCTTGTCCTCCAGGTCGACGGGGTCGCCCGCGAACGGATCCATCGTCGTCGCCTTAGGCAGCGCCGCCTCCGGGTCGGCGAAGTCGCGGTACTCCTTGTCGCCGGTCAGCATGTGCAGCAGGTAGCCGGTCATCAATGCCCGCACGATCTTCTGGGTACTGCGGTCGGCGCCAGGAAGCCCGACCACTTTGGCGAGTCGGCGCCCCTCGATCAGACCCCCGGCCTCGACTTTCGGCACGGCCCGCAGCGTCGCCGAATCCCACGCCCGCGCAAGCTCGACCGCGTTGGAGCGCAACGACATCGGATCGCCGGGATCGGTGAGGATGAGGCCGGGCACCTTCAGCGTCGCCGCGGCCTCCTCGGCGCGAGGCTTGGTGACCGTCGGAAACGCCGCGACAACGGCCTTGGGTTTCGACGGCATTCCTGCGGCGGCGAACACGGCCGTCGACGCTCCGAAGCCGTGACCGGCGATGCCGAGCTTGGTGGGGTGCACGCTGATCTTCCCGTCGCCCAGCCGAACCCCGGCGATGATGTCCAGCGTTGTGCCGAGGTCGAACGCCAGGTTCAGCACCGACGGCGCGATGCCCTTCTCGGTGTCGGGCGCGGCGGCGACGATGCCCCACGAGGCCAGATGCTCAAGGGTGCCCTCGTAGCGCTCCGCCCCCGTCACCCATTCGTGGGCGAAGGCGACACCGGGGAGGTTGAACCCAGATTCCGGGGTGTACACCACCCCGGGTAGGCCGGCGAACGCAAGGTCGCCGCGCAGAACGCGGTGCGGCCCGCGTCGTCTCAAAGCGGCGAAGAGCTTCTTCGTGCTGGCCACCTGACGACCGTAGCCCACGCGCACGACGGCGGCGTTAGGGTCCATCCGTGAAGTTGCGCATGCCCGTCGCGGGGTTTCTCTTCGTCTTGGGTGCGTTGGCTGCCCTCATCGGCGACCACAGTCACATCGTGACCGGCACGACCGAATATCTCTCTGACGCGGTGCCGTTCGTGTGGAGCAGCCCGATCTGGTTTCCGATTCTGGTCGGGGCGGCCAGTGTTTCGGTGGCCGAGCTGCGGCTGCACCTGCCCGCCCCGCGGGCCGCCGTCACCGCGCGCCAGGGGTTCGCGGGAGTGGTCGCGGTCCTCGGCATCTACGTGACCACCGCGCTGGTGCACACCGGCCCTGCGGTACCGGTGAACGTCCTCATCTACTCGCTCGCGGCCATCACCTGGTGTGTGCTCGGCGACCGCTACGGCGCGCTCTGCGGTGCGATCGCCGCGGTTGTCGGCCCGATCGTCGAGGCCGTCATCGCGGGCGCGGGTCTGGCCCGCTACGCGGACGACTCCGACGCGCTGTTCGGGGTGGCCCCGTGGCTGCCCGCCCTGTACTTCGCGTTCGGGGTCGTGGTGGCGCTGCTGGCCGAAATCAGCGGGCGCGTCAGCAGTCCAGACGGGGCATCCGTTAGCGCGGATGCATAACTGCTGCACAGCTTCTACACATATGAGCAGTAGTAGCGTCGAAGTCAGACATCAGAAACGAGTCACGATGTCGGATAACGATTTTGGAGTACCGATGATGAAGAAGAAACTGATCAACGTGGCGGCCGGACTCGGTATCGCGGGGGCCATCGGCGTCACCACTCTCGGCATTGGCACAGCCACGGCGAACGCCGCACCGCCTTCGCCCGTCACCCAGGTGGGATTCGCACAATGGGGTCCTGGTTGGCGCCCGAGGCCCTGGACCGCGCCCGTGGGGCCCACCGCCGCCGCCCGCGTGGGGCTACAACAACTACAACTACAACGGTTACTACGCGCCGCCACCGCCGCCGTGTCTCAGCGGGCCGCTGGGGTTTGTCCAGGTCTGCCCCTAGCCCGACAGGGTAGAGGTATTCGCTCGAGGTAATGGCAGACGAACAAACCGCACTACAAAGCCCATGTATTCGTCAAGGTGATCTTAGCTGGATAGTCGTCTACGCTGGGAAGCTATGTGCGGAATCGTCGGCTATGTCGGAACGCGGGATGCCCGCGGGATCGTCGTCGACGCGCTGCGCCGGATGGAATACCGCGGTTACGACTCCGCGGGCATCGCGCTGCTCGACGGTGACGGCGGCCTGACCGTCCGCCGTCGCGCGGGTCGGCTGGCCAACCTGGAGGCCGCGCTGGATGCCACCGACGCGGGCAGCCTGGCTGGCAGCACGGGCCTCGGCCACACCCGCTGGGCCACCCACGGCAGGCCGACCGACCGCAATGCCCACCCGCACCGCGACGCCGCAGGCAAGATCGCGGTCGTCCACAACGGGATCATCGAGAACTACGCCGGGCTACGCCGGGAGCTCGAAGCTGACGGCGTCGAGTTCGCCAGCGACACCGACACCGAGGTCGCCGTGCACCTCGTCGCGCAGCAGTACCGGCACGGCGACACCGCAGGCGATTTCACCCGGTCGGTGTTCGCCGTGCTGCCGCGCCTCGAAGGCCATTTCACGCTGGTGTTCGCCAACGCCGACGATCCCGGCACGATCGTCGCCGCCCGCCGCTCCACGCCGCTGGTGCTCGGGATCGGCGACGGCGAGATGTTCGTCGGATCCGATGTCGCCGCGTTCATCGAACACACTCGTGACGCCGTCGAGCTCGGCCAGGACCAGGCCGTCGTGGTCACCGCCGACGGATACGAGGTCTATGACTTCCACGGCAACCGGGACGACGCGAGTGCACGGACTTTCCATATCGACTGGGACCTGACCGCCGCCGAGAAGGGCGGCTTCGAGTACTTCATGCTCAAGGAGATCGCCGAGCAGCCCACCGCGGTCGCCGACACCCTGCTCGGTCACTTCGTCGACGGCCGCATCGTGCTCGACGAGCAGCGCCTTTCCGATCAGGAGCTGCGCGAGATCGACAAGGTCTTCATCGTCGCGTGCGGAACGGCCTACCACTCCGGGCTGCTGGCCAAGTACGCCATCGAGCACTGGACCCGGCTGCCGGTGGAGGCCGAGCTGGCCAGCGAGTTCCGCTACCGCGATCCGGTGCTGGACCGCAGCACGCTGGTGATCGCCATCTCGCAGTCCGGCGAGACCGCCGACACGCTGGAGGCGGTGCGGCACGCCAAGGAGCAGAAGGCCAAGGTGCTGGCGATCTGCAACACCAACGGCAGCCAGATCCCGCGCGAATGCGACGCGGTGCTCTATACCCGCGCCGGACCCGAGATCGGGGTCGCGTCGACCAAGACGTTCCTGGCGCAGATCGCCGCCAACTACCTCGTCGGCCTGGCGCTCGCGCAGGCCCGCGGCACCAAATACCCCGATGAGGTCGAGCGCGAGTACCGCGAACTGGAGTCGATGCCCGAGCTGGTGCGGCGCGTGCTGGCGACCGTCGAGCCTGTCTCCGCGCTGGCCCGCCGCTTCGCCAAGTCGCAGACCGTGCTGTTCCTCGGCCGCCACGTCGGCTATCCCGTCGCCCTCGAGGGCGCGCTGAAGCTCAAGGAGCTGGCGTATATGCACGCCGAGGGCTTCGCGGCGGGCGAGCTCAAGCACGGCCCGATCGCGCTGATCGAGGACGGCCTGCCGGTGATCGTCGTGATGCCGTCCCCGAAGGGGGCGGCGACGCTGCACGCCAAGCTCCTGTCGAACATCCGCGAGGTCCAGGCACGCGGCGCGGTCACCATCGTGATCGCGGAGGAGGGCGACGACACGGTCCGGCCGTACGCCGATCACCTGATCGAGATACCCGCGGTGTCAACACTTTTCCAGCCGTTGCTGTCGACGATTCCGCTGCAGGTGTTCGCCGCCGGAGTGGCGCAGGCGCGTGGCTACGACGTGGACAAGCCACGCAACCTGGCCAAGTCCGTCACTGTGGAATAGCCGCGAGTTTCAGCGTCGGGGGCCATGGACGCCTGCGGCATGGAATCCTGGCTCTGATGCGGTACTACTACTCCGCTGATGTGATCCGCGAAGCCGAAGCACCGCTATTGGCGTCGCTGCCCGACGGCGTGCTGATGCGGCGCGCGGCCAACGGCCTGGCCACCGCGATCGCCCGCGAGCTCGTCGTCCGCACGGGCGCCATCGCCGGCCGGTCAGTCTGCGCGGTCGTGGGCTCGGGCGACAACGGCGGTGACGCGCTGTGGGCGGTTACCTTGCTGCGGCGTCGGGGCGCGGCGGCCGCCGCGGTTCTGCTCAATCCCGAACGCACTCACCAGCAAGCGCTGGCTGCCTTTCGGAAGGCAGGCGGTCGGGTCGTGCAAAGCGTTCCGGCCGCAACCGATCTGGCGGTCGACGGCGTCGTCGGAATCTCGGGCTCCGGCCCGTTGCGCCCCGCCGCGGCTGAGGTTTTCGCCGCCGTCGACGCCGCGGGTATCCCGGTGGTCGCCGTCGACATTCCCAGCGGTGTTGACGTGCAGACCGGTGCGGTCGGCGGCCCGGCCGTGCACGCCGCGCTGACCGTGACCTTCGGAGGCCTGAAACCCGTTCACGCGCTGGGGGACTGCGGCCGGGTCGAGCTGGTGGACATCGGCCTCGACCTGACGCCGACCGACGTCATGAGTCTCGACGCCGCCGACGTCGCGGCCCGCTGGCCAACACCGGGGCCGAAGGACGACAAGTACACCCAGGGCGTCACCGGCATTCTTGCCGGCTCGTCGACCTATCCCGGTGCGGCCGTACTGTGCACCGGGGCGGCGGTCGCCGCCACCTCCGGAATGGTGCGGTACGCGGGAAGTGCTGCACAGCAGGTGCTTTCGCATTGGCCCGAGGTCGTCTCCGCGCCGAGTCCGGGCGCAGCGGGCCGTGTGCAGGCCTGGGTCGTCGGCCCTGGACTCGGTGTCGACGACGCAGGCGCGTCGTCGCTGTGGTTCGCACTCGACACCGACCTGCCGGTGATCGTCGATGCGGACGCGCTCACCATCCTCGCCGCTCACCCCGACCTCGTCGCCAACCGCAGCGCGCCCACCGTATTGACGCCGCATGCCGGGGAGTTCGCGCGGCTGGCCGCCGGAGCCGGATTGCCGGCGACATTAGACCGGCGCCCGCCCGGCGAGGACCGCGTCGCCGCCACCCGCAGGCTGGCCGACCAGTTCGGCGCCACCGTGCTGCTGAAAGGGAACGTCACCGTCATCGCCGAGCCGGGCGGTCCCGTCTACCTCAACCCCGCCGGGGGGTCATGGGCGGCGACCGCGGGATCGGGCGACGTGCTATCCGGAGTCATCGGCGCGCTGCTGGCAGCGGGCCTGTCCGCCGGTGAAGCCGCAGCGGCGGCGGCGTTCGTGCACGCCCGCGCGGCCAACCTGTCGGCCGCCGACCCGGGGCCCCGGCCCGCCCCGACGTCGGCGTCGCGCATCCTCGCCCACATCCGCACCGCACTCGCCCACCTCTAGTCGTCACGAAAGGACTTACCATGTCCCACAAGCGCACTCATGCCCCGCTGATCTCACCGGCATACACCGGGCGGCTGTCCATGGCACCGGTTCCCTCGTTGCGGATACCCGACGAGTGCATGGACGCCGACGCCGCCTACCGGTTCATTCACGACGAACTGATGCTCGACGGCAACAGCCGGCTGAACCTTGCGACGTTCGTGACCACCTGGATGGACCCGCAGGCCGAGAAGCTGATGACCGAGACGTTCGACAAGAACATGATCGACAAGGACGAATATCCGGCGACCGCCGCGATCGAGGCCCGTTGTGTGAGCATGGTCGCCGACCTCTTCCACGCCGAGGATCTGCGCGACGACGACCCGTCCAGCGCGACCGGGGTGTCCACCATTGGATCCAGCGAGGCGGTGATGCTCGCGGGGCTGGCGATGAAGTGGCGGTGGCGCGAAAAGGTCGGCGAGGGGTGGAAGGGCCGCACGCCGAACATGGTGATGGGCTCCAACGTGCAGGTGGTGTGGGAGAAGTTCTGTCGTTACTTCGACGTCGAGCCGCGGTATCTGCCGATGGAGAAGGATCGCTATGTCATCACACCCGAGCAAGTGCTGGAGAACGTCGACGAGGACACCATCGGTGTGGTCGCGATCCTGGGCACCACGTTCACCGGCGAGCTCGAACCCATCGGCGACATCTGCGCCGCACTGGACAAGCTGGCCGCTGACGGCGGCCTGGACATCCCCGTGCACGTCGACGCGGCCAGCGGCGGCTTCGTCGTCCCGTTCCTGCATCCTGAACTGGTCTGGGATTTCCGGCTGCCGCGTGTGGTGTCGATCAACGTCAGCGGCCACAAGTACGGCCTGACCTATCCCGGCATCGGTTTCGTGGTCTGGCGCAGCCCCGAACACCTGCCCGAGGACCTGGTCTTCCGGGTGAACTACCTCGGCGGTGACATGCCGACCTTCACCCTGAACTTCTCCCGACCCGGCAATCAGGTGGTCGGCCAGTACTACAACTTCCTGCGGCTGGGGCGGTCCGGCTACGGGCAGGTGATGCGGGCACTGTCACAGACCGCGCGATGGCTGGGCGACGAGCTGCGCAAAGGTGAGCATTTCGAGGTGATCACCGACGGCTCGGCGATCCCGGTGATCAGTTTCCGGCTGGCCGGCGACCCCGGTTACACCGAGTTCGACGTCTCGTATGCGCTGCGTGCCTTCGGTTGGCAGGTGCCCGCCTATACGATGCCGGACAACGCCACCGACATCGCCGTGCTGCGCATCGTCGTGCGGGAGGGGTTTTCGGCCGACATGGCCCGGGCGCTGCGCGACGACGTGGTGACCGCGCTCGCCCACCTCGACGAGCTCAAGCCGGGCGGATATTTCAACGAACTTCAGCCGTTCGCGCACTGACACCAGGCCACTTCAGCGTTCTGGGACAATCGTCGGTGGTGACATGACCATGCAGACGACCGAACTGACGACCGCAGTGACGCCCAGCGCGAACGCCGAGGCGGTGGTGGACCTCGCCGCCATCCAGCACAACGTGCAGGTATTGCGCGATCACGCCGGCTCGTCGCAGGTGATGGCCGTCGTCAAGGCCGACGGCTACGGCCACGGCGCCAGCCACGTCGCACGTGCGGCGTTGGCGGCAGGTGCGGCCGAGATCGGGGTTGCCACCATTGAGGAGGCGCTGGCGCTGCGCCGCGACGGCATCACCGCGCCCGTGCTGTCATGGCTGCACCCGCCTGGCACCGACTTCGCCCCGGCCCTTCAATCCGACATTCAGCTGGCGCTGTCCTCACCGCGACAGCTGCATGAGCTGCTGGCCGCGGCCAAGCTGACCGGGTGCACCGCCAATGTCACCGTCAAGGTCGACACCGGGCTGAACCGCAACGGCGTCAGCGCCGCCGAGTACCCGTCGATGCTGACGGCGTTGCGCCGAGCTGTCGCCGACGAGGCGATCCGGTTGCGCGGCATCATGTCGCATCTGGCCTACGGCGACGACCCCGACAATCCCGTCAACGATCAGCAGTCGCAGCGGCTCAGTGACATGCGCAATCAAGCCCGCCACCAAGGTGTGCACTTCGAAATCGCGCACCTGTCGAACTCACCGGCGGCCATGACGCGGCCCGACCTCGCCTACGACATGGTGCGTCCGGGCATCGCGGTGTACGGCCTCAACCCGATCCCGGAACGCGGCGATATGGGACTGCGGCCCGCGATGACGCTGAAATGCCCTGTGACACTGGTTCGATCGGTCCGCGCGGGTGACGGCGTGTCCTACGGGCACACCTGGATCGCCGACCGCGACACCACGCTGGCGCTGCTACCGATCGGATACGCCGACGGTGTGTTCCGCACCTTGAGCGGACGGATGAGCGTGCTGATCAACGGCCGGCTGCGGCCCAACGTCGGCCGCATCTGCATGGACCAGTTCGTCGTCGACCTCGGCCCGGATGCAGGTGATGTCAGCGACGGCGACGAGGCGATCCTGTTCGGGCCGGGTACCGACGGCGAACCCACCGCGCAGGACTGGGCCGACACACTTGGCACCATCCACTACGAGGTCGTCACGAGTCCGCGAGGCCGGGTCGTCAGAACGTATCGGGGCGTCCCAACGGCAGGCAGCGCCGTTGAGCGATAACGACCCGAAACGGCTCCGGCGCAGATCGAATGCCGGCTTGTTGGCGGGTGTCGCGGGGCTCGCTGCGGTGGGCACCATCGCCGGGGTGAGCGTCGCGCGGTCGATGACGCGGCGCACCACGAGCGAGGACTTCTACGAGGGCGAGGATTTCGAGCTGCTCGACGCCGACCGCAGCTCCGTGGTGACCACTCCGGACGGCGTGGATCTGGCGGTCCGTGAGGTCGGTCCCGAACACGCGCCGCTGACAGTCGTGTTCGCGCACGGATTCTGCCTGCGCATGGGCGCCTTCTACTTCCAGCGGGCACGACTGGAGCAGCAGTGGGGTCCGCAGGTCCGGATGGTGTTCTACGACCAGCGCGGGCACGGCCAATCAGCGGAGGCGTCGCCGGACACCTACACCGTCGAGCAGCTGGGCAAGGACCTCGAAACGGTGCTGGCCGTGACGGCGCCCAAGGGGCCGGTGGTGCTGGTCGGGCATTCGATGGGTGGCATGACCGTGCTGTCGCATGCCCGGCAGTTCCCGCGGCGCTATCCCACCCGCGTGGTCGGCGCCGCGCTCATCTCCTGTGCCGCTGAAGGTGTTGCGCGGTCACCGCTCGGCGAGATCCTCAAGAACCCCGCTCTTGAGGCCGCCCGGTTCGCGGCCCGCTACGCCCCGAAAACCGTGCACCGCACCCGCGGTGCGGCCAAGTCGGTGATTGCCCCCGTGCTGCGGGCGGCGTCCTATGGCGACGAGAAGATCAGCCCGAGCGTGGTGGCGTTCTCCGAGAAGATGATGCACGGCACGCCCATCGCCACGTTGGTGGAATTCCTACACGCGCTGGAGGTGCACGACGAAACCGCGGGCCTTCGCACACTGGCCAAGATCCCGACGCTGATCGCATGCGGCGAGCGCGACCTCCTGACACCGGTGGATCGCTCCGAAGTCATGGCGGCCGCGCTGCCGAAGTCCGAGCTCGTGATCGTCAGCGGCGCAGGACATCTGGTCCAGCTGGAGCAGCCCGAGGCCATCGACGACGCGCTGGTGCGGCTGGTGGAGCGTGCCACCCCGTCGAAGCTGGTCGCGATGACGCGTCGGCTGCGCGATCGGACCAGGCCCCATGGCTGAGCAGTCGACAGGCACCGCGGAGCTGCCCACCCCCGAGGACACCAAGGCGCTCGGGGCCAAGCTCGGCGGGAACCTGCGCGCCGGTGACGTGGTGGTGTTGTCCGGCCCGTTGGGTGCGGGAAAGACGGTGCTGGCCAAGGGAATCGCGGAGGCGATGGATGTCGACGGGCCGGTGATGTCGCCGACGTTCGTGCTGGCCCGTGTGCATCCCGCGCGACAGAGCGGTTCGCCCGCGATGGTGCATGTCGACATGTACCGCCTGCTGGACCACACCGGCATCGACCTGCTGGGCGAACTCGACTCTCTCGACCTCGACACCGACCTGGACGACGCCGTCGTCGTCGTCGAATGGGGCGAGGGAATCGTCGAGCGACTCTCCGACCGCCACCTCGACATCCGGCTCGAACGCGGAGCGGAAACCGAAGTAAGAACCGCGATTTGGCGGTGGAGCCGGTCATGACGAACGTCGTGCTGGCAATCGACACCGCGACGCCCGCCGTCTCCGCCGGAATCGTGCGTCGGGACGGCGACCGCATCGACGTGCTCGCCGAACGCGTGACCGTCGACCCCCGCGCCCACGCCGAACAGCTCACCCCCAACGTGCTGGCCGCCCTCGCCGACGCGGGGATCACCGTCAATGACCTGACCACCGTCGTGGTCGGTTGCGGCCCTGGACCTTTCACGGGCCTGCGGGTCGGCATGGCTACCGCCGCCGCATACGGGCAGGCCCTCGGCATTTCCGTACACGGTGTCTGCAGCCTTGACGCGATCGGCATCGACACCGCAGGGGAGGTGCTCGTGGTCACCGACGCGCGCCGCCGCGAGGTGTACTGGGCGCGCTACCGCGACGGGCTTCGGGTCGACGGGCCCGCGGTCAACGCACCCAGCGAAGTGCCGACCGACGTTGGTGCCGTTGCCGGTTCGCCCGAACACGCCGCATTGTTCGCCCTGCCGCGACAGCCGGCGGTCTACCCGACGGCTTCGGGCCTGGTGCGAGTCGTCGACTGGGCCGCACCGCCGCAGCCCCTGGTGCCGCTGTATCTACGCAGGCCCGACGCCAAGCCGCGGGAGGCGGTGGCGCCGTGACCGTCTCCTACAGCGATCTGAAGCCGAGCGATGCCGCGCGGTGCGCGGAGCTTGAGGCGCTGCTGTTCGACGGCGACGACCCGTGGCCCGCGGCGGCGTTCCTGCGTGAACTCGCCGCCGAGCACATCAGCTATATCGCGGCGCGCGAGGGGGACACACTGATCGGGTACGGAGGCATCTCGCGGCTCGGGCGAAAGCCGCCGTACGAGTACGAGATTCACACTATCGGCGTCGACCCCGCGTATCAGGGCCTTGGCATCGGTCGGGCACTGCTGACACGGCTGCTGGAATTCGCGGCAGGGGACACGGTCTTTCTGGAGGTGCGCACCGACAACGCGACCGCGATCGGGCTGTACCAGACCACCGGCTTCGTCAACATCGGCCTGCGCAAGCGCTATTACCGCGCCAGTGGTGCTGACGCCTTCACCATGCGACGTCTCGCTGACGGAGGTTCGACATGACGACCATCCTGGCAATCGAAAGCTCCTGTGACGAAACAGGAATCGGCATCGCCGAGCTGTCTGCCGATGGCACGGTGACCCTGCTCGCCGACGAGGTGGCATCCAGCGTCGACGAGCACGCCCGGTTCGGCGGCGTGGTGCCCGAGATCGCGTCGCGGGCGCACCTGGAGGCGTTGGGCCCCACCATGCGCCGCGCACTCGACACGGCGGGTATCGCCAAGCCCGACGTCGTCGCGGCCACCATCGGACCCGGGCTGGCCGGCGCCCTGTTGGTGGGCGTGGCCGCGGCCAAGGCGTATGCAGTCGCCTGGCAGGTGCCGTTCTACGCGGTCAACCACCTGGGCGGCCATCTCGCCGCCGATGTGTACGACCACGGCCCGCTGCCGGAATGCGTAGGGCTGCTGGTCTCCGGCGGCCACACCAACCTGTTGCACGTGCGGTCGCTGGCCGAACCGATCGCCGAGCTCGGCAGCACCGTCGACGACGCGGCGGGCGAGGCCTACGACAAGGTCGCGCGGCTGCTCGGCCTCGGCTATCCCGGGGGGAAGGTGCTCGACGAGCTGGCCCGCGAGGGGGACCGCAACGCGATCGTGTTCCCCCGCGGCATGACCGGGCCGCGCGACGACCCGTACGCGTTCAGCTTCTCCGGGCTCAAGACCGCCGTCGCGCGCTACGTGGAGCGGAACCCCACGGCGCCACAGGCCGATGTCGCTGCGGGGTTCCAGGAGGCGGTGGCCGACGTACTGACGAGGAAGGCCGTAAGGGCAGCCACCGAACTCGGGGTGTCGACGCTCCTGATCGCCGGTGGCGTCGCCGCCAACTCGCGGCTGCGTGAACTCGCCGAAGAGCGCTGCGCCGCAAACGGATTGACGTTGCGGATCCCACCACCACGGCTGTGCACGGACAATGGGGCGATGATCGCGTCGTTCGCCGCGCACCTCGTGGCGGCCGGTGCCCCGCCGTCACCGTTGGACGTCGCGAGCGACCCGGGCCTGCCCGTGGTGAAAGGTCAAGTCACATGAGTGCCGAGGACAAGATCGCCATCACCGAATTGCTTTACCGCTACGCCGAACTCATCGACGCCGGCAACTTCGACGGGGTCGGCGCGCTGCTGGCCCGGTCGACGTTCGGCGGTCCGGCGTCTGGGTCGGTGTCGGGCGCCGAGAACATCGCCAAGCTGTTCGCGATGACCACGCGGCGCTACCCGGACCACGGCAACACGCCGCGCACCCGGCATCTGGTGCTCAATCCCGTCGTCGAACTCACCGGCGACGGGACTGCGGCCAGCCGGTCCACCTTCTGCGTCGTACAGGACACCGAGACCGTGCCGATACAGCCGATCGTCGTCGGCCGCTACTTCGACACGTTCGGCCACAACGACGAGGACGGTTGGTACTTCACCGAACGCAAGGTCGAGATCCAGATGATCGGCGACGTTTCCGCCCACCTCATGGTCGATCCGCGCAGTTTCGACCGGTAGGTGCGAGAGACTCGCTGACGTGCACTACGACCTGCGCCTACGACCCCCGCAACCCGCCACACCCGCACCGGACGCGTTCACGATCCACCGCCGGGACGTGCCACCGACCAAGGGCCGCGACGGGCTGTCGCTCGCGTTCGTCCATGAGGGGATTGGCGGCTATCCGCTGTTGCTGTTGCACGGATATCCGGAGACGAAACGGATCTGGTGGCGCAACATCACCGCGCTGGCAGAGGCGGGATATGAGGTGATCGCGCCGGACCTGCGCGGCTACGGCGATTCCGACCTTTCGGCCGCCGACGTCTACGACCTCGCGGCGTGGAGCCGCGACGTCTACCTGCTCGTCCACGACGTGCTCGGTCACGACAGCTGCGGCGTCGTCGGCGGGGATCTCGGCGGTGCCATTGCCTGCGACCTCGTGCACCGCTATCCGGGGTTTATGGACAAGCTGGTGTTCTTCGACTCGGTGCCGCCGTTCCTGTTCAAGGAGTTCGCGGCGGCGGGTATCGACGTGTCGTCGATCCGGGCGATCGGCGACGGGCCGACGGCCGACTATCGCTACCGGCAGGGCGTGACGCCTGACGAGCTGGCGGCAGACCTTGATACGCCGGCCAAGCGGCGCAGCTACATCTCCGATTTCTACGGACACCGGTTGTGGGCGTCACCCGGCACGTTCACCCCGTCCGACGTCGACTTCATGACCGAACCGTTCGCCACCGAGGAGCGGCTGCGCGCCGGCTGGGCGTGCTACCAGCTGATGCACGGCAGGCCGATGAGCGAGCCGCCGATCCTCGACCGCAAGGTCGACGTCCCGACGTTGCTCCTCTACGGCATGGACGACCAGGTCATCGGCCCCGACTTCCTGCACACCTGCGAGGTGGCCTTCACCAACCGCGCGGGACCCGTCGTGCTCCCCGGAGCGGGACACTTCCTGCAGTGGGAGCGCGCCGACCTGTTCAACCCACTGGTCATCGCGTATTTCGGCGATATGCGTGTTCGCCACGCGCGATAGGCATGGGCCGACCTTGAGTGCTAGCACTCTCATGTATAGAGTGCTAGGTGGCAGGCGGCCACGCCCTCTCCCGGCACCCGCGACGACGGCGCGAGGGCACGGACGCATGCCGAACACCTGTTAATGCAGTCAAGTCAGTAGGCCCGGGGACGTTCCCCGGGTCGACACCCGAACTAGTGGAGGGCTCCATCGTGGCGAGCGTGAACATTAAGCCACTCGAGGACAAGATCCTCGTACAGGCCAACGAGGCCGAGACCACGACCGCGTCCGGTCTGGTCATCCCCGACACCGCCAAGGAGAAGCCGCAAGAAGGCACCGTCGTCGCAGTCGGCCCCGGCCGGTGGGACGAGGACGGCGAGAAGCGGATTCCGCTGGACGTGTCCGAAGGTGACACCGTCATCTACAGCAAGTACGGCGGCACCGAGATCAAGTACAACAACGAGGAGTACCTGATCCTGTCGGCGCGCGACGTGCTGGCGATCGTCAACAAGTAACAGACGAGTGTGACCGCCCCGGCGATCCCCGTGTACTAGCGGTGGATTCCCGGGGCGTCATGCGTATCAAGGACGGACACGTATATGGCAAAACTGATTGAATTCGACGAAACCGCGCGCCGCGCAATGGAATCCGGCATAGACAAGCTCGCCGATGCGGTCCGTGTGACGCTTGGGCCGCGCGGTCGGCACGTCGTGCTGGCCAAGGCGTTCGGCGGCCCGACGGTCACCAACGACGGCGTCACAGTCGCCCGCGAGATCGACCTGGAAGACCCGTTCGAGAACCTGGGCGCTCAGCTGGTGAAGTCGGTGGCCACCAAGACCAACGACGTCGCCGGCGACGGCACCACCACCGCGACCGTGCTGGCACAGGCCATTATCAAGGCCGGGCTGCGGCAAGTAGCCGCGGGTTCCAATCCGATCGAGCTGGGCTTGGGCATCGGCAAGGCCGCCGATGCGGTTTCCGACGCGCTGTTGGCTGCGGCCACCCCGGTGACCGACAAGAAGTCGATCGCACAGGTCGCCACCGTGTCCTCGCGCGACGAGCAGGTCGGCGAGCTGGTCGCCGAGGCGATGACCAAGGTGGGCCACGACGGCGTCGTCACCGTCGAGGAGTCCTCGACGCTGGACACCGAACTGGAGGTCACCGACGGCGTCGGCTTCGACAAGGGCTTCATTTCCGCGTACTTCATCACCGACTTCGACTCCCAGGAAGCGGTGCTCGAGGACGCGCTGGTGCTGCTGCACCGCGAGAAGATCAGCTCGCTGCCCGACGTGCTGCCGCTGCTGGAGAAGGTCGCCGAGTCCGGAAAGCCGCTGATGATCATCGCCGAGGACGTTGAGGGCGAGGCGCTTTCGACGTTGGTGGTCAATGCGATTCGCAAGACGCTGAAGGCCGTGGCGGTCAAGGCGCCGTTCTTCGGAGACCGTCGCAAGGCGTTCCTCGACGACCTCGCGATCGTCACTGGCGGTCAGGTCGTCAACCCCGACGTCGGTTTGCTGCTCCGTGAGGTCGGCCTCGACGTGCTGGGCTCCGCCCGCCGCGTCGTCGTCACCAAGGACAGCACCGTGATCGTCGACGGTGGCGGCACCGAGGACGCCATCGACGCGCGAAAGGCACAGCTGCGCGCGGAGATCGAGGCCACCGATTCCGACTGGGATCGCGAGAAGCTCGAGGAGCGGCTGGCGAAGCTGTCCGGCGGCGTCGCCGTCATCAAGGTCGGCGCGGCCACCGAGACGGACCTCAAGAAGCGCAAGGAAGCCGTCGAGGACGCCGTCTCAGCCGCGAAGGCCGCGGTCGAGGAGGGCATCATCACCGGCGGCGGCGTCGCCCTGGTGCAGGCCCGGTCCGCCCTGTCGAAGCTCAAGGAGTCCCTGTCCGGCGACGAGGCGCTCGGTGTCGAGGTGTTCTCGCAGGCCCTGTCCGCACCGCTGTACTGGATCGCGACCAATGCCGGTCTGGACGGGTCGGTCGTCGTCAACAAGGTCAGCGAGCTGCCCGCGGGGCAAGGGTTCAACGCCGCGACGCTGACCTACGGCGACCTGGTTGCCGACGGCATCGTCGACCCGGCCAAGGTCACCCGCTCAGCGGTGCTCAACGCCGCGTCGGTGGCCCGGATGATCCTGAGCACCGAGACGGCGATCGTCGACAAGCCCGCCGACTCGGTGGACGACGGCCACGGGCATGGCCACGGCCACCACCATCACTAGAAGTTGAAACGAAGCGCCCCCGGTTCATCGCCGGGGGCGCTTCGCGTTTGGTCTGCGACCCAGGGATCGGGCTGCGCCTGACGCGCCATCTGTCCGACATGCGGATTTGTGGTCCGTATCGGTCACGAGATCAACTGTGTTTTCGGCACTTCGGGCGGGCACGACGGTCCGGCGATCGACTCGACCCACATCGGTACAGTCTGCGCGAGGTGCGGTGCGAACTCCTATATGAGCTTTCGACGCTCGACCTCCGAGGAGATTCGCGCGCTCGGCTTCCGGCCGGGGGACTACTACTGAGGCGAACACGCCGGCGTGGCTTACATCCAGCACCACCGAGACGGCGGTGGTCGAGAAGGCCGCCGAGGCAGAATACGACGGCCGCGGCAATCACCACGGTCACTCGCGCTCCCCGGAACGGGAACGCGGTGGCGGCTGCATGACCGGGCCGGATAAGTCGATGTACGGGATATGCGCGTGTCCGGTGTGAGAGTCTGCGTGAGTGTCCGCTGCTGCGGCGGCTGCTCCTTCGGGAGTGGTGACGATTCTGTTCACCGACGTAGAGGGTTCGACCCGTCGGTGGGAGGACGACGCGGACGAGAGGCTCCTGAAGCTGCCTAGCATGAGCGGACACGCTGGTGGACCGGACTGAGCTAGGTGTAAGCGGGCTTTTGCCGACCGGAATCGCAACGCTGCTTCTGGCAGACGTTGAGGGCTCGACGCGGCTGTGGGAGTCCCAGCCCGACGAGATGACCGCTGCGCTCGCACGCCTCAACCACACCGTCTCCGAAGTCATCGCCGCTTATGGTGGGGTGCGGCCGGTGGAGCAGGGTGAGGGCGACAGCTTCGTGGCCGCGTTCGCCCGCGCTAGTGACGCGGCGGCTTGTGCGCTGGAATTGCAGCGAGCACCGTTGGCACCGATCCGGCTGCGCATCGGGGTGCACACCGGCGAGGTGCAACTGCGCGATGAGGGCAACTATGCCGGTTCGACCATCAACCGCACGGCGCGACTGCGGGATCTCGCCCATGGCGGGCAGACGGTGCTGTCGGGCGCGACGCAGGACATGGTGGTCGACCGGCTCCCGGCCGGCGCCTGGATGACCGATTTGGGGACTCATCCGCTGCGCGACCTACCGCGTCCTGAGCGTGTGGTGCAGCTGTGCCATCCCGATCTTCGCAATGAGTTCCCGCCACTGCGTACCCCGAAAAGCCTTGGTGTGCACAATCTTCCGGTCCAACTCACCAGTTTCGTCGGCCGCGAAGCAGAGATTGACGATGTGTGCCGGCTGCTCGCCGATAGCCGGCTGGTGACCCTGACCGGAGCCGGCGGCGCCGGGAAGACCCGTCTCGCCGTTGAGATCGCGGCTCGCATCGCTTCGGAGTTCGGTGACGGTGTTTGGTACGTCGATCTGGCGCCGATCATCCATCCCGTTGCGGTGCCGGTGACGGTGGCCCGTGCGCTGGGTCTGCCCGACCAGCAAGGCCGTTCGACGATGGATACGCTGCTGCGGTTTGTTCGCGACCGTCAGCTGCTTGTGGTGATCGATAACTGCGAACATGTCTTGGACGCCACTGCCGAGCTGGTCATGGCTCTGCTCGGCGGAGCGCCCGGGCTTACCGTGCTCGCCACGAGCCGTGAGCCGATCGGGGTGACAGGCGAGGCGACGTGGCGGGTGCCGTCGCTCGCCCTGGCCGATGCGGCCATCGAGTTGTTCGCTGACCGTGCCCGCCTGGCCCAGGCCGGCTTCACCATTGGCAGTGACAACGCCGCGACGGTGGCGGAAATCTGCGGCCGTCTCGACGGGATGCCGCTGGCGATCGAGCTGGCGGCCGCGCGGGTGCGGGCGTTGTCGCTGGCCGAGATCCTCGAGGGCCTTCACGACCGCTTCCGCCTGTTGACCGGTGGCGCGCGCACCGCGGTACGCCGTCAGCAGACGCTGCGCGCCTCGGTGGATTGGTCGCATGCGCTGCTGAGCGAACAGGAACAGGTCTTGTTCCGCCGGCTGGCGGTGTTCCTGGCTGGCTTTGATCTCGATGCCGCGCAAGCTGTCGCGGGCGGCGGGGATGTGGAGCGCTACCAAGTGCTTGATCAGCTCACCCTGCTCGTCGACAAATCGCTCGTCGTCGCCGAAAACACCAGTGGCCGAACGCGATACCGGCTGCTGGAGACGGTACGCCAGTACGCGCTGGAGAAACTGGCGGAGTCCGGCGAGGCCGATGCCGTGCGCGCGCGTCACCGCGATCACTACACGGCAATGGCCGCCCTGCTCGACGCGCCGGCGCGCACCGACTATGAGCGGCGGGTCGAGCAGGCAGAGGAGGAGATGGACAACCTGCGCGCCGCGTTCGTGTGGAGCCTCGAATCCGGCGACGTCGGGCGTTCGTTGGAGCTCGCAACATCGTTGCAGCCGCTGTGGTTCACGCGGGGCCGCATCCGGGAAGGGCTGGCCTGGTTCGACGCCGCCCTGCGCGGCGGCGCCGCTCCCCACCTCGACGTGGCGGACGCCGTGTGCGCGGGGGCGCTCGCCGACAAAGCGGTACTCGACGCATGGGTGACCGCCAAGTCGAGCATGGATCTGGCCCAGCAGGCCCTGACGACCGCCCGCGAACTCGGTGACCCGGTCCTTCTCACGCGTGCGCTGACCGCCTGCGGAGTGGTCGCCAGCTACTACGACCGCGAGGTAGCCCAGTCCTACTACTCCGAGGCCATCGGTCTGGCCCGCGCGATAGGTGACCGGTGGAGATTGAGCCAGATCCTCGCGTTACAGGCGCAGGGCGCGGCCATCGCCGGTGACCCGTTCGCGTCGCGGGCGGCCGCTGAAGAGGGACGCGACCTAGCCGATGCGATTGGAGACAGGGCCAATTCGCGTCAGTGCCGCTTCTGGCTGGGGTTGGCGCAGGGGGCAAGCGGCGATCTGGCCGGAGGTCTCAGACAATTGGGCGAGGTGGCGGCCGAGTGCGAGGCGGCTCACGATGAGATGTGGAGGGTGAGCAGCCTCGGGTCCCGCGCCACTGTCCTTGCATATCAGGGTGAGGCGGCCGCGGCCCGAGCGGCGGCCGAGGCGACGCTCGAGGCCGGCGCGGGACTTGGCGAGATGTTCGTGGGGATGGGCTACCAGGTGATGGCTCTTGCGGCCCTTGCCGACGGGGATGGCGCACGGGCGCAGGAGGCCTGTGAGGCCGCGTGGAAGCACATCAGTGTCCTCGGTGAGATGGGCGCAATGTGGCGCTACTGGGGTGCCGAGGCCGCACTGGCCGGCGGGGATCTTGCTGCCGCCCGCGGCTGGGCCGACGATGCCGTGTCGGCAACGAAGGGCCTTTACTTGTCGTGGGCGCTGACGGGGCGCGCTCGCGTTCTGATGGCACAGGGTGAGCAAAAGCAGGCTGAGAGTGACGCCCACGATGCGTTGACGCGGGCCGCTGAAATCCAGCTGCTCGTCTGTGTTCCTGACCCTCTCGAGGTCCTCGCCGATCTGGCCTGCAAGGCAGGCAGTCATCGCGAAGCGACGCGGCTCTTCGGCGCGGCACAAACCATCCGGCAACGCACCGGCGTGGTCCGCTTCAAGGTCTATGAACCCGCCTACCAAGCTTCGGTGACCGCACTGCGAGATACATTGGGCGAGAAGGACTTCAACGCCACGTGGGCCGCAGGCGCAGCCCTGTCCACTGAGGAAGCCATCGCCTACGCCCAACGCGGGCATGGCGAAGGCAAGAGGCCGACCAACGGCTGGGAATCGCTCACCCCAGCCGAGCGCGACGTGGTCCGACTGGTCAGTGAAGGACTCGCCAACAAAGACATCGCCACAAGGCTTTTCGTGTCACCACGTACCGTGCAAACTCACCTCACCCATGTCTACGCCAAACTCGGCCTCACATCCCGCATGCAACTCGCGCAAGAAGCAGCGCGCCACGCCTGATCCATCACATCGGCCGATAGTTGAATACCGTCCCGAAATAGAGACCACATTCGAGGCGCCTCTCCCGACAAGTGCCGGAAGGCCAGTTTGTTTGTCCCGGCCAGTCACGGCCTACTGACGCTTAGTCTCGCCGGATGGACCGAATCTGGCAGTGGGCGTGGGATCGGTATGGAGCGAGGTACTCGTGGGCCATCTGGGCAATTGTGTTCGTCGGGATGCTGTTGACATACCCTCTTTTGTCGTCTCTTGTAGTCGCTTTCGAGAAGTCAACCCACTACGTCGAGGCGACCGTCGTCACCGGTGTCGCCGTGGTGTTGAACGCGTACGTAGTGATTCTTCCGGGTAGCCGCATGTTCCGCCTTGCGCAACAGTGGGCGGCTGGCCGGGAGGTCGATCGTGCGGGAGCCCTGAAAGATACGTACGCCTGGACTCGCGCGGCGGGTGTTCGAGCGTTGGGGTTCCTACCTGTTTGGACCGCACTGCTTTTAGTGATAGTCGGTGTGATCTCCGGAGCGAGCGGGTCGCGGCTAGTCCAATACGGGATCTTGGGCGCCGCCTTAGGAGTTGCCATGGCGCTGATTGGTGTGCACACCGCTGTGCAAGGAGCAATGCGACCGGCCAGGGCCGCGCTCGCCGGGGATACCGGGAGCGGCGACGCCCTTCCTCGCTCCCGGCCGACATTTGCCGCGTGGTTGGCGCTCTCGATGCTGGGCGCCGTGTTCGTCTTCGCCGTTTCGGGCGCGATGGCGGCGGCCGTGTTCGCTCGCGTCAGCGAGCTTCCCGTGCTCGTCGTGGTGATCGGGTGTGCGTTGACTGGCTTGGCGGCGCCGATCACCGTCGGCGCGATCGTCTCGCCGTCATTGAGTCCCATCCGCGACCTCGCCGAAGCAACTGTTCGGGTCGCTGGCGGCGATTACAGCCGGCGTCTGCCGGTGGTTCAAGACGACGACCTTGGCGCGCTGGCGGCCTCGTTCAACCGCATGCAGGCGGGATTGGCTGAGCGGCAACGACTTCAGGCGGCGTTCGGCACCTACGTCGACCCCGTCTTGGCGGCGCGGCTGCTTGAGCAGGGCGACGACGTGTTCACGGGCGAGCGTCGCGAGGTGACGGTGATGTTTGTCGACATCCGCGACTTCACCCCGTTCGCCGAGGCAAACACAGCCGAGGACACCGTCGCGCGCCTCAACGCGCTGTTCGAGATCGTCGTGCCTGCCGTCGTCGACGCCGGTGGGCACGTCAACAAGTTCCTCGGCGACGGGGCGCTGGCCGTCTTTGGCGCCCCGAACCACCTCGTGGAGCATGCCGACGCCGCCGTGAGCGCCGCGGTGCTGATTCACCGCCGTGTCGCCGAGCGATTCGCCGGGGGGCTTCGCATCGGCACCGGGATCAACACCGGTACGGTGATCGCCGGCACCATCGGCGGGGGAGGCAAGCTCGAGTTCACCCTGATCGGCGACACGGTCAACGTCGCTGCCCGCGTCGAGCAGCTCACTAAGACCACCGGCGATAAGATTCTGCTCACCCAACAGTGCGTCGACGCCCTGGCTTCTCGACCGCCCAGCCTCACCGACCGGGGATCCCACGCCCTGAAAGGGAAGTCAGCCGAGGTGCAGGTTTTCGCCCTCGACTCACTCGATCTGCCCGTTTGAACGGCTGGACTCCGGCTCGTCGACGTCGACCAGGATCCCGGCGAAGAAGTCGGCCAGTCCGTCGTAGTCATCCAACGGCAGCACGTGCGCGACGTACTGGTCTGGCCGGACCACGACCATGCAGCCCTCCTCGCGGTTCACGCCTCGCAGGTCGAAAATGTCCACTGCATTCGGGTCGGGGCAGAACATCTTCTCGTAATCGATCAGGCCGAACTTGCCCTTCCTCGGCAGCATCACCGACGGCATTGTGTCGACGGCCAGTTCATGATGCGGCTGCTGGAAGATGGCGCGGACGTCGATCACGGAGTCGGGGTCTGCACCGGGCGGCGTGAAGCGCTTGATCGGAGACGCGTCCGACTCCAGGAACTCGCACAGCTCCCTGAAGCGGGATTCTTCGCCCGTCGGGTCGTTCCGGTCGGCGAAAATGTAGATGCGCCAGGCGCCGTCGGCGCGCGCCGCGTGGCCGAGGTGGACCGGTTTGGCGTCGGCCAACCGGACTACCCGGGCGGAGTGGAAGCGCATTCCGACGACGAAGCCCTCAGCGAGGCGCTGGTACAACGCCTCGGCCGTGATCATCGACGGCTCGTACTTGGTCGCGACTCCCGCCGTGAAGCGGCCCTGCGTGATGAAGTACTGCTGGAACTCCTCCGGGTCGACACCCTCTGTGCCGGCGTCGCCGGACTCCGTCGGATGGGCGCTGAACATCTTGGCGAACTCGCGGTCGAAATCGATGAGTTGTTTGGCGATCTTCTGGCGTTCCGCGGAGTAAGTGTGCAGGAGCGCCGGTCTGGCGACCCCACGCAGAACCGCACCCAGCTTCCACCCCAGGTTCCACGTGTCATTCATGGACACGTTCATGCCCTGACCGGCCTTCGCGCTGTGCGTGTGGCAGGCGTCGCCTGCGATGAACACTCGCGGAAGGCGGTCGGCCATCTCCTCCACGGGCACGTCGTCAAATTTGTCGCACAGACGCTGGCCGATCTCGTACACCGCCGACCACCCAACATGTTTGACCTCAATGCGGTACGGGTGCAGGATCCGGTTCGCGACAGTGGCCAGCTTCTCCGGGGTGACGCTGCGGTTCTCGAGCATCTCCTTATCGCGAACGTTGTCCAGTTCGACGTAGAGGCGAACCAGGTATCCGCCTTCACGCGGGATGATGAGAATGCTGCCCTGGTCTGCCGAGTGGATCGCGCACTTGAGCCGGATGTCCGGAAAGTCGGTGACCGCCAAGGCATCCAGGACACCCCACGACTGGTTCATCGCGTCGCCGACCAGTTCGCGGCCGATCGTGGTCCGGGTGCCGCTGCGTGCGCCGTCGCAGCCCACGACGTACTTAGCCCGGATCGTCGAGGTCTCGCCGGTTTCCTCAAGGCCGTTCATGTGCTGCACGGCAACTGTCACCGGGTATTCTGACGACCCGCTGGTGTCGACCTGGATGTCATTGGCGTGCAGGCCATAAAGCGGCTTCAACCTGCTGGCAGATCGCTCCATGTGATCAAGAAGATAGGCGAGCATCCTGGCCTGGTTGACGATCACGTGCGGCATTTCCGACAAACCCTCTTCGGTGTCCTGGATGCGCGCGGTCCGCGTGATCTTGGCCCGGTCTTGCGAGTCCGGCCGCCAGAACGCGACCTCGTTGACCCAGTAGCCCTCCTCGATCAGACGACTAGCCAGACCAAACGCCTCGAACATCTCCACGGTGCGGCACGCGACTCCGTCGGCCTGGCCAACCTCGAGCGGACCGTCCTTGCGGTCGATGACCACTGTTCTGATGTCGGGGAAGTTCGCCATTTGCGCAGCCAGGACGAGACCAGCCGGACCGCAGCCGATGATCACGACATCCGCATCCTCGGGAAGGCCTCCCGGTCGCATCCCGACAGACAGATGCGGGTCCTCGATGAACGGGTCGCCAGTCTTGTAGCCGTTGAGATAGAACTGCATCGTTCATGCCCCTCTAGACGGTGTGTAACGGTGTGTACTGGGAATACGCCTTGATCCCGACGTCTGTGAGTTTGCTGTGGTCTAGTCCAATTTCGGCGCCGCCCGCCAGATCAGGAGCCGGGACCGTAGCGGTCCCCACCCCACTTGAAGCTGTTGACGTACTTGCCGATGTCCATGGCCAGTTCGAGGTTGGCCCCCGAAGGATGGCCGGAGCCGAAGTCGGGACTGAACCGGTGATACGGGCCGACCGCTGCCGCGATCAGCGCGTAGTCATGCTTGACCGCAACCATGACCAGCACTCGCAGCCGGGCGTACTTGCCGGTGGCGCGTTGCGGGTATGTGTCGGCCGCGACGCCGTACCCCGGTTGGTACCCGACCGATGTGTTGGGGAGCTCATAGCTGACGGTGGCATCGGGGTACTTCTCCTTGATCAAGGCGAGGGCGATGTCCTTCGGCGTGCGATTCAACGCGGGCTGACCGAAGAGAGCGAGGGTGCCGGTGTCGCCTGCGGTGTAATCCAGCACGACACCGTCGGGGTTGAACGTGGCTTTGTATGCGGTGCCCTCGCCGGGATAGTTGACCGAGAATGCGCCGTTGTCGGCACTGTAACGCGGGTTGGTCTCGACCGGCGTCCCGATCGGCGGCCGTCCGCAGTCGGGCGGGCACTTATAGGGCGCCACGCCAGGCGTCATCTTCATCGATACGACGACAGCTATCGCGGCAGCAACGCCAACTCCAGCGCCCAACGTGCCCAGGACACGGGTGAAGCTGGTACGGCGCACCGGCGCCGCGCGGGTGGCGACCCCGCACGTCGGGCAGAACGCCGTGTTGGGGACGACGTGATCGCAACTCGCACAATGCCGTTGCTCGTTCGGCCCCGTACTGTCATGGGCCTCGTGGAGCAGGGCGGCCTGTAGTGCGATCCTCAACGCGAGCACGGCCATCACCGCGATCAACAGGTAGCCGGCCACGTACAGGCTGTCCGAAAACGGTGAGACGTCAAGTAGCCCTAGTCCGACGAACAACGTGATAACGACCAGAACGGCCGCAGGCACGAAAGCGCGATGCCAGCGAGAAGCGTTGGCCGGCCGGCTGAACCACAGCGCGACGCCGAAAATGCCGCCGACCGCCGCACTGATGAGAGGCATGGCCACACCCTGGATAGCTGCTTCGACGATAAGCCCTTCGAGTGAGCGCTCATCGGCCACCAGCCCTGCTGCCAACTGCGGCGCCAGCAGCGTCACGGTTGCGGCCGCGGTGAATGCCGTCGCGCCAAGCGCACCGATGACGAACCCGTCGAGCGACTCGCGGGTGGCTTTACTCACGACCCGCACCACCAGTGCAGGGAGGAGCATCAGCAGCCCCTCGCAGATCGAGATGGCCACGCCAGATCCGACTGTCGGTCCAACGTCCGTTTCGAAACCCAGCGCGACGTCGTAACCGTCGGCGAACACCGTGCCCGCGATGTACGCCCAAGCGACACCGAGGACGACACCGATCACCGCGCTGAGGATGAGATTGCGCAGCGACACATGCTGGCGAACGTCGATCTCGCGCAGGTAGGTGACGAACAACAACGGAAATCCGACCGCGGCGACCGCGATCATCGGCGCCTGCCACCGGAGCAGGGCAGAAGCGGCCAGCAGGATGAACACGACGGCTAGACCGACGCGAAACGGCGTGTGCGAACGACGCGGCAGCTGCGGAAAGAGCGAAGTCACCAGCCAAGGGCGAAGGACGTGCTCCTTCGGCGCGACGGCGTAACTCCTGAGCCGCAGGCGAATTCGGCCGCCCCCGTGGTCGTCCACTCTCTACCCGCCGGTGGTCGAATGATCAGTGTTCATTGGCGGGCCGCGTTCTGAGCGTCGAGCAGGTTTCGGGCGAGGTTGTCGACGTTCGGGGTTCCGAGTCCGGTGGTGAGGTCATATCCCGGAGCGGAAACGTCGACAGCGTTGTCGCCGAGAATCACGTCGCGGAACCCGGGCAATTCCGAACCCGCCGCAACCCGATAGAGAAGCGGGTTCAGATCGCCGAGTGCCTTGCCGCCGTGCGCAACGACATATTGGTTCATCAATACCGCCAGTGCGGCCCAGATCGGCGCGGCCTGGGAGGTACCGCCGCCGAGTCCGGGCTGCTGTCCGTACACGATCCGCACACCCGTGAACGGGTCGGCGACCGCGGCCACATCGGGAACGAGGCGGTGTGTCGAATCCCGGGCTGCGGATACCGCCCTCTGAAACAGCGGGCGGTCGAACAATGTTGCGACTCCCCCGCTGGTGCCCTGGGACATCGGGACGTCAGTCCAGGCTTGCTCCGCCAACCACCGCCCTTGGATATCGGTCGACAGCGTGGTGCCGCCGACTGAGGTCATCTCCGGCAGCGAAGCGACCGCGTCCACCCCGATGTCGTTCGGGCCGGGCGGAGACGAAAAGTCCTCGCCACCCTTGCACTCAAGACCAGACGTGTCACCGCTCGCATCGAAAACGGCCGTGCCATCTTTATGGGCGTTGGTTAGGGCAGACCGCACGGGGGCGAGGTCGGCCGCGGTGACCAGAGCCTCGCAGCCCCATCCGATTGACAGACTCCACACCGCGCCGGGAAACTGCCGATCTGCCCCATCGAACATTCTGCCGATCTTCTCGAATGCGCCACCGCCTTCGACCGTTGGGCGGGCGTTGACGACCACGAGCTGGGCATCGGGAGCGATAGCATGCGCCACCTCGAGGTCCATGACCGTCTCACCGTGCGCAGGGCCGGGCTGCCCGCCGACCAGGACGGGGGTGAATTTCGTCAGCCCGGACATCTCCGAGAAGGAGTCGAGATCAGCCTGGTCATAACCATCGAATTCGAAGAACACGATGGTCGCACCTTTGCCGGTGTAACCGGCCGCGGCTAGGGGCGTTGCGTTATATGTCGTCAGCAGAGCCTCAGGTGTCAGCCCGTGTCGTGGGACGTCCAGTGGGAACAACATGGGGCTGTGCGCCATCCGGTATGGCGTGTAGCCGAGGATCCGGCCGGCAGCGGAGACGTCACCGCGCAGTGGGGACGGCAAGAGCGGTTGCTGTGACGAGGCGTAAAACACCTGACCCCTGCGGCCCCGGTAATCATGAACGGGCACGTCGAAGGCGCGTGCGATGTCGTTGGCGGCCCCGTGCACGATCGCCCACTCGTTGCCCGGCCGCCACCGCACCGCAAGTCTCCGACCTTCCGCCCACTCGAACAGCGCCTCAGGACGCATCGTCGAGGGGAGCGTGACGGTCAGCTGCGCGTCAGCGGCACGCGACGGGCCGAGATCAATCGAGGCGGCCAACAAAGAAGCGTATGGACCAGTGATCGCATTCGGCGCAAGGGGCAGCCGCGGCAGATCTGATGCCGCAACCAGTACCAACACCGCTGCCGCGATCACAGCCACCGGTCGGTAACGAATCGTCATTGCCCACTTACGATACCGGCGCAGGAGCGGCGCCCGCGATCTGTCACGCCAAGGACGTGACGACGTGCACCTCCGAGGTCAGGGTCTGATGAACGGGGCAACGTTCTGCGATGTGCAGTAACCGTTGCCGCTGAATGTCGTCGAGATCGCCGGCCAACGCGATCTCCAGGTCGATTTGATCGATCCGACCGTCAACGGTCTCGCAGTCGGCGCAGTCTTTGGCGTGGATGCGCGAGTGCCGCAACGTCACTCGAACCCGCTCGAGCGGCCAGCCCTTGCGGTCGGCGTACATCCGCACCGTCATGGAGGTGCACGCTCCGAGTCCGGCCAACACCAGATCGTAGGGTGTTGGCCCTGCGTCATCGCCGATCGGACGTGGCTCGTCGGAAAGGAGCCGGTGACCCCCGATCGTGGCCTCCTGCGTATATGTCCCCGAACCTGTCTCCGTCAGGGTCACCGTGCCCTCGGACGACGCCTCGTCACGGCCGATCTCCTGCGTTGCCATGCAACTCTCCTTCCGCGGACACCGGCTGACCCTCGCGGCTATGCCGTTGGAAACAGTGTGATGGCAGCGCCCCACAACGCGCCGGGATTGAGCCGGTTGGGATGTAGACGCAGCATCGCCTGGTAGAACACCTCGGCGGATTCCGACGACTCAAGCAGTCGGCGCGCGTCGGTCAGATATCGCCGCGTCTCCTGAATCTGCGACGGGTTGTCGAAGGCGCGTGCATCTTTGTGACCCGCAATCACTGTCGCTGGTTTCAGGGCCTCGGCGGTGTCGAGAGCAGCAAGCCATTCGTCGATCCCGGTGACGCCACCGGATTCCGTCAGGTACAGGTGCACACCGTTGTAGACGACGTCGCCTGCGACGAGCAGACCCATTTCGGGCACATGCAGCATCGTGGTGGCGTCGGTGTCGGTGTGACCGGCCTCGACTGGAATGAGCGCGACACCGTCGAGCTCGAGACCGCCCTCGTCGACGACAGTGACGTCGACTTCGCCGACGGGTAGCTGCCCGGGAAACACCCGATCCCAGAAGTCGGCACGGAACTGTGGGGCGTTCTGCGCCTGCATCAGTTCGGCAGTTCCATCCGTCGCCGCGACGGTGACGCCAGGGAACCTCTGCAGCAACGGAATTGCACCGAACCAATGGTCAGCGTGACCGTGGGTGATGTATATCTGCCGCAGTTCGCGTCCCGACGCCACGATCCAATCGCCGACCTCGGCCGCCTGTGTTGTTGTGAGCGGAGGATCGATCAACACGGCGTCGCGTCGTCCCATGATCAGTGTGGAGGTGATCGGTGACCACATCCGAGTGCTGCCATCCGGAAGCGGGCCGCGCCCCGATTGCGGGATCTGCGTCGTGACGAAGACCTTGTACTCCAGCGGCCGGCTCATGGCGTCACCCCGGCGATCGCATCGGCGAAGTCGAGGATCATCGTCGCGACCGACCCCGGGTACTCGACGTGTATCCAATGACCGCCCTTGTCGATGACTTTCACGTCGGGATCGACGAAGCGCGGGCTGATGGCATCGACGAGTTGCTCGGTGACGAAACCGTCGGCGCCACCGCGGATGATGAGTACTGGGCCGCCGAATGTGCTCGCCGCAGGGGTGTCAGGCACGCCGTTGTTCCATACGTCGACGTAGTGGGCGGTGACGTCGGCTGCGACAACGGCGCCGACGTCGGCGAGTCGGTCAAGCTGTTCTTCGCTGAGGTGCGGCGATAGTTCGGCGCGCAGGCAGCGCTGTGCAACACGGTCACCGCCGAGGGCGCCAAACGGCGCCACCACCTCGTCGGGCAGTTGCGTACCTCCCAGCGGGACGGGGGTCAGCAGCACCAGCCCGCGAACATGGTCTGAATGCTGCGCGGCGACCAGCTCGGCGACCTGCGTGCCGAGGCTCTGGCCGACCACGATCACCGGCCCGTCGATTCCCTCGAGAATGTCGCCGGCCTCGGCGGCGAGCGACTCCAGCGTCGTGCTGCACGCCTCGTCAACCGATCCGCCGCGGGTGCCGAAGCCGGGTAGGTCGTAGCGCACGGCCCCGACCTCACCTGCCAGGGAATCGACCAGGCCGTCCCACACCGACGCATCGTCGAGGAAGCCGTGGATCAACAACGCCGTGGGTGCACCGGCCGTGGACGCCTGGGTACGGGTGATGCGGAACCCGTTGAGTGACTGGGTCATTTCGCTGCCGCCTTCGTGGCGCCCGACGGTGACCATTCGGCCGTGTCGATCGGGGAGTAATCCGTGTCGCGTCCGTCGAGCCGGACGGCACGCTGGGAGCCGAACTCTTCTGCGAGCTCGTCACCGATCGGCGTGGTGAAGATGTTGTTGACCAACGTGTACTCGGCGGCAAGACGACCGAACGCACCGAGCGCGCCGGTGTCGATTCGCCCGCGGGACAGGTACAGGTCGTCGCGCACGTGGATGCGCTTCACTCGTCCCCAAACCACATGGTCGGGCAGCGGCGGCATGGGGATGATGCGATCGACGACGCACTCGAAGGATATCGGGGCGCCCGCGATGCGCGGAACGGAAATGACCTCGGACGCAGCCTTTTCCAACCCCAGCGCCTCGAACTCGTCGACATTGGTGTCGAATTCGTGGGCTGAGCGGTGGACGGCGTCCGCCTGCGCGATCGACGCGATGTTCACCACGAATTCACCGGTGTCGCGGATGTTGACGAAGGTGTCCTTGAGCGTCACCCCGTCCGAGCGCGGCTGCAGGGTGATCGACAGAACGGGAGGGAATCTGCCGACGACGGTGAAGAACGATACCGGTGCGATATTGCCGACTCCGGTGGTCGAACTGGTGCTGACCCAGGCGATCGCGCGGGGCAGTATGCTGCCGATGAGAAGTTTGTAACTTGACGTGGGGTCGAGGTCGTCGGTGTCGATGATCATTGTCGTCTCCTTTGAAGTGGTTGTGTCTGTCAATCCGCTTGCGGCCATACGCTATTCAGTGAGTCACTCGATGTTGGCGCCGCCTGAATGCTGATGATGCGCCAGCCTTTCGGCCCGCGTGCCACCTCGAAATGGGCGGCCACTCGCTCGATCTCGGTGCCGTCGCCGCGACGACGTGACCAGATCACCTCGACGGCCGCGCCGTTGTCGTGATAAACCGACACCTTCTGGTCGGGCACCGAGGTGTACGCGTAGCCGTCGCCGTGCAGCCGGCTTTGCAAATCACGTAGGAGTTCCACCACGGCGGGCGCGTCCAGGAACCACTGTGTCCCTGAGCCGTCGGACCAGTGCAGCGGCGTATCCCAGTAGTCGAGAATGAAGTCGGGGCCGCGCTCGATCGTGCCGGCTCCGACGCTGATCCAGATCGACAGATAATCGTCGAAGAACCAGCGAGAGACTTCGTCATGAACCGACGATGCGCTGGTCTGCCCTGACAACAGCGAGACGGCGGTGTACCAGACGGGCCCCACATTGAGCCGGTCCGGGTAGAGCGCGATCATCTCGTCGAAATATTCTTGGGGGCTGAGCTTTTCGGCGAGGAGGCGGAGCGCGTTCAGCAGGTATTCGCGAGTTTCGTTGATGATGGCCGGATCATCGGGCAGGTCCTTGTTCTTGTGGCCTGCAACGACGGCACGGGGCTGCAGCGCCGCGACCTTGTCGAGCGCAGCCAGCCATGCCTCGACCCCACCGTGAGCGCTTTCGAGCAGATATTGATGTACGCCGTTGTAGGCGACATCGCCGGCGACGACAAGGCCGATGGAAGGCACGTGCAGCACCGTGGTGTCGTCGGTGTCGGTATGACCGACCTCGACGGCCAGCAGCCGATGGCCTTCAAGTTCGATCCCGTCGACCGGAACGGTTCGATAGTTCACGGGGCTCGGGGGAATCTGGCCGGGGAAGTCGACGTCCCACATCTCAGCACGGCCGACAGTGCCTTGCTGATGCATCATCGCGATCGTGCCGTTGGTCGCATACGAGACCGCATCGGGAAACCGTTGCAGCAGAAGGTCGGTGCCGAACCAGTGATCGCCATGTCCGTGGGTGGCGTACACGGCGATCAGGTGCTTGCCGGACCCCTCGATCCAGTCGCCGACACGTTGCACCTGCTCGTAAGTCATCGGCGGGTCGACGAGGACGGCGTCGCGCTCGGCCGTAGATCAATGTGGAGGCAATCGGCGAGGAGATGATCGGGCTGCCGTCCGGCAGAGTTTGCTCGCGGTGACGCCGCAAGCCGTCGTTGACCAGTACTTCGTAATTCAGCTCAGGCATGTCGTATTCCTTTCGGGCTCAGTGATTTACGGGTGTGTTGAGGTGTTCGGTGAACCATGCGACCGCGGCGCCACTTGCCTCGGCGAAGCGCGTTGTGTACGGGTCGAAGTGACCGCCGTCGATGGTGACCAGCTTCTTGGGCTGCAGAGCCGTTTCGTAGGCGCCGAGCGCCAGGTCGGTAAGGGTGATCGTGTCGTGAAGGCCCACCACCATCAGCAGGGGCGTCGGGGATACCCGGGCGACCCAGGTTCCCGGCTCGTACATGCGCGCCGCCCGTGTCGAGCGCAGCGTGACGACGTTGTCCCAAGCTCCTTCGGGGGCCGGCTGGGTGTAGAACGAGACAGCGTCAGTCGCGCGATACGCGGCAGGCACCGACGGGTCGGCACTCACCACGGCCTGGGTGGCCGGTGGTTCGCCGTGGAACTGCCTGCGTTCGTCGTCGGCGAATGCCGCCTCCAGCGCGGGCACCTGGTCAGGGGCGACGCGTCGCAGGCTCTGCTGATACCCGCTGATGGTGGGCACCTGGGCGACCACTGCGCGCAGCCGCCGGTCGGTGGCCCCCAACACGATCGCGTGGCCACCGGCATAGCTGCTGCCCCACAGCCCGATGCGGTCGGGGTCTACAGAGGGCTGGCTCTCCAGGAAAGAGATCGCCCGGCGCCAGTCGGCGATCTGCACCCACGGGTCGATGTCGTAGCGCGGCGATCCGTCGCTGGCGCCAAAGCCGCGATGGTCGTGCACCAGCACGACAAATCCCGCGGCGGCGAACACCTGGGCGAAACGCTCCAGGCCGTGCTCCTTCACACCGGCGAAGCCATGGGCCATCGTGATGGCCGGATGGGGACCGGGGCCGTCGGGCGCAAACAGCCAGCCCCGCAGAATCACATCGCTTTCGCCTGCGAACTCGACGTTCTGTCGCTCAACCATCTCCGCTCCTTCCAGGTGTCTTGCATGTGGCACAACATCGACGATGCGCGCACCGAATCCGAGGAGGGGACACCGCTTTGACCCTGGTGTTGGCAGGGACAGTCTTAGGCTCATGGGGTGGCGGCAAACAGCAACGCCCTCGGCGACTACCTCCGGGCGCGGCGCGCACAGGTCCAACCCGAAGACGTCGGGCTGGTACCGGGTGCGCGGCGACGTGTTCAGGGCCTGCGGCGCGAGGAGTTGGCGACGCTGGCGGGCGTGAGCTCCGATTACTACCTACGGCTAGAACAGGGCCGCGACAAGAATCCGTCCGCTCAGATCCTCGACGCGCTTGCGCGGGCGTTGCAGCTGGACGTCAAGGCGACCGAGTATCTGCATCAGCTGGCGAGTCCGACGAGCGGCCACCGGGATCACACGATTGCCGAGGCCGCAGCCGACGGCAGCGCGGAGCTGATCGAACAGTTTGCGATGCCGGCGATCGTGGCCAGCAGATGTCTCGATGTGCTGGCCGCGAATTCGATCGCTCGTGCACTGTCGCCGGGGTTTACTCCTCGCGAGAACTTTCTGCGCTGGCGGCTGTTGGACCCTGCCGCCCGCGACCTCTACGTGGATTGGGATGAATCGACCGATGTGCTCGTGAGCGGGTTGCGCGAAGCGGCGGCCAGTGATCCGGATGATCCGCGTCTACGGTCGCTGATCGACGAATTAACTTCCGTGAGTGAGCGATTCCGCGAACTATGGGCACGCGCAGACGTGGGTTACCGGGTGGGCGTCATCCATATGCGCCATCCACAGGTTGGTGACGTGTATTTGCACCGCAATAGGTTCAACATCCCGCACTCTGGTGGGCAGCACCTGCTGATCTATCGCGCCGAGCCGGGCAGCGAATCGGCTGCGGCGCTCGACGCCCTGCGCGCAGGCGCTCGCGGCTATGACTGATGACGCGATCTCGTGGAAAGACGAGCTTGTCAAGGTCGCTGGCCGATTGGAAGCGAAGACAAAGCAGAAGCGCTGGACCGAACGAACCGGCTACCTCATCGAGCGGGACTTCGTGGTGAGCGCATACGCAATGCGAAAGCTGATCGAGTCGCACAAGGTGTCGGACACGCTCAGACACCGTCAGTTCCCGGTCCGGCGCTTCGACCTGTGCGGGAAGCCGCCCGATCCGCTTTCTCCTGACGACATCGCGGATTCCTACGATTTCGAGAACGGCCGTCGAGGCACCCTTAGCGTCGCGAACCTGTGCCACGAGATCGTGCACAGCTTTGTATTCACGTTCTGCTGTGGTGAGACCACGGACCTCTTCGACGGCATATACGTCTCGTCGGGTCGTCACAAGAACGAATTTCTTTACCTGGTACTGGCATCCGACTTCATCGCCCTGTGCTGCGACATCGGTGTGGACGACCTGTGCAACGAAACCTGATCTGCGACAGCGACTTCCGTTGTCACGAATCGGTCACGGCATGGAAGCAGGTTGACTGCAAAGTGTTCATTCTCACTCACGGAATGGCAGATGTGCCACATCGGTGAGGGTAAGATCTAGCGTGCTGCTCCACAACTGCGCGAAGACGCCGTCATCGACGCAAAGTGGCACGGATTGCCGAGGCAGCCGGTGCACGTAGGAGTCCGTCACATAGAACGCGGCCGTCAACTCGGCCCGGCTATGACGACGTGAGCGATAACACCAAAAGCTTTAGCCGACATAGGGAACAGGTCGGCGCTTGCGCGTTGCAAAGGCCGCATTCGTCGATGTGAAAGAAAGGACTGCTGTGCAGGTGACCCGTAATCGCGCGGGCCAGCCGTGGGGGGCGCGTCAACGCGAGATTTTGAGCCGAATCGTTCGGGAAACCGAGCCACCGACGGACAGCCTGCCGCGGATCACGGATCCGGAGCACAAGGAACGCGACGACGCCTACAACGCGCGGGTGGGCGAAGTGCTCGATGTGGCCGGGACTATCGGTGCCATCTTGATGGCGTCCGGGATGCCGGCGACCGCCACGATGGACCAGGTGACGGCCATCGCCGCCGCGTACGGCATCGAGCGTTGCGAGGTCGACGTCATCAATACGACGATCCACGTCGCGGCCTACCGTGGGCCGACGTCGCCGCCGGCCAGCACGCTGCACATCGTGCAGTCCCGGTCGTTGGACTTCAGCCGACTGGCGGCCGTCGATCGCTTGATTGCTCGTATCCGCGAGCGCGAGGTATCGCCGTCGAAAGCTCGGGAAGAGCTTGACGCCATCATCACTGCGCCCCACCCATACAAGCGCTGGATCGCCACCCTTGCCTGGGGTGCGCTGGCGTTCGCGACGGCGGGAACCCTCGGCGCCGGCCTGCTCGCCTGCCTCGTCAGCGCCCTGAGCGCCATGGCGATCGACCGCGTCAACCGGCGCCTCAACAGGCACGGACTGCCGTTCTTCTTCCAGTACGCGGTTGGCGGGGCGATCGCGACCGCACCCCCGCTGCTGCTCTACGTGCTCAGCCCCAAATTGGGGCTGCATTTCGAACCGACGGTGGCCATCGCGGCCGGCCTGGTCGTACTTCTTGCGGGCCTGTCGCTGGTGGGCTCGGTCGGCGACGTCATCAGCGGCGCCCCGGTCACCGCTGCGGCCCGCTTCTTCGAGCTGGTCATGATGACTGCCGCGACAATCGCGGGTGTGGCGTTGGTACTGCACCTCGCCAACCGGTTCGGCGCGCCGTTCGTCGCCATCAGCGCGGATGCCCCACCCGCCCTGGCAGAGCTACCGGCACGTGTCGCATTCGGCGCAGCGAGCGCCGCGGCCTACGCGCTGGCCTGCTACGCCGAACGGACCGCAGCGGTGGCTGCGGCATTCGGCGGCGCCGCGGGCACCATCGCGTTTCTTCTCGCCCAGGGCGCGGGTCTGGGTGCCGTGGTGGCGTCGTTCGTCGCGGCCGTGTTCATCGGCTTGGTCGGGCGGCTGATGGAACGCCGCAACCTCGCGCCGCCACTGGTTGTGTCGATCGCGGGCATCGTGCCCCTGCTGCCGGGCCTGGCGTTGCTGCACGGCATTTACGCGATCCTCAACGACCAGCACGCGGTCGGGTTCGCGTCGGTACTGGGTGCACTGGCGATCGGAACCGCGCTGGCGGCGGGCGTCACATTGGGCGAATGGAGTTCGTGGAAGGTTCGGCGGCGTCGACTTCAAGTTCGCCGCCGCGTTCGCGCGAAGCGACCCGCTAAGGGCATGCCCGCTGATCGCTGCTGAATCTGATGTGGCGCGAAGCCGCCGAGACGCAAAAGCCCCCGACACGCCGAAAAGTCGGGAGCTTTTGCGTCTTTTCGCGCGCTAGGAGGCGCGCCTGATTCCTCGCTTGAGGAGCAGTTCACGCTCCGCCTCCGACAGGCCGCCCCAGATGCCGTAGGGCTCGCCGACGGCAAGCGCATGGGAGCGGCACTGAGCGATCACAGGGCAGCTCCGGCACATCTCCTTGGCGCGCATCTCGCGTTGCGCGCGGGCCCGTCCCCGTTCGCCGTCGGGGTGGAAGAACACCGAAGAATCGACGCCCCGGCAAAGTCCGTGCATTTGCCAATCCCAGATGTCTGCATTGGGTCCCGGTAGTTGTTGCGGCTGTGGCATTGGAAAACCCCTCTCTACGCACCGATTTGGGGACCGCATTGGCACGTGAGTCGTGGAACCGAGTTGAGCACAAGTCGCCGATGACTACTCGTGCACACAAGCTAGGGGCACTTAGCAAAATCAGTCAATAGCCCGAACATGTGCTCAAGGACATATCCGCAGGCCCAGAATTTACATCACGTTCATCGTTGCGACCCGTACTCATCGATCTCGGTGATAGCCAATCGCCCGCGATCTCACGATGACTCCTGTTTCCGCAGTTCGCTCGGAGCGGGATTGCATCGATTTTTTCCGGCACTCAGTAGGCAGTTGACATCGCTGTAACACGTGGCTCACAAACTGTTAACCAAAGTCATTCCGTATCAAACATTTACCCGTGCCCACCGGTACCGGTATCTACGGACACACTATCGATGGCGGTTGATAGCGTCGGCGGCTGATGTCGATGACCGACGCCGCCTTCGGCGAGGACCCAGGGCGCTGGCCGCTGCCCGCCGCCGGCTCGCCGGACGACCTGTGGCTACGCGCGGTCGCCGCGGGCGGCCAGGGCCGCTACGCAATCGCCTACGCCGATCTCGCCCGTGTGCGACGTGGCCGCCGCGTCGGGCGGCTGGCGTCGCTGGCGCACAGCACGCAGGCGTCGTTCCTTCGTCAGCTCGGCTGGCACGACAAGGCCCGCGGCTGGGACGGGCGGGCCCTCGCGGTGGCGGGCGTCGATGGAGAAGGTCGGACCGACGCGTTGATCGGGCTGGCCGCCGATGCGCTCGGCGTCGGCAGATTCGCCGCCTCCGCGGATGCGCTTGGTCGGGCCCGGGATTTGCTCGACGGTGGGCCGGCACGCATGGCCGTCCGGTTGGCGTGGGTGTCGGCCGAGTTGGCGATGGCGACGGGCGACGGCGCGGCGGCGGTCGGTCACGCAGAGCGTGCGGTCGAGCTCGCCGCGGCCCTGAGCTCGGCACGCCACCGGGTCAAGTCCGATGTCGTGCTGGCCGCGGCGCTCTGCAGCAATGGGCAGACGGACCGGTCGCGCGCGGTGGCCGACGCCGCGCTCGATGCGACGCAGCGTCTCGGAATCATCCCGCTGAGCTGGGCGTTGGCCTGTCTCATGGCGGACATCGGCAGCGGCACGCACTCCGCTGATCAAATCGTTGCGATTCGGGACGAGAGCGCTGATACGGTACGGCGCCGTGGTGGCGTGTTATTTGATCGCTGAGCGAGTCCGCGGCCACCCGATCGTTATTGTTTAGCTCAGATACACAAACGCCATCTGTCCCATAAGTAACGCCGGAGAGTGCTTCACCGATGACAATTTCGGGAGAACGTCTCGATGCTGTCGTTGCTGAAGCCGTGGCGGGCAACCGGGATGCGCTCCGGGAGGTGCTGGAGACCATACGCCCGGTCGTTGTCCGGTATTGCCGAGCCAGGGTTGGGACGGCCGAGCGTAGCGGTCTCTCAGCAGACGATGTCGCACAGGAGGTGTGCTTGGCCGCCATCACGGCGCTGCCGCGCTACAAGGATCAGGGACGACCGTTTCTGGCCTTTGTGTATGGCATCGCCGCCCACAAGGTTGCCGACGCGCACCGCGCGGCCGCCAGGAACCGCTCGGAGCCGACAGATGTCGTCCCGGAGCGCTTCTCTGCGGAGGCCGGTCCCGAACAGATGGCGATCGAAGGTGAGTCCGCGGAGCAGATGAACAGGCTGCTGGCCGTCCTGCCGGAGAAGCAGCGGGAAATCCTGATCCTGCGTGTGGTCGTGGGCATGAGCGCCGAGGAAACCGCCGAGGCGGTCGGCAGCACGCCTGGCGCGGTCCGAGTGGCTCAGCATCGGGCGTTGGCCCGGCTGAAGGCGGAGATCATCGCGACGGGGCACGACCGTGCCTGATTTCAGTCGCTGGGGCGGAAACGGGGGCGACCCGTCGCTGAACGCCATCGGGCGCACCGACCGTTACCTCGACGCGCTAGCCTCCGAGCAGCCGGTGTACGCGACGGATCCGGCCGATGCCGAGCTGGCCAATCTGATGGCCGGCTGGCGTGACGGAGTCCGCCGTCCACCCATCGGGCACGTAGCGCGCCCGCAAGACGCGGAGATCGTTCTGCAGCGCGCTCTCGCGGGCCGCCGGCGTAGCCGGATGTCGGTGGCCGTGCTCGGTTCGGTCGCCGCTTCGCTGTTGTGCCTCGGCGGTTTTGGCGCCGTTGTCTATGGCACAGCCCCCGGCGATGCGCTGTACGGTCTCCGTGTTTCTCTGTTCGGCGAGCGGCAGGTCACCCGCGACGATCGGGTCGCGCTGGCCGCCCAGACCGAGATGCAACAGGTCCAGCAGCTCATCGACCAGGGCAACTGGACCGAAGCTCAGGACAAGCTGCAGACCATCACCTCGACTGTGCAGACCGTCGAGGACCCGCAGAAGCAGCAGCAACTGCAGGACCAGTTGAACCAGCTGTCGGTGAAGGTGGAGACCCGCGACCCCAACGCAACGGTGCCTGCGGCTCCCGCCGAACTGGCTCCGCCCAATGTCCCGGCGCTGCCGGCGCCGCCCAATGTCCCGGCGCTGCCGGCGCCGCCGTCGGAACCGCAGTCCGATTCACCTGGTCAGTTGCCGTTCCCGATGCCGCAGCTGCCCGGTCCAGGCGTACCGCCGGACATTTCGTTGCCGTCCATTCCGCTTCCGAGGCCGCTGCCTTTGCCGGATGGGTCAAACCCGCTGCCGATCCCGATCCCGATACCGAATGGGCCGAAGCCGGTGCCGCTGCCCGGCGGCCCGAAGCCGGTGCCGCTGCCGGATGGGCCGAAGCCTGTGCCGGTGCCGAATCCGGACCAAGGCGATCAGAACCCAGCCCCAGCGTCCAAGCCTGCACTGGCTCCCAAGCCGATTCCAGCGCCCATTCCGGTACCCGCACCGAATCCTGCGCCTGCGCCGATTCCAGCGCCCGTACCGGACGTACCGGTCCAGGAGGCGCCGCCTGCGCTTGCGCCCGTGCCTGTGCCTGTGCCCGCACCCGCGCCTGCGCCGAAGCCCGTGCCTGGCCTAGCGCCTCAGCAGGAGCAGCCGCCGGTGGACGGCCCGACGACGCCTCTGTTTCCGATTCCGGTTCCAGCGGAGAAACCCGCCAAACCTGCGGGCTGACGAAGTCAGCTCTTAGCGATACCCGTCGGATTCCGACGTCGCCTCATTCAGCGACGCATCGGCGTAGCCGCGGCAATAATCCCAGGTCACGTATGCGTCGGGCTCAGGGTCGTAGGCGGGCTCGTGCGGCCGCACAGTGCCGTCGACCAGCAGCTGCAGCAGGTTGGCCCGCAGCATGTCCCAGTCGTGGTAATGGTCTTGCTGGCATTCGTCACAGCACACCACCAGGCCGCGAATTCCCTTGTGCGCCAACAACGCTTCGTACACAGCCAGGTCAGCCAGGTCGGCCTCCACGGCAGTACGCTCCTGTGCGTCCAGCGGTTGGCCGGGTTCGAGGGCGTCGAGGGCTCCCGAAGGGTCGCACGGGTCATCGGCGAACGGATCCGGCGGCAAACCAGGCGGCAGGTGGTCACGCACGGTTCCACCCTACGCAGCCCCACAGGTATCGCGCCAGCGGTTGCCCAGCCGGCCGGGGTATGTCGGCCGACCTGCGTGGGGCCCAGTTGTCGAGGCCGATGCCGATAGACTTCATGTTGAGATCTTCGGCCGTGCTTGTCCCGGGAGGCGTACCCATGTCGATCGCTGAAAGCGACATCCCCCTCGCCGTACCGGTGCCTACCGGCGGCGATGATCCCACCAAGATCGCAATGCTCGGGCTGACCTTCGACGACGTCCTGCTGCTGCCTGCCGCTTCCGATGTGGTGCCCGCCACAGCCGATACCTCCAGTCAGCTCACCCGGCGGATCCGGCTGAGGGTGCCGTTGGTCAGCTCGGCGATGGATACCGTCACCGAGTCGCGGATGGCGATCGCGATGGCCCGTGCCGGTGGCATGGGCGTGCTGCACCGCAACCTTCCCGTCGCCGAACAGGCCAGCCAGGTCGAAACGGTCAAGCGATCCGAAGCCGGCATGGTCACCGACCCGGTCACCTGCTCGCCGGACAACACGCTGGCCGAGGTCGACGCGATGTGTGCGCGGTTCCGCATCTCGGGTCTGCCCGTCGTCGACGACACCGGCGCACTCGTCGGCATCATCACCAACCGCGACATGCGGTTTGAGGTCGATCAGCGCAAGCCGGTGTCCGAGGTGATGACCAAGGCGCCGCTGATCACCGCGCGCGAGGGTGTCACCGCTGATGCGGCGCTGGGTCTGTTGCGCCGCCACAAGATTGAAAAGCTCCCAATCGTCGACGGGCACGGCCGGCTGACCGGGTTGATCACCGTCAAGGACTTCGTCAAGACCGAGCAGCACCCGTACGCGACCAAGGACAGCGACGGCAGGCTGCTGGTCGGCGCGGCGGTCGGCATCGGTCCCGACGCATGGACGCGGGCGATGACGTTGGCCGACGCCGGCGCCGACGTGCTGATCGTCGACACCGCGCACGCCCACAACCGGCTGGTGCTGGACATGGTCAACAAGCTCAAACGTGAAGTGCGGCAACGGGTCGATGTGATCGGCGGAAACGTCGCCACCCGCGCCGCGGCGGCCGCACTGGTCGAGGCGGGCGCCGACGCGGTGAAGGTCGGGGTGGGGCCCGGTTCCATCTGCACCACCCGCGTGGTCGCCGGAGTCGGCGCGCCGCAGATCACCGCGATCCTGGAGGCGGTGGCGGCGTGTGCCCCCTCGGGGATTCCGGTGATCGCCGACGGCGGCCTGCAGTACTCGGGCGACATCGCCAAGGCACTGGCTGCCGGTGCGTCAACGACAATGCTGGGCTCGCTGCTGGCGGGGACGGCCGAGGCTCCCGGCGACTTGATCTTCGTGAACGGCAAGCAGTTCAAGAGCTACCGGGGTATGGGGTCGCTCGGGGCGATGCAGGGGCGCGCCGACACGAAGTCCTATTCGAAAGACCGCTACTTCCAAGACGATGCGCTCAGTGAGGACAAGCTGGTGCCGGAGGGCATCGAGGGCCGGGTGCCCTTCCGTGGTCCGTTGTCGACCGTGATCCACCAACTCACCGGCGGTCTGAAGGCCGCGATGGGCTACACCGGCGCGGCTACGATCGAGCAGCTGCAGCAGGCGCAGTTCGTGCGGATCACCCCTGCGGGGCTGAAGGAGAGCCATCCGCACGACATCGCGATGACCGTCGAAGCACCGAACTACTACACCCGCTAGCGAGCCCGCATGCGCGACATGGTCGAAATCGGGATGGGCCGAAATGCCCGTCGCACTTATGAACTCGACGACATCAATATCGTTCCGTCCCGCCGAACCCGCTCGTCGCAGGACGTGTCCACCGCCTGGCAACTCGACGCGTACCGCTTTGAGATTCCGGTGCTGAGCCATCCCACCGACGCGTTGGTGTCACCGGAGTTCGCGATCGAACTGGGGCGCCTCGGTGGACTCGGTGTGCTCAACGGCGAGGGACTGATCGGCAGGCACGCCGACGTGCAGGCGAAGATCTCCCAAATCATCGAGGCCGCAGAGAAGGAGCCCGAACCGACGGCGGCGATTCGCCTTCTGCAGCAACTACATTCGGCGCCGCTGGATCCGGATCTGCTCGGCGCCGCGATAGCGCGCATCCGCGAAGCGGGCGTGACCACCGCGGTGCGGGTGAGCCCGCAGAACGCGCAGGCGTTGACGCCGTCTCTGGTGGCGGCCGGGATCGACCTGCTCGTCATTCAGGGCACGATCGTGTCGGCCGAACGCGTCGCCAGCGACGGTGAGCCGCTGAACCTGAAGACGTTCATCTCCGAGCTCGACGTGCCGGTGGTGGCGGGCGGCGTGCTCGACCACCGCACCGCCCTGCACCTGATGCGCACCGGTGCGGCGGGCGTGATCGTCGGCTACGGCTCCACGACTGGGGTGACGTCCAGCGATGAGGTGCTGGGCATCAGCGTGCCGATGGCGACCGCGATCGCCGACGCCGCCGCCGCCCGCCGCGAGTATCTCGACGAGACCGGCGGCCGGTACGTGCACGTGCTGGCCGACGGCGATATTCACACCTCCGGTGACCTGGCCAAGGCCATCGCATGTGGGGCCGACGCCGTCGTGCTCGGCACCCCGCTGTCATTGGCGGCCGAGGCGCTCGGCGACGGCTGGTTCTGGCCTGCCGCGGCCGCCCACCCTTCGCTTCCCCGTGGGGCGCTGTTGCAGGTCGCGATCGGGGAGCGGCCGCCGCTGGAGCAGGTGCTCAACGGCCCGTCCGACGACCCGTTTGGCTCCTTGAACCTGGTCGGCGGCCTACGCCGGTCGATGGCGAAGGCAGGCTACTGCGATCTGAAGGAATTCCAGAAGGTCGGCCTGACGGTCGGCAGTTAGCCCGGCAGCGCGTCGCCCTGTGGGATGAACACGAACGGGTCCGCGCCGGTATCCGCAGGCACCAGGGGGTCCGCCGTAGCCCGGGGAGTCGGCGCGACGGTCGTCGGGGCGGCCGGGTGCGGTGCCGTCTTCCGGCTGGTAATCCACTAAATACGCCCGCTGGTCGCTAACCGGCTGTGCACCCGCTGCGGCGTGGCTGCGCGCACGTCTTAGGCCGTCCTATCTAGCTGGTTACCAGTCGGTAAGTTCATACTGAGTCGATGCAGCCTGACTATGACGTTCTGATCATTGGTTCGGGGTTCGGGGGCAGTGTCTCTGCGTTGCGGCTCACCGAGAAGGGCTACCGCGTCGGCGTGCTCGAGGCCGGCCGGCGCTACGCCGACGAGGATTTCGCCAAGACGTCGTGGAACCTGCGCAAGTTCCTCTGGATGCCCAAGCTGGGCATGTACGGCATTCAGCGGATCCACTTGCTGCGCAACGTCATGATCCTGGCCGGCGCTGGCGTCGGCGGAGGATCGCTGAACTACGCCAACACGCTCTACGTGCCGCCGGATCCGTTCTTCAACGACCCGCAGTGGAAGCACATCACCGACTGGCGTGCCGAGTTGATGCCGCACTACGAGCAGGCGCAGCGCATGCTCGGCGTGGTCCAGAATCCGACCTTCACCGACGCCGACAAGGTCATGAAGGAAGTCGCCGACGACATGGGCGTCGGTGACACATTCGTGGCGACGCCGGTCGGGGTCTTCTTCGGGCCGGACGGCACGAAGACTCCGGGGAAGACCGTTCCCGACCCGTATTTCGGCGGCGCGGGACCTGAGCGCACCGGCTGTATCGAGTGCGGCTCGTGCATGACGGGCTGCCGGTACGGCGCCAAGAACACCCTCGTCAAGAACTATCTGGGGCTCGCGGAATCTGCTGGGGCACAAGTACATCCGATGACAACGGTGACCCGGTTCAAACAGCGGCCCGACGGTGTGTGGGAGGTCAAGACCGCACACACCGGCCTGCTGCCCCGCAAGCGCCGGACGTTCACCGCCAACCATCTCGTTCTCGCCGCGGGCACATTCGGCACCCAGAAGCTGCTGTTCAAGATGCGCGACACCGGCAACCTGCCCCAGCTTTCGGACAAGCTCGGCGTGCTCACCCGCACCAATTCCGAGTCGATCGTCGGCGCCGGACGCCTCGAGGTGCGTGACGACCTCGATCTCACCCACGGGGTGGCGATCACGTCGTCGATCCACCCCACCTCCGACACCCACATCGAGCCGGTCCGGTATGGCAAGGGCTCCAACGCGATGGGCCTGTTGCAGACGCTGATGACCGACGGGGTCGGCCCCGGTGGCACCGACACTCCGCGGTGGCGCCAGCTGCTGGATCAGGCGGCTGAGAACCCGAAGCAGATGCTGCGGATGCTCAACCCGAGCCGCTGGAGCGAGCGGACCATGATCGCGCTGGTGATGCAGCACCTGGACAACTCGATCACGACGTACACCAAGCGCACCAAGCTCGGCTTCCGCCGCATGGTCAGCAAGCAGGGCCACGGCGAGCCCAACCCGACCTGGATACCGGTCGGCAACGAGGTCACCCGCCGCCTGGCGGCGAAGATCGACGGCGTCGCCGGCGGCACCTGGGGCGAGCTGTTCAACGTCCCGCTGACCGCGCACTTCCTCGGCGGTGCGGCGATCGGCGACAGTGCCGAACACGGCGTCATCGACCCTTATCAGCGCGTATACAACTACCCGACGATGTACGTCGTGGACGGTGCGTCTGTGTCGGCCAACCTCGGGGTCAACCCGTCGCTGAGCATCACCGCGCAGGCCGAACGGGCAGCGGCGCTGTGGCCGAACAAAGGCCAGCAGGATCTCCGTCCGCCGCAGGGGGAGGCCTATAAGCGAATCGCGCCGATCCCGCCCGAGCAGCCCGTCGTGCCCGCCGACGCCCCCGGCGCGCTGCGGCGTCTCCCGCTCGAGCCGACCGAACGGGTCAGCTCAGCGGGATAACCCGCAAATATTTGGGTACTCCCTACCAACGCCGGCCGCGACAAAGCGGACCCGGCGCAGAGAGGTATGGAGACATGCGCACCGCCTATCAGCAGGAGTTGTCCGCACTCAGCTCCCGGTTGAGCGACATGTGCGGCTTGGCCGCGGACGCGATGCAGCACGCTACGTCAGCCCTGCTGCAGGCCGACCTGAGCCTTGCCGAACAGGTCATCGCCGACCACGAGCACCTCGCGGCGAAATGGCGGCGCGCTGAAGAAAGTGCGGTCAAACTGCTGGCACTGCAGCAACCGGTGGCCGGCGACTTGAGAAAGATCGTCGGCTCGCTTCATATCGGCGCCGACGTCGAGCGGATGGGCGCACTGGCCGTGCACGTGGCGAACATCTCCCGGCGTCGGCACCCTGCGATCGCGGTGCCCGACGAAGTCCGCGGCTCATTCACCGAAATGGCCACCGTGGCAGTCGAACTCGCGAGAGGAGCACAGGGTCTGCTGCTCGCCCCAGACGCGGAGAAGGCGGCGCAGTTGCGCGAGGAGGATGACGTGGTGGACACCCAGCACCGTCACCTGTTCACGCTGTTGATCGACCGCAAGTGGCAGAACGGCGTCTGCTCCGCCGTCGACGTCGCACTGCTTGGCCGCTTCTACGAGCGATTCGCAGACCACGCCGTCGAGATCGGCAGACGGATGGTATTCGAGGCGACCGGCGGCCTGCCCATGCACAAGCAATTGGCCTAGGTCGGCGTCTCGTCCCCCTACCCTTCGGGGGGGTGGGGCCCCAGCTCGCCAGGGGAGTGCTCCCACCGCTTCGCCATCTGCGCTTCGAGTTCTTCTTCGAACGCACCCTCGTCGCGACCGAGAGCGATGGTCGCCGCGGCCATCGCTGCCACGGCGACGGCCAGCAGCGCGACAGTCACAGGATCGGTGACTGCGAGCGCTTCGCCCAGCACGATGACGCCCAATGACACCGCGACCAACGGTTCGAGCACCAGCATGGTGGGTACAGAAGTCTGCAGCGCTCCCGCGTGAAATGCTGACTGCTGCAACAGGGTTGCCGTCACACCGAGGATGACGACGAGGTACGGCGCGGGCACGATGAGCGTACCAAGCGGGCCATCGGTGTTGAGTCGCTGCACGGTGACCTTGGTGAGCACCGAGACCACGCCGAACAGCACTCCTACCGCGGTGGCGATCAACAGCGCGCGGCGGCGGCCCTCGGTGCGAGCGCCGCCGATCACACATCCCAGAACCACGGTCACACAGACCACGGTGGCCAGTATCCAGACGGCGGGTGGCGGGCTGTAATTCCCCGGCTGTACGCGCGCCATCGTGACGAAGGTCGCCAGACCGAGTGTCAGCACCAGCGCCCATACCCAGTCGTGCGTGGTGACGCGGCGATGGGCCATCCGGGCACTCATCGGCAGCGCGAACAACAGCGCGGACACCAGCAGTGGCTGAACCAATATCAGCGATCCCCAGGTCAGTGCGAGTGCTTGAAATCCGTAACCGGATGACGCAACGGCGGTCCCCGCCCACCACAGCCGGTTTCGCAGCAGCTTCTTGAACATGGTGGTGGTGACGCCCTCGTCCTGAGGGATTTCCAGAGTCGCGCGCTGACGAATCACGATCCCGAGCGCCGAGGTCACCGCGGCGGCCAACGCCAGCAGAACGACCACCCACTCGGGCATGAATCTCCTCATCGGCTGTGAATGAGCTTGCTCACCGGATACCCAATCACACCATCAGCCGTGGTCTATGGTTTGGCGGGTGAATAGTGCTGGTGCCCTCGACGGCAAAGTCGCCATCGTCACCGGCACCAGTCGCGGCGTCGGCGTCGGGATCGCGCACGAGCTGCTGCGGGCAGGCGCCACCGTCATCGGCTGCTCCAGGTCGAAGCTCGACGGCATTCCCGGCGCGGACGGCGACGAGGCGTGGCGACAGCGCTCCGCCCAGATGGTTTGCGACCAAGGCGATTTCCGTGCCATCGACGCCATGGTCACGAAAGTCGCAGCCACCTATGGGCGCATCGACATCCTGGTCAACAACGCGGGCGGCACCGTGCCGACGCCCAATGTCGAAGACGTTCCCGAACTCGTGCAAAAGATCCAGGGCGCTCCGCGCGCCAAGGACGATTTCGAGCGGACGGCGCTTTTTCACGCCTTCGCCATCCAGATGAACCTGATCAGCCCGTTGTGGTTCGCGCTGCGCGTCTACCGGCAGATGCGCGGTCAGGACGGCGTCGGGTCGATCATTAACATCTCCAGCGGCACCGGACACCCGGCCGGGTCACCCACACTCGTGTCATACGGCGCGGCCAAGTCGGGGCTCAACCACCTCACGCGGTCGCTGGCGCAGGAGTGGGGGCCGCATGCGCGCGTCAACGCGCTGGCGCTCGGACCGACGATGACCGACAACTTCCGTTCGCTCGTGCTGCCCAAGGACGACCCGAAGGGCGAATCGTATTTCCGCAACGTTCCCCTCGGCCGTGCGGGCGAGCCCGCCGAGGTCGGCCGGACCTGCGTGTTCCTCTGCAGCGGCGCGGCCGACTTCATCAACGGCACGACCATCGAGATCGATGGCGGCATGCTGCCCGGCGTGCTGTATGACGCGGGCCTGAAGACGATCACCGATCTGCTCTGAGATGGCGCGCCAGGCGGCGTCTGCGGCGCCCGCCCGTAGACTGAGCAGGTGCAATCCGCTTCCCCCCGCCCCGTGTTGGTGGTCGACTTCGGCGCGCAATACGCCCAGCTGATCGCGCGCCGCGTCCGGGAGGCGCGGGTGTATTCGGAGGTCGTCCCGCACACCGCGACCGTCGACGAGATCAAGGCCAAGGACCCGCAGGCGATCGTGCTGTCCGGCGGCCCGGCCAGCGTCTACACCGAGGGTGCACCGCAGCTTGACCCCGCGCTGTTCGACCTCGGCGTCCCGGTGTTCGGCATCTGCTACGGCTTCCAGGCGATGGCGCAGGCCCTCGGCGGCACCGTAGCCCGCACCGGCACCAGCGAGTACGGCCGCACCGAGTTGAATGTCGATGGGGGACAACTGCATTCGGATCTGCCGCAGACCCAGCCGGTGTGGATGAGCCACGGCGACGCCGTGACTGAGGCACCGGAAGGCTTCGAAGTGGTCGCCAGCAGCGCCGGCGCACCGGTGGCGGGGTTCGAGGACCGGGCGCGGCGACTGGCCGGTGTGCAGTATCACCCCGAGGTGATGCACACCCCGCACGGGCAACAGGTGCTGAGCCGGTTCCTGCACGAGTTCGCGGGCATCGACTCGACGTGGACGCCCGCGAACATCGCCGACAGCCTCGTCGCGCAGGTGCGCGAGCAGATCGGGGACGGCAGGGCGATCTGCGGGCTGTCCGGAGGCGTGGATTCGGCGGTGGCCGCCGCGCTCGTGCAGCGTGCCATCGGCGACCGGCTGACGTGCGTGTTCGTCGACCACGGTCTGCTGCGGGCCGGCGAGCGCGAGCAGGTGCAGCGCGACTTCGTCGCGGCGACCGGCGCCAATCTGGTCACCGTCGACGCCGCTGACCGCTTTCTGGAGGCGCTGGCCGGGGTGAACAACCCGGAGGGCAAGCGCAAGATCATCGGACGCGAGTTCATCCGCGCGTTCGAGGGTGCTGTCCGAGACATTGTGGGAGACACGGGTTCTGAGGTGGACTTCCTGGTGCAGGGCACGCTGTATCCCGACGTGGTGGAGTCGGGCGGCGGCTCCGGCACCGCCAACATCAAGAGCCATCACAACGTCGGCGGACTGCCCGACGACCTGAAGTTCAAACTCGTCGAGCCGTTGCGGCTGTTGTTCAAGGACGAGGTCCGCGCCGTTGGCCGGGAACTAGGTCTGCCCGAGGAAATCGTTGCGCGCCAACCGTTCCCGGGCCCGGGACTGGGCATCCGGATCATCGGCGAGGTCACCGCCGACAGGCTCGATACCTTGCGTCGCGCCGACGCGATCGCCCGCGAGGAGCTGACCGCGGCGGGCCTGGACAACCAGATCTGGCAGTGCCCGGTCGTGCTGCTGGCCGACATCCGCTCGGTCGGCGTGCAGGGCGACGGGCGTACCTACGGCCACCCGATCGTGCTGCGGCCGGTGTCCAGCGAGGACGCGATGACCGCGGACTGGACCCGGGTGCCCTACGAGACGCTCGAACGCATCTCCACCCGCATCACCAACGAAGTGCCCGAGGTCAACCGGGTCGCGCTGGACGTCACCAGCAAGCCGCCCGGCACGATCGAGTGGGAGTGATCCCCAACCGTGATCAGTCGCTGTCCGACAGGCCGCGGTCGATGAGGTCGAACACCTGACTTGTCGCGAACTTGATGCCTACGGGGTCGGCGGGCAACGGTCCGTCGAGAAGCAGGGCGGCGAGGCCATGCACGGCGGACCAGACGGCGATCTCTGCACCCGGCCTCAGCCGCGGGTCGACGAGACCCGCGGCTAGGGCTTCGTCGAGCACTTGACTGAGAATGTCGAACGGTTCGGCGCCATCTGCCGCCGCGCCCGGCGGCGTGTCCGCGGCGTTGCTCGATGTCGGGGGGTGCGAGGTGAACGCTGTGCGGAACAGTCCCGGTTGTGTCAGCGCGAAGTTGATGTAGGCGGTGCCCACCGCTCGCAGCCTCTTGCGAGGGTCCTTGGTGCGATTGACGTTCAGTTCCATCTCCGCGGCGAGTTCGCTTCTCGCGAAATGTGACACCTCGGCCAGCAGTGCCTCGCGGTCGGCGAAATGGCGGTAAGCCGCCGAGTGCGACACCCCGGCCGCGCGTGCCGCCTCACGAAGAATCACCCGGTCCGGGCCGCCTTCGCGCGCCAGCGCGATGCTCGCCTCGACGAGGGCTGAATGCAAAGCGCCGTGGTGGTAGCTCTTCTTGCCGGAGGGGTCGACGCTGGCGGAACTCATCCCGACAGGATCTCACGCCGATCGCAATGTTGACAGCGGTCACATAGCAGGTGCATACTCGCGAAAGTAACCATTGGTCACATTCGAGGAAAAGGGAGCTTCACATGACGCAATCACGCGTGTTGGTTACCGGCGCGACGGGCAAGATCGGTGGTGCCCTCACCGTCCAGCTGCTGGAACAGGGCGTGCCCACCAGGGCGTTGGTGCGCCGCGCGGATGGCCGCAGCGCCCGGTTGCGCGCGCTGGGTGCCGAGATCGCAGTCGCGGATATGTTTGACATTCAACAGGTTCAGGCCGCTGTAGACGGCGTGAACCGCGTGTTCTTCAACCCGCCGTACCATCCCCATGCACTCGACAGTGCTGTCACCTTTGCGGTGGCGTCACGCCGCGCGGGCGTCGAAGCGGTGGTCGCGCTCGGTCAGTGGCTCGCCAGCCCTGAGCATCCGTCGCTGATGACTCGCCATCACTGGTTGTCCGACAAGCTGTTTGGGCTGCTTCCCGACACCGCACACGTCGCCGTCGATCCGGGATACTTCGCGGACAACTACCTGCAGGTGCTGCCCTATGCGATCCAACTCGGGGTATTGCCGACGCCGACGGGTGCCGGCCGCAACGCGCCTCCGTCCAACGAAGACATCGCCCGCGTCGCGGTCGGCGCATTGCTCGACCCGCATCGCCACGACGGCCGAGCGTATCGACCGACTGGGCCAAAGCTATTGTCGGGCAGCGAGATCGCCGATGCCGTCGGCGAAGCTTTGGGCAGGCCGGTGCGTCACTTGGACATCGCGCCTCGGATGTTCCTGAAGGCAGTCCGTGTGAGTGCCAAGCGACTTGGGGCCGACATGTTCTTCGAGTCCAGCTTGCGCCACTACGTGCCCGAGTCGGGCCTTGGTACGTGGGAGGTGGGCGGTCCGACGAGTCACGTCCGCGACGTGGCGGGCGTCGAACCCGAAGACTTCCTGACAATCGCACGGCGGTACGTCAGCGCTGTGGACAGCCGTCGTACCGCCGGAGGGATCCTGCACCAGGTCGGTTCGTTGATGATGGCCGGAATCGTGCCTATGCACCGGCTCGACAAATTCGATCAGCGCCAGCAGCATCCGCGGCCGGCACATCCGAGGTATTCCGCGGAGTCGCTGGTGTGGCGAAGCGAGCACACCGCGCCGCTCGATTCGGCTCACCACCGGTTCGGCACGATCGAGACTGTGCCTGCGCCATGACCGACAAGATGATTCGCGACCAATACTCAACCGGACTGTCCCGGCGCAACATCGAACAGGCGCTCGTGTCGGCAGGAATAGACATCGATCACATCGCGCCTGCGGATCTCGCTGCGCTCGAGGACTTCCATACCATGGGCCGGATAGCCACTGGCCGATTGGTCGACCTTCTCGAGATAACCACGGATACCAGGGTCCTCGACGCAGGCAGCGGCATCGGTGGTAGCGCCCGATTCGTCGCCGACCGCTACGGCTGCGCCGTGACAGCCGTCGACCTGACCGAGGAGTACTGCGACACCTGTACCTGGCTGAATCGACACGTCGGGATGGACCAGCAGATCATCGTCCGCCAGGCGGATATCACTGATATGCCGTTCTCCGACAACAGTTTCGACGTCGTGTTGAGCCAGCACGTGCAGATGAACGTGGCTGACAAGGGACGCCTCTACCGCGAGGCACGCCGGGTGTTGGTCGACGGAGGCCAGATCGCCCTGTGGGACATCACGCGCGGTCGGGGCGGGGACCCCGAATTTCCGGTGCCGTGGGCCAATGCGGCTGACGTAAGCCAATTGGTCACCCCCGAACAGCTCGGCGGGTTCATTGAGTCCTCGGGGTTCGCCATCGAGCACTGGGCCGACCTCACGGACGAGGCGGCCTCTTTGATGCAGGCCCTGCTGACAGTCCCACCGAATCCGCTCGGACTGCACGTTTTCGTTGCCGACTTCGCCGAGAAGGCGCGGAATCTGACCAATGCCCTATCCGACGGGCGGCTCCGAGTGATCCAAGGCGTCGCGCGGGCTATCGCGTGACCGCGGTCGGTCAAGACTCCGGCGGCGCCTCCTTGTCGATGAGCTCGCCGAGGATCTGACCGACCGCCGTCTCGATCGTTGACTCGATGGAGAAGGCCAGCGTCGCCGAAACGGCAGACACCGCCTGGGTGCGGAACCGCACCAGCATCGTGATCAGTTCGGCCACTTCGGTATCCGGCGGCAGGGCCGACCCGGGCGCGATGCGATCGGCCACTTCTTCGATACCCGCCTGCACCAGCAGCCCGCTGATCTGGTCGATCAGCGGAGCGATCTGCTCGTGCAGGTCGATGAGCTTGTCGGTGGCGACGCCGTACTGACGAATGTCGTTGAACGCGTCGATGAGCTTGGGCCGCACCACGACGGCCTCGCCGTCTTCGAGCCTGATGACTCCGAGACCCACCATCCTCTCGAACCCCGGGTCGTCGTCGACCAGCCGCTTGGCGTCGGCGACGCTCATCCGCTCGGGTTTCTCCGTCGCCCAGCTGCCTGCGATCGCCGATTCCAGGCCGAGCATGTCGCCGACGTCCTTGCCCTGTTCCCACGCCGACAACATCTCGTGCACGTGGGCGATGTTGTAACCACGGTCGAGCAGCGAGGTGATAAGCCGCAGCCGCGTCAGGTGCGTGTCGTTGAACAGTGCGATCCGGCCCACCCGCAACGGAGGATGCAGCAGACCTCGGTCGCGGTAGACCCGGATGTTGCGGGTGGTGGTGCCCGCCATCCGCGCGAGTTCCTCGATGCGGTATTCACCGGACGCGGCGACGCCGTGCGGATGCACGGCCGCGTCGAACAGCTGCGATACCGCGGTCTCGATGACCTCGCGCGAACCCCGCCGAATCTGCCTGGGCGCGCGGCGCAGACCGCCGAGGATCGTCGAGATCGCCCCCGGGGGTTGCCGTGGCTGTCGTGCCCCAGTCATCTCACTCCGTGGACGTGACCGTCTGGACGGCGGCGTCGCGCGCCACGGCCTCGTAGTCGCCGAATCGGAAGTCCCGCATCTGTCGAAGATACTGGGTGGCGAACCCCGGATACATCGACGCGTTGAAACCGTCCTTGGTCAGATACCAGCTACTACAGCCCGACATCCAGGTCGTGCGGGTGAGGCGCTTCTGGATCCGCCTGTTGTAGCGCCGCTGGACGTCCTCGCGGACGTCGAGATAGCGCAGGTTGTCTCGCAGAATCGTGGTGATCCCCGAAACGGCGTAGTCGAGCTGCCCCTCGACATAGACCAGCAGCGAGTTGTGCCCCGGCCCCGAGTTGGGGCCGGTCATCAAGAACAGGTTCGGATAGCCGTGCGCGTTGATGCTCTTGTACGCCTGCGCGCCGCCGGTCCACTCGTCGGCCAGCGATCGACCTGCGATGCCGGTGACGGGATACGGTGGCCCTGTCAGGTGCACGTCGAAGCCGGTCGCGAAGACAATGCAATCGACGTGGTGCTCGATGCCGTCGCTGGTCCGGATGCCGACCGGGCTGATCGTGGCGATCGGCCAGTCGATCAGCTTGCAGTTGTCGCGTTGCAGCGCAGGGTAGTAGTCGCTGGAGACCAGCATCCGCTTGCAGCCCGGCGTGAAGTCCGGGGTGAGTTGCCGTCGCATCCACGGATCCTTCACCTGGCGGCGCAGGTGCGCCTTGCCCAACCGGGCCACGAGCCCGGTCAGCGGGCTGTTCCACACCAGCGCGGTGGCGCTGACCTCATGCCCCCAGTACAACGCCTGGCGGGCAAGCTGTTGCGTGGCAGGCACTTTCGCGAACAGTTCCTGCGCGGCAGTCGGCATCGCGATGTCCAGCCGGGGCAGCACCCAGCCCGGCGTGCGTTGCAAGACTTTGACGAACTGCGCCTGTTTGACCAACTCGGGGATGATCTGCACGGCGCTGGCCCCGGTTCCGATGACCGCGACCCGCTTGCCGGTGAAGTCATAGTCGTGGTCCCAGCGTGCGCTGTGGATCACCTTGCCCTCGAACGTGTCCACGCCCCGAATGTCGGGCAGCTTGTGGTCGGGCAGCGGTCCGGACGCCAACACGACGGTGCGCGCGGTGAAGCTCTTGCGGCCTGTCGTCTTGACCGTCCAGGTGCCCGCCGTCTCGTCGAACTGCAGACCGTTGACTTCGACACCGAATTGGATGCGTTCACGCAGGCCGAACTCGTCGACAAGGTCCTCGATGTGCGCGCAGATCTCGCCTGCGGGCGAGTATGCGCGTGACCACTCCGGGTTCTGCGCGAACGAGAACGAGTACAGCAGCGACGGGATATCGCATGCCGCACCGGGATACGTGTTATCGCGCCACGTGCCGCCCACGCGGTCGTCGCGTTCGACGATCACGAAGTCGTCCACACCAGCCTGACGGAGTTTGATCGCAGCGCCGATACCGGTGAAGCCGCTGCCGACGATCAGTGTGCCGTATTCGTGCTTGGCCATCGATGGCTCCTTACGCCGCGGGCTCGTGGGTCAGTTCCTTGAACCACGACGGAATCGGGCGCAGCAGCGCCTTCGGGTAACGGTCGGAGGCCCACACCATCGAGTTGGCCAACAGGTGATAGGGATGGCGCGGCCTGACCACCACGCTCGCGTGCCGTTTGAGCACCTGATACGTCGGCACCCGCCAGGTGTCCTCGCCGCGCTCGCCGAGCTGCCGGAACCGCTTCACCGCGTTGTACAGACGGTCGGGCTCCATGCCCATCCCGACGATCTCGTTGCGGATGCGGTTGAGCAGCGGCGCGTACATGATGGCGCCGATGATGAGACCGGGGGAGAAGACGTTGCCGACGAACTCGATGGCGAGCTTGCGGGCCGTCGAGTTGCCGATCATGTTGAGGACTTCGAAATCGACGGCGATGTGCCGGGATTCGTCGTTGTTGATCTTCTCGAACACCTGATGACACACCGGGTCGTCGACCTCGTCGAGGAGGAACTTCAGCAGCGCGCCGTCCAAAGCGACCTCGAGCATGGGGATGACGGTGCCGAGTATCGACAGTGACATCCCGTCGGAGTAGCGATCAAGCCATTCGATGGCCAGCCTGATGCTGACGTTGGGCTCGGGCATCTCGCCCTCTTCGAGCATGCCCCACCGCTTCATCAGCGCCAGTTCGGCGTTGGCGTGCCGCTGCTCCTCGGCGTGGAAGTAGCGGTAGATCTCGGCGATGGTCGGGGTCGGCGCCTTCTTGGCCAGCGCCGCAAATCCGCGCGCCCCGATGTTCTCGATCCAGCACAGGTCGGCCATGAATGCCTTGAGCTTGGGTCGCTGCTCGTCGGTGATCATCTCGGCATCCGGGGCGTTCCAGTCGATGTCGGCCAGCGCCCACTGCCGGTCCTTGATCTTCGCCAGCATGACGTCCATGTCGATGGCCACAGGATCCTCCTAGGGTGCGGTCATCCGCGTGGTAAGGCCGGCGGCGCGGGTGTACACCGTCGGGGTGAGACGCTTTATTCCCCAACCGATTCGGGCGTCGGGTTGTGGCATGCAGTACAGGCCGCCGCGATCGAGAGTGTCCAGACAACTGCGGGCCACCCGTTCGGGCGAAAAGCCGGTCCAGCGCATCAGCCGGTCGGCCATCTGTGTCGACTTGTCGGTGATAGCGCCAGCTTCCACCCCTGATTTGATGATGTTGGTCTTGACGAATGTCGGGCACAACACCGTGACGTGCACGCCACTGCCACTGAGCTCGGCGGACAACGTCTCCGACAACGACAGCACGCCGGCCTTGCTGACGTTGTAGGCCGCCATCCCGGGCGCCGCGCCGAACGCCGCAGCCGACGCGACGTTGACGATGCCCCCCAATTGGCCTGAGTAGCCGGCTTCCTTCAAAATCGGCGCGAACACGTGACAACCGTGGATCGGACCCCACAGGTTGATGCCCAGCACCCAGTTCCAGTCGTCGATGTCGGTCTCGCCGATGGGGGTGCCGCCCGCGCCGACGCCCGCATTGTTCACGACCAAGGTCGGTGGGCCGCCGAACCAGTCCTGCGCGGACTTGGCGAGCTGGACGACGTCGTCGAGTCGGGAGACGTCGCAGTGCAACGTCAGTGCCTCACCGCCGGCGGCGACGATGTCGTCGGCCGTTGCGCGTGCGGCGGTCTCGTCGACGTCGCTGCACACCACCCTCCCGCCGCGGCGGGCAAGCTCGACGGCGAACGCCGCGCCGATACCGCTGCCCGCGCCGGTGATGACCGCGTCGGCGGCGCGGCTCCGTTTGCGTGACGACCCGAAGACTCCCATGACGTTCACTCCGCCGCTCGGCTGATTTCGTTGTCGCGCAACGCCGATGAGACGAACGAGGCGATCTTGCGCATCGCGGGCACCGCCTCGGGGGTGAGGCGGGGCAGCGCCTGGAAGACGTGCACCTGGTCGGGCCAGACCTGCAGCTCGCGCTCGCCGCCCGCGGCGGAGATATCGTCGGCCAGGTGACGGGAGTCGGCGACCAGCATCTCGGCTCCGCCCGCCTGGATAAGCGTCGGGGGTAACACTCGTCCCCGAGCGACGTCGAGCGTCAGCCGGGGATGCGCGATATCGGTTCCCGCGCAGTACAACCGGACGAGACGCTCGGCGGCGCGGACGCGAATCGCCGGATCGTGCCGCAGCTCCTCGCGGGTACGTGCGAGCTGGAAGGTGAGGTCGATCAACGGCGACATCAGCACCATGGCGGCCGGGTGCGTGACGTCCGGTTGCAACAACAGGTCGACGGCGAGGTGGCCGCCGGCCGAGTCGCCTGCGATGACCATCCGCTCGGGCGCCAGGGCCTGCCGGCCGCGCAACCAGTCCCAGCCGGCCCTGACATCGTCTGCGGCGGCGGGGAATCGGTGCCGCGGCGCGAGCCGGTAGTCGACGACGAACACCGGCAGCCCGGTGCACCGGGACAGCCAAGACGTCAGCCTGCGGTGGGTGCGGGGTGAGCACAGCGCGTAGCCGCTGCCGTGCAGGTAGTAGATGCGGGAGTCACCCGGAGCGACGCCTTCGCCGTACACCCATTCGCCGACCACGCGCCTGCCATCGGGCATGCGCTCGTCGACGTGTTCGACGCGGGTGCCTGCAAGGGATGGCCCCAGAGTGTCCATGACGCCGGCGATGATCTGGCGCGACGCCCACAGGCCCCAGGCCCGCTCGGGCGGCAGCATCGCGCTGATCTGACGCAGGGTCAAAGTGCTGACCGCGGCCGCTCCGCGACTCCTCATCGAGCCGCGGACGGGCAAGATGTCCGCCACGCTCCGAAGTACAACAGCAAATGATGACATTTGTCAATGTCAACATTTGTAGTTGTCAGCGAGGCGGGTCGCCTCGCCAGCTGAAGCTGTTGACGTACTTGCCCATGTCGAGCGCGAGCTGAAGGTTCGCGCCCGACGGCTTGCCCAGCCCGAAGTCCGGGCCGAACTGCCGGTAGGGGCCGACCGCGCCGGCGATGAGGGCGAGGTCGTTCTTCACGGCCACCATGACTATGACCCGCATCCGCATGTAGTTGCTGCTGGCCCCTTGCGGCCAGCAGTCGGCGACCAAGCCGTACCCCGGCACGTACCCGACCATCGTGTTGGGAATCTCGTAGGCGGTTTTCGTGTCCGGGAACGTCTTCTTCACAAGGGCTTTGGCGATCTGCTCCGCGGTTTGACCGTTGGCCGGCTGGCTCATCAACTGCATGGTGCCGCCGTCGCCGCCGAGGAAATCCGCCCGCACGCCGTTGGGACTCTCGGTGATCTTGTACACCGTGCTGGCCGCCGGATGCGAAACGGAGAAGGACCCGTCGGCCGCGGTGAAGCGCGGGTTGACCGTGACCGGCTCGCCCGTCGGTGGGTGCCCGCAGTCCGGAGGGCATACATAGCGGGCCGGCGGTTTGTGGATGATCATCGACAACCCGACGAGGGCGACCGCGACCACGACGATGCCCACACCCCAGGTTCGCAACAGCCGGACAGGCGAGGTCCGTCGGATCGGCGGTGCGCTGTAGGTTCCCGCGGTCGTCGAGTAGCCCGGGTGCGTCGCGTCCGACGGTTCGTCGGTGCTTATCGGCCGCGTACCTCGGCGCTCTGCCCGCGACGAGCGGGAGGACGCCCTGGTGGCGACCCCGCACGCGGGGCAGAACGCCATGTCGGGGACGACATGATGGCAGTGCGGACACAACACCGGCTCGTCGGAGTGGATCTCGTCATGGGCTTCGTGCAGCAGTGCGAGATGTAGGCCGACGCGCAGCAGCAGAAGTGAGACGGCGGCCACCACGAGGTAGATACCCAGTTGCACAATTTGTGGCACGTGGGCGACGTCGATGACTCCGGGCAGGACGTACACAGCCAGGACCGCAGCGGCGAACAAGGCCAGGATGACGCGTACGTAGCCCGTGTTCTGGTCGGCCTTGTTCGCCGGACGGGTGAACCACAGCGCCGCGCCGACCAGGCCGCCGATGGACGCGGCGGTCAACGGAACCGCCACGCCACGGATGCCCGCCTCGATCATGAGCGAGCTGACGGGGCGTCCCCGCGAGATCATGCCCGTGGCGAACTGTGGCGCCAACCGTGTCAGTGTGGCCGCCGCTGCGAAGGTCAGCGCCCCCAATGCGCCGATCATGAAGCCGTCCAACGACTCTCGCTTCTGCGGTCGGGTCAGGCGGATGACCACGACGGGCACCAGCATCACAATCATGCCGCCGACCGGGATGGTCAGACCTTCCCGAACAAGTCTTCCCGCCGCGATGCCCGCACCCAGTGGCACGCCATATGCGCGGGCCACCACCGCACCGGTCAGCAGCACCCAACCGACTCCAAGCACGATGCCCAAAGCTGCGGTGAGAAGCAGTGTGCGGGTGGGCAGATCGCGCTGGGCGTCGGTCTCCTTCAGGTACAGCAGGAACAACAACGGCAGCCCGAGCGCGGCCACCGTGATCAACGCCGCGGGCATGCGCAGCATCGCGAACGTCACCAGTGCAACCAGCACGAGAATGAGCACGATCCGAAACGGCATCCGCGACCGGTGTGGCAAATTCGGGAACAGCGAGCTGGCCAGCGACGGCCGCAGCAGGTGCTCGCCCGGCGCGGCGCCATAATTTCGAAGCCGCAACCAGGACGGCCCATTCCCGGCCTGCGGCGTCAGATGGTCACCGCACAGCCCGCAGAATTCCCCCGCCGGCACCTGGGTCTGACAGACCCGGCACTCCATCGTTTCCGGGGAATCTGCTTCCGGAGGGGTGGTCACGCTGTCACCTTCTGCAGGCTGAGGATGTTCCTCACCAGGTTATCGACGTCCGGCGTGCCGAGTCCGGTGACCAGGTCGTAGCCGGGCGTCGCGTCAGCCACCGCGTTGCCGCCGAGGGTGATGTCGCGAAAGCCGGGCAGCCGGGAGCCTTGTGCCACCTGGTACAGCAGGGGATTGAAGTCGCCGAGCCGCCGCCCGCCGTTTTCCACGAGGTACTGGTTCATCACCGCGGCCATGCCCGCCCATATCGGGGCCGCCTGGGAGGTGCCGCCTCCGACCAACTGCTTGCCGTTGAACACGATCTTGACGCCGGTGAACTGGTCGGCGACAGCGGCAACGTCGGGGGTGAGGCGGCGCCCCGCATCCTGGTTCGGCAACACGGCGCGCTGCCAGTCCGGTCGGTCGAACAACGACGACACCCCGCCGCCGGTGCCTATCGACAGCGGCACGTCGAACCATGCCTGTTCGGACTGCCACACACCGGCGGCATCGGTGGACAGGGTGGTGCCGCCGACATCGGTGATCTCCGGCAGCGAGGCGACCGAGTCGAGCCCGACGTCGGCGTCGCTCGGCGGCGACGACCAGTCCTGGCCGCCCTTGCACTCGAGACCGGCGAGGTCCCCGCTGGCGTTGAAAGCCGCTGTGCCCCTGGCGTGTGCGGCGGAGAGGGCCGATCGCACCGGTTGCAGATCGGCCGCGGTGACCAGCTTGTCGCAGCCCCAGCCGATCGAGAAGCTCCACACCGCGCCGGGGAACTGCTTGTCGGCCGACTCAAGCATCTGCGCGATCTTCTCGTAGACACCGCCCTCGCCCTCTACCGTCGGCCTGGCGTTGATGACCACCTTCTGCGCGTCGGGTGCGACAGCATGGGCGACCTCGAGGTCCATCGTGGTTTCGCCGCGTGGTTCAGCGGGCTGACCGCCGACCAAGGTGGGGGTGAATCTCGGCAGCTTGTACAGGGTCGCGAAGCTGTCCAGGTCGGCCTGGTCATAGCCGTCGAACGCGAAGATCACGATGGTCTGGCCCTTGCCGGTGAATCCGGCCGATGCCAGCTTGTTCACGTTGTAGGTGGTGAGCAGCGCGCTCGGCTGCAACCCCTGGTCCGGCACGTCCATCGGCAGCATCGGTGGTTTCGACATGTGATGCGGGATGTAGCTGAGAATGCGCCCGAACTCGACCACCTCGGGACGCAGTTCCTCGGGTACCGACGGCTGCTGCGGGGATGCGTAGAACAGTTGACCGCGCTGGCCGCGGTAGTCGTGCACCTCGACACCGAAGGCGGAGCCAACCTTGTCTGCCTGGCCCTCGATGACGGCCCAGTTCTTGCCGGGCTGCCACCGCACAGAGAGACCTTGGCCATGCGCCCAGCCGACCAACTTGTCGGGCTTGGTCGAATCGCGCAGCGCTGCTGTCAGCTGGGTGTCATCACGATGCGACGGCCCGAGATCGGTCGAGGCGCCGAGCATCAGCGCAAACGGTCCGCCGATCTCCCCCCGTGCATCGTGCACAGGGGGGATCCGCAGATCCGACGCAAGCAGTAGCACCGCCGCCGCCGCGATCAGCGCCAGCAGTCGGTGCCCGGTGCCTGCGAGCCAACCGGGCACCGTGTTAATGCTAGTTGTCGCCTGGAGGTGCCGTCGGGGCCGGAGGTGCCAGGACTGAAGGCGAGAACGGGTTCGGCCCGTTGGGGTCGAGGCGCGGCGCCTTCTCGGTCGGGGTGGTGGCCGGCGGAGTCGTCGTGGTGGTGGTGGTGGTCGTGGTGGTCGACGTCTCGGGGGCCTTCTGTTCCTCCTTTGCGCATGCCGCGGAGAGCCCAACCAGGGCGATGATTGCCGCGGCCCCGGCGATGGCCGGAATGCGACGAGTCGAACGTGAGGTCATGTTGTTCCTATCTGTCCCCCGACTTGCTGTAGAACCGCTGTCAGTGCGGTTCGTCGTTGGGAACTTTATCCGATGGGCGAACTTTTCTTCAGGTGATTACGCGGCAGGCGTAGCGGGAAGCCGACGGAACTGCTGGCGCTTGACGGTGTCGGTGAGCGGGTGTTTACTCATCGTATCGAACATACTTTCGAATAAGCGATGGAACGGATGAGGCGGAAGGTGCTGTTGTGACAGCGGCGATGAGCCTGGATCGGCGTCGGCTCGACCATGCTGAACAGGTAGAACACCTGCGTCACAAGATGGCGGCGATCTCCGGGAAGGTGGGTCCTGGGCGACGCGGTGACATGCCTTCGAAGGACGTGCTTCCCGAGTCGGAGGGTTTGCTGCCGCTGCCCGAATCTCTGTCCGATCTTCTCCCGACCGCGTTGCCGCGGGGAACGGTGGCCGTCCTGTCCGGTGCCCGGTCCCTGCCCTTGAGCATGGTGGCGGCGGTGACGGCGTCCGGCGGCCATGCGGCCATCGTCGGTCAGCCCGACGTCGGTCTCCTTGCGGCCGTGGAGATGGGGGCGGATCTGAGCAGGCTCGCCGTCATCCCCGAGCCCGGGGCGGATCCGGTCGAGGTGGCGGCGGTGCTGATGGACGGCATGGACCTGGTCGTGCTCGGCCTCGGCGGCCGTTCGGTGCCCGCGACACGGGCGCGGGCGGTGGTGGCCCGCGCGCGCCAGAAAGGTTGCACGCTCCTGGTCACCGGTGGCGACTGGCAAGGTGCATCCGCTCGGCTGGAAGCCAGGGTCAGCGGCTATGAGGTGACGGGCGGCAGCGGCGGTCGGCCGATATCGGGGTGTGGCCGGATCAGCCGGGTGCGGCTGGCCATGCGGGCAAGGGGGCGATCCTTCGGGTCGGTGCATGCGGTAGGCGGATGAGGTGTCACGGGTACTGGCCATCTGGTGCATGGACTGGCCCGCGGTCGCCGCGGCTGCCAGCGCCGGTCTGCCCCCGATCTCTCCGGTAGCGGTCACGCTTGCAAATCGGGTCATCGCCTGTTCGGCGTCGGCCCGCGCGGCCGGGGTGCGGCGGGGCCTGCGCCGTCGGGAGGCCCAGGCCAGGTGCCCACAGCTGCACGTCGTCACCGCCGACCCGGCGCGCGATGCCCGCCACTTCGAAGACGTGACCGCCGCGGTGGACGACCTGGTGCCACGCGCCGAGGTGCTGCGGCCAGGCCTGCTTGTACTGCCGGTTCGTGGCGCGGCGCGCTACTTCGGGTCCGAGCAGTCCGCTGCCGAGCGGCTGGTCGATGCGGTGGCCGCGGCAGGAACCGAATGCCAGGTGGGAATCGCCGACCGGCTGCCCACCGCGGTCTTCGCCGCACGTGCCGGGCGGATAGTGGAACCCGGGAAGGACGCGGGGTTCCTGTCCGCGCTGTCCATCCGCCAGCTGGCCACCGAACCGAGCCTGGCGGCGCCCGGCCGTGAAGACCTGGCGGATCTGTTGTGGCGCATGGGAATCCGCAACATCGGGCAGTTCGCCGCATTGTCCCGCGCCGATGTGGCCTCCCGGTTCGGGGCCGACGCGGTGGCGGCACATCGATTCGCAAGGGCCGAGCCGAGCCGCGGGCCGTCGGGGCGCGAGCCGCCGCCGGAACTCGACGCGGTGATGGATTGCGATCCACCGATCGACCGGGTGGATGCCGCCGCGTTCGCCGGCCGATCGCTTGCCAGCGACCTGCACCGCAGCCTGGAGTCGGCAGGCGTGGGCTGCACCAGGCTGGCCATCCATGCCGTGACCGCCAACGGTGAAGAGCTGAACCGGGTTTGGCGTTGCGCGGAACCGCTGACAGAGGATGCCACCGCCGACCGGGTGCGCTGGCAGCTGGACGGCTGGCTGAATCGCCGTAATCCCAGTGACCGCCCCTCCGCGCCGATCACCGTGCTGCGGCTGCATCCGGTCGAAGTGGTGTCGGCCGAGGCGTTGCAACTGCCGCTGTGGGGCGGCGTAGGCGAAGAGGACCGGATGCGCGCCCGCCGCGCGCTGGTGCGGGTTCAGGGTCTGCTCGGGCCGGAGGCCGTGCAGATCCCGGTGCTCAGCGGTGGCCGCGGGCCCGCCGAGCGCATCACGCTGACGCCGTTGGGCGACGAGCTGGCGCCGCGGGCCGATCCGAGTCAGCCGTGGCCGGGACAACTACCGGAGCCCTCGCCGACCGTGCTGCTCGACGACCCCGTCGAGGTGCTCGACGGGGAAGGCAATGCGGTGCGGGTGACCAGCCGGGGCTTGTTCTCCGCCGAGCCAGCGCGGCTTGCCGCCCCCGGCAGAGACGGCGCGTTGTCCTGGTGGGCAGGGCCATGGCCGGTCGACGAGCGGTGGTGGGACCCGGATCACAAGGCTGGCCGCACCGCTCGGGCTCAGGTGTTGCTCGACACCGATGAGCGCTCGCGCGAAGAGCAGAGCGGCACCCCTGGGCAGGCGCTGCTGCTGTGTTACCGGCAGCGGCGGTGGTACCTCGAAGGAATCTACGAGTAGTCAGCTGACCTTCTCGATGTCCGGCAGTTTCCACGTCTTGTCGAAGAGTGCCTGGTCTGGACCGTAGAATCGGAAGATCACCTCAAAAGCGCTGCACGCCTTGGTCGGAACCCAATTCGACGAGTGGCCGTCCGGTGCCGCCGGGCCGAAGTAGATGTCGACCGAGCCGTCGGCATTGGTTCTGAGACCCGGTGACGTGGACGCGCGGCTGGAGCACGGTGTGTCGCGGATGAGGGCATGCGTCTTACCGTCGTACGCGGTTGCCGACCAGTACTGGTGCACAGGTGCATCGGCAGGGACACGGAGCCGATATGTCGAGACGCCGTCGAGTTTGTTGCCTCTACCGTCCTCGAGTGCCATCAAGTAGAACTGGCCGGCGCCAAGGTGTTTGGCGCTGAAGAAGGCCAGCGAATAGGCGACCCCGCGGTTGTCGACGGGGTAGGTGTCGGGGTCGGTGAAATTGGACATCAATCCCTTGACGACCTCGTCGGAGGCGGGTACATGCCAATGGCCGCCGTCGAAGTAGGGCGGCGGGAAGTAGGACGTGTCCAGCCGGCTCGTCAACCACGCGTGCGCCTCGTGCGCCGCAAGGGTAAAGATCCGTCGCGTCTTGTCGTCCGGTGCGAACGGCCGGCCTTTTTCGATGCCGATCGTCTTGAGCGTGTCGATCATTGCTTTGTCGCGGACCAGCCAGGGCTCGGTCTGCACGATGCTGTTCAGCGCATCGAAGAACCGCGCGTCGTAGGTGATGGTTGCGTCGAACAGGACGCCGTTCGCATCGACGAACGTAGTCTCCGGTGGATCGGCCGACGCCGAGAGCGGATACACCCGAACGCGTTTCCCGTATGCGACAGCGTCGGCGATGTCGGCATCAGCAGCGCTGCGGTAGGTCGAGCGCAGAAGCGCATAGGACTGATACGTCGGCGACCGAATGGCGATGTGGCCGTCAGCGATATCGCCGTCATGGTCCGGCGGCAGGATGACGTACTTTCCGCCCGCACCTTTGTCGACCCCCGCTGCACCGACGTCTTCAATGGCGGTCTGCCAGCAGTCGTCCACCGAGCCGACGATTGTGCCCGTGTCGGCGGACGGAATCTCCAGCACCATCGGCCCGACGTCCTTGGTGTTGAAGAACGGCATGACGTAGATGGTGTCCGGGTTCGGGGTGAGGGTCTGGTTCTTCCAGCCGACCGGCCGCGACCAGAACACGACTTGATTCGGCGCCCCGCCGAGCTTGAGCATCTGGCGGCGCATCAGCTCGAAGTTGACCGCGGGCATGCCCCAGATCACCGCCTCGATTGCTCGGCGATGCAGTGCCCGGTCGGCGAGTTCGGCCGGGTTCGCGGGCGGACCCGCCGACGACTCCGGTCGTTGCCACAGCGTTCGCATGACGCGCCTCCCACGTCGCGATGCCGCCATTCAACCCCGTTGCGCGGCATTGCGTTGTGGTTTGAAAATCCGGGGTGATCGGCGGATTAGCCGAGTTCGCGTGCGAATTCGCCGACACGCGCGATGAACCGCTCGAAGAACGCTGCCGGATCGACGCCAACTCCGATGAGCGCGTTGGGTTTTCGGCCCCACCGACCGGACCAGTCTGCGATCGTCATGCCGCGGGTCAGCGTGCCGGTCAGCTCGACGTCGACGGTAGCCGGTTGGACGGTCACCAGGTCCGGATCCAGCGCCACCGCGGCGGCAAGCGGGTCGTGCAGGTGCGCGAGATACCCCTCGTCCTGGTCGAAATGAAACTCGAAGTAGAACCGCATGGCGTCCTCGAGCACCCGAATCAGCGGGTTGGCCGCGGCCGACCGGGTGCCCCGGTCGTCGAGCACGCTCATCGGGCTGGTCGGGGAGTCGGCCTGTTTCGCCAGCCGACCCAGCAGCGCGGGCGTCATCGCGATGTTCTCGGTCAGGTTCAGTCCCAATACGATCGGAAGATGCTGTGCGTCCCAGACGGCGAACACCTCGTGGGCCGCCTCGGGGTCGACGCTGATGTTCCATTCTGCGACCGGCGTGGTGTTGCCGCGGTATTCGAATGCACCGCCCATGATCACCAGCCGTCGCAGCAAGGATGGCAGCGCGGGCTCGTCCCGCAGGGCCAAGGCCAAGTTGGTGAGCGGGCCGGTCGCCACGCCGATCAGCTCGCCGGGATGAGCGTGCGCAGCCTCGATCCACGCCTGAGCGGAGTCGTATGGGGTGAGCTGCCGGTCCGTCGACGGCAGCGTGGCGTATCCAAGCCCCTGCGGTCCGTGGGTGTCCTCGGCCGTGCGCAGCGGCGAGCTCACCGGTTGCTCGGAACCCTTGGACACTGGGACGCCGTCGATCTGGCACAGCTCCAGCAGTCCCAGGTTGTTCTCGCAAACCTGTTGCACGGGAACATTTCCCGCGGTTGAGGCGATGCCAACCAGCTCGGCGTCGGGGCTGCCGAACAGGTAGGCCAGCGCCATCGCGTCGTCAACACCCGTGTCGACGTCGGCGAACACGGGCTGCGGCACGGGCGTAACCCTACCGCTGGCGAATTCAGGCCATACAGGGACTTCACAGGCGTTCGCATTACGTTGTATTCGGTGGGCGAGTTTAGGTTGTCGCGTGACCGACGTACTCGATGATGACCAGGTCAGTGGCTGCTTTCGAAGGAACGGACGCAGCGTCATTGAGAGCGCGTTTCTGCTGTTGGATCGCATCGGGGAGCTGGAACCGGTACGGCTACTCGATTTGTCGGCCGCGACAGGACTCCCGCGGCCCACGGTGTACCGGCTGCTGCATCAGCTGATTGCGGTCGGAGCTGTCCGACGTGACGGCACGCGTTACCGGCTCGGCGAGAGTCTGCTTGGGCTTGCTGCGCGCGTCACGCCTGAGCGTCGACTTCGCATTGCCGCCCGTCGGCCGATGGCCGAGCTCGCCGCCGCCACAGGGGCTGCTGTGACGCTGACGGCGTCGATCGGCGATCAGGCGGTGTATCTGGAAATGGTCGAGCCCAGGAACGCACTTGCTTTCACTCCCGAACTAGGCGCTCCGGTACCGCCGGGAACAGCGGATGCGCAGGTGCACGCCGAGTCCGGTGGCACAGGTCCGATGGTGGATATGGGTGGCGTGCTGCCGGGCCTCAGCTGTGCGGCGGTGCCGATTCCGCTTGGTACGGGTGGGGTGGCAGCGTTGACGACGCTGGTCGCCTCGGGCCGTCTGCCAGTTGGACTCCTGACGGCCACCCGCGTCACCGCGGCCCGGATCGGTGGGCTGCTTTGTGCACCGTCACCTGAGGTAGAAGTCACATCGAGAAAAGTTCAATCAGCGGACTCTGGGTGGCCCGCTGACCCTTCCCATCTCTAGCGTCGTTTATATGGCCGCATTGCACGGATTCGACACCGCGTTCGTCGGTGCCCGGCGACGCCGTGATCGCGGCCGTTAAGGTCATGAGTCCGTTGATGTGGCGACGGACCCACTCCCCGGATGATCATCGACCGGGTCCCCTGTCCGCGGCGGAGCCGGTAGCGCCCGGCCTGATCGTCATGCCGGACCGGTTACAGACCATCGGCGCACTGAGCCGGCTGAGCGCCCAGCACCGCGAGGTGATTCACCAGGCGCATTACCTGGGCCGGACGACGGTGGAAATTGCAGCCGACCTCGACATCACCGAATATCTTGTGAAATCTATGCTGCACAACGCGCTGCATTCGTTAGCGGTCCATCCTTGATGAACCGAGCAAGGCATGACGTACCCGGGCTCGGTTGATACCGCTACCAATGCACGCCGGGCACAAGGCGAACCGCCCGCTTCACCCGGCGCGGCACCCGCACTTTGGTCACCGCCCTGACCGGACGCCTCGGCCGCTGCGAGGGAGCGCGCTGCGGGGTCTCGTCGATGCCGCGGGCCGCAGCCGAGTCGGGATAGCCCAGGTAGAGCTGGTGCAGTACACGGCGGGACAACTTCGGCGTGAAGTAATTGCCGACGTCGGCCAGCGTGCCCAGCGGGGTGTCGATCCTCGCAGGCTTATCGATCAGGCCGCGCACCACCATGGCTGCGGCATGTTCTGCGCTGATCGGAGGCACCGGGTTGAGCCGTCGCGACGGCGCGATCATCGGCGTGCGCACCAACGGCATGTGGATGTTGGTGAACGTGATGTGGTCGGACAGCGTTTCCGACGACACCACGTCGGCGAACGCATCGAGGGCTGCCTTGGTCGGCAGATACGAGCTGTACTTCGGGTTGCGGGCCTGCACACCGGCGCTCGACACATTGACGACGTGACCGAACCGGCGCTCGCGCCAGTGCGGCAGCAGCGCCAGCACCATCCGGACGGCGCCGAAGTAGTTGACCGCCATCACCCGTTCGTAGTCGTGCAGCCGGTCGGTCGACGCCACCACCGATCGACGGATCGAGCGGCCGGCGTTGTTGACCAGATAGTCGACGTGACCGAACCGGCCGAGAATGTCCTTGACCGTGTGCTCGACCGATGTGCTGTCGGTGACGTCGCAGGTGAATGCGTGCGCCTGCCCGCCGGCGGCGCGGATCTCTGCGACCAGGTCATCGAGCGCCTCGGCACTGCGGGCCAGAGCGAACACTGTTGCGCCGCGTTCGGCAACTGCGACCGCCGAGGCGCGGCCGATGCCGCTGGACGCTCCGGTGATGATGACGTGCTTGCCGACCAGTGGTCCGGCCGGGTCGTCACGGCGCGCCCGGTCGGGGTCCAGGTGCTCGGCCCAGTACTGCCACAGCTTCGGCGCATACGATGCGAACTCGGGGACAGTTATTCCTTTGCCCCGCAATGCTTCCCGTGTGTTGTCGGCGGTGAAAGTCGGCATCAGGTCGACGACGTCGAGGATCTCGGCCGGAATCCCCAACTGTGTCGCCGCCATATTGCGCACCACCTTCGCGCGGCCGGTGGCGCGAAGGAACGGTGCGGCAGCGCTCCTCGGTAGCGAACCGCGCAGCCGGGGCAGGCCCGCGGCTTCGGAGATTCCGCGGTAGATGCCGCGCAGGCCGATGGTGTCGGGCGCGGTGAGGTGGAACGTCTGACCGTCGCGATCGGGGGCATGCATCAGCTCGGTCAGCGCATCGACGACGTAGTCGACCGGCACGATGTTGCTTCGGCCGGTGTCGGGCAGCAGGATCGGCGTGAGCGACGGCAAAACGGCGAGCTTGGCGAAGATGGGGAAGAAGTAGTACGGGCCGTCGACCTTGTCCATCTCGCCCGTCCGCGAATCACCGACGACCACAGCGGGCCGGTAGACGCGGTACTTCAACCGCGGCTCCGAGCGGACCAGTAACTCGGCCTCGAACTTCGTCTGGTGATAGGGCGTCGGCAGGTCCTGAGCGACGTCGAAGTCGTCCTCGGTGAACTCACCTGGATGGGTCCCGGCCACCGCGATCGACGACACGTGGTGCAGCGTCGCGCCCAGCCTGCGAGCCAGGGCGATCACCGCTCTCGTGCCTTCCACGTTCGCGGCGCGCTGCGCATCCTCGGCCACGGTGATGTCGTAGATGGCGGCGCAGTGCACGACGTGGTCGACGGGCCCGAGCTCGGCGATGGTGTCCTCGGAAAGGCCGAGATCGTCCGTGGTGAGATCACCGACCAGTGCCTTTGCCCGGTCACCCCACGGCTGTTCGCCCTCGGTTGCCAGCCGCTCGAACCTCGTCAGTGACTCGCGGCGGACCAGAACCCAGACCTCGGCGTCGGGCGCACGGTCCAGGATTCGCGATACGACTCGGCGGCCAATAAACCCGGTACCGCCGGTAACGACATAGCGCATGCGGTCATGGTCGTCGCCTGTCGGGCAAACGTCAACGCTATGTGACGCGGTCGATCACGCCAGGTCACTGGGGTGCCGTTTGTCGGGCGCGCAGCTCGGGCGGATATCGTCTGGACTCAGCCGAAGGGAGTGTCAATGCCGATCGACCCGAATGCGATAGGCGCGAAAACCGACCCGCACCTTTTCGAATGGACCGACCGAGACACGCTTCTCTATGCGCTCGGCGTCGGCGCCGGAACCGATGACCTGGCCTTCACCACGGAGAACAGCCACGACATTCCGCAACAGGTGCTGCCGACGTATGCCGTGATCGCCTGCACGGGGTTCGCCGCGGCGGGCAAGATCGGCAGCTTCAACTTCGCGATGCTGCTGCACGGGTCCCAGGAGATCCGGCTGTTCGAACCGCTGCCCGCGTCCGGGAAGCTGAGTGTGGTCGGCGAAGTCGCCGACATCCAGGACAAGGGCGAAGGCAAGAACGCCGTAGTCATGCTCAAGGCGACGGGCACCGATCCCGACTCCGGCAAGGTCGTCGCCGAGACGATGTCGACCGCGGTCATCCGTGGCGAGGGCGGCTTCGGCGGGCAGCCGGGCCAGCGGCCGGTGGCACCCGAGATTCCCGACCGTGAGCCGGACTCGCGGGTGGTGCTGCCCACCCGCGAGGACCAGGCGCTGATCTACCGGCTCTCCGGTGATCGCAACCCGCTGCACAGCGACCCGTGGTTCGCGCGCGAGCTGGCCGGTTTTCCCCGACCGATCCTGCACGGGCTGTGCACCTACGGGGTGGCCGGTCGCGCGCTGGTCGGCGACCTCGGCGGCGGTGACGCGACCAAGGTCACCGCGATCGGAGCGCGATTCACCTCGCCGGTCTTCCCGGGCGAGACGCTGACCACCTCGATCTGGCGTACCGAGCCGGGGCGTGCGGTGTACAAGACCGAGGCGTCGGACCCGGACAGGTCGAACGCGCGGCCGGTGCTCGAGGACGGCGTCGTCGAATACACCGACTGACCACCCATCGGTGGTACAGGATGTTCACCATGAAGCTGGTCGTCGGTTACCTGGCCACACCTGGTGGCGCGGATGCGGTCGCTCTCGGAGGCCGGCTCGCCCGGACACTGGGCGCCGAGTTGGAGCTCTCTATCGTCCTGCCTCCCGACCGTGCGGGGAGCTTGACGGTTGGCAGCTATAACGAGGTTCTGCAGGAGCAGGCGGAGAAATGGCTGAAGGAGGCGGCGATGCCGGCTGACATCGTCGCGCGCAGCCACATCAGCTTCGCCGAGTCGTATGCCGAGGGGCTGATCCAGGAGATCGCGCGACTCGAGGCCGACGCCATCGTGGTGGGCGGATCGGGTGGTGGGTTGGCGGGCCCCTTCTCGCTGGGCTCGGTGGTGAACGAGCTGCTGCACTCGTCGCCGGTGCCTGTGGCGGTGGCGCCGCGGGGCACGCGCCACACAGACGTCGACCGGGTCCGCGAGGTGACGTGCGCTATCGGTGAACGGCAGGGCGCCGATCTGTTGCTGCGCACGGCGGTTCGGTTCAGCAAGGCGGCGGGCACACCGCTGCGGCTGGCCTCGCTGGTGGCGCTTGACCCGACGTTCGGCCGCCTTCGCGGGGACGCCGGCGCGGTTCGGGAGCGGGCGCTCGCACACGCCGAACAGACATTGACGGCTGCGAAAGAGGCTTTGCCGGAAGCTATTCCGGTGACATCGACCGTCGTCGACGGCGCCACTGTCGAGGACGCGGTCAGCAAGCTTGACTGGCGTGACGGCGACCTGATCATGGTGGGGTCGAGCAGGCTCAGCGCCCCCAAGCGGCTGTTCCTCGGTTCAACAGCGGCAAAGATGCTTCGCGTGCTTGATGTCCCGATGATGGTCGTGCCCAGGGATCAGCTCGGCGCCGACGCCTTGCCGTAGACGGCGACCGAATCAGTCACACTCGAATATGTGTTCGACTAGACTGACCGGATGGGTTGGCATACCGGGCCGCCGAGCTGGACCGAGATGGAGCGGGTGCTCACCGGCAAGCCGCGCCGCGCCGGGTGGCCCATCGATGAGCAGATCGGCGACGGCGGCGACAGCCCGGCCTGGTCACGCAAGCGCGGGAGTTATCAGCCACTCGATGTGCAGCGGCCCGGGTCGGCGGTCCCGTATGCCGAGCTGCACACGCATTCGGCGTACAGCTTCCTCGACGGCGCCAGCACGCCGGAGGAACTCGTCGAGGAGGCCGCCCGTCTCGATCTGCGCGCCATCGCGCTGACCGACCACGACGGGCTGTACGGGGTGGTGCGATTCGCCGAGGCCGCCAAGGAGCTCGATGTGCAGACGGTGTTCGGTGCCGAACTGTCACTCGGTGGCGGCGACCGCACCGAGGAGTCCGATCCCCGTGGGCCGCATCTGATGGTGCTTGCCCGCGGCCCCGAAGGGTATCGACGACTGTCGCGCCAACTGGCGTCGGCGCATCTTGCCGGCGGGGAGAAGGGCGTCCTACGCTACGACTTCGACGCGCTGACCGAGGCAGCAGGCGGGCACTGGCACATCCTGACCGGATGCCGCAAAGGCCATGTCCGCCAGGCGCTTTCCGATGGCGGCCCAGAGGCTGCGGAGAAGGCGCTTGCCGATCTGGTGGACCGCTTCGGCAACGACAGGGTCAGCATCGAGCTGACCCATCACGGGCACCCCCTCGACGCCGAGCGCAACGCCGCACTTGCAGAGTTGGCACCCAGGTTCGGTCTCGGCGTCGTCGCCACCACCGCCGCCCATTTCGCCGAGCCGTCGAGGGGCAGGCTGGCGATGGCAATGGGAGCGATTCGGGCCCGCAACTCGATGGACGAGGCGGCCGGTTATCTTGCGCCGCTTGGTGGCTCGCATCTGCGGTCGGGGGAGGAGATGGCGCGGGTGTTCGCACATTGCCCAGAGGTGGTGACGACCGCAGCAGACCTGGGCGAGCAGTGCGCCTTCGAGTTGGCGCTGATCGCCCCGCAGTTGCCACCGTTCGATGTGCCTGCCGGGCACACCGAGGACAGTTGGCTGCGGCATCTGGTGATGACGGGTGCCGCGCGCCGGTACGGGCCCCCGGAGCGGGCGCCGCGGGCATACGAACAGATCGAACACGAGCTGAAAATCATTTCCCAACTGACATTTCCGGGCTACTTCCTGGTGGTGCACGACATCACCCGGTTCTGCCGGGAGAACGGCATCCTCTCGCAGGGCAGAGGCTCGGCTGCCAACTCGGCGGTCTGCTACGCCCTCGGCGTGACCAACGTCGATCCGATCGCCAACGAATTGCTGTTCGAGCGGTTTCTGTCCCCGGCGCGAGACGGGCCGCCCGACATCGACATCGACATCGAGTCGGACCTGCGGGAGAACGCGATTCAGTACGTCTATGACCGCTATGGCCGTGACTACGCCGCCCAGGTCGCCAACGTCATCACCTACCGCGGCCGCAGCTCTGTGCGTGACATGGCAAGGGCGCTGGGGTTCTCCCAGGGGCAGCAGGACGCGTGGAGCAAGCAGGTCGGCCAGTGGGGGAACCTGGCCGAATCGCTACACGTCGAAGACATCCCTGAACCCGTGATCGACCTGGCCAAGCAGATCTCGAATCTGCCGCGGCACATGGGCATCCACTCCGGCGGCATGGTGATCTGCGATCGGCCGATCGCCGACGTCTGCCCGGTGGAGTGGGCGCGGATGGAGAACCGCAGCGTGCTGCAGTGGGACAAAGACGATTGCGCGGCAATCGGTTTGGTGAAGTTCGATCTGCTCGGGCTCGGCATGCTCTCGGCGCTGCACTACGTCATCGACCTGGTCGCCGAACACAAGGGCATCGAGGTCGATTTGGCCAAACTCGACCTGTCCGAGCCTGCGGTGTACGAGATGCTGCAGCGGGCCGACTCCGTCGGCGTCTTCCAGGTGGAGTCCCGCGCGCAGATGGCCACGCTTCCCCGCCTGAAGCCGCGGGTGTTCTACGACCTGGTGGTCGAGGTGGCGCTGATCAGGCCCGGGCCCATCCAGGGTGGTTCGGTCCACCCGTACATCCGCCGACGCAACGGCCTTGACCCGGTGGTCTACGACCACCCGTCGATGGAGCCTGCGCTGCGAAAAACCCTGGGCGTTCCGCTGTTTCAGGAACAGCTCATGCAGCTCGCGGTCGACTGCGCGGGTTTCACGGCCGCCGAGGCGGACCAGTTGCGCCGCGCAATGGGGTCCAAGCGGTCGACCGAGCGGATGCGCAGGCTGCGCGGCCGGTTCTACGACGGCATGCGCCAGCGGCACGGGATCACCGGTGAGGTGGCCGACCGGATCTACGAAAAGCTGGAAGCCTTCGCCAATTTCGGCTTCCCAGAGAGCCATTCGCTGTCGTTTGCCTCGCTGGTGTTCTACTCGTCGTGGTTCAAGCTGCACCACCCCGCCGCGTTCTGTGCGGCGCTGCTGCGGGCTCAGCCGATGGGCTTCTACTCGCCGCAGTCGTTGGTGGCCGATGCGCGTCGGCACGGCGTCACCGTGCACGGGCCTGACGTCAACGCCAGCCTGGCGCACGCGACGCTGGAGAATGTGGGTACCGAGGTGCGGCTGGGTATCGGTAGCGTCCGCCACATCGGTGACGAGCTGGCCGAGCAGATCGTCGAGGAGCGAAAAGCCAACGGGCCGTTCTATTCTCTGCTCAATCTGACCGGACGGGTTCAGCTTTCCGTGCCGCAGACCGAAGCGCTGGCGACGGCAGGGGCGCTGGGCTGCTTCGGGATCACCCGCCGTGAAGGGCTGTGGGCGGCGGGTGCCGCCGCCACGCAGCGGCCGGACCGGTTGCCCGGGGTTGGCGCGTCGTCGCATGTTCCGGTGTTGCCGGGGATGACCGAGCTGGAGTTGGCGGCATCGGACGTCTGGGCCACCGGCATTTCTCCCGACAGCTATCCCACTCAGTTCCTGCGGGCGGACCTGGAGGCGATGGGCGTCATCCCGGCAGATCAACTGTTGTCGGTGCCCGACGGGACGCGGGTACTGGTGGCAGGGGCGGTGACGCACCGGCAGCGTCCCGCGACGGCGCAGGGCGTGACGTTCATCAACCTCGAGGATGAGACAGGAATGGTCAACATCATGTGCTCACAAGGGGTCTGGGCGCGCCACCGCAAGCTGGCGCAGACGGCGTCGGCGCTGATGATCAGGGGGCAGGTACAGAACGCCACCGGCGCGGTCACCGTCGTCGCCGAACGACTCGGCAGCATCAAACTGGCCGTCGCCTCCCGCAGCCGCGACTTCCGATGAGCGCAGCGAAGCGGACATCTACTCAGTCGATGAGCGCAGCGAAGCGGACATCTACTCAGTCGATGAGCGCAGCGAAGCGGACATCTCACTCCGCCGCTAGGTCTTCACCCACCGCCATTGCGTCGACCACCAGGTTTCGGCGAGGGGGAGGGCATCACGCACTGCGCCAACGACGCCTGGCCACTGATCGGCATTGAAGTCGTCGCCGGACAGCCAGCCACCCCTTTGTATCTTCGGCGCCCACGCCGCGATATCGGCCGACACGCTGTCGTAATCGTGTCGTGCGTCGACATGCACCCAAGCCAGCGATTGGTCGGGAAACAATTTCGAGGCCGCCACCGAGTCGCTGATCAATAGCTGGACCAGATCAGCTGCACCGCAAGCGATCACGTTGCGGTGCAGCAGGCCGGCGAAGGTGCCGCCGCCATACTCGACCGCGGGACCGTGCGCATTGATGTCGTGCCGGCCCTCAGGTCCGCTGCCCCGCGCGGTATCGACCCCAGTGAGCGCGATATCGCGGCCGCTGTCGCGAATCACCTCGGCCAGCGAGCACAAGCTCTTGCCCAGATAGCTGCCCACCTCGACAAACCGGCTCCCGTCACCGAAGTGTGCGACGGCCTCCTCCTGGGCGCGGCGCCACTGGAACCATCCCGGGATGTCCTGCCAGCGTCGGATAGGCCGCTCGAAATCGGATCTGGAGTGCACGTCAGCTGCCGGGGGTGGTCCAGACCTTCTCGATGCCGAGCCGCAATCGCGTGCTGTAGCCGCCCATCGCCTCGGTCAGCCCGAACTGTTCGGCATCGGCCTCGTACTTCTTCCAATACGGGCCGTCCTTGCGGGGATCGACGCCGACATCGTCGACGACGGCGCTGCCGCCAACCACGACGACGCCTGAACCGTTGCCGTCGGAGTCCAGGTTCAGACTGACGTGCGGACGATTTTCGATGTGCCTGACCTTGGCGGCGGCAGGCATCGAGTACACGATCACGTCGGTGCCGTCGAGATAGAACCAGACCAGCCGCGGCACGGGCTGCCCTGATTTGGCGACGGTGGTAAGCCATCCGTAATGGTCGGATTGGAGTCTGCTGGAAACCTCTTGCGTCAGTTCGGCTGTCATTTCTCGACTGTAGTCTCGGCGAAATGACCACCGAGAACACGCTGAACCTATCCGTCGACGATGTACTGACGACCACGCGCTCAGTGCGCAAGCGGCTCGATCTGGAGAAGCCGGTACCGCGCGAGGTGCTCATCGAATGTCTCGATTTGGCGCTGCAGGCGCCGACGGGCTCCAACACCCAAGGCTGGCAATGGGTTTTCGTCGACGATGCCGAGACGAAGAAGGCGCTGGCCGAGATCTACCGGCACAACGCGACGCCCTACCTCGACCAGCCCAAGCCCACCTTCGGCGATGTGCGCGACGAGCAGCGGCCACTCGTCACCGGCTCCGCGAAGTACCTCAACGAACACCTGCACGAGGTGCCCGTGATGATGATCCCGTGCCTGAAGGGCCGCCCGGACGGCGTGCCCGCCGGGCAGAGCGCAGGCTTCTGGGGTTCACTGCTGCCCGCGGCGTGGAGTTTCATGTTGGCGCTGCGCTCGCGCGGCCTCGGCTCGGCATGGACGACTCTGCATCTCGTCGGCAAGGGCGAGAAGCTGGCCGCCGATGTGCTCGGCATCCCGTTCGAGGAGTACAGCCAGGGCGGCCTGTTCCCCATCGCCTATACCAAGGGCACCGATTTCAAACGGGCAGACCGCCTCCCCGCGGAGAACTTCGCGCACTGGAACAGGTGGTGACAACGTCGGTTAGACCGCGCCGGTGAAGCCGTGCTGGCGCCAGGCCTCGTACACGGCGATCGCGGCGGCGTTCGACAGGTTCAGCGACCGACGGCCGGCCAGCATCGGGATGCGCACCCGCGACGTGATGTACGGGTCCGCCAGCGTGTCGGCGTCCAGCCCGGTGGGCTCGGGCCCGAACATCAACACGTCGCCGGGTTGGTAAGCGATGGCGGCGAACGGCGTGGTCGCATGCGCGGTGAAGGCGTGCACCCGCGTCGGCGCAATGGCGGCCCAGGCGGCTGCCAGATTCTCGTGCACGGTCACCGAGGCGAGGTCGTGGTAGTCCAGCCCGGCCCGCCGCAGCTTGGGTTCGGACAGCTCGAATCCGAGCGGTTCGACCAGGTGCAGTTCGCAGCCCGTCGCCGCGACCATGCGGATGGCATTTCCGGTGTTGGGCGCGATGCGCGGGCTGTAGAACATCAGCTTGAACAAAACACGCCATCCTCCCACCCTGCGAGTGCTTGGAACGTTACGGCTCTCCAGGTCAACGGAGGAATCTACCTCGATTGAACGTCAACGGGAGATGGCCAGGACGGCATCATGGGGTTCATCGACTACTGACGCCGCGAGAGCGCGCGATGCTGTACGCACATGCAAAGAAGGGGCGCCCTTTTGTGGGCGCCCCTTCCCGTTCGAGGTTGTGGGTCAGCGACCGTCGCCAATGGTCGGGGTGAACGAGCCGACGGTGGCGTGCTGTTGGGTGTTCACCACCCAGTCGTGGTGACCAATGTCAGCCTGCGCGGGGCCGGCTAAGCCAAGAACCGCGGCGGCGAGGCCACTTGCGACGATTGTGGCAAATCCGAACTTCTTCATTGTGATGCCTTCTTCTTTGTCTTGCCGTATCGGCCGGTTTGGTCTTCTTCGTGCCGGTCTAATTGACTAAACAGGAAGGTCAGGCGAATAATTCCGGTGGCAGAAATTGGTTGGTGGTTGGCAGGAATCAACCATGAATCCTGGCTCTGCGATGTGATCGAGGCCACGGTTGGGCAAAGGTCTCGCGGGCCATCGAGCCAGCGGCACGTGGAACTTTGCACTTCCAACAGCGTCCGGCTGGTAATGCGGGTGCCCTGTTCTGTACGGGTTTCCAAGTCGATTGACTTAGAAGAGGTGGGCTAAGGCGTCGGCGGGGGTGCTGTCGGCGCGTTATCGATCGTTGGTAATTGTTCGCCGGCTACCTGCCAGACCTTGGTTACCGCCTGGTTCCACCACCCCGACCTTGGTCCCAATGCGTTTTGTAATTGGAGAGCTCGGAGGGCTTCTGGTCGTCAACGTAAGCGGTGACCGATGTCATTGCTTTGAACAAAACACGCCACCCTCCTGCCGTGCGAGTGCTTGGAAGGTTACGGCTGTCGAGGTGACTCGATCACGTGGCTATGTGCGACGGGGAACCGACTGGCGCCCTCGTAGTACAGCCATGCCAACCCCAGAGCTATTACTCCCGCGAGGATCATCACGCCAATCGCGTTTCCCAGATGGTTTTTGATGGCCCGCCGCCGCCCCGCCTTCGGGCTCACCGTTGCCGAGCCACCTCGAGGTGGTCGGGTCGACGGTGCCTTCGTTTCGCCTGGCGGGGGCGCCTTGCCGCGCAGGAAAAGCATCACCACGTCCTGCGCCTCGTGGTAGCGCATCCTGTCCACGTAAACGTCGTGACGCCCGTCGATGGCACCTTTGCGGCCTCTTCGCGCTGCGGCGTAGCCGCCGACGTCGGCCTTGGCCAAGAGCTCCAGAACCGTTGTGGCATCGCCGGGTTCGAAGGTCGCAAGCTGTACCCAGGTGTCGGCCCAGACGCCGTTGTCCCTGCCGGCGGGCGGCAGCCAGAACATCACGCTGCGCCGCTTCAGGTTCTCCAGGGGTTCCATATTGGAAAACATGGGTGCCTCTCTCAAGCGGTGGCACATTCCGCCGTTAGGCAATCCTAGGACTGGCCGGCGGAAATGAAGGCTTCTTCACCGGTCAGACAGGCCCATGCGTCCGTCAGGAGCTCATCGTCGCTTCCACCCGTCAACCTCATGTCGAAAAAGTACCGCCACCGATTGCAGGCGTGCTCGTCGGCATTTGCTCGGACGCCTTGTACGGGGGTTCTGGCAGAGTGCCCGAACTCTGTCTGTTCAGTAAGAATTGTGGAAGGGGCAGCGCGCGACTGGCATACTCGATCAATTGCCAGGCGAAGAACGCCAGCCCCCACTGGGGCAAAATCAGCAGGAAGCGTTATGAACCTCGCTCAATTCGAAAAAGAAGGACTAGCGGCCGGTAGCGCGGTCGGGCAGCGATGACCACATACACGCAGCAAGAGCTGGTGGACGGATTGGTCGAAGACGCAGACGCCCAGGCGCCCGCCGCACCTAAACGTCCCTCCAGGTGGTCCCTGAAAAATTGGCCAGTCCGCTGGAAGGTGCTCGCGATCGTCTTGGTGCCGCTGATTCTGGCGGGCGCCTTCGGCGGATTGCGCATCTACTCGAACGCGATCGAAGCACGTGATCTACAACGCGCCGCGGACCGCGCCGAAATGGTGCCTGCGATCGTTAGCTACATGACCGCGCTCAACGGCGCGATCCTGGCGCCGACGGCCGGCGGCGACACGCAGGCCGCGATGAGTACGTTCGACGCCAGCCGCGCGGAGTTGCAGCGTCGGCTCAGCGAATCCCCCGATGTGCCGCCGGATGTCCGCAAGGGTGTCACGAGCGTGCTCGAGGGCGGCCAGGCGCTGCTGAACAAGGTCACCTCGAATTCCATCGGCCTCGTCGACCGGGTCACGGCCTATGCACCCATCCTGCTGTCCTCCGAGGACGCGATCACCGGGTCGGTCCGCGTCGGCGACGAGCGCATCCGCACAGAGACGCAGGGCCTCACCCGTGCCGTCGGCGCCCGCGGGCAGATGATGATGGAGCAGCTCCTGGTCAACCAGGGTGGCGAGCTGCCCGACCCCGAGCAGCGCACGCGGATGATCACCCTCGCGGGCACCGAGCCGTCGACGCTGTTCGGCATGAGTCAGGTGCTCGGCATCGGCTCACCGGAGGCTCAACAACTGCAGGCCGAGTACGACCGCCGGACGGCACTCATCTCCGACCCGTCCATTCCGCTGGTCAACAACCCGGACATGACGGCGTCGCTGCAGGCCACCGACAAGATCGCCACCCAGATGATCGACCGCACCGTGCCCGAGGTGACCGGCGCGGTGGCCGACGAAGCCTCGAAGGCACGCACCGAAGCCATCAGGGACTCGGCGATCGTTCTCGGCGCGATGGTCCTGGCCTTGCTTCTCGTCACGCTGGTGGCGCGGTCACTGGTCCGGCCGCTGCGCACGCTGCGGGACAGCGCGCTGCGGGTCGCCCACGACGACCTGGCGCGTGAGATCGAGCGGGTGCGCGCCGGCAAGGAACCCGGGCCCGTCGAACCGATCCCGGTGAACACCACCGAGGAAGTGGGCCAGGTCGCGCACGCCGTGGACGAGCTGCACGAGCAGGCTGTCTTCCTGGCTGGTGAACAGAGCCGGCTGCAGCTGCAGGTCGGCGACATGTTCGAGACGCTGTCGCGGCGCAGCCGCTCCCTGGTCGATCAACAGCTCTCGCTCATCGACCGGCTGGAGCGCAACGAAGAAGACCCGGAGCGGCTGGAGAGCCTGTTCCGGCTCGACCATCTTGCGGCCCGGATGCGCAGGAACGGCGCCAACCTGTTGGTGCTCGCAGGCGCGAAGGTGCCGCGCGAACAGGCCGACGCGGTGCCCGTCGCCGCGATCATCAACGCGGCGGCCTCCGAGGTGGAGGACTACACCCGCGTGGTCACCGCGACGGTGCCGGACAGCGAGATCGTCGGATCGGTCGCGGGTGACCTCGTGCACCTGCTCGCCGAGCTGCTCGACAACGCCCTGCGCTACTCACCGCCGATCTCGCAGGTGCGGGTCTCGGCCGTGCACACCGGAAACGGCGGGCTGGTCATCGAGGTCAGCGACATCGGGCTGGGAATGACCGAATCGGATCTGCGCGTGGCCAACACGCGTCTGCAGTCCGGCGGCCAGGTGACCGCCTACACCGCGCGCCACATGGGTCTGTTCGTGGTCGGGCGGCTGGCGCAACAACAGGGACTGGTGATCCGGCTGCGCAGCACCATTGCGGGCGAACCGAATTCGGGCACCACGGCCGGCGTGTATGTGCCGTCCGAGTTGCTTGTCCGGGCAGGCATGCGCGACCCCATCGACACGGGTCAGCAGGGCCAGCCCGCCGATGCGCATTCCGGCACGGCGACTGCACTTTCACTCGACGAGGTCACCGAGTACGACGATTACGACGACGAGGTCGACGTGGATCAGCTCAACGGGCATTCCGAGTTCCCGGTCGCGCTGTTGCCGCAACGCAATCCCGGCGCAAGCGGCATCTCCGAGTCGCCTGAGTCGGACGAGGCGGCGCCGCCGGAGCCGGAGCCGGCGGAGTCCTCGGCGACGGCCGGTTCCGACGACGCGATCTACCAGAAGATGCTGTCCGAATGGCTGATCGATCCCACTCAGCTGGCGAAGAGCAGCGATCTGAACTGGGAATCGGTCTGGGATCACGGCTGGACGGCGGCCGAGGCGGCCGAGGACGCGCCGGTGTTGGCGCACACCGACCAGGGATTGCCGATGCGCGACCCCGGTGCACGGCTGGTGCCCGGTGCGGCGGGTCCCGCAGCGCTGCACGTCGCGAACGGCGGCCATTCCAACGGGGGAGTGCACCGAAGCCATGACGACGATGACGAGGTAGAGTCGGCGGCCGAATTCGATACCGGCGCACACGCGATCCCGGTGCGTGATCCGGACGCGGTCCGGGCGAGCATCAGCAGCCACTTCGGCGGCGTGCACGCCGCGCGGTCGCACGCCCAGGAGACCAGAGGAACAGATAACGAATGACCTATCCGTCACGTTCGACGCAGCGCGATTCGCTCGACTGGCTGGTCTCGAAGTTCGCCCGCGAAGTATCCGGCGTCACGCACGCGGTTCTGGTGTCTGCGGACGGCCTTCTGATGGCAGCCAGCGAGCACATGCCGATCGAACGCGCCGACCAGCTCGCTGCGGTGGCGTCGGGGCTCGCGAGCCTGTCGACGGGCGCGTCGCAGTTGTTCAACGGCGGCTACGTGCTGCAGTCCGTCGTCGAGATGGAGAACGGCTACCTGCTGCTGATGCGGGTCGGCGACGGCTCCAACCTCGCGACGCTGGCCACCACGGGATGCGACATCGGCCAGATCGGCTACGAGATGGCGATGCTGGTGGAGCGCGTCGGCAGCGTCGTCCAGTCGTCACGGCGAGCACCCCAGCACTCGTGAGCGGTCAATGGACGAACTCAACTCTCGCGATCCCGCCCAACCGAGCCTGGTACGGCCGTACACGCTGACGGCCGGGCGGACCGACTCGCGCATCAGCCTGCCTCTGGAAGCCCCGATCGAGGCCGTCGTATCAGACAAGCCGCGGCGGTGGCCGGGGAACGACGTTCGGGCGCAGATCTGCGCGTTGTGCACGAGCAGCCCGTCGGTGGCCGAGATCGCCGCTCATCTATCGTTACCGGTCGGTGTCGCGCGCGTGCTGATCGGTGATCTTGTGGCCGCAGGACATCTGCGGGTGCGTGGCACCTTGAGCGACCAGGCGACCGTCGCCGAGCGTCGCGAACTGATAGGAAGGACCCTCCGTGGCTTACGAGCACTCTGAGGGCCACCCCACTGCGTCGACGAAGATCGTCGTCTCCGGCGGTTTCGGCGTCGGGAAGACCACATTCGTCGGCGCGGTCTCCGAGATCATGCCGCTGCGTACCGAGGCGCTGGTGACCAATGCCTCGGAAGGCCTCGACGGGCTGGACGCCACACCCGACAAACGGACCACGACGGTCGCGATGGACTTCGGCCGGATCACCCTGGACGAGGAATTGGTGCTGTACGTGTTCGGCACCCCCGGCCAGCGGCGGTTCTGGTTCATGTGGGACGACCTTGTCCGCGGTGCGATCGGCGCCATCATCCTCGTCGACTGCCGACGACTGCAGGACAGCTTCGCGGCGGTGGATTTCTTCGAGGCCCGCAACATGCCCTTTTTGATCGCGATCAACGAATTCGACAATGCGCCAAGGCATCCCCCACACGAGGTGCGTAAGGCGCTGGCGCTGTCCGATGGGATTCCGATCATCACGGTCGATGCCAGGGATCGGCACTCCTCGACGGCCGCGCTGATCGCGGTCACCGAATATGCGTTGAACGTGCTCCCGTCGGTTCCCGGCTGATCGCGTGGTCGGCGCCGAAACCGTCTGGGCGGAACGCGAATTCACCGATCACGATTTCCGTGATGACGATCTGAGTCGGCTGCGGACCGAACGCGTGGTGTTCACCGAGTGCGACTTCAGCGGTGTCGACCTGGGGGAGTCCGAACACGTCGGCTCTGCGTTCCGCAACTGCATGTTTCGCCGGACCACACTGTGGCACAGTACCTTTCGTCATTGCAGCATGCTGGGATCGGTATTCACCGAATGCCGTCTGCGGCCTGTGACGATCGTCGAGGTGGACTTCACCTTGGCGGTGCTTGCCGGGTGCGACCTGCGCGGGGTAGATCTGTCGGACTGCCGGCTCAGCGAGGCCAGCCTGGTGAAGGCGGATCTGCGCAAGGCGGTGTTGCGCGGAGCCGATCTACGGGGGGCCCGCACACAGGACGCCCGCCTCGACGAGGCCGACCTCCGCGGGGCACGCGCCGACCCGACGTTGTGGACCACCGCCTCGTTGCGGGGGGCACGGATCGACATCGAGCAGGCGCTGGCGTTCGCCGCCGCGCATGGACTCGACGTCCACGGCGAGTGACGTTCCGGTGCAGATCTGGCTGCCCAACCGGAGGTAGCGGTCTGCACCCTAGCGCCGAAATTGCAGTCAGGGTTGTGCCGTCGGCGGCGATTCCACAGCCCTGTGCGCAATCTCGCCGCTAAGGCGCGAGAACTTGTCGTGCCCTCTTGCCAGCATCGCCGCCCTCACTACGACGCCCGCCTGATCGGGGGTCGCGCCGTACTGTGCCGCACCTAGCCGGCCTTGAGACGGATCTTGAACCGCACGAAGCTCAAGTAGCCGACGCAGATACACCCCAGCATGGCCATGTTGAACCACCACGCGCCGGGGGTGTGCTTCCAGTGCGAGTCTTGCGGAGTCAGCGGGCCCGGTACGAGTCTCAAGAGGTCGATCGTCGACGCGGTGCTGGCGAATCCCCACCGCGCAGGCGTGATCCACGACAACTGGTCGAGCCCGATTCGGCCCGTCACCGGGATCATGCCGCCCTGGAACACCAGCTGCGACATGATCGCGATCACCAGCAGTGGCATGATCTGCTCGTTCGACTTGGCCAGCGCCGAGAGAGCCAAGCCGACCATAGCTGCGGCCACGCAGCAGGCCGCCATATCGACGAACAGCTCCAGGGTTCGGCTGGGGATCACCGCGCCACTGGTGACGGCGCCAGGGCCCCACTTCTTGCCGTAGATGTTGATGGCGACGACGATGGCCGACTGCAGCACCGCGAACAGGGCAAAGACGACGACCTTGGCCAAAAGGTATGCGGTCGTGGACAACCCGACGGCCTGCTCGCGCAGGAAGATGGCACGCTCGCCGATCAGCGCCCGTATCGTCAGCGCGGTGCCCATGAAGATGGCGCCGACGTTGAGCAGCACGAGGATCTGCCCCGGCTCGTTGGGTGCTTCACCACCCTGTATCGCGGGAACGGGCACGCCGAAGCCGACGTCGCCCGGCACCGATAGCGACAGCACACCCATGATGAACGGCAGAAATGCCAGGAAGATGAAGTACCCGCGGTCGGAGATGATCAGCCTGATCTGGCGCCGCGCGATCGTGGAGAATTGGCGTCGCACGCTGGTGCGCGTCGGGTTGCCCAGGTCCGCAGGCGTCTGAGCGGGCGGTTGTGGCGGTGTCGGTCCGTGCGCGGCGACGTACCGCTGGTAGGCCGCGTCCGGGTCGCGCGCGACGCCGCTGAAGATGTCGGCCCAGTTCGTCGTGCCCATTGCCGCGCCGATCCCGCTGGGCGGACCGGCGAACGCGGTCTTGCCGCCAGGGGCCAGCAGCAGCACCTGATCGCACACGTCGAGGTAGGACAAGGAGTGGGTGACCACCAGCACCACGCGGCCCGCGTCGGCGAGCTGACGCAGCATCGTCATGACCTGGCGGTCCAGTGCGGGGTCGAGGCCCGACGTCGGCTCGTCGAGGATCAGTAGCGAGGGGCCCGTCAACAGCTCCATCGCCACGGATGCGCGCTTGCGCTGACCACCGGAGAGCTTGTCGACCCGGGTCTCGCGGTGCTGCGTCATCTCGAGTTCCTCGAGCACCTGCGCGACGACCCGTTCGCGGTCCTCTTTGTTGGTATCCGGCGGCAGCCGCAGCTCGGCCGCGAACATCAGGGCCTGGTTGACGGTCAGCTGGCCGTGCACCACGTCGTCCTGGGGCACCATCCCGATCCGGGAGCGCAGCGACGCGTACTCGGCGTGGATGTCGTGGCCCTCGAAGGCGACGGTGCCCTCCGTCGGATGGGTGTAGCCGGCCACCAACCGGGCAAAAGTCGACTTGCCTGCGCCCGACGGACCGATGACGGCGGTCAGCGTGCCCGGCCGCGCCGTCAGCGAGACGTTGTGCAACAGGGTCTTGTTGCCCTCGATGGTCCACGTGACGCCGTGCACGTCCAGGCCGCCGGTACCGCTCGCCGCCGTCGTCTCGGTGCGCCGGACCAGCATGCCACCGCGGAAAACAAGGTCTACGTTGCCGATGGTGACCGTGTCGCCCTCGTGCAACGGCGCGGATTCGACACGGGATCCGTTGACGAAGGTGCCGTTGATGCTGCGGTTGTCGCGGATCTCGGCGCCCGTGGCGGTGGTGACGAGCGTCGCGTGGTGGCGCGACGCCAGTACATCGGGGATGACGATGTCGTTGTCGGTGTTGCGGCCGATCTTGATCGAGCCGGGCGGCGCTTCGGCGGGTCGGCCCGGCCGCAGGATCTTCAGCATGCTCGTCGCGAGGTTGCCCTCGCTGGAGCGTGGTGCGGCCGTCGGGCCCATGGCCGTCACGGACTCCAGAGCCGGTTGGGACAGCGCGGGCTGGGCGGTGGCCTGTTGCGACATCGGGCTCGGCGCGCGGGTGGGTTGGATCTGCGAGCCGCTGTAGCCGGGCTGGGGTCCGTTGGGGTACCTGGGCTGCTCGGTCGACGGGTAGCCCGCCTGCGCGCCGGACGGATAAGGCTGCGGGCGGGACACCGGCGGCGGCTGACCGGGCGGCTGCTGACTTGGCCAACTCCCGCTGGGGCGGTTGGTGACGGGGATCGACGTGGTCGGTGGCCGGCCCGCCGATCCTTCGTGCCTGCCGACCTCGAAACTCAGCAGCGGACCGTCCGGATTGCCGATGTTGACGTGCAGACCGTCCTGGATGTCGACGGTCGGCAGCCGGCGGCCGTTGACGTACATGCCGTTGAGGCTGCCGTTGTCGATGGCGATCCACCGGCCCTGGTCGAACCGCAGCACCAGGTGTGCGCGGGAGATCAGGGGGTGGGCGATGCGCACGTCGGCGCGGAGATCGCGTCCGATGACGACATCGTTGCCAGCGGCGAAGGTGCGCGCTGATCCGTCGTTCCGAACTGTCAGCGCGGGCGGGGCTGGTCGGCTCATCGCGACCAACTCTATAGGTATGCCCGCCGAGTACGACGGGTGTTCGTCAGCCGGGCGATCCGGTGACGACGCAGTGGGTGTGGCTGTAGATGGTGGCCATGCATTCATTGGAGTGGTTACAGACCGACGTCACGGTGTGCGCGTCGCCGTCGGCTTTGATGCGGGTCAACAGATCGGGTTCGGCGAGCAGCGCCCGGCCCATCGCAATGAAGTCGAATCCCTCGGCCATCGCCAGATCCATGGTCTCCCGGTTGGTGATGCCGCCCAGAAGGACCAGCGGAATCGTCAGCTCTGCACGGAACAGGCGGGCATCGCTCAGCAGATATGCGTCGTAGTAAGGGTATTCGCGGACGACCTTGGCAAGGGCGGGAACATCGCTGCCCGGTGCGCCGCCTCGGAACGTGTACATCGGGTTTACCAACGAACTTCCCGCAGTAAGTTCGATCGCATCCAGACAACCGTCATCCTGCAGCCATTTCGCCGTCTGAAGTGACTCCTCGACCGTGATCCCGCCGTCCACTCCGTCCGCCATGTTGAGCTTTGCGGTCACGGCGATCCTGCCCGCTCCGGCGTCATCGACGGCGCAGCGCACCGCTTCGGCGACGCTGCGTGCCACTTTCGAGCGGTTCTCCAGCGAGCCACCGAACTCATCGTCGCGCTGGTTGATGAGCGGGCTCAGGAAGGAGCTGGCGAAGTAGTTGTGGCCGAGGTGAACCTCGACCGCATCGAACCCAGCGTCGATGGCTAAGCGGGCCGCGGTGGCATGCGCTGACACGACGTCTGCGATGTCGTCACGACTGGCCGCCCTCGCGTACTTGCTCGTCATCGGGGCGAGCGCTTCGGCCTCGTTTGATTTTGCATGGGCGACTGGGCCGGCATGCGCGATCTGTGCGCTGATGGCCGCGCCTTTCGCGTGGATGGCCTCGGTCAGCTTGCGCAGTCCGGGAATCGCCTCGGGACGCCACCAGATCTGCTTGCCCTGGGTGCGGCCGCCTGGTGTCACCGCCAGGTAGGCGACCGTCGTCATGCCCACACCACCAGCGGCGGGCAGCCGGTGGAACTCGATCAGGTCGTCGGTGACGAGTGCGTTTGGCGTCGAGGCCTCGAACGTCGCCGCCTTGATGATGCGGTTGCGCAGCGTCACCGGGCCGAGCTTGGCCGGGGTGAACACATTGGGCTGGGTGTTCATGGTCAGAAGACTGCCACAGACGCATGTCAGACTGGCTGCCGTGGGTGCGATCACATTGGACGGTAAGGCCACACGCGACGAGATCTTCGTCGACCTCAAGGAACGGGTGGCGGCTTTGACGGCCGCGGGACGCACGCCAGGCCTCGGCACGGTCCTGGTCGGTGACGACCCCGGCTCGCAGGCGTACGTGCGCGGCAAGCATGCCGACTGCGCGAAGGTCGGCATCAACTCGATCCGGCGTGACCTACCCGCCGACATCAGCCAGGCCAAGCTCGACGAGACCATCGACGAGCTGAATGCCAACCCCGAATGCACCGGCTACATCGTGCAGCTGCCGCTGCCCAAGCACCTCAACGAGAATGCCGCGCTGGAGCGGCTCGACCCGGGCAAGGACGCCGACGGTCTGCATCCGATGAACCTGGGCCGGCTGGTGCTCAACGAGCCTGCGCCGCTGCCGTGCACGCCGCGAGGAATCGTGCACCTGCTGCGGCGTTACGAGGTGGAGATCGCGGGAGCCCGGGTGGTGGTGATCGGCCGCGGCGTGACCGTCGGCAGGCCGCTTGGCCTGCTGCTCACCCGCCGGTCGGAGAATGCCACGGTGACGTTGTGCCACACCGCAACTCGACATCTTCCGGAGCTGACCCGGGAGGCCGACATCATCATCGCGGCTGCGGGTGTGCCGCACATGGTGAAGGCTGACATGGTGAGGCCTGGTGCGGCCGTCATCGATGTCGGTGTCAGCCGCGACGAGAACGGCAAGTTGGTCGGTGACGTCGAGCCCGACGTGTGGGAGGTCGCGGGCCACGTCTCGCCGAACCCCGGCGGTGTCGGCCTGCTGACCCGGGCGTTCCTGCTCGTCAACGTCGTCGAACTGGCCGAAAAACAACGGCCATGACCGTCCGGGAGTTCGCCCGCAAGGTGTTTCGCGGCCAGTGGCCAATTCTGTTGGTGGGCCTGATCTTTCTGGCGGCCTTCGGCTTGGTGATCGCCGGGTATTGGCGACGTGGCGCGCTCGTGCTCGGCATCGGTGTCGCGGTCGCGGCCGCGCTTCGGCTTGCGCTCACCGACGAACGGGCCGGCCTGTTGGCGGTGCGCACCAAGACCATCGACTTCGTCACCACGGCCACGGTCAGCGCGGCCGTGCTCTTCATCGCGTGGACGATCGACCCGCTCGGCACCAGCTAGACGTATTTGCCCACTAGGCAATCTTGCCTACTGTGCAAGTTTTGGTACGGTGGGCGTATGACCGGACTCCGGGAGCGCAAGAAGCTCGACACCAGGCGGGCGCTCAGCGACGCCGCGCTGAAGCTCGCCTTCGCAGGCGGGCTCGACTCCGTGACCCGCGAGGCCATCGCGGAGCTGGCGGGCGTTTCCCTGCGGACGTTCAACAACTACTTCACCGGCAAGTACGAGGCGCTGGCCTACCGCCAGACGGAACGACTTCGCCGCAGCATCGATGTGCTGCGAGAACGACCGGCCCACGAGCCGCTGTGGACGTCGATCACCGAGGCCGTGGTGGCGCCGCTCGAAGAGGACTTCCGCGACGCCAGCGGTGAGGAGAACAAGATCCCCAGTCGAACCGAGCTTGCCGAGGTCCGAAAGCTGTTGATGAGGCCTGAGATCCGCGACGCTGCGAATAAGGAGTTGTTCGACGAATGGCTAGTGGTAATTGCCGAGCGGACTGGTACCGACCCGAATCGTGATATCTACCCACGGCTTGTGACTGCCGTGGTTCGTGCCGTCGGCGACGCGGCGACAGAACTTTATGTGATAGCGGATCCCCCAGTGGCGATCACCACACTTATCCGGACCGGCTTCGCCGACGTGGCCGCGGGTCTTCCAGAACCACAACCGAAGAGGAAGAAGTCATGATCGACGAACACACCGACGTCGTGATTTCCGGTGCCGGGCCCAACGGTCTGATGCTGGCATGCGAGCTCGCATTGGCCGGCGTCCGGTCGGTGGTGCTCGACAAGCTCCCGGGACCGAGCGACGAACCCAAGGCGAACGGCCTTGTCGGACAGGTGATCCGGCAGCTGGACATGCGCGGCCTCTACCACGCATTCGGCGGCGACGAGGGCCCACCGAAGCCGACCTTCGGTTGGATGTTCGCCGGACTGGCGCTGAACTTCCTCGGCGTTGAGGACAACCCGATGCATGTGCTGCTTCTGCAACAGCCACGGCTGGTTCGCCTGTTGGAGAAGCGGGCGCGCGACCTCGGCGTCGACGTCCGGTGGGGCCACGAGCTGACCGCACTCGACGCGGGCGACGACGCCGTGGCGATGACGGTCGCATCCGCGGGCCGCACGTACCGTGTGGACGCCGCCTACCTGGTCGGCGCCGACGGTGGCCGCAGCATGGTGCGCAAGAGCGTAGGCATCGATTTCCCCGGTCACACGTCGCCGATCGTGAGCCGAATTGCCCACGTACACCTCCGCGAGGAACTCCGGACGGCCGACGGCGGATACCAGGTGCCAGGATCGGGCCGGATTGCACCGGGGCACAACAGGTTCGACAACGGCAGCCTGATGTTGTTCCAGATCGAACACGACCGCCCGATGCTCGGGACGATCGAGTACGGCTGGACGCCCGGCAGTGCGGACGGGCCGATAACCCTCGACGAGTTGCGCGACAGCCTGCGCCGCGTGGTCGGCACCGACGTGCCGTTCGAGCCACCCCGCTGGCCGGGCTCGCATGCGTTGCGCCGACTCGACGGGACCAACTCGCGGCAGGCCGAACGGTACCGGGCCGGACGGGTTCTGCTGGTCGGCGACGCCGCGCATGTGCATTCACCGATGGGCGGGCCCGGGTTGAATCTGGGCATGCAGGACGCCGTGAACCTGGGCTGGAAGCTGGCGGCCGTGGTGAACGGTTGGGCGCCGACGGGTCTGCTCGATACATACGAGTCGGAGCGCTATCCCGTCGGCGAGCGGGTGATGATGCACTCGCAGGCACAGCTCGCGCTCGCCACTCCCGGCCCGGACGTCGACGCACTACGCGCGCTTTTCGGCGAGTTGGCGGGTCAACCCGATGTCGCGACGCATCTTGCCGGATTGCTGGCGGGCTCCGACGTCCGCTACGACGTCGGCGACGACCATCCGCTGTCCGGGCTGATGGTGCCCGACCTCGTCCTCGACGACGGCCGTCGCGCCACCGACCTGCTCCACGAGGCGCGCCCGCTGCTGCTCGACCTGTCGGGCGGCGGGGCCGTGGAGGCGGCGGCAGCGTGGAGCGACCGGGTGGACCTGGTGGCGGCATCGGTGAGCGACGGGCCCGCCGCGGTGCTCATCCGGCCCGACGGCTATGTCGCCTGGGCCGCAGACACATTCGGGCCCGACGACACCGACCGGCTACGCGCTGCGCTGACGCGCTGGTTCGGCGCCGGCTAGCGTCGAGATCGACGTAATGGCGTGCTCTTCTCGCACTTTTGCGCCCAAACGTGAGTTTGGGCGTCAGGACAGCGTCGCGCGGATACTCACCGTGACGTAGGGCAGCGCGAGGCCGGTGGTGTTGGCCAGCGCCGGGTGGGTCGACAACAGCTCGCGCACCCGCTCGAGAGTTTGAGTGCGCACGTCGGTCGGCGAGGTGATGCAGTAGCTGCGCGATGCGACGAGGTCGATGAGCGCCTGCGGGGTCAGATAGCTCGTCCACTCCACCTGATTGCGTTCGACGTTCTCGAACGGCTCCGGCAGCGTCACCTGCTGGCTGAGCGGGTCGTCCTCGTGGCCGATGATTCGGCCGAGGTCCTTGACCCACCCCGACCGCTCGTCGCGGGTGTTCCACAGCAGACCCAGACGTCCGCCCGGCCGCAGCACCCGCGCGACCTCCTTGACGGCGCGCTCCGGGTCGAACCAGTGCCAGGCCTGCGCGACGAGCACGGCGTCGACGCTGTCGTCCGGCAGCGGAATCTCTTCGGCCGTGCCCAGCAGCGCGGGCGTATCGGGGAGCGAATTGCTCAGCAGCTCAAGCATTTCCGGGATCGGGTCGACCGCGACGACGCCGAGTCCCCGCTCGACGAGCCGGGTGGTCAGCTTGCCCGTGCCTGCACCCAGGTCGAGCACATCGCGAGCATCCGGCGGCAGCAACCAGTCGATGGCTTCTGGCGGATATGACGGCCTGCCGCGTTCGTATGCCGCTGCTTCCGCGCCGAACGACAGGGAACGCTGTTGCCTAGACCGGGTCACTTTGTGGCCAGCTCCAATGTCTCGCGGATCAAGTCGCCGACCGCCTCGGTCTCGACCAGGAAGCCGTCGTGGCCGTAGATCGAGTCGACAACCCTCAACTCCGGACAACCCGGAAGCAGCTCCGCTAATTCCTCCTGCAGCCGCAGCGGGTAGAGCCGGTCGGAAGTGATCCCGCCGACGACCACCGGCACCGGGCAATTGCTCAGCGCGGCCCGGATGCCGCCGCGACCCCGCCCGACGTCGTGGCTGTTCAACGACTCGGTCAGCGCCACGTAGGTGCCGGCGTCGAACCGGCTGAGCAGCTTGTGGCCCTGATACTCCAGGTAGCTCTGCACCGCGTAGCGACCGCCGGTCGCGGGGTCCTCGTCGCCCTGGCCGTCGTTGCCGAAGCGGGTGTCCAACTCGACCTCGCCGCGGTAGGTCAGGTGTGCGAACCGGCGGGCGATCTCCACGCCGACGTCCGGCGACCGGCCGCTGCCGTAGTAGTCACCGTTCTGCCAGTCCGGATCGGACTTGATCGCCGCGATCTGGCTGCTCTGGGTGCCGATCTGGTCGGCGGTCGCACGGGCCCCGACCGCGAGCACCAATGCGGACCGGACCTTGTCGGGATAGCCGATCATCCACTCCAGCGCCCGCGCGCCGCCCATCGAGCCGCCGACCACCGCCGCGACCTCGGTGATGCCGAGCGCGGCGAGCGCGGCCACATCGGCCTCTACCTGGTCGCGCACCGACACGATCGGAAACCTTGAGCCCCATGGCTTTCCGTCGCGAGCCAGCGAACTGGGGCCGGTCGACCCGCGGCAGCCGCCCAGCACGTTTGTCGCGACCGCACACCACCGGTCTGTGTCGATCGGTGCGCCGGGACCGGCAACACCGTCCCACCACCCGGGTGACGGATGACCGGGACCGGCCGGACCGGTGATATGCGAGTCGCCGGTAAGCGCATGCAAGACCACCACGACGTTGTCGCGGTTAGGCGACAGTTCGCCCCACCGCTGCACGGCGATGGAGACATCGTCGATGACCGCGCCGTTCTCGAGCGTCAGCGAGCCGACGTCGACGATTGCGACCTCGCCCTCGGCAGGCAGCGCGGTAATGGGCATGTCGAAGATTGTCACGTCAGAACCCTCAGAACGCCGAAACCGTCTGCGGATCGGCCTGTCCGGTGACATGGAACGGCTTGGCCGCGGCGAAACCCTGCTCGAGGTCGGCCAGGATGTCGTCGATGCCCTCGATGCCGACGGCCAGCCGCACCAGGCCCGGCGTGACGCCGGTGGCGAGCTGCTCTTTGGGCGTCAGCTGAGCGTGCGTGGTCGACGCCGGGTGGATCACCAGCGAGCGCACATCGCCGATGTTGGCGACGTGGCTGTGCAGCGTCAACGCGTTGACGAACGCCTTGCCTGCGTCGATACCGCCCGCCAGCTCGAAGGCAAGCACGGCGCCGGTGCCCTTCGGCGCCAGCTTCTTACCCAGCTCGTGCCATGGCGAGCTGGGCAGCCCCGCGTAGTTCACCGAAATCACGTCGGGGTGGCCGTCGAGGTACTCGGCGACCCGCTGCGCGTTGGCCACGTGCCGCTCGACGCGCAGGCTCAGCGTCTCTATCCCCTGAGCGATCAGGAAGGCGTTGAACGGCGACGCCGCAGAGCCCATGTCGCGCAGCAGCTGCACCCGCGCCTTCAGGGCGTATGCGGGCGGTCCGAGCTCAGCGAACACCACCCCGTGGTAGCTGGGATCGGGCGTGGTGAAGCCGGGGAAATTGCCGTTGGTCCAGTCGAAGGTGCCGCCGTCGACGATCACGCCCGCGATCGCGGTGCCGTGCCCGCCGAGGTACTTGGTGGCCGAGTGCACGACGATGTCGGCGCCGTGGCTGATCGGCTGGATCAGGTACGGGGTGGCGACGGTGTTGTCGACGATCAGCGGGACCCCCGCGTCATGCGCGACCGCTGCGACGCCGGGGATGTCGAGTATGTCGTTCTGCGGGTTGGAGATGGTCTCGCCGAAGAACGCCTTGGTGTTCGGCCGCACGGCCGCGCGCCAGGACTCGAGGTCGTCGGGGTTCTCGACGAAGCTGACCTCGATGCCGATCTTGGGCAGCGTGTAGTGGAACAGGTTGTAGGTGCCGCCGTACAGCCGGGGACTGGAGACCACGTGGTCACCGGCGTTCGCCAGGTTGAGGATCGCGAAGGTCTCTGCGGCCTGGCCCGACGCCAGGAACAGCGCCGCGACCCCGCCTTCCAGTGCGGCGATGCGCTGCTCGACGACGTCCTGCGTCGGGTTCATGATCCGGGTGTAGATGTTGCCGGGCTCAGCCAGCCCGAACAGGGCGGCGGCGTGCTCGGTGCTGTTGAACGTGTACGACGTCGTCTGGTAGATCGGCAGCGCGCGGGCGTTGGTGGCGCTGTCCGGTGTCTGCCCGGCGTGCACCTGCTTGGTCTCAAACGACCAGCGTGCCGTTGGGTCTTCTGGCGTGCTCATAGGAAACGAACCTCCATCTGTCTACTCTGGGGGCCCGTTATTGCGGACCCGCGCTTGCCGTGTAGCCGATCGCAGCTACTCAACCTGGTCATCACCCGGGGCACCCCACCGCGGTTGGAGGGTTGCCGGCCAGCAAGCCGGGGCTTGACGCTGGCGCTCATGACCGACAAAAAGCGTATCGCACCCGGTGTCGTGGGTGCCACTGGGTTGACCATGGAGTGATTCTGCGGGCCTGGGCACCGTCGGGCATGGGGCAAATTCCCCCATCTTTGGGCACGCGTAGGTTCATAACCGACGCGATACTGATAGCCGACACTTACGCCGGGAGACCACCATATGAGCGACGAGCAGCCAACCATCATCTACACGCTGACCGACGAGGCACCGTTGCTTGCCACCTACGGACTTCTGCCGATCATTCGGACCTTCACCGAGCCGGCGGGGATCAACGTCGAATCCATTGACATCTCCGTGGCGGCGCGCATCCTTGCCGAGTTCTCCGACGAGCTGACCGACGAGCAGCGCGTGCCGGACAACCTGGCCGAGCTCGGCCAACTGACCCACCTTCCAGAGACCAACATCATCAAGCTGCCGAACATCAGCGCTTCGGTGCCGCAGCTAGTGGCCGCCGTCAAGGAGCTGCAGGACAAGGGCTACGCGATTCCGGACTATCCGGTGCATCCGCAGACCGACGAGGAGAAGGCGCTCAAGGAGCGCTACGGCAAGGTACTGGGCAGCGCCGTGAATCCTGTTCTGCGCGAAGGAAATTCGGACCGTCGCGCCCCGAATGCGGTCAAGGAGTACGCGCGTAAGCACCCGCACAGCATGGGCGAGTTCTCCCAGGCTTCGCGGACGCACGTGGCGACCATGAAGGGCGGCGACTTCTACCACGGGGAGAAGTCGATGACCTTGGACCGCGATCGCAAGGTGCGGATGGAGCTGGTCACCAAGAGCGGCGAGACGATCGTGCTCAAGCCCGAGACGTCGTTGGACGACGGTGACGTCATCGAGAGCATGTACATGAGCAAGAAGGCCCTGTGCGAGTTCTACGAGCAGCAGATCGAGGACGCGTACAAGACCGGCGTGATGTTCTCGCTGCACGTCAAGGCGACGATGATGAAGGTCAGCCACCCCATCGTGTTCGGCCACTGCGTGAAGGTCTTCTACAAGGACGCGTTCGCCAAGCACCAGGAGGTGTCTCGACGAACTGGGCGTGAACGTCAACAACGGAATGGTCGACCTCTACAACAAGATCGAGGCGCTGCCGTCATTCCAACGCGAAGCAGATCATCAAAGACATCCACGACGTCCACGAGCACCGCCCCGAATTGGCCATGGTGGATTCGGCCAAGGGAATCACCAACTTCCACTCGCCCAGCGACGTCATCGTCGACGCCTCGATGCCTGCGATGATCCGCCTCGGCGGCAAGATGTACGGCGCCGACGGACGGACCAAGGACACCAAGGCCGTCAACCCCGAGTCGACGTTCTCCCGGATCTACCAGGAGATGATCAACTGGTGTAAGACCAACGGCCAGTTCGACCCGACGACCATGGGCACTGTTCCGAACGTCGGCCTGATGGCGCAGAAGGCCGAGGAGTACGGCAGCCACGACAAGACCTTCGAGATCCCGGAGGACGGCGTCGCCAACATCGTCGACATCGACTCCGGCGAGGTGGTGTTGACGCAGAACGTCGAAGAGGGCGACATCTGGCGGATGCCCGTCACCAAGGACGCGGCGATCCGGGACTGGGTCAAGTTGGCCGTCACCCGTGCCCGGGCATCCGGAATGACGGTGGTTTTCTGGCTGGACACCGAGCGTCCCCACGAGGCCGAGCTGAGGAAGAAGGTCAAGGCCTACCTCGCCGACCTCGACACCGAGGGCCTCCACATCCAGATCATGCCGCAGGTGTGGGCCATGCGATACACCCTCGAGCGCGTGACGCGCGGACAGGACACCATCGCCGCGACGGGAAACATCCTGCGCGACTACCTCACTGACCTGTTCCCGATCCTGGAGCTCGGCACCAGCGCCAAGATGCTGTCCATCGTTCCGTTGATGGCCGGCGGCGGCATGTACGAGACCGGCGCAGGCGGTTCGGCGCCCAAGCACGTCCATCAGTTGGTCGAGGAGAACCACCTCCGCTGGGATTCGCTCGGGGAGTTCCTCGCGTTGGGCGCCTGCTTCGAAGACCTGGGCGACAAGACGGGCAACAAGCGGGCCGCGCTGCTGGGCCAGACGCTGGACGCCGCGATCGGCAAGCTGCTGGAGAACGACAAGGGCCCGTCGCGTAAGACCGGCGAGCTGGACAACCGGGGCAGCCAGTTCTATCTGGCCATGTACTGGGCGCAGGAACTCGCGGCGCAGACCGAGGATCAAGAGCTGGCCGACCACTTCGCCTCGCTGGCCAAGGAGCTCGTCGAGAAGGAAAACGCGATCGTGGCCGAACTCGCTGAGGTGCAGGGTGATTCGGTGGACATCGGCGGCTACTACTACCCCGACCGGGAGAAGATCACAGCGGTGATGAGGCCGAGCAAGACGTTCAACGCCGCGTTACAAAACGCTACTGGTCAGTAACGATAACGCTACGCCTCTACGGGCCAACTCGCCCTTGTAGGGTGGCGGCATGTCCAAGATCAAGGTCGACGGGACGGTCGTAGAGCTCGACGGCGACGAGATGACCCGGATCATCTGGAGGATGATCAAGGAGCAGCTGATCCTGCCGTACCTCGACGTCAACTTGGACTACTACGACCTTGGTATCGAGCACCGCGACGCCACCGACGACCAGGTCACCATCGACGCGGCCGAGGCCATCAAGCGCGAGGGCGTCGGCGTGAAGTGCGCGACGATCACTCCCGACGAGGCCCGCGTCAAGGAGTTCAACCTCAAGCAGATGTGGCTTTCGCCCAACGGGACCATCCGAAACATCTTGGGCGGCACCATCTTCCGCGCTCCGATCGTCATCTCGAATGTGCCTCGGCTGGTGCCGGGATGGACCAAGCCGATCATCATCGGCCGGCATGCGTTCGGCGACCAGTACCGCGCCTTCAACACCAAGGTGGACAAGCCGGGCACGTTCACGGTGACCTTCACGCCAGCCGACGGCAGTGAGCCGATGGTGCACGACGTCGTCGAGATCCCCGAGGATGGCGGCGTGATCATGGGCATGTACAACTTCAAGAAGTCGATCCAGGACTTCGCGCGGTCGTCGTTCAACTATGGGCTGCAACAGAATTACCCGGTCTACCTGTCGACGAAGAACACCATCCTCAAGGGATACGACGGGATGTTCAAGGATGAGTTCCAACGTATTTTCGACGAGGAGTACAAGGAGGAATTCGACAAGCGCGGGCTGACGTACGAGCACCGCCTGATCGACGACATGGTGGCCGCCTGTCTGAAGTGGGACGGCGGCTACGTGTGGGCATGCAAGAACTACGACGGCGACGTCCAATCCGACACTGTCGCACAGGGTTACGGTTCGCTCGGGCTGATGACGTCAGTGCTGATGACGCCGGACGGCAAGACCGTCGAGGCCGAAGCCGCGCACGGCACCGTGACCCGCCACTACCGACAGCATCAACAGGGCAAGCCGACGTCGACGAACCCGATCGCCTCGATCTTCGCGTGGACGCGCGGACTGGAACACCGGGGCAAGCTCGACAACACACCAGAGGTGATCGAGTTCGCGAGCACGCTCGAAGAGGTCGTCATCAACACGGTCGAGGGCGGGCAGATGACCAAGGACCTGGCGATCCTGATCGGGCCGGACCAGGCCTGGCAGACCAGCGAGGAATTCCTCGGCACGCTGGCCGACCACCTGAAAAAGGCGATGGACTAGCCGGTGGCCCGCTTCGAGTCGACGTGTGCGTCGACGAAGTCGAGGATCACTTCGGTGACCCGCTCAGGGGCCTCGAACATCGGGATGTGCCCGACCCCGTCGAGATGTGTGATCGTCGTGGACTCCGGTAGGTGCGTGGTGAAGTGACGCGTGAACCGCGGATGCGGTAGCACCCGGTCCTTCCCGCAGATGACCAGGTGGGTGGGTGCGCGCCCGTCGGCGAGCTCCTGCAGCCCGGGCAGCAGAAGCGATTTGACCAACAGCTGGTAGTACGCCGGGCAGTGCCTGACGTCATCGACGATGTCGGGCAGGTCGGCGTCCCTGAGAGTCTTGGGGGACGCGGCGATCGGAACGTAGGCCAGCTGTTTGGCGAAAGGCAGCTTGAGTGCCCGCTCGCCGAGCGCCTTGGTGATCAGCCACACCGGGAAGCCGGCGACGAACTTGAAGACGATCTCGAACTTCGCCGGGGTGTACCAGTGCCAGCCGCCTGCCGGTGCGATCCCCGTGAGGGTGCGGGCCCGTCCGCGGCGCTCCAGCTCGAAGGCCACCCAACCGCCGAGCGAGTTTCCGACGATGTGGGCGGTGCCCCAGCCGAGCGCGTCCATGCGGCGCTCGATGTCGTCGGCCAGTGACCCGGAGTCCAGGAAGAACTTGCCTCGGGCGCCGCCGTTGTGGCCGGGCATGGTCGGGGCGAAAACCTCGTAGCGGCCGGTCGCAGCTATCTGCGGTGCGACGTATTTCCACACGTTCTGGGACAACATGAACGGATGGAGCAACAGCATCGGCTCCCCGGAACCGAGGTGAATCGGTGCGCGCTCAGTCATGGTGCCGACAGTAAAGGTGTTACCGGCGGTATCGCAAGCGAGGTGACGAGCTCGACTGGGGTCTGCCGACGTGATCGTCAGCACCATGGCAAGAAGTGTTGTCCTGCCGTATCCCAGCAGCGAGATTGCTTTCAGGGTCGTCGCTACAGTTTCACAGCCCTGAGGGCAATCTCGGCCTTAGCCTCCGATAGGCGCCCAGGCGGCGGCAGCTGCCGATTCGACGGCAGGCCCGCGACGCTTGGGCGTCATCGCCCTGGCCACGATCGAAGGCCGCAGTAGCCGCGCGGGGGAATCCACCAGCCACGCCACCCGGATGAATTGCTCGAGCACGGATATGTCGTTCTCCGCCGCGGTCATGATCCGGTCCAGGTACGGGTTCATCAGCTTCACCGCCAACGGAGGCGTGCCTTCGATCTCGGGCAGCGACAGGTCGCCGCCGACGGCTTGTTGCCATGCTTGACGGATCGGCCTGGCACTGGCCCTGAAGAACCGGCGGGAGAGATCGGCACTGCCCCTCGACAAGCAGTCACGTAACGCCAGTGCTTCCAGCGCGGCCACCGTCATCCCCTGCGCATAGATCGGGTTGAAGCTGCACAGGGCGTCGCCGACCACGAGCAGGCCCTCCGGCAGCCGCTGCATCCGGTCGTAGCGGTACCACCGGCTGCACGGGTAGCGGTGTTGCGCTGTCGCTGCCAGAGGTGTCGCGGTCCGAAGCGCCGCCGTCACATAAGCCGGCGTGAAAGGCTCTGCGAAATCGCACATTTCGGCGAATGTATCCGGGGGATCGTTTCCTGCCATGCCGAAGACGGTGAGGATCCAGGTGTCGTGTTCGCACCGGGCGAGGGTGACGCCCGTCGGCCTGCCCGGCACCGGGGAGATGACGAAGCCCATTTCGCGCAGCGCATCGGGCGGCATCTGCAGCAACTGGCTCGAATACTTCAAGTGCACCCTCACCGTGTCTTCGACCGGGCGTGGATAGTCGAGGCGCGTAAGGAGAGCCGGTGTGCGTGAACCACGTCCAGATGCGTCGACGACGAGGTCTGCCGACAGTTCAGAGTGTCCGCCGCCCTCGTGGCGGGCAACGCGCACACCGGTGATGCGATCGCGCTGCCGGTCGGCCATCAAATCGACGAAGTCGCGCCCGTCGAGCATTGCGATATTGGGCATCATTCGCAGCCTTCGCCGCACGTGATACTCGAGGAACGGGCGACTCGATCCGTAGGCCTTGATGTGCCGAGAACTGCCCGACCGAACACTGAGATGGCCGTTCATGCAGAAGTAGAGGCGAGACAGATCGCTGCCGTCGAAGTAGGGCGCGCCGTTGGTGACGAGCTCGTCGAGAAACTCTGGGAAGAGCTCGTCGAGCGCCTGCGCCCCCCGCATCAACAGTCCATGCAAGTGCTTGCCTTGTGGCACTCCGCGACGCGTGTCCGGCGACTCGCCAAGGACGTCGCGTTCCACCACCGTTACCTGATCGAAGAAGTCCGCCAGCACCCTGGCCGTGAGCATGCCTGCAATGCTGGCGCCGAGTACCACCGCGTGTGTTTTGGTCGCTGCCATGTCGCGACACTGACGCCTCCGTCAAGGACGGTCTAGCGTAGTCGGCTACTCGTTTCGCCCGGTCCAGTCCGGCCTGCGGCCGAGGTGGCGCAGGATCCGCTCGAAATCGTCAGTGCCTTCGGGCTCGACGGCCGGGCCGAACGGCACCCCGTCCCCGGTGCGGAAGTCGCCGTCGGGGACTGCAAGCGCCAACGGCAGCACGGCGGTGACGACTTCGGCGGGCAACTCGTAGGGGACGCCAAGCGATGCGGCGACGTCCCAGCCATGGACCACATAGTCGACGAAGTGGAAACCCATCGCCATCTCGCCCGGGAACAGCGCACCCTCGCCGAACTCGGGCAGGGCGAACGGCGCGTCCGACGTCTCGACGGCAGCGAAGGCGTCCAGCACGTCATAAGCGGCCTCGGCGTAGGTGCGACCCGGTTCATCCCTCACCGCGTCGACCACCGATTCGACACGCCAGGTGTTCATGTCCGCGCCGGAACCCCTTGCGGCCGCAGCGAATCCGCGGTGCTGGATGGTCATATGCGCCAGCAGGTCCAAGAGGTCCCAGCCGTCGCACGGCGTCGGCCGGACGAGGTCGGCCTGCTCGACGGTGTTGACGAGGTCGACGGACTGCAGCACGGCGATCCGGTGCAACGGGCGGATCCCGGTTTCGATAGTAGGCATACGCATATAGTAAGCGCACATATACGATAACGCAATGCGTATCATGGCGCGGTGGCAGCGAAGTCGTCGCACCCCCGGCGTCCCGACCTGGCCGCTATGCTTGCCCCGCTTCTGCGGGAGATGGTCGCCGCCGAGGAGCCGATCCTCGAAGCGCATGGGCTGACCATGTGGGGTTACATCGTCCTGCTGGCGCTGGACCGGTCGTCGATGCGCACCCAGGCCGCGCTGGCCGCGGCCATCGGCGCCGACAAGACACGGATCATTCGCACCCTCGACGACCTCCAGGACGACGGCTACATCGAACGCAGACCCGATCCGGACGACCGCAGAGTGCGTCTGCTGGCGATCACCGAAGCCGGTGGCCGGGTGAAAGATGCGGTCCAGGCCGAGATCCAGCGAGGGGAGGAGCGGTGGCTCGGCGAACTCACCGCCGAGGAACGGCGGATTCTCCTGCGCGTGCTCGAGCGTCTGACCCGACGCGAATGGGGATGACGCGAATGGAAGGATTGAATGATCATGAGCAAGCCCTCCGAGCGCGTCGTCTTCTCCGGCGTGCAACCCACGTCTGACTCCCTGCATCTCGGTAACGCGTTGGGGGCGGTGCAGCAGTGGGCGGGGCTGCAGGACGAGTTCGACGCGTACTTCTGCGTCGTCGACTTGCACTCGATCACGCTCCCGCAAGATCCGGCCACCCTTCGCCGCCGCACGCTAGCGACCGCCGCGCAATACCTGGCGATGGGGGTCGACCCGTTCCGGGCGACCGTCTTCGTGCAGAGCCATGTGCCCGCGCACACCGAACTCACTTGGGTGCTCGGATGTTTCACCGGATTCGGGCAGGCGTCGCGGATGACGCAGTTCAAGGACAAGTCGCAGAAGGAGGGCAGCGACGCCACCACCGTCGGCCTGTTCACCTATCCGGTGCTGATGGCCGCCGACGTGCTGCTCTACGACACCGATCTGGTGCCCGTCGGCGAAGACCAGCGCCAGCACCTGGAACTCGCCCGCGACGTCGCGCAGCGCTTCAACTCCCGGTTTCCCGACACCTTCGTCATCCCCGAGCCGATGATCCCCAAGGCCACCGCCAAGATCTACGACCTGCAGGATCCGACCGCGAAGATGAGCAAGTCGGCCTCCAGCGAAGCCGGGTTGATCAACCTGCTCGACGATCCGAAGGTGACGGCCAAGAAGATCCGGTCCGCCGTCACCGACAGTGAGCGCGAGATCCGCTACGACCCCGAGGCCAAGGCCGGGGTGTCGAACCTGTTGACGATCCAGTCCGCGGTCACCGGTACCGACATCGACAAGCTGGTCGAGGGTTATGCCGGCCGCGGCTACGGCGACCTCAAGAAGGACACCGCCGATGCCGTGGTGGAGTTCGTCACCCCTATCAAAACGAGGGTCGACGAGCTGCTGGCAGACACAGGAGAACTCGAGGGCGTGCTGGCCGCGGGTGCCACCCGCGCCAATGAGGTGTCTGCGAAGACGCTGAAGCGGGTATATGAGCGACTAGGTTTTCTACAGCAACCGCAATAGCGTTTCGGAGGTCGGCATGACCGAACCGGCCAAACCGGGAATTCTGGACCGTCTGCGGCACCGCTACCGGTGGTTCGACCACATCATGCGCGCTCAAGAGCGCTATCAGAACAGCAACGGCGACTTCTACGCCGCCGGTGTCACCTACTTCACCATCTTTGCGCTCTTCCCGTTGCTCATGGTCGCCTTCGCGGTCGCGGGGTTCATTCTCGCCAGCCATCCCGAACTGCTCATCGAGATCGAGGACCGCATCAAGTCGACGGTTTCGGGGGACCTCGGCAATCAGCTGATCAAGTTGATGGATTCGGCGATCAAATCGCGCACCTCGGTCGGCATCATCGGTCTGGCGACCGCCGCGTGGGCGGGACTGGGGTGGATGGCCAATCTGCGAGAGGCGCTGAGCCAGATGTGGGGCTTGGCGCGCCAGGAGCCGCCCGGGTTCCTCAGAACGAAGCTCTCAGACCTCGTTGCGATGGTCGGATTGTTCCTCGCCATCGCGGTGACTGTCGCCCTGACCGCGCTGGCCAGTTCGGGGCTGATGGAACAGGTCCTGAAATGGCTTGGCTTGCGGGATGTTCCGGGTGTCGACGTGTTACTTCGGGTTGTTTCGTTGGTGATGTCGGTATTGGTGGCCTGGCTGTTGTTCACCGTGATGATCGCGCGGCTGCCGCGCGAGTCGGTGAGCTTTCGAAGCGCGGCTCGGGCCGGGCTGATGGTTGCCGTGGCGTTCGAAATCTTCAAGCAGGTGGGGTCGATCTATCTGAGCTCGGTGCTCACCGGCCCCGCCGGCGCGACGTTCGGGCCCGTCCTCGGTCTGATGGTGTTCGCCTACATCACCGCCCGGCTGATTCTGTTCGCGACCGCGTGGGCGGCCACATCGCGGGAGAATATCGAAGCAATACCGGTGGAACCCCCGGCCAGCGCGGTGATCACGCCGCGGGTGCAGGTCCGAGAGGGCTTGGGGCCCGCCGGAGCGCTCACCGCTGCTGCGGTGGGAGCTCTTGGTGCACTGGGATTTTCGCGCTTCGCCCGTCGCCGCTAAGCCTCAGTGCTGCGGGCGGCGGTTCAGTGACCGTGCGGCCATGATCAGACAGAACACGATGATCACGCCGACCAAGGTGACTCCCACGCGCACCGGAAGGGCATCGGCAGCGGGAAGCGCGGCGGCGGCCCGCAGCGCGGTGTCGTCGGCGGGTTTCTGGGGCGTCGCCACCAGCGAGGGATCCGGTTCGATCAACGTGCCCACCTTGGTGCCCGGCGCGGTGGCGAACCCGTAGTCCAACAGGTGGGCGGCCTGCTGCCACGGCGCAATCGGCAGCCGGGTGCCGTGCATCAGCACCGCGACGAGGCGGCGGCCGTCGTGGTTGGCCGCGCCGACGAACGTCTGCCCGGCGTCGTCGGTGTAGCCGGTCTTGCCACCCATCGCGCCCGGGTAGTTGTAGAGCAACTTGTTGTCGTTCTCCACCGGGTAGCCGGCGTCGCCGCGGCCCGGGAAGTCGAAGCTGCGGGTCGCGACGATGTCGGCGAACGTCGGGTTCTGCCACGCGTAGCGGTAGAACAGGCCGATGTCGTAGGCCGACGTGCTCATGCCGGGACCGTCCAGACCCGACGGCGTGGCCACCCGGGTGTCGCGGCCGCCGAGCTTGCCTGCGAGATCGTTGATCTTGCCCACCGCGGCGTCCATCCCGCCCATCTGCATGGCAAGGGCGTGCGCGGCGTCGTTTCCGGAATGCATCAGCAACCCGTGCAGGATGTCGCCGATCGAGTAATGGCCGTTCTCGCCGATGCCGACCCTGGTGCCCTCCGCGGCGGCGTCATCCTTGGTGCCTGCCACGACTTTGTGGACCGGCAGTTCCCGCAGCGCCTGCATTGCTATCAGGACCTTGATGATGCTGGCCGGTCGGTGCCTGCCATGCGGATCCTTCGCGGCGATGACGTCGCCGCTGTCCAGGTCGGCCACGAGCCAGGCATCCGCGGAGATGTCGTTGGGCACCGGCGGCGTGCCCTGCGCGGTGATGATGCCGCAACCGGATAGCGCGTCACCGCCGACCGGCGTCGCCGGCACCGGCAGCGGCTGCGGTGGGTCGCCCGCTGTCGGCACCTCGGAAGAGTCGACGGCCGGCGGCGTGCTGACCTGATACGGGCAGGCGTCGGGTGCCGCATTGGGTTCGGCGTTCGCCAGCGCCGGGCTCGCGGTCAGGAAAAGCGCCGCTGCAAGGGCGGCGGCCCGCGGGAACACATATCGAGAGGTCGCCATTGTGACCGCAGATTAGGCGAACGGCGGCCGGATTTCGGGGAGCCACGCTGTGACTTATGTGGTTGGAGTTACAAATGTGATCTCTTAGGACGCCCAAACTCACGTTTGGGCGGGAAAGCGCGAGAGCTACGCGCCAAAACGTCGATTTCGAGTTAGGGCAATGCGGTCGCCGACAGGTCCGCCCATGCGACGGCCGGGCCACCGATCGAGCCCATCCACAGCTTGCCGTTCGCCTCGACCATGCCGGTGACTTGGCCGAACCGGGGATGCTCGGTCCGCAGGCCTGCGACTGCGTCCCCGGTGTCGGGATCGAAGGCCACGACCCAGACGATCGATTCGGGTTTGGGCCCAAACCGTGCCGGCAGCCGCCAGAGCAGTTTGCGCACCATCGGTGAGCCCTTCGCCAACCGATCCGCGACCTGGCTGGACGGTGTGACGAACGCGCACCAGATCCGCCCGTCGGCACCGGTCGACAGGTTGTCGGGCATGCCGGGCAGATTCTCCGCAAGTGGTGTGACCGTTCCGGCGTTCGGGCCCGTCAGCCAGTACTTCGAGAGCCGTCGGGCCTGCAGCTCGGCGAACACGAGCGCGGACCCGTCCGCGGTCAGCGTCAGGCCGTTGGCGAAGTACAGCCCCGGCACCAGCGTCAGCACAGTGCCGTCAGGGTCGCGCCGAAACAGGGCGCCGCGCCCGCGTGCCTCCAGAAGCGCCGCCATGTAGTCGGCGTAGGTGAACGCGCTCGTCGACTCCGTGAAATAGATTGTGCCGTCGGCTGTTTCGGTGACGTTCGAGCAGAACCGCAGCTGCCGGCCGTCGACCTCGTCGACCACCGTCTCGAACTTGCCGGTGTCTCGGTGGTCCATCGCCAGAAGCCCGCGCGGGCTGTCGCAGATCAGCAGCCGGCCGTCGCGGGCCACGTGCAGACCGAGCGGTCGCCCACCGGTGTCGCCGACGACCGTCGTCTCACCGCTTTCCGGCGAGATACGCACGATGCGGCCGTCGTCGACTCCGGTCCAGATCTGACCATCGGCGTCGACCACGACGTCCTCGGGCGCGTGACCCGGAACAGGAACGACCGTGATCGACGCCGACGCGAAGTCGGGCAGCGGATCGACCGGCGGAGCTTGCCACCGGACGGGATCGATCGGCGGCTTGCGGGTCTTCGACGGCACGCCGGTGAACCTACTTCCAGGCGTCTCCGCGGGTCTGCAGCTGGTCCCATGCCCGGGTCAGCACGCCACGCAGAATCTGCTCGATCTCGTCGAACTCGGCCTGGCCGCTGATCAACGGCGGTGCCAGCTGAACCACCGAGTCGCCCCGGTCGTCGGCTCGGCAGTACAGGCCCGCCTCGAACAGCTCGGTGGACAGGAAGCTGCGCAGCAGCCACTCACTGAGCTCGTCGTCGAGGATCGCCTTGGTGGCTTTGTCCTTGACCAGCTCGATGCCGTAGAAGAAGCCCTCACCGCGCACATCGCCGACGATCGGCAGGTCGAGCAGTTTCTCCAGCGTCGCGCGGAAAGCGGGCGCGGTCTGCTTGACGTGGTCGTTGATGCCCTCGCGCTCGAAGATGTCCAGGTTGGCCAGAGCCACCGCGGCCGACACCGGGTGCCCGCCGAAGGTATACCCGTGCACGAACGTCGTCGAGCCGTCGTTGAACGGCTCGAACAGCTTGTCGGACGCGATCATGGCGCCGATCGGCGAGTAGCCCGATGTCATGCCCTTGGCGCAGGTGATGATGTCGGGTACGTAGCCGAAGTCATCGCAGGCGAACATCGAACCGATGCGTCCGAATGCGCAGATCACCTCGTCGGACACCAGCAGCACGTCGTACTCGTCGCAGATCTCGCGGACCCGCTCGAAGTATCCGGGCGGCGGCGGGAAGCAACCGCCCGCGTTCTGCACTGGTTCGAGGAAGACCGCGGCGACGGAATCGGGGCCCTCGAACTCGATCGCCTCGGCGATCCGGTTAGCGGCCCACTGCCCGAACTCCTTCTCGTCCTTGTCGTGCCCCTCGGGCGCCCGGTAGAAGTTGGTGTTGGGCACCCGGAAGCCGCCGGGGGTGATCGGTTCGAAAGGCGCCTTGAACGTCGGCAGGCCGGTGATGGCGAGCGCGCCGTGGGGAGTGCCGTGGTAGGCGATCGCCCGCGAAATGGCTTTGTACTTACCGGGTTTGCCGGTCACCTTGAAGTACTGCTTGGCCAGCTTCCAGGCGGACTCGACGGCCTCGCCGCCGCCGGTCGTGAAGAAAACCCGGTTCAGATCGCCCGGCGCGTAGTGCGCGAGCCGCTCGGCGAGCTCGATCGCCGGCGGCGTGGCGTAGGACCACAGCGGGAAGAACGAGAGCTTCTCCGCCTGCTTGGCTGCCGCCTCGGCGAGTTCAGCGCGGCCATGTCCGACCTGCACCACGAAGAGCCCCGAAAGGCCGTCGAGATAGCTCTTGCCGCGGTCGTCGAAGATCCGCACGCCTTCGCCGCGGGTGATGATCGGCGGCGTGATGCCTTCTCCATGTCGGGCGAAGTGCCCCCACAAATGGCGGTTGGCCTTGGCGCCCAGATCGCTTGAAACTTCTTGTTTATTTTCAATAGTCGTCATCTTGTACCCCAATTGTATTGCTGCTTAACGAGTCTGAGATAAACCAATGTTTCTGTTGATATCACTCCCGGCAGTGCGCGAATCTGGGTGTTGAGCAGATCGAGCAGATCATCGTCATCCTCGCAGACGACTTCGATGATGGCGTCGAAGGAGCCTGCGGTCAGCACCACATATTCGACCGCGTTAATCGCGGCCAACTTCTCGGCCACCACTGTGGTGTCCCCGGTACAGCGGATGCCGATCATCGCCTGCCGGGCGAAACCCAGCTGCATCGGATCGGTGACGGCGACGATCTGCATCACGCCGGCGTCGACCATGCGCTGGACCCGCTGCCGCACCGCGGCCTCGGACAGCCCGACCGCCTTGCCGATGCCCGCATACGAGCGACGGCCGTCCTGCTGCAGTTTCTCGATGATCGCCTTGGACAGCTCATCGAGCTGGACCGCCGCCCCGGCTCGCGTCTGTACGCGCAGGGAAACGGGTTGGATGCCATCAGCACCCGGGTTGGCCATGCCTGAGATTGTGCACGGAATCCGTCGTGACAAGCAACTAAACCAATGAAATCACGCGCCGAGTGATGTCGCGACCGCGGGAATGCGTAGCCGCAGGGACTGCCGTCGGTTAGCGTTGGGATATGACTGCGACGGTTTCGGCCAGCGTGGCTGGCAGCTGGATCGACGGCGCTGCGGTGGTTACCGGAGGTGCTCGTCATCAGGTCATCAACCCGGCGACCGGCGATGTCGTCACCGAGATCGCACTGGCCACGCCGGCCGATGTCGATACCGCGGTGGCGGCCGCCCGCGCGGCACTGCCGAGCTGGGCAGGCGCGACGCCTGCGGAGCGGTCCGCGGCGCTGGCCAAACTCGCGGCGTTGACTGCCGAGCACGCCGATGAGCTGGTCGCCGAGGAGGTGAGCCAGACCGGCAAGCCAGCGCGGCTGGCCCGGGAGTTCGACGTGCCGGGCAGCATCGACAACATCGACTTCTTCGCCGGAGCGGCCCGTCACCTTGAAGGCAAGGCCACCGCTGAGTACTCCGGCGACCACACCTCCAGCATCCGGCGCGAGGCGGTCGGGGTGGTCGCGACCATCACGCCGTGGAACTACCCGCTGCAGATGGCGGTGTGGAAGGTGCTGCCCGCACTGGCGGCGGGCTGCAGCGTCGTCATCAAACCCGCGGAGCTGACGCCGTTGACCACGCTGACACTGGCTCGGCTGGCCACCGAGGCCGGCCTGCCCGACGGCGTCTTCAACGTCATCACCGGGGCGGGCGGCGATGTCGGCACCGCGCTGGCCGGGCACCGCGACGTCGATGTGGTGACGTTCACCGGCTCGACGCCGGTCGGTCGCAAGGTGATGGCCGCTGCGGCCGTGCACGGCCACCGCACCCAGCTCGAGCTCGGCGGCAAGGCGCCGTTCGTGGTGTTCGGCGACGCCGACCTGGACGCCGCTATCCAGGGTGCGGTCGCAGGGGCGCTGATCAACACCGGCCAGGACTGCACCGCAGCGACGCGCGCGATCGTGGCGCGCGAGCTGTATGACGACTTCGTCGCCGGTGTCGGCGAGGTGATGAGCAAGATCGTGGTGGGGGATCCCAATGACGACGACACCGACCTGGGGCCGCTCATCTCTCTGGCGCACCGGGCCAAGGTCGCGGGCATGGTCGAGCGGGCGCCGGATCAGGGTGGACGTGTCGTCACCGGCGGCGTCGCGCCCGATCTGCCGGGCTCCTTCTACCGGCCGACGGTCATCGCGGACGTCGCCGAGGACTCCGAGGTGTACCGCGACGAGATCTTCGGGCCGGTGCTGACCGTGCGGTCCTTCACCGACGACGACGACGCGTTGCGGCAGGCCAACGACACCGACTATGGCCTGGCCGCTTCGGCATGGACCCGCGACGTCTACCGCGCGCAGCGGGCGTCACGGGAGATCCACGCCGGATGCGTGTGGATCAACGACCACATCCCGATCATCAGCGAAATGCCGCACGGTGGTCTCGGCGCGTCCGGGTTCGGCAAGGACATGTCGGACTACTCGCTCGAGGAGTACCTCACCATCAAGCACGTGATGAGCGATATCACCGGTGTCGCCGAAAAGGACTGGCACCGTACAGTCTTCACGAAGCGCTGACCCGTCTCAGCACTGTTCCACGGGCGGCGGACCTGGGCAGGTTGCCTGCGATGTACGCCGATTGTCGGAAGACGATGCATCACTGGGCCACTCGGCTGACCGCCCCTTATTGAACGCCACATCTAATTTGCCAAATCAAGATCGGCAAACCAACGGACTGCCTTTGCGCCAGACTGTCGCTGGAACCGTGGCCGTCGAAAAGGACGGCGTTACGTCAGCGACGAAGCGAAAGCGCGCGTGATGCTCAGCTGATGCGGATCAGCTTCTTGTTGACGAATTCGTCGATGCCGTAGCGGCCGAGCTCGCGGCCGAAGCCGGACCTCTTCACGCCGCCGAACGGCAGCTCAACACCTTCCGCACCAACGGCATTGACGAACACCATGCCCGCCTCGATCTGATCGGCGACGCGCTTGGCCTGTTCGCCGTCGGTGGTGAACACGTAGGACCCCAGCCCGAAGGGCGTGTCGTTGGCCACCTGGACGGCTTCGTCCTCGGAGCCGACCTTGTACACGGTCGCGACCGGCCCGAAAAGCTCTTCGCGATAAGAGGGTGAATCTGGCGAGACGTTGGTGAGCACGCCCGGAGGGAAGAACGCGCCCTTGCGCTCGCCCTCGGACACCAGCGTGGCGCCGTCGTCGACGGCCTGCTTCACCTGGCCGTCCAGTCGTTCGGCGGCCGCGACCGACGACAGCGGCGCCAGACCCTTGGCCTTTTCGAGCACCTTCTTGGTGAACTTGTCCAGGAAGTCGTCGTAGACGCCTTCCGAGACGATGATCCGCTTCGCCGCGTTGCAGGCCTGCCCGGTGTTCTCGAAACGGCCGTCGATGGCGGCGTCCACGGTGGCATCCAGGTCGTCGGAGCTCAGCACGATGAACGGGTCGGAGCCGCCGAGTTCGAGGACGACCTTCTTCAGGTTGCGGCCCGCGATCTCCGCGACGGCGGCACCCGCGCGCTCGGAGCCCGTCAGCGAAACCCCCTGCACGCGAGGGTCGGCGATGATGTCCGCGACCTGATCGTTCGTCGCGTAGATGTTGACGTAGGCGCCCTCTGGATACCCGGCGTCGGTGAAGATCTGCTGGATTGCCGCGGCCGACTCGGGGCACTGGGGCGCGTGCTTGAGCAGGATGGTGTTGCCCAGCGTCAGGTTCGGTCCCGCGAACCGGGCCACCTGGTAGTACGGGTAGTTCCACGGCATGATGCCGAGCAGCACGCCGACCGAGCTGCGCCGGATCAGCGCCGAACCTTCGCCCTCGACGAGATCGATCGGCTCGTCGGCGAGAAACTTCTCGGCGTTGTTGGCGTAGTACTCGTAGATCGCCGCGCTGAAGTCGACCTCGCCCTCGGACTGGTCGATCGGCTTGCCCATCTCGCGGTTGATGATCTTCGCGAGTTCTTCCTTGCGCTGCGCGTGCAGTTCGCCGACCTTGTGGATCAGTGCGGCACGGTCGGCGACCGTCGAGTTGCGCGACCATTCGCGGTGCGCCTTGCTGGCGGCGGCGATGGCCTGTTGGATCTGGTCGTCCGTGGCGGTCGGGTACTCCTTGACCAGGTCGCCGGTTGATGGGTCAACCACGGCATACAGTGACGCGCTCATGATGGTGTGCTCCTTAGTTGCGTCATTTGTTAGGACAGCTCGGTTGCGAAGCGTTTCAACGTTTTCCCGAGCCTCACTGCGCAATCCTGCACGAAATCAGTCGCCTGGCGCAACGATCGCGACGATTTCCACTCGCGGTCAGCTGCCGTGGGTGCCCCTGGTGAACTCCTGGCCGGTCTGCGGATCGATCGCGGTCTCACCGGCAGGGAGGTTCGAAAGGTCGGGTGCGATGACAGTCGGCATGTCACGGGAGTCCGACAGCCCCACGTGAGGCGCCACGGCCGCCTCGTCACCGGCCGTTTCCAGGACCAGGTACTCAGCAGCCCTAACTGTGCAATTGCTGTCAGAATGCTGTTAGCCTGGCGCGTTAGGCTCGCAGGTGTGACCACCCGGATTGACGAATTCGAGGGTCTGCGTCCACATCTGCTGACCGTGGCCTATCGGCTGACGGGGACAGTCGCCGACGCGGAGGACGCCGTCCAGGACACCTGGCTGCGGTGGGATGGCTTGGGCCCCAAGCGCGATGACATATGCGACTTGCGGGCGTGGCTGACGACGGTGGTGAGCAGGCTGAGCCTCGACCGGCTGCGCTCGGCGGCGCGACGGCGCGAAACGTACGTCGGCGAGTGGCTGCCCGAACCGGTGGTCACGGGCTTCGACCCCAACGATCCTCTGGCAGCGGTGGTGGCCGGTGAGGATGCCCGGTTCGCCGCGATGGTCGTGCTCGAGCGCTTGACGCCGGATCAGCGCGTCGCGTTCGTGCTGCACGAAGGATTCGCGGTGCCGTTCGCGGAGATCGCGTCGGTGCTCGGCGTGAGCGATGCCGCGGCGCGGCAGTTGGCCTCCCGGGCGCGGCGGGCGGTGTCCACACCGAAGCCGGTCGCCGATCAGACACACAATGAGATAGCCGGTGAGTTGATGGCGGCGTTAGCCGCAGGCGACATGGATGGCGTTGTGCGCCTTCTACATCCGGATGCGACCTTCACCGGCGACTCGAATCGCAGGGCGCCGACGGCTGCCCGCGTCATCCACGGTCCGGACAAGGTCGCGCGGTTCCTGTTCGGGCTGGCCCGCCGCTACGGACCGAACTGGCTGGCGACCAACCAACTGGCGCTCGTCAACGGCCAGCTCGGCAGCTACACCGTCGGCGCACCGGCCGGCGACGGTTATCCGGAGATGACCCCGCGGGTCACCGCGATGACCGTGCGCGACGGAAAAGTTTGCGCCATATGGGATATCGCGAACCCCGACAAGTTCACTGCGTCGCCCATGGCACCCGGCAGGCGTCACCGGAATTGAAGCCCTGCTCGGTGATGCCGAGCGCCGAGTACATCCGGGCCCGCATGTTCTCCACGCCGATCTGATAGGTCAGCTCGATCACGCCGTCGTCGCCGAACCGGCGCGCAAGATCGGCGACCTGTTCGTCGGTGATGGTGTGCGGGTCGGTCGTCATGGCGTTGGCATAGGCGATCGCGGCCCGCTCGTCGTCGGTGTAGGCCGGCGACGTCGCATAGTTGTCGATGTCCTTGACCCGCTCCATGTCGAGGTGCTCCAAGCGCATCAGCATCGAGCCGAAGTCGACGCACCACGAGCATCCGACGGTGCGGGCGGTCCAGAGCACGGCCAGCTCGCGCACGCTCACCGGAAGCTTTTTCGACCCGGACTGCAGCATGCCCTCGTGTACGAGGTTGGCCATCATCAGCCGGGGATGATGCGCGACCACGCTGAACGGCTCGGGCACCTCGCCGAACCGGCGCTTGGCCATCCGGTACATCAGCCTGGTCAGCAGCGATGCGCGCTGCGGCGGCACTGGGGCGATACGGGTTTTCTGTGTCATACCCGTTAGACGAGTCAGCCCATCAATGTGTGACGGCCCGGTTCCGCGAAACTGTATTCCAGCAGGCGGCTTCGCACTTTTGCTGCCGGAATACAGTTGCGCGTCACACAAAGCGCGCGGCTAGCCGCCGCCTGTCCCGACGCAGATGCCGCCCGCGCATGCACCAGCCCCGCCCGGTCCGGCTCCTGCGCCTGCTCCTGGCACGCCTGCGGTTGCGCCGCCCGGTCCGGCGCCGGCACCAGCGCCTCCTGCGCCCGCGGAGGCACCGCCGGGGCCGGCTCCTGCGCCCGCGCCTGGCACGACTGCGGTGGCGCCGCCCGGTCCTGCTCCGGCACCCGGCGCACCCGTGGCCGGCGCTCCGGTACCCGAAGGCGCGGTCGTGGCTGTCGTGGTCGCCGAGCTGGACGTGGTGCTCGACGTGGTCGAGGACGTGCTGCTCTCGCTGCCCTTGTCTCCACCACCACAGGCGGTCAGCGTGGTTGCGACCACGGCGGCAGCAATCCCCGCAGTGACAGAGAAACGTCGAGAGGTCCGGCTGTCGGTCATGGTTTAAGTACTCATTCCTGTGAGTGGGCAAACTTCGCAAATCTTCGTGTACCCACGTGCACCCGAGATCAACCACGGTTGCCAGTCACAGCCATCTTGGCGCAGGTCCGACGTCCGGCGGCGAAACCCCTGCACTGCCGCGCCCCGTCATCCAAGACAAGACCGCCGGCATTGTGCCGCTTGCCGAGATGCCACCATCAGTGGATGTCATGTCGTCGATCTTGATCGCTATCGTGGCGGCCGGACCGCGTTCATCAGCAACCGACATACCCGAGCTCCGCCACCCGGCGATGACCTCCTCGAGCAAGGTCTCCTGCACGACGGGCGGGATCGCCTCGAAGGTCGCTCCGGTATCGAGGTCGACGGCGTGTATCCACACCTCCCTGCTGCGCATCCAGAGTGTCGCCGAAGCCGGAACGGGCTTGCCTTGGGGAGTAGTCACCGTCACCGACCAAGCCGCGGGCGACAGGTCCCGCCATGCCGTGTCCAGGCGTGCCGCCTCTGTGTCGAACAGCCGGTACAAGCTGGCGACATCGAGGGCGGTTGACTGCGCGATCTCCTCTTCGCGTTGCTCCGCGGACGCATACATGTCCTTGGCTACACCGGCGGCGGCCCCGTCGAGCAAGCGGCACATGCCGACCGCGTTGTAGCCGAGGTGGGCGATGAGCTGTCGACGTAGCCAGCCATCGAGCAGCGAAGGGCCATTGAGCTCGGCCTCCGACAGATCTGCGGCGTGTTCCCGGAAATGGTCGGTGCCCTGACCGACGAGCGCTCGCCGCTCTTCAAGGGGCAGATCGTGGAAGTTCACTGCGCGTCCTCCCGTTAGCGCGCGAACATCAACGCGCGCTTGACCTCCTGGATCGCCTGCGTTACCTGGATCCCACGCGGGCACGACTCGGTGCAGTTGAATGTGGTGCGGCAGCGCCAGACGCCGTCGACCTCATTGAGGATGTCGAGCCGCTCGGCGGCGGCCTCGTCGCGGCTGTCGAAAATAAACCGGTGGGCGTTGACGATGGCGGCGGGTCCGAAATACGAACCCTCACTCCAATAGATCGGGCAGCTCGTGGTGCAGCATGCGCACAGGATGCACTTTGTGGTGTCGTCGTAGCGGGCGCGGTCGGTCGGGCTCTGAATCCGCTCTCGGGTCGGCGGGTTGCCGCTCGTCACCAGGTAGGGCTTGACCGCGCGATAGGCATCGAAGAACGGCTCCATGTTCACCACGAGGTCCTTCTCCACGGGCAGGCCACGGATCGGTTCGATGGTGACTGTCAGCTTCTTGGCCGGGTTCTTCGGCAGCAGGTCGCGCATCAACACCTTGCACGCCAACCGGTTGACTCCGTTGATACGCATCGCATCGGAGCCGCACACGCCGTGTGCGCACGAGCGCCGAAACGTCAAAGTGCCGTCCAGATACCACTTCACGTAGTGCATCAGGTTGAGCATCCGGTCGCTCGGCAGGCACGGCACCCGGAAGCTCTGCCAGCCGGCCGCATCGGGGTCCTCCGGATTGAAGCGGGCGATCTTCAGCGTCACCATCACCGCGCCGTCGGGCACCGGCGGCAGATCGGGTTCCTTCGTGTCGACCTCAGGCGACAGGGTCATGTTGGCTCCTCGCGCAAGCGCTCGTCAGCAGTCATCAGTACTTCCGTTCCATCGGCTCATATCGCGTCTGCACCACTGGCTTGTAGTCCAGCCGGATGTCACTCAACAGGTCGGCGCCCTGCTTGTAGGCCATCGTGTGGCGCATGTAGTTGGTGTCGTCGCGGTTGGGGTAGTCCTCACGGGCGTGGCCGCCGCGGGACTCCTTGCGGTTCAGCGCACCGACGACGGTGACCTCGGCCAGCTCGAGCAGCATGCCGAGCTCGATCGCCTCGAGCAGGTCGCTGTTGAACCGTTTACCCTTGTCCTGCACCGTGATTCGAGCGTAGCGCTCCTTGAGCGCGTGAATGTCGGTGAGCGCCTGCTTGAGCGTCTCCTCGGTGCGGAACACCGCTGCGTTATTGTCCATCGACTGCTGCAATGTGCCGCGGATGTCGGCGACACGTTCGCTGCCGTGCTCGGAGAGGATGTCGCCGATCCAGTCCACCACCATGCCCGCGGGGTTCTCGGGCAGGTCGACATGATCATGTCCCAGTGCGTAATTCGCCGCCGCGATGCCCGCACGCCGGCCGAACACGTTGATGTCCAGCAGCGAGTTGGTGCCCAGTCGATTGGCGCCGTGCACCGACACACAGGCGCATTCGCCCGCGGCGTAGAGCCCCGCGACGACGTTGGTGTTGTCGCGCAGCACCTGGCCGTGCACGGTGGTCGGGATGCCGCCCATCACGTAGTGACAGGTCGGGTAAACCGGAACCAGTTCCTTGACCGGGTCGACGCCCAAATAAGTCCTGGCGAACTCGGTGATGTCGGGCAGCTTGGCCTCGAGCACGTCCGCACCGAGGTGACGCACGTCGATGTAGACGTAGTCCTTGTGCGGCCCTGCACCGCGGCCCTCCAGCACTTCGCGCACCATCGAGCGCGCCACGATGTCGCGCGGTGCCAGGTCGACGATCGTCGGCGCGTAGCGCTCCATGAACCGCTCGCCCTCGCCGTTGAGCAGCCGGCCCCCCTCACCGCGGACGGCCTCCGAGATAAGGATGCCCAGCCCGGCCAGACCCGTCGGGTGGAACTGGTGAAACTCCATGTCCTCCAACGGAAGCCCTTTGCGGAACACGATCCCGATGCCGTCGCCGGTCAGAGTGTGCGCGTTGGACGTGGTCTTGTACATCCGCCCCGACCCGCCGGTGGCGATGACGATCGCCTTGGCGTGGAACACGTGGATGTCGCCGGAGGCAAGCTCGTAGGCGACGACGCCGGTGGCCACCGGGCCGCCCGGTGTCTCGGTCAACGCCAGGTCGAGTACGTAGAACTCGTTGAAGAACTCGACGTCGTGCTTGACGCAGTTCTGGTACAGCGTCTGCAGGATCATGTGACCCGTGCGGTCGGCCGCGTAGCAGGCACGCCGCACCGGCGCCTTGCCATGGTCGCGGGTGTGCCCGCCGAACCGGCGCTGGTCGATGCGGCCCTCGGGGGTCCGGTTGAACGGCATCCCCATCTTCTCCAGGTCCAGCACCGCGTCGATGGCTTCCTTGCACATGATCTCGACGGCGTCCTGATCGGCGAGGTAGTCGCCACCCTTCACGGTATCGAAGGTGTGCCACTCCCAGTTGTCCTCTTCGACGTTGGCCAGCGCCGCACACATGCCGCCCTGCGCCGCGCCGGTGTGGCTGCGCGTCGGGTAGAGCTTGGTCAGCACGGCGGTGCGCGCGCGGGGACCTGCCTCGACCGCCGCCCGCATGCCTGCGCCGCCCGCGCCGACGATGATGACGTCATAGCGATGTTCGACAATCATCAGTTAACCCCGATGTTCGCGTCGAAGGTGACAAGCACATAGGTGCCCAGCACCAACGTGAACCCCGTTGCCAGCAACAGCAGCGAATTCAGATAGAACTTGGTGACGTTCTTGCGCGCGTAGTCGCCGATGATCGTGCGCATGCCGTTGGCGCCGTGAATCATCGCCAACCACAGCAGCGCCATATCCCAGATCTGCCAGAACGGCGACGCCCAGCGCTGCGCGACATAGTTGAAGTCGATGCGGTACACCCCGTCCTGCCACATCAGCATGATGAACAGGTGGCCGAGCGCCAGCACCACAAGCGCGACGCCGGAGAACCGCATGAACAGCCAGGCGTACTTCTCGAAGTAGGGGATGCCCCGCGGCCGCCGCGGTGCGCGCGGATGGTCCAGCGACGCCGGGCGGTCGTGCTCCTTCTCCTGGACGGGCGCCGCCCGGCCCTCGCGGTGATGAGGCGTCCACGCCGCGGTCACAGGAACCGCTCCGCCATGTGCATGCCGAGCACGCCCAGCGCGGGGATCATCACGGCCAGCCAGACGCCTGCGATCACCCACAGCATCAGGCGCTGGTATCGCGGACCGTGCTGCCAGAAGTCGATCAGGATTACCCGGATGCCGTTGAGCGCGTGGTAGAGCACCGCCGCCACCAGTCCGACCTCCATCAGCCCGACGATCGGCGTCTTGTAGGTGTCGACGACTTCGTTGTAGGCCTCCGGGCTGACCCGGACCAGCGCGGTGTCGAGCACATGTACGAACAGGAAGAAGAAGATGGTGGCGCCGGTGATGCGGTGCAACACCCACGACCACATGCCCGGGTCGCCGCGATAGAGGGTGCGTCTGCGCGCCGGCTTCTCTCGCGGGGCCGCTATATCGGTATTCGTACTCATCGGGCCTCCAACACCATCGGTGGACGCTTGGGCTCGGCTCCCGTTCTGCTGAACCGCTGCCCAAACCCCGGGGCGACTCTAAACCCATTTGTAGTGCCCAAAGCACTACCGTGTTAGCCGTTCGCAGGTGTTTGTCCTCGAAGTTAGGGTTACCTACATCACGTGTCGGACCATGGGACGGGCGGTTCGGAATGCATTCAGAACCCGATTGGCGGATTTGACGTGGCAATCGATATCGACTGGAAGATGTTGCGGCACAAAGCAACCGAGGCGGCCGAACAGGCTTATGCCCCGTATTCGGGGCTATCCGTTGGCGCCGCAGCGCTGGTGGACGACCACCGAATGGTGGCCGGCTGCAATGTGGAGAATGTCTCATATGGCCTTGGTCTCTGCGCCGAGTGCGCGGTGGTCTGCGCCCTGCATTCCGGCGGTGGCGGAAGGCTGATCGCACTGTCGTGTGTGGCCGCAGGCGGCGAGATTCTGATGCCGTGTGGGCGATGCCGCCAGGTGCTGTTGGAGCACGGCGGCCCGCAGATGCTCATCGACCATCCCATGGGGCCGAAGCCGTTGGGGGAGCTATTGCCCGACGCGTTCGGCCCCGACGATCTACCCCACGCGGAGCCAGAAAAGCCGTGACTCAGCCCACATTCGACGCGCACGGTCCAATGTCGCCTCCGTTCGACGCTCCGACAGTCATCCGGACCAAGCGCGACGGTGGTGCGCTGTCCGACGCGGCGATCGAGTGGGTGATCGAGGCCTACACCAACGGGCGGGTGGCCGACGAGCAGATGTCGGCTCTGTTGATGGCGATCTTTCTGCGCGGGATGACAGGTCCCGAGATCGCACGCTGGACGTCCGCCATGGTGGACTCCGGCGAGCGGCTGGATTTCACCGATCTGCGTCGTGACGGGAAGCCGCTGGCGTTGGTGGATAAGCACTCCACCGGTGGGGTCGGCGACAAGATCACCATTCCGCTGGTGCCGGTGGTGATGGCGTGCGGAGGCGCGGTACCGCAGGCAGCGGGGCGTGGCCTCGGGCACACCGGTGGCACGCTCGACAAGCTGGAAGCCATCCCGGGATTCACCGCTGAGATATCGAAAACCCAGATCCGGCAACAGCTTTGCGACCTCGGCGCGGCGATCTTCGCGGCGGGTGAGCTGGCGCCTGCCGACCGCAAGATCTACGCGCTGCGTGACGTCACCGGCACCACGGAGTCGCTGCCGTTGATCGCCAGCTCGGTGATGAGCAAGAAGATCGCCGAGGGCACACGGGCCTTGGTGCTCGACTCGAAGGTCGGCTCTGGGGCGTTTCTCAAGACCGAAGCCGAGTCCCGCGAGCTGGCCCGCACAATGCTCGAGCTCGGCGCCGAGCACGGACTGGTGACCCGTGCGCTGCTGACCGATATGAATCGGCCGCTGGGCCGGACCGTCGGCAACGCGGTCGAGGTGGACGAATCGCTGGAAGTGCTGGCTGGTGGAGGGCCGTCCGATGTGGTGGAGCTGACGCTGGCGCTGGCCGCCGAGATGCTCGATGCCGCCGGGCTGGATCGTGTCGATCCGGCGCAGACGCTGCGCGACGGGTCGGCGATGGACCACTTCCGCCGGCTGGTGACGGCCCAGGGCGGCGACTTGTCGCAGCCGCTGCCAATCGGTGCGCATTCCGAGACCATCACGGCACCGCGCGGTGGCACGATGGGCGATATCGACGCGATGGCGGTGGGACTGACGGTGTGGCGGCTCGGCGCGGGTCGCGCGATTCCCGGTGAGCGCGTGCAGTCGGGCGCCGGACTTCGCATCCACCGCCGTCCAGGCGAACCAGTAGCCGCGGGGGAGGCGCTCTTCACGCTCTACTCTGACACCCCTGAGCGGTTCGAAGGCGCGATGGCGGAAATGGTCGGTGGCTGGACCGTCGGCGACACCGCCCCAGACGTCGGCCCGTTGATCATCGATCGGATCGAGCCATGACCTCACCGTTGACGCTCGACAAGATCCGCCACGCGCCGAAGGCGCTGCTGCACGACCACCTCGACGGCGGCCTGCGACCGGCCACGGTGCTCGAACTCGCCGAGGAGACCCGTTACGAGGACCTGCCCGCGACCGACGCCGACGACTTGGCGACCTGGTTCCGCAAGGCCGCGCACAGCGGATCTCTGGAGAGATACCTCGAGCCGTTCGCGCACACGGTCGGGGTGATGCAGACGCCGGAGGCGCTTTACCGCGTGGCTTACGAGTGCGTCGAAGACCTGTCCACCGATAACGTGGTGTACGCCGAGATTCGGTTCGCCCCCGAGCTGCACATCGATCGGGGGCTGTCGCTGGACGCGGTGGTCGATGCCGTGCTGGCCGGCTTCGCCGACGGCGAGAAGGCCGCCAGCAGTGAGGGCCGCGGCATCACGGTGCGTTGCCTGGTGACCGCGATGCGGCACCAGGCGCGGTCGCTCGAGATCGCAGAGCTGGCTATCCGGTTCCGGGACAAGGGTGTGGTGGGTTTCGACATCGCCGGCGCGGAGGCGGGCTACCCGCCGACGCGGCACCTGGACGCGTTCGAGTACATGCGAAGCCATAACGCCCGCTTCACTATTCACGCCGGTGAGGCGTTCGGTCTGCCGTCCATCCACGAGGCGATCGCATTCTGCGGCGCCGACCGACTGGGCCACGGCGTGCGCATCGTCGACGACATCAAAATCGCACCTGACGGCACCGTCCACCTCGGGCGGTTGGCGGCGCTGTTGCGGGACAAGAGGATTCCGTTCGAATTGTGCCCGAGTTCCAATGTGCAGACGGGTGCGGTGGGCAGTATTGCCGAGCATCCCTTCGACCTGCTGGCCCGAAGCCGGTTCCGCGTCACCGTCAATACAGACAACAGGCTGATGAGCGACACCACGATGAGCCAGGAAATGCTGCGGCTGGTGGAGGCTTTCGGCTACGGCTGGACTGACCTGGCACGGTTCACCATCAACGCGATGAAGTCGGCGTTCATCCCGTTCGACGAACGCCTGGCGATCATCGACGAGGTGATCAAGCCGCGCTTCGCAGTCCTCATCGGTTGAGAGCCGAACATGGCGAACTGGACTACGAAACTCGCGGCAGCGTTTCGCGCGGTCGCGAGTGGGATTGGCCTAGCGAAGAAGGTCAAGTCGACGTCGTTCGAGCAGAGGAACGGAAATGCGCCGTTCAACGCCTCGGGCGTCGCGCAAGTCGGTCCTGGCCGGTTCGTCTTCATCGACAACCGCGACCCGTCGGCCCTGTTCGAACTTGCACTCGACGCCGACGGCCTTGAGGTTGAACGCATTTCGCGACGCCCCATGGCCGGCCTTGCCGAGGGTCAGTTGGGTGACCCGGAAGGGCTGACCCGTGTCGGCGCCAACGGCGAGATCGTGCTCATCGTGGCGTCCTCGCTCTGTGTCGTGAACGCCAATGGGGCGGGGCGACACCATGTCAGCGACGGATTGGTGCGTGTTCGCTACACACCCCACGGTGACCTGGACGCGGAAGCGATGCAAGGATTCCGCGATTGGTTACTTCACCACGTGCCTTCGCTCGCCACTGCCGGCCGGCTTGAACCGGACGCTGGCGGGCTGAACGTCGAAGGCCTTGCCTGGGACCCAAATACGCGGTCGCTTCTGTTCGGCCTGCGGGGACCCGCAGACCGCGGGAGCGTGACGGTGATTCGGGTGCCCGTGGATGCGGGCGCCGTCCCCTGGGCCACTGAGTCGTTCGGTGCGCCGTCGATCCTGCGTGCCCGGCTGCCACGGCCGAAAGCGAAACAGGGCATCCGCGACATCTCGTACAACGAGAACACCCGAGAGTTCGTCGTTCTCATCGGGCGGGCGACGAGCGAGGACGACGAACCCTTTCAGCTCTGCACGTGGAACGGTCGCACCGACAGCGTCCATCTGCTGGACGTCAAATTCCGTCGAGCGATGAAGCCGGAAGGCGTCGTCGCATATAGGAGCGGTGACGAAGCAAGGCTCCTTGTCGTCGACGACGGAGGCGGCTATGCGGTGTTCGACTACCCGCAGCGCGCTCAGTAGAAGTACAGGTTGGAACCAGGCAGTTCCTGATGGACCCTTGGCCTGCCGCCCGGCGTGAGGTCGGACCCGAATTTCGCCATCTCGTTGGTCTGGACGCTGACGAGGTTGAAATAGCCGGTGAACGCGAACCGGCCGGGCGGGTTGTTGGGGTCCGTGACGGGGACAGGGACGGGCACGAACGTGAACTCTTCGGCTTGGCTGCCGTCAGTCGGCGCGCACGTGTAGAGATACTTGTGCCCCGCGGGCGTCACCTGCGTGCTGCTGGCGTGCAGAACGCGGTTGAACGCCGGGTTGGTCAACGTCTGTCCAGTACCGAGGTCGTTGAGAACCCACAGGTCCGCGGGGTTGTTGTTGTCGAACAGCTGCTGGTGGTAGACCTCGAAGTTCGCCGGAGCCGGTGCGCCAGGCGGTATCGACTCGGTATTGCTGGCGTGCAGACAGTCGCTGGTGTCGTGCTTGAGGATGTAGACCGGCTCGGTGGGGCCGGGCAGGCCGGTGAAGATGTAGGCGGCCGATTCGGCCAGCCGCAATTGCTGCCGGACCGAGTCGATCTCGGCCACCAGATTGGGCACACCGAAACCTGCAAGTAATCCCTGCATTTGGTCGATCAAAGGTTTCAGCACGGTCTGCTGCTTCTCGCGGCTGAACAAGGTCTCCCGATACACCCGAATCTGGTCCATCAACTGCTTACGACGCGTGTCGTCGTTGCGCACCAACTGTGCGATCAGCCCATCACGGCCCAGCTTGAACGGCTTTGGGGGTTGAAGCGTCTGGTCGATACCCCACGGGATCAACTTGAATTTGATGTTGCCCACGCCCGGCGAGGCGACAGCGGTCACGTCGTTGTAGAGGTAGGTGTTGTTGGTGTTGTCGGCGTAGCCGTCCCAATGCTTGAGCAGAAACTCCATCGCGTAGACCTTGATGAACTGGTCCATATCGAGCACGTCATCAGCGCCCGCAAGACCGTTGGCCTTGATGTGCCTGCACGCGAACTTCAGGTCGGCCTTGTCGTCGAATTTGGAGAGTTCTTCCACCCCGATGAACGGGAGCCGCTCTTCGACAACATCGTCGGTGTGTTCTATCTCGTACAAATTCCCGTTCATGTTGCCGTTGAAGTTGCGCTCGATGTAGCGCTTCATGATCGGTTCGGCATTGACGTAAAGGCCTGGGCTGTTGACGCCGCCGACCCCTTGGCCGATCAGGTTTCCGTTCACGAATACCTTGGCGTAGTTACACCGCGAGTGGGGCAGCCCCGCCATGTCGAGCATTCTGTAGCCCAGTGTCTGCCTGACATAGGACTTGTCCTGAATCGAGTTGTTGAGCGTCACATAGCGCGTTCCGATCAGGGCCACCATCGCTGCTTCGTTGGCGTTGCTGTTTCTGCCGAAGTCGATGTGCAGGCATGGCTTGTCGCTGTCGATGGAGCCGCAGAATGACTTCTTCTTGACGCCGACATTGGCGAACGTGGTTGCCGCAGGAAATCGCGTACCGGATATCTCAACCGAGGTCGCCGTGCGCCACGTGTATCTGCTGCCCCCGGTCCAATCCCAGAAGCACCGGCCGCCTTTGGGCTCCTCGGTACGTACCTTGTCCCATTCGGCTTGCGGCATGGTGATCTTGATCGTGATCACATTGTCGAGCGCATAAAAAGAATCCATTGCTTGTTGCTGCTGATCGGTCATTGTCATGTCTCCGTCCGTCGCGGGCTTTCATGCAGCATGCTGCGGACACCGCGTTTCGACGCGAGTAGTTCGGTACTCGTTTTCACAGAAGCGCCATGCATACAAAGAAACGGTATTCCTCGGGGGAGCGCGTGAGACCAGATGTGCAAAATTGCGTGCAACCGCAAAGCATGATCGCGATTCATCACTGGGCAAGTGCTCAGTAGGCTGGCCGCGTGATCACCGGCAGCCCACGCCATGACCTGCTACGTGATCTGGATGGTCACCCGGCGCTACCGGCCCGCGTAGGCATCCAGTGCCTTTCGCAGCGCCGCCGCGAATTGCGTTGGCTGACCGAGGAATCCGCCGTGATCGCCGGGAAACTCGACGGGAGTGACGCCGAGCAGTTCGGCCAGGGCCACCGAAGTCCGGTAGCTCAGCAGGTGGCCCGAGTCGGCCCCGATACCGACCACGACCCAGGCGGCCTTCAGCGCCTCGACGTCCGGCAGGTAGCGGGTGGTGGGCCGCAGCTCATGGTCAAAGAACCGGGCGGCCTCCCGCAGGTCCTGCTCTGACGGCTCGGGCATTTTGCCGTGCCTGGGCGCGCCGTCGTCGGGTTCCGTCATGTCGAAGCCTGCGTTGGCCATGAACTTGCCCCAGGCCGCGCCCATGCCGTCGCGGTGGAACGTGCTGATGATGTCCTCGGTGGCCGCCCGCTGGTGATCGGCGTCGGGCAGCAGTTCGAGCAGCGGCGGTTCGTGGGCGATGAGCGTCCGCACCCGGGTGGGATGGCGGGCGATCAAGGCCAGCCCGGTGACTGCGCCTCCGCTGGAACCGAACACGTCCGCGGATTCGGCGCCGAGCGTATCGAGGATGGCGACGAGGTCGTCCGCCCGCTGTTCGGGTGTGGCGTCGTCGGCGGGGTCGTCGATCGCGCTGAGGCCATGGCCTCGGGGGTCGAAAGTGACGACCGTACGGGCGGCGGCCAGCGCGTCGGCGAGCGGCGCGAATTCCGATGATCCCATCGGCGAGCCGACGACGAGCAACAGCGGCCCGGCGCCACGCACCTCGCAGTGCAGATGTGCGCCGACGGCGGAGACGGTCTGGATAGTGGGCGTGGAAACTGAGGTCATGCACTACTGACTATCGGTCGTCGACAAACTCATCGCGCGTCGACGCGACCGAACTCGAGGGCTACTCGGGCCGCAGGCGTGACTCCAGGAAGGTCTCCAGCGACTCCCACTGCTCGACAGCGTCGGCGTAGGGCGCCTTGGGCTTGGTGACCGTGTCGGGATCCAGCACATAGGCCACCAGCCGGCCCAGGGGCATGTCGGCGTCCAAGGTCTCGTCGACGATGTCGTCCTCGGAGTACTCGCCGACATCCCGCAGCAGCTCGACGGCGAGCTGCAGCTGGTCGCGATCCACGGCCTCGGGACCGTCACCGAGGTCATCGGCCAGCCCGCTCGTCACGTACACGTTGTCCTCGGTGACATCGGCCCGCAGCGAGCCATCGGTGGCGGCGGTCTTGATGTCGTCGTAGGTCGCCAGGTCGGACAGGTCGTGGTCGTGCTCGTCGGCCAGGTAGCGAGCCATCGACCGCTCCGACCCGAATACGCTGACCCGGCCGTTGCGGCCGAGGAACACCGGCGCGTCGTCGAGGTAGCACCGCAGCGTGTAGTAAGTGCCGCCGCGGGTGATCATCCGGACGGGGTCGATGCCGACCTTGTGCCAGAAGTCCTCGTCGGCCCCGAGCACCAGCCCGCCGGTGGGAGCGCTGACGGCGTCATGGGAATCAGCCGCCTCGTCGGCGTCGGAGTCCTCGCTTTCGACATCGTCGGCCTGGGTCTCGACGACCTCCTCGACCTCATCGAGCTCGGGTTTGGGCTCTTCGAGCTCGGCGGCCGCCTTGTCCGACGCGGCCTCGTCGACGTCGGGAGTGCTGATGACCTCGTCGATCGCGTCGACGACGTTGTCCCAGTTGCGGCCGATCACCGTCGCGATCTCGGTCCAACGCTTCCGGCCGCTTCTGCCGCTGAAGTTGTCGATGCCCGCGCCCAAGGAGCCGAGCACGGGGTTGCCGTTGAAGAACTTGGTCACCGCGGGCAGTTCGCACACCGAGCCGACCGACGACACGATGGCCAGGGTCCGGTGCACCGTCGCCACCGAGTCTTCTGTCGGCTTCTCGGCGAGCAGTTCCTGCACGCCGATCACGTCGTACTGCCGCTCCTCCGCCGGATCGAAGCGGTGCGCGTTCGCCGCCGTCAGACCCTCCCACGCGGGGTGATCGGCCAGGTCGTTGTCGCTGTTGGTCCGGACAAAGGCGACCAGGTCGGCCACCGACTCGAAGCCGTAGAGGTCCTCGTCCTTGCCGAGGAGCGCCTCCCATTCGTCGCCGGAGTCCCGCCAGCGGGGGGCCCACAGTGTGTACAGGTCGCCCTTGGTCAACCCGAGCCGGATCGGCACGATGTCAGCAGCCATGCGGCACAGCCTAACGACGGAGGTTGGCCACCTGGTCATCGCCCAACCCGCAATTGCATAAACCACCTCGTCAGGCGGCCAGCGCCATATTCTGACGCCCGTGGCGGCGTGCACCAGATGCGGAACCGAGGCGCTGGTCAACGCCCGGTTCTGTCACGGTTGCGGATCTCCGCTGGACGACGCCCCCATCAGCGCCGCGGAGTACAAGCAAGTCACCGTTCTTTTCGCCGATGTCGTTCATTCGATGGACATAGCGGCGGCTGTCGGTCCGGAGCGGTTGCGCGAGATCATGGCGAGCCTGGCCGGTCGATGTGCGGCCGTCGTACAGCGGTACGGCGGCACGGTGGACAAGTTCACCGGCGACGGGATCATGGCGGTGTTCGGTGCGCCGACAGCGCTGGAAGACCATGCTGTTCGCGCGTGCCTCGCCGCGTTGGATCTCCAGGTCGAGGCGACCGAGCTGGCCACAGAAGTCGAACGGTGCGACGCAATCGTGCTGCGGCTGCGGGTGGGCCTGAACTCGGGCCAGGTGATCGCGGGTGAAATCGGTTCGGGGCCTTTCGGTTACACCGCCATTGGCGACCAGGTCGGGATGGCGCAGCGTATGGAGTCTGTCGCTCCGCCGGGCGGCGTGATGCTCAGCGAGTCGACGGCACGGCTGGTGGAAGCCGCGGCGAAGCTGGGCGAAGTCGAGACAGTCCACATCAAGGGCAGCGACGCAGCGGTTCGAGCTCGTCGGCTCTTGGCGATTGAGGTGCACGCTCTTGAGAGTGGACGGTCCGACGCGGCGCTGGTGGGGCGTCAGTGGGAACTGAACTACCATCGCCGCCGTCGTGGATCGCGCGATCGACGGCCAAGGCGGCATCGTGGGAATCGCAGGTCCGGCAGGCATCGGCAAGAGTCGGCTGGTGCGGGAGGCGGCCGCGATGGCCGGTCAGCGCGAACTCGAAACGTTCTCGACGTTTTGTGAATCCCACACCAGTGAAGTTCCCTTCCATGTCCTCGCGCGCCTGCTGCGAAGTGCAACTCGGATAACGGATCTCGACGAAGATTCCGCGCGCGGGCAGGTGCGTGGCCAGTTCTCGGACGCCGACGAAGGCGATCTGCTCCTTCTGGATGACCTGCTCAGCATTCGTGATCCCCGTGTGGCGATGCCAGACATCGCCCCCGACGCACGACGGCGACGGTTGACCACACTGATCAATTCGATGTCGTTGGCCAGCACGACGCCCGCACTGTTCGTCATCGAAGACGTGCACTGGATCGACAGCGTCAGCGAATCGATGTTCGTCGACTTTCTGAGCGTCATACCGCAAACCCACTCGGTGGTGCTTCTGACCTACCGGCCGGAGTACCGGGGTGCCTTGAGTAATCTAGTTGGGGCGCAAACGATTTCGCTTGCACCACTGAGTGATTCCGAAGCGGGCACACTGCTTGGTGGACTCGTGGGCTCGGATCCGTCGGTCGCCGGTGTCGCGGATCTGATCACCGAACGGGCCGCAGGCAATCCGTTCTTCGCGCAGGAGATGGTCCGAGAACTCGCCGAGCGCGCAGTGCTGGAAGGCGAACCCGGTGGGTACAGCTGTCGCATGAGCGTAGACGAGATCAGCGTGCCTGCAACGCTACAGGCGGCCATTGCCGCGCGCATCGACCGCCTTAGCCCAGCGGCGAAGCAGACGATCAACGGCGCAGCGGTGATCGGTTCGCGCTTCACCCCTGACCTGCTCAGCTCGTTGGGTATTGACCCGGTCCTCGACGATCTCGTCGGGGCAGCGTTGATCGACCAGGTGCGGTTCACGCCGTTCACCGAATACGCGTTCCGGCATCCGCTGATCCGCGCGGTGGCATACGAATCGCAGTTGAAATCTGCGCGTGCACAACTGCACCAACGCCTGGCCGGTGCCATCGAGGCCCGTGACCCGTCCGCGGCTGACGAGAACGCAGCGCTGATCGCTGAGCATCTCGAGGCCGCGGACGACCTCCGCGGAGCGTATGGCTGGCACATGCGCGCGGGATCGTGGGCGGTGAACAGGGATATCGCTGCGGCTCGGTTGAGTTGGGAGCGCGCCCGATTGGTGGCGGATTCGTTGGCTCCCGATGAACCCGACCGTCTGGCATTGCGTATCGCACCGCGCACCATGTTGTGCGCCACCGCGTGGCGAGGTACCCCGGAACTCGTGTCGAGTCGCTTCGAGGAGTTCCGCGAATTGTGCGCGGCCGCAGACGATCTACCGTCATTGGCCATCGGGATGACCGGGCTGGTCGCCGAGCACATGCAATTCGGCCGGATGCGCGAGGCAATGAGGTTGGCAGATGAACAGATGGCGCTGGTCGAGTCGCTAGGTGATGCGCTTTTGTCCGTTGCGGCGGTATTCCCGACGATCGCGGTCAAATCGCACGGCGGCGACACTGCGGGAGTGCTCAAATGGTCGCAGGCAGTGATCGATTGGGCGGCAGGTGACCCTGCGAAGGGCAGTTTCGCCATCGGCTCGCCGCTGGCGGTGGCGTTGGTATTGCGCGGCGGTGTTCGATGGTGGCTCGGCGAAGATGGGTGGCGCGAGGACCTTGACGACGCAGCCGCGATCGCTCGGACGGCGGACCCATCGACCCTCGGGTTCGTGTTCCCGTGGTGCTACGGGCTCGGGATTTTCAACGGAGTGCTCTTGGCCGACGACGCCGCGATCGGGGATCTCGAGGCCGCTCTGCAGATCGCCGAAGCGTCCGGCGACGACAACGTGTTGGGAAGCATCAAGTACACGTTGTCGACTGTGCTGATGCAACGCGCGGGTGCAGCCGGCAGGCGACGAGCGCTCGACCTTCTGACCCAGGTGCGCGGAATGATTCTGAGCCAACGGTTCCCAGCGTCGGAACTTCCGCTGGTAGACCTTTACATCGCTCGCGATAGGGTCCGAACGGGCGACGACGACGGCGGCATATCCGAAATGGCACGGTGTGTGGACGCCGTTTTCGCCAACGGGCTGTGCTTCTACCGCACTGGTGCGACTGGCTTGCTGGTGGAAACGCTGGTGGACCGCGGTGCCGATGACGACATCGTCCGCGCCGAAGCCGCGGTCGACAGGCTGGCAGTCACATGGGATGACCGGAAAAGTCTGGCGCGGGACCTCATGGTCCTTCGGCTGCGCGTGCTGATCGCCCTGGCCCGCGGCGATGAGGCCGGGCATCGGGACCTTCGGGATCGTTATCGCGAGCTGGCTGTGTCGTCGGGCTATGAGGGACATATGAAGTGGGCCGAGGCGATGCCGTGAATTTGCCAATCCGGTCTCGATCGGCGCCGACGCCCGCCATGCCGATATCACCGCCGCCTTCGAACTTGCCCGCCGGCAGGGCGGCGGCTCTCTAGGCGGCACTCACACCGTCGAATGACACGTGGTGGGTGACCAGCGGTGACACGATACGGGGATGTCCGAAGCGCCTCTGCGTAACGCGGCAGGCACTGACGTCCCGCCGTCGGGGACCGTGACATTTCTGTTCACCGACATCGAGGGTTCGACCCGGCTGTGGGAGGACCATCCCGATGTCATGCCCGAGGCGCTGGCTCAACATGACGCGGTCTTGCGCAATGCCGTGGAATCAGCTGGCGGGCACGTCGTGAAGACGTCCGGCGACGGCCTTTTCGCCGCGTTCAGGAGGGTGGACGCGGCGCTCATGTCAGCGCTGGCGGTGCAGCGGGCACTCGCCGCGGCCGAATGGGGTAAGACCGGCCCCCTGCTGGTGCGGGTGGGGTTGCACACCGGAGACGCCGAGTTTCGCGCCGGCGACTATCACGGCCAGGCAGTGAACCGGGCGGCGCGGCTGATGACCGCCGGCCATGGTGGCCAAGTGCTGGTGTCGGAGGCGACCGCGTCGCTTGTGGGCGAGCAACTGCCCGAGGGCGCCGAGCTGATCGCCCTGGGAGAGCATCGACTACGAGATCTGGGGCGGTCCGAGCTGCTTTATCAGCTGTCCCATCCCGATCTGCGTCAGCGATTTCCGCCGCTGCGAACCCTTGATGCATTTCCGGGAAACCTGCCGTTGCAGGTGAGCTCGTTCATAGGCCGCGAGCGTGAGGTCGCTCGCATTGTCCAGGCGCTCGACGACGCCAGGGCTGTGACTCTGACCGGGGTGGGTGGGGTGGGCAAGACCCGGCTGGCATTACAGGTGGCGGCGCGGCTGCTGCCACAGTTTCGGGAGGGCGCCTGGCTGGTGGAGCTGGCGCCAATCCGCGACCCCGACGGTGTGCCCGGCGCGTTGGCTGCCGTCTTCGGGGTGACCGCCCGTGCGGGGATGACCCTGGAGCAGTCGTTGGCAGAGTTCATGCGCACCAAGCAGCTGCTGGTGGTGCTGGACAACTGTGAGCACCTGCTCGAAGCGGTCGCCGAGCTGGTCGAGTCCCTCGAACGCGAGTGTGCCGGCCTGGTCGTCTTGGCCACCAGCCGCGAGGGCCTGGCCGTCGATGGTGAGCGCGTGGTGCCCGTCCCGTCGCTGCCGTCGCCGTCACCCGATGCCGGACCGGCGGCGGCCGGTGAGGCCGACGCAGTGCGCCTGTTCGTAGAGCGGGCCCGAGCGGTGGACCCGGACTTCACTCTGAGCGTTGACAACACAGCGACGGTGGTGCAGTTGTGCCGGCGCTTGGACGGTGTGCCACTGGCGATCGAGCTGGCGGCGGCCCGGGTGGGGGCGATGAGTCCCGCCGAGCTGGTCGAGGGTCTGGAGCGGCGTTTCGATACCCTGGCAGGGGGCCGGCGACGGGCCGTGCAGCGCCACCAGACCCTACGCGCAGCCATCGACTGGTCCTACGAGCTGCTCTCCGTTGACGAACGCAGGTTGCTCGCTCGGCTGGCAGTCTTCGCTGGCGGCTGCACCAGGAAGGCGGCCGAAAAGGTCTGTGGCACAAAGCCTTTGGATTCGAATAAGGTATTTGGGTTGTTGGCGGCGCTGGTGGCCAAGTCGCTGGTGGTGGCACAGCGGGACGGCCCTGAGACCCGTCTTCGGCTGTTGGAGACGATCCGCGAATACGGCGAAGAGCGGCTGGCCGAGAACGGCGAGACCGAGATCATGCGGGCAGAGCACGCCGAGTATTTCTGGCAGTGGGCGCTCGACCGATTCGACGAGCTTTACGGGCCGCACCAGATCGAGGCGAGCCGACGCCTCGTCGCCGAACACGAAAACCTGTTGGCCGCGGTGAACTACGCGATCGACACCGACAATGTCGACGTCGCCCTGCAGATGGTGTACGACGCTCCAATAGACCAGCGGTTCGGCTATCGATTGGTCCTTCCCATCGACGCCGTACTTCGCCTTTCCGACGCCGCCGATCACCCCCTGTACCCGGTGGGACTGGCTGCCGCGGCCGTCAACGCCGTCAACTGTGGTGACCTTGCCGGCTCTGCGGCGGCCTGCGAGGAGGCTCTCGCGGCGGCGCGTCACCTCGGTCGCGATCACGACGACCGCGTCGATCTGTTGGTCTCAGTTGCTCAAGGCGGTCGGGCGATCGCCATCGGGGCGTGGGGCCAAGGGGCGGCATATTTTGAAGAGGCCATGAAAATCGCCCGACTGACGCTTCCGCCTCTTTTCGTCGCCAATCAGTTGGCGCACACGGCGATCGCGCACACGATGGCCGGCAACGCCGGCGCCGCCGCGCCGTTGGCCGACGAAGGCCTCGATCTGGCTCGCCGTGCCGGTGCGCCCATCTCCATCGTGATAAACCTCGTCGCCCTCGCCGGCGCTCTCGCCGACAGTGACCCGCCGCGAGCCAGGGCGCTGTTGAGCGAAAGCCTGCAACTGCGCGCCACCCATTTCGAGGGTGACTTCGACGCAAACGCCCAAGGGGTCCTCATTGCCGCGCGAATGGCGGACTGGTCGCTCGTTCTCAAGCTCGGGCCCGGCGCCATCCAGCACCTCCATTGGGTCGGGGATCGGCCGTTCCTGGCCGGGATTCTCAACATCGTCGCCCGCGCTCTGGCTTCCGCCGATCCCGAGTCGGCCGCCGTGTTTCAGGGAGCGGCCAGTCGGCTGGTCCCCGGTGCGGCCCGCACCCCCCGCCCGGCGCCGGGTGGGGAGTCGTTCGTGACCGAGCTGCGCGGCCAAACGACGGCTATCCTCCGCGACACGCTTGGTGAGGAGACCCTGCGGCGGCTGCGCGCCGAAGGAGAGGCGATGGGTGATGGCCACGTCCTCGCCTACACCCTTGACGCGATCAACCGGGCGACAGAATAAGGCGGTTGCGGCGTCTCGCTAACATGTCCTGGTGCACGCAGCGGTGACAGTCCGCATGAACGCGCCCGCGCTCGAGATCTGGGAGATCGTCGCCGACGTCTAATGGACGACGTGCCGGGTGACCGCCTGCGAGCCCGGTCGTGAGTTCGGTTTCGCGGTGCTGCTTGGCAACCGCGCGGTCAACAACTGGCATTACGAGTTCAACCCGACCGACGGCGGAACTGATGTGACCGAGTCGTTTTGGGTTCCTGTGCCGACACTTCTGCGGGCGACCGCGTTCCTCGGATTTCTGCGCAAGCGCAGAAACATACGCGACATGCGCACGACCTTAGAGCGGATCAAGGACGTCGTCGAGGCCTGATAGGCGGACTCGCCAGGCTCAGTTGTTGTCCTTGTCGTCAGGCAGCGGCCGATTCGCCACTACAGGGAACTGTCCGGTGAAGCCTTCGCGCTCCTGCGCGACGGCCAGCACACGGGATCGCACCGCGAACCATCCGACTACCAATGCCGAAATGATGAGCACCAGCGACGCCACCGTCCACGTGCCGATCGGTGGGTCGAACGCCATCAGCACCACCACCGCAAATAGGAACAACAGCGTGAGGTATCCGGTCCACGGGGTGCCCCACATCCGGAACGACGGTCGCTCGAGGATGCCCTTCTTCGACCACCGGTAGAGCTGGATCTGACAGATGACGATGGTGCCCCACGACGCGATGATGCCGAGTGCGGCCATGTTCAGCACGATCTCGAACGCCTGTGACGGCACGATGCCGTTGAGCAGCACGCCGAAGAGTCCGATGAGTGCGGTCAGACAGATGCCGCCGTAGGGCACGCCGCGGCCGGACATCATCGACGTGAACTTGGGCGCGCTGCCGTTCATCGCCATCGAACGCAGGATCCGGCCGGTCGAGTAGAGGCCGGCTCTCACCCGCCTTGCAAGTGGTGTAGCGCGCGGCATGATCTTCGCGGGATGCGTGGTCTCACCGACAGCCGTGCCGACGAGTTCGACTGCGGCGTAGGCGAACACGACGCCGGAGGTCACGATGACCACGGGGAAGAGACTGGTCGGCCGCAGACCGCCGTGGTCGATGATCACGCGGAGGCCGGTCGACTGTCCTTGGATCTTGTAGCGGCCCGCTTCTCAAATCCGCCCAAGTGTCGGTTTGAGTCCCAATTGTGTCACGGTATCGCGCCTGGTCAACGGCTTTTAGGTCTGACCGGCAATCGTAGAGCTGCCGGTCATTGCGGTCGCCTACGCCGTGGTGACCTCCGTGTTTGGAAGATCAGGCCGCCGCCAAAGAAGGGGACCGCGGGAGGCAGACTCGCCGACTGGACAAAAGCCCACCCGAGCAGCGCGTAGTCCCATTTCGCCACCGCCACAACGCCGGAAGGTGTTCACTGGTACCACCGTCATTCGGTCTATCGAGGTGGGTCTCATGGCACGCATTGATTTGTTTGCAAAGATTCCGTTGATCGGCATGTCCTTGGTGTTCCTGGCGATGTTCATCGTCGCGGTCACGGCGTACCTCCACGCCGGTTGGTATTCGATCATCGGCTACGCGATTGCGGCCGTGGTCGCCGTGTGCGGCTTCGTGATGACGTTTCGTGACGTCAGGGATACGCCAGGACCTCCGGAGCACTGGGATGCCCGGGGTACACCCGTTGATCCTGCGCCACCCGGAAACTGACTAGAGCGAGGACTGCTTCGATGACCACTGAACCCAAGCCGTCGACGTACGACAACTCCGCGCTGCTGGCGGAGGACGAGGGCTACCACAAGGGCCTCAAACCCCGGCAGCTGCAGATGATCGCGATCGGCGGTGCCATCGGCACCGGACTGTTCCTCGGTGCTGGCGGCCGACTACACAACGCCGGACCGGGCCTGTTCTTGAGCTATGCGTTCTGCGGCGTCTTCGTCTTCCTGATCCTGCGTGCGCTGGGCGAGCTCGTGCTGCACCGGCCGTCATCGGGGTCCTTCGTGTCGTACGCGCGCGAATTCCTCGGCGAGAAGGCGGCGTTCGTCGCCGGCTGGATGTACTGGCTGAACTGGGCGTTCACGGCCATTGTCGACTCGACGGCGATCGCCACCTATTTCCACTACTGGTCGTCGTTCGGGAGCGTCCCGCAGTGGCTGATCGCATTGATCGCGTTGGCGGCCGTGGTGAGCATAAACCTCATTTCGGTTACCCTGTTCGGGGAGCTCGAGTTCTGGGCTGCGGCCATCAAAGTCCTTGCGCTGATGACATTTCTGGTCGCAGGCACCATCTTTCTTGCTGGCCGCTACCACATTCAAGGGCAGCCAACCGGTTTCAGCGTGATCGCCAACAACGGCGGGATTTTCCCCCACGGCACCTTCCCATTGGTGATTGTCATGTCCGGCGTCGTATTTGCCTATGCCGCAGTCGAACTCGTCGGAACAGCGGCCGGCGAGACTGCCCATCCGCATAAGATCATGCCGCGTGCGATCAACTCGGTGATCGCACGTATCGCCGTCTTCTACGTCGGTTCACTGTTCCTGCTGGCCCTTCTTCTCCCGTACACCACCTACAAGGCCGGCGAGAGTCCGTTCGTCACGTTCTTCTCCAAGATCGGAGTCGAGGGCGCGGGCACGGTCATGAACATCGTCGTGCTGACCGCCGCATTCTCCAGCCTCAACGCCGGGTTGTACTCGACCGGCCGGATCCTGCGGTCGATGGCAATGAACGGCAGCGCACCGAAGTTCACGGCGCGGATGTCCAGCCGCGGCGTGCCGTATGGCGGAATCTTCCTGACCGCGCTCGTCGGGCTGTTCGGCGTCATTCTCAACCTTCTCGTGCCCGGCCAGGCGTTCGAGATCGTGCTCAACATCGCTGCCCTCGGCATCATCGCGTCCTGGGGCACCATCGTCATCTGTCAGATCCAGCTCTACCGCTGGTCGAAACGCGGCATCCTGGAGCGGCCGTCATTCCGGTTGTGGGGCACGCCGTACACCGGCTACCTCACGCTGGCGTTCCTGTTCGGCGTCGTCGTGCTGATGGCATTCGACCCGCCGATCGGCACCTGGACCGTCGCCAGCCTGGTGGTCATCATTCCGGCGCTCGTCGTCGGTTGGTATGCGGTCCGCGGGCAGGTGCTCGCCGTCGCGCAGGAACGCGAGGGTTTCACCGGCCAATTCCCGGTCGTCGCCAACCGCCCGCCGCCCCCCGATAAGGATGAGGACGAGTAACCTGAGGGATCGGCAACTGCGCCCAGCAGTACCCGCCGCCGGAGCGGACGCTGTCGTACTGCCAGACGCGATCCGTCGACATGATCACACGCGACGCCGAGCCCGAGGGAATGACCCGCACCGAGTGAAGCACCGGTCATAACTTCCGTATTCGCGCGCTGCTGAACAAGGCGCACGGCGACGAGACCGCATTTCGCGATCACCTGGATCGCTACCGTGTGGTGGCGACAGCGCTCGGTTTCGAGGGACATATGCAGTGGGCCGAGGAGATGCCGTGACGATGGCTACGCCGTCGGCAGCCAGAATTCTCAGGTGCGAGCCAGACCATGCGGCGCGCTTGCGAAGGATTGCAATACGTCGGGCGTTCGAATTGGCCCCCATTGCACTTTCCCGTTCTAGCATTTGATCGTAGCGATTTCTGATTCGCAATTTATTGCGGCAGGAAAGGTGGCCAAGATGGCCGAACTTGATTCCCCGCAGGTCCGTAAACTACTGCTCGCAGCGCGGGATCTGAGCCGGGCGGCGGACGCTCCCCAGCGTGCAAGCGACTCCACGAGAGGGCGGCGACTTCCGCAGAGCACGCAGGTACGGGCGCTGGCCGCCGAGAAGCTTGCCCAGATGGGTTTTGACAACGCGACGGTGGAGCGCGCACTGGCGGCAGAAAGGGCGGAGAGCCACCGCCATCTGGAAAAGCTCAAGGCCGACGCGGTCGCCCAGTCCCCTGCGCGGGCTCTCTCCCTGCAACGCCTGGTGGATGCCCGGCGTGCAGCGCTGGAGGGGGTGGCGGGCTTCTGGCCCCCCGCGACGCAGTACCTCGCCATCGATAGCCCGGTCGAAATATGGGCGACTGACGGCGTGAACCTCGAGTCGACCACCATCGAGCCGTACAAGAGCCGCGCGCAGTTTCGCCTCGACGCGAGCTTGTATGAACATATTCCCGGCGCGTACCTGATCGGTTGGGAATATGAGTTCGTTCACTTCTATTTCCTCTGGAAGAACCCGGAGAGTGTGTCCGCCGTAGTTGCGGTCAATCCATATCTCATCCTCAACGGCTTCTGCTCGGCGCACTCGCAAGGCGGGTGGTTCTTCGGCGGAAAGGGGGAGCTAACTCTCGACCCAACGCTCGACCTCGTGCAGACCTGGACGCAGCCGTTATCGTCCGCCGCGCCCCAGAGCGGTGAAACCTGGAACGCCCTCGACCTCATCGCCGATTCGACAGGTTTCCACACCGACGACCAAACGGCATACGACGTGTTATTTCGGGGATTTCTCTTGGGCTACGAGCAGGAGATCGTGCCACCCGCCCAGTACCTCATCATCGACGTCGCGCTGAGGCTGGGCTCCTATGTCGAGAACGCAGAAGTCAGCGCGGACTTTGCAACGGGGGAGTTCTACGTGATGAGCCCATTGGTCGACCTGACAATCGTGTACCCAGCAATCGGAGAAGTGTTGACGCAATAGGGAATTGAAACGGCATCCCGGCGAAGACAGTGCGCCGTCGACAGCCGATTGACGGATAGCGTAGGTCTACTTTTCTCCGTCGAGTTGGCGCTCATGCCGTCGGCCTCCAGAAGCTCTGAAAACCCTGCCTGCGTTGGTGGTTCGAATCGGTGGAGCCTGCACCGGATCACCCGCCTCGACCAGGCAACAAGCGCATCCCCCGTTGTGATATGGCAGACAGGTCTGACCAGCGGTGACACGATACTGAGGTGGACGACGGTAGCGATGCCCTTGCGGCGGCGGGACTGTCGTGTGGGTCGTGCCGCGCACGGTTGAGCGCGACAGCGAAGTTCTGCAGCGAGTGTGGTTCGCCGCTCACACAGGCCACCCAATCGGCGGAATACAAGCAGGTCACGGTGTTGTTCGCCGACGTCGTGCAGTCCATGGACATCGCGGCGACCGTGGGTCCGGAACGTCTCCGCGAGATCATGGCCGAACTTGTCGATCACGCCGCTGGAGTGGTGAAGCGCTACGGAGGGACCGTAGACAAGTTCACGGGCGACGGCATCATGGCGGTCTTCGGCGCACCGATCGCGTATGAAGACCATGGCGCTCGGGCCTGTCTAGCGGCGATGGGCATCCAGGAGCAGATGGCTCAGATAGCGACGGGAGTCGCGAGCCGAGACGGAATTGACCTGCGTTTGCGAATCGGCCTCAACTCCGGCCAAGTCATCGCCGGTGACATCGGTTCTACTTCCCTGGGTTATACGACGATCGGTGAGCATGTTGGGTTGGCGCAGCGGATGGAGTCCGCAGCGCCGCCTGGTGGCGTGATGTTGTCAGACTCCACTGCGCGGATCGTCGCAGATGTTGCGACCCTTGCTGAGCCTGAGATGGCGTACATCAAAGGCGCAACCGAGCGTGTGCCGGCGCACCGCCTGTTGGCAATGACGGACCATCATGAACTCGGCGGCGGCCACGCATCCACTCTGGTGGGACGTGAGTGGGAAGTGGGTGCATTGACTGGAATGTTGCACAGGGCGGTCGGTGGCCACGGATGCGTGGTCGGCATCGTAGGTCCTGCTGGTATCGGCAAGAGTCGCCTGGTTTCCGACACGGCGTCGATTGCGAGAAGGCTTGGCGCCGAGGTCTTTTCTGCCTTCTGCGAATCTCATGCCGCCGAAGTCCCGTTTCGTGCCATCGCCGCGCTGCTGCGGACGGCGTTCGGGATCGACGATTTAGACGCTGAGTCGGCCCGGAACCGCATCCGCGATCGAGTCGCCGGTGTCGACCCCGAAGATCTTCTGTTGCTTGATGATCTGCTAGGAATTCGCGACCGGGAGCGTGACGTGCCAGACATCGCCGCTGACGCGCGGCGCCGCCGTCTCACCACGTTGGTCAACGCGGCGTATCTGGGCCGGTCGACGCCGGCCGTGTATGTCATCGAAGACGCGCACTGGATCGACCCGACCAGTGAGTCGATGCTGGCGGATTTCTTGTCGGTGGTCGCCCGCACCCACTCGCTGGTACTGGTCACATACCGGCCCGAATATCGCGGAGCTCTGTCACACGTTCACGGCGCCCAGACCATCTTCCTTTCGCCGCTGGAGGATTCGGAAACCACGTCACTCGTCGAGGAGTTGTTGGGTCCACACTCATCCGTTGCGGGGTTGATTTCGCAGATCGCCGACCGAGCGGCGGGCAATCCTTTCTTCGCAGAATCCATCGTCCGTGACCTTGCCGACCGCAACGTGCTCGAGGGGGCACGAGGTGAATATGTGTGCACCCGCGGCCACGCGGACATCACTGTGCCTGCGACCCTTCAGGCCGCGATCGCTGCCAGAATCGACCGTCTCGATGCTGCGGCTAAACAGACGCTCAATGCCGCAGCGGTGATCGGTGTGCGATTCGATGAGGAGCTGCTGGCCGAACTCGCCGACGGCAGCGCGCTGCCAAAGCTTCTCGACGCTGAACTGATCGATCAAGTGGCCTTCGCACCCCGAGCTGAGTTCGGGTTCCGTCACCCGTTGATCCGCAGGGTGGCCTACGAGTCCCAGCTGAAGGCGGATCGATCCAGGCTGCACCGCCGACTTGCGGACGTCATTGCAGCCGGAGGGTCATTGGGCGACGAGAACGCGGCGCTGATCGCCGAGCATCTGCAGGGCGCGGGGGATATGGCTGCCGCATACGACTGGCATATGCGAGCGGGAGCATGGTTGGCCAGCCGCGATATTGCCGGCGCGTGCTTGAGCTGGGAGCGCGCGCGGCAGGTCGCCGACACAATCGCCGCCGACGACCCCGACGCCGTGTCGATGCAGATTGCCTCGCGCACATTGTGGTGTGCCAATGCCTGGCGGCTCCATGCCGGTGTCTCCGGCCCGCGTTTCGATGAACTGCAGGAGTTGTGCGATCGCGCCGGAGACAAGACGTCGCCGGCGATCGCCATGATGGGTCCGCTGGCCGAAAGCTTGATTCAGGGGCGGATACGGGAGGCATCGCAGCTCGCCGCGGAGCACTCGGCGCTGATCGAGTCCATCGCGGATCCGACGTTGATGGTGGGTCTCGCCGTAGGGACGATCGGGGTCAGAGTCGTGACGGGCGAGATCCAGGAAGTGCTGAGGTGGTCGGACACTGTCATCGACTTGGCCCACGATGATCCCGTCAGAGGGAACTATGTCATGGGCTCGCCGCTGGCCGCCGCGTATGCAACTCGGAGCCTTGCGCGATGGTCCTTCGCGCTACCGGGATCCCGCGACGACTTGGAACGGGCGGTTGAGCTGGCGCGCAGCAGCGATCCGTGGACGAGAGCGGCCGTTATGTTCTACACGTTCGGCGCAGCGATAGCGGCTGGTGTTTATGCGGTCGACGGTGCCGCATGCCGCGAGATCGATGATGCGCTCAGGATGGCTGAGTCGGCCGGTGACGATCTCGGAGTGGCCTTCACCAAGTACACGAAGGGGCTGGTGCTGGTTCACGGCGATGCGGCGGACCGTGATCGTGGACTGCAGTTGCTGACGGAGGTTCGTGAGCTGACTCTGGAGGACCGGTTCTACCTGTCCGAGCTTCCCATGATCGAGATGTACGCCGCCCGTGAACAAGCCAGGCACGGTGACGTCGACGACGCCATCAACTGCATGCGGTCCGCGCACGACTTGTTGTTCGAGCGTGGCCAGTTCGCATGGGGCGTCGTAGCCAGCGCAGTTTTCGTCGGGACATTGCTCGACCGTGGCGGCGAGGGTGATCTGGCAGAAGCCGAGGCGGTGACCGACCGAATGGCAACTGCACCGCTCGAAATGGCGCCGGAATGCCTCGACTTGTGGCTGCTGCGGACGCGCGCGATGCTCGCCGACGCTTGTGGCGACGAGAGCGTCTACCGTGACTATCGGGACCGCTATCGCGCGACGGCCACCGCACTTGGCTTCGAGGGCCACATGGAGTGGGCCGAGGCAATGCCTTAGCGGCGGTCGCCGCTCATGCCGTCGGCCTCCAGAAGCCCTGGAAACCCTGGCCTGCGTTGGTAGTTCGGATCGGTGACAGCTGGACGGGATCCCCAGCTTCAGCCAGCAATCAATCGGGGTGCAGATCGTGGATAGAGCCCGGCGGTGCCTCAGCTGCGATATGCCAGACATGGCTGACCAGCGGTGACACGATACTGACGTGGACGACACGGGGATCGGTGCGGCGCTCTGGCAGCGGCGGACTGTCCTGTGGGTCGTGCGGCACTCAGTTGAGCGGCACGGCCAAGTTTTGTAGTGAGTGTGGTACGCCACTCACACCGGCCACCCAATCGGCGGAGTACAAGCAGGTCACGGTGCTGTTCGCCGATGTGGTCCACTCGATGGACATTGCGGCGGCGGTCGGTGCGGAGCGGCTACGCGAGATCATGGCCGACCTGGTCAACGATGCGAGTTCGGTGGTGCAGCACTTCGGCGGCACGGTGGACAAATTCACGGGCGACGGCGTCATGGCCGTCTTCGGGGCACCGGCGGCGTTGGAAGATCATGCGATCCGAGCATGTTTGGCGGCGCTGGGCATTCAAGGGGAGATCGCCCGACTGGCCGGTGAGGTCAGCCTTCACGACGGCATCGAACTCGCGGTGCGTATAGGGCTCAATTCTGGTCAGGTGATCGCTGGCGACGTCGGCTCAAAGTCGTTGGGCTACACCACCATCGGCGAGCAGGTCGGCATGGCACAACGGATGGAATCTGTTGCGCCGCCGGGTGGGGTCATGCTCAGTGATTCCACCGCGCGACTGGTTGAACATGCCGCCCTCCTGGGCGAACCGGAGTTGGTGAGTATCAAGGGCAGCGACGAGCCTGTGACGGCGCATCGCCTCCTCGGTGTCGCTGTGGATCACGAGTCGACGGGCCCAGTGCAGCCGACTTTGGTGGGACGCGACGTAGAACTACACACCATCACCGGCATGTTGGATCGATCGGTCAGCGGCCACGGGTGCGTCATCGGCGTGGCAGGTCCGGCGGGCATCGGCAAGAGCCGACTCGTCCGTGAGACGGTGGCGCTCGCGAAAGGTCGTGGCGTCGAGGTTTTTTCAGCCTTCTGCGAGTCGCATACCCGTGAGATTCCGTTCCATGTGGTGGCGCGACTCCTGCGCGCGGTCGGCGGAGTAACCGATCTCGACGATGAGGCCGCGCGGGCACGGGTGCATGCACAGGTTCCCGACGCGGATGCCGAGGATGTGGTGCTGCTTTATGACCTGCTCGGCATCCGCGACCCGGCCCTGGCGCTGCCCAACATCGATCCGGATGCGCGGCGGCGGCGGTTGAGCGCGCTGATCAACTCGGTGCCGCTGGCCCGCACCGCACCAGCGGTCTACACCATCGAGGACGTCCACTGGATCGATGGGGTCAGCGAGTCGATGCTGGCCGACTTGTTGACTGTTATCCCGCAAACCCCATCGATGGTGTTGATCACCTACCGCCCCGAATACGAAGGAGCGCTCACGCGGATTCACGGTGCGCAGACGATAGCGCTTGCACCGTTGAGTGATTCGGAATCTTCGGCCCTGCTCGATGAGCTTCTGGGCCCCGATCCATCAGTCGCAGCGGTCAGGGCGCTGATCGCCGGGCGGGCCGCCGGGAACCCGTTTTTCGCCCAGGAGATCGTGCGTGAACTGGCCGAACGCGGCATGCTCCACGGTGACCGTGGTGCCTACGGCTGCGGCACGGACGTGGCCGAGGTCACCGTCCCCGCCTCGCTTCAGGCCACTATCGCCGCCCGCATCGATAGGCTCAGCCCGCAGGCCAAACGGACATTGAACGGCGCGGCTGTGATCGGATCGCGGTTTGGTTCCGACTTGCTCACCGCGTTGGGGATTGATCCGGTCTTCGACGAGCTGGTCGAGGCCGAGCTGATCGATCAGGTCCGGTTCACCCCCCGCGCGGAGTATGCGTTTCGGCACCCGCTGATCCGAAGCGTGGCCCACGAATCACTGCTCAAATCCGACCGCGCCGAATTGCACCGTCGCCTGGCCACCGCGATCCAAGCCCGTGACCCAGGATCAGCCGACGAGAACGCCGCGCTGATTGCCGAGCATCTGGACGCCGCAGGCGACCGCCACGCCGCGTTCGACTGGCACATGCGCGCCGCAACCTGGTCGAGCACCCGCGACATCACCGCGGCGCGGGCGAGCTGGGAGCGGGCACGGCACGTCGCCGACCACCTGCCCGTCGATGACCCCGACCGGACATCGATGCGGATCGCACCGCGCACCCGGCTCTGCGGGACCGCATGGCGGGTGAATGTCAGCATCGCCGGCACCGGCTTTGACGAACTCCGAGACCTGGCCGCCGCCGCCGGTGACAAGGTGTCACTGGCCATCGGGATGGCCGGGCTGCTGCAGACACAGGCGCTGCGTGACCGCCCCCGCGAGTCATCGCGTCTGGCCTCGGAGTGCACCGGACTGCTCGAATCCATCGGCGACCCGACCTTGACGCTCGGACTGTCCTGCGCGGCGATGAGCGCCAAGTACTTTGCCGGCGAGATGACCGAAACCCTGCGGTTGGCGCAACACGCCATCGACCTGGCCGACGGCGATCCCACCAAGGGCAACCTGATCGTGGAATCGCCCTTGGCGTGGGCGTTCGACTCGCGAGGCGGCGCCCGATGGGCCCTCGGACTTGCGGGCTGGAGAAGCGACTTCGACCAGGCCATCGCCGTCGCCGCTACGGTCGACCCGACGCTCCAAGCCATGCTGACCGCCGACTTTTACACCCTCGCCGTCATGAACGGGTCGCTGCTGCCCGACGCCACCGCCTTGCGCGACACCGCCGAAGCGCTGGCCATCGCCGAGCGGTCCGGCGACGATTCGGCGCTGTTCGTGGCGCTCGAGGCTCGAGGCATCGTCCTAGTTCGTCGAGACGGACCCGAACGTGAACACGGCCTCGACCTGCTCGCCCAGGTCCGGGAAGTTGCCCTGCAGGAGGGCATCACCCGGCCGCAGGTCGATATTCAGATCGCCCAGGAGAGGGCCCGCACCGGGGATCTCGACGGTGCGATCGACCTGTCCCGCGCGGTCACCGACGACCTGTTCGCCGCGGGCGAGATGATCTACCGCGGGCCGGCCACCGCGGTCTTGGTGGAGACGCTGCTGCGCCGAGGGTCTGATGCCGATCTCCAGGACGCGCAGGTCGCGATCGAACGGTTAGCGGCGGTGCCGACTGACCCAGGGTTTGTGCTGAACGAACTCCCACTGCTACGCATGCGGGCACTGCTGGCCAAGGCGCATGGCGACGAGGCAGGCTACTGCGACTATCGGGATCGCTACCGCGCGATGGCGAGAACGCTTGAGTTCGAGGGCCACATGGCGTGGGCCGAGGCGATGCCATGAGGCCGGTCGCCGATCACGCCGTCGGTCGCTAGAAGCCCTGAAAACCCTGGCCTGCGTTGGTAGTTCGGATCGGTGACAGCTGGACGGGATCCCCAGCTTCGGCGAGTGATCAATAGGGGTGCAGATTGCGGAGCTCCCGTTACGGCCCGGCGAACGGCACGCGCAGCACCTGGCCGATCTGGATCAGATTCGGATCGCTGATGGTGTCCCTATTGGCGACGAACAGCCGCGGCCACAGGTTGGCAGCGCCGTAGGCGCTCTGCGCGATGCCGGACAGTGTGTCGCCGGCGACTACCTTGTGCGCCTGGAAACCGGCGTACGACGCTCCCAGCAGGACGCGCCCGAAGGTCAGGGGTACGGTCACGCGAAAATCGTTCTGCGGCAACCCGCTTGGGTTGTCGACTTCCACAGTCAAAACGCCCTCAGGTGTGGCGGGTGCACCGACCGCGACGGGGAAGTCGAACAGCGCGAACAAAAACCCGCTGTTCGGCACGAACATTGGCGAAACCTGTGCCAGCACAGTGCCATGGTTGTCCTTCAGTACCCCTGTGCCGATCACGCCCTCGTTGGCCCGGCCGAGGCCGCACAGGCTAAAGGTATCTCCCACGACGTCGAATGGTCGAGGGCTACGTACATCGATCCGCGGAAAATCCGTCATGGCACCCTTGCTTCTACGTGCGATTCATTGTCCGCGGTCAATGGTCTCCCTCGGCGGCGAGGATGTCCTGACTTTGGTGGTCTGCTCCGGTTTCCGCCGAATTTTATGACTGGTCGCCTTCCTACAGGGGGCTCAGCATTGCCAAAGGACTCTGATCGCCGCAGCGTCGGATGAGCCGTCTCGTGGAGAGGGTTTATGTCTGCCGACGCCGCGCTGGCCAGATCCGCCAAACTCGCGGGCAGGGACATGCCGTGGCGCTCAGAGATCGGCTACATCGCAGTGTCCGGGTCTGCCGGTCCCGGACTGACTCACCCGGTCGGCCGCCAGAATCGTTGAAAACCCTCTCCGGCGTTGGTGGTTCGGATCGGCGAAAGCTGGACGGGTCGCCCGCTTCAGCGAAGGTCATCGCCAGTATCCGGCGTGCAGAGCTTCACGTCGTCGAGGGAAAGAAACCGTGAAATCCCTGCCCGGCGTTCGTGGTGCGCACCAGCGACGGTTGGGCGGGTTCGCCCGCCTCAGCCAACGTTCAATACCGTTGCCAACGATGAACTGGCGAGCGCAGCTGGAACAACGATTGTTCGAGCGGGACGTGGATTGCCCGAAGCGCCCATCCTGAGGGAAATGGGGCGTACGCTCGCACGATCCCGCACTGCGTCGCGGCACGAGCCCGCATCCACTACGAGGTCGACGGCGAGGGTGAGCCTCTCGTTCTGATCGCGGGGACCGCGTTCGACCTATCCTTCTGGGACGACCTGTTGCCCGAGTTGCGGGGGTTTCGCGTTCTGCGTCTTGATAACCGCGGCGCGGGCCTGTCCGACGCCCCCGATGAGGCTTTCAGTATCGAGCAAATGGCGGACGACGTGGCCGCGGTCATGGACGCCGCGGGGATGTCAAGCGCGCACGTTTATGGCGCATCGATGGGCGGCCTGATCGCGCAGGAGCTGGCCATCCGGTACCCCGAGCGGGTGCTCTCGCTCGTGCTCGGTGCCACCTACGCCGGTGGTCCGCCCCTCAGTCGCGCAGTGCGGGTGCTCCCGCTCCTCCTGTCGCGGAAGGGTCCGGAAGATCTCCTCCGTGCGACTGCGCCGTTCCTGTCGGCGACGCCGATCCCGGCCACCGATGATCCGTTCCCCGGTCATGTCACTTGCGCCGCGAAGCAAGCGAGTGTCTCAGGCGCCAGCTGGGCGCGCAACTGCGCTACAGCAGTCTGCGCCGTCTCCACACGATCCAGCAGCCGACATTGATCATGCACGGCGAGAAGGACCGTCTCATCTCGCCGTTGAACGCCCGGAGGATGGCGAGGCGCATCCCCGGTGCGCGGCTCCGGCTCATCGCGGGAGCCGGTCACATGCACCACCGTGATCGGCCCCGGGAGTCGCGCGACCTCCTGCTCGACTTCCTGATGGAGGCGGCCGGCCGGCTGCTCGACCAGGACGAGCTCCAGCTCAAGCGCGGACAGGCGGAGGCGCGGCGCATCGATGGCACGGTCCTCATCACCGACATCGTCGGATCGACTGAGCATGCCGCTCGACTCGGAGACGATGCATGGGATCGGCTCCTCGGCGAGCACGACGCCGCCGTCCAAGCGGAGATCGACTGCCACCACGGCACTCGCGTCAAGATGACGGGTGATGGCGTCCTCGCGCTGTTCGAGTCGGCCATCGATGCCGTTCGCTGCGCACTCGCGATCCGCGGTCGGATCCGCGGTCTCGGCCTCGAGGTGCGCGCTGGAGTACACACGGGATCGTTCCTCGTATCCGGGGACGACCTTCATGGTCTCGGCCTCCACATCGCGGCGAGGGTGATGGCGAGCGCAATCGACGGCGGGGTGCGCCTCACCGGCGAAACCGTCGCTTCGCTGAGTGCGATCCCACCCAGCACCCACCCGATCGGACCGACGACCCTGAGAGGTATTCCCGGGAAGTGGGACCTCTACGAGCTCCACGCCCTCGCGATTAACTAGTGGTTGACGGCGGGCAGATGCATTGCCAGGCCTGCAACTTCACACATTGTGTCCGTGCGCCAAGTCCCATCCGCCGATGGGTCGGTCAGCAGGTTCGACAACTCATCCGGTCGGCCGCCAGAAGCCTTGAAAACCCTGGCCTGCGTTGGTAGTTCGGATCGGGGAGAGGTGGACCGGATCACCCGCCTCGATCATCGTGCCGTTGCCGACGACCATCGCGACATGCCCGTCCCAGACCGCCAGGTCGCCCGGACGCACCGAGCTCATATTGACGGCAGCGCCAAGATCCTGCTCCTGAGCGAGCCGCGGAAGATCAAGGCCCGCTTCGTGATACGCCCATTGCGTGAGGCCGCTGCAGTCCAGCCCGACGCCGGGAGTCGTGCCTCCCCACACGTATGGCACCCCGAGCTGTGTCAGCGCATGCCGAACGGCGTCGGCGGCCACGGGGTTCGGGGCCGTCACGGTGCTGCCGTCGGGCAGTTTGACCGCGACACCGTCGCCCAACTGGTCGGGGTCTGGCAGCGGAAGTGCAGCGAGGTTCGCGTCGGCCGGTGCAGGTTCGCCATACGCGGACGGAATCCCGCCCCAGCCCGATGAGGAGCCGACGGGGGGCGCGCCGAATCCGGCAGGCGCCGTGAACCCAGCAGGCGCCGTGGGCGCACCCGTCGCCGCGGGTGGCGGAGCGCTGACGGCGGCGGCATGCCCATCCAGCTCTGCGCGCAGTTCGTCGACGACGGCGACGGCCTCGTCCAGCGCTCGCTGCGCTTCGGTACGTAGCTCCTCTGGCACCCCGGGTTCATCCAGCCGTGGCTCCAGCGCGGCGGCGCGGTCCTCGAAGCGGTTGAGGATCTCGCGCAGGCGAGAACGCGCCCACGCGACCGCATCCGCCGCGTCGGACGTGCTCGCGCGCAGCGTCTCGATCCGCTGAGAAAGCCGGTCGGCCTCGTCCGCGGCGGTGGATACGAAGTCGGCGGCGCTGTCGGCTCCCGCGCCGGACCAACCGTCGGCCGTACGGCTCCAGTCGGTGTGCGCCGCTGCCGATACGTCGGCCAGTAGTTCGCGCACTTCGGCGAGCGCGACGGTCGGATCCCTCTCGTCCGACCAACCCGGGCCGACCTGCGATGCCACCTCGCGAATTGGCGCCGCGAGCGCGGCGATGAGGGCGCTCGGCATGGCTAGAGCAGGCGGCTGCCGCGATGATCGGCGTCGGCGTACGCGTCTGCCACTGCACCGGAGACCGAATGTGCCGCGCCGAGATCGGCGCTCAGCGCCGTGATCGCGTGTGCCGCGGTCGTGGCCGCGTCCTCGAGCGCCGCGAGGAAACACGCGCCGACGGGGCCTAACGCGGTGATCGCGTCGGCACCGGTCAACGACGTCAGCGCAGTGGATGCGGCGGCTAGGTCGGCGGCGTGTGCTGAACAGGACGCACCAAAAGTGTGGATGGCATCGGTGTCGACAAGCATGGCGTTAGGACGGCGAAGCCCGCCGCACGGTTCCCAACGTGGCTAAGGTCGGCGCATGGATGTGCGGGTCGTCGACCACCCCCTGGCCGCTGCGCGGCTGACCACACTGCGCGATGAACGCACGGACAACGCGGCATTCCGAGCGGCCCTGCGCGACCTGACTCTGATGCTGGTGTACGAGGCGACCCGGGACGCGGCCAGCGAAAGCGTGCCGGTGCGCACGCCGCTCGCCGAAACCACCGGCTCGCGGCTGGCGAATCCGCCGCTGCTAGTGCCGGTGCTGCGGGCGGGGCTCGGCATGGTCGACCAGGCGCACGCGCTGATACCGGAGGCCCGCGTCGGCTTCGTCGGCGTCGCACGCGACGAGGAAACTCACAAGCCGACCCCGTACCTGGAGTCCCTGCCCGAGGATCTCAGCACCCAGCCGGTGTTCGTGCTCGACCCGATGCTGGCCACCGGCGGGTCGATGGCGTACACGATCGGACTCTTGCACTCGCGCAATGCCGTTGACATCACCGCGATCTGCGTCGTGGTGGCTCCGGAGGGTATCGCGGCGATCGAGAAGGTGGCGCCGGACATCAGGTTGTTCACCGCGACCATCGACGACCGCCTCAACGACATCGCCTACATCGTGCCCGGGCTTGGCGACGCAGGCGATCGGCAATTCGGGCCGCGCTAGAACTTCGCGGCGATCTGCGCCAGCTCCTCCTGGAGCCGATGGGCGTCCGCACGAGCGGCATCCAGGTCGCCGTCGACGCAGTTGCGCCGAACTTCGATGTAAGACTTGACCTTCGGCTCAGTCCCCGACGGCCGAACCGCCACCCGCACTGCGGTATTCGTGTCGCCGCCGTCGAGAATCACCGCGTCGGTGCGCCGCTGATACGGCTGTGCTGCAGCCAGATCCGTCAGCGTGATGTCGAAGCCGCACAGCATCTTCGGTGCATGGGACCGAAGCCGGGTCATCAGCTCCGCCGCTTCGTCGGCGTCAACGACGGGCTGCGTCACCGCTGTCGTGGTGTGCACGCCGTGACAGCGGGCGAGGTCATCCAGCGCGTCGAGCACCGTGCGTCCCTGCTCGCGTAGCGCGACGACCATGTCGCAGAACAACACTGCGGCGCTGATCCCGTCCTTGTCGCGAATCGCCGAGGGGTCGACGCAGTAGCCGATCGCCTCCTCGTAGGCGTAGGCCAGCGTGTAGCCCGGCAAGTCGTCGTCCGCGCGCGACAACCACTTGAAGCCCGTCAGCGTTTCGACGTGCCGAGCGCCGTGTGCAGCCGCGATCGCGGCCAGCATGCGCGACGACACCACCGTGCTCGCCACCACGGTGTGCTCGCTCACTTCGCCCGGCTCGATTTGAGAGAGCACGTAATCGCCAAGCAGCCAACCTGTTTCGTCGCCCGTCAGCATGCGGTAGCCGTTCGGTGTCGGCACGCCGACCGCACACCGGTCGGCATCGGGATCCAACGCGATCGCGACGTCCACTGCGGCGTCGGCGGCGAGTTTCAGCAGTTCGTCGGTGGCGCCCGGCATCTCCGGGTTGGGGAACGGAACCGTCGGGAAGGCCGGATCGGGCGCGAACTGGCTCTCGACCACATGTACGTCGGCCAGACCGGCACGCGCGAACACATCGAGTGCGTACTCACCGCCAACGCCGTGCATCGGAGTGAACGCCAGCGTCAAAGATCCGTGTGTGTGTCGGACGCGTGCCGCGCGATTCACGTAGTGCTGGATCAGATCCACACCGGATGTTTCAACCGCCGCCCTGCGAATCTCGTCGGCGTATGGCGCCGCGCCGATCAGCGCCTCGATCTCCCGGTCGGTCGGCGGGACGATCTGAAGGCCGCCGTCGAAATAGACCTTGTAGCCGTTGTCGGAGGGTGGATTGTGCGATGCGGTGATCTGAATGCCTGCGCTTGCCGGCAGATATCGGACGCCGAAGGCCACCACGGGCGTCGGGACAGCGGCGAACATCAACGTCACCAGGAATCCTTCGGCGGCAAGGACTTCCGCGGTCGCGAGTGCGAAGGCCTCGGAACCGCGCCTGGCGTCGCCGCCGACGACGATTCGGGAGCCTTTTAGGCCGCGCTCCTTGAGCAGCTGGGCGACGGCCCATGTGGTGCGCATGACGACCGCGAGGTTCATCCCGTTCGGCCCGGCCCGCAGCGGACCGCGCAGTCCGGCCGTCCCGAACGTCAGCGGCCGAGCGAAACGCTCCTCGATCTCCTCGTCGCTGCAGGCGTCGAGTTCCGCGACTGTGACCGGGTCGGGGTCGTGCGTAACCCAGTCCCGTGCGGCTGATGCAGAGGACGGCCGCGTCATACCGTCAGTGTGCCCACTTTGCCTTCCGCATAAGCCAGCTTGCGCAGCACGGGGGCCACGAGCATCAGCAGGTCGAACTCCAGGTCGGAGAGGTTGTCGCGCATAGTGGCGTGAAGCCAGGCGTCACGTTCGGCGCGATCGTCGTCGAGCAGGGCTTTGCCGGCCGGTGTGACCTCGATGAGCTGGCGACGCCTGTCGTCGTCGTCGGGGCGCCGGGATAGCAAGCCCCGGTTCACCAGCTCGTTGATGCTGTCGGTGAGGGACTGAACGCGCACGTGCAGGCGCCCGGCCAGCTCGGCCGGCGTCCTCACCCCCGTCCTGATGACCTCGCCGAGAACCTCCATCTGGCTGAGGGTCAGCCCGTGATCCGGTCGATGACGGCGCATCTGTCTGGTCACCGCCATCATCGATTCCCGCAGCTCGGTGGCCGCCGATCCGGGGGAGGTGTCCGTCATAACCAAGTTATACCTTGGTAATTCTTCGCTGTCATCGACGAAAACGCCGTGTTGCATGGTAATAATGCTAAGAGCTATACTTGCAATAGTGGTGAGAGACCGACTGCAGCAGACCGCCAAGTGGGCATTGCTGGCGGTCGCGACCGTCGCCGTCACCGTCCCTTTGACCACGCTCGGCGTCCCGTCTGCCGCGCTGTTCGCGGCGCTGGTGGTCGGAATCGTGCTCGCGCTTCCCGGGCTCGCTCCCAAGCGGCTACCCCGTCCGCTCGGCATAGCTGCGCAAGGTGTGCTCGGCGTCTACATCGGCACCATGGTTCACCGCGACGCGGTCAGCGCGCTCGGGGCGGACTGGCCTGTCGTGATCGCCATCGCAGTGGCCACGCTGCTGCTGAGCGTCGTCGCCGGTGCACTGCTCGGTCTGCACCGTGATGTCAGCCCGCTGACCGGTTCGCTGGCGCTGGTCGCAGGCGGCGCGTCCGGCCTGGTTGCGATCGCCCGCGAACTCGGCGGCGACGATCGGGTGGTCGCCGTCGTTCAGTACTTGCGGGTGGCGCTGGTAACCGCGTCAATGCCCGTCGTCGTCACATTGATCTATCACGCCGACCGGTCGCACCACGCCGCGGCGAGCGCTCAAACCGATTCGGCACCTTGGTATTTCAGTGTCGCCATGATGGCGGTCCTGATCGTCGTCGGGTTCGCGGGCGGACGGCTGGTCAGGCTTCCCGGTGCCGGACTACTCGGGCCGATGGCGTTGACGGTGGCGTTGCAGCTCACCGGGTTGTCCTTCGGTTTGGCCGTGCCTGCGGTTCTGGTCCAGGTCGGCTACATGCTGATCGGCTGGCAGGCGGGCTTGGCATTCACCCGGGATGCGCTGCGCGCCGTCGGGCGCATGTTGCCCGCGGCGATCGGCCTCATCGTCGCGTTGGGTGTCGGGACCGCCGGCCTCGGCGTGCTGCTGGCCAACATCGCCGGCCTGACACCGCTCGAGGGATACCTCGCCACCAGCCCCGGCGGTGTGTACGCCGTGCTGGCCACCGCAGTCGAGACCGGGTCGAACGTCACGTTCATCATCGCCGCACAGGTCGTGCGCATCCTGCTCATGCTGTTCGCCGCGCCTCTGCTGGCCCGCGGTGTCGTCTGGGCCAGCGAGCGGCTCAGCCGTCAGAGCCGGGAGATCACCGAGGCCAGCAGGGAACCCGTGCGCGTCGCGGACTGACGCCCTGCTGCCAGCACCTCTTCGTGATTCAGGGGTTCACCCGTAATGCCTGCGGCTGCATTCGTCACCAACGACACCGCGAGCACCCGTGCACCCGCGGCGCGCGCGGCGATCGTCTCGTGCACCGTCGACATACCGACAAGGTCCGCGCCGAGCGTCCTGAGCATCCTGATCTCGGCGGGGGTTTCGTAGTGCGGCCCCGGCAGACAGGCGTAGACGCCCTCGGCAAGATCTGGGTCGACCTCGCGGGCCAGCGCCCGCAGTCGCGGCGAGTACGCGTCAACCAGGTCGACGAACTGGGCTCCCACCAGCGGAGACCGCGCGGTCAGGTTCAGGTGGTCGCTGATCAGCACAGGCTGTCCCACCGCGTAGTCCGCCCGCAGGCCGCCCGCGGCGTTGGTCAACACCACCGTTCGTACGCCCGCCGCACATGCCGTCCGTACGGGGTGGACGACGTGGCGCAGGTCGTGACCTTCGTAGGCGTGGATCCTGCCGACGAACACCAGCACGCGGTGGTCGCCCGTCCGCACCGAGAGGAGTTCGCCGCCGTGACCCTCGGCGGTCGGCGGTGTGAAGCCGGGAAGCTCGGCCATCGGCACCACCGCTGTCGGCGCGCCCAACTCGGCGGCGGCGGGCGCCCATCCTGAGCCGAGTACCACCGCGACGTCGTGTTCGTCGACCCCCGTGCGCTCGCGGATAGCGGCCGCAGCCTGCTGCGCTACCGCCTCCGGATCGGTCACAGTTCGGCAGCTTAGCTGTCAGTGAGATACTGCGAGGATGCCCACCGCCACCGCCTCCGTCAGCGTCGAAGACGCGGTCAACCGGCACCGTGGCGATCTGGTCGAGTTGTCGCACGCGATCCACGCCGAGCCGGAACTCGCGTTCGCTGAATTCAAGAGCTGTGCCAAGACACAGGCGTTGGCCGCCGAGTACGGCTTCGAGATCACCGCGGCCCCCGGCGGGCTGGACACCGCATTTCGCGCGGAGTACGGCAGCGGTCCGCTGGTGGTCGGCATCTGCGCCGAGTACGACGCACTGCCAGGACTCGGACATGCCTGCGGCCACAACATCATTGCGGCCTCAGCCGTCGGCGCCGCGCTGGCGCTGGCCGACGTGGCCGACGAGCTCGGCCTGACGGTCGTGTTGCTCGGCACCCCCGCCGAGGAGGCCGGTGGCGGAAAAGTGTTGTTGCTCAACGCCGGAACATTCGACGACATCGCCCTCACGGTGATGGTGCATCCGGGTCCGATCGACATCGCGCGGGCGCGATCGCTGGCGTTGTCACAAGTCGAGGTCACGTATACGGGCCGGGAGGCGCACGCTGCCGTGGCGCCATATCTGGGTGTCAACGCCGCCGACGCGATCACCGTCGCGCAGGTGGCGATCGGGCTGCTGCGCCAGCAGTTCGTGCCCGGCCAGATGGCGCACGGCATCGTCACCGACGGCGGGCAGGCCACCAACGTCATTCCCGCCCACTCGGTTCTGCGATACACGATGCGGGCGAACGACGCCGAATCGCTGCGGCACCTCGAGGACAGGATGGCGAACTGCTTCCTGGCCGGCTCGGTTGCAACGGGCTGCGACTACACGGTCGAGGAGACCGAACCGCCGTATCACGAACTGACGCCGGACAAGTGGCTGGCCGATAGCTTCCGTGCCGAGATGATCCGGCTGGGCCGGACGCCGGTGGCCGAGGAGGTCGAAGCGTCGGTGCCGCTGGGCAGCACCGACATGGGCAACGTGACGCAGGTGATGCCGGGCATCCACCCGATCGTCGGCATCGATGCCGACGGTGCATCGGTGCACCAACCGGGCTTCGCCGCCGCGGCCGCGGGTGCCAGCGCCGACAAGGCCGTCGTCGAGGGCGCGATCATGTTGGCGCGCACGGTCGTCAGCCTGGCCGAGACACCCGCCGAACGGGATCGAGTGCTTGAGCACCTGGCGGAGCGGGTGGCGTCATGAAGCTCTCCGGAGTCGTCGACGGCTGGCTCGCCGAGCACTACGACGACGTGGTGTCGTGGCGCAGGCACATCCACGCGCACCCCGAACTCGGGCGGCAGGAGTTCGCCACCACTCAGTTCGTCGCTACACACTTGGCCGACGCCGGCCTCAACCCGAAAGTGTTGCCCGGCGGCACGGGCCTGATCTGCGACTTCGGCCCCGAGGAGGGGCCGCGCATCGCGTTGCGCGCCGACATGGACGCCCTGCCGATGGCCGACCGGACCGGGATGCCCTACGTGTCGACGGTGCCCAACGTCGCGCACGCCTGCGGCCACGATGCGCACACCGCGGTGTTGTTGGGTGCCGCGCTTGCGCTGGCGTCGGTGCCCGAACTGCCTGTCGGGGTGCGGCTGATCTTCCAGGCGGCCGAGGAGCTGATGCCCGGCGGTGCGATCGACGCGATCGCGGCGGGCGCGCTGACCGGGGTGTCGCGGATCTTCGCCTTGCATTGCGACCCGCGGCTGTCGGTCGGGCGGGTTGCGCTGCGAGCCGGGCCGATCACGTCTGCCGCCGACCACATCGAAGTCACGCTGCACAGCCAGGGCGGCCACACCTCGCGACCGCATCTGACCGGCGACCTGGTGTACGGGCTCGGCACGTTGATCACGGGCCTGCCTGGCGTGCTGTCGCGTCGCATCGACCCGCGCACCAGCACGGTGATGGTGTGGGGGGCGGTCAATGCCGGGGTCGCGGCAAACGCCATCCCGCAGACCGGCACGCTGGCCGGGACGGTCCGCACGGCGAACCGCGACACCTGGCTGACGCTGGAATCGATTGTCCGGGAGACCGTTGAATCGCTACTGGCGCCGCTCGGCCTCGAACACACGCTGCATTACAAGCGTGGAGTGCCGCCGGTGGTCAATGAGGAGATCGCGACGCGCATCCTGACCCACGCGATCGAGGACATCGGACCCGATGTGCTGGCCGACACGCGTCAATCGGGCGGCGGCGAGGACTTCTCCTGGTATCTCGAAGAGGTGCCAGGCGCGATGGCGCGGCTGGGTGTCTGGTCGGGCCGCGGACCGCAGCTCGATCTGCACCAGCCGACGTTCGACATCGACGAGCGGGCGCTGGCGGTCGGCGTCCGGTTGCTGGTGAACACGGTCGAGCAGGCCGCCGCCTTCTAGTCGCCTTGCACCGCGAGCGTGCGTGTTTGCGGCTCGACACGCCGTTATTGGCCGGCAGTTTGCGCACGCTCGTCGCTGCCTGAGTGTGCACAGTTCGCGCTTCATCCACAATCAGCTGGCTGCTAGTGGAGACGTGGCGATCCGTGGCTGACGATCACCGCCATGAACTCAGAGTTGGACCGACTGTTTGACGAACAAGGGGGAGTGGCCACAAGCGCACAGCTTCTGGCGAATCTGACGCGTCATGCCTTCGATACTGCGGTGAATACCTGCGCGCTCGAGCGTCTTTGGCAAGGCATCTACTGTCGCGGCGAACCCGACGACCAATTGCGGCTCCGCGGACTGGACTTGTCGTCCGGAACCGTCGTCGCGGTCTGCCTCGGCACCGCCGCGGCGTTGCACGGCTTCGATACCGAAGAACCTAGAGATTTGCACGTCCTCAATCCGCCCGGTCACCAGCTCCGTCCCGTCGACGGTCTCGTAGTGCATCGACGCGACGGAGCGCCGCTGGTGAAGGTCGGCGACAGACGCGCCACCTCGCCCGCGTGGACCGCTATCGAGGTTGCCCGCAGCCTTCGACGGCCGCGGGCATTGGCGACGCTCGACGCCGCGTTGCGCAGCGGCAGCTGTAACCGGGCCGAACTCTGGCGGGCAGCGATCGAGCAGGCCGGCCGCCGTGGCATTGTCGCGGTGCGGCACCTAATTCCGCTTGCCGACCCTCGGGCAGAGTCGCCGATGGAGAGCGAAGCGAGGCTCGCGATGATAGATGGCGGACTCCCGACTCCCGAGCTGCAGTACGAGGTCATCGACGGGAATGGCCGGCTCAGACGGCTTGACTTCGCGTGGCCGGACCAGCGTGTAGCCGTCGAATACGACGGCATGGATTGGCATAGCGACCCCGATGCGATGCGGCGGGATCGTGAGCGGCATGCGGCTCTGCTGGACATCGGCTGGGTCGTGATCGCCATCGTCTTCGAAGACGTCCGGCACCGGGCGTGGGACTTCGTCGCGCGCATTGACGTGCAGCTGCGTCGCGCTCAAGCGGCGTGAGAGTGCACAAAATGCGGTCGAATTGCGGTGTGTCGGGCCGCAAACACGCACGCTCGCGGAAAAACGTAAGTTAGGTGCCTGGGCCGATGTTGCGGGCCGGGCGGTTGCGCAGGTCGCTGACGTACTCGTCTGGCGCACCGGCGATTTCGGCCGCATCGGCCATCACGCCGATATACCGGGCCGACGGAAGTCCGCCCTCCCACGCGTCGACGACGTACAGCCAGGCGAGCACCGGATCCGTTGTGGTGTCCGACGATAGCCGCTCAACCCGGCACCGGATTTTCTTGTGCACGCCGAGCTCGCTGCCCTCCCACCGGTCGAGATTCCTCTCGTCGGCATCCGTCATGTCGTAGAGAACGACGAACACCTTCGCCAGCGGATCCTGAACGAGCGTGGCCAGCGCGCCTTCCCAGCCGATGTCCTCGCCGCCGAACGTCAGGCGCCAGCCGTGCAGCCACCCTGTACCCGCCATCGGCGAATGGGGCGCCCGCTCCAACATCTGTTCCGGATGCATGTTCGATCCGTACGCGGCGTAAATCGGCACGGAGAAACTCTAAGGCTTCGCTCGTTGGCTCGGCGATCAACCGCGCGCTTGGCTAGGTTAAAGCGGTGGCAACCCGCATCGTGATCATCGGCGGCGGGCCCGCAGGGTATGAGGCGGCACTGGTCGCCGCCGCCCGCGGCCGCGAGGTCGCCGAGGTCACCGTGGTCGACTGCGACGGCATCGGCGGGGCGTGCGTGCTGTGGGACTGCGTGCCGTCCAAGACGTTCATCGCCTCCACCGGCGTGCGGACCGAGCTGCGCCGGGCACCCGCTCTCGGCTTCGACGTCGCGTTCGAGGACGCCAAGATCGACCTGCCGAGCATCAACAACCGCGTCAAGGCGCTCGCCGCCGCCCAGTCCAACGACATCGCAGATCGGCTGCGCCACGAGGGGGTCACGCTCATCAACGGGCGCGGCGAGCTCGTCGACTCCATGCCGGGCATGGCCCAGCATCGTGTCAAGGTCACCACGCCCGACGGTTCGACAAGCGTGTTGGAGGCAGACGTCGTGCTGATCGCGACGGGCGCCAGCCCGCGCGTGCTGCCCGGTGCGCAAACCGACGGTGAGCGAATCCTGAACTGGCGCCAGCTCTATGACCTCGACGCGCTGCCCGAGCACCTTGTCGTGGTCGGATCCGGGGTCACCGGCGCCGAGTTCGTCAACGCCTATACCGAACTCGGCGTGACGATCACCGTGGTGGCCAGCCGCGACCAGATTCTGCCGCACGAGGATTCCGACGCCGCCGCCGTGCTGGAGGAGTTGTGGTCAGAACGCGGTGTCATCTTGGAAAAGAACGCGCGTGCCGACTCGGTGACCAGAACCGACGACGGTGTTCTGGTTTCCATGACCGACGGCCGCACCGTCGAGGCCAGCCACGCACTGATGACCGTCGGCTCGGTGCCCAACACCAGCGGTCTCGGGCTCGAGTGCGTCGGCATCGAACTCGGGCAGGGCAACTACCTGACCGTGGACCGGGTGTCGCGCACCTCGGCGCCGGGCATCTACGCGGCCGGTGACTGCACGGGACTGATGCTGCTGGCTTCGGTCGCGGCCATGCAGGGCCGGATCGCCATGTACCACGCGCTGGGTGAGGGACTCAGCCCGATCAGGCTGCGAACGGTCGCCGCGGCGGTGTTCACCAGGCCGGAGATCGCGGCCGTCGGCGTCCCACAGGCCAGGATCGACGACGGATCGGTGCCTGCCCGCACGATCATGCTTCCGCTGAACACCAACGCCCGCGCCAAGATGTCCAGCCTGCGCCGCGGCTTCGTGAAGATCTTCTGCCGCCCCGCCAGCGGCGTCGTCATCGGCGGCGTGGTGGTTGCCCCGATCGCCTCTGAGCTCATCATGCCGATCGCCATGGCTGTGCAGGACGGCCTGCCCGTCGACGAGCTGGCTGAGACGTTCTCGGTCTATCCGTCGCTGTCCGGCTCGATCACCGAAGCGGGTCGCAGGCTGATGGCGCACGACGATCTGGACTAGCCGCACGTAACCTAGGGTTGTCAGCGTCCTACCGACGAGTAACAAGAGGAGCCCCGCGTGACCGACCCGATCCCCGCGACGGGCAACGCGCAGACCCTGCTCGATCCCCAGCAGCGGGAAGCGGCGTGGGAGCGGCTCGGCAGTGAGCAGTTCGACGTCGTCGTCATCGGCGGCGGTGTGGTCGGCGCAGGCGCCGCCCTCGATGCCGCGACCCGCGGGCTGAAGGTCGCCCTCGTCGAGGCCCGTGACTTCGCCTCTGGCACGTCGAGCCGCTCGTCGAAGATGTTCCACGGCGGGCTGCGTTACCTCGAGCAGCTCGAGTTCGGGTTGGTTCGCGAAGCGCTGCACGAACGCGAGCTGTCGTTGACGACGTTGGCGCCGCATCTCGTCAAGCCGCTGCCGTTCCTCTTCCCGCTGACCAAGCGGTGGTGGGAGCGGCCCTATGTCGCGGCGGGCATCTTCCTGTACGACCAGCTCGGTGGTGCGAAATCCGTTCCGCCGCAGAAGCATTTGACGCGCGCCGGTGCGTTGCGGCTGTGTCCCGGCCTGAAGCGCTCGTCGTTGGTCGGCGGCATCCGCTACTACGACACCGTCGTCGACGACGCCCGCCACACCATGACCGTGGCCCGCACCGCGGCGCATTACGGTGCGGTGGTGCGCACCTCGACGCAGGTAGTCGCCCTGCTGCGCGAGGGCGATCGGGTCACCGGGGTCAAGATCCGCGACTCCGAGACCGGCGCGGTCACCGAGGTGCACGGCCACGTCGTGGTCAACGCCACCGGCGTGTGGACCGACGAAATCCAGGCGCTGTCCAAGCAGCGCGGCCGGTTCCGGGTCCGCGCCTCCAAGGGCGTGCACGTCGTCGTGCCGCGCGACCGGATCGTCAGCGAGGTGGCGATCATCCTGCGCACCGAGAAGTCGGTGCTGTTCGTCATCCCGTGGGGCACGCACTGGATCATCGGCACCACCGACACCGACTGGAACCTGGACCTGGCGCATCCCGCGGCGACCAAGGCCGACATCGACTACATCCTCGGCACGGTCAACACCGTGCTCGCGACACCGCTCACCCATGACGACATCGACGGCGTCTACGCCGGGCTGCGCCCGCTGCTGGCCGGCGAGAGCGAGGAGACCTCCAAGCTGTCGCGTGAGCACGCGGTCGCGGTGCCCGCGCCCGGGCTGGTCGCCATCGCAGGCGGCAAGTACACGACGTACCGGGTGATGGGTGAGGACGCGATCGACGCGGCCAGCGAGTACGTGCCCACCCGGGTGGCGCCGTCGATCACCGAGAAGGTTCCGCTGATGGGCGCCGACGGCTACTTCGCGCTGATCAACCAGACCGAGCACGTCGGCGCGATGTACGGCCTGCATCCCTACCGGGTGCGGCACCTGCTCGACCGCTACGGCTCGCTGATCGGCGAGGTGCTGGCGATGGCCGAGGGCAGGCCCGAGCTGCTGACGCCGATCACCGCGGCGCCGGTTTATCTGAAGGTCGAAGCGTTCTATGCCGCCGCGGCGGAGGGCGCGTTGCACCTCGAGGACATCCTGGCGCGGCGGATGCGGATCTCGATCGAGTACCCGCACCGCGGCGTCGACTGCGCCCGCGAGGTCGCCGAGGTCGTTGCGCCGGTGCTGGGCTGGACCGCCGAGGACGTGGACCGCGAGGTGAACACCTACATCGCGCGGGTCGACGCCGAGGTTCGGTCGCAGCAGCAGCCCGACGACGAGTCCGCCGACGCGCTGCGGGCCGCCGCACCCGAGGCGCGCGCCGAGATCCTCGAGCCGGTGCCGCTCAATTGAGACGGGTGGCGCCGCTGCCGGTGCGTGACGGGCTGGGCCCGGCGCGGGTGCGGCTGCGCGGCGGGGCGGTGCTGGTCGAGTTGGCGGATCGGTTCGGTGAGGCGGCCGCTGCGAAAGTGCTTGCGGGTGAGGTGGTTTGCGCAGACGGCGCAGTGGTGACGGCGGCGACCGTGCTTCCGCCGGGTGCACATGTCTACCTTTACCGTGACCTGCCCGACGAAGTGCCGGTGCCGTTCGACATTCCGGTGCTGTATCGAGACGACGACATCGTGGTGGTCGACAAACCGCATTTCCTGGCGACGATGCCGCGGGGTGGGCACGTGGCGCAGACGGCGACCGTGCGGCTGCGGCGGGAACTCGACTTACCGGAGCTTTCGCCGGCGCATCGACTTGGACCGGTTGACGGCGGGGGTGCTGTTGTTTACGGCGCGGCGCGGGGTTCGTGGTGCATATCAGACACTGTTCGCAAGGGGTGAGGTGCGCAAGACGTACCTTGCGCGGGCAGCGGTCGATCCGTCTTTGGAGTTTCCGCTGACGGTGCGCAGCCGGATCATCAAGGAGCGCGGTCGTTTACAGGCATTCGAAGAACCTGGCGAGCCGAATGCGGAGACGTTGATCGAGCACCTGGGCGACGGGCTGTACCGGCTGACTCCGCGCACCGGCCGCACGCACCAGCTGCGACTGCACATGGCGTCAATCGGCCTGCCGATCATCGGAGACCCGTTGTACCCGACGGTCATCGACGTGGCCCGCGACGACTTCTCCACGCCGCTGCGGCTGCTGGCGCACAGCATCGAGTTCGACGACTCCGGTGAGCGGACGTCGAAGCGAGTTCGCCAGCAGACGCAGGCTGTGATGTGGCGCGGATCACCATCGTCTCGCGTTATAGCGTGTCGGGTGCAGGGTGCCTGGCCGGCGATGTGGAACAGGTCGGTGCAGGTGACGTTCTCGTCCTCGACGGTGAGCCGGTGGCCGTGCGGGCCTCATCCTCGATGCTCACACGGAGCTTCTGCAGTGCCATCACGTTGCACGTCGTCGTTCCGTTTCCCCTGGTCCCGTGCCCGTGTGTTTACCCTCGACCCTTTCCGGGTACCCTATACCGTGTCATTCCTTTCTGTGGGAGAAGTGGAAAATGACCACCAACGAGTTGGGGGCCAGATTCGGTCCCCAACTCGCTTGTGTGGGCAGGCCGGGGGAAAGGGGGGTGTCCCCCAACCCACCGCTCCCTCGCGTGGACTCGAACCACGAACCATCCGGTTAACAGCCGGACGCTCTGCCAATTGAGCTACAAGGGATGGACGCCCCTTCTCAGGGCTGCCCGAGGGCAGCTTCGCGAGCCGCCTCGGTCCTGGCCTTGGCCTCGGCGATGTACTTGTCGGCCTCGGCTCCGTACACCTGCCTGCCGTTGACCACCACCGTGGTGACGCCGTTGACGGTGGTCACCGAGATGCTGCTGTTGCCGTTGTTCCCGTCGTCGGCCTGGGCCACCCCGACCGCTGTGCTACTTGCGATGGCGGCGGCGATGGCCGCGATTACAAGTTTCTTCATGGTCCTCTCCCCTTGGTTTGGCCCGCTAAACCCGCTCCCTCGCGTGGACTCGAACCACGAACCCTCCGATTAACAGTCAGATGCTCTGCCAATTGAGCTACAAGGGATTGGGAACGCCCCTCCGGCGCGAGGGGTCAGCCGGAGGGGCGCTGGTCCTTATTCGGCGGGCTTCTTGGGTGTCAGCGCGTTCTTGATGTCGTCGGCTGCCTTCTGGAGACCTGCGGTCACCTTCTTGATGCCGTCCCCGGGCTTCCAGTTGCCCGAACCTGTCGTACCCGACGAAACCGACTTGTTCGACCCGTCGCTGTCGCCGGCTAGTATCGCGGGCTGGGCGAAGAACGAGGTACGGACCTGCGGCGGGTCGTTGTTGACCGGCGCGACGACCGCCCCGCCACTGAACTGCAGGTTGTCGATGATGCCCGACCCGCGGGCGTCCTGGTTGATGTTGCCGACGCCGATACTGCCCACTCACCGTGTCCAGCGGCTTCTGGTTCGCGTCCACACCGGGTGATTGGTGGTGCCGGTGACGCGTGTCCAGCGTCGAGCGCACCGCGTCGAGCCCCGGATGCGGGTTGCCGTGGTGATGTCAGCCGTGGCGGTGGCATCCTCCCCGTTGGACTCCGCGTCGTTGGTGTCGGTGGTGATGTGGCCGGTGTTGGTCCCCGACGGACGAAACAGTGCCGGGAGCGCGATCTGCGGTGCCCAGACGTTGTTGGAAAGGATCGCGATCTGGGTGACGTTGCCGTCGCCGACCTTGGTGATGCTGAGGATTCCGGCGAACGGGTTCTGCTGGCCGGTCGTGGTGCTGTGGCCCGCTGCCGTTGTTGATCGCCGTATTGCTTCCCGCGAAGACGAGTCAGGTCGTTGGACCCACCGACCGCAACCTGCGGCGTGATCACGTTGTGGCTCAGGATCACGACCTGCACCACGTTGCCGTTGCCGTCGACGAACGCCAGCGCACCGCCGTTGGTCGTGCTGTTGCTGGCGCACCGTTGCCCGCTGCGTAGTTGCCCGCGGTGTGACTCGTTGCCGTGATTGTCGCCGAGGATCGCGAACTGCGGGTTGATGATGTTGCCCTGCAGGAACTCCAGCTGGAAGACGTTGCCGTTGCCGTCGATGACGTGGCCGAGCACCTGCCCGCCGGTCACCGAAGTGCTCTGCTGGCCGTTGCCGACGGCCCAGTTGCCGAATGTCGTGTTGTTGCCGTTGTTGTCGGTGCCCACCGCGACCTGCGGGTTGATGATGTTGCCCCCGGTCGCGAGCTGCACGACGTTACCGGAGCCGAAGCCCAGCAGCCATGACTGACCGGTGGCTGCGTGCCCCGCCCGGTGGCGTCGTTGGCCACTCGTACGTTGTTGCTGTTGTTCGGCCCGGCAGCGGCCACAGCGCGAACTGCGGCTGGAACACGTCGCCCCCGCCGTTGAGCTGGATGGTGTTGGTTCCCTGCCCAGGCAGGTCGATCACCGATGCGGCCTGGGCCGGTGATGCGTTGAAGAGCATCCCCACTGCCAGGGCGGCGCTGGCCGCTCCGACGCCGATGTTTGCTTTGCCTCTCGGCTTGGGTGTCCCCCCCTTTAGAGCTGTCATGGGACTTTCCTTTCGTGTTGGTGCGTTGGGTAGTAGACCGGAAGCACGGGGCCGCTTGGGACGGCCCCGTGCCCCTACAAGGTCACTCAGGATGGCCCTGCTTGGAACTAGCCGACGTTGCCGATGTTGACGGTGACGAGCCGTCCTTGCCGTTAGCGTTGGCGTTGTTCACCTGGCGTGGTGTTGTACGAACTGTTGTCAGCCGACGCGTCCGCACTGGCGTACTGGCGCTGCTTCGCGTCACCAGCGTCAGCGCCCGTACCGCTACCGCAGCGTCATCGGAACCGTGCCCACGCCCAGACCGACACCGACAGTTGATCGGAACCTGCTGCTGGTTGTTGATCGGCACCGCGATGCCACCAGTGGCGGTCTGCGCGTTGTTGATCTGGCCCGCGTTGTCCGTCGCCGACTGCGTTCACGTTGCCGGTGCCGAACTGACCGGACGCGTTGACGGTTGCCGACGTCTTGGTGACCGTTGATCGTCTTTTGGCTGTTGATCGGTGTTGCATGAGTACGAAGTCGCTGCACGACGGCTTGATGTGATCGGCCGAAGCCGTTCCGGCCAGAGCCATACCGCCACCTGCGAGCGCGCCGATCATGGCCGCTCCTGCTACATACTTGCGAATAGACATTCGCCGTTCCTTTCTGTGGGAGCCCAGGACAGTCCTGGGCGGGTGGGCGATCCGGGACTGTCCCGGACCCCGTTTATGGCCGCGATCCATGGCGGAGCTAAATGCTGGTTTGCTATCCCCATAGCCCCTCCCTGGCGCGACAAGGGTGAGCGTAAACCCGAGCGGCGGTTTTGGGAGCCGTTTCGACTATCGCCACAGGGAGGATCTTCCCCTTTCAAGTAATTAGCCACAGCCACTTACGTCGACGTAAATCATCTGGCCTGTTCACGGCCTCGGAGGTGATCGATGGTCGGTAACTGGGCGTGCAGAATTTGTGCGCAGACACGCTGCGCCCTTCTTTACCAGAGGTAACGGCCTATCCCTGGGCGAGAATCGCGGCCCGCACTCGTTGCACCAACCGCTGTCGGGTCTATCCAGGCAACGAACTGCCTCGTCGCCCTGGATAGTCAAAGAGTCTGCTTGCTGTGGATCGGCTTCGGATCGGCTAGCCTTCGTTGCTGTTATCGCCAACCGCTACACGGCGGGCAGCGCTAGCTAACCGCAGCCCGGATGCGCTGCACCGTTCGACGGAGCTTTGCGTGCCATTCATCCGGCGTTGACCATGAGACCAACCGGGCACCACCATCAACCGACGACGGATGGGGGTAAGGGGTCCACCCCGGGCCTTGGCCTCTACCTCTTGACCTGAACCACCGAATGCTGCGAGGACACTGCGACATTCTTGACGGTCCACAGCCAGAGGTGGTTCTCCGTGTCGTAGTTGAACACCGGCACGACGGCGGTGGAGCGATGGAACACCATCGGGCCGGATGGGGCAGCGGCTACTCCTCCTTCACCGCCTGCGGAGGAGCTGTCATCGGGAGGCGGGGTGGCCACCTCCGCGTTGTCATCCACCCCGTCGGTGGGGCTGGGGGCGGGTTCCCCGCCCGGCTCCGGCCCGGGGGCCGACGGAGCACTGGCGTCGGTGCCGCCGCCGGTGTCCCCGCTGCCCGTGGAGTCGGTGGCTCCGCCCGTGTCGTCACCTTCAGCGGCGACGGCGACCCCCGCCGGGCCGATCGGGCAGTTGAGGGCCACGGCGGCCATCGGCATGCCCACCACCAAGGCCGACCCGACTACTGCGTTGCGAATCATCATTCCCCCCCGGGTATTTTCGGTTTCTTCTTGGGCGTCAGCGCCTTCTCATGGCTGCCCGAGGGCAGCTTCGCGAGCCGCCTCGGTCCTGGCCTTGGCCTCGGCGATGTACTTGTCGGCCTCGGCTCCGTACACCTGCCTGCCGTTGACCACCACCGTGGTGACGCCGTTGATGGTGGTCACCGAGATGCTGCTGTTGCCGTTGTTGCCGTCGTCGGCCTGGGCCACCCCGACCGCTGTGCTGCTCGCGATGGCGGCGGCGATGGCCGCGATTACAAGTTTCTTCATGGTCCTCTCCCCTTGGTTGGCTGGTAAACCCGCTCCCTCGCGTGGACTCGAACCACGAACCCTCCGGTTAACAGCCGGACGCTCTGCCAGTTGAGCTACAAGGGATTGGGAACGCCCCTCCGGCGCGAGGGGTCAGCCGGAGGGGCGCTGGTCCTTATTCGGCGGGCTTCTTGGGTGTCAGCGCGTTCTTGATGTTGTCGGCTGCCTTCTGGAGACCTGCGGTCACCTTCTTGATGCCGTCCCCGGGCTTCCAGTTGCCCGAACCTGTCGTACCCGACGAAACCGACTTGTTCGACCCGCCGCTGTCGCCGGCTAGTATCGCGGGCTGGGCGAAGAACGAGGTACGGACCTGCGGCGGGTCGTTGTTGATCGGCGCGACGACCGCCCCGCCACTGAACTGCAGGTTGTCGATGATGCCCGACCCGCGGGCGTCCTGGTTGATGTTGCCGACGCCGAACTGCCCACTCACCGTGTCCAGCGGCTTCTGGATCGCGTCCAGCACCGGGTGATTGGTGGTGCCGGTGACCGTGTCCAGCGTCGAGCGCAACGCGTCCAGCCCCGGATGCGGGGTCGTGGTGATGTCAGCCGTGGCGGTGGCACCCTCCCCGTTGGACTCCGCGTCGTTGGTGACCGTGGTGATCTCGCCGGTGTTGGTCCCCGACGGACGAAACAGTGCCGGGAGCGCGATCTGCGGTGCCCAGACGTTGTTGGAAAGGATCGCGATCTGGGTGACGTTGCCGTCGCCGACCTTGGTGATGCTGAGGATTCCGGCGAACGGGTTCTGCTGGCCGGTCGTGGTGCTGGTGGCCCAGCTGCCGTTGTTGATCGCCTTATTGCTTCCCGCGAAGACGGTCAGGTCGTTGGACCCACCCACCGCAACCTGCGGCGCGATCACGTTGTGGCTCAGAATGACGACCTGCACCACGTTGCCGTTGCCGTCGATGAACGCCAGCGCACCGCCGTTGGTCGTGCTGTTGCTGGCGACACCGTTGTCCGCTGCGTAGTTGCCCTCGGTGTACTCGTTGCCGTTATTGTCGCCGAGGATCGCGAGCTGCGGGTTGATGATGTTGCCCTGCAGGAACTCCAGCTGGAAGATGTTGCCGTTGCCGTCGATGACATGACCCAGCACCTGCCCGCCGGTCACCGAAGTGCTCTGCTGGCCATTGCGGGTGGCGGAGTTGCCGAATGCCGTGTTGTTGCCGTTGTTGTCGGTGCCCACCGCGAACTGCGGGTTGATGATGTTGCCCCCGGTCGCGAGCTGCACGACGTTACCGGAGCCGAAGCCCAGCAGCCATGACTGACCGGTGCTCTGCAGGTTGCCCCGCTGGTCGGCACTGTTGCCCACCGTCTTGTTGTTGCTGACGTTCGGCGGCAGTGGCCACAGCGCGAACTGCGGCTGGAACACGTCGCCCCCGCCGTTGAGCTGGATGGTGTTGGTTCCCTGTCCAGGCAGGTCGATCACCGATGCGGCCTGGGCCGGTGATGCGTTGAAGAGCATCCCCACTGCCAGGGCGGCGCTGGCCGCTCCTACGCCGATGTTTGCTTTGCCTCTCAGCTTGGGTGTCCCCCCCTTTAGAGCTGTCATGGGACATTCCTTTCGTGTTGGTGCGTTGGGTAGTAGACCGGAAGCACGGGGCCGCTTGGGACGGCCCCGTGCCCCGTACAAGGTCCTGGATGACCCTGTTTGGGAACTAGCTGACGTTCCCGATCTTGACGGTGGACGAGCCGTCCTTGCCGTTGGCGTTGGCGTTGTTCACCTGGGTGTAGTTGTTCGAACTGTTGCCAGCCGACGCGTCCGCACTGGCGTACTGGCGCTGCTTCGCGGAACCAGCGTCAACGCCCGTACCGCTACCGCTGCTCAGCGGAACCGTGCCCACGCCCAGACCGACACCGAAGTTGATCGGAACCTGCTGCTGGTTGTTGATCGGCACCGCGATGCCACCAGTGGCGGTCTGCGCGTTGTTGATCTGGCCCGCGTTGGTCCGTCGCCGACTGGTTCACGTTGCCGGTGCCGAACTGACCGGACGCGTTGACGGTTCCCGCCGTCTTTTGCCTGTTGATTGTCTTTGTGCTGTTGTCGGTGTTGCACGAGCCGAAGGTGCACGACGCATGATGTGGACTGGCCGAAGCCGTTCCGGCCAGAGCCATACCGCCACCTGCGAGCGCGCCGATCATGGCCGCTCCTGCTACATACTTGCGAATAGACATTCGCCGTTCCTTTCTGTGGGAGCCCAGGACAGTCCTGGGCGGGTGGGCGATCCGGGACTGTCCCGGACCCCGTTTATGGCCGCGATCCATGGCGGAGCTAAATGCTGGTTTGCTATCCCCATAGCCCCTCCCTGGTGCGACACGGTGAGCGTAAACCCGAGCGGTGGTTTTGGGAGCCGTTTCGACTATCGCCACAGGGAGGATCTTCCCCTTTCAAGTAATTAGCCACAGCCACTTACGTCGACGTAAATCATCTGGCCTGTTCAGAGGCCTCGGAGGTGATCGATGGTCGGAAAGTGGGCGTTCAGAATTTGTGCGGAGACACGCTGCACCCTTCTTTACCAGAGGTAACGGCCTATCCCTGGGCGAGAATCGCGCCCCGCACTCGTTGCACCAACCGCTATCGGGTCTGTCCAGGCAACGAACTGCCTCGTCGCCCTGGATAGTCAAAGAGTCTGCTTGCTGTGGATCGGCTTCGGATCGGCTAGCCTTCGTTGCTGTTATCGCCAACCGCTACATGGCGGGCAGCGCTAGCTAACCGCGGCCCGGTGCGCTGCACCGTTCGACGGAGCTTTGCGTGCCATTCATCCGGCGTTGACCGTGAGACCAACCGGGCACCACTATCAACCGACGACGGTCCTGCATCGGCCTCGCGGGCTTTGGCGCTACCCCGTCACGTCGATGCAGGGCGAACAGGTGGATGAGATCCTGCTCGGCCCCGCAGGGGTCGTCGGTGCCCACCGAGGACGGTGCCGCCCATCGACGTCACGTTCCCGGATGCGCACGGTGGTTCGACCGACCATGACGGTGAAGCCGAGCTGACGCGGCGCGTGTCGGAGGTTTGGGTCGGCAGATGCGACTCGTCACCGCCCAACCCGACGCCCTCGGCCCAACATCCTGATCGACGACGGCGACCTTGGCCCAGCCGGGGCTGCCGAAAGACTCTGCGGTGCTGAAGACGATCGCTCGCTTGAGGCTCAAAGAGCTTGGCAACCTCGGCCAATGCGCTTGTGCCGGTTGGTATGCCGACACCGCCACCCCTGGCGTCGTGCGCCGCGGTGACCCGATTCGCGTCCAGCGCGTTAAGCCCCCCAAAACCGCCCTCGCTGCCACAATCGACATGTGAGCAACCTCGAGCCGACGTCCGAGCAGTTCGCCGCCCTCGCCGCGCGGCCCGCTGACCAGCCGGTGGTGATGGTCAACCTGCTGAAGTTCAAGGCGGACGGCGGCCGGGCCAGCTATGCCCGCTACGCGCAGGAGGTCGCTCCGCACCTTCAGCTGGTCGGTGGCACGGTTCGCTACGCGAGGCAGTGCGCCGACGCAGGTCATCGGCGAGGGCGAAAGCCCTTGGTGGGATGCGATTCTCGTGGTGGAGTACCCGTCGCCCTCGGCGTTCATCGACATGGTGACCAACGAGGAGTACCTCAAGATCCACGAATACCGCGCCGCCGCGCTCGACCGTGGCGACCTGATCGCCACGTCGACATGGACCATGGCGGATTAGTCATGTATCTCATCACCGGTGCGGGCGGCGGCATTGGTAGCGTCAGCCGCGGCGTGGTCGAACTGCTCCTTGCCGACGGCCAACCCGTCCGCGCGATGGCACACCGCGACGACGGCCGCGCGGACGCACTTCGCGAAATCGGCGCCGAGGTCGTCGTCGGCGATCTGACCAACCCGGAGGACGTCGCCAACGCCATGGCAGGCGTCGACCGGATGTTCTTCAACATGAGCGTCTCACCGGACTACCTGACCGCGACGTCCATCGTGTGCGCGGTCGCGCGGGAGGCGGCGCCCGTCGAGGTCATCGTGAACATGTCGCAGATGACCGTGTCGCAGATGACGTTGACCAGTACCTCGGAATCGCATCAGCACCGGCTGCACTGGCTGGCCGAACACATCATCGATTGGTCGGGTGTTCCCGCCATACACGTGCGGCCGACGGTGTTCATGGAGAACCCGTTGTTCACCGCGCTGGCCGCCGGCTCCATCCGCGATCGTGGCGTGCTCGTGCTGCCGTTCGGCAGCGGACGGACGTCGCCGGTCGCCGCGACCGACGTTGCTCGGGTGGTCGCGGCGCTGTTGCGGGACCCCGCGGGCCGCATCGGGTCGGTCTACGAGCTGACCGGGCCGGAAATCCTCGATATCGACGGCGTGGCAGAGCAATACGCCCGCGCACTTGGCCGGCCGGTGACCGCCGAGGACATGTCCCTCGACGACTGGACCGAGCAGGTCCTGCTGCCGCTGGGACTTCCGCCGCATGTCGAACAGCACATCGCGACGATGGCGCGGCTGCACCGCGAGGGTCGTTACGACCGCAGCACCGACGACGTCGCGCAGATCACGGGCACTCCGGCACAAACGGTGGAGCGGTACGTGGCCGCGCACGCCGACGTGTTTAGCTGACCGCGTGGATCGCACATCGTTCGATCGTCTCTTCGACATGTCCGGGCGTACCGTCATCGTGACCGGTGGGACCCGTGGCATCGGCCTCGCACTGGCCGAGGGGTTCGTCCTCGCCGGTGCGCGGGTGGCGGTGGCCAGCCGCAAACCCGACGCGTGCGACGCGGCCGCCAAGCATCTGCGTGATCTGGGCGGCGAGGCGATCGGCGTGCCGACGCATCTGGGCGACGTCGACGGGCTCGGCGCCCTCGTGCGGCGCACCGTCGACGAGTTCGGTGGCGTCGACGTGGTGGTGAACAACGCCGCGAACCCTCTTGCTCAGCCGCTGGGCGACATCACGGTTGAAGCGTTGACCAAGTCCTACGAGGTGAACCTGCGCGGCCCGGTTTTCCTTGTCCAAGAGGCGCTTCCGCATCTGAAGGTCAGTGAGCACGCCGCGGTCCTGAACATGGTGTCGGTCGGCGCGTTCATCTTCTCGCCGGCGCTCTCGATCTACTCGTCGGCGAAGGCCGCGATGGTGTCGTTCACCCGGTCGATGGCCGCCGAGTTCGCACCTTTCGGTATCCGGGTCAACGCGCTCGCGCCCGGACCGGTGGACACCCACATGATGCAGCAGAACCCGCAGGAGGCGATCGACGGCATGGTCGGCGGCACCCTGATGAAGAGGCTCGCCACTCCGGACGAAATGGTGGGCGCGGCACTGCTATTGACGTCGGACGCAGGCAGTTACATGACCGGCACGGTGGTCATCGTTGACGGTGGCGGAACGCCTCGCTGAAGGCGCTCATTTCGCCGCTGGTCGACGACAGGATCTGGCTGCGGTTCTCCACGTGCAGCGCTGCCTCGAGGCTTGACGCCTCCAGGTTCGCCCACAGCACCTGCTTCGTCGACTCAAGCCCGAATTTGCCGTAGCTGCATAGGGTTTCGGCCACTGCGAGAGCATCGTCGACCAGCGACCCGTCGTCCGACAGCCGGGTGACGAGACCGAGCCGCAGCGCCTCTTCGGCATCGACGACCCGCGCAGTCAGGATCATGTCGAACGCCGGGCCTGCGCCGACGATGCGGGGGAGCGTGTAGCTGACGCCGATGTCGCAGCCGCCGAGGCCGAGCTTGATGAACTGGGTGCAGAATCTCGCGGAATTGCTCGCGAGCCGGATGTCGCAGGCCGCCGCAATGCCGAATCCGCCGCCGTACGCAGCGCCGTTGACCGCCGCGATCACGGGTTGACGCAGCCGGTGGATGCGGGCGGTGAGGTCGGCGATGCGTTCCTGCCACCGCATGCCCGAACGCGGAAACTCCAGGCCGGCGCCTGCCGACGGCGGGTTGGGGTCCGTCAGATCAAGGCCCGAACAGAACCCGCGCCCTGCGCCGGTGAGAACGACGACCCGGCACTCGTTGTTCGCAGCGATGTCGTCGATGGTGGCGTGCAGGGATTCGACCAACTCGTAGGACAGCGCGTTGAGCTTTTGGGGCCGATTGAGCGTGACGACGGCGATGTCGGGACGCGGGTAATTCAGTTCCAGGTGTGGCATGAGCCACACGTTATCCCGTTGATGGGCAGGCTATGTCGACATAGACGGTGGAGCCGGGGTGCACGCCGATGACGGTGCATTCGGACAGCGGACTGGTGGCTGCCCCGTTGACCTGCACGGTGTATCCGTCGGCCTTCAGGCTGTTCACGGTGTCGTCCGCCGAGCCGACGCCGGTGGGGGCGGCGAATGCGTCCGCCGCGAATCCAAGAGCGCCGAAGGCCAGGACACCGGCGGCGGTGACGGAGATTGCGAACTTCATGACATGGTCAACGCGCGTGTCTCCTCAGGTATTTCTCAGGTGCTGCTTCGCCACCCGGTGACGCCGACGGTGATCATGCGTAGTTGTTTGATCGCGACGCGCTTTATCTCGTCGAGTGCCGCAGGATCGCCCGCGTCCTCTATCGCCTCGGCGATGACGATCATCGAGTTGACGAACAGGCTCGCCAGGATGTTCAGGTCCTCGCTGCTCCAGCCCGTCAGCCCGGGAAAGCGGGCCAGGTCGATGGCCAGCTCGGAGGTGATCAGCCGGATCTCGGTGCGGATGGCGTAGCGCAGCACGGTCACGCCGCTGGAACGCTCCCGGCCGATGAACCGCCAGTATTCGCGTCGTTCGGTAACGCCGTCGATGAGGATGTCGACGGATGACTCGATGACGCGCTTCGGGTCCAACTTGCCCGCCCGCGCGCCCCGCAGCATGTCCCGCAGTACGCGGAACGACTCGTCGATGAGAACCAGGCCCAGCGCCTCCATCGAGTCGAAATGCCGGTAGAACGCCGCGGGCACGATGCCCGCCTCGCGGGTGACCTCACGCAGGCTCAACGCCGAGAAACTGCGGTCCTCGAGCAGGCGCAACGACGCCGCCACAATGGCGCGGCGGGTGGCCTCTTTGCGTTCCTCACGTGAAGGGGTATCCCGGGAATGCGACCGACTTGATCGGCGCGTACGTGAGCTGGGCGTACGACTGTTCACTCTGTGAAACCTACCACAATCAGGGGCGATTCTATTGACCGTACCCGGCTGTACCGGAGCACGGTATACACATGTTCACTCAAACTTTGACACGCCGCGTGCGACGGTCGCCTCTTCTGGAGCTGCTGACCGGCCCCCACGGCGTGGACCGATACACCGAGCTAGTCGACCCGACCTGGACGCAGGGCGATGCCCGCGCGAAGGTCGTCGCGGTGCGGCGCCAGACGCCCCGCAGCGTCACGCTGACCCTGGAACCGAATCACGCGTTCACTGGCTTCCGGGCCGGCCAGCACATCAACCTCACCGTCGAGATCGACGGGCGGCGGCGGACCCGTCCCTATTCTCCGGCCAGCGCCGAGGATGCGGCGTACATCGAGCTGACGATCGGCCGCCACGACGGCGGGCTGGTTTCCACCTACCTGTGCGATCACGCACGCTCCGGCATGGTGGTCGGTCTCGACTCGGTCGGCGGCGATTTCACACTGCCGGCCATCCGGCCAAGACGCACTCTGTTCGTCTCCGGCGGCAGCGGCATCACCCCGGTGATGTCGATGCTGCGCACAATGCGCGATGAAGGTTCCGATCGCGAGATCGCCTTCATCCACTACGCACGCAGCGAGCAGGAGGCCTGCTACGCCGATGAGCTCGCCGCGATGGCCGGAGTTCGGGTACTGCACGGCTACACCCGCGAGGGCGCGGGTGACGTGACGGGCTACTTCGACGCCGGGCACCTGGCCGCCGCGATGCCCACGCCGGACTCCGTTTTCGTGTGCGGACCTCCCGCGCTTGTGGATGCCGTCCGGACACACTGCCCCGATGCGAAGTCGGAAAGCTTCGTGCCACCTGATCTCACCGCGGCTGCCGAATCGTCCGGCGGGCGTGTGACGTTCACCGACGCCAATGTCGGCATCACCGACGACGGTCGCCCCATCCTGGAGCAGGCCGAGGCCGCGGGCCTCACCCCCGAGAGCGGATGCCGCATGGGCATCTGCCACAGCTGCACCCGCCGCAAGACCCGCGGCGCGGTGAAGAACCTGATCACCGGCGCGGTATCGAGCGTCGACGAGGAGGACATCCAGATCTGCGTGTCCGCTCCCGTCGGCGACGTCGACATCGCGCTCTAACGGAAAGGATCAATCATGACCGCACCAACCGTTACCCAGCAGAAGACCATCGAGAAGACGGTCGCAGGTAGGACCGTCACGCTGACCCCCGAACAGGCCGAGGAGTTCGGCCGTGAACTCGATGCGCTCAAGGAGCGCGTGATCGCCGATCTCGGCGAGCGGGATACCACCTACATCCGCCAGGTCATCAAGGCGCAGCGCGGGTTGGAGGTCGGCGGCCGCGCATTGCTATTCGGCGGCATCTTCCCGCCGTTCTGGCTCGCGGGCACCGCGATGCTGGGGCTGTCGAAGATCCTCGACAACATGGAAATCGGCCACAACATCATGCACGGCCAGTACGACTGGACGGGCGACCCGGCATTGTCCGGCAAGAAGTTCGAATGGGACACTGCCTGCCCCGCCGACCAGTGGCGGCATTCGCACAACTACATGCACCACACGTACACCAACATCGTCGGCATGGACCGCGACGTCGGCTACGGCATCCTGCGGATGAGCGAGGACCAGAAATGGCGCCCGTATTTCCTGGGCAACCCCGTGTACGCGTTCCTGCTGATGGTGCTGTTCCAGTACGGCGTCGCGCTGCACGAGATGGAGACCGAGCGGATCACGTCAGGTGAGATCTCGCTTTCCGACAAGCGTGAGATCCTCGACGGCATCTGGCGCAAGACCAAGAAGCAGACGCTGAAGGACTACGTGGCCTTCCCGCTACTGGCCGGCCCGTTCGCGCCGTGGGTGTTCGCGGGCAACATGACCGCCAACCTGATGCGCAACGTCTGGTCGTACATGATCATCTTCTGCGGTCATTTCCCCGAAGATGTCCAGGAGTTCACGGTCGAGGAAACGAAGGCTGAGACCCGCGGACAGTGGTACTTCCGCCAGATCCTCGGATCGGCGAACCTGACCGGCGGCAAGCTTTTTCACCTGCTGAGCGGCAACTTGTCGTTCCAGATCGAACACCACCTGTTCCCCGACGTGCCGGCCCACCGTCACGCTGAGATCGCCCCCGAGGTGCAGGAGATCTGCAAGCGATACGGCATCCCGTACAACAAGGGTCCGCTGCCGCATCAGTTCGCGACGGTCGTCCGCAAGATCGTCAAACTCGCGCTGCCTCAGCGCTGATGGCGAGCTGACCGCCCGCGGCTAGTCAGCCCTTCGCCGAGCGTGAACCCATTGCGAAATTCCGTGCGGATCTTCGCAATGGCTTCACGTTGGGCGGTCCGAAGCAGGCGCACTCCCTCCCTACGACTGACAGTTCGGGCACCAGAAGGTCACCCGGTCGCCGCTGCGGTCCGTCTTGATGGCGGTGCCGCAGCGGCGACACTGCTCTCCAGCCCGGCCGTACACCCACACCTGCTGCCCACGCCGGGTATCGCCGGTGGTCGTTCGGTTCACCCGAGACCTGTTCAGCCACAACATGTCGCGGGCCCGTTGCACCACACGGAGCGGATCGGTCAGCTCATTGACCGGCGTCGTCGGCAGATGCCCGAAGACGAAGCACAACTCGTTGCAGTAGACGTTGCCGACACCTGCCATCACTCGCTGATCGAGCAGTGCTTCGGACAGCGGCCGGTCGGGATCGGAAACAAGATTGGCCGCCGCGATGTGCGGATCCCAGTCGGCGCCAAGCAGATCGGGACCGAGGTGGGCGACGGCATCCTCGTCGTTGTCGCGTTCGAGGATCTCGAGCACGCCGAGGTCGATGCCGGCGGCCTGCACGTCACCGGCCTCGATGATGATTCGGATGCGGTGGCCCGCACGGCTCGGCTTGTCGGTGCCGCTGACGCGCCAGCTACCGTCCATCTTCAGGTGCGAATGGATACTTGCCTCGCCGACCCGGATGAACAGATGCTTGCCGCGGCTGATCACCTCGTCGACGCGCTGCCCGGTCAGGTCGACGGTGGCGTAGCGCGGCACGCGAACATCGCAGCGCGTCAGCGTTTTTCCCACCAGCGCCTCACGCAGTTTGGCGGCTGTGTGGAAGACGGTGTCGCCTTCGGGCATGCCTACCCGCTCATCCGCAATGAGACGTCCCACAGCCGTTCGGCATTGGCCGGGTCCAGCGCATAGGACGCAACTCCGCCGGTGCCCGGCGTACCCCGCCGGTCGACGACACGGGCCTCGTTGCAGTCCTCGAAGTAGCGCCCGCCGATGCCGTCGAGCAACGGCGACGCCGCCAGCAGCACCGACGTAGCGGCGCCCTGCTCGACGGTCTTGACCATGTTTTGTCGCTTCATCGCCGCGGCCGCGACTGTTTGGTCGACGTGGCGGCCCAGTTGGGTGAAGATGGCGCCGGGCATGACCGCATTGGCGGTGATGCCGTCGTCGGCCCAGCGCCGGGTGACTTCGACGGCGAACAGCACGTTGGCGGTCTTTGACTGTCCGTAGGCGCCGAACGGGTCGTAGTCGCGGAACGCGTAGTCGATGTCGTCGAAGACGACGGGAGATCGCTGGTGTCCGCCTGAACTGACAGAAACGATGCGCGCGCGATCGGCGGCGGTGAGTGCATCGTGCAGCCCGACGGCAAGGGCGAAGTGGCCGAGATGATTTGTGGCGAACTGCATTTCGTGGCCGCTTGACGACATCGTCAGCTCCGGCACCGCCATCACCCCTGCGTTGTTGACGAGGATGTCGAGAGGGCCGGTCCAGGCCCGGACGAAAGCTGCGACGGTGGACAGGTCGCCGAGGTCGACGGTGGCGACGCTGACCCGCTCGTTGCCCGTACTGTCGCGGATCACCGCCGCGACACGGTCACCGGACGACCTGTTGCGGACGGCAAGCGTGACCGACGCCCCCGCGGCGGCCAAGGCCCGCGCCGTCTCGACGCCGATACCCGACGAGGCGCCGGTGACGATCGCCGACCTACCCGTCAGGTCAACACCCTCGATGACGTCGGCTGCGGTCGACTCGAAACCGAACGGCGTGGTGACGCGGGCTGTCATGCCCTAGATCATCGCAGTCGAAGACCCCGTGGGGTGCGGGCGAACCCGGCGCCCGCCAGTGAGGCCAGCACGGCGGCCCGGTCGCCCTCGGCTCCCGGCTCCAGCACCGGCACGCCATTGATCTTCTCGACCAGCACCGACTGAACGCGACCCGTGCCGACCAAGTCGGCCAGCGCCACGGCGGCGGCATGGTGGGCATCCGCGTCATCGGTGAAGCTGATCAGCGAGCGCCCGCCGCGCTCGAGAAACCACGCCAGCCTGCCGTCGACCAACGCCACCAGCGCCCCCGCTTTGCGCCCCGGCCGTTGTTCGCTCTCAGGCCACGGCAGAGCCGCGCCGTACGGGTTGGCCGGGTCTGCGGCGGCCAGCACCACGGCCTGGTATTCGTGGCGCTCCGGGTCGACGCCGTCGAGGTAGGAACGGAGCCGGTCGACGGTCGACGCCACCGCGAACTGCGCGCCGCCCAGCGACTCGACGAAGTATCCGCGCTGACACCGGCCGGTGTCCTCGAAGGCGGTCAGCACCTTGTAGAGCATGGCGAACCCGCCGGGCACGCCCTCGGCGGCCACCGCACCCTTTGTCAGCACACCGTGTCGGTTGAGCAGCAGCTCGGCCTGAAAGTGCGCCCGCACTGTGGAATCCAGCTCTGCGGCGGGGAGCGCGGACCACCGGCCCGCCACGGTGGGATCGGATGCGCGGGTCTGCGCATGCGCGACGCTGTACCGGCTCAGCCGCGGCGGGTTGCGGCGCTGCCGGTGTGCGGGTTTGCCTGATCGCCTCCCCGTGCCTCCGAGCATCGCGCGCACGGGGGCGAAGGTGTCACCGGTGATCCATCCGGCCCAAATCAGTTCCCACAGCGCCTTTTTGAACTGTTGGGGGTCATCGCCGGCCAGCTGCCGGAAGAAGTACGCCCCGCCTGCGCCAAGCATTTCCATGATGGCCCGATGGGTGTCGGTGAACTCGATCTCGGTCGCCGCGGCGAGCGTCAGCGGCGCGGAGTCGGCGGGATGGAACGCGATCCAGCCGTCCCCGCCGCCGATCGTGCCCGCACCCGACCATGTCACCTCACCGGACGCCAGCAGTTCGTCGAGCATCGCCGGCTGGTAGTCGCGCACGCGCGAGGAGAACACCAGCGGTTCGATCGCCGAGGCCGGTATCGGCACCCCGGCCAGCTGGTCGATTGCCGCTGCCAAGCCGTCGATTCCCGAAGCCCGTTCCGCCCCGACCTGCTGCCACGCGGGCAGGAACCGCGCATACGCGGTGGTGCTCACCGGCTCCACCTGCGCCCGCAGTGCCGCCAGCGAGCGCCGTCGCAGGATCTTCAGCACGCCGGCGTCACACCACTGGTCGCTGCCGTCGGCGAGATCAGTGAACTCGCCACGCACCAGTCGCCCGTCGATCGCCATCCGGCCCAACACATCGGCGGCGACGCGCTGGCCGAGGCCGAACCGCGCAGCGGCGTTGTGTGTGGTGAACGGGCCGTGAGTGCGCGCGTACCTGCCAAGCAGTTCGCCGAGCGGATCGGGGACGCCTTCGGTGAAGATCGCAGGCACCCCGACGGGTACGGCAACACCGACGCCGTCGCGCAGCAGACCGATGTCCTCGACCGCGACCCACCACGTCTGGCCCGCGAACGACACCGTCAGCGCACGCTTTGTCTCCCGCAGCCCTTCCAGCCACCCGCCGACATCGTCGGCGCTACACCGCTCGGTGATTTCGCCCTCGGTCAACGGCCCCAGCAGCCGCAGGAGATCCGCGACACCTTCGGCGTCGCGGGCGGCGCGGTCCTCGCTGAGATGCTGCAGCTGCGCCGAGGTGGTCGCGATCACCTGCGGGTCGAGCAGCTCGCGGAGCTCGACGCGGCCCAACAACTCGGCCAGCAGCACACTGTCCAGGGACAGCGCTGCGGCCCGGCGCTCCGCCAGCGGGCTGTCGCCCTCGTACATGAATGCGCCGACGTAGCCGAACAGCATCGACACCGCGAACGGGGACGGTGTCGCGGTCTCGACCTCCACCAGGCGGAGCCTGCGCTGCGCGATGCGGTGCATCAGCTCGGTCAGAGTCGGCACGTCGTAGACGTCCTGGAGGCACTCGCGGATAGTCTCCAGCACCATCGGGAAGTCCGGGTACTTGCGGGCCACGTCGAGCAGCTGAGCCGCGCGCTGCCGCTGATGCCACAGCGGCGACCGCTTGCCGGGGTGTCGCCGCGGCAATAGGAGCGCCCGCGCCGAACACTCGCGGAACCTGGACGCAAACAACGCCGACCCGCCCACCTCTGCGGTGACGATGGGCTCGATCTCGTCGGCGTCGAACACGAACAGGTCGGCACCCGGCGGGGCGTCCTCGGTGTCCGGCAGCCGGACGATGATGCCGTCGTCGGATGCGGTCGGTTTCTCGTCGATGCCGTAGCGCTCACGCAGCCGGCGCGAGACCGCCAGCGCCAGCGGGCCGTGCACCCGTAGTCCGTAGGGGGAGTGCAGGATGACCCGCCAGTCGCCGAGCTCGTCGCGGAACCGCTCCACCACGAAGGTGGCGTCGGTCGGCACCGTCCCGGTGGCCTGGCGTTGGTCGTCGAGCAGCTGCCACAGGTTGTCGGTAGCGAAGTCGTCGAATCCCATTGCGGCGCAACGCGCTGTGAAGTCCTCCCGGCTCAGGCCGGCGAGCTCGCCGGTGAACGCGCCGATCGCCGCACCGAGCTCGGCGGGCCTGCCGACACCGTCGCCGCGCCAGAACGGCAGCCGCGCAGGCTGTCCCGGTGCGGGGATGACGAGTACCCGGTCGTGGGTGATCTCGGTGATCCGCCAGCTGGTGGCACCCAGCGAGATGACGTCGCCGGGTCTCGACTCGTACACCATCTCCTCGTCGAGTTCACCTACCCGCGAAGGCTTTTCATTGTCAGCGCTGGACGCCAGGTAGACCGTGAACAGGCCGCGGTCGGGGATCGCGCCACCGGAGGTGACAGCCAGCCGCTGCGCGCCGGGCCGCGCGGTCAGTGTGCCTGCATCGCGGTCGTACACCAATCGCGGACGCAACTCGGCGAACTCGGTCGACGGGTACTTGCCGCTGAGCAGATCCAGCGTCGCCTCGAACGCACTGCGCGGCAGCGTCGCGAACGGTGCACTTCGCCGCACCGCGTCGAACCAGAGGTCGGCGTCCAGCGGCTCCAGCGCGCAGGCGGCGACGGTGTGCTGGGCCAGCACGTCGAGCGGATTCGCAGGCACCCGCATGGTTTCGATCTCGCCGGACAGCATCCGTCGTACCGTCACCGCGCAACCGATCAAGTCGGTGCGATGCTTCGGAAACAGGACGCCCTGCGAGATCTCGCCGACCTGATGGCCCGCGCGGCCGATGCGTTGCAGCCCGCTGGCCACCGACGGCGGTGCCTCCACCTGGATCACCAGGTCGACCGCGCCCATGTCGATGCCCAGCTCAAGGCTGGAGGTGGCGACGACGGCCTTCAGCCTGCCGGTCTTGAGGTCGTCCTCGACCAGCGCGCGCTGCTCCTTGCTGACCGAACCGTGGTGGGCGCGGGCAAGCAGCGGCGCTGCACCCGACGCCAACCCGCTGCCCATGATGTGCGCGGGCGACCCGCCGCCCACCTGAGGATTCGGCCCGGACTGCAGTTCGATCCCGTTTCGCTCGGCGTGAATCTCGTTGAGCCGGGACGTGAGTCGTTCGGCGAGGCGACGCGAGTTGGCGAACACGATCGAGCTGCGGTGCGCCTCGATCAGGTCGACGATGCGCCCTTCGACGTCGGGCCAGATCGTGTTGTTCTCGAGATTGGCCATGTCGGGAACCGGCACCTGCACCGACAGGTCGAACGTCTTGGCCGCAGGCGGTGCGACGATGGTCGCGGGCGCCTGTCCCGAGAGGAAGCGCGCCACCTCCTCGGGCGGCCGCACCGTCGCCGACAACCCGATCCGCTGTGCGGGCTTTTTCAATATCTGGTCCAGCCGCTCCAGCGACAGCGCCAGATGGGCGCCGCGTTTGGTCGCGGCGACGGCATGCACCTCGTCGACGATCACGGTGTGCACTGCGGCCAGCGTGTCGCGAGCGGCCGACGTCAGCATCAGGAACAGTGACTCGGGCGTGGTTATCAGGATGTCGGGCGGCTTGGCGATCAGCTCCCGTCGCCGTCCGGGCGGGGTGTCGCCGGAGCGGACACCGACGCTGATGTCCGGAGCGGGCAGCCCCTGCCGTTCGGCGATCCGGCCGATTCCCGTCAGCGGCGTGCGCAGGTTGCGCTCGACGTCGACGGCCAGCGCCTTCAGCGGCGATACGTACAGGACGCGGGTGCCCGCGGCGGCAGGCCGGGGTTCGGCGTCGGCAGATGTCGCCGACCGAGCGGCTCCCGCGGCCAGTTGGTCGATCGCCCACAGGAACGCGGCCAGCGTCTTTCCGGACCCCGTCGGCGCGACGACCAGCGTGTTGTCACCGTCGGCGATGGCCGACCACGCCTGGGCCTGCGCGTCCGTCGGCGCGGAGAAGGTGCCGGTGAACCACTCTCTGGTCAGCGCGCTGAACCGACCGAGCGGATCGTCCTGGATCGAGCTCACCTAGCCATCGTGCCAACGGGCACCGACAAACTTCAGCGATCGCGCTCTGCTTCGGGTGAAAATGAGCCATGGTCGGCGCAAACGCGGTCGTTCTCGGCGCCAGCATGGCCGGTCTGGTGGCCGCGCGGGTGCTGGCCGACTTCTACGAGTCGGTGACGGTGGTCGAGCGTGACGAGCTGCGCGACACCGCGGCCAACCGGCGGGGTGTGCCGCAGGGCCGCCATGCTCATGCCCTGCTGGGCCGGGGCTCGCTCATCCTCGGCGACCTGTTCCCGGGGTTCGGCGACGAGCTTGTCGCCGCGGGCGTCCCGGCCTTCGACTACAGCGACCTCTCCAAGGCGTCATTTTCGCTTGCCGGCCATCGGGCCGGCACCGAAGGCAGTTTCACGACCGTCCCTCCGCTGTATATCCCGAGCCGACCGCTGCTGGAGAGCCTGGTCCGGCGGCGGGTGCGCGCGGTACCCAACATCACCTTTCTGACGGGCCACGACGCGGGCGAGCTGACATCGACCTCCTCGCAGAGTCGGATCACCGGCGTTCGGGTTGTGTCGCATGACGGTGCAGGCGAACGCACTGTGGAAGCCGATCTGGTGGTTGACGCGACGGGCCGTGCCGGCCGCACGCCCGCCGTCCTGGAGGCCATGGGCTACGGCCGCCCCGCCGAGGACAAGGTGACCGTGCACGTCGTGTATTCCAGTCAGCTGCTGCGGTTGCCGCCGGGCACGCTGAGGGAAATGGTGGTGGCCAGCACTCCGATACCGGGCAGGCCCACGGGGATGGCGCTGTTCGGCTGCGAGGACGACACCTGGATGTTCACCGTGTTCGGTATGGCGGGCCGGGAGCCGCCGACTGAGCCGGACGACAGGCTGGCGTTCATCGAGGCGATCACGCCGCCACATGTGATGGAGGCGGTGCGCAACGCCGAGCCGCTCAGCGAGATCTGTCGGTACCGCTACCCCGAGAATCGGTGGCGGCGCTACGACAAGATGAAACGGTTTCCGGCGGGGCTGATCGTCATCGGCGACGCGGTGGCGAACTTCAACCCGATCTACGGCCAGGGCATGACGGTGGCCGCGCTACAGGCAATTGCCTTGCGCGACTGCCTATCTCGCGGCGAGAGCGATCTGGCCCGCCGCTACTTCCGCGCAGCGGCCAAACCGATCGGCGTCGCGTGGCAGTTCGCCACCGGTGCCGATCTCAACCAGCCGGAGATCGAGGGCCGTCGGTCGCTGATGACGAAGGTCGCCAACTCCTATGTCGACCGGCTGCTGACCGCGAGCGAGACCAACAACGCTGTCGGAGAACAACTCGTCAGGGTGACAGGGCTCATCGACCGGCCGACTCGGCTGCTACGGCCGAAGATCATGTACCGCGTAGCTCGGGCGCGACCGCCTCGCTGAGTTTGGCGGGAATACCCGGCACCCGCCCCACCAAATCGAGCAGCGCATGTGCGCACGTGTCGGCGATCTGGCCGGCGTCCAGGGACGGATCCATGATGCGCTGTCGGCACATCTCCAACGTGAAGGCCAGCCAGCCGTACATGGTGATCCGAATGTCGCGCTCCACCTTGGAGTCCAGGTCGCCGCCGAGCGTGGCACTGATCCGGTCCATGATCCGGTTGACCTGACGCTCGTTGTCCACGTCCTCGATGCCGCCCAGCACCGGATCGGATGTGCCCATGCCGACATAGGCGGCCCACGCACCGTGCGGGTACTGCTCGTCGTAGTCCAGATAGGCCAGCACACCCGCGCGCAATTGCTCGAAGAGTGTCTGGCCCGGCACCGGAGGCATGTTCGTCGCCTCGAACAACCGATCACCTTCGGCCCGCACCACGGCGGCGAAGAACGCGCGCTTGTCCGGGAAATAGTGGTACATCAGCGCGCGCGACACACCCGCCCGCTCGGCGATCTCGTCGATCCGGACTTCGTCGTAGGGACGTTCGCCGAACACCTTGGCGCCCAGCGCCAACAGCTCGTTGCGCCGATCGTCGGGGGACAACCGCCGTCTGTGCGATGAGCCGCCTGCGCGAAGAGCGTCTGACTCTGCGGACATAGGCCCATCCTAATTTGCGCGTGTACAACAGCCGCGGAGGCTTAGCCGAAGTTGCACGCCAGCGAGAGTGAACCCACTGCGAAAATCCCCGCCAGATTGCGCAATGGTTTCACGTTCGACGCGGTGTCGGTGCTCGTCGGCAGACTCCGGCGCATGGCCGAGCCATTCATCGGTAGTGAGCGGACCGCAACGGGTGCGCTGACTCCCTACGCGCTGCGCAGCAAGTTCGTCGCAATCTATCCGGACGTCTACATGTCGCCCGCGGCCGACGTGACGGCCGTTGTGCGCGCCAGGGCGGCATGGTTGTGGTCCCGGCGCCGGGGCATCGTCGCGGGGCAATCGGCCGCTGCGCTGCACGGCGCGAAGTGGGTGGACAACGGTCGGCCTGCCGAGTTGCTGTGGCCGAATCGACATCCGCCGAGGGGCATTCACACGTGGTCCGATCAGTGGGCGGACGACGAGATCGAAGCGATCGACGGCATTCTGCTGACCACGCCCGCCCGGACCGCCCTCGATCTCGCCTGCCGCTATCCGATCGGCAGGGCCGTTGCTGCGATCGATGCCCTAGCACGTGCAACGCATCTCAAGATCGCCGACGTGGAAATTCTTGCCGACCGCCGCAAGGGCCGGCGGGGGATTCGTCGAGCCCGTACTGCTCTCGATCTCGTAGATCCTGGCGCCGAGTCACCGCGAGAAACCTGGCTGCGACTGCTCGTCATCCGCAATGGCTTCCCGCGGCCGCAGACGCAGATCCCTGTCTACGACGAATTCGGGGTGCTCGTCGGGGTATTCGACCTCGGCTGGGAGGACCTGAAGATCGCCATGGACTACGAAGGCGAGCATCATCGGATCAATCGCAGGCGCTTCAACCACGACATCCGGAAGGCCGAGGCGGTAGCCGAATTGGGCTGGATCGATCTGCGGGTGACAGCAGAAGACAGCGAGGGCGGAATCGTGCGACGCCTTTCAGCGGCCTGGCGCCGTCGAACGTGAACTCGCTGCGATTTTTCGAGCGAGATCTCGCAATGGTTTCACGTTCGACGCGGTGTACAACAGCCGCGGAGGCTTAGCCGAAGTGCACGCCCTGGGCCAACGGCAGCTCGGCCGAGTAGTTGACGGTGTTGGTCGCCCTGCGCATGTAGGCCTTCCAGCTGTCCGACCCTGACTCGCGGCCGCCGCCGGTCTGCTTCTCGCCGCCGAACGCCCCGCCGATCTCGGCGCCCGAGGTGCCGATGTTGACGTTCGCGATGCCGCAGTCAGATCCGTCGGCCGCCATGAAGCGCTCGGCCTCCCGCACGTCCAGGGTGAAGATCGCCGACGAAAGACCCTGTGGCACTGCATTGTTCAGCTCGATCGCCTCATCGAGCTCGTCGTAGGTGAGTACGTAGAGGATCGGCGCGAAGGTCTCCTGGTGCAGCAGTTCGGTTTGCGCGGGCATCCGCACCACCGCCGGGGCGACGTAGTACGAATTCTCGCCGAGGTCGTGACGCTCGCCGCCGAACACCTCACCGCCCTCGGCGCGGGCCCGTTCCAGGGCGCCGACCATGTCGCGGTAGGCCGTCTCGTGAATGAGCGGACCGACGAGCGTGCCGCCGGACGCCGGGTCGCCCACCGGCAGCTGCCGATAGGCCGACACGATCCGCTCGACGAGGGTGTCGGCGATCGACCGGTGCACGATCAGCCGGCGCAGCGTCGTGCAGCGCTGGCCTGCGGTGCCCGCCGCCGAGAACACGATGCCCCGAACGGCCAGCTCGAGATCGGCCGACGGCGTGACGATCGCGGCGTTGTTGCCGCCGAGCTCGAGAAGTACCCGGCCGAATCGCTGCGCGATCCGCGGACCGACCTGTTGACCCATCCGCACCGATCCGGTCGCGCTCAGCAGCGCGACCCGTGGGTCGTCGACGAGACGTTCGCCGACCTCGCGCCCGCCCATGATCAGCCGGCTCACCGCGCGCGGTGCTCCGACATCGTCGGCGGCCCGTTCGGCGAGCGCCTGGCAGGCCAGCGCGGTCAGCGGCGTGAGCTCCGACGGCTTCCACACCAGGGTGTCGCCGCAGACCAACGCGATCGCGGCATTCCACGCCCACACCGCGACCGGGAAGTTGAAGGCGGTGATGACGCCGACGACGCCGAGCGGATGCCAGGTCTCCATCAGCCGGTGCCCCGGACGTTCGGAGGCGATGGTCTTGCCGTACAGCTGTCGCGACAATCCGACGGCGAACTCGCAGATGTCGATCATCTCCTGCACCTCGCCGAGGGCCTCCGAGGTGATCTTGCCCGCCTCGATGGTGACCAGCGCGCCCAGATCGTCCTTGTGCTCGACGAGCAGCTCGCCCAGCCGCGCCACCAGCGCACCCCGCGCCGGAGCCGGGGTGGTGCGCCAGGTGGTAAACGCCTGCGCCGCTTCGGCAATGGCCTCATCGGCCTGCTCGGGCGTCGTCTCCGCGACGGTGAACAACACGTCACCGGTGATCGGCGTGCTGGCGTGCACGCCGTAGGCGCCGGGCCCACCCAGTTCGGCGTGCGAGCCGACGGCCCGCAGTGCGTCGCGGGCTCGGGCCCGAAGGTCCTCGGCGGTCGGAAGCTGCGATGTCTGAACGCTGGTCATGAGGATGCGACTTTCTCGTAGAGGTCGTAGGGATCGTGAATGTGGTGCCCGATCTGTCCGGCCATCCAATTTGGGGTGTAGTCCGACTCGATTCTGATCTTCCTCGTCGGTGGACTTCCGCGCGTCGTTATCGAGGTTTGATCGGAAGATCCCGGCCGCCGACGCGGGCAGGAAATCCTCGTATACAACGGGTTTCGATGGATCGCCGCCGTGGTAGTAGGCCAGACGCGCGGCTGCCATGTGTTCATGTGTGGCGGGGAAGTAGTCGCCCCACACCAGGGCTGGGTCCGGGGTGGCCATCGCCGCGTCGTACCGTCGCCGGCCCGCGGGAGTGAGGGCGACGCCGCGCGACTCGACTTCGCCGAAGCGCACGCGCAGCGTGCCGTCGGACACAGTGCGATCCCGGTCGCGGAAGCGCCGCGGCTCGGCGAGCGCGCGAAACGATGTCTGCCGCAACAACACATCGGGTCCGTCGGTACGCGGCGGGCCCTGGATCGCGTCGGTCATCGAAATGCCGCGTGCGGTCATCCGCCGGTACAGCTCGTCGATGTCGAGAACGCGGGGCGTCAGGTGGTTGATGTGGGTGGTCGTCACGCCCGCGATGTCGGCGGCGACTGCGGAAATCGCGGTCAGTTCCTGATACCAGCCGCGATCGATCGGCTGGCGCGACAGCGCGAATGCCGCGACCGCCTCGGCGACGAACCGTTCTGCCTCGTCGGGTCCGGCGCCACCCGCCGACGCGATGCGCCTGGCCTTGGCGATCAACGCGGGATCGAACAGCTGTCGTTCGGCCAGGAACCGTTCGACGCGGCCGCGTAGATCGGGGGAGAAGAAGCGCGCGTCGGCGGTGGCCAGCATGGAGGTGAACACCCGGAATGGGTTGCGGGTCAGCTGATCATCGTCGATCGGGCGAAATGCGGTGGATACCACCGGCACCGGCGGCGTCGCGTCGCGAAGGTCGTAGAACCCGACCGGATACATGCCGAACGCCGCGAACAGGTCGGCCACGTCGGCCAGTTCCCGTGCACTGCCGACGCGGATCGCGCCGTGGCGCTCGGCCGTCACCCTCTCGGAACCGCCCAACTCGCGGTTCACCTCCGAGCTGACTTCGACGAGGGTGGTGTAGGCGGGCACCTCGACGCCGTACATGCGGGACAGCGCCGCCGCGAATTTCGCGCGCAGCTGCCAGGTCTCGACGGGTCGGCTCATCGTGAGCACCCGCTCGGATACAGTGCGGCCATGAGCGAACCGCTCGACGAGATCGACCGCATCCTCGCGCGCGAACTCGTCGCCGACGGTCGAGCCACGCTGGCCCACCTCGCGACCACCACCGGCTTGTCGGTGTCGGCCGTCCAGTCACGGGTGCGACGGCTGGAGTCGCGGGGCGTGGTGATCGGGTACGCGGCCCGGATCAACCCCGAGGCCGTCGGGCACATGCTGTCGGCGTTCGTGGCCATCACTCCTATCGATCCCTCTCAACCCGATGATGCGCCCGCCCGTCTCGAGCACATCGAGGCCATCGAGTCGTGTCACTCGGTGGCGGGCGAGGAAAGCTACATCCTCTTGGTGCGCGTCGAGTCGGCGCGGGCGCTCGAAGACCTGTTGCAGCAGATCCGGACGGCGGCCAATGTGCGCACTCGAAGCACGATAATCTTACAGACTTTTTACGCAGGACGCGAACATATACCGGAATAGTTCCGGTCAAATGGCCAATAGGCCGTAAAAATACTGTTAAGATGGCGTCATGACCGCTGTGTTGACTCCTGCCCAAAAGACAGCCGCCGGCGCACCCGCCATTCGTCCCGACGACGTGCGCGAGGTACTGGCGCGCAGCATCCTCGCCGACGGCCTGGACTTCGTGCTCGACATCGAGCGTTCGAAGGGCTCTGTGCTGGTTGACGCCCGCACCGGCGAGCGCTTCCTCGACATGTTCACGTTCTTCGCTTCGTCGGCGCTGGGCATGAACCATCCGGCCCTGGCCGAGGACGAGGCGTTCCGTGCCGAGCTTGCTTCGGCCGCGGTGAACAAGCCGAGCAATTCCGACGTGTACAGCGTGCCGATGGCACGGTTCGTCGACACATTCGCCCGCGTGCTCGGCGACCCGGCGCTGCCGCACCTGTTCTTCGTCGACGGCGGCGCGCTCGCGGTCGAGAATGCGCTCAAGGTGGCTTTCGACTGGAAGAGCAGACACAACGAGGCGCGCGGTATCGACCCCGAACTCGGCACCAAGGTGCTGCACCTGCGCGGCGCCTTCCACGGCCGAAGCGGCTACACGCTTTCCCTGACGAACACCGACCCGAACAAGGTCGCCCGGTTCCCGAAGTTCGACTGGCCGCGCATCGACGCGCCGTACATCCGGCCCGACGCCGATATGGATGCGGTGGAAGCCGATTCGCTGCGGCAGGCGCGGGAGGCTTTCGAGGCGCATCCTCACGACATCGCCTGCTTCATCGCCGAGCCGATCCAGGGCGAGGGTGGTGACCGGCACTTCCGGCCACAGTTCTTCGCGGCGATGCGCGCGTTGTGCGACGAGTTCGACGCGCTGCTCATCTTCGACGAGGTGCAGACCGGCTGCGGGCTGACCGGAACCGCCTGGGCTTACCAGCAATTGGGTGTCGCACCCGACGTGGTCGCGTTCGGCAAGAAGACACAGGTGTGCGGGGTGATGGCCGGACGCCGCGTCGACGAGATCGCCGACAACGTGTTCACGGTCAGCTCGCGGATCAACTCCACGTGGGGCGGCAACCTGGTGGACATGGTGCGGTCGCGGCGCATCCTCGAGGTCATCGAGTCGGACGGTTTGATGGACCACGCCGCGGAGGCCGGCCGGTATCTGCACGCCAGGCTGGAAGAGTTGGCGGCCGAGTTCCCCGGGGTGGTGCGCGATGTCCGCGGCCGCGGGCTGATGCGCGCATTCAGCCTGCCGACTGCCGAGCAGCGCGACGAACTGATCCGTAGGCTGTGGGACCGCCGCGTCGTCATGCTCGCCAGCGGTGCCGACAGTGTCCGGTTCCGTCCGGCTCTGACGGTGTCCTACAGCGAGATCGACGACGCTGTGGCGGCCGTGCGGGACGCGCTTACCTGACCTCGGTCGGGGCGGTGAGCCGCCGGATCGTCGACTTGAGCCAGCGGAAACTCGGCGCCGCCGACGAGTTCGCAGCCGTGCAACTCCGCGAGTTTGCGTGCGGCGGGGGTGAATTCGTGGTTGGTGACGACCATGGTCTTGGTGCACCCGTGCATCGGCGCGCCTGCCACGACCTCCTGAACGGCGCCGGCACCGACCGGCCGCGACTGCCTTTTGCATTGCACCGCAAGGCGATCGGGCCGATTCCCGACGATCAGGTCGACGCCCCAGTCGCCGGTGACCGCTGTCATGATCACCGGCACCCCGCAGGTCCTGGCGATCCGGGCGACATGGTCTTCGAACTCCGTCCCCGACATCGCGTCGTTCGTCTCTCGCGGGTTCGGGGTAAATGCGCCGATGACGGTGGCCAGTAGAAAGCGGGGCACACCGGCCAACAGCAAGGGCGCGACGGCTGCGATGGCCACGCTCCAGAGTGGGTTGGCGCCGAGCAGGTAGGCGGTGACCCCCGATACGACGCCCGCGGCCAGAAACACCTTTGCCCTGGTGCGCGTCACGAGGCGAATGGTAGATGCACAGGCCGACAGTCACCTCTGTGGACACCCGCCGGTGTGTCGGCCTTTGTGATTGCAGGAGCAGCTACCGCGGGCGGCTGAGATATTCGCGACTCCCGCGATTTCGTATCCGTACAGGAAGGTCTGACCCGCTTCGGGCGATCACCTACGGCAGACTGTCGCCGTGAGTGATCGCCCGCCTGCGCTTCCGTTCTGGCAGCGGTCATTGCTGTGTCTGACGGCTTCGGCGTGCTTCTTCGCGTTGCTGGTCGCGCTGGCGTACAACATTCGCGAAGGCGGCGACGCGATAAGGCTCGACGGCGCGATCGCTCGGCACGTGCAGCCTCACCTCAAGCCGCACAGGCTAGAGCTAGCGCTCAAGATGACCCAGATCGGATCGCCGATCTTCATCGTTCCAGCGACGTTGGTAGCAGCGCTGATCAGCGCGATCGTACGTCGATCGATCTGGACCGGGTTCGTTGTGACCGCAACGGTAGGCCTGGTGGGGCTTGGCAGCATTGTCGGGAAGCAGGTGATCACTGCCGCCCACCCACCCTTCGCAGGGCAGATGTCGATGGCCCAGGAGCACACCTTCCCGTCCGGTCACGTTGCATCTGCGTTGTCGCTGATGGGGATCGTGGCGATTGCCTGCGGCGGGAAGCCGCGACACCTGATCATCTGGCTGGGAATCGCAGGCGTCACTGCGATCGTGGCGGCCACGCGCATCTACCTGGGCGTCCACTGGTTCTCGGACACGCTGGGCGGAGTGTTCCTCGGGTGCAGCGCTGTGTTTGCCGGCGCTGCGCTTTTGCCGGACCGGAACAGACCCCGACCTAATCCGCCTTAATCGTCAAAAGCTGCATCCTTGAACTCCGGTCGGCGAAATACCCACGACGGCACCGGCGTGGTATTCGTCGCGATCGCTGCCACTGGATTGGTAATCGGTCTGGCGTGGCTGGCGGTCGAGCACCGACGCGTGCGCAATATCGAAGAACGTTGGTACGCCGAACACCCCAAGGCGCATCGACAGCGGCCAAGCAGCTGACGAGTCCAGTCTGCGCACAGAAAAATCCCAGCCGGTTTCCCCGGCTGGGATTTTTCAATCAGGCACTAAGCCTTACTGATTGGCCTCTTGGCGCTTCTCGGCCGCCTTGGCGCCACCGCGAGCGGCTTCCGCCTCGGCTTCCTTCTTGGCCGCGTCCTTCTGGGCGTCAGCCTTGTCCTGCTGGGCCTTGCCCTCGCGGACCATGTCGTCGCGGCCTGCGACGGTGCCGACCGCTTCCTTCGCCTTGCCCTTCACGTCCTCGACGGCGCCCTTGACGGCTTCCTGCGGACCACTGTTCTTCTCAGTCATATATAACCCTTCCCTCGTGGGTTGGCTCTTGGATTGCCCGCTTCTTGGGCAGAACGCGGAGATCTCCCCACGCAGTCAGAGTGTTCCCGTAGACGCGTGCGGCTAAACCCGAGGCCGGCGCGACAGCGCCCGGCCAACCGCGGTCTTCGCAACGAAAACCTCAGCCGTGCACCGTAAGTCCGGATTACGAAACACAGCAAATCCAGATTGCGAAAATCTGCGCCGCGGCCTCGCGACCCGCGGATGAGCACCCCGGCCTGACTAGTTCCGTGCAACTTTGCGGATCAGTCGCGCGGTGCTGTCCTCCAGAATGGCCTGCCGGTCGCTGGGCTTTCTCGCGCGGTTGGCGCGTTTCACCCCTGCGGCAATGGTGAGGCCTTCCTCATACCCCTGAACCACTCTCGGATCGACGTAGGAACCGCGGGCCACCGCGGGGGTGTTACCGAGTTCCTCAGCCACCTCTTTCATCACCGCGGACTCCACCCGCTTGATCACCGTCTTGTTCGTCGGGGGGTCGGCGTCGACGAACGCCGCCGCTCCGAGCACGGTGCCATGCCACGTGCGCAGGTCCTTGACGGTGTAGTCGTCGCCGACGAGTTCCTTGAACCGCGCATTGAGATCGTCGGCATGAACGTCTCGCCAGTCCTCGGAATTTCGGCACACCAGCAGGCGGTCGGTCCGATCAGGCCGACGCAGCAGCGCACGCACCGAACGAACCACCTCGGGGTCGTCGATGATCAGCGTGCGCCGCACACCGCTCTTGGCCGGATAGTCGAACTCGACCGCCTGCCGTTGCAGCGTCACGTGCTCGCACAGCAGTGTCGAGATACCGAATGAATTGTTCTCTTCGGCGTATTGCTCGCCGCCCGCACGGAAGTAGCCGAGGTCGAGAAGATGCACGGCAAGGGCGAGAACCCGGTCGCGCTCGAGTCCGCGGCGACGCAGGTCTGCCGCGATGCGTCGGCGCATATCGGGCAGCAACTTGGACATCTCCAGCACCCGGTCGAACTTCTCCTCGTTGCGCTCCTCCTGCCATTGCTCGTGGTAGAGGTACTGGCGGCGGCCGGCGATATCGGTGCCCACCGCTTGGATGTGCCCGTTCGCATACGGGCATATCCAGACCTTCTTCCACGCGGGTGGGATGACAAGATCGCGAATGCGGGTCAGGGTGGCATCGTCGGTGAGCGCCTTGCCGTCCTGATCGTGATACGAGAAGCCGCGCCCGCGTCGCACCCGGCGAAGGCCGGGACCGCTGACTACGCTGCGGCGGAGCCGCACAGGGCCCTGCCGTTAGAGTTATGCCAAAGCGGGGTATCACACATCGATGTCACTGCATCACGGGCGCGCGGACATCGCTCATGACCAAGTAATACCCGGCCAAGGTCAGCGTCACACGCGTGGTTAGCTCGCGAACGAACGGGAGTAGTAGTCTCGGTTCGACAATGTCGGGAGGTTTGATGACCGAGGTCGCGAACGTGGACAACGGGCAGCACGTGAGACCCCGTTCCGTCGAGATCCGCGTCCCGGCCCAGCTGGAGAACTTGGCTGTGGTCAGGACCGTGGTGGCGGCGATCGGAACCTTCGAGGATCTCGACTTCGATGCGGTGTCCGACCTGCGCCTTGCCGTCGACGAAGCGTGCACGCGGCTGATTCGTTCGGCACTGCCGGATTCCACGTTGGTACTGGCCGTGCATCCTCGGGAGAACGACGTGGTCGTCGACGCCTCCACCACGTGCAAGAGCCAGGACATTCTGACCCCCGGCAGCTTCAGCTGGCATGTGCTGAGCTCGCTGACCGATGAGGTCACCACGTTCCAGGACGGTAAGGGCGCCGACAACGGTCTGGTGTTCGGGATCTCCATGACGACGAGACGAGCGAGTTCTCTCAGGTGAGTCGGCAGACTTCCCAGGGTTCGTCGTCACGACCGAACTCTGAATACGCGGACGTCGCCGAAATGTTCCGTGAGTTGCAAGACGTGCCCGACGACTCGGCGAAATTCAGCAGGCAGCGTGACCGCATCGTGGAGCGATGCCTGCCACTGGCCGATCACATCGCCCGTCGATTCGACGGCCGCGGCGAACCGCGCGACGACCTGGTCCAGGTCGCCCGGGTTGGCTTGGTCAATGCCGTGATCAGGTTCGACGTCAACGCGGGCTCGGATTTCGTGTCGTTCGCGGTGCCGACGATCATGGGCGAGGTCCGGCGACATTTCCGCGACAACAGCTGGTCGGTCAAGGTGCCACGCCGGCTCAAGGAATTGCACCTGAGGCTCGGCGCCGCGACCGCCGAGCTGTCGCAACGGCTGGGTCGCGCGCCGACACCCTCGGAGCTCGCCGTCGAACTGGACATGGACCGCGATGAGGTCGTCGAGGGACTCATCGCCGGCAGTTCGTACAACACGCTGTCCATCGACAGCGGCGGCAGCGGAACCGAGGATGCCCCTGCGATCGCCGACACCCTGGGTGACGTCGATATGAGCCTGGATCAGATCGAGAATCGAGAAGCGTTGCGGCCCTTGCTCGAAGCGCTCCCGGAACGGGAGCGCACCGTGCTGGTGCTCAGGTTCTTCGAATCGCTGACACAGACGCAAATAGCCGAGCGCGTAGGCATCTCACAGATGCACGTGTCTCGGCTACTCGCGAAATCCCTAACTCGGCTCCGTGACCAGCTGCAGTAGCCTGCGCTGCTCGGCTTGAAGCCGGGACAGCGCTGCGGGCATCGTTGTGGCGATCGGTAGGGCCGAATCCGGATCGCAGATCCGCAGCAGCCGACTGACCGCCCTGCTGGGCACCAACACCCACTCGACACCGGCACCGGCGCACCGCACGTTCAGCGTGTGCAGTGCGGAAAAGCCTGCGGTACCGAAGAATTCGACGCCGGTCAAGTCCAACGTCAGTCGTTTGGCTCGATCCGCATCGCGCAACGCGTAGTCGACGAGGTCCTGGGCGTTGGATGCGTCCAGCTCACCCTGTGCGGTGATCACCGCGACCGCGGGCTGCAGCCACCGCGTCGCGAACAACGCGGTGCGGCTTTCTCTGCGGTCGACGGGACGGGACGTAGTCATAGCAGTAGACATAATATTCTGTGACTCCATCAGTCGAAGACGTTCGGACTGTGGTTCACGTCAAAAGTTCCAGGCCCTGGGTCCTCAAAGCCCATCGCTGCAGGGAGTTCGTTCACCCTGCACGTCGATGACGTTTCCAGCTGGCTGTGAACTCAACCTGTCTTTGACCCTACGCCCGTCTTCGTCACAAGGACAACCGCTGCATGTGGTTTTTAATAATCCCTGTTCAGCACGCGTGTCGGAGGCTTATCCGGCGTGTCGACGCACGCGGAGCCGGCAAATTTGCCGGCGAATTCGCTTTTCGGACAGGCAATTTACGCAATTCGGAGCACACTATTTGGCGTGTCAGATCACGTCGGCGGAGTCGTATTGGCCGCGGGTGCGGGCACCCGATACGGCATGCCGAAGGTGCTCGCCGGTGACGGCCAATGGCTGCGTGCCGCGGTCTCTGCGCTCGACGACGGCGGCTGCGACGACATCGTCGTGGTGCTGGGCGCCGCGGTCGTCGACGTGCCTGCCCCGGCCCGCCCCGTCGTCGCCACTGATTGGGCCGAGGGGATGAGCGCTTCGGTGCGGGCGGGGATATCGGCGCTCGAGCCCGGACCCGCGGACTACGCCGTACTGATCACCGTCGACACCCCCGATATCGGCGCCGCGGTGGTGCGCCGCGTAGTTGCCGCGGCCCGCGACGCACCGTCCGGCCTCGCGCGCGCCGGTTACGGCCGGCGGCCCGGGCACCCTGTCGTGCTGGCGCGCAGGCACTGGCCCGACTTCGTTGCGCGGACGGTCGGCGACGAGGGCGGGCGGGCCTTCTTGCGGGAGCGGACCGACGTGGTCTGGGTGGACTGCGCAGACCTCGCGACCGGCGCCGACATCGACGTCAACCCCGCACCGTGATGCCGAGCGCGCCCGCGGCGAACCGGCGCACCGCCTGTGCTGCGGCGTCGGCCGCGTCGGCATGGGCCTGGTCGGCGCGGACGGACATCGTCGCCGCGACCGGGTCGAGGCTCACCTCGGCCAGCACCTCTCCGGTGATCGGCTCGCACACCTCCCAGAGGTAGCGGTCGTCGGACGGCAGGCCACGCAGGTACCAAGCTCCGGCATTGATTTCCACCGGCTCCACGAGGGCTAATAGTAGGCATGAAGATCACCATCGTCGGGGCCAGCGGCCTGATCGGAACCAAGCTCGTCGAACTGCTCACCGCGGACGGCCACGATGTGGTCGCCGCGTCCCGCAACACCGGAGTGGACGTACTGACCGGTGAAGGCATCGCCGACGCGCTAGACGGGGCTGACGCCCTGGTCGATGTCGTCAACTCACCCGATTTCTCTGACGGCCCGGTCATGGATTTCTTCACCACGTCGACGACCAACCTGACAGCGGCCGCGAAGAAGGCAGGCGTCGGCCACTACGTCGCCCTGTCGATCGTCGGACTCGACGGGCTGCCCGATAGCGGTTACCTGAGGGCCAAGGTCGCTCAGGAGAAGATCATCACCGAGTCGGGTGTGCCGTACACGCTCGTGCGCGCAACGCAGTTCGCCGAGTTCGCCGATCAGATCACCGAGTCATTGGTCGTCGGCGACGAGGTGCACGTTCCCGATGCGTTGATCCAGCCGATCCCGGGCTGGAAGGTGGCGTCCGTCGTCGCACGCGCGGCGGTTGCCAAGCCGCTCAACGATTTCGTGAACATCGGTGGGCCGCAGAAGATCTCGTTCGAACAGATGGCCCGCGACTCCTTGGCGAGCAGAGGCGAGGACAAGTCCGTCGTCGTCGACCCGAAGGCCAAGTACTTCGGCACGGTGCTCGACGAGCGCAGCCTGGTGACGCCCGACTGAAGCCTTACCGCTCCTTGCGTCGCGCTATTTAATTTCGGCCAGCACCGTGCCCTGCGTGATGGCTGCACCGGCCTCGACCGCAAGGCCGGTGATGGTGCCGTCCTTGTGGGCGGTGACGGGGTTTTCCATCTTCATCGCCTCGAGCACGACCACCAGATCGCCGGCGGCGACCTCCTGACCCTCCTCGACGGCGACCTTCACCACGGTGCCCTGCATCGGAGCGGTCACCGCATCACCTGATGCGGCAGCGCCTCCATGCGAGCCGCGCTTGCGAGGCTTCGGCTTCTTGCGGGTGACGCCGGGGGCCGAAGCCCCACCGTTGCCGAGGGCCATGTCACCGGGCAAAGACACCTCGAGCCTGCGGCCGCCCACCTCGACGACGACCGTCTGACGCGGGATGGTGTCTTCCTCCTCGATCGGGTCGCCACCGGTGAACGGCTCGATCTGGTTGTCCCACTCGGTCTCGATCCAGCGGGTGTGCACCGTGAAGCCGTTGTCGTCGCCGATGAACGCCGGATCGGACACCACCGCGCGGTGGAACGGGATGACGGTGGCGAGGCCCTCGACGGTGAACTCGTCGAGCGCGCGCCGGGACCGCTCCAGCGCCTCCTGGCGGGTGGCGCCGGTGACGATCAGCTTGGCCAGCATCGAGTCGAACTGCCCGCCGATCACCGAGCCGGTTTCCACACCGGAGTCCAGCCGCACGCCGGGGCCGGTCGGCGGGTCGAACTTCGACACCGGGCCGGGGGCGGGCAGGAAGCCGCGGCCTGCGTCCTCGCCGTTGATGCGGAATTCGATCGAGTGGCCCCGCGGCGTCGGATCCTCGGAGATGTCCAGCGTCTCGCCGTTGGCGATGCGGAACTGTTGGCGCACAAGGTCGATGCCCGAGGTCTCCTCGGTGACCGGGTGCTCCACCTGAAGTCGCGTGTTGACCTCGAGGAACGAGATCAGCCCGTCCTGGCCGACCAGGTACTCGACGGTGCCTGCGCCGTAATAGTGGGCCTCCTTGCAGATGCGCTTGGCGGACTCGTGGATCTCCTTGCGCTGCGCGTCGGTCAGGAACGGCGCAGGCGCCTCCTCGACGAGCTTCTGGAAGCGGCGCTGCAGCGAGCAGTCGCGGGTGCCCGCGACGACGACGTTGCCGTGCTGGTCGGCGATCACCTGGGCCTCGACGTGGCGCGGCTTGTCCAGGTAGCGCTCGACGAAGCACTCACCGCGGCCGAACGCCGCGACCGCCTCGCGGGTCGCAGAGTCGAACAGTTCGGGGATCTCCTCGATGGTGCGGGCCACCTTCATGCCGCGGCCGCCGCCGCCGAACGCCGCCTTGATCGCGATCGGCACGCCGTATTCCTTGGCGAAGGCGACGATCTCGTCGGCGTCCTTCACCGGCTCGGAGGTGCCGGGGACCAGTGGCGCCTTCGCGCGGGCCGCGATGTGGCGGGCGGTGACCTTGTCGCCGAGGTCGCGGATCGACTGCGGGCTCGGGCCGATCCAGATCAGGTCCGCGTCGATGACTGCCTGCGCGAAATCGGCGTTCTCCGAAAGGAATCCGTAACCGGGGTGGATCGCGTTGGCACCGGACTTGCTGCGCCGCGTCGAGCAGCTTGGCGAAGTCGAGGTAGGACTCGGCCGACGTCTGGCCGCCGAGTGCGAACGCCTCATCGGCGAGCCGTACGTGTGGTGCGTCGGCGTCCGGTTCGGCGTACACGGCCACGCTCGGGATCCCTGCGTCCTTGGCCGCCCGAATCACCCGGACGGCGATCTCCGCGCGATTGGCGACCAGCACCTTGGAAATGCGTGAGCTGGCGTGACTGGGCACTGCGCCTCCTGATCGGAAGATATCTAAGAATCGTCTTTAAGAATCTATCCCGCGCAGTTTAAGCGCCGTCACCCTGCCGACGGCAATTGACCCACGGTAGCCGCGCGGCTAGCGCAAGTGGCGCTTGATTCGGGCCAGCATCGCCGACATGCCGCGCAGCCGCAGCGGGCTGATCAACGCCGCAAGACCCAGGTCGGTGTAGAAGTCGTCGGGCACCGCGAGGATGTCGTCGGCCGACTGTTCGTCGAGACCCTGAGCCAGGATGGAGGCGAATCCGCGGGTGGTGGGAGCCTCTGCGGGCGCGCTGAAGTACAGCCGTACCCGGTCGCGGTCAGCTGCGTCGACGTGAAGGAACAGCGGCGACTGGCATTCGGGCACCGGTTCCATCGCCGCCTCCTCGAGGTCGGCGGGCAGCGCCGGTAGCTCGCCGGCGAACTCCAGCAGCAGCTGCAGCTTGTCCTGCCCCTGCATCTCCCGGAAGTCCGACACCACCTCCGCAAGTGGCGCTGGCATGCTCATGGCGCGTCGCCGGGTTCCTCCCCAACGGCGACGGGAACACGCACCGCGTTGCCCCATTCGGTCCAGGAGCCGTCGTAGTTGCGCACCCCGGGCAGTCCGAGCAGATGCGTCAGCACGAACCAGGTGTGGCTGGACCGTTCGCCGATGCGGCAGTAGACGACGGTCTTGTCGTCCGGCGTCAGGAAGCCGTACAAATCCTCGAGTTCCTTGCGGCTGCGGAACCGGCCGCTGTCCTGGGCGGCCTTCGCCCACGGAATCGAGCGGGCGGTGGGGATGTGGCCGCCGCGCAGCGCGCCTTCCTCGGGGTAGTCCGGCATGTGCGTGCGCTCGCCGGTGTACTCCTGCGGGGAGCGCACGTCGATCAGCGGCTGCGAGCCGAGAATGCCCAGCACCTCCTCCCTGAACGCCCTGATCGGTGCGTCGTCGCGCTCGACGACCGGATAGCCGCTGGTCTGCTTGGCCGGCACGTCGAGCGTGGTGTCGCGGCCGTCGGAGATCCACAGGTCGCGGCCGCCGTCGAGCAGCCGCACGTCGGGGTGCCCGAAGAGGGTGAACACCCACAGCGCGTAGGCGGCCCACCAGTTGCTCTTGTCGCCGTAGATCACCACGGTGTCGTCGCGGGAGATGCCCTTGCGGTTCATCAGGTCGGCGAACTGCTCACCGTTGATGTAGTCGCGAACGTGCGGGTCGTTGAGGTCGGTGTGCCAGTCGATCTTCACCGCGCCGGGAATGTGGCCGGTGTCGTAGAGCAGCACGTCCTCGTCCGACTCGACGACGACCAGCCCCGGCCTGCCGAGATTGCCCGACAGCCAGTCGGAGGTGACCAGTCGTTCGGGGTGGGCGTAGGCGGCGAGGGCGGGATCGGGGTCTGCAGGAAGCGGCACGGGTCGAGCCTACCGGTGGTGGATACGGTGCACCGTGAGCGGGTTTTGGGCGGTCGGGGCGACGCCGTGTCGGGATGCTGACCGGGTTTGCGCGTTTACCGACGACGAGCGCGGTACGAATATGCTGGGATTGCACTGGGTGGAGTCCGTAGTGCAAGTTGTCTTTCGACGGGCGGTATATCGACGATGTCTTTTCAGTCTGCGCTGGAGTCGCTGCGCGACGCGCAGAAGCCGAGCCTGGGGACCCCGGCGTATTCGCGGCTGGTCAACCGCCCGGCGGCCCGCTACGTGGCTGCGGCGGTTTCGACGCGCGGGGTGACTCCCAACCAGGCGACGGTGATCAGTGCGCTGCTGTCGGGGACGGCCATCGTCGTCCTCGCGGTGGCGCAGCCGCGGTGGTGGACCGGACTGCTTATCGGTGGCCTCTTGGTAGCCGGCTACGTCATGGACTCGGTCGATGGGCAGCTGGCCCGCCTGTACGGGGGCGGGTCGAAGGCCGGGGAATGGCTCGACCACACGGTCGACTGCACCAAGACCGTATCACTGCATTTAGCGGTCGTGATCTCGTGGTTCCGGTTCCCGCAGGTGGATTCCGATTACGCCCTGTTGATTCCGTTGGGCTACGCAGTAGTCGCATCGGTTAGTTTCTTCGGCCTGATCATCATGCCGACGCTGCGCCCAAAACCCCTGAAAGTCCGCACCGGGCCGGGAGGCGAGGCGTGGTGGCGTAAATTCGCGCTCTTGCCGACAGACTACGGATTCCTGTGTTTGGCGTTCCTGTTCGCCGGCATCTCACCATTGTTCTTCTGGATCTATATGGGCTTCTTCGTCTTGAATGCGTGTGCACTCGTGTTGGCTCTGCGCAAATGGTGGCTGGAGTTGGTAGTGCTTGACCGGGCAGCGTGAATTGAGCGCGCACAATCGGGTGTCGAGACGCGGAGTTCTCACCGCCGCGGGGGGCGCAGTGTTGGGTGGTGCCGCCGCGATGGTGATCACTGGCAATGTGAAGTCGAATGGCGACGGCCGTGGAACGCAGCAGGCGACGGAGGACCGCAATGCGACCCCGCCGCAGTTGGTGATTCCGGTGGACCAGCTCGCCGGGTCCGACGACGAGCGCATCTTGGCGATCAACGAACGCACCAACAGGCTGCGGGAAAGGATGTTCCGGTCTTTGAGTTCGCCAACCGCGTGTACACCATCTCGACGCAGATCCGGCTGTACTCCGGTCTCAAGCTGATGGGATCCGCCGGACTGCCGGCGCGTGAGTACGGCAGCGGGACGACCATTCGGTGGGCCGGACTCCCGGACACCTCGGTCTTCATGTTCCCGCCGGAGGGGCAGGCCGGACAGAATTACCCCAAGGACGGTTCTCCCCGGGACATTTCGATAAGTGGCATTCTCTTCGAAGGAGGATCGCGGACAGACGTGTTCCCCCGCCTAGCCATGACCGGCGACGATTACCTCGGGCACACTCTGTGGTACTGCAATCTGCACAATCTCGGCGTGCGCGACATGCGAACCTTCTGGTGGGGTTACGGCACCGGCGTTTCACTGACCGGAACTTTTCATGCCCAGGCGATGTCAGACACCCCGCTGTTCATCGGAGGCAGTGAGAACACCATCTTCGGAACTGACGCCCAGTCGTTCATGGACAACAGTTTGGTGGCGTGGGGAGTGAGCGATAAGCCGCTTATCAGGACGGCCATGAGTAAGTCGTATATCGGGCGTGTCATCATCAGTGCCCGCTCCGATTCCTACCACGTCTCCGTTGAGGGTGGTCAGGGTCTGTTCATCGATGGAGCGCAGTTCGACGCGCCCTCGGGAAGCCCTACGAGCGGACGGGCGATCAGTGTTACCAACGTCGACGGACTCACTATCTCCAACTGCAGTTTCTACTCCGGGATGGCGAACCCGGGCACGAACTCACGGGGGATCGTCGACATTTCGAACGGGCGGAATATCGTTATAGAGGGAAATCAATTCATTGCGGGGTCAGCGCAACCGCAGCCATCGGACATCGCGTTGGTGTTCAACTCCGGTCCAGACCCTGTGAAGATGGCGATGAACGGCTTTCCCGGATATTCAGGAATCGTCAGGGGCAACATCGTTTCGGTCGATCCGGATATCAGGGTGGAGCCGTTGTAAGCGTTGCGCGCCTGGCCTTGGCATCGGTGGAGGCTCCGATCGCAAGAAGCATCAGCAATATGAAACTGGTGCTGGTGTCGAGCAGTCCGCTTTCGAACACGCTTCGAATCGTGACGACTATGACGAGACCGATCCACATGTCCGCGTTCGGCTGGCCTGTTCGGGTCGCCTGGATGATCGTGTATACAACCAGGAGTCCGGCGAGCGCCAATCCGATGAGTCCAGCCTGCACGTACGCCGAGATCCACGCGCTATCGAAAATTTGGGACGTCCACCACTGCCCTTGAACCCCGACCTTCTTTGTGGCCAACCCCTGGCCGACCAGCATCTGCACTGGGCCCGGAGCGGAATGAAGAACCGCCTCCCACGCAATTGTCCGGGAGCCGAGCGTGTCAACAGGGCTGTCGCCACCACGGTCGCTGAACGATTTCAGTACGTCGGTGAAGCTCAAGAGGTACACGAGTGCGACCATCATCGTCGCGACGATCGCAAAGTTGACGGCTGGGCTGCGCCTGCCGCGAACGACGACCACGGCGATGGCCACGAATACAGCTCCCGAAGTTGTCCGTGAATCGGAGAGCACGATGATGATGCCGAGCGCGATGATTCCCGCCATGCGAAGGCAGTTGAAGTCAAGGTTTGCTATCCGCCAGATGTAGTAGATGATCGGAACTGCGGCAAGAAACGCGATTTCGTTGGGGTGCATAGGCGGAATCACGCCCGTCAGCCGGCCGGTCGCGCTGAATCCACCAGTGACGCCGGCAAGAATTGTCGCAGCCGTAAGCAGCCGGGCAAACAGATCGACGAGAACGATGGGACGGACGGCTTCGAATAAGAGGAGCACCACCAACGCGATGACCGCGGCGCGCATGGACAGCTTTCCGGTAGCGGAAAAGTTACCGAATAGAAGCGACCCCATTGTGGAAATGCACAGGTAGACCAAAGCCGCCAAGAACGCGAATGCGGGAACAGCATTCGGCTGGCGTCCGTGACGTTTCGCATAGCCGTGGATCCAGACAGCAGCCGCGAGCGCCAACAACGTGAGGACGGTTTTCGCGAGCACCACCGCATCGAACTGGTCACCGAAATACTGCTTGCTACGCCATGGCAAGACCGAATAGAGCAGTAGGGCCAGCGTGGCGAACGCGCATACGTTGATCGTGCGGTCAACTGACTGCTGTGCGTGAACCCGAATCGCATCAGCGTCGTGATCGCCGGGTATTGACACCTCAGTCATGAGACAGTGCGCGCCCTGTTCGCGCATATCGACCAAACTCGTACACGAATGCCGCCGACTTCCCCGTGCGTGCCCATTGAATTTCGCCTCCCTCGGGGTCAGTAGTATACGAGCCTCGATGGCACCACGAACATAGTGTCGCAGCAACTGCAAAATCTTCGTGAAGAGTTCGGTAGGTGGAGGGGTGGGAATGGGCCGACATTTGGCTCGTCGGCCACGCCGCGTGGGAGGCAGTGGGCTGGCGGCCATTGTGGCGCAGGGTAGCCAGGCGGGTGGCAGCCTTTTGCTGCAGGTTGCCGCGGCGCGAACGCTCGGCATCACCGGATTGGGTCAGTTTGGCCTGTTATACGGAATTCTGGTGCTCGCGACCGCGATCTCGTCAGGCTTCGTCGGAGACTCACTGACGGTATTGGATCGCCGGTCGCACCAGGTAAGGGCGGCGCTCCAGAACTGGCTCGTGTTCGTGGCCGTGGTGGGCGCGCTCTTCTGTTCCATGGGTGTTTGGGTGACAGGCTTCGTCACCAAGCAGGACGCAGTCGCGTTTGGCGTGGCCACGTTCGTGTTCGTGATCGAAGACGCGATCCGACGTTTGCTGATGGCCAGCCTACGGTTCTGGCGCATCGTCGTTGTAGATACCGCGAGCCTGCTCGTGCTGGGCGTGGTACTCCTGTTCGCTCCGGCCCTCACCTTGGCATGGCTGTTCGTGGCGTTGGCCGCCGGTCAGGCCGTCGCGATCGTCGTGGGTGTGTGCCTGTTGCCGACAGAGGAGAGGTGGCTGGCCCGACCAGCGCTGCCGGCCCAGCACCGCGCCGTATTCAAGTATGGCGCGTTAAGGGCGCTCCAGCAGGCCGTTCGTCCATCTCTACTTGCATTGACGCGCATCGTGGTGATAGCGCTGGTCGGGGTGGCTGCAGCGGGTCAACTGGAGGCCGGGCGAATTTACACTGCTCCGGCCTTACTGGTGGTGTTCGGACTCAACAGCTTTCTGTTCGCCAGCTATGCGCTGGACTCAAAGAGCGCACTGGCGGCAGCGCTCCGCAGGGCCGATCGAGGCGTCCTGTTGCTGGTTGCCATTACCACGGGGTTTGGCGTCGTTGCTGTGCTCTGCGTCCCCGTGCTCGGTCCACTAATCGCCGGGGGTCAGTACGAGATTCCGGTGGCCACTGTGGTGGGTTGGATTGTCTACACAATCAGCATCGCTGCCGTCACACCCTACGGAGCGCTCGCGGCCGTCCGCGGACTGCAGGCAGCCGTCCTCGCCGTTCGGATCGCAGATTCTCTGGTGTCGCTTGCTCTAGCCGCAGCAGTGGCGTACTTGACGGGCAGCGAGGAGTGGGTTCCGCTCGCCCTGGCGCTCGGATCGTTCGCCGGCGGCCTCGTGATCCGGCATTACGTGCTCCGGATTCGGCCGAAGAGGCCGGGGGGCGGTTAGAAGCCCGGTGCGGCTCGTTGTTGCCGTTTGAGCGCGTCGCCTTCGAGTGTGGCCGCACGCAGAGCGTTACGCAGATGGGTGCTCGACGTGTGGACCGTGTAGGGCAAGTAGACGACCTCGACGCCGACCTCGGCGAAGTCGCGTTCTAGCTTGTCGCCCTTCGGAGTGTCACGCCAGTCATCGCCTTTGAAGATGCGATGAAAGCCGACGGCACGCCAGGCGTCCATCTTGTCGGGAGTCGTCTCCTCGTGAACGTCGTCGACGTACACGATGTGCTTGACGATCGCGAGTCGCTCGGCGACCGGGATGAACGGCAGCCGGCCCTTGGCGGCCAGGCACATCTCATCTGAAACAACGCCGGCAACTAGGACATCGCAGCGTTCACGAGCGTGCTTGAGGATATTCAGATGTCCGATGTGGAACAGGTCATATGCTCCCGGTGCATAGCCGATAACTTGCGTCACTCGGCTTCCCCCTGGTGAACTATTGAGACGCCTTCGCGTGGCCTTTCCATGTGCGCTATTATCGCACAGTACTTTGCCCTGGCAAATTCGCTCCTCCGATGGCCGAGGAGCACTCCACTTTCAAAATGGGGACCGCTGTGACTCTACGCGACGCACTATTAATCCTTCGGGGTCGATGGATGACAGTGGCGATCGTGACACTCGTAGCGACGCTGATCGCTGCTGCGGTCGCATTCTTCTCACCGCCTGAGTACTCTGCGGCGACGAATATTTTCGTCGCCACACCCGAGGTCCACACCCCGGAGGAGGCCTACGCGGCAAGCAGGTTCGCCCAAGACCGCGCCAATTCGTACCGGGACGTGATCGGAAGTGAATCGTTGGCCGCCCGCACCGTCACCAGACTTCGACTTACAGAATCGCCTCGTGATCTGGCGCGGAAGGTCAAGGTGACACTCAATCCCGATTCGGTGGTATTGAAGCTGTCGGTGACTGATTCCTCTGCCTCGGGCGCGGCCAAACTGGCCAACGCCCTCTCCGACGATTTCGTTCGCATGGTGAAGGACCTCGAGACCCCAATCGACGGCGGCACTCCCGTCGCGCGAGCCGTGGTCATCAACAGCGCAACGACGGGCGTCTGGGTTGCACCCGACCGACGCAACATCATCGGTTTCGGAGTGCTCGCCGGCCTGGTGCTGGGCGGGGTATCCGCGTTACTGCGGGGTGCCCGTAAACCCCGAGCCCAGGTTGACGATGCGGGCCCGCAAGTCCACGACCCTCAGAATGCGGGTGATCCGGCAGCTTCTGCGGCGGCGACGACGTCCACAGGGTCGGGCGCCCAGCATCGCGCTGACGATACGGCGCTGCGCTGACGTTGCGCGGTTTACTGGCATATGCGGCAGTCGTGCTGGTCGTCGCTCTGCTGTCGATGGGATGCGCGGAACGTGCGGTCGACCCGGTCCTCGACTTCGGGTATCCGTCCGTCCAGGACATGCTCACTCAGCCGGAGTTCTATTCGGCCCATCGGGGCGGATCGGCCGACGATCCGGAAATGACGTTGCAGGCGTACCGGAACAGCGCAAGGCGCGGATACGGCGCCCTCGAGATTTCGCTGGCGCGGTCATCCGACGGGATCTGGTTCGGTCTACACGACGCCACTCTCGATCGGACGTCGCAAGTGCACGGGCTGCCGCCGGCGAGTGCGATGACGTGGGACCAGGTCAATCAGTACCAGGTCACGTTGAACGCGGACGGGGACCCCCAGCCCTATCTGGCGTGGACAGAGTTTGCCAGTGTGTTCGGCAAGTCCCACGTGCTGTTCGTCGATCCCAAACACGCATCGGACCACATCGACGAATTCCTTGACATGGTCGCTCGCGACGTCGGCGTGGAACACGCGGTCATTAAGGGTTACGGAGATCAGACCGTTTTGGCGGATCGTGCGCGTGCGCGCGGCTTCGAGACCTGGGGGTACTACTACACCGCCGATTTCGAGAGTGGGCTAATGGCGAGCACCCAGGGCCATTGGTCCATCCTCGGCCTCAACTGGGATGCGCCGCCGCAGGCGTGGTCGCAGATTCGGACGTTCGGAAAGCCTGTGATGGCCCACGTCATCGCAAATCCCGAGCAGCGCGACACCGCAAAACGAGAGGGAGCCAGGGGCTTTCAGGTATCAAGCCCCAACCAGGTTGCGCCCACCTGATCCGATCCGTCTTCGCCGCTACCGGCTCCAGTACTCGTCGACCAGTCGCACGGTGGAGGCGATGTTGGCCCGACTGGAGGCGCCGAACACAATCGACTCCAGATTGGGTAAGCCGCAGACCCATTCGATCGCTTCCTGCGGAGCGATGGCGCCACTGGCGAACACAGACATCGCCACGGCACGGAACGGTCTGCGCTCGAGTGCGTCACGATAGGCGTTGACACCACCGGACATCCGGAACCCGATCTTGTTGATGTTGGAGCAGACGATCGGGTTGACGACGCCCGCGCGGTCCAGATCATCGAGCGTCTTCGGCAGATTCATGGTGATGAACCCCGGCTCAGCGCCGTAGCGCGTCCGGACGTGATCGGAGAAGATTCGGAATGCGTCGATGAAGCCCATGCCCGAGAGCATGTCGACGATCACGTTCTGCATCCAGATCACGGGCGTCGACAGGCCCGCGAACATCTTCAGCTCAGCGTCGATCAGCAGCGTCGAGACGCCCTCGATATCCTTGCGCGCCAACGAAGATGTGCCACGGGCGATGCTGTCGAACAGCCCTTCCTCAGGCAGGAATCGGCGGATCGCACCGAGCACGCCGTCATCCGTCATCGCGTTGGCGTACTTGTGGGCGTAGGGCATGCAGGGGAAGAACTTCATGTCGGCGTAGCGCGACGGCTGTTCCCGGATCCGGTCACAGACCTCTGCGATGCGGTCGTGGGTGGTGCACATGAACGTCGTCACGCCGTCGTCGTAGGCGTAGTCGAGCACCTCCATGACAGCGCCGATGTCCTGGAAACGCATCTGCTGTGCGCGTGCCTTCTCCTCGGACATGTGGTTCACGCCGAAGAATTGGTTGTCACCGAACAGGAGCCGGTCCATCCGGGTGGGGGCCGCGGCGATCACCGACTCGCAGATCGAACGGGGTGCCGATCTCGCGCATCAGGTCAGTACTGCTTGATCCATCTCAGTTTCCCCTTCGTAGTGCCCGCAGTGTGGGCCTGATCCGGCGTGACGTTCTTTCGGTGGCGCGTCCGGGCCGTGGTGCGGTCTGGTCGGCACGACATGCGGCCCGGCGGCCGTCTGGGTTGGCAGGCGGGAATCCGCCCGCTCGGCGTCCCGGCTGATCATCGAGATCACCTGGTCGGTCAGTGCAGCCGAGGTGAAGTCGTTTACGCCCTCGCTGACTACCGGCGATCGCGCGACGTACGAATTCGTCGACCTGGGCGCTGTACTCCTCGCCACGAACGTAAAAAAACGGTGCCTCTGTCAGTTCGGTGGTGTAGCGGACATTCCAACCGGACCGGTAGCCCTCGGGAACGGAGGCAGTGTCGCGGAGGTAGACCTGAATCTCCTGGCGGTCGGCGTAGATCCGGCCGTGGGTCCCCACAGGGTGATCTTCGTTGTCATCTTGCGCTGCGACTCGTCGGACCAATTCGAGACGATCTGCGCGGTGCCCGTCGGGTAATGCAGCGTGCTGGCGACCGAGTCATCGATCTGTGCGGAGAAGATGCTGGTCAGTTGGCTACCGCTGACAGACTGGGTGCACCCAGTACCAGGTCAGCAGATTCAGCGGATGTGCGGCGTAGTCGTAGAGACAACCGCCCCCTGTGGACCGCTGGCTGCGCCAGGTGCGGCCCGCGGGCTTGAGCACCACCGGCCCGTAGGCCTCGGCGAGCGCGGTGTTCACCGGGCCGATCGCGCCGGCGTCCAGGAGGCGCTTGACCTCCTGGAAGGCCCCGACGAACCGGTTGTGGTAGCCGACCTGGGTGACCACGCCGCGTTCGGCTGCCAATTCTGCCAGCTCGCGGCTCTCCGCAGGGTCGATCACGAGCGGCTTCTCGCAGAAGACGTGAATCCCGCGTTGAATCGCCTGGCGAATCATGCCCGCGTGCAGATGCGTCGGAGTGGCGATGATGATGGCCTGCGGCTTGCTTCGTCGAGGAGCTCGCGTCAGATCCTTGTACGTGTCCACACCGGTGTACTTGCCGAGGATGTCCAGCAGGTACCCGGTCGAGTCGCAGACACCCACCAGATTGACGTCCGGATGCGCCCGGATCGATCGACAGGTGGGACAGGCCCATCTTTCCGAGACCGACGACAGCTACATCAAGCAGGGAAGCTCCTCGCTCTGGTTGGCGTCGTCGCGCGAGAAGCTTGCAACGCCGTGTGCAGCGCCTGCTCGTACTGGGCCCCGATTCGTTGCCAGGTGAACTCGTCGCGGAAACGCGCCCGGCTTGCCTGGCCCATTCGTCGCCGTCGGGCGGGGTCGCCGACCAGGTCGGTGAGCAGGCGGTCGAGATCGTCGGTACCGGAGAAGTAGGCATTGTCCGGACCGGCCACCCATGTGTTGTACCGGTTGTCGTGGGCGACCACGGCATTGCCGGCCGCCATCGCTTCGACGAGCGACGGGTTGGTGCCGCCGACCGTGTGCCCGTGCAGGTAGAGCGCGCAGTGATACCGCAGCGCCTGCAACCTGTCGGGATCGAAGATCGCTCCGGGGAAGACCACCTCGTCGGAGGCCGCCGCCCGAACGGCAACGTGATACGGATCGTCGTCGGTGTACGGCCCGACCACCACCAGACTCATCCCGCGTCGCCGCTTGGACCAGGCGGTGACGATTTCCAGGATCGAGTTCTCAGGGATCGGGCGGCAGACGACCATCGCGTATTCGCCGGGTGCTAGCCCGAGGTCGGTGACCGGACCGGTCGGGGCGTCGATGACCTCGTGCGCGCCGTAGGCGATGCGTCGCACCCGGCGCTTGCCGAAATTGCGGCGAAGATAGGTGGCGATCGCCGGGTGGTCGGCGATGAGGACGTTGCCGACCAGGCCGGCAAACCGTTCGTTGGCCAGCAGGATGCCTTGCTTCGCGAGTCCCCAGCGCTTCCTGGTCCACTCCATCCCGTCCATGTTGATGACGTTCGGTATGCCGCGCAGGCGGGGCAGCACGTTGTAGACGCCGGTGTTGTAGCCGAAGGTCAGCCAGACGTCGTCGGGTTGGCGCACCGACATCGCATGCCGAATCGACTTCGAATCGAACGACGAGGTGCCCCGCCAACCGGGCTTCGATTCGCGGATCATGACGCGCTCGAGGCCGTTCCACTCATCGACCTCGATCGGACCGTCTCCGTCGAGCTGGCAGTAGACGACCACGCGCCAGCCCTGGTCGCGTAGATAAAGGCCGATGTTCTCGGCAGCCGTCTCGAATCCGCCGTAGGCCGCGGGTACGCCGTGCGTGCCGAGGATGCGCACCGTACGAACCGCGTGATCGCGCCTTCGTCTCGGGTCGACGCTTGCGGCCGAATCGGACCACGGATGGTCCTCAGATGTGTTCATCGGCGGGCGGCTCTCTTGGCGGTCGGAACGAGCGAATCGATCGCCGAAACTGCCTCTGCGGCATAGCGGTTGATCGAGAATCGCTCGTTGGCAGATGGTGAGCCCGCCGGCGATCGCCGCCAGGTCGTCGTCGTCGATGATCCGTGCGATCGCATCAGCGAGGGCCTCCACGTCACCAAGGGGAAACAGCAGACCGGTCTCGCCGTCGACGATCGTGACCAGATGGCCGGATGTCGCGGTCGCCACCACTGGTCGGAGGGACATCTGCGCCTCGATGACCGCATTGCCGAGGGATTCGCGGAGTGAGGGTTGGACCACGAGATCCGCCCGTTGGAGGTTTGGCCAAACCGGCGAGCAGTAGCCAGCGAAGCTGACTGCGCCGGAAAGATCCGGCCGGTTGGCTCTGTCCTTCAATTCCTCGAGATACCACTCGTAGCCAGGGAACACCGAGCCAGCCAGTTCGAGCCGGACGTCGTAGCCGCGGGAGCGAAGTCGGCTCACTGCTTCCAGGGCCAGGTGCGGAGCTTTCCGGGGCGACAGTCGGCCGACGCTGAGCACCTGGAAGGGCCGGTTGCGTCGCGCCGGCTTGGGTTCGTCGGGTGGTTGTGAAACCCCGTTGTAGACCACTCGGGCCTTCTGGACGCAGTCGCGGAATTGTCCGTCCCATGACCTCGAGAGCGGGTTGGCTGTTGACGACGATCATGTTTGCGAGCCAGAGCGGGGCGTACAGGGCGAACCGCACAGGGCGGCTGTCTGCGTCATCCGCTTCATGGACGTGGCAGGTCGCGACTACGCCGCTCAGTCGTGCGGCGAGCAGCCACCACGGCAGGGTCAGGGTGTTTACATAGACCACGTCCGGGCGATTGCGGTGGATCAGCCATACCAGCCGCGCGATAGCGACGGTCATCGCCAGTACCATCCGCAGGAGTGCGAGCGGCGCCTGGTTCGACCGGCGTAGCACCGGAAATTCTGCGAACACGATTTCGGCGCCGCGGTCCTGCAGGCGACGGACCAGCGGTCCATCCGAAGGAAGTGCCACTTTCACCCGGTATCCGGCCTCTCGGAGCGCGGTGACGGTTTCCAGCATCTGCAGATCGGAGCCATAGACGTCTGGGGAGGGATTGGCGATCAGGACCAATGGCGCATTGGCGGGCGAAGCAGGTGCCGCGGTGTCGAGCTGGGAAAGCGCTGACGGGGCGGCGACGAAGTTCACGTGGGTGTGCAGCGCATCAACGGGCGCGAACTGCGCCATCTGGGCGCGGTTCTGGGATTTCGTCACAAGATTCTCCCGCGTGGTGTCGTTCGGTGCTCCAGCAAAGTGATAGGAGAATGATAGGAAATTGACAGCTATAAACGGAAATTTGTGGTAAGGATTTCCGGGTGAGAATTCTCACAGTCGGTGACTGACGCACACCTAAATGCACAGATTTCTGCCGGTCGCCCCCAACAGCGTCTGCACCCGTTTGTCGGACGCAGTCGTCGGGCGTGCTGCCACACTGAAAGTCCAGAAACCAGCTGACTCGGGAGGCGGCGATCGCGACGGTGTACGCGGGCAGCGGCGACTGCTAGCGGTGGTTTGTCGGCCGCAGATTAGGTCCCGCCCGTGCGACATGGCCTGTCACCGGCCGACGATTGTCTCCGACCACAACGCAGCCACCGACACCCCGGAGAGCTCCAACAGCTTGCGCAGCAGCGGCAGACTGAGTCCGACGACGTTGGACGGATCGCCTTCGATGCGGTCGACGAACCAGCCGCCGAGGCCGTCGATGGTGAAGCCGCCGGCCACCCGAGTGATTCGCCGCTGCGCCAGGTAGGCGGTCCAAGTCATCGCTCCGCTGGGGTAGCCGAAATGGACTGTGGTGGAAGCGGATTCGGCCTGGCTGTGGACTACCTCGCCGTGGCTCAGGCGATCGCAGGCAGTGTCCGGTAAGTAGGTCACCGGATCGGCCCGCCATCGACTTCCACTGGTCCAGCGCGGCCTCTGCGTGTCGCTGGCTTGCCGCACAGTTGGCCGTCGAGGTAGAGCATCGAATCACAGCCGATGACAACGCAATCCGCGGCGACGTCCGCGGGCAGAGCGGCAGCGACGCCTCGGCCTTGGCGGTGGCCAGTGCGCACACCATCTCCGCGGGCGAGGCACCGGCGTGCGCGGCGATGACGGCGTCCTCGTCGACGCCCGAAACAACCACGACGGGATCGATTCCGGCTTGGCGCAACACCGTTCGCCTGCCCGGTGAGGCGGACGCGAGCACCACGCGCGTCATCGGCGCAAGAACGTCCGCTCCACTAGCGTGACCAGCTGCCAACTGTGTGGTGCGAAGCGCAGCTTGCTGACGGGGTGGCCCCACAGGTTGAGCTCCTGCGGCCCGGGTTCGATGTGCCCGCCGGTGGCGGCGCTCAGCACCGCGACCAGCGCGGCGACCTCGTCCTCGGTGGGCTGACCCTTGACGATCCTGATGTCGTGGACCGCCTGGTTAGGCGGATCGTCGATCGTCAGCTCGCGAGGGTCGCTGACCTCCGTGATTTGGTGTTCGCTCACAGTGGAATGTTCCCGTGCTTCTTGGGCGGCGTCTGGGTGATCTTGCGTTCCAACAGCCGCAGTGCGGTGGCGACGTAGCCGCGAGTGTGCGACGGGGGGATGACCGCATCGACGTAGCCTCGCTCGGCGGCGATGTAGGGGTTCACGAGGGTGTCCTCGTAATCCTGCTGCAACTCCAGGCGCAGCGCATCGACGTCCTTGCCCTCCTTGGCGGCCTCCTTGAGCTGCCCTCGGTAGACGAAGCCGACCGCGCCGGACGCGCCCATCACGGCGATCTGGGCCGTCGGCCACGCGACGTTGACGTCGGCACCCATCTCCTTGGACCCCATCACGCAGTAAGCGCCGCCGTAGGCCTTGCGGGTGATGACGGTGATCTTGGCGACGGTGGCCTCGCCGTAGGCGTAGAGAAGCTTGGCGCCGCGCCGGATGATGCCGTTGTACTCCTGGTCGGTGCCGGGGAGGAAGCCGGGCACGTCGACCAGCATGACGATCGGGATGTTGAAGCAGTCGCAGGTGCGGATGAACCGGGCCGCCTTCTCCGAGGCGTTGATGTCCAGGCAGCCGGCGAACTGGGTGGGCTGATTGGCCACGATGCCGACGGGACGGCCGTCGACGCGACCGAAGCCGACCAGGATGTTCGTCGCGTAACCGGCCTGCACCTCGAGGAACTCGTCGTCGTCGAGGATGCGGGTGATGACCTCGTGCATGTCGTAGGGCTGGTTGGGCGAGTCCGGGATCAGGGTGTCCAGCTCGAGGTCCTCCTCGTTGAGGGTGTCCTCGATTGCGCCCTGGGGGACCTCGGCCGGATACCGCGGCGGGTCGGCGTAGTTGTTGCTCGGCAGGTAGGACAGCAGGTCGCGGACGTAGTCGAAGGCGTCCTGCTCGCCGGAGGCGACGTAGTGCGCGAGCCCCGACTTGGCCATGTGGGTGTGTGCGCCGCCGAGCTCCTCCATCGTCACCTCTTCGCCGGTGACCGTCTTGATGACGTCCGGGCCGGTGATGAACATCTGGCTGGTCTGGTCGACCATGACGACGAAGTCGGTCAGCGCGGGGGAGTACACGTGCCCGCCCGCCGCGGCGCCCATGATCAGCGAGATCTGCGGGATGACGCCCGAGGCCTTGATGTTGTTGTGAAAGATGTTGCTGTACAAGCCAAGTGAGACGACGCCCTCTTGGATGCGCGCCCCGGCGCCGTCGTTGATGCCGATGAGCGGGCGGCCGGTCTTGAGGGCGAGCTCCTGCACCTTGACGATCTTCTCGCCGTACACCTCGCCGAGGCTGCCGCCGAACACCGTCGCGTCCTGGCTGAAGATGCAGACGTCGCGGCCGTCGATGGTGCCGTAGCCGGTGACCACGCCGTCGCCCAGCGGCCGGTTCTCGGCCAGCCCGAAGTTGACGCTGCGGTGCTTGGCCAGCGCGTCGAGCTCGACGAACGAGTCCTCGTCGAGCAGCGCCAGGATGCGCTCGCGGGCGGTCAGCTTGCCCTTGGAGTGGACCTTCTCGACCGCCTGCTCACCGACCGGATGCAGCGTCTCCTCGGTCCGCTTGCGCAGATCGGCCAGCTTCCCCGCGGTGGTGTGAATGTCGATGGTGTGCTCGGCGGACGGCTCGGCAGTGTGCCCGGCTGTGTCCTTGGTGCTGCTCGTCATGATGGTCGATGCTATCGACATAGGGTGTCCTGGTGAAAAGCGGACCGTGGCGCATCGATCTCGTCGAGGAGACCGGCTCCACCAACGCCGACCTGCTGGCGCGGGCCGCCGCAGGTGAGGACATCGATGGTGCGGTACTGATCGCCGAGTCGCAGACGGCGGGCCGCGGCAGGCTCGGCCGGACCTGGTCGACGCCGCCGCGTTCGCAGATCGCGCTGTCCGTCGGTGTCGGCGTGGGCGCCGTGCCCAGCGACGCGTGGGGCTGGCTGCCGTTGCTCACCGGCGTCGCGGTGGTGGACGCGGTCGCCGAGGTGGCAGGTGTGACGGCGGGCCTGAAATGGCCCAACGACGTCCTTGTGGGCACGGGGAAGCTCGCAGGCATCCTCGCGGAGGTAGCCGCCCCGGAACCGGTGGTGGTCGTCGGCCTCGGCCTGAATGTGAGCGAGGCGCCCGATCCCGGCGCCACGTCGCTGTCGATGCTCGGTGCCCCGACCGTCGACCGGACAGGCCTGGCCGAGGCGATCCTGAGGCACCTGGCGGCCCGGGTCGCCGACTGGCGGACCGCAAAGGGTGCCGACGCGGCGCTGGCCGCCGACTACCGCGCCCGCAGCGTGACGATCGGCCAACGGGTGCGGGCCACCCTGCCCGGGGACCGCGCGGTGGAGGGCGTCGCCGCCGACGTCGACGATCTCGGCCGGCTGCGCATCGACACCGGCGGCGAGCTGGTGACGGTGTCGGCGGGCGATATCACTCATTTGCGACCGGTCAACCCATAGAGTTTTCCATCGTGGGTTACCCGGATAACGTGCTCGCCGCCGACGAACAGGTGGTGCTGCACCGCCACCCGCACTGGAAGCGGCTGATCGGGCCGGTGCTGCTCCTGATCATCAGCACGGCCGTTGCGGCATTCGTTGCTGCGATCGTCGACAAGCAGGACTGGGGCACCGCCAAGACGGTCGTGCTGCTGGTGATCCTTGCGGTGTGGCTGCTCATTGTCGGCTGGCTTACCGTGTGGCCGTTCCTGACCTGGCTGACGACGCACTTCGTGATCACCGACCGGCGGGTGATGTTCCGCCACGGGCTGCTCACCCGTTCGGGCATCGACATTCCGCTGGCTCGAATCAACAGCGTGGAGTTCCGGCACGGGCTGTTCGACCGGATGCTGCGTACCGGCACGCTGATCATCGAGTCGGCGTCACAGGACCCGCTGGAGTTTCACGCCATACCGCAAGTGGAGCGCGTCCACTCGCTGCTATATCACGAAGTCTTCGACACCCTCGGCGGCGAGGAGTCCGACAGCCGGTCCTCCGGCAGGCGCTGACGGCGCCGACGGCGCTCCAGCGGGGTGACGTTGGAGGAGCCGAGCGCGGCACCAAGAGACGGATCGTGCTCGTGTTCGTGCACTTCCTCCATGGCCTCGGCGATACCGCCAGCCGTGAAGGTGGACTCGACCGCCACGTCCGGGTCGCGGCCGAACTCGTCGGGAAACACCCAGCGCCGGAATGCCCAGAACCGGAACGCCATCTGCAGCAGGTTGCCGATTACGTACGCAGAGATGAAGTCGGCGATGTTCTCGGCGGTCAGCGACACCTCGGGCACGCGAAGGTGCATCACATAGCTCGAGAACCACAGCGGGGCCATGGACAGCAGCACGCCGACGCCGCTGAACGCGAAGAACAGCAGCGCCTCGTGGTGCCGTTCGCGGCCGCCACGGTTCTGGAAGCTCCACTCGCGATTGAGGATGTAGGACGCGATCACCGCAACGATGCCCGCGATGATCTTCGCAGTCACCGGCTTGGGCTCCAGCACCGTCAGCTTCAGCGTGTAGAAAACCCCGGAGTCGATGACGAACGTCGTCGCGCCGACGATCGCGAACTTGATCAGTTCGTGGTGCCGTTCGAAGTACGGCCGGATCGGCCGAGGCAGCCGCGCGATCGTGGCATCGGTGAAGGACACGACAACGCAGTCTACGGAAACAATGCACGCTACGCGCACCCGTGCAGGTCAGGGCCGACAAAGTCATGACACCATGAACGCTGTGCCGAAGACCAGGACCGCGTCTCCGCTGGTGACCATGATCGGTGGCGGGCAACTGGCCAGGATGACGCACCAGGCCGCGATCGCACTCGGCCAGACGCTGCGGGTGCTTGCCGCCACACCGGACGACCCTGCGGCACAGGTCACACCCGACGTGGTGATCGGTGCGCACACCGACCTCGACGCACTGCGCCGGGCCGCCGAGGGGTCCGACGCCTTTACGTTCGACCACGAACACGTGCCGACCGAGCTGCTGGAGAAGCTGGTCGCCGAGGGCGTGAACGTGGCCCCGCCGCCGGAGGCGCTGATCCACGCCCAGGACAAATTGGTAATGCGGCGACGGCTGGAGGCCATCGGGGCCCCGATCCCGAGGTACGCGGCGGTGACTGATGCGGCCGAGCTGGACGCGTTCGCCGCCAGCGTCGGCGAACCGATCGTGGTGAAGACCGTGCGCGGCGGCTACGACGGTCGCGGTGTGCTGATGGCCCGCGATCTCGACGAGGCTCGCGACTTCGCGGCCCGGAATCTGGCCGAGGGCATCCCGGTGTTGGCCGAGGAGCGCGTGGCGATGCGGCGTGAGCTGTCCGCGTTGGTGGCGCGCTCGCCGTTCGGCCAGGGCGCCGCGTGGCCGATCGTGGAGACGGTGCAGCGCGACGGCATCTGCGTGGAGGTGATCGCGCCGGCGCAGGGTCTGGATCCCGAGCTCGGCAGTGTGGCCGGGCAGCTGGCGCTGCGGCTGGCGGGCGAACTGGGCGTGGTCGGCCTGCTCGCGGTGGAGTTGTTCGAGACCGTCGACGGCGCATTGGTGGTCAATGAGCTGGCGATGCGACCGCACAACTCCGGTCACTGGACCATGGACGGCGCCAAGACGAGTCAGTTCGAGCAGCATCTGCGCGCGGTGCTGGACTATCCGCTCGGTGACACCGCTCCGATCGCGCCGGTGACGGTGATGGCCAATGTGCTTGGCGCCGCCGGAGAAACCCGAAATGAGTATGGACGAACGTCTGCACCACCTGTTCGGGCGCATTCCCGACGTGAAGGTGCACCTGTACGGCAAGGAGGAGCGTCCCGGCCGCAAGATCGGCCACGTGAACATCGTTGGTGAAGACGTGGCGAAGCTTCGCGAACGGGCCAGCCGGGCGGCACACTGGTTGTCTGACGCACAGTGGACCGACGGATGGGACGGACATGGCTGAGGCCGCCAGGGTCGGACTGATCATGGGCAGCGACAGCGACTGGCCCGTGATGGAAGCGGCCGCGCATGCGTTGGCGGAGTTCGACATTCCATTCGAGGTCGGCGTGGTGTCGGCACACCGCACGCCCGACCGCATGCTCGACTACGCGCGCACGGCCGCCGACCGCGGGCTCGAGGTGATCATCGCAGGCGCGGGCGGTGCGGCTCATCTGCCCGGGATGGTCGCGTCGGCGACGGCGCTGCCGGTGATCGGGGTTCCGGTGCCGCTGGCCAAACTCGACGGGCTCGACTCGCTGCTGTCCATAGTGCAGATGCCCGCAGGGGTTCCGGTGGCGACGGTATCCATCGGCGGAGCCCGCAACGCCGGCCTGCTGGCTGTCCGGATCCTCGGTTCGACGGATGCCCAACTGCGTAAGCGGGTCGAGGAGTTTCAACACCAGCTCGGCGCGTCCGTGCTGGAGAAGGACGCCGCCCTGCGGGACCGGGTGCTGGGGTCCGAGGGTAAAGTTACTGGCGAGTAGCAAGGAGTTCTTCATGGCGGGTAACCCTGATTTCGACGTGTTCAAGCTGCCCGACGAGCACAACGAGCTTCGCGCGGTGCTGCGTGATCTCTGCGAGAAGGAGATCGCCCCGCACGCCGCCGACGTCGACGAGAATGCGCGCTTCCCCGAGGAGGCGCTGAAGGCGCTCAACGACTCCGGGTTCTCCGCGGTGCATGTGCCCGAGGAGTACGACGGTCAGGGCGCTGATTCGGTTGCGACCTGCATCGTGATCGAGGAGGTGGCGCGGGTCTGTGCGTCGTCGTCGCTGATCCCCGCGGTCAACAAGCTGGGCACGATGGGGCTGATCCTCAGCGGCTCAGACGAATTGAAGAAGCACGTGCTGCCTGCCATCGCGTCCGGCGAGGCGATGGCCTCCTATGCGCTCTCCGAGCGGGAGTCGGGCAGCGACGCCGCGGCGATGCGCACCCGTGCGCGCGAGGACGGGGACTCGTGGATCCTCAACGGCACCAAGGCGTGGATCACCAACGGCGGCAAGTCAACCTGGTACACGGTGATGGCCTCGAGCGACCCGGACAAGGGCGCCAACGGCATCTCCGCGTTCATGGTGCACAAGGACGACGAGGGTTTCACGGTCGGGCCGAAGGAGCGCAAGCTCGGCATCAAGGGCTCGCCGACCACCGAGCTGTACTTCGAGAACTGCCGCATCCCGGGTGACCGGATCATCGGTGAGCCCGGCACGGGTTTCAAGACCGCGCTGAAAACGCTCGACCACACGCGGCCGACCATTGGTGCGCAGGCGGTCGGCATCGCGCAGGGCGCGCTGGATGCGGCGATCGCATACACCAAGGACCGCAAGCAGTTCGGCAAGCCGGTCAGCGACTTCCAGGGTGTGCAGTTCATGCTGGCGGACATGGCGATGAAGGTAGAGGCGGCTCGGCTGATGGTGTACACCGCGGCGGCGCGCGCCGAGCGCGGAGAGCCCGCACTCGGGTTCATCTCCTCGGCATCGAAGTGCTTCGCCTCCGATGTGGCGATGGAGGTCACCACCGACGCGGTGCAGCTGTTCGGCGGTGCCGGCTACACCACCGACTTCCCGGTCGAGCGGATGATGCGCGACGCCAAGATCACCCAGATCTACGAGGGCACCAACCAGATTCAGCGTGTGGTGATGGCACGGGCACTGCTGAAGTGAGGCGCTAGCTCTCGTAGAAGATCCAGCCGCCCATCCCACCTTCCAGGTGATAGGTGTTGTGGCAGTGGGTGATCCACTTGCCCGGGTTGTCGGTGTCGAAGTCCACTTCGACGGTCTGTCTTGGCGGCACCAGCACGGTGTCCTTGCGGGCCAGTGGTCCGTCGTTCCCCACCACCTCGAAGGTGTGCCCGTGTAGGTGGATCGGGTGAAACATCATGGACTCGTTGATCATTCGCATGCGCACCCGCTGGTTCGGCTTCACCGCGATGCCGTCCTTCGTCGGGTCATACAGCCTGCCGTTGAACGGCCATGTGTAGCCGGGTCCTGGCCCGCTCAACAGTGCCTCGATCACCTGATCCGGCGTGTGTACAGGCAGTGCGACGTCCGGCGTCGGCGTCAGTGTCGCGGTGTTGAGCACCACCTCCTTACGGACCGACGCGACGAAATCGTCCACCTTCACCACGGTGGGCGCACCGTCGACCCGAATGTTCAGTTGCGCGTGTCCCTGCTTGCCCTCGGGCACGGCCACCACCGGCACCGACGAACCGACGGTGAAGGTGGCGTCGAAGCGCTCACCCATCCCGAGAATGACCGACCTCGTCTGTGCGGGCATCACCGGATATCCGTCGGTGGCGATGACATTCAACAAGGTGTCGGGGACGGCCACCCGGAACGCCGTATCCGATCCTGCGTTGATCACCCGCAACCGGATGCGTTGTCCGGCACGGTAATCGCGCGCGTCGGGGTCGGCAGGGACGCGGCCGTTGATGAGGAAGTACGGGTAGGTGACGTCGCCGCCGTCGCCGCCGAGCGGAGTCGTCGGGCTGACCCCAGGGCCGCCGGGCGCCATCGGCTTCATCCCGGTCTTACGCAGCTTCGTCAGCACCTGGTCCGGGTCGGTGCCGGTGCCGTCGATCCAATCGTCGAGCACCAGAACCAATTCCTCGTCGTAGTCCGCCTTTTCGTCCGGATCCTCGATGATCAGCGGGCCGTACAGCCCGCGGTCCGCCTGCGTTCCGACATGTGAGTGATACCAATAGGTTCCTGCGTCGGGCACGACGAAGTCGTAGGTGAAGCTTTCTCCCGCCGGGATCGGCGACTGGGTGAGGGGTGGCACGCCGTCCATGTCGTTGACGATCGCAAGGCCGTGCCAGTGGATGCTGGTCCCGGCGGGCAGCCTGTTCGACACGACTGCGCGCAGCCGCTCGCCCTTGCGGATCCGGATCTCGTTTCCGGGCACCCGGCCGTTGTAGGCCCACGTGCGCACCGACACCCCGCCGAGGTCGATCCCGGTCTCAGTCGGCTCGAATTTCAGGTCGACGGCGGGCGCAGCAGGTGGCGTCGCAGTCTTGGTCGAACAACTCGCGGCCACTGCCTGACGCCGCCGTCAGCAGTAGAAAGCCGCGCCGGTCGATCACGATCGAAAGCGTGGCACTCCCGGGCTGAGCCGGGGCGATTTTGTCGAACTGGCGTTAGCCGCCCGACCCTCCGAAAGGCTTTGCCTTATCGACCGGAACCGCCACCGATGTCTCCTCCGTCGCGGAGTATGCGACAGTAGCGGTGTCACCCATCGTCATCTGGCCTACCGACATCACCACCGCGGGAGCGCCTGAGCTGCCGCCGCCCGTGAAGGCACTGACCGCGCCCAACGCCACCATGGCGCTGCCGCCCACTACGGCCGCTAACGCCTTGACCCTCTTCCCGCGTCGTCCATTAACAGCCATTTCACTACCCCAATCACTTACTTTTCCAGGACGGCCCTTAGCGCCACCCGTGAGAAGCCATGAAACTCCCTACAGGCAGTCTGTGAGCGATCCCCGAAGCAGATTTCCAGGAAACCCAACTGCCATTGACAGTGCTTAGTAGGTCAACCCACAGTGCGGGAGCTATCCCCGGGTGATCTTCTCGGCCTGTCGTCGGCGTTCCAAAAGTGCCGTGTCCGGATTCGCCACCAACACGAGTGACGCTCCTGCGGCCATCACCGCCAAGTAGTTGTCGGTCAGCTCGTCGACGGTGTCCCACCGTGCGGTCGACATCACCCGGTCGTCTGCCGTCAGCCCCTGTGCTTCAGCGGAACCGGCGGCCGCCATGAGAAGGTCGGCGACCGACCGCCCGTCCAGCGCGGGCCCGGGCTGCGTTCGGGAACGATCTGGTCGCCGTGCACGCGCACCGAGGTCGCGTAGTCGGTGACGCCGACCGGTAGATCGGGAACGGGTTTGCCGAAGGGGTCCAGCGACAGCACCGCGATTTCACCGGGTCCGGCCGCGGCCTCGGCCTCGGCAAACCGATCTGCGGTGCAGAGGGCCACGTCGGCCTCGCCGGGTCCAAGCACGACCTCCGCGCCGATATACCAGACGCCGAGCAGTACCGCGGCGGTCTGCCAATGGGCGGGCAGCAGTACCGCCACCCGGCTTTCCGGTCCTGCGCCGAGCTCGTCGCGAAGCAGGTTGGCCGTCTTGGCCGCCCAGTTGGCCAGCGTGACCGTCGACAGCTCGATCCGCTCACCGGTCGCGTCGTCGTAGTACGTGATGCGCGGCCCGACCGGATCCCGCTCCAGCATCGGGTCCAGCAGGGCGGCGCTGACGGTCAGTTGACGCACTCGGGATTGTCCGAGCCTGCCGTGATGATCGGCGAAGGCGGCGGAGCCTGATCGGTGGAATCGGTGGCCGCCGGGTCGGCCGTCGCCAACGTCGGGTCGGTGCCTTCAAGCCCGGAGCCTGGGCCGGTGTAATCGCTACCCAGCACCACCCGCACCGTTCCCGGCGCGATACTCGGGTCGGCGACGACCGGCAGCCCGCCCAGTGCTTTGGAAACCGCCTGCGCGCCAAGGTCGTCGGTCTTGGCGGCGAGCACCTGGCTGTTCGACAGGACACCCGCATCATGGTTGCCGACGGGCCCCTGCGCGAAACCCTTGCCGGTCAGCACCGCCGACACCGCGGCGGCAAGGCCGTTGACATCGGTGGCGTTCACCACCTCGGCGGCGGTCTTGTCGGGTGTGTACGCCAGCTGCTCGGTCTTGCCCTTGTCCTGGTCCTGCAACAGGCTGTCGACCCAATCACGCACCTGGTTGGGATCGATCCGCACCACGCTCTGCATCCCGTCGTCGCTCCAGCCGTTTTCCTCCAGCACCGGAATGGTGGCGAACGCGACGTTGCCCGCCGCCAGCTTCTGCAGCTGCTCGGCGAATTGCATGACGTCCCAACCGTCGGAGAGCACGACCGATCGCTGCACGGCCGCCTGCAACCGGTTCAGGGTGGCGGGGCTGGACAGCGTCTTGCCCGAAATGACCTCGTGGGCCAAGGACGCCATCACGACCTGCTGGCGCACCACCCGGTCCAGGTCGCCACGGGGCAGGTCGTGGCGTTGCCGCACGAAGCTCAACGCCTGCGGCCCGTCCAACTTCTGCCAGCCCGCTGAGAAGTCGGCACCCGAAAGAGGCTCGTACACATTGTCTTTCAAGCAGACGTTGACTCCGCCGAGCGCGTCGGTGATCAACGCGAAGCCGAGCAGCCCGATTTCGGCGTAGTGGTCGACGGTGACGCCGGTCAGGTTGGCGACGGTCTTGATCAGCGCCTCGCGTCCGGCTTCGTTGGCTTCGGGCTCGGCCACCTTCGGGTCGACGCCCTGCTGCTCGACCAGCTGCTTCAACTTCTCCAGGTGCACTGAGCCGTACACGCCGTTGATCTTCATCTTCCCGATGCCGGGCGCGTCGACGTATGAGTCGCGCGGGATCGAGATGGCGGTGGCGGACTTCCCGTTGTTCGGGATGCGCACCAGGATGATCGTGTCGGTGTTGGTCGACTCGTCGTCACCGGCCTGCAGGGTGGCCAGCTCCTCCTGCGAGAGCGGGTTGCCGTGCGCGTCGGTGCGACTGTCCAGACCGACCAGCAGGATGTCGATCGCACCGTCCTCGCCGCCGCCGCCGAGTGCTGCCGACGAGATGTGGTTGATGCCGTTTTCGAACGACCGGATCTTGCTCCACGCCACCCCCGTGCCGATGACGATCGTCGCCGCGACCATGACGGCGACGATCCTGAACAGACGGGACGGCATCAGCCCAGGTTACTTGCGTCAGGGGCGCAGAGCCGGTAGCCGGTTTCGGCGTGCCAGACTCTGCACGTGGGCTATCGGATCGTGATCACCGGCGCAGGAGGCCAGGTCGGGCGGGTTCTGACGCAGGAGGCCGGCAGACGTGGCCTCGATGTGCTGGCCCTCACCTCGGCGCAATGGGACATCACCGACGCCGCCGCTGCCGAGGGCATCGTTGCGCCCGGCGACGTGGTGGTGAACTGCGCGGCCTATACGGCCGTGGACGCAGCGGAGAGCGACGGGGAGCGCGCTCATGCGGTCAACGCGGTCGGGGCGGGCAACGTGGCGCGCGCGTGCGCGAAGGTAGGCGCGCGGATGATCCACATCTCCACCGACTACGTCTTCGACGGGGCGTTCGACGGGCAGCCGCGGCCATACGAGGTCGACGACGCCACCGACCCGCTCAGTGTCTACGGCAAGACCAAGCTGGCCGGCGAGCAGGCGGTGCACGCTGAACTCCCGGACGCGAACGTGGTGCGGACCTCGTGGGTGTACACGGGCGTGGGGTCCGACTTCGTCGGCGTCATGCGCAGGCTCGCGGCGGGCGACGGGCCCGTCACTGTGGTTGCCGACCAGATCGGGTCGCCCACCTATACCGGCGACTTGGTCCCGGCGTTGTTGCAGATTGCGGCGTCGACGGCGCCCCCGCTGTTGCACGTCACCAACGACGGCGCGGCCAGCCGTTTCGAGCAGGCGCGGGCGGTTTTCGAAGAAGTGGGCGCCGATCCCGAACGTGTGCAGCCGGTGACCACCCAGGACGTGCCACGTCCTGCGGCGCGGCCGTCGTATTCGGCTCTGTCCGGTCGCGCCGCGACTGCGGCCGGCCTGGCGCCGCTGCGACCGTGGCGCGAGGCATTGGCCGCGGCGCTGGCAGATTGACCGCCCGCTACCCTCGACGCCGTGAGTGACGGATTGTTTTCCGTCGCATGAGCGACGAATTGATAGTGGTCACGGTGACCTACTCACCGGGGCCCCACCTCGGCCGGTTCCTGTCGACCCTGTCGCACGCCACCGAGCGGCCGGTGACGGTGATCATGGCCGACAACGGCTCGACGGACGGCACGCCGGAGGAGGCCCTCGAGCGGTTCCCCAACACCCGGCTGCTGCGCACGGGCGGGAACCTCGGCTACGGAACGGCGGTGAACCGCGCGGTTGCCGAGTTACGGAAGGACACCTCGGGTCCGGGGAGTCCCGACCTCTTCATCGTCGCCAATCCGGACATTCAGTGGGGCCCCGGCAGCATCGACGCGCTGCTCGACGCGGCGGGCCGCTGGCCGAAGGCCGCGGCGCTGGGCCCGCTGATCCGCGACCCCGACGGTTCGGTCTATCCCTCGGCGCGGCACCTACCCAGCCTGATCCGCGGCGGCATGCACGCCGTCGTCGGTCCGCTGTGGCGGTCCAACCCGTGGACGGCCGCCTACCGGCAGGACCGGATGGAGCCCAGCGAACGCCGGGTCGGATGGCTGTCGGGGTCGTGCCTGTTGCTGCGTGGCGTCGCCTTCGATGAGGTCGGCGGCTTCGACGAGCGCTACTTCATGTATATGGAAGACGTCGACCTGGGAGATCGCCTCGGGGACGCCGGCTGGCAGAACGTATACGTCCCCTCGGCGGAGGTTTTGCACGACAAAGGCCACTCCACGGGCAGGGACCCCGCTCGCAACTTGGCCGCACACCACAAAAGCACCTACACTTTCCTGGCTGATCGGCACAACAAGCGGTGGCAGGCGCCGCTGAGGTGGACGATGAGAGGCGCGCTCGAGGCGCGCTCACGGCTGGTGGTTCGCAGCAGCCGACGCCAATCGAAAGGACGGCACTAGGTTGGGGAGTTCAGTCGACCCCTCGGGTGTGGATGCCGTCATTCTGGTCGGCGGGCAGGGCACCCGGCTGCGGCCGCTGACGCTGTCGGCGCCCAAGCCGATGCTGCCCACCGCCGGGCTGCCGTTCCTGGCCCATCTGCTGTCGCGGATCGCCGACGCCGGGATCGAGCACGTCGTGCTCGGCACCTCCTATAAGGCGGGTGTCTTCGAATCGGAGTTCGGCGACGGCTCCAAGCTGGGCCTGCAGATCGAGTACGTCGTCGAGGATGAGCCGCTCGGTACGGGTGGCGGGATCGCCAACGTCGCGTCGAAGCTGCGTCATGACACCGCGCTGGTCTTCAACGGCGACGTGCTGTCGGGCGCCGATCTGGGCGCCCTGCTCGCCAGCCATCAGGACAACAACGCCGACGTGACGCTGCATCTGGTTCGTGTCGGCGATCCTCGCGCATTCGGCTGCGTGCCCACCGACGCCGACGGTGTGGTGACGGCCTTCCTGGAGAAGACCGAGGATCCACCCACTGACCAGATCAATGCGGGCTGTTATGTGTTCAAGCGCGAGGTGATCGACCGGTTGCCGAAGGGCAGGGCGCTGTCGGTGGAGCGCGAGGTGTTCCCGCAGCTGCTGGCCGACGGCCACAAGGTGTGCGGCTACGTCGACGCCTCCTACTGGCGCGATATGGGCACGCCGGAGGATTTCGTGCGCGGCTCGGCCGACCTGGTGCGCGGCATCGCGCCGTCGCCGGCTCTGAAGGGGCATCGCGGCGAGTCGCTGGTGCACGACGGCGCCGCGGTGGCTCCCGGTGCACTGCTGATCGGCGGCACCGTCGTCGGCCGGGGCGCCGAGATCGGCCCCGGCGCTCGACTGGACGGCGCTGTCATCTTCGACGGGGTGCGCGTCGAGGCGGGCTCGGTGATCGAGCGGTCGATCATCGGGTTCGGTGCGCGCATCGGCCCGCGCGCGTTGATCCGCGACGGCGTGATCGGCGACGGTGCCGATATCGGCGCGCGCTGCGAGCTGCTGCGCGGTGCCAGGGTGTGGCCGGGAGTGGCCATCCCCGACGGCGGCATCCGCTACTCCACCGACGTGTGACGATCTTCGCGCCATACTCGAAATTGCGCTTAGGGCTGTGAATTCACGGGGATCACGACCCTCACTGCAAAATCGGGCGATAGCCGCGACGGGCGAATGCTTCCCGGACACGGTGCAGGATGTAGCCCCTGGTGTGCTCGGCGACGACATGAATGTCGATCCAGCCCTCTCGCTCAACCAGCTCAGCCCTACCGATGTCGTGGACATACCGGCCACGGTTGGTGAAATGGTATTCACCGTCGTAGTCGAGGCCGACCTTTGTCTCGTCATATCCCATATCGATGAACGCCTCGCTGAAGCCGTCGCTCACCCGAATCTGCGTCCTCGGCGTCGGGTGTCCACCGTCGATGAGCAGCAGCCGTAACCACGTTTCCCTGGGCGATTGCGCTCCGCCGTCCATCAAAGCAAGGGCTGCTCTCGCACGGGGCAGACCTCGGGCCCGCTGATAGCGCTCGCCGAGGAGGAGTACATCGGCAGCCTTGACGTCGGTGGCGTTGGCAAGTGCATCGAGGTGCCGCACTGCGACGTCACGTGGCATGTGCCTGGCGATGTCCCATGCCGTCCGCTGAAGCGATGTCACCGACAGGCCTGCGATCTCGACTATGTCATCGTCCTCGATCAGCTCGTTGCGAACGATGATTCCCCCCGGCGAGCGACCGCCACGCCAGATCATCTCGACGGGTGTGTCGTCGTCGATCCATTTCGCGCCATGAAGGGCCGCGGCGGCGCGCCCCGCGATTATCCCGTCGCGTCTCGCCCACAGCCAGGCTCCGATAGTGTTGCCTCGCAGGGAGTTCGGCGCGTCCTTCGGCGCATAGACGTCGGGGAACAGTGCGCGATAATTCCATCTCAGCCGCGCGCGGGTCATCCCGCCACGCGCCAGCGCTTCACTACCCTTGAACACTTCGACCACATCGTGATGTTGACGAGCGCACCGGACAATTCCCCCGCCCCGGGTCGTTTTTGCCGCCAGGGCTGTGGATAACTCGGGATCACAGCCCTGGCTGCAAAAATCAGCGCTTAGGCGTCGGCTTAGTTTTGGCCGCGGCGGCCTCGGCGAGCTGGGTCAGCCCGAAGTCGGTGTCGTCGGGTAGCGCATCGAGCGGCCACCAGCGCAGGTCCAACGACTCGTCGCTGATGTTGATCTCGGCGTCCGCCGGGGCACGGGCGATGAACTGCAAGTCGAGATGACGGGTCGGCACACCCAGCGAGCAGGTCACCGGGTGCACATGCAGCGCGGCCAGATCCGGGTCCATCCTCAGTCCGGCGATGCCGGACTCCTCGGTCGCCTCGCGCAGGGCGGCGGCGACGATGTCGGGGTCGCTGTCCTCGCAGTGCCCACCGAGCTGCAGCCAGCGGCCGAACCGCGGATGCAGGGTCAACAGGGCGTGGGTTCCGCTGTGGTCGAGGACGAGCGCCGACGCCGTGACGTGGCCGGGCACGCATGCCCGTTTGCATGCGTCCTCGCGACCGAGCACGAAGGCCAGCATCGCGTGCCGCAGGGTGTCCTGCGCCGGGTCGGGTGCGCGCCAGGTGGTCAGCGTTTCAATCGTCGACTCGCGCAGGCTCACTTGCGCACCAACAGGCCATCGGTCGGCGCCGGCTCGCGGGGGCCGGACGGCTCGTCGGGATAGCCGATGGCGATGGCGCCCAACGGTTCCCAGTCGTCGGGCAGATCCAGTTCGGCGCGGACAAGATCTGCGGCGAAGATCGTCGAGCCGATCCAGCAGCTGCCGACGCCACGCACGGCCAGCGCGACAAGGAGCGCCTGGACCGCGGCGCCCACCGCGACGGTGAACATGGTGTGTTCGGCGGCCGTCCTGACCGGGTCCGGATAGCTGTGGGCGCCGTCGGGGACCAAAAACGGGACGACCAATTCGGGTGCGTCGTAGAGGATTTGACCGCGGCCCACCCGCCGCTCGACTGAATCCGGCGCCCGACCGTCGCCGGTGAGGTCGGATCGCCACTTGTCCTTCATGCGGTCCAGCAGCCGCGTCCTGGCCGCGGTGTCGGCGATCCACACAAACCGCACCGGCCGCGTGTGGTGGGGTGCGGGCGCCGTAAGCGCCTCGGCGACAGCGGCTTCGATGAGCTCCGGCGACACCGGCTCCGCGGCGAACCGGCGAACCGACCGGCGCATCAGCTGCGCCTGGCTGAGCCCCTTCTGGCGCCCGAGCGCGATCGCCTCCTCGGTGCCGAGCCAGAACAGGTCTTCTTCGCCTGGCCGCAGCAGCGCTCGGGCAGTGGATCCGTCGTCCGTCAGCGTCAGTCCGCGCACCACGGCGACCGGGATCCCGGTCAGCTTGCCCTTCACCAGATCGGCTGCGGCGGCGATTTCGTCGGCGACCGCGACCTCGGTGACGACGAGCTCGTTGCCGTGGACGTCGTGGGCGCCCGCGTAGCCGTGCAGCACCGTCACCCCGGCGGCGCCGATGGCGGCGTCGATCTGGCCGTTGCGCCACGCCCGCCCCATCGTGTCGGTGACGATAACGCCGACGGTCACGCCGAGCCGCTCGTGCAGGCCGGTGCGCAGTGCGGCGGCGCTGCCGTCGGGGTCGACGGGCAGCAGCGCCAGTTCCGTTGAACCGACGTTGGAGCCGTCCACGCCCGCGGCCGCCTGCACCAGGCCGAGATTGTTCTCGGTGATCAGCGTGCGGCCCTTGCGCGCCAGCACCCGGACAGCCTCGTCATCGATCAGCTTGCGCCGCAGCGCATCCCGCTCCTCCGGATCCTGTGGCGCGGGGACGATGCGACCCTCGCACTTCGACAGCACCTTGCTGGTGACGACCACGACGTCGTCGTCGCGCAGCCACGGCGCGGCAGTCGCCAATGCGTCGGCGAGGTCGTCGCCGGGCCGGAACTCCGGCAGGCCGGTCACCGGAAGCAGTTCGATCGCGGTTGCCGAGCCGTGCTCGGTCACGGCTTGACCCCGGCGAGGTCGAGTCCGGCACGGACCATTTCGGCCGTCGTCGCCGGATCGGTCATCAGCAGCGGCACCGACCGCACGTCGACGCCAGCGATCTCAGCGTGGTCGCCCTCGTGCACCAGCCAGCCGTCGAGGATGCCGACGCCCGAGCGTGGTCCGTAGTAGCCGCCGACCGCCTCCGACGTGCTGGCCACTCCGATCACCGAGAGGCACTCGTCTGCCATGCCGCGCAAGGGCTTTCCAGCGACGATGGGCGAGTAGCCGATGACGCGTGCCGATGTCGACCGCAGGGCCCCCCGGATGCCGGGGATGGCCAGGATCGCGCCGATGCTGACCACCGGGTTGGACGGCGCAAGCAGCACGACGTCGGCCGAAGCGATGGCCTCCGTGACTCCCGGCCCCGCGGTGGCCTTGTCCGCCCCGACGAACGCGAAGCTGTGTGTCGGCACCTGCGCGCGGTAGCGCACCCACCACTCCTGGAAGTGGATCGCGCGTCGTTCGTCTGTGTCGGGGTCGGTGATGACGACGTGGGTTTCACTGCGGTCGTCGCTCGCGGGCAGCAGTCGTGCGCCGGGGGACCAACGGACGCACAACGCCTCGGTCACCTCCGACAGTGGGTAGCCGGCGCGCAACATCTGGCTGCGGACCAGATGCGTGGCCAGATCGCGGTCGCCGAGGCCGAACCAATCCGGTTGCACGCCGTAGGCGGCGAGTTCCTCCTTGGCATGCCAGGTTTCGTCGCGGTGGCCCCAGCCGCGGTCAGGGTCGATCCCGCCGCCCAGGGTGTACATGCAGGTGTCGAGGTCGGGACAGATGCGCACCCCGTACATCCACGCGTCGTCACCGATGTTGACGACCGCAGTGAGCGAATGATCTTGGGACGCATCGCCTGCGAACTGGCCGAGGCCGAGCAGGTGCTGCACCCCCAGCAGGAACCGCGCACCCCCGACTCCGCCGACCAGAACGGTGACCTTCACACCGACCGACACTAGGCGTTGGGTCACGGTCTGGTCTCGGCAGGCGCACGACGCGGCGCTGTGAGAGACACGCCGGAGCAGCGACGCGCCGATTTTGGGTAACGAGATGGTATGAAATTCTGTTCCAACGCTTGACCAGGGCAGCTAACAAGTGTGTAATCACACCAGTGTCATTTTTCGGTTGGCCGGCCGGTTCCGGTGTCGCAGACCGAGATTCGATCACTTGTTCGAATTGAGATGGCCACACATCTCCATCGTGGGGCTCCACAGAGGATCAGCGATACCAAGGTGAGGAGGCGGAACATGTCTTTTGAGCAGGTCGATCTCGACCGTCAGGCCCGGTTCGACATTCGGGCACTCGGCTCCGTAGGCAATTTCCCGCACACCAATACCGGGCCCGCATCAGTTGGATTTCCAGGACGTCCCCAATTGAGTTTGGTTCCGGACCGACCAGAACTCGACGCCGTTGCCCCGGCAACTCCCGATGACGAATGGCAAGAGCGCGCTTTGTGCGCGCAAACCGATCCGGAGGCCTTCTTCCCGGAGAAGGGCGGCTCGACGCGGGAGGCGAAACGCATCTGCTTGGGGTGTGAAGTTCGCGACGCCTGCCTGGAGTACGCGCTTGCCCATGACGAGCGCTTCGGCATCTGGGGCGGCCTCTCCGAGCGGGAGCGTCGCCGCCTCAAGCGCGGCATCATCTAGACCGCGCGCAGCTCACTCGTCGTCGATCGTTGGGTCGATGACAGAGGGCTCGACGCCCAAATAGGTGGCCACCTGCGCCACCAATACTTCGTGCAGCAGCTCGGCGAGATCGATGGTGTCCTTCGCCCGTCGCTCGATCGGCTTGCGGAACAACACAATTCGCGCGCGAGTGGAATTGCCGCGGACATCCACGCCTGCGGGAATCAGCCGGGCCAGCGCGATCGGACCGTCGGCCACCACCTCGGGTGGCCACTGCACACTTTCCGGATCTTTCGGCGACATCCGCGGGATCTCGTCGACGGCCACGTCGAGCGCCGTCACCCGGTCCTGCCACCGCCGCTCGATCGGTTCGTAGGCCTCGAGCACGGCCATGTCGAACCGCTCGGCCCGGCTGCGCCAGCCGGGAACGTTCGGAGGAAGCAACGGACCGCGCATGTCGCGGCCGCGGCGTGATCTCCGCAGATTCCGCTCTGCCACGGGAGAACTGTAACGGTTGGAAGTCGGCCCCCGGAGCGCTGCGTGTCCGACGCCGTCAGGGCTTTATCCCGCGATAGCCTCTCGTTCGTGAATGTTCCCCGTCGCTGCTGCAGGCCCGGGTGTCCGCACTACGCGGTCGCGACGCTGACATTCGTCTACTCCGATTCCACCGCGGTGGTCGGTCCGCTGGCCACGGTTTCGGAGCCGCACTCGTGGGATCTGTGCGTGAGCCACGCAGGCCGGATCACCGCACCTCGCGGCTGGGAGCTGGTCCGCCACGCCGGACCCCTGCCCGCGCATCCCGACGAGGACGACCTGATCGCCCTCGCCGAGGCCGTGCGCGAGGGTCGCGAGACCTCGGTCCGCGGGATGGCCGCGGGCTTCACCGACCCGATCACCGGTGCGTACGGCGGCGCGCTGATGGCGCCGCCGGCGCCCCGGCCCGAGTCGACCGGCCGCCGACGCGGCCACCTGCGGGTGTTACCCGACCCTTCTGAGTAGCCCTCGCCGGACGGATAGGCTGGCGCCAACAGTCCCGTCTTGCGAGGAGATCCGAGCGAACTATGTCCCGGCCCGCCGCGGCAGTCCACCGCGTCATCAAGGCGTACGACGTGCGTGGCCTGGTCGGTGAGGAAATCGACGAACAGTTCGTCGCCGACGTCGGGAGTGCCTTCGCCCGGTTGGTGAGTGACCAGCCTCCGGCCGCAGCCCGAATGGTGATCGGGTACGACATGCGGTCCAGCTCACCGTCGCTGGCGGCCGCGTTCGCCGACGGGGTGGTGGCCCAGGGCCTCGACGTCGTCCGGATCGGGCTTGCCTCAACCGATCAGCTCTATTTCGCCTCCGGCCTGCTGGACTGCCCCGGCGCGATGTTCACCGCGAGCCACAACCCGGCCGCCTACAACGGGATCAAGCTGTGCCGGGCCGGCGCCAAGCCCGTCGGCAAGGAGACCGGGCTGACCACCATCAGCGACGAGGTGATCGCGGGCGTACCAGGATACGACGGTCCGGCAGGCACGATAACCGACCGCGATGTGCTCGCCGACTACGGCGAATTCCTGCGCTCGCTCGTCGATTTGAGCGAGCTGCGGCCGCTGCGGGTCGCCGTCGACGCCGGCAACGGGATGGCCGGTCACACCACGCCCGCGGTGCTGGGTCCGGTCCCGTCGCTCGACATGCTGCCGCTGTACTTCGAGCTCGACGGCACGTTCCCCAACCACGAGGCCAACCCGCTGAATCCCGACAACCTCGTCGATCTGCAGAGGCACGTGGTCTCGACCGGCGCGGACATCGGCCTGGCCTTCGACGGCGACGCCGACCGTTGTTTTGTGGTCGATGAATTGGGGCATCCCGTAACGCCGTCAGCGGTGACCGCCCTGGTCGCCGCGCGCGAGTTGAGCAGGGAGATCGGCGCAACGGTGATCCACAACCTGATCACCTCACGAGCGGTACCCGAGTTGGTCATCGAGCGGGGTGGCACGCCCGTGCGGTCCCGCGTCGGCCACTCCTACATCAAGACGCTGATGGCCGACACCGGCGCGATCTTCGGCGGTGAGCACTCCGCGCACTACTACTTCCGCGACTTCTGGGGAGCCGACTCCGGGATGCTGGCCGCCCTTCATGTGTTGGCCGCGCTGGGCGAGCAGCGCCGTCCTCTGTCGGAGTTGATGGCCGACTATCAGCGCTACGAGGCCTCCGGCGAGATCAACTTCACCGTCAACGACTCGCAGATGTGCGTGGAGACGGTGCTGAAGTCGTTCGGCAACCGCATTCACTCGATCGACCACCTCGACGGGGTGACGGTCGATCTGGGTAACGGCAGCTGGTTCAACCTGCGCACCTCCAACACCGAGCCGTTGCTGCGGCTGAACGTCGAGGGCCGCACCGTCGAAGACGTCGACGACGTGGTCGGGCAGGTGTCCACCGAAATCGCCTCGCAGACACAGGCGTCGACATGAGCGCGGCGCACGCAACGATCGACTTCGACGACGTCGAGAGCCTGCTCGCCGCCGACCGTGGCGGGCTGTTGCGGGCGGCTTCCATGGCGGGTGCACAGGTGCGGGCCACCGCGGCGGCCCTCGAGGAGGGCGCGCTCGAAACGGTCGCCGCCGACGTCCCGGCACGCACGGTGATCTGGGTCGCAGGCCGGGGCAACGCAGAGACTGCCGGGTCGATTCTGGCTGCGGCGCTGGGCGGTTCGGCCGCCGCACCGATCGTCGTGTGCTCCGAGGCGCCACCGTGGGTCGGCGCGCTCGACGTCCTTGTCGTAGCGGGCGACGACCCTGGTGACCCCGCGCTGGTCGGTGCCGCGGCGACCGCCGTGCGCCGCGGCGCCAGAGTGGTCGTCGCCGCGCCCTACGAAGGGCCGCTGCGCGACGCCACCGCCGGGCGCGCCGCGGTGCTTGAGCCGCGCGTGTGGGTGCAAGACGACTTCGGCCTTTCCCGCTATCTGGCCGCCGGTCTTGCGGTCCTGAACGTGGTGGATCCCGGCGTGCGGATGGATCTCGCCGAGCTCGCCGACGAGCTCGACGCCGAGGCGCTGCGCAACAGCGCTGCGCGTGAACTGTTCACCAACCCGGCGAAGACGCTGGCCGAGCGGATATCGGGGCGTTCGGTGGTGCTCGCCGGTGACAACCCGGCGACGCTGGCGTTGGCCCGTCACGGTGGCGCGATCATGCTGCGCATCGCCCACCAGCCGGTGGCCGCGGTCGGCCTGTCCGATGCCATCGTCGCGCTGCGCACCGGGCTGGGCGGCCAGGCCGACGCCGACCGGGAGGCCGCCCTGTTCCACGACGAGGAGATCGACGGGCCGCTGCCTGCCAGGGTCCGCACCTTCGTGCTGACCCTGGACACCGAACGCGCCGTGGTGGCGGCGCGGGTGGCCGGGTACGACGACGTCTCCATCGTCGGGGCCGAGGACGTGCCCGAGGTGCCCGAGTCGCCGGTGCGGTCCGGGCGTCCCGAACAACAATTGGCGATGTTGGCCGTCCGGCTGGAGATGGCGGCGACCTATCTGCGACTGGCTCGAGGGTAGCCGAGTGAACCTGTTACGCGGCGCGCTACGGACCTATGCCTGGGGTTCGCGGACGGCTATTGCCGACTTCACCGGAAGACCAAGTCCCACAGCGCATCCGGAGGCGGAGCTGTGGTTCGGCGCGCACCCGGGTGATCCCGCCTGGCTGGAGACGGACACCGGAGAGGAGTCGCTGCTGCAGGCCGTCCGCGAGGATCCGGAAGGACAGCTTGGTGCGGCGGTGCGGAAGCGCTTCGGCGACGCGCTGCCGTTTCTTATGAAGGTGCTCGCGGCCGACGAACCGCTTTCGCTGCAGGCCCATCCGAGCGCCCAGCAGGCGGAGGAGGGCTTCGCGCGCGAGGACCGCCTCGATATTCCGGTGTCATCGCCCATCCGCAACTACCGCGACCGCAGTCACAAGCCGGAGCTGCTGGTGGCACTTCACACGTTCGAAGTGCTCGCCGGTTTCCGGCCTGCGCCCACGTCGGTCGAACTCATGCGGGCGCTCGCGGTTTCCGATCTCGACCCGTTCGTCGGCCTGCTGGCCGGCCAGCCCGACGCGGACGGTCTCCGGGCGCTGTTCACCACGTGGATCACCGCACCCCAGCCCGATCTCGACGTGCTGGTGCCTGCGGTGATCGACGGCGCAATCAACTATGTCCGTTCGGGGGAAAAGGAATTCGCGGCCGAGGCCAAGACCGTGCTCGAGCTCGGTGAGCGCTATCCCGGTGACGCCGGCGTGCTCGCCGCCTTGTTGCTGAACCGGATGAGCCTGCGGCCGGGCGAGGGAATCTATCTGCCCGCGGGCAACCTGCACACCTACCTGAACGGCGTCGGCATCGAGGTGATGGCCAACTCCGACAATGTGCTGCGCGGCGGCCTGACACCGAAACACGTCGATGTCCCGGAATTGTTGCGGGTGCTGGACTTCACGCCCGCCAGCGAGGACTCGCTTCGACCGAAGACATCTGCGGATGGCATGGAAACCGTCTACGAGACGCCGGCGCCGGAGTTCTCGGTGTCTGTGCTGGGGCTCGACGATGATCGCCTCGGCCACGAGGTGGACGCGCCGTCGCGCCACGACGGCCCGCAGATCCTTTTGTGCACAGAGGGCTCGGCCGTCGTGCACGCCAAGTCCGGCTCGGTGACACTGGAGCGGGGCGCCGCGGCGTGGGTGTCCGCCGACGACGGGCCGATCCGGCTGGTGGCCCAGCGTCCGACCAAACTGTTCCGCGCCACCGTCGGAATCTAGAGGGCAACAAGCGATGTCGAGTGAGGGCAGCGCCAGGGCGATCCTGGCGGCGCTGCTCGCCAACGCGGGCATCGCCGTCGCGAAGTTCGTCGGCTTCCTGATCACCGGTAGCTCGTCGATGCTGGCCGAGTCCGTGCACTCGGTCGCCGACACCAGCAACCAGGGTCTGCTGCTGTTCGGGCAACGGCAAGCGCGCAAGGAAGCCGACCCGTTGCACCAGTTCGGCTACGGTCGCAGCCGGTTCTTCTATTCGTTCGTGGTGGCGCTGGTGCTCTTCACCCTCGGCTCGGTGTTCGCACTCTACGAGGGCTACCACAAGATCTCGCACCCAACGCACCTGAACTCGCCGCTTGTCGCTATCGCGATCCTGGTTGTCGCGATCGGCCTGGAGGGCTACAGCTTTCGCACCGCGATGGTGGAGTCGCGACCGCTGAAGGGGTCCGGCAGCTGGTGGCGCTTTATCCGCTCGTCGCGCAACCCGGAGCTGCCTGTGGTGCTGCTGGAGGACACCGGGGCGCTGATCGGTCTAATCCTGGCGCTGTCCGGGGTCGGGTTGACCGTGCTCACCGGCAATCCGGTGTGGGACGGCATCGGCACCGTTGCGATCGGTGTCCTGCTCGGCGCCATTGCCGCGATCCTGATGGTCGAGATGCACAGCCTGTTGATCGGTGAAGGCGCCACCGGAGAGGAGGACCGTGCGATCCGGGCCGCGCTCGAGCAGACCGACCACATCGACCGGTTGATCCATCTGCGTACCCAGTACCTGGGACCCGAGGAACTGTTGGTGGGCGCGAAGATCGCACTTGCGCCGTCTACCGACCTGGCTACAGTGGCGGCCACCATCGACGCGGCGGAGTCGGCGATCCGTGCGGCCGTGCCGACGGCGAAGGTGATCTACCTCGAGCCCGACCTCGACCGCGCACTGACGCCGTAGTGCGGAATCCGCTTTCCGGGCATCTCGCACTGGATGCAGCAGCAGGCGCCGGACGCTGTCAGCGAGATACTCACCGCGTGGTTGACGGGGCGTGACGTGCCACACCCACAGGCTCACCAGCCCGCCTCTCGGCGAGCCACAGCCGCACGTTGTGCCGGATGGTTCGGCCGACCAGCCGCATCGACGGGACCATGTAAAGGCTGTCGAGCAGGCTGAACCGGCGCAGAAACCATTCGGCGAGAACCGGATCCGTCTCGGCCGCCCCGAGGAACTGGTCGAAGAGCCCACCCACCGGGCGGTACCACCACGGCATCGGACCGGCGGCCCGGTGCAGCACCAGGTCTCCGATCGCGTTCATCGTCCACACCGGATATGTCGACTTCGCGGTCGCATCGTTGAACTCGCGGGCCAGGTCCGTGCCCGGCGACTCGAGCGCGCGCCGAAGATGACCCGCCTGCAGCGAGGTCATCGTCATCCCTTGACCGAAGGTGGGATTGAAGCTGGCGACGGCGTCACCGAACGGCAGGATGCCGGCCGGGAAGCGCGCCAGCTTGTGGTACCGCCGCCACCGGCTGGTCGGATACTTGTGGAACGCCACGTCGCCGATGGGCTCGGCCTTGCGGATGGCGGCGGCGATGTGTGGTGGGACGACTTCGTCCGCGAGCGCACACATTCCGGCGAAATCCTGCGGCGGGTCGACCTTGGCCACACCGAAGGTGGTCAGGCCCCAGGTGCCGTCCTCGTAGCAGAGCATCCCAAGCCCGCGAGGTTGCTGGTGGAATGCGCCTGCGACGACGACCTTTTCGGAGATCAATCCCTCGGGAATGCGCAACTGATGTGTGGCATAGCTGATGCCGACGTCGACGGTGTCCTCGTCAGGTCGGTCAAATCCCCACTGCGCCAACCAGACCGGCAGCCGGGTGCCCCGTCCCGCGGCGTCGACGACGAGGTCGGCGGGTACGGCGTCGCCGGTGTCCAGCCGCACGCCGGTCACTGTCTGCCGCGCGGCATCGAAACTCGGCTCCGTGACCCCGGCGCGCACGACCTCCACGTTGGGGATCGCGGTCGCCCGCTTACGGATCTGCCACTCCAGCTGCGGACGGCTCGGCACATAGGCGGTGAACTCGTCGCGCAGCCGGTGCGACGTACCGAGGACATGGCCTGCGGCGCCGAAGTGGATGCAGTCGGGTCGATTCTGGAGAATCGGCACGCCCGCGGCCACCATGTCGTCGAGCAGCCCGGGGAAGTGGCTTTCCAGCTCCGCCGCGCCGCGCGCCAAAAGGAGATGCACGTGCCTGCCCTGCGGCACCGCGGAGCGGTTGGCCGGACCGGCGGGAAGCTGGTCGCGGTCGTACACGGTGACCCGGTCGTAGAAGTCCGACAGCACCCGCGCGGCGCACATGCCCGCGATGCTGGCCCCGATGACGACCGCATGGTCCCCACTCCGCCCCATACGCGCTGATCGTAATGGGACTCAAGGTGCGCCGGCCCATGCGACCACTAGTTTACAAAATGGCACTCTATGTCTAGACAGCCGACAAAATCGGCTCTATAGTCAAGTCAGCTAGGTGATGGCACTCACAGGGAGGTGGCCGCCGTGGAGGCGCAGGTATCGGAAATCGAGATCGACCAGTGGCGGGACAGGAAACGACATCTGTGGCTGATGGGCCTGATCGCGCCGACGGCGCTGTTCGTCGTGCTGCCGATCGTGTGGGCGTTCAACCAGTTCGGCTGGCAGACCGCGTCGCAGGTGTTCTTCTGGATCGGTCCGTTCCTGCTCTACGTCCTGTTGCCTGCGCTGGACCTGCGGTACGGCCCGGACGGCCAGAATCCGCCCGACGAGGTGATGGAGCGGCTGGAGAACGACAAGTACTACCGCTACTGCACCTACATCTTCATTCCGTTCCAGTACGCCAACGTGATCTTCGGGGCGTACCTGTTCACCGCATCGGACCTCAGCTGGCTGGGCTATGACGGCGGGCTGAACTGGGCGGCCAAGATCGGCACGGCGCTGTCGGTGGGCGTGCTCGGCGGGATCGGCATCAACACCGCGCACGAGCTCGGCCACAAGAAGGACGCGGTGGAGCGCTGGTTGTCGAAGATCACGCTGGCGCAGACCTGCTACGGCCACTTCTACATCGAGCACAACCGTGGCCACCACGTCCGGGTCGCCACCCCGGAGGATCCCGCGTCGGCCCGCTTCGGTGAGACGTTCTGGGAGTTCCTGCCTCGCAGCGTGTGGGGTAGTGCGAAGTCGTCGTGGGAGCTGGAGGCCAAGCGACTGCGTCGCGCGGGTAAGAGCCCCTGGCATTGGTCCAACGACGTGCTCAATGCGTGGGCGATGTCGATTGTGTTCTACGGCGTGCTGATCGCGGTGTTCGGTGTCGCGCTCATCCCCTTCATCGTGATCTCCGCGGTGTTCGGGTTCGCGCTGCTGGAAGCCGTGAACTACCTGGAGCACTACGGGCTGCTCCGACAGAAGGTCGATGAGCCGCTTGCGCGAAGAGGAACAGGATCAGAGACCGGTCGCTACGAGCGCTGCTCGCCCCAACACAGCTGGAACTCCGACCATTTGGTGACCAACCTGTTCCTGTACCACCTGCAGCGACACAGCGATCACCACGCCAACCCGACGCGCCGGTACCAGACGCTGCGCAGCATGGAGGGCGCACCGAATCTGCCGAGCGGTTACGCGTCGATGATCGCCTTGACCTACTTCCCGCCGCTGTGGCGCAAGGTGATGGACCACCGGGTGCTCGCCCACTACGACGGCGACATCACCCGGGTCAACATGCAGCCCAGGCTGCGGGAAAAGATGCTCGCCAAGTACGGAGCGCGCGACGAGCGCTCGCGCGAGGAGCGGAAGGCGCAAGCATGACTTCCTTCATATGCCCGGTCTGCGAGTACGTCTACAACGAAGCGAAAGGTGACCCGCGCGAAGGCTTTCCGGCGGGCACGGCGTGGAGCGAGGTACCCGATGACTGGACCTGCCCCGACTGCGGGGTGCGTGAGAAGGTCGATTTCGACGAGTTAGGAGTCAAGCAGTGAGCGAGTTCAAACTTTTCGTCTGCGTGCAGTGCGGATTCGAATACGACGAGGAGAAGGGCTGGCCGGAGGACGGCATCGCGCCCGGCACCCGGTGGGACGACATTCCCGACGACTGGAGTTGCCCGGACTGCGGCGCGGCCAAGTCGGATTTCGAGATGGTGGAGGTCGCGCGTCCGTGACGGCTAGTCTCGCGCGTGTGAACGACCCCCGAATCGCGCAGCGCATCCCCTACGCCGAGGCGTCGCGGGTGCTGCTGCGCGATTCGATTCTCGACGGGATGCGCGACCTGCTGCGCACCCGGGACTGGTCGTCGATCACGCTGTCGGACGTCGCGAGTGCGGCGGGTATCAGCCGCCAGACGATCTACAACGAATTCGGCTCGCGACAGGGTCTGGCCCAGGGCTACGCCATGCGGCTGGCCGACCGTCTCGTCGACGCGGTCGCAGGCGCGATCACCGGCAACGTCGGCGACATCTACGCGGCGTTCCTCGAGGGCTTCCGGGACTTCTTCACCGAGTCGGCCGCAGACCCGCTGGTCATCTCGCTGCTGACGGGCGGCACCAAGCCTGACCTGCTGCAGCTCATCACCACCGACAGCGGCCCGATCATCACGCACTGCTCGGCGCGGCTGACGACGACGTTGATGGACAGCTGGGTGCGGGCCAGCGAGGAGGACTCGGGTGTGTTGGCCCGCGCCATCGTCCGGTTGGCGATGAGCTACGTGTCGATGCCGCCGGAAGCCGACCACGATGTGGCCCGCGACCTGGCACGTCTGATGACGCCTTTCGCCGAACGGTACGGTGTTATCGAATCGGATTAGCCGCGGCTTCGGAGACTGAGGCCGCGCGGGCTAATATTAACCAAGCTAATTAAATTGCGCGGCGAGATGAAGGACGAGCATGACTACGACTGAGCAGCGGCTGACCGCTGATGTCTCCAACGGCATCGACTACAAGGTGGCCGACCTGGCCCTGGCCGAATTCGGCCGCAAGGAGATCCGGTTGGCCGAGCACGAGATGCCAGGGCTGATGTCATTGCGGCGGGAGTACCACGACGTGCAGCCGCTCAAGGGCGCACGGATCTCGGGTTCGCTGCACATGACCATCCAAACCGCGGTACTGATCGAGACCCTGGTGTCCCTTGGCGCCGAGGTCCGGTGGGCGTCGTGCAACATCTTCTCCACCCAGGACCACGCCGCCGCGGCCGTCGTCGTCGGCCCGCACGGCACCGCTGAGGAACCAAAGGGTGTGCCGGTGTTCGCGTGGAAGGGCGAGACCCTCGAGGAGTACTGGTGGGCGGCCGAGCAGATGCTGACCTGGCCGAATGAGCCAGCCAACATGATCCTCGACGACGGTGGCGACGCGACCATGCTGGTGTTGCGCGGAGCGGAGTTCGAGAAGGCCGGCGTTGTGCCTCCCGAGGAGGAGGACGACTCCGCCGAGTGGAAGGTCTTCCTGTCCCTGCTGCGTGAGCGCTTCGAGACGGACAAGACCAAGTGGACCAAGATCGCCGAGTCGGTCCAGGGCGTGACCGAGGAGACGACCACGGGCGTGCTGCGGCTCTACCAATTCGCGGCCGCAGGCACCCTGGCGTTCCCGGCGATCAACGTCAATGACTCGGTCACCAAATCCAAGTTCGACAACAAGTACGGCACCCGGCATTCGCTGATCGACGGCATCAACCGCGGCACCGACGTCCTCATCGGTGGCAAGAAGGTGCTGATCTGCGGCTACGGCGACGTCGGCAAGGGCTGCGCGGAATCGCTGGCCGGCCAGGGCGCTCGGGTGTCCGTCACCGAGATCGATCCGATCAACGCGCTGCAGGCCCTGATGGACGGTTTCGACGTCCGCACGGTCGAGGAGGCGATCGGTGACGCCGACATCGTCATCACCGCGACCGGCAACAAGGACATCATCACGCTGGCGCACATGAAGGCGATGAAGGACCAGGCGATCCTCGGCAACATCGGCCACTTCGATGACGAGATCCAGATGGCCAAGCTGGAGCGCTCCGGTGCCAAGCGGCTCAACATCAAGCCTCAGGTCGATCAGTGGATCTTCGACGACGGCAAGTCGATCATCGTGCTGAGCGAGGGCCGGTTGCTCAACCTCGGCAACGCCACGGGGCACCCGTCGTTCGTGATGAGCAACAGCTTCTCCAACCAGGTGATCGCCCAGATCGAGCTGTGGACCAAGAACGACGAGTACGACAACGAGGTGTACCGACTGGCCAAGCATCTCGACGAGAAGGTGGCCCGCATCCACGTCGAGGCGCTCGGTGGTCAGCTCACCAAGCTGACCAAGGAGCAGGCCGAGTACATCAACGTCGACGTCGAGGGCCCGTACAAGCCGGAGCACTACCGCTACTGATTCACGCTCGAGACTGCGGGCAGATCGCGATAAAGCCGAAAACGTCGATCTGTCCGCAGTTTCGACGTTAGGGTCCCCCCGTGGGTCGGGGAGTCGTGGGGGTTCTGCTTGCGCTGTTGTTGATCGGATCCATCGGCATTGCGCCGCCCACGATCGCAGACGACGACCCGACGAACGACGCGCACGACCCCTATTTCAACGAAGACGAGTACCAGGCGTTCTATACCCCGCCGGATCCGCTGCCGCCTGGCGCGCCGGGTGACCTGATCCGCACGGAGCCGTCGCGGCTGGTGCTCGAGCCGTCCGGTCAGCTCGGCATGATCATGGCGGACGCGACGCGAATTATGTACCGCAGCACCGATGTTCACGGTAATCCCATGGCGGTCACGGGAACGTACTTCGAGCCGTACAACGACTGGCCCGGCCAAGGTCCGCGACCGCTGATCGTCTACGGGCCGGGCACGCAGGGGCAGGGTGACCAGTGCGCGCCGTCGCGTCAGTTCAACCAGGGCATCCACTGGCGGCCGTGGCTCGATCTCGCGTTCAACTACGAGGAGCTGTTCGTATCGACGATGGTCGCGCGCGGGTTCGCGATCGTGATGACCGACTATCAGGGACTCGGCACTCCGGGCCTGCATACCTACGTCAATCGGGTCGCCCAGGGCAACGCGATGCTCGACGCGGGCAGAGCGGCGATGCGGCTACCCGGCACGTCGCTGGATCCCCATGGGCCCGTGGCGTTTTGGGGCTACTCGCAGGGCGGGGGAGCAGCTGCGTCGGCCGCCGAACTCGCGTCGTCGTACGCCCCGGATGTTCACGTCGTCGGCACCTATGCCGGTGCGCCGCCAGCTGATCTGAAGGAGCTGTTTCCGTACGCCGACGGCAGCGTCCTCGTTGGCGCCGTCGGCTATGCGCTCAACTCGGTGATCACGTCCTATCCCGAATACGCCGACGCGATCCGCTCGAAGCTCACGCCTCGTGGTGAAGACTTGTTGTTCAAGGTCTCCGACCAGTGCGTCGCCGAGACGATCGTGAAGTTCATGTTCCGGCACCTGCAGCCGTACTTCAACGAGGACATCAACCAACTCGTCAACGAGGAGCCGTTCAGCCATCTGTTCGATGAGCAGAAACTCGGTCGCCTCAAACCCAATGCGCCGGTGATGATTTTGAGCAACCGGTATGACCCGCTGGTGCCGTGGACGGCCGCCAATCAACTCGGCCGCGACTGGTGTGCGCAAGGTGCCGACGTTCAGTTCTGGACTAACGAGGAGCCGCCGTTCCTCAACAAGGCGATCGTCAATCACGCACTGCCGATGCTGGTCGACGGGGAACGGGCCATGCAGTGGATCGCCGACCGGTTCAACGGGTTACCGACCACGCCGAACTGTGGTGAGTTCTAGGGCGTCGGGGGCGGCGGTGGCGCAGGCGGCGCGGGCGCGGCGCAGCGGTTCTTGATATCCGTGAGCGGCTGCCGGATTCCGGTCAGGTCCGCCTTCGTCTGCGGGTGCGCCTTCATGTAGGCCGCGACCTTCGGCTTTGCCTGGTCGCGGGTCAGCCCTTCCAGGGTGTTGAAGAAGTTGTTCACGTCGGGATGGCCGAACAGGTATTGCGACGTCGCTTCCTGGACGCCGGCTCGCACGAATTCCAGGTCGGCGGCACTGCAATTCGGGGGATTGGCGTTCGGGTTCTCATCGGCGTGTGCCAGCGGGGCCACCGCAAACAGCGCCGCTCCGACTATCGCCGCGCTAACGAACAGCTTCATACCTCGCAGTTTTCGGCATGCCGACGCACTGCGTGCCTATTGCAAGGCTTTCCTCAGGAAACTCGAAGGGAATTCAGGGTTAGGCTCGCCGCGTGCTGATCGCGATCGAGGGTGTCGACGGCGCAGGCAAGCGCACGCTGACGCAGGGCCTGCGCGCAGCGTTCGAGTCCAACCGCCAGACCGTGGCCAGCCTGTCGTTTCCCCGCTACGGCAAGTCGGTGACAGCCGACGTCGCCGCCGAAGCGCTGCACGGCGGCCACGGCGACCTCGCACAGTCGGTCTACGCGATGGCGGTGCTGTTCGCGCTGGATCGCGCCGGAGCACGCCAAGAGATCGACCTCCTGCGAGGCGAATACGACGTGCTGATCCTCGACCGTTACGTCGCGTCCAACGCCGCCTACAGTGCCGCGCGGTTGCAGCAGCGCGCCGACGGCGACGTGGTGGCCTGGGTCCGCGAACTCGAGTACGGCCGGCTCAAGTTGCCCGCACCCGACTGGCAGGTACTGCTCGATGTCCCGGCGGAGCTGGCCGCCGAACGCGCCGAGCATCGCGCCAACACCGAAGCCGACCGGGCAAAGGACGCCTACGAGCGCGACGACGGTCTGCAGCGGCGCACCGGCGAGGTGTACTCCGGCCTCGCGGCCTCCGATTGGTGCGGGCGGTGGTTGGTCGCCGCGCCCGACATCGACGCGACCGCCTTGACCGACCTCCTGCTGGGCCGATAGCGAAACGCCCAGCGTGGTAGCCGCGTTTTATCTCGATCTGGTGACACCATGGAGACCATGAGGCAAAGGATTCTGGTCGTCGACGACGACCCTTCGCTCGCCGAGATGCTGACGATCGTGCTGCGCGGGGAAGGTTTCGACACCGCAGTGATCGGCGACGGCACCCAGGCACTCACCGCCGTGCGCGAATTGCGGCCCGACTTGGTCCTGCTGGACCTGATGCTGCCCGGCATGAACGGGATCGACGTGTGTCGCGTGCTGCGCGCCGACTCGGGTGTGCCGATCGTGATGCTGACCGCCAAGACCGACACCGTCGACGTGGTGCTCGGCCTTGAGTCGGGCGCTGACGACTACGTGATGAAGCCGTTCAAGCCGAAGGAGCTCATCGCCCGTGTGCGCGCCCGGCTGCGGCGCAACGAGGACGAGCCCGCGGAGATGCTTTCCATCGCCGATGTCGAGATCGACGTGCCCGCGCACAAGGTGACGCGGATGGGTGAGCAGATTTCGCTGACACCGCTGGAATTCGACCTGTTGGTGGCGCTGGCACGCAAACCACGGCAGGTGTTTACTCGTGATGTGCTACTCGAACAGGTGTGGGGATACCGCCATCCCGCCGACACTCGTTTGGTGAACGTGCATGTCCAACGTTTGCGGGCCAAGGTCGAGAAGGATCCTGAGAACCCGCAAGTTGTGCTGACTGTTCGAGGAGTGGGATACAAGGCCGGACCTCCGTGATTTTCGGCTCGAGGCGGCGCATTCATCGGCGTTCGGCACCACTGATACGCGGGTTGAGTGCGTTGAGTCGAGCCATGGGTTTGGCCTGGCGCCGGTCACTGCAACTCCGCGTGGTGACCCTGACGCTCGGGTTGTCACTCGCCGTCATCCTGGTGCTCGGCTTCGTGCTGACCAGCCAGATCACCGACCGCATCCTCGATGTGAAAGTCCGCGCGGCGACCGAGGAGATCGAACGGGCCCGCAACACCGTCAGCGGGATCGTCGGCGGCGAGGAGACCCGGTCGCTGGACAGCAGCCTGCAACTGGCCCGCAACACCCTCGTCGACCGTAAGGCCGACGCGGGCGCGGGCCTGGCGGGTGCATTCGACGCGGTGCTCGTCGTCCCGGGCGACGGACCGCGTGCCGCGACCGCGGCCGGGCCGGTGCAGCAGATCCCCAAAGCCCTGCGGGACTTCGTCAAGGCCGGGCAGGTCAGCTACCAGTACGCGACGGTGCACACCGAAGGCTTCTCCGGGCCCGCGCTGATCATCGGCACGCCGACGTCGTCGCCGGTTACCAATCTCGAGCTGTACCTGATCTTCCCGCTGAGCAGCGAGGAAAGCACCATCGCGCTGGTGCGCGGCACGATGGCCACCGGCGGCGTTGTGCTGCTGCTCATGCTGGCCGCCATCGCGCTGATCGTCGCGCGCCAGATCGTGTTGCCGGTGCGGTCGGCGTCGCGCATCGCCGAGCGGTTCGCCGAAGGCCATCTCACCGAACGGATGCCGGTCCGCGGCGAGGACGACATGGCGCGGCTCGCGGTGTCGTTCAACGACATGGCCGAAAGCCTGTCGCGGCAGATCACCCAGCTCGAGGAGTTCGGCAACCTGCAACGCCGGTTCACCTCCGACGTCAGCCACGAGCTGCGCACGCCGCTGACAACGGTCCGGATGGCCGCCGACCTGATCTACGACCACAACGAGGACCTCGACCCGGCGCTGCAGCGGTCGACCGAGCTGATGGTGAGCGAGCTGGACCGCTTCGAAATGCTGCTCAACGACCTGCTCGAGATCTCGCGGCACGACGCCGGCGTCGCCGAGCTGTCGGTGGAAGCCGTCGACCTGCGCAGCACGGTGCGGAGCGCGCTGGACAACGTCGGCCATCTGGCCGGCGATGCCGACGTCGACCTCATCGTCGACATGCCGCAGGAGGAGGTCATCGCCGAGGTCGACCCCCGCCGGGTGGAACGAATTCTGCGCAACCTCATCGCCAACGCCATCGACCACGCCGAAGGCAAGCCGGTGCGCATCCGGATGGGCGTCGACGAAGACACCGTCGCGGTCACGGTCCGCGACTACGGCGTCGGGCTGCGGCCCGGCGAGGAGAAGCTGGTGTTCAGCCGGTTCTGGCGCTCAGACCCGTCGCGGGTCCGCCGCTCCGGCGGCACCGGTCTCGGCCTGGCGATCAGCATCGAGGATGCCCGGCTGCACCAGGGCCGGCTGGAGGCGTGGGGCGAACCCCGCAAGGGCGCGTGCTTCCGGCTCACCTTGCCGCTGGTGCGCGGTCACAAGGTGACGACGAGCCCGCTGCCGCTGAAACCCGTTGGTCGTCAACGTAAGCCACGGCGCTCGGCCGTGGAACGCGAACCGGCGGGAGAAAGCGTGTGAGGCGCGTCCTCGCCATCGTTTCGGCATGCGCGATGGTGGTGCTCGTCGGGTGCGCCGGAGTGCCTAGCTCGTCGGCACCGCAGGCCATCGGGACCGTCGATCGGCCCGCGCCGCCCAGCCTGCCCAAGCCGACGCCCGGCATGGACCCCGACGTGCTGCTGCGCGAGTTCCTCAAGGCCACCGCCGATCCGTCCAACCGGCACCTGGCGGCGCGCCAGTTCCTCACCGAGTCGGCGTCGAGTGCTTGGGACGACGCGGGCAGCGCGCTGTTGATCGACCGGGTCGTCTTCGTCGAAACACGTGGACCCGACCGGGTTTCGGTCAGCATGCGCGCCGACATCCTCGGATCGCTGTCCGACATCGGCGTATTCGAGACCGGCGAGGGCGCACTGCCCGACCCAGGCCCGATCGAACTGGTGAAAACCCCCGGCGGCTGGCGCATCGATCGGCTGCCGAACGGGGTTTTCCTTGACTGGCAACAGTTTCAGGAGACCTACAAGCGCAGCACGCTGTACTTCGCCGACCCGACCGGCAAGACCGTGGTTCCCGATCCCCGCTATGTCGCGGTGTCCGATCCCGACCAGCTGGCCACCGAGCTGGTCACCAAATTGATCGCGGGCCCCCGACCGGAGATGGCCAACACGGTGCGCAACCTGCTCGGCGCGCCGCTCCGGCTACGTGGCCCGGTGACGCGTGCGGACGGCGGCAAGATGGGCGTCGGCCGCGGGTACGGCGGCGCGCGCATCGACCTGGAGAACCTGTCCACGACCGACCCGCACAGCAGGCAACTGCTTGCTGCGCAGATCATCTGGACGCTGGCGCGAGCAGGCATCAACGGCCCCTACGTCATCAACGCCGACGGAGCCGCGCTGGACGACCGCTTCGCCGACGGTTGGCAGACATCCGACGTGGCCGCCACCGATCCCGGCGCCGCCGACGGTGCCGCCGCGGGCCTGCACGCCCTGGTGAGCGGCTCGCTGGTGTCCCTGGACGGCCAGCGGGCACCGCAGGTCCCCGGCCCGTTCGGGGCGACGCCCAACCAGACGGCGGCCGCCATATCGCGCTCCGGCCAGGAGGCGGCATCGGTCGTGACGCTCAATGCCGGTGCGCCGGACATGGCGTCGTCGCTGTGGGTCGGCCCGATCGGCGGTAATCCGTTGCAGGCGATGGACGGCCGCACGCTGTCCAGGCCGACATGGTCGCTCGACGACGCGGTGTGGGTGGTGGTGGACGGGAACAACGTGGTGCGCGCCGTTCAGGATGCGTCAGGAGCGCCGGGACGGGTTCCGGTCGACATCACCGCGGTGACAACGAGATTCCCGGGGCCGATCGCCGAGCTGCAGCTGTCCCGCGACGGTACGCGGGCGGCAATGGTGATCGAGGGCCAGGTGATCCTGGCCAGCGTCGAACAGACACCGGGCGGCGGTTATGCGCTCACGTATCCGCGGCGGTTGGGGTTCGGCCTCGGCACCACCGTAGTCTCGTTGTCGTGGCGCACCGGTGACGACATCGTCGTCAGCCGCACCGATCCACAACATCCGGTGTCGTACGTCAACCTCGACGGGGTGAACTCCGACGGGCCGAGCCGCAACCTGCTGATGCCGGTGGGAACCGTCGCCGCCAACCCGTCGACGGTGTATGTCGCCGATGCCCGCGGCATCCTGCAGCTGACCGGGTCGGCCGCCGAGAACGACCCGAGATGGGTCGAGGTGCGCCCATTGATGGCGCCCGGTTCGCTGCCCGTCCTCCCGGGCTGAACCATCGGCCGGATTTTCCCGTTGTAAAGACAAACGGTCTCCGGTGCCTTTTGCTATCCCCACAGCCCCGCTCTACCGAAAGGTTCGACCATGACCCTCGATGACGTCCGACTGCCCCGCCAACAGGTGATTCGCGGCGCCGGTGTCGTAATGGTCGCCGGTGCACTCGCGGCATGCTCGAAAACTGACGAGAAGCCCGCTGCGACCGGCGAGACGTCTGCCGGCGCCGCGCCCGCAGGCGACACGATCGCGAAGACCGCGGACGTGCCGGTCGGCTCGGGCGTGATCGTCGGCGAGGTCGTCGTCACTCAGCCTGCCGCGGGTGAGTTCAAGGGCTTCTCGTCCAAATGCACCCACAAGGGATGCGCAGTGAACAAGGTGGCCGACGGGACCATCGACTGCCCCTGTCACGGCAGCAAGTTCAACCTGGACGGAACGGTCGCCAAGGGCCCCGCTACCGAACCGTTGGCGGCCCAGGCCATTTCGGTGAAGGGCGACTCGATCGTCCTGGTTTAGGTGGCGGGCTTTGCCTGACACCGAAATTCGACCCGCTCCTCGGCTTAGACTTCCGCAGTGTTCTCGGAGACGCGGTATGCGCTGAACGGTGGCTTGCGCGTCGCCTACCGCGCGTCACGTGAAGGTCCGCGCGACATTGTGTTCATCCCGAACTGGTTCACGAACTGTGAGGTCTTTCCGGAGCTGCCGTCGCTTCAAGGGTGGGTCGAGGCGATGACCTCGCTTGGGCGACTGATCTTCCTCGACCAGCCGGGCACGGGAGCCTCCGACCCGGTCACACCGGGCGCGCCGCCGAACCTGGAGCAATGGGCCGACAGCATCACCGCAGTGCTCGACGATCTAAAGAGCCGCGAAGCGGCGCTCATCGCTGTTCCGGGCGCGCTCCCGGCAGCGGCGCTGTTCGCCGCGACGCATCCGTCCCGCACAGCCGCGCTGGTCGCGCTCGAAGGCTACGCGGATCCGATGACTGAACGCTCTGATGTGCTCGATCCCGAGGAAGTGCTCGCTGCCTTCGTCGGCATGTGGGGCACGGGGGGAGTGGCAACATTCCATCAATCCGGACATGCCGTGGAACGAAGAGATCCGGGCAACCTGGGCACGGCTAGAACGCCTGGCGGCAAGCCCAGGAACCGTAGACCTCATGCTGCCGCTCGTGGTGGAACTGGACATGCGGCAGTCCTTCCGGCAGTCCGTGTGCCAACCCTCGTCCTCCAGCACACCGACAACCAGTTCATCCCGCCCGCGCAGGGCAAGTACGTCGCCGAGCGCATATCGGGCGCGAAATACGTTGAGCTGCCCGGGCGCAACATGTATCACTTCGTTGAACCGTGGCGGGATTCCTTCCAGGAGATCGCCGAGTTCCTCACCGGCGAGCAGGCCGACGTGGCCGACGATCGGGTTCTCGCCACCGTGCTCTTCACCGACATCGTGGACTCGACGCGCCGGGCCGCGGAGATCGGCGACCGCGACTGGCATGCCCTGCTCGACGCGCACGACGCCGTCGTGCGGTCGCAGCTCGTTCCGCTTTCGAGGTCGCGAGGTCAACACCTCGGGCGATGGTTTCCTCGCGATGTTCGACGGCCCGCAACGAGCGATCCGCTGCGCGATGTCGATCCGCGACGCGGTGCTGGTCGCTCGGCATCGAGGTGCGCGCCGGGCTGCACACCGGCGAGTGCGAGGTGCGCGGCGACGACATCGGTGGTATCGGCGTGCACATCGGCGCGCGCGTGAGTGCGCTGGCAGGCCCGAACGACGTGCTCGTGTCCGGCACGCTGCGCGACCTCGTGATCGGGTCAGGCCTCGAGTTCGAAGACCGCGGCACCCACGGGCTCAAGGGCGTGCCCGGCGAGTGGCATCTCTTCGCCGTCGCGTCTCCGTAGCGGTTTGAGGGGATGGCTCCGTCAGGCCAAGCCGCCTAAACCCGCCCGCGACGGAGGCCATCCCCACTCACGCGCGACCTACCCCCCACGATGCCGAGGCCGTTGCGCAAGCAATACAGGAATTGCCACTGGTACCGTGACAAAACTTGTATCACCCGTAAAGGTCCTCGTGAGCTTGCCGAGTCAAGAATTTTGATCGCAACTACGCAGGATGTCGCCAGTCAGGCTTGAGAAAATGTCCGTGTCGTCAGTCGCGATTTCGCAGCGGTCGGGGACTGTGACGCAGACGATCTCGCCGTGAAATCGCTTCTCGCAGACGCTGTCCGCCCGAATCTGACACCGGGCAACGACATTGACATGCTGATCGGCAACAGCTAGTTTGTATTTATGCGAAATAACGAATCAGCAATTGGTTCCGTCGCGCTGCTCAAGACGATCAAGGCCGTTTCCAGTCCCGTGCGCCTCGAGACGCTGACCCTACTGAAGGATCCGGTTGCGAACTTTCCGCCGCAGACCGACGGTGATCTCGTTCGTGACGGTGTATGCGCTGATTTCATCCGTGACAAGTTGGGGATCGCGGCCGCAACGGCGTCGCGTCACCTGACGCTGCTGACCGACGCTGATCTTTTGATTGCGACGCGCAGAAAGGGCTGGACCTTCTATCGCCGCAACGAGCCCGCGATTCGACAATTCGCCGAGCTTCTGAAGTCTGAGCTGTGACGAGGATGCGATGAATCTCGCTTACAGTCATGTCGACGTATTCAGCCAAATCCCATTCGGTGGCAACAGTCTGCCGGTATTTGTCGATGCTGGGGATCTGAGCGCAGAACAAATGCTGCGGATCACTCAGGAGATGCGGCATTTCGAAGCCATCTTTCTTCAACCCACCGATCAGCCCGACACTGTTCGTGCCAGGATCTTCGACCTGTCCGACGAATTGCCCTTCGCCGGGCACCCGATAATCGGGGCGGCGGCGGTCCTGCACAAGCGCTCGGGAGCCTGCGGTGCGCAAAGCTGGCGGTTCCAACTACCCAGCAAGACAGTCGAAGTCAGGACAGAGGCCACTAGCGGAGGGTATTCGGGTTGGCTGGACCAGGGCACCCCGGAGTTCTTGGGGACGATCGACGACGGTGGTCAGATCGCCCGTGCCTTCAATCTCGCACCGAGCGATGTCGTTTCCGACCTGCCGATGGAAGTGGTGAGCACTGGACTTCGCTATCTGATCGTGCCGGTTCGGTCGGGCGCATTGGCGCGGGCCCGAATCTCGCGCGACCTCACGGAATTACTCCATGGCGCCAACGCCCAGTTCGCGGTTTTGCTCGACGAATCCGCCGTCGAAGTGCGGCACTGGAACAACGACGGAATCATCGAGGATGTGGCCACAGGTAGCGCTGCAGGCACGATCGGCGCCTACCGCCTACGCCACGGACTGGTCGGCGGTGGCGACACATTCATTCTGAACCAGGGCCAATTCACCGGCCGCCCAAGCAAAATGCGCGTGCGCCCGGAAGGCAGCGCGAACCACGTCGAAACGGTGAAGGTGGGCGGCGATGTCTCCTTCGTCGGACACGGCACGGTCGAGGCTCTTCCATGACCGGACCTTTCCGGTGAGCATCCGCATCATCGATGCCCAAAGCATCCGCGCAAGCGTGGGTTTCGAAGATCTGATCGAGCCTGTGTCGCGGGCCTTCGAGGAATCCAGCGCGGGCCTCGCCGACAATGGGCTGATCGTGATGTTCCCGGCCGAGCGCCGCGAACTGGGTGATGTCTACGTGAAGTCCGGCAGCCTGCGCGGTCATGACGTATACATCGTCAAGGTGTCGCCCTGGTTCAGCTCGAACGTCGAAACCGGGCAGCCACAAGGCGGATTCGTCGGCGTCTTCGACAGCCACACAGGGCGAACGCTGGCTCTGTTGAATGAGGAGCACTACCTCTCCGACATCCGGACCGCTGCGGCCGGAGGACTTGCCGCGCGAATGCTCGCGCCGTCCAAGGTCGGTACCGCCGCCGTGCTCGGCGCGGGCGTGCAGGCATATTGGCAGCCCTTGGCGCTATACCGAGAACGCCCGTTCACCACCCTGTTGATCTGGGCACGCAGTATGGGCAAGGCCGAGCAGCTCAAGACCCGGCTGAGTGACAGGTTGCCCGATGTCGAGATCCACTGTTCGTCTGATATCGAACGCACCGTTCGCAGCGCCGACGTCCTGATCACCGCGACGCCGGCCCGTGAACCATTGGTGCAGGGCGCGTGGCTGCGCGAGGGCATGCATATCACTGCGGTCGGCGCCGACGACCCGACCAAATGCGAACTCGACGCGACAGTGCTTCAACGTGCGCGCGTCTTCGTGGATACGCGTGAGGCCGCCGAGTCCAATGGTGACGTTCACCGCGCCATTCGCGCCGGCCGGTATTCCATCGCGGAATTGTCAGGCGAGCTGGGCGAAGTGATTTCAGGCCAGACCCAAGGACGCACATCGGACAACGACATCACCATCGCGAAATTCGTCGGGATAGGCGCACAAGACCTCGTCGCCGCAGAGGTGACGCTGGACAAACTCGCCGTCCGTGGACGCGGTTAGCGCCGAGCTCAGCCGGGCATCGCGGCGACGATCTGTTCCGGGGTCAGCGGCAACGTTCGCACCCGCACGCCCAGCGCGTCGAACACCGCATTGGCGATCGCGGCGGCGGTCGGTCCCTGTGCGCATTCGCCGACACCCAGCGGCGGGTTGCCGTTGCCCGCAACGAGTTCGACGTCGACCGCGGGCACTTCAGAGAACCGCAGGATCGGGTAGGTCTCCCAGTTGTCGCTGGTCACGTTGTACCGGTCGAATCGCACTCGCTCCTTGACCGTCCAGCTGGTGGCCTGGATCGCGCCGCCCTCGATCTGGTTGACCGCACCATCGGGGCTGATGACGAGTCCGGCGTCGACGGCGATCGTCAGCCGGCGCACCTGCACGTGTTCCACGGCCTCAACCTCTGCCACGACTGCACAGTAGGCGCTCGAATTCTTGTAGCGTGCGTAGCCGATGCCGTGCCCGGTCGAGTCCGACCGTTGACCCTGCCCCCAATTCGACCGCCGGGCAACGGCTTCCAGCACGGCACGGCTGCGCGGGTCGGACAGATGCGCGAGCCGGAACTCAACGGGGTCAAGCCCGGCGGCAGCGGCGAGCTCGTCCATGAACGACTCCGCGGCGAAGACGTTGAGGTGCGCGCCGAGCGACCGCAGCGCGGACGTCCGCAACGGCATCTCCGCGATCAGGTGGTTGATCACCTCGACCGACGGAAAGTCGTACCCGGGAACGGCATTGCGGCGGGTGCCGCCCCCACGCTCGAGCGGAGGTTCGGCGTTGGACCGGATTGCGGTGCGGTCGCGCAGGCTGGTGCCGAGAAAGGCAGGTGGCGGTGTCATGCCGGGGCGGCTGATGAAGGTGCCGCTCCAGATCTCATGCCGCCAGGACGACACGGTGCCGTCGCTCACGGTGTCGGCCGAGATCCTGACGACACCGGCCGTTCCGAACGGCGCCCACCCCAGTTCGTCAGCCCGCGACCACACCACCTGGACCGGTCTGCCCGGGGCGGCCAGGGCGAGCAGCGCGGCGTCCATCGCCGCGTCGTCGGCGCCGTTGTGGCCGTAACAACCGGCCCCCTCGACGTGGCGAACCACCAGTTGCTCAGGGAGCATGCCCAACTCGCGCGCGATCTCCCTGCGCAGGATGTGCACCCCCTGGCTGTGGGACCAGATCTGCAGTTCGTCGTCGGATACCAGTGCGACAGCGCAGGACGGCGCGATGGACCCGTGTGCGATGAACGGTCGATGGTAGGTCGCCGACACGCGATGCTCCGTCGCGACGGGCGACCCGTCTGTGAGAACCGTGGTGTCGGCAGGGGCGCCGGTCAGAAACGCAGGCACGTCGTTCTCGTCGGGCAATGACGGGTTCCGGTCCCAGGTCGCGTCGGTGCGCAGCTGGTCCGCCGCTCGAAGGGCAACCTCCTCGCGCTCGGCGATCACGCCGAGGAAATCACCGTCGCGCACCACGGTGACCACACCGGGCAGCGCCAGCGTCGGGCCGGTGTCGAGCGCGGTGAGCGTCGCGCCGCGCGTCGGCGGACGCACCACACGGCCGTAAAGCATGCCGTCGAACTGCAGATCGTGGACGTAGCGTGGTCGTCCAGCGAGCTTGTCCGGCAAGTCGATTCGCGCAACGTCGGTACCCACAACGCGATAGTCCGAATCCGGTTTTGGCTTGGCGCCGCCGTCGGCCGCCCGGTCCAGCACTGTGTCGTCGGCGAGCTCCCAGTAGCTTGTTGCCGAACCATCGCCGCCGGTGATCTGGCCGTCCTCGACGACAAGATCCTCCTTGGGCACCGCGAGCTTTTCCGCGGCGACGGCGAGGTAGAGGTCGCGCGCCTCGGCGCACACCTCCCGCAGCGCGGCCCCCGACTGCTGAATGGACAGGCTGCCCGCGGTCATGCCCTCGTCGGGGCTGAGATCTGTTGCCGCCGCGGTCATTCGGATTCGGTTCACGTCCACGTCGAGTTCCTCGGCGGCCATCTGCGCCAGCGCGGTGAGAACCCCCTGGCCCAACTCGACCTTGCCGGAACGCACCTCGACCGTGCCGTCGGACCCGATGTGCAGCCAGTCGGCCAGGCGCGGATTGGCTTCCAGGGTCGGCGGCAGCGCCTTGCCACCGCTCACGTTGCGTCCCCTCGCATCTCGGCCGCGGCCGCGAGCACGGCGCGGACGACGCGGTTGTGCGAACCGCAGCGGCACAGATTGTCGTCGAGCGCCGTCCGGACATCGGCTTCCGACGGATTGGCGTTCTCGGTGAGCAGCCGCGCGGCGCGCACGACGATCCCGGACATGCAGTAGCCGCACTGCGCGGCCTGGTGCGCGACGATCGAGCGGGCCACAGGATGCGGGTCGCCGTCGGCTCCAAGGCCTTCGATGGTCGTCACGTCCTTCCCGTCGACCGCCCACATCGGTGTGTCGCACGAATACGCAGGTGCCCCGTCGACGAGCACGAGGCAGGCGCCGCACACACCCAGCCCGCAGCCGAACCGGGTGCCCTTCAATCCGAGGTGGTTGCGCAGCACGTAGAGAAGCGGGGTGTCGGGCTCGGCGCAGAACTCTCGCACGCGGCCGTTCACCCGGACGGCCGAGGCGATCGGCGCCTCTTCTGCCATGAGTCCAGAATCACCGCCGCGGGTCTCCTGCGCCAGCCAGATTGATCACACACTGCTTGAAGTATCGAAACCTCCGATGTCACTGCCCGCCGCGACACTGGCGACGTGCTCGACTTGATGCTCCCGCTGGAGTGCGGCGGCTGCGGTGCGCCGTCCGCCCGCTGGTGCGACGCCTGCGCGCGGCTCTTGCGGATCCGGCCGGACGAACCGCATCTCATCGCACCCCGGGTGCAGTCGGGCGTGCCCGTCTTCTCGCTCGGCCGGTACGCCGGTGCTCGCCGCAACGCGATCGTGGCGGTCAAGGAACACGGCCGCGCCGACCTGATCCGCCCGCTCGCAGGTGCGCTCGACGGCGGCATTCGTCGGCTGCAGGCCTGGGGTGTGCTCGACACGCCGACGACCGTCGTCCCGGCGCCCACCCGCCGCATCGCCGCCCGCAGGCGCGGCGGTGACCCCGTGACCAGGGTGGCGCGTGCGGCGACCTCGGCGAACCCGGACGCCTCGGTGATCCAGGCGCTACGGATGACGGCGCTGGTCCGCGACTCGGTCGGGCTTTCCAGCGCGGCCCGACAGAGGAATGTCGCAGGCCGGGTCCGCCTGCGCAAGTTTCCGGAGCGGTTGGTGGGGGACATTCTGGTGGTAGACGACATCGTCACCACCGGGGCGACCGCCGCCGAATCGGTGCGCATCCTGCAAACTTCCGGAGCCCGTGTGATCGCGGTGCTTGCCCTCGCGCACGCCTGACGTCCGCGGCTGACGCCGTGGCCAATTTCACCGAGATCAAAATGGCGTGAAGAACTCAAAACAGGTCGGTCAAATTACTGGCACTAGAGGGTGAACACGGACTACCGTCGGGGCCAACCACCCGTGAACGACTCACGGCGGCGCTCAGATCAGAAGCGCCAACCATCGCCCATCAGCGGTAGGAGGTGAGTAATCGACACCTTGCACCGGCGAGCGGCGAAATCCTGCATGCCCCGTCGGTGCATTTTCTGATAGGCAGGCACGCAGCGCGCGTGCGACGCGAAAGAGAAACGAGTCGCCAAGCATGTCAATCCGTTCCGTGGAAACAGACCGCTCGATGATCGTTGAAGACGAACCGCTTGCGCCCGCGCCCGCGGCCGAGGTCGTCGTCAAGGGCCGCAACGTCGAGATCCCCGACCACTTCCGCATCTACGTCTCAGAGAAACTCGCCCGTCTCGAGCGATTCGACCGCACCATCTACCTCTTCGATGTCGAACTGGACCATGAGCGCAACCGGCGCCAACGCAAGAACTGCCAGCATGTAGAGATCACCGCCAGGGGCCGCGGCCCTGTCGTGCGCGGCGAAGCGTGCGCCGACAGTTTCTACGCAGCCCTCGAGTCGGCCGTCTGCAAACTCGAGAACCGGCTGCGGCGCAGCAAGGACCGCCGCAAGGTGCACTACGGCGATAAGACGCCGGTGTCACTCGCCCAGGCCGCCAAGGTATCTGCCCCCGAGGCGTTCGTGCCGACGCCCAACTCCAATGACAGCGACCAACTCGACGGCGTCGAGCTTCACCAGCCCGGCCAGATCGTGCGTACCAAGGAACATCCGGCCAAGCCGATGACCGTCGACGACGCGCTCTACGAGATGGAACTGGTCGGTCACGACTTCTTCCTGTTCCACGACAAGCAGAGCGATAAACCGTGTGTCGTTTACCGCAGGCACGCCTACGACTACGGGTTGATTCGCCTGGCCTGACCTCAATCGACCAGCCACTTGGGCGTGTCGCCTAGGATGGACCCCGTCTAAGACGTGACGAGGTCCATCAACCCACAGGGGAAATTAGCGTGCTCGATAAGTTGCTGCGTGTCGGCGAAGGCCGCATGGTCAAGCGCCTCAAGCGGGTGGCTGACTATGTCAACACCTTGGCCGACGACGTCGAAAAGCTCTCCGACGCCGAACTGCGCGCCAAGACCGCTGAGTTCAAGAAGCGGATCGCCGACGGCGAGGACCTCGACGACGTGATGCCCGAGGCATTCGCGGTGGCCCGCGAGGCGGCCTGGCGCGTCCTCGACCAGCGGCCATACGACGTGCAGGTGATGGGTGGCGCGGCTCTGCACTTCGGCAACGTCGCCGAGATGAAGACCGGTGAAGGCAAGACCCTGACCTGTGTGCTGCCCGCCTACCTCAACGCTCTGTCGGGCAAGGGTGTGCACGTCGTCACCGTCAACGACTACCTGGCCAAACGCGACAGCGAGTGGATGGGTCGCGTGCACCGCTTCCTCGGCCTCGAAGTCGGTGTGATCCTTGCCCAGATGACGCCCGACCAGCGTCGCGTCGCGTACGCCGCCGACATCACCTACGGCACCAACAACGAGTTCGGCTTCGACTACCTCCGCGACAACATGGCGCACACGGTGGAGGAGATGGTGCAGCGGGGTCACCCATTCGCCATCGTCGACGAGGTCGATTCCATCCTGATCGACGAGGCCCGCACGCCGCTGATCATCTCCGGCCCGGCCGACGGCTCGTCCAACTGGTACAGCGAGTTCGCACGCCTCGCGCCGCTGATGGAGAAGGACAAGCACTACGAGGTCGACATCCGCAAGCGCACCGTCGGCGTGCACGAGGTGGGCGTCGAGTTCGTCGAGGACCAGATCGGCATCGACAACCTCTACGAGGCCGCCAACTCGCCGCTGGTCAGCTACCTCAACAACGCGCTGAAGGCCAAGGAGCTCTTCATGCGCGACAAGGACTACATCGTCCGTGACGGCGAGGTGCTGATCGTCGACGAGTTCACCGGCCGCGTGCTGCTCGGCCGCCGCTACAACGAGGGCATGCACCAGGCCATCGAGGCCAAGGAAAAGGTCGAGATCAAGGCCGAGAACCAGACGCTGGCCACCATCACCCTGCAGAACTACTTCCGTCTCTACGAGAAGCTCGCCGGGATGACCGGCACGGCCCAGACGGAGGCCGCCGAGCTGCACGAGATCTACAAGCTCGGGGTGGTGAGCATCCCCACCAACAAGCCGATGGTCCGCACCGACCAGTCCGACCTGATCTACAAGACCGAAGAGGCCAAGTACATCGCGGTCGTCGACGACGTCACCGAGCGCTACGAGAAGGGCCAGCCGGTGCTGATCGGCACCACCAGCGTGGAGCGGTCGGAATACCTGTCGCGGCAGTTCACGAAGCGACGCATCCCGCACAACGTGCTCAACGCGAAGTACCACGAGCAGGAGGCGGGCATTATCGCCGAGGCCGGCCGTCGCGGGGCGATCACCGTCGCCACCAACATGGCGGGCCGCGGCACCGACATCGTGCTCGGCGGCAACGTCGACTTCCTCGCCGACAAGCGGCTGCGCGAGCAGGGGCTCGATCCCGTCGAAACCGCGGACGATTATGACGCCGCCTGGCATCAGGTGCGTCCCCGGGTGAAAGAGGAAGCAGCCGCGGAGGCCGAGGAGGTCATCGAAGCGGGCGGCCTCTACGTGCTCGGCACCGAGCGCCACGAATCGCGCCGCATCGACAACCAGCTGCGCGGCCGGTCCGGCCGCCAGGGCGACCCGGGTGAGTCGCGGTTCTACCTGTCGCTGGCCGACGAGCTGATGCGGCGGTTCAACGGGGCGGCGCTGGAGTCGCTGCTGACCCGGCTGAGCCTGCCCGACGACGTGCCCATCGAGGCCAAGATGGTCACCCGGGCGATCAAGAGCGCACAGACGCAGGTCGAGCAGCAGAACTTCGAGATCCGCAAGTACGTGCTGAAGTACGACGAGGTGATGAACCAGCAGCGCAAGGTCATCTACGCCGAGCGCCTTCGCATCCTCGAAGGGGAGAACCTCGCGGATCAGGCCCACGACATGCTCGTCGACGTCGTCACCGCCTATGTCGACGGTGCCACCGCCGAGGGCTACTCCGAGGACTGGGACCTGGAGTCGCTGTGGTCGGCGCTCAAGACGCTTTACCCGGTCGGCATCGATCACCACGACCTCGTCGACTCCGACGCTATCGGCGAGCCCGGCGAGCTGACGCGCGAAGAGCTGCTCGACGCGCTGGTCGAGGACGCCGAGCGGGCCTACGGCGAGCGTGAGAATCAGCTCGAGGAGTTGGCGGGCGAGGGCGCGATGCGCCAGCTCGAGCGCAACGTGATCCTCAACGTCATCGACCGCAAGTGGCGTGAGCACCTCTATGAGATGGACTACCTCAAGGAGGGCATCAACCTGCGTGCCGTCGCCCAGCGCGACCCGGTGGTCGAGTACCAGCGCGAGGGCTTCGACATGTTCTCCGGCATGCTCGACGCGATGAAGGAGGAGGCGGTCGGCTTCCTGTTCAACGTCACCGTAGAAGCCGTGCCCGCGGCGCCGGCGGCGCAGGTGGCGCCGGTTGCCGCGCCCAGCGGGCTGGCCGAATTCGCCGCCCAGGCCGCGGCGCAGGGTCAGCAGAGCGGCGTCGCGACCAAGGAGCGCCAGCAGCGGGCGCCATCGGCGTTGCGCGCCAAGGGAATTGACGATCAGGCGCCACCGCTGACCTACACCGGCCCGTCCGAGGACGGTTCCGCGCAGGTGCAGCGCCAGAGCGGTGAAGGCGGTCCCAGCAGCCCGAGGCATGCCGCGCCGAGCAGGCGGGAGCGTCGCGAAGCCGCACGCCGTCAGGCGAAATCGGTGAAGAGGGGTTAGTTCTCCACAAGGGCGGCGATCCGCGCCAGCGTGGCGCGGATACCGTCCTCGGTCTGACGTGGCATCGAGCCGATCTTGAGAATCGGGCGCTGCCGGTCCTTGGACACATCCCACGTCTCGCGGACCAACGTGCCGCCATCGGTCGGGGTGAGCTCATAGCGCCAGATGCGTCCGCCGACAAGGCCGCCGAGCGTTCTGGTCTGCCAAGCGATGCGTCGGTCGGGTTCGAACTCGACGACCGTGTTGGTGGTGTTGTACGGCACGAACAGCGTTTCGGGCCTGCCTCTCATGGCCATGCCGAATTTCGACCCGAGTGACAGCGCCTGCGTGTCCTGCGCGGAATGGTTCACCGTGCCGGAGCCGTCGAAGCTGGAATGTCGTCCCGCGTCGGCCAGTAGTGCGAAGATCTCGCGCGCGGGCGCCCTGATGACGCGCTCGACGCTGACGGTGTTCCCTTGCACCCGTCCATTATTGACTATCCGACCTGCAGGGCCACCACACGCCATCGACCCTCCGTGGCCTCGATGCGGCCCGCGATGGCGCGGACGCGGTCCCCACGGGTATAGGTGGCGAACACCTCTGCGGCGATCGTTTCCTGGCCGTCGAACCCGTCTACCCCGTCGACGATGGCGGTGCGCAGCCGCACCCGCCGCAACACCGCCGCCTTGCCGGGCCCGGCGGTCCGGCTCAGCGTGAAGATCATGTCCAGCAGCGGTGGAGTCAGCAGCGGTCGCAGCTGACCGATCGGCCTGCGCCGATCGATCACCTCCAACACGCGTCGCAACGTGGCATCGGCGAAGTTCGCGGCGGCCGGCGGCGGCGGCGGGTCGGCTGTCACGCGCGGCCGCAGCAGGCGTCGCGGTGTCCGGTGCAGCGCGGCAGGCGACGGCGTCGGGCACGCAGCCGGAGTCGCGGTGACACCCAGAGGCGGTGGTTCGTAGTCGACGACCGGGGCGGTGAACGCGCCCGGTTCGAACGGAATCTGCGATGCGGTCAAGGCGGCCTCTCCAGCGCTCGGTCACGTCGGCAACGGGCATCTGCTGGAGAGGAACAGACACCCCCATGATCCCATGGTTCGCGAAGCTCACACGCACCCGTGATGCGCTCACCCAGAATCTGCGGTTACCGTATTCGGGGTTCCGTGAGCGTGGACGTAAATTCTTGGGGAGGGGTTGCACCGCTAATGGTGACCAGGTTGTCGGCGTCTGATGCGGCGTTCTTTCACCTGGAGAGCTCCTCGACCCCGATGTATGTCGGCTCGCTGTCGATTCTCCGCAAGCCCCGCAACGGGCTGAGCTACGAGACCCTGCTGGCGACGGTCGAACAGCGGCTACCCCAGATCCCGCGTTACCGGCAGAAGGTGCGGGAGGTGTCGCTCGGGCTGGCCCGGCCGGTGTGGGTCGACGACCGTGACTTCGACATCACCTATCACATCCGCAGGTCGGCGCTGCCGTCGCCGGGCAGCGATGCGCAGCTGCACGAACTGGTCGCGCGGCTGGGTTCGCGCCAGCTGGACAAGACGCGGCCGCTCTGGGAGATGTACCTGGTCGAGGGCCTGGCCCGAAACCGGCTGGCGATCTACACGAAGACCCACCAGGCGCTGGTGAACGGCATGACCGCACTGGAGATCGGCCACGTCGTCGCCGACCGTACGCAGAGACCGCCCGAGTTCGGCGAGGACATCTGGATTCCCGCCCGCGAGCCGGGTGACGCCCGGCTGCTGATAGGAGCCGTCGGGGAGTGGGTCGCCCGGCCCGGCGCCCAACTGTCGGCCGTCCGCAGCGCGGTCACCGAGGTGGCGACCAACTCGGGGCACCTGCTCGAGGTCGGCCGCCGGGCCGCCGACGTCGCCCGCACGTTCGCGCGTGGCAATGCGCCCTCCAGCCCGCTGAACACGACGGTCTCGCGCAACCGGCGGTTCACCGTCGCCAGCGGCCGCCTCGAGGACTACCGCAACCTGCGCGCCCGCTACGACTGCGACGTCAACGACGTGGTGCTCGCGGTCATCGCGGGCGCACTGCGCAACTGGCTGCTGTCGCGCGGCGAGCCGGTCGCGCCGACGGCCACCGTGCGGGCGATGGCGCCGATGTCGGTCTATCCGGATGCCGAGCTGGATTCGACCGGCCCGGGTCAGGCGATCAGCGAGGTGTCGCCATTCCTGGTCGACCTGCCGGTGGGGGAGGGCAACGCGGTGGTGCGGCTCTCCCAGATCGCGCACATGACCGAGTCGCATTCCACCGCGGCCAGCCTGGTCGACGCCAGGACCATCGTCACGCTGTCGGGCTTCGCGCCACCGACCTTGCACGCCATGGGAATTCGGGTGGCAACCACGTTTTCGGCGCGACAGTTCAACCTGCTCATCACCAACGTGCCCGGCGCGCAGAAACAGATGTATTTGGCAGGCACCAAGCTGCTCGAGACGTACGCGGTGCCGCCGCTGCTGAACAACCAGGTGCTGGCGATCGGTGTGACCTCCTACAACGGAGTGCTCTACTACGGCATCAACGCCGACCGCGACGCGATGAGCGACGTGGAGGTGCTGCCGTCGCTGCTGCGCGAATCGCTCGATGAGCTGCTGGAGGCAGCGCAGTAACACGACCGCTAACCTCGCCTGGTGCGCGTATACGTTCCGGCGACCCTGGCGATGTTGCAGCAGCTCGTCGCCGACCGGGCGGTCAACGCCGTCAACGGCACGGCCTTCGCGGTCACGCCGACGCTGCGGGAGTCCTACGCCGAGGGTGATGACGACGAACTCGCCGACGTGGCGCTGCGCGAGGCGTCACTGGCGTCGGTGCGGCTGCTCGCGGGTATCGCCGAAGAGCCGTCGACCGGGCTCCCACCGCGGCGCGTGGTGCTGGAGGCCGAGGTTGACGGCGCCACTGCCCGTCCCGACCTCGATGACGCCGTGGTGCGGTTGGCGGGGCCGATCGCCATCGACGACATGATCGCGGCCTACGTCGACAACGCCGACGCCGAGACGGCCGTGCTGGCCGCAATGGATGCCGTCGACGCCGCCGACCTGGGCGATGAGGACGCCGAACTCACGGTCGGCGATGCGCAGGACCACGACCTGGCCTGGTACGCCACGCAGGAGCTGCCGTTCCTGCTCGAGCTGCTTTAGGAAGTGGCTTAGGAAGTGCTCTAGGACTGGATACGGGACCGTAGGTTACGGTACCGTAGGTTTGTGGCCAAGAATTCGATCAAGGTCTCGGCCAACGTCGCCGATACCGTGCGGCCGAAGATCGCGGGCGCCAAGCAGCATCCTGGCTGGCACGCGCTGCGGACGATCGCCGGGCGTATCACTACGCCGCTGCTTCCCGATGACTACCTGAAGCTGGCCAACCCCCTGTGGTCGGCCCGTGAACTGCGGGGACGCGTGCTGGAGGTGCGCCGCGAGACTGTCGACTCCGCGACTTTGGTCATCAAGCCCGGCTGGGGCTTCACCTTCGACTACCAGCCCGGTCAGTACGTCGGGATCGGTCTGCTGGTGGACGGCCGCTGGCGGTGGCGGTCCTACTCGCTGACGTCGAGTCCGGTGAAGGCCGGAGGCGCTCGGCCGGCGACGGGCTCCAGTCGCACCATCACGATCACAGTCAAAGCCATGCCCGAAGGGTTCCTGTCGACGCACCTGGTCGGCGGAGTGGCACCCGGCACGATCGTGCGGCTGGCGGCGCCGCGGGGCAATTTCGTGATGCCCGATCCGGCGCCCGCGTCGGTACTGTTCATCACCGGCGGGTCGGGGATCACCCCGGTCATGTCGATGCTGCGTACGCTGGTTCGGCGCGACCAGATCACCGATATCGTTCATTTGCATTCCGCACCAACGGAATCCGACATGATGTTCGCCGGCGAGCTGGCCGAATTACAGCAGAGCCACCCCGGCTACCGGTTGCGTCTACGCATGACTCGCGAGAACGGCCGCCTCGACCTGTCGCGGATCGCCGACGAGGTGCCGGACTGGCGCGACCGGCAGACCTGGGCTTGCGGGCCCGAGGGCATGCTGAGTGCCGCGGAAAGCGCATGGTCGACGGCCGGACTCACGGAGCAGTTGCATTTGGAGCGCTTCGCGGCCACCCGCACGGCCGTGCACGGCCAGGGCGGGACGGTGGAATTCGCGCGCAGCGGGAAAACGGTCATCGTGGACGCCGCGACGCCGCTGATGGACGCCGGCGAAGGCGCAGGCGTGCAGATGCCGTTCGGCTGCCGGATGGGCATCTGCCAGTCCTGCGTCGTCGGGCTGTTGGACGGGCACGTGCGCGATCTGCGGACAGGTGTGGAACACGAACCTGGGAGCCGGGTACAGACGTGCATTTCCGCAGCGTCCGGCGATTGCGTGCTGGACGCATAACCTTTACTCGTTGGTAACCTACGGTGCCGTAGGTTACGGTAGCGTAGGCGAAAAGGAAGGAGACAGAACGATGGCTATCACCGACGTTCCGGCGTTCGCGCACTTGACCGACGCCGACATTGAGAACCTGGCTTTCGAGCTGGACACCATCCGTCAGGACATCGAAGACTCCAGAGGCGCGCCCGACGCGCGCTACATCCGCCGCACCATCGCCGTACAGCGCGGCCTTGAGGTGGCAGGCCGCCTCATGCTGGCCGCGGGCTCGAAGCGCTCGGCGTGGTGGGCCGGCACCGTGACGCTCGGTGTCTCCAAGATCATCGAGAACATGGAGATCGGCCACAACGTCATGCACGGGCAGTGGGACTGGATGAACGATCCCGAAATCCACTCCTCGACCTGGGAGTGGGACATGAGCGGGGCCTCCAAGCACTGGCGTTTCACCCACAACTTCATGCATCACAAGTACACGAACATCCTCGGCATGGACGACGACGTGGGCTACGGTGTCCTGCGGGTGACGCGCGATCAGCGGTGGAAGCCGTTCAATCTTTCCAATCTGTTCTTCAACACCCTCCTGGCGATCGGCTTCGAATGGGGCGTCGGGCTGCAGCACCTGGAGCTCGGCAAGATCTCCAAGGGCCGCGACGACCGCGTCGCCACCATGAAACGCGTGAACGAATTCGGCGTGAAAGCCGGCCATCAGGTGGCCAAGGACTACATCGCCTACCCGGCGCTGACGTCGCTGTCGCCCGGCGCGACCTTCAAGTCGACGCTGAAGGCCAACGCGGTCGCGAATGTCATCCGCAACGTGTGGGCGAACGCCGTGATCTTCTGTGGCCACTTCCCCGACGGCGCAGAGAAGTTCACCAAGACCGACATGATCGGCGAGACCAAGGGTGAGTGGTACCTGCGCCAGATGCTGGGCAGCGCCAACTTCGAGGGTGGCTGGCTGCTGCGGTTCATGAGCGGCAACCTGTGCCATCAGATCGAGCATCACCTGTACCCGGACCTGCCGAGCAACCGGCTGAACGAGATCTCGTTCCGGGTCAGGGAAGTGTGCGACAAGTACGACCTGCCGTACACCACCGGCTCGTTCCTGATGCAGTACGGCAAGACGTGGCGGACCATCGCCAAACTGTCCCTGCCGGACAAGTACCTGCGCGACACCGTCGACGACGCCCCCGAGACGCGCAGCGAGCGGATGTTCGCCGAGCTCGACTCCGGCTTCTCCGCGACGGATCCGGCCACCGGCCGGCGTCGCGGCCTGAAGACCGCCATGGCCACCGTGCGGCAATGGCGACGCGACAAGCGCGCGGCCAAGACGGCCGTCGGGCCCGAGGACCTCGCCGCCTAACCCATCGGTTTCTTCGCCACCGTTGATCGGCAGAGTGGACTAGCGCGTTACAGTTAGACGGTGTCGCCGCCAGATAACCGCGGGACGAGGTCGAAGCTGACCCCACGCGGTGAAGCGACCCGCAACCGGATCGTGGTCGCCGCTGCGGAGCTGATGCACGTGCAGGGCGTTGCGACCACGACCATCGACGACGTGCTGGCCGCGAGCGCGACCAGCAAGTCGCAGTTCTATCAGCACTTCGATGACAAGTCGGAGCTGGTGTACGAGGTCATCACCCTGCGGGCCGACGAGATCCTGTCCTGGCAGCGGCTGCGCCTGGAGAAGGTGGATTCGCTACGCGGGCTTCATCAATGGCGTGACGCCATGGTGCAGCGCTGCATGTTGCGCCGCGGGCTGTGGGGCTGCGAGCTGGGGTCGCTGGCCGCCGAGCTGTCCGACACCGACGACAAGGCAAGGGCATCGCTTGCCGAGCACTTCGCCGAATGGCGGTCGATCCTGGCCGCGGCGCTGGAGCGGATGCGCGACAACGAAGTGCTGCGGGAGGACATCGACTCACCTGCGCTGGCGACCGGGCTCCTGGCGGCCGTCGAGGGCGGCTACCTGCTGTCACAGACCGCGCACGACCCCCGGCTGATGCAGACATCGCTCAACGCCTCGATCGCCCACATCATGTCGTTTGCCCCGGAAAGCAGCGAGCGGGCCAGTCGCTGACTGGCCCGCTCGGTCCGATTCTCTAGTGGTCGCCCGGTACGGCGGTGGGTGCAGCCGGAGCCTTGATCTGCGGCGAGAACGGGTTCGGTCCGTTGGGATCGAGCCGCGGAGCCTTCTCGGTCGGGCTCGTCGGAGGCGTCGTGGTTGTGGTGGTAGTCGTTGTGGTGGTTGAGGTTTCAGATGGACCCGTCTTTTCGTTGCCGCACGCGGTCAACGCACCCATCGAAATGATGGCAGCGATACCGAGCGAGGCGGCGACGCGACGGGTCAACCAGCCTGATTTCATGTTGCAGTCCTATTCCTGACACGAGGCAAGGTGAATACGGAACTGAACTATATCGTCCAATAACCGGACTGGTCAATGGGATTATCAGCACAAATCAGACTGGTTAGTCCAAAGCGTGGGCGTCGTCAGTCCGGGATGTAGGCGAATTTGTCGGGGTTGGGCCCGGTACGGCCCTTTTCTCCCCTGTCGAGTTCACTGATGGCGTCGACGTCGTCCGGGCTCAGCTCGAAGTCGAAGATCTCGGTGTTCTCCTTGATCCGTTCCGGTGTCACCGACTTCGGGAACACGATGTCGCCGCGCTGAATGTGCCAGCGCAGCACGACCTGGGCCGGCGACTTGCCCGTCGCGTCGGCGATACCCTCAACGACCTGATCGTCGAGCACCCTGCCCTGCGCGATCGGCGACCACGCCTCCGTGGCGATGCCGTGCTTCTTGCCGTAGGCCCGCACCTCGTCGTTGGTGAAATACGGGTGTAGCTCGATCTGGTTGACCGCGGGCACAGTGTCGGTCTCCTTGGCCAACCGCTCCAGATGCGCGGTCTGGAAGTTCGACACCCCGATGCTGCGGGCGCGGCCGTCCTTCTTGAACTCCTCGAGCGTCTTCCATGTCGAGACGAAGTCGCCGTCGTAGAGCGTCGGCAGCGGCCAGTGAATCAGGAACAGGTCGACGTGGTCGAAGCCGAGCGCTTCCAGGGTCCCGTCGAAGGCGCGACGCGCGTCGTCGGGCTTGTGAAGGCCGTTGTTGAGCTTGCTCGTGATGTACACGTCGCCACGGTCGACGCCGGCGTCGCGGATGCCCTGCCCGACACCTGCCTCGTTCTGGTACATCTCGGCGGTATCGATGTGGCGGTAGCCGATCTCCAGAGCCCTCCTGACGGCTTCGGCGGTCTCGCCGGGGTCGATCTGGAAGACGCCGAAGCCCAGCTGCGGGATTTTCGCGCCGTCGTTCAGTTCGATCATGGGTACGTCGCTCACGGTTGATCCTCCTTCGTCTGTTCAGCCTGCCCGGTACGCGAATTCGTCAAACACGCGGCCCGCGTGATCTGTGTCCTCCGATCGGAGGACACGGGATTCATCCGGCTGGCGGCCCGATCGCCCGACAGACCACCTCTCCCCGCTCCGGCAGTCTTAAGTCATCGCCGGAACGCACCGGCGCAGAACTGAAAAACCAACTCACACAGGAGAATTCAAATGATCAAGAACACCTTCGCCCGCTACCTCGCCCTTCTGTTCGTCGGCGGAAGCGCCATCGGCGCAGCGGCCCTCGGCCTGGCCGGCATGGCCAACGCCGCGACCGTGACCACGCCGAGCGGTCCCGGCTACTCGTACTCGCCGAGCGTCAAGGCCCAGCAGGCCCCGACGCAGAAGCCGGGCTGGCACAACCACCACGGCGTCTGGCACATCAACTCACTGAAGAACAACTGACAAATCACCATCTACTGCACCTCGGTCAGCTTTGACCGAGGTGCAGTAGTAGTTGTTGCCGATCGCGGTCGCGCCGTCTGCCTGGGGAATCGCGGGTAGCCCCGCGTCGGTGAGCAGTTGCTGAACCGGTGTTTTCACCGAACGCCAGCCGCGGTCGGCGAGATAGCCGGCGACGTCACTGCGCTCGTCCTGGTAGCCGAGCTCGCCCAATTCGAGGTCGAACCCGTTGTCCCGCCAGCGTTGTGTCAGCGCGTCGACCGACTCGCGTGTCTGATCGCTGTCGGCACCCTCCGGTGACACCTCCGCCGCAAGCCGGCTGCCGTCGGCACTGAGCGCGGTGATGTTGTCGAGCAGGCGGTCCTGGGCATCGGCGGGCAGGAACGGCAACAGCCCCTCGGCGATCCAGGCCGTCGGGCCCGCTGCGTCGAGGCCCGCATTGCGCAGCGCGGAGGGCCAGTTCTGTCGGAGGTCGATCGGCACGGGGCGCACATCGGTGGTCGGTTCGGCCTTCAGCTCGGCGAGGGTGGCCGCCTTGAACTCGAGCACGGCAGGCTGGTCGATTTCGAACACGACCGTCCCCGTCGGCCAGCGCAGCCGGTAGCCGCGGGCGTCCAGGCCCGACGCCAGGATCACCACCTGGCGGATGCCGTGCCGGACGGCGGTGCTGAGGAACTCGTCGAAATATCGGGTCCGCGCGGCCAGCAGGTCGGTCATCCGCTGCATACCCCATGCGGCGTTGGGCACGTCGACGTCGGCAGCGGCCAGCTCACCGGTCGCCCATCGGGTGAAGAAGTCGACCCCGACGGCGCGGACGAGCGGTTCGGCGAACCGGTCCTCGATGAGTGCTGCCTTGGTGGCTCTAGCCCGGCCTGCGGCGACCATGGTCGCCGTGGCCCCGACGCTGGTGGCCAGGTCCCAGGTGTCGTTATCGCTGCGTTCGGTAGTCACTGCGCCCATATAACACTTAGCTAAGTTAACTATCAACGCCTCGTTGGAGATTCGTAGCTTTCTCTCAGAGCGGCCAGGAGTCGGCGCGCCGCAGCGACTCGACCCTCGGCGGGGCCGGTCAGCGTGTCCAGCGCGCACTCGGGGTCGGCAGGCGGGCCGAGGTGCCCACAGCCGCGCGGGCAGTCCTTGATCGCCTCGGCCAGGTCGGAAAACGACAACATCACATCGTCGGACTCGATGTGGGCGAGCCCGAACGACCGGATACCGGGTGTGTCGATCACCCAGCCGGAATCCGTCAGCGGGAGCGCCACCGACTGCGACGACGTATGCCGCCCCTTTCCGACGCCGGAGACATCGCCGGTTGCGCGCTCAGCCTCGGGCACAAGCCGATTCACCAGCGTGGACTTCCCGACCCCGGAGTGGCCGAGTAGCACCGTCACCTTGTCGACCAGCAGGGGTGCTACGGCGTCGAGTGGGTCGTCGCGGCCCGCGATGGCGATGGCCAGGTCGAGGTCGGCGAACTGGGCGGCGAACGGCTCGGCCGGCGCCAGGTCGCTCTTGGTCAGGCACAGGATCGGGGCCAAGCCGCCGGCGTACGCGGCAATCAGCGCCCGTTCGACGAAACCGGTGCGCGGCGGCGGGTCGGCGAGCGCGACCACGATCAGCAGCTGGTCGGCGTTGGCGACGACGACGCGCTCGGTCGGATCGGTGTCATCGGCGGTGCGGCGCAACACAGTTCGGCGTTCACCGCGGCGCACGATGCGTGCCAACGTGTCGGCGCGCCCAGAGAGGTCACCCACAAGGTCGACGTCGTCGCCGACCACGATCGAGGTTCTGCCCAGTTCCCGTGCCCGCATTGCGGTCACCAACCGGTCGGGGTCGCGGCCCAGCACGCAGCCCCACCGCCCGCGATCGACCGTCACCACCATGCCCTCCCGGGCGTCGGCGTGCTCGGGGCGCGTCTTGGTCCGCGGGCGCGAGCCCCGACCCGGCCTGATGCGGACGTCGGACTCGTCGTAGTCCCGAGGGCTCAATCGCTCGCCCCGGGGATCGACGACTGGCCGGCCAGCATTCCCGCCCACATGTTCGGAAAGTCCGGCAGCGTCTTGGCCGTGGTGCCGATGTCTTCCACTTGGACGCCCGCCACCCGTAGGCCGACGATCGCGCCCGCCGTCGCCATCCGGTGGTCGGCGTAGGACCGCCACAGGCCACCCCGCAACGGCCGCGCAGTGATGATCAGGCCGTCGGGCGTTTCCTCGCATTGCCCACCCAGGCCGTTGATTTCCGCGCTGAGCGCCGCCAGCCGGTCGGTCTCATGGCCGCGCAGATGGGCGATGCCCCTCAACTGCGACACCGAACCCGGCGCCGCCAGCGCGGCCAGCGTCGCCACCGCCGGTGTCAGCTCGCCGACATCGTGTAGATCCACGTCTAAGCCGCCATATACCTGGAAGCCCTGCACCTCCAGGTATGAACTGCTGTGCCGGACAACTGCACCCAGCTTCTCGAGGATGGCCAGGATGGCGTCGGCCGGCTGAGTGCTGACCTCCGGCCAGCCCGCAACCCGGACGATCCCACCGCTGACCACGGCGGCGGCAAGGAACGGCACCGCGTTCGACAGGTCCGGCTCGATCACCCAGTGGCGTGCTGCGATCGGACCGGGGGAGACCCGCCACCGGTTGGCCTGTGTGTCGTCGACGTCGACGCCGGCCTCGCGCAGCATCGCAACGGTCATCGCCACGTGGGGCGCCGACGGAACCGACTCACCGGTGTGCACGATGGTCAGCCCGTCGGTGAACGCCGCACCCGACAGCAGCAGCCCCGATACGAACTGAGACGACGCCGAGGCGTCGATTTCGGCGGTGCCGCCTGCGACCGCGCCGTCACCACGAACGGAGAACGGCAGCCCGTCGCCGTCGATGCCAACCCCGAGCCCGCGCAGCGCGTCCAGCAGCGGCGAGATCGGACGGGCCCGCGCCTGCTCGTCACCGTCGAACACCACCGTTCCGGAGCCAAGAGCCGCGACGGGCGGAACGAACCGCAGCACCGTGCCCGCCAGGCCGCAGTCGACCCTGGCATCGGGGGGCGGGGCGATGCGGCCGCTGACCGTCAGGTCGCTGGCGTCGCCGTCGACGGTGACGCCGAGTGAGCGCAGCGCGCCGATCATCAGGTCGGTGTCGCGGCTGCGCAGCGCGCCGCCGATCGTCGACGTCCCTTCCGCGGTGGCCAGCGCGCCGAGCACGAGAGCCCTATTGGTCTGCGACTTCGAACCGGGCACGGTCACAGTGGCATGCACCGGACTGGGCGTCGTCGGTGCCTGCCAGGTGCTCACGGCCTCCATCCTGCCCTGCCCCCGGTTTCTGCCACCATGGGACATATGTGTGGGCGATTCGCGGTAACCACCGATCCGGCGCTGCTGGCCGAGAAGATCCAAGCGATCGACGAGAGCACGGCAAGCACAACGGACAAAGGCAAGGATGCGACGGGGCCGAACTACAACGTGGCGCCGACCACCACGATCAGCGCGGTGGTCAAACGCCACAGCGAGCCCGACGACGACTCGACGCGGCGCGTGCGATCGATGCGCTGGGGGCTGGTGCCGCCGTGGGCCAAGGAAGGCCAGGACGGTGCTCCAGACACCAAGGGCCCGTTGTTGATCAACGCCCGCGCGGAGAAGGTCACTACCTCGCCCGCGTTCCGCAGCTCGGCGAAGGGCAAGCGCTGCCTGGTGCCGATGGACGGCTGGTACGAGTGGCGACCGAACGGCGAGAGCGCGTCGGGCAAGAAGGCGCCGAAGACGCCGTTCTACATGTACGGCGCCGACGGCGAGATGCTGTTCATGGCCGGTCTCTGGTCGACGTGGCGGCCCAAGGGAGCGCCGAAGGACAGCCCGCCACTGCTGAGCTGCACGATCATCACCACCGACGCCGCCGGTGCGCTGGCCGAGGTCCACGACCGCATGCCGCTGACGATCAGCCAACGCGACTGGGATCGCTGGCTGGATCCCGACGCGCCGATCGACGAGGGCCTGCTGCGCGGGCACGGCGACCTCGACCGCATCGAGATTCGCGAGGTGTCGCGACTGGTGAACAGCATCCGCAACAACGGACCCGAGCTGATCGAACCGGCAGAGCCGGAGCCCGAGCAGGCCACGCTGCTGTAGGCCTACCGCCGTAGGGCCGTCACCACCACGTAGGGCGCGTCGAACGTCACGAACCCGTCGGCGGTGACGCTCGCGCGCATCGCGTCCTCGAATGCGGCGAGCAGCTCGCCGCGCTTGGCCGCGTCGAGGTTGCCGAGCAGTGAGACGTGTATCGGCGACTCGTGCTCCAACAAGTACATCGCGTCGTCGACGGTTCCCAATTGCCATGTGCACGCGCCTGTTTCGATGGCGACGTCGTCGAAGTCCCCGGCGAGCCGGTCGGTGATCGTATCCGCCACACCCCACTGATCGGGGCCGTAATCCGAGGCGGGCGGTGGCCCGAGCACGGTCACGATCGGCCGGAAGAACGGGGTGTCCGGATCGGGCACCCACGATGAGAAACTCAGCACACCGCCCGGCCTGAGCAGCCGCGCGATCTCGGCAACCTGCCGGGTGGGCTCGACGAAGATGATGCCCATATTCGACACGACGGCGTCGAACGACCCGCCGGGCAATCCGGTGTCGGCGGCATCCCCAGTCATCCAGTTGACGGCGACGCCCGCGGCTTCGGCCTTGTCCGCGGCTAGCGCGATCAGTTCGGGCGTGATGTCGACGCCCGTCACCCATGCTCCCGCGGCACTCGCCGCGAGCGCGACACTGCCGGTGCCGCAGGCGAGGTCGGCCACGGCGGCGTCGCTCAGCGGCACGCGGCGGTCGGCCGCGGACACCACCTCTGTTGCGATCGTTGCGATCTGATCGCCGATCGCGTCGTAGCGACCCGCTGACCACGACGTGGGGGAGGACATGACGCCAAGCGTGTCACGATGGCGGAGTGACGTCGCTTGCCGGGTTCCCCGTCGACGCACCGCCGCTGCCCCGGCCCGTGACGTTCGCGCAGTTCTGGTCGGACCTGACCTTCATCCATTGGCCGGTGCAGCCGGAGACCGTCGCACACCTGTATCCGCCGGGCACGCGTCCGGACGTCTTCGACGGCCTGACCTACGTCGGGCTGGTGCCGTTCACGATCCGCCGCACGGCGTTGGGCACCGTTTTGCCGCTGCCGTATTTCGGCACGTTCCACGAGACGAACATTCGGCTCTACTCGATCGACGGGGCCGGTCGGCACGGCGTGGTGTTCCTGTCGCTGGAAACGGCCCGGCTTGCGGTCGTGCCCCTGATTCGCGCCGTCCTCGGCGTCCCGTACACCTGGGCGCGAATGCGCATCACCCGCTCCGGTGAGCGCATTTCGTATGACAGCGAACGGCGTTGGCCGCGGCGGGGCCTGCACAACCGGTTGACCGTCGTCGTCGGCGGCGAGGTGGAACCCACCCCGCTGGAGATCTGGCTCACCTCGCGGTGGGGGGCGCACACCCGCAAGGCGGGCCGGACGTGGTGGGTGCCCAACGCGCATGGGCCGTGGCCGTTCCGATCGGCCGAGGTGGTCGATTTGGACGACGATCTACTCGAAGCCAGCGGGGTGACGGTGGCGGGGGAGAGGCTGCGGGCGCTCTTCTCGCCGGACGTTCACGCCCGGTTCGGCCGCCCTTCGCTAGTGGCGTGAACAAAGACGAGTATTGCGATACGCATCCCAACGCAGTGGTGATCGACCAGGCTTTCCTATACCGAAACATCCGGGGCATCGTTGAATTCGACAGCAAATGATTTGTCGATTCGGGCTCGAATCTGCCGAACGGGCGATGCGTGCGGGGAAATACAGGGAAACGCCCCATATCTCTGTAGAGCCTTGTTTGATTAGCTGAGTGTCGGGGGACGGCAGTGCGCGCTGTGGTGAGGACATAGCAAAGGAACGCCAATGAACGATCGGCCGATGCCACCAGATCGACCTGGACAAGGCAGCAATCCAGATGTCCCGACTGAGCGCGGCTATGCGCAGAATCCTGCGGATGCGACGATGCGAGCCGATGCATCCGCACTCGGGACTGAGCGGGTCGACCAGCTGGCCTGGTCGCAGGAGGGCCCACAGGCGGGCGAGCAGCCCACCCATGATTTTCAGGAGAACCCCTACCAGCAGCAGCCATACCCGCAGTATCACCAGGACCCGCAATATCAGCAGCCGCAGTACGAGCAATACCCGCAATATCAGCAAGACCCGCAGTACCAGCAATACCAGCAACCGGCGCCGGCGCCAGCGCCCCCGGCCGGCCGGCCCGCCCATCTATGCGCTTGGCGTTGCGGCCGTGGTGGTTGTGGTGGCATTGCTGGGCGGTGGACTGGCCTACACCTTGACCAGTTCGAGCCAGCAGGAGGCGCCGGCCCCGCCGTCCGCACCGCAAACCGTGGTGCCACAAATCCAGACCGGCGGGGTCCCCGCCGCACCGCCTGCGCCCGAGCCGATCAGTCCCCCGGCCGTCGCCCCGCCGAACGCGCCTTCCGCAGGCGGCGGGTCGGCCGGTAGGACCGGCGGCGGTAGCACCACAGGTAGGACCGGCGGCACGGCACCCGGCATCACAGGTGGGACCGGCGGCGGCACGGTGCCCGGCGCCACAACTAATGGAGCTGCGACGACCGGCACCACCACCGACGGGACGACGACGGCTGGCACGACGACGGCTGGTACGACGACGGCTGGCACGACGACGACGGGACGACGACGGCTGGCACGACGACGGCTGGGACGACGACGGCGGGAACGACGGACGGCACGGGGACCACCGGCACGGCGACCACTGGCACGGCGACCACTGGCACGGCGACCACCGGCACGGCGACCACTGGCACGGCGACCACTGGCACGGCGACCACCGGCACGGCGACCACCGGCACGGCGACCACCGGCACGGCGACCAGCGGGTCGCCGACCACTGGCACGGGGACCACTGGCACCGGGACCAGCTGGCACGGCGACCACTGGCACGGCGACCACTGGCACGGGGACCAGTGGCACAGCCACCACTGGCACGGCGAAAGAGGCGACAACCGGGAGTAGCACTGGTGTGTCGACCGGGAGTAGCACTGGTGTGTCGACCGGGAGTAGTAGCGGTCAGACAAACGTTGGCACGACCATCGGGAGCAGTACCGGTCAATCGAGCGGCTCCAGCAGCGGTCAGACAAACCTCGGGACCGGCGCCTCTACCGGGGCGACGACCGGCAGCACTAACGGCGCTGCGTGCGTGCCCGCAGGGGGAACGACCTGTCCTTGAATCCGGTTACGGGCCCTTGGTAGCCCGGCGGATTGGGCGTATCGACCCATAGGTCGACGCCCAGATCCGAGCCCGGCACACAGTCATAGATCGAGAGGTCGGTGACGCCGGAGTCCAACAGCACGTCCTCGCACAGCAGGGCCTTGCCGGTGTACTCGCGGGACGGCTTGTTGAGGATCACGTATGCGGCGTCGGCGTACACATCGGGCTTGCGGGCCCGGCTCATCGCCTCGTCGCCGCCGAGCAGGTTCTGCACGGCGGCCGTCGCGACCAGCGTGCGCGGCCACAGGGTGTTGGACGCGATGCCCTCGTCGCGCAGTTCCTCGGCCATTGCCAAGGCGCACAACGACATTCCGTACTTGGCCATCATGTAAGCGGTGGGCTTGAGCCACTGCGGCTCCAGCCGTACGGGCGGAGACAGCGTCAGGATGTGCGGGTTCTCCCGGCCCACCATGTGCGGGATGCACGCCTGCGACACCGCGTACGTGCCGCGCACCTCGATGCCGTTCATCAGGTCGAACCGCTTGAGCGGCACCTCGGTGATCGAGCCGAGGTTGATCGCCGACGCGTTGTTCACGCACATATCGATGCCGCCGAACTGCTCGGCGGTCTTGGCGACCGCTTCGGCCACCGAATCGCCGTCGCGGATGTCCCCGACGATCGGCAGCGCCTGGCCGCCTGCCTCCTCGAGCTCCTTGGCCGCGGTGTAAACCGTGCCTGCGAGCTTCGGGTGCGGTTCTGCGGTCTTGGCGATCAGCGCGATGTTGGCGCCGTCGGCGGCGGCCCGCTTAGCGATTGCGAGCCCGATGCCTCTGCTGGCGCCCGAGATGAACATGGTCTTGCCTGTGAGGGACATGGGGTCACCTTAGGACGCCGAGGACGCGCGAATATCGGCGGTCACCGCGCCGGTGAGCCGGATGAGGTCCTGCGGGTGCACGGCGACGTCCCATCCGCGCTTGCCTGCGCTGCACAACACGCGGTCCCACCGCAGGGCCGAGGCGTCGAGGACTGTCGGCAGCCGTTTGCGCTGACCGAACGGCGAGATGCCGCCGATCACATAGCCGGACGAGCGCTCGGCCGCCGCCCGGTCGGCCATGGTGGCCTTCGCCACCCCCAACGCCGCCGCGGCGGCCTTCAGAGACAGCTGGGCCTGCACCGGCAGCACCGCGACCGCCAGGCCCTTCGGCAGCGCGATGACCAGCGTCTTGAAGACTTGTTTGGGGTCTATCCCTTCGACCCCGGCGAGCTCGTTGACGGCCTCCTCGCCGAACGACTCGTTCTGCGGGTCGTGGTGGTAGCGCAGCACCTTGTGCGGAATATCGGCGGCCAGGAGCGCCGTGATCGCCGGGGTAGCCGCGCGCGCCACCGGCTCAGCCTAACCAGGGAACAACCCGGTGACTCCATGCTGTTGTTGGAGGCAGTGGGCCGCAGCGCGGCCAGCGAAGAAAAGATGTCGCTTCCAACCTCTAGGATCAACGAAGGGGGTACCCCAGGTGCCAACACTGGCCATCGACGGCCCTGTGCGTCCGGTTGTTTTGCCGGACCTGTTTGGCGCCTCGACGGAAGGGACGGTGTTCCCCAAGATGACCGACATCGACGGGACGGCGCCGAGTAGGACGCCAGAAACGTTGGCGCCCGTGAGAGCCGAGGAATCCGACGCCGACCTCACCGCGCGGTTCGAGCGCGATGCCATTCCGCTGCTCGACCAGCTCTACGGTGGTGCGCTGCGGATGACGCGCAATCCGGCCGACGCCGAAGACTTGCTGCAGGAAACGATGGTGAAGGCCTACGCCGGGTTCCGCTCCTTCCGCGAGGGCACCAACCTCAAGGCGTGGCTGTACCGGATCCTGACCAACACCTACATCAACAGCTACCGCAAGAAGCAGCGCCAGCCGGCGGAGTATCCGACCGAGGAGATCACCGACTGGCAGCTGGCGGCCAACGCCGAGCACTCGTCGACCGGGCTGCGTTCGGCCGAGGTGGAGGCCCTCGAGGCGCTTCCCGACAGCGAGATCAAGGAAGCGCTGCAGGCATTGCCCGAGGAGTTCCGGATGGCGGTGTACTACGCAGACGTCGAAGGCTTCCCATACAAGGAGATCGCCGAGATCATGGACACACCCATCGGAACGGTGATGTCCCGGTTGCACCGGGGCAGGCGCCAACTCCGCGAGTTACTGGCCGACGTGGCCAAGGAGCGTGGTTTCATGCGGGGAAAGCTCGACTCCCCTGAGGAGGTGTCGTCATGACCGACCATGACGCAGGAGAGAGCTGGACCGCGCCGGTTGGCCCGGTCGACCCGGCGCACCCCGAGTGCGCTGCGGTGATCGCCGAGGTATGGACGCTGCTGGACGGCGAATGCACTGCCGAGACCCGCGACAAGCTCAAGCATCACCTGGAAGAGTGCCCGTCCTGCCTGCGGCACTACGGCGTCGAGGAGCGGGTCAAGACGCTGATCGCCAAGAAGTGCAGCGGTGAAAAGGCCCCTGAGGGGCTTCGTCAGCGGCTGCGCATCGAGATCAGCCGGACCACGATCATCCGCGGCTAGCGGACCGACTTCGAACCGCAGTTGGGTCGCTTGCCGTGATTGGCCTTTGAGTGCTTACGGTCGCGCTTCTTGCGGCCACGCTTGGCCATGGTCTACCTCCGCGTTATTAGTGGTCTGTGCTGCCCGCATTAGCCGGGCGCGTTTCAACCAGTGTCTCATGGCCCGGTGACAGCGCTGCCCCCATGGTGTTGTGGTTCGATAGAGCGGCAGGCAGCCGAATTGAATGGGGTGAAGATGGCCGAGGATGTTCGCGCCGAGATCGTGTCCAGTGTGCTCGAGGTCGTGGTGCACGAGGGCGATCAGATCGGCGAGGGCGACATCCTGGTGCTGCTGGAGTCGATGAAGATGGAGATCCCCGTGCTCGCCGAGGTGGCGGGCACGGTCAGCAAGGTGAGTGTGTCCGTTGGCGACGTCATCCAGGCCGGCGACCTCATCGCGGTGATCAGCTAGCCGGAAGTAACACTCGATGTCCACCCTCGGTGACCTGCTCGCCGAGCACACGATGCTGCCCGGCAACGCCGTCGACCACCTGCACGCCGTGGTCGGTGAGTGGCAGCTGCTGGCCGACCTCTCGTTCGCCGACTACCTGATGTGGGTGCGCCGCGACGACGGTGCCTTGGTGTGTGTCGCGCAGTGCAGACCCAACACGGCGCCGACGGTTCTGCTCGCCGACGCGGTCGGCACCCTCTCCGGCGCCGACGAGATGCCCCTGCTCACTGCGGCCTTCAAATCGGGGGCAATTGGCCGGGAAAGTCAAGAGGGACAACCAGATTCGGAAGATGGCAACATCTCGGTGGAGGCGGTGCCGGTGCGTTACGACAACCACGTCGTCGCCGTGCTCACCCACCAGACCGCATTCGCCGCCCGCAAGGCCAGCCCGCTGGAACGCGCCTATCTCGACTGCGCCGGCGATCTGCTGCACATGCTCTCCGAGGGCACCTTTCCCAACGTCGACGACCTGTCGATCTCACGGTCCAGCCCCCGGGTCGGTGACGGGTTCATCCGGCTGGATGTGGCCGGCGTGGTGGTGTTCGCCAGCCCGAACGCGTTGTCCGCCTACCACCGCATGGGCCTGACCACCGAGCTGGAGGGTCAGAACCTCCTCACCGTGACCAGGCCGCTGATATCGGATCCGTTCGAGGCGCACGAGCTCGCCGAGCATGTGCGGGACTCGCTGGTCGGCGGTTCCAGCACCCGGATGGAGGTCGACGCGGGCGGCGCCGCGGTTCTGCTGCGCACAATGCCGTTGGTGGTGCACGGCAGTGCCGCAGGCGCGGCCGTCCTCATCCGCGATGTCACCGAGATCAAGCGTCGCGACCGTGCGCTGTTGTCCAAGGACGCCACCATCCGCGAGATTCACCACAGGGTGAAGAACAACCTGCAGACCGTCGCGGCGCTGCTGCGGCTGCAGGCCAGGCGCACCAACAATGCCGAGGGACGAGAGGCGCTGATCGAGTCTGTACGCCGGGTGTCGTCGATCGCGCTTGTGCACGACGCGCTGTCGATGTCGGTGGACGAGGAGGTCAACCTCGACGAGGTGGTGGACCGGATCCTGCCGATGATGAATGACGTTGCCACCGTGGACACCCCGATCCGGATCACCAGGGTCGGCGACCTCGGCGTGCTCGACGCGGACCGCGCCACCGCACTGGTCATGGTGGTTACGGAACTGGTGCAGAACGCGATCGAGCACGCGTTCGACGGCGGCACCCAAATCGGCTGCGTGACCATCCGCGCCGAGCGCTCAGCACGCTGGCTGGACGTCGTCGTTCACGACGACGGCAGGGGGCTGCCGGAGGGGTTCAGCCTCGAGAAGGCCGACCGGCTGGGCCTGCAGATCGTCCGGACGCTGGTGTCGGCGGAACTCGACGGCTCGCTCGGCATGCACGATGCACCTGCCGGTGGCACCGACGTGGTGCTGCGGGTGCCGATCGGCAGGCGCGCGCGGCTGCCGCAGTAGTCGCTTGCGACAATTTTGTCGAAATTGGCTATTGATTGCGCAAAACGGACGAATTGCAATAGCACACAGTTACGGCCCCGACATTTTCGTCGGGGCCGTATCCAGTTACGTCGGGGTGAGGCTAGACGCCGGTGCGGGCCTTGGTCCTGGCGTTGCGCCGCTTGAGCGCGCGCCGCTCGTCCTCGCTCATTCCGCCCCACACGCCGGCGTCCTGACCCGAGTCCAACGCCCAGGTGAGGCACTCAGTCGTCACCGGGCAGCGATTGCAGACGAGCTTCGCATCAGCGATCTGAGCAAGGGCCGGGCCGCTGTTTCCCACCGGGAAGAACAGTTCCGGATCCTCGTCGCGACAGACCGCTCTGTGGCGCCAATCCATGTTGTCTAACTCTCCTCAACTAATGTGCGCAGCGGGGCGCACGAGCTTTTCTTCGGCTGTTAACGCGTGCATACAAATGTTTCAGCACTGTTGCTTACATCCGATGCTTTCACAGGCTGAACAGATGTCAATACTCGCGAGTTAACAAGTGGGTAATCTCACTAACGAGGGTCGTTATCCGAACCCTCATTCGTTTGTACTACACTCGACCGATCCGCGCCTTTAATGCGCACGGCGAAAGTCGTTGATGCAGGTCAGAGCTTTTCAACGGGTGGCGCGACCACGCCAAGGGCTCCGGGTATCGCGCGGAACGTGATGTCATCCCGCAGTCCGAGATAGTCACCGTCGATCTGGCACGCCACTGGTGTGCCGCTGGTCAGCCGGACCCACGGCAGGTCGTCGTCGCGAATCAGATGCTTGGCCCGGATCCTGGGGTTTTTCGACAGCATCTGGCGGACCAGCCGCAGGTTCGCCCAGACGTTCATGCTGGTCGTGGCGAACACTCCGAGCCCGGTCTCGAAGGTGGTGGTCGGGTTGGTCCACACCGGCCGGGTGTTGGCATAGGTCCACGGGCTGGAGTTCGACACGAACGCGAAGTGCACGCCTTGAACGTCGTCCCTGCCGGGAAGGTGCAACGTCAACGACGGTTCCTCGCGGGCGCTGGCCAGCATTTCTCGGACCGCGACGCGGATGTACCGCCCTGAGGTGACCTTGCGGCCCTTGTCACGCTGGGCCTCGACGGCCGCCACGACCTCGCCGTCGACGCCCATCCCGGCGGTGAAGACCGCCCAGCGCTCCCCGCAGTCCATCAGCCCGATCCGCCGCCAGGACCTGGACCTACGGTGCTCGCCAAGCAGGTCGATGAGCTGGTTGGTCGCCGCGATCGGGTCGGGGCTGATGCCCAGCGCGCGGGCGAACACATTGGCCGATCCGCCCGGCACCACCCCGACGGCCGGCGCATCGGTGTGCGGAACCCCGCCGCATTCCCCGAGGATGCCGTTGACGACCTCGTTCACCGTTCCGTCACCGCCGTGCACGATCAGCAGATCGATACCGTCGCGGGTGGCGTCGCGGCCGATTTCGATGGCATGTCCGCGGTGATCGGTGTGCGCGACGGTCAGTTTGACCCGGCTCTCCAGCGCATGGGCCAGCAGGTCGCGAGTGGCCGCGGTGGTCGACGTCGCGTTGGGGTTGACGATCAGCACGGCGCGCACGAGACAAGAGCCTATCGGGGCGAGGTACCCGGCCGGGTCAGCTCAGGTCGATGGCTCGTCGGTCGAGTACCACTCGTACACGCCGTCCTCGCGCGTTCGTCGCTCGATCAGTCCCTGCCACCGCAGGTAGGCCAGATGGGCGAGCGTCTCAGCCATTGCCAGATTGCGCTGAAACTTGAGGAGGGCCTTGGCGACCTGAACCTCCGCGATTTCACGGACGGTGCAGGGGTGGCTGCGGATCATGGCGTGGATGGCGTCGAGCCTGCGTTGTTTGTTGCGTGTTATCGCATCGACGCGACGCCGGCCGTCGGCGAATGCGCGGCCGTGTCCCGGCATCACCAGCGTCGGGTCGCGCTCGGCGACCAGCTTCAGGGATGCCAGATAGCTACGGAGGGGATCTCTGTCGAATCCGCGCTCGAACGTGACTGGAGGCGTGACGGCAGGCAGCAGGTGGTCGCCGGAGAAGAGGAGTTTGTCGGTCGGCGACCACAGGCAGATATGACCGAGTGAGTGTCCGGGAGTGTGGAGGACCTCCCACTGGCGCGTGCCGATCGAGAGGACCTCGCCGCCGTTGAGGCGGGTGGACGCTTCGACCACGGAATGGAGGTATGGCAGCCAGGCGACGAGCGTGTCGGCGAAGGCGGGTACTTCTTCCTTGGGCACCCCGTGGTCGCTGTAGGTATCGCGCTTTCGCGCCTGGGCGGTCTCAGGATGCCGGTACTTTTCGCAGTCCAGGTCTGTCATGGCATGCATGAACAGCTTGGCGCCGGTCAGTTCCATCAATCGCCCGGCCATGCCGTAGTGGTCGATATGGGCGTGGGTGACGATGATCCGTGCGATGTCATCGAGCACGTAGCCCCGCGCGTTGAGCGCGTGACGCAGCGTGGACAACCCATCGTCGGGCTCGCCCGGATGCCACATGCCACAATCCACCAGGGTCACCGAGTCGCCGTCTTCGATGATGTAGACGTTCACGCTCTCGATGTGGTTGATACCGATGGGCATCGTGGCCAATCCGATGCCGTCGGGTTGGATTTGGCCACGCAGTTCCGGCGCGGTCGCCGTCACCGTGTTCGGCTCACTCATGCATCCGCTCGAGGAGCGTGAACCATATCGTGACCTCTACGTCGAACACGGGGCCTGCGTCGGTGAGGTCGCCGCTGATCTTGGTGACCTCGAAATGAGTGATCCCCTCGAGCGTGGTGTACGCGCGGTCTATGGCCTCGTGGATGGATGCTTCGATCGTGGGTCCTGATCCGGCGATGTTGATGGATTTCCGCACCGCCATGTGTCCTCCTGAGGGTTAAGAGTCGTCGGCTCGCTGCGTCAATGGTGTCGTGCTCGTGACGCCACTGCCGGTTCTTTTCCGCTGATCGGGACGGGGCCGTGAGCCAGGGCCGCGTTGACGTGGCATCATCGGCGCGCCGATGATGCCACCCATGGCGATGGAGCTGAAGGTGGACACGGACGCCGAGGATGTCGGGTTTGATGCGGGTCGGCTCGAGCGGATCGACCGGCATTTCGCCCGGTATGTCGAGGAGGGTCAGCTGCCCGGCTGGCTGATCGTGGTCACCCGCCGCGGCAAGGTCGCGCACTTGTCCTCGTGCGGTTACGCCGACGTCGAGGCGCGCCGGCCGGTCGAGATCGACACCGTGTGGCGCATCTTCTCGATGTCCAAGCCGGTCACCTCCGTCGCGGCGATGATGCTCTTCGAAGAAGGCGCCTTGGACCTGACCGATCCGATCGCCCGTTGGTTGCCCGAGTTCGCCCAGCCGCAGGTCTATGTCAAGGGCTCTGCCCTCAACCCGCTCACCGAGCCGGCGATCGAGCCGATTCGGTTGTGGCACCTGCTCACTCATACCTCGGGTCTGACCTACGGGTTCCACCACGCGCATCCCGTCGACGCGATATACCGCGCAGCAGGCTTCGAATGGGGCACGCCACCAGGACTCGATCTGGCCGGATGCGTCGAGCAATGGGCGCAGTTGCCACTGGTGTTCCAGCCGGGCAGCGAATGGAACTATTCGGTCTCTACGGATGTGCTGGGCAGGCTGGTCGAAGTCGTGTCCGGGCAACCGCTCGATGAGTTCCTCATGCAGCGGATCTTCGGCCCGCTCGGCATGAACGACACATCGTTCGGTACCGAGGGCGAGAATCTCGCTGCGCTCTACGTGCCGCAGCCCGGGACGCGAAAGGCGGTGCGGCACGACGTGTTCGGCGCGGTCGGCCACGGGCGGCCGGACTGCCTGTCCGGCGGTGGCGGCTTGGTGTCCACTGCCGGGGATTACCACCGGTTCACCCAATTCCTCTTGCGCCGAGGCGAGTTGGAGGGGGTGAGGTTGCTCAGCCCACGCACAGTCGCGTTGATGACGAGCAACCACCTTCCCGGTGACGTGGATCTCGAAGCCTATGGGCGACCGCTGTTCGCGGAGATCCCGTTCAACGGCTTCGGGTTCGGCCTCGGCTTCTCGGTGCTGAGGGACGCGGTGAAGGCCAAGACGCTGTCGAGTCCGGGCGAGTTCGCTTGGGGCGGCGCGGCCAGCACCGCCTTCTGGGTCGACCCGGCCGAGGAGCTCACGGCCATGTTCTTCACCCAGTTGATGCCCTCCAGCACCTATCCCATCCGTCAGCACCTCCGTCAGCTCGTCTACCAGGCCCTGGTGGCCTGACCGTCCCTGATGCCGACCACCCCGAAAGGGCTGCTGGGGATGACGGAGGACACAGTCGGGATCAGGCGTGACGGAAACGACAGCAATAAAATTCGCTAGCAGGCAGTTCCTGTTGTCGAATGTACCCAGCGTTTTTTGTCCAGCCTGGAAGGTTTGCCATGCTCATCGATGTTGTGGCCGTGGTCGCGTCGATTGCTGTGGTGGCAGGCCTGTGCTGGGCGCTCTACGGATGGTTCCGGCTGTCCATTCACCGCTTCGACAGCGTGGCCGCGAAGGATGTGTTGGCCGCGTGGGATGCCAAGCTGGATCAAGTGTCGGCGGACGACCGTGAGCGGCTGCGCGCGCAGCCACCGGCCGCAGTCTTGGAAGCACTCGTTGCTTTGCCGTCTCCGCGGGCAGGACGGTTTCAGCTGAGCTACATCCGCTAGCTCCTCTGCGCCCGCTAGGTTTCAGCTATCCGGGTATTGCCCGGCGTCATCGCTGATCGCCAGGAGGCGCAACCGTGTCCGTTCCACGCGGAATGGCCCTTCTGGTCGCGGGCGCGCTCTTCATGGAGATCCTGGACGCCACCATCATCACGCCGGCCGTCCCGCTCATCGCTTCGTCGTTCGGGGTCGATGCGGTCGATGTCAACATCGCGATCTCTGCCTACCTGGTGACTGTCGCGGTCCTCATACCGGTGAGCGGGTGGATGGCCGACCGGTTCGGGACCCGCACGGTGTTCGCCGTAGCAATCGCGGTGTTCACTCTCGCATCCGTCGGATGTGCGGCCAGCGTGTCGCTACCGATGCTCGTCGTGATGCGCGTTGTACAGGGCGTCGGCGGGCGCGTTGATGGTGCCCGTGGGTCGCCTGCTCGTGTTGCGGTCAAGTGCCAAGGCCGACTTGGTGCGGGCCATCGCATGGCTTACCTGGCCCGCTCTCGCAGCTCCCGTGCTCGCCCCAATTCTCGGCGGAGCCGTCGCCACCGTGGGATCTTGGCGGTGGATCTTTATCGTCAACATCCCGCTCGGCATTATCGGATTCCTGTTGTCGCTGAGGCTGATTCGCGGAGTAGGCTCTCCGGTCGGGCGCCACTCGACTGGCAGGGTCTGGCGCTGATGGGAGCCGGCATCGCCGCAGCGCTCATCGCATTGGAAAGCATTAGGGTGGCGGGCACCAACTGGGTGCACGTCGCCCTCGGCGGCGGAGTCACGGTCGTCTTGCTTGGCACCGCGGTGTGGCATTTGCTGCGGGATCGCTACCCGCTGATCGAATTGCGGGTGCTGCGCGTGCCCACGTTGCGGGTCACCGTATCTGCGGGATCGCTGTACAGGATGGTCATCACGGCGGTGCCGTTCCTGCTTCCGCTTCAGTTCCAGCTGGCATTCGGCTGGACCCCGCTGGTTGCCGGGTTGCTGGTGGCAGCGCTCTTCGTCGGCAACATCGCGATCAAGCCCGCCACGACGCCGTTGATGCGCCGGTGGGGAATACGCCGGGTGCTCCTGGTGAACGGTGTGCTTGTCGGTGTCTGCTTCGGGCTGCTGGCCTGCCTGAGCGGCCATCTGCCGGTGGCACTGATCGCGGGCGTCCTGTTTGTCAGTGGTGCACTGCGTTCCGTCGGATTCACTGCCTACAACACCCTGGCATTCTCCGATGTGGACTCCGCACAACTCACACACGCCAGCACCCTCAATGCGGCGGTGCAGGAACTGGCCGCGGGACTCGGGGTCGCCGTGGGCGCACTACTACTCGGCGTCTTCACACCGGTGAGTCACGCCGTGGGACAGGCGTATTCATGGACGTATCTCACGCTGGGCCTGCTCATGATGCTCACCATCGTCGAAACCCTGCGACTGCCGAAGGATGCCGGCGCAGCCGTCACGCGGTCCGCCGGTTAGAAGTACTTCATCGTTGCGTCGAACGCCCTGGCGGCAGCTTCGCCCACATCGAGCCGTCTGAACTCGGGATAACTCGATTCGATGCCGAATGGCCCATCAAATCCGATGGACCTGAGTGTCGCGACAAACCCGCGCACGTCGAGATCGCCCTCGCCCGGTAGCAGCCGAGTGTTCCTGGCGTTCCACAGGAAGTTTTCGTGTACGCGCGGGCCGTCGTTCAGTTGCACGGCTGCCACGGTTGTCACGTCGAGGTCAGCGATGTATTCAGCTCTTAATCCTGAGTTGAAGAAGTGCCAGACGTCGAGCAGATGTCCGGCGTTAGGCGCGTCCACGCGTGCCAGCAGATCGCAGGCTGTCGGCACCGAATTGATCGGAGACCATGCGAACGCTTCGACAGCGATCGTTCAGTCCAACATCGGCGACTGTCTCAGCGGCGCTCCTCAGGCGCATAGCCGCACCGTCGATTTCCAGCGGATCGCCGACGAACTCACCCGAACTGAGATGATCACCGCCGCCGGTCGATTCGGCCAGCTTTCGCACCTTCGCCAGTGTCGCCTGGCATAGCTGCTTCGGCACCCGGGAGAGACCCAGCCGGCGAAGAATTCGATCTCACCGAGCTCGATGCCGTTGTCGGACAGGATGTCGGCCACATCGGTGGCCTCGAGGATCTTGAGATCGTTGAGGTGGATACCGATCCCAGTGAAACCCGCCGCCGATGCCGCTTCGCACCGCTGCCTGAATGTGAACCTGGGCCGGTCCGGTGAATCCAGCTCCGGCCAGGGTGACGTAGCTGGCCGTGAGTTTCGGGGTGCTCATCGCTCCTGTCCTGACTCGGTTGGGACCGGACGCAGGTGTGGCGTACTTGAACTGTGCGCTCTGTCACAGACATACTCAACGCGTGCGTTCCACAGAGCGGAACACCTCACTACGGAGCGACGACTCATCGACATCGGTGGTTCGTCGACTCGCTGCCGTCCTTGACGCCTTCCGTGCCCAGGACGTCTATCTGGGCGTCAACGAGATTGCGCGCAGGACCGAACTGCCGAAATCGACGGTGTCCCGACTGGTCAAGGATATGCACGAAGCGGGTTTCCTCGAGCGCAAAGACCAACAGGTCGGGCTCGGGTTGCAGATGTTCGAATGGGGAGAACGCGTCTCTCGCCGGCGTTCAGTCCGCGAGGTAGCGCTACCGTTCATGGCCGATCTGCGCGCAGCGACACGTCAGACGATCCACCTCGCTGTGTTGGACGGCACCGAGGTGGTCTACGTGGAGATACTGCACCGCGAGGATGCCCCTCGTCTGCCGTCGAGGGTCGGCGGCCGGCTGCCCGCACACGCAACTGGAGTGGGCAAGGCGCTGCTGTCTGCCTCGGCTCCTGAGGTGATCGATCAGGCGATCGCTGCCGGACTGGTCGCCGTGGGACCCCGGACGATTCGCAATCCTGACGTCCTGAGACAGCAGCTCCGGCGGGCGGCAGCCAATGGCATCGCCTACGAACACGAGGAATCCGCCCCAGGGGTCGTCTGTGTTGCGGCCGCCGTGCTCGACTCCGAAAACGTTCCCGTCGCCTCGATTTCGGCGTCGGGATGGGCAGGGAAGGTCGACATCCGACGGGTGGGGCCTGCGGTCCATACGGCTGCCCTTGGTGTGTCGCGCGTTCTGGCGAGCAGAATGTCGTAACCGACCCGGCCAGAAAAGTGTTAGTACGGAGTGGATGCCAGCGGGCATCCGGGAGGCCGGCATGGACATCCGTTTCGTTTCACCTGCGGGAGTCGAGGCGTTCGACGCTGCAGAGCTGCCTGCCCTGCTGGCCCGGACCGACGGGTTGGTCTGGGTGGACGTACCGGTGTGGGACGAGCAAGCCGAGCAGACGCTGAGTACGACGTTCGGGTTCCATCCGCTTGCGGTTCGGGACTCGGCGAATCGGAATCAGGTGCCGAAGATCCATCGCTACGACGATCATCTGTTCCTGGTGCTGCACGCGCCGCAGCCCGGCGCAGGCGGGCACGTGCACTATGTCGAGCTAGACCAGTTCATCGGCGACCGCTACCTCGTCACGGCCCACGGCCCCCTCAACCCCGCGGTCGATCCGGCGGCGGCAATGGTCGAGGTGGACGCGGTGCTAGGTCGGCTCAAGAGCGGAAAGCTGAAACCAGAAAGGGGTTTCGAGCTGTCGTACGCCCTGCTCACCGCATTGACAGGACGCCTGCGCGCCTACACCGCTGAGCTGACCAAGGACGTCTGGATGCTCGAGCAGCGTGTCACCGGCGACCATCTCGGCGATCCGGAATCGTTTCTGGACGAGATGTTCCGGGCGCGGCACGGTCTGCTCACCGTCAGCACCATGTCGGCGCTGAGCCGCGAGGTGTACAGCCGGATGGCGACCATAACGGCTTGCGGGCCGGGTCACGGGCAATCGCTGCTTCTGGACGCTGTCGATCAGTTCCACCATCTGTCGGTGATGGCGGAAACCCAGAAGTCGTATCTGCAGGGCACGATCGAGTTCTACCAGGCTCGGACCAACACGAAGATGACCATCGCAGCGGAGCGGCTGGCGGTGATTGCGGCTGTCACACTGCCGATCACCGCCCTGTCGTCGGTTCTCGGGATGAATCTGATCGTCAACGGGCAGACGCGCCCGATACCGCTGGCGGTCACGCTTGCCATCATGCTGGCCATGTCGATGACCCTGCTGGTGTGGGCGAAGCGCAAGGGTTGGTTCTAGCCGATGGGCTAATCTCACGACGTGGATCAAGACAGACCACAGAGCATTCTCGGTGCAATCATCCGCGAACAGCGTGAGCTGGCCGCGTTGCCCATGCGCCAGCTGGCCAAATCCGTCGGGATTTCCAATCCGTACCTCTCCCAGATCGAACGGGGGCTGAGGGCACCCTCCGAGGCGGTGGTCGAGGCACTGGCCGCTTCGCTGGACATGTCGGTCGATGAGCTTTACCGGCGCGCAGGTTATGTGGAGCCGGAGACCTCACCACAGGATCCACCCCAGTCGGACCTCGCGGACGCTATCGCGGCGGCGCCTGAACTCACCGCGGCCCAACGGCGCGCGATGGCGGAGATCCACCGAAGTTTCATCGACGCAAACCGGGTACGCCGGGCGTCTGGGAATCACGGGACTGACTAGCTCAACCGCCGCCGCGTTGTTGGTTGGATCGACGAGAACCGCACGTGTCCAACGTATCTCGTGATGAACCGATCCGGGCTACCGCTGCGGGGCCACCGGCGGCGAATACGTGAGCCTGATCACAAATAGCCGAGTTAGCAAGAACTGTGCTAACGTTGCTAACAGCCGGGTCACAGATGACCCCGGTACGACCTACAGGAGGAATCATAATGGCTACAACCACATCACCGAAAACAAGCCCGTTCGACGTTGATTTCGAGGCGGCTGCCGAGCGGATCCGCGGGCTGAACGAGAAGGTGCTCACGGCGGCGAAGCAGACCGGGACCACGTCGGTCGACACGTACGAGCAGGCCGTGAACAATGTGCTGGATTTCAGCCAGAAGGCTGCCGACTCCACCAAGGTGGATTGGGTTTCGGCGCTCACCAAGTCGCAGGCGTCCATCATCGCCGAGGCGACCAACGCCTATACCAAGGCAGTGCGCGACCTGCTGAAGTAATCCCATCGAACGTGCACCGGCACTTCGGGAGGGTTTGAGGAGCATCTGTTCCGAGAGCCTCCGGAGGGCCGGTGTTCGTCTGTGTCCGCCACGAAAGGACTCACTCACGTGCCCGAATGTCTGCCAACCACAATCGCTGCCCAATTCGCTTGGGCGCCAATGGAAGCATGGGCGTCGAGCGCCGCCAGTGCGGCCGACTACGCCGCTCGAGCGGTCGCCAGAAGCGGATCGCCGTTAGACATGGCCGAGGACCTGGCCGAGTTCGCCCGTGTTACGACACTTCGCGAGAGGCCGACGTGGGCACATGACGCACCCGTAGTTCGGGCCTGGCCGATCGCGCGGCTACTGGACTACTCGGCACCGTCAGGCACCGCGGCTGTGCCGACGCTGGTGCTTCCGCCGCAGGCCGGCCACGCCTCGTCGATCGTCGACTACGGGCGCGACCAGAGCCAGATGATGACGCTCCGCGACGCCGGATTGGATCGCCTCTTCGCGATCGACTGGTTACCGGCGACCGACCAGACCGCCGATTGGTCGGTCGAGAAATATGTCGCCGTGCTCGAAGAGGCTGTCGAATCGCTCGGCGGGCGGGTGAACCTCGTCGGCGATTGCCAGGGCGGCTGGCTTGCGGTGGTCTATGCCGGCCTGCACCCCGAACAGGTGAACACGCTGACCATCGGCGGGGCACCTGTCGACACGCATGCCGGCCAGTCGGCAATCCAGGAATGGACGCGAATGCTCGCCCGGCGCAACGAACTTGGGCTCTACCGGGCGCTTGTCCGGGCCGGCGGCGGTGTTCAACGAGGGCAACACCAACTGACCGGATTCAAGTTGCTGGAGCCAGGTGCTGAGATCGAGCGCCTAATGGGCCTCCTCGCCAACATTCGCGATTCCGACTACGTAACTCGGCACATCGACTTCACCAACTGGTTCGAATGGACACAGGATCTGCCTGGAGCCTTCTACCTCTGGATCATCGAGCACCTGTTCATTCATAACGAACTGGCTCGCGGAGTGCTCGTCGTTGGCGGCGAGCCGGTGAACTTGTCAGCGATCGATTGTCCGATCTTCCTGCTCGCGGGCACCAATGACCACATCACGCCGCCTGAGCAAGTCTGGGCGCTCGCAGACCTCGTTTCGACTCCCGCTGAACACATAGCGACCGAGCTGGTCGATGCCGGACATCTCGGCTTGTTCATGGGCCGCACCGCACTGGCCGAGCACTGGACTCCGATTGCCCGACGCGTGCGCGTCTACTCAGAGCCTGATACCTGACCGTCCCATGCCGAACTCGGTGACGAGTTGCCGCGACAGACTGCGACACGCGACCGACAGTGCGCCGGCGGCCGGCTTCAACGCACCGCCCAGATCCTCTACGCTGAGTTCGATGGCCCCCGCGACGCAACCCCTGCGGTAGAAGATCGGCATCGCGATTGCCGCCTTGCCGCACTCGAATTCGTTCCGCGATGTGGCGATTTGCGTCAACCTGATGACCGCGAGTTTCTGGCGTAAGACGTCGGGTGAGGTGATGGTGTGCGCTGTGAACGCAGGCAGCTCGCCGGCGAGAAGACGATTGACGACCCCGGGTCGAGAAAAGGCGAGGAGCGCCTTGCCGGCGGCGGTCGCGTGTGCGGGTATGACGGCATGCGTCACGCCTTCTGCGTTCACGCGTTCGGAGAACCGGTTGGTGTGCGGCTGCAAGGTCAGCACATCTGAACCGCGCAGAACGCCGAGGCGCACCTCGTTGTTGGTCGCCCTCGATAGTTCGTGCAGCACCGGCAGGGCGCGCATCACGGTCTGCGTGTAGGTCCAGACTTCGGGTTCGGAGTATTCACTGGCGATCATTCGCAACGGCAGACCGATTCGGTAGCTGCGTTCCTCGGTGCGCTCGAGCAGACGCCACGCGACCAGTTCTGATGCCAGGCGGTGCGCGGTAGACGTCGGTAGGTTCGCGCAACAGGCGATCTCGGTCAACGTGTGCACGCCACCGTCGGCGAACACCATCAGGATCGCGGTGACCTTGCTGGTCACCGACCGCCCTGGGTCCGTCGAATTTCCCGCCATGCGTGCTCCTCGTTTGTGAGACGAGGTTCGCAGTTGGTGGTCGTGCGTGGCTAGCAAGTCGTTCCGCTCAGTGGGACACCCCCGTGAAATGCTTGTGGCCGCCGACGGCAGCAGGCTGCATGGAGTCATTCGACTTATGCAGGAAGGGGACGACATGTCGGAACTTCCAGACGAGGAGGTCACTGACGCTCCGACCGGGGATGCATGCAGCACGACGTTGCAGGTGCTGCTCCATGTCGATGAGCTCGACGAGTTGGAGCGCATTGCGACTGATCGCGGAGTCTCGACGTCGGCAGTGGCGCGCGAGGCGATTCTGCGGCTGGTCCGGGCCGAAGCGGCCCCGCGTTCGGTTGAGGACCGCCGATTGGCCCAGGACTGGCAGATCTACCCCTGACACCTTCGGCGACACTCGGTGGCGAGTTGCCGGGAGAGACTGTGACACGCGACCGACAGTGCGCTGGCGGCCGGCTTCAACTCGCGGCTGAGATCTTGTACAGCGAGTTCGATGGAGGCAGCGACGTGTCCCCCACGGTAGAAGATCGGCATCGCGATTGCCGCCTTGTCGCACTCGAATTCGTTCCGCGATGTGGCGATTTGCGTCAACCTGATGACCGCGAGTTTCTGGCGTAAGACGTCGGGTGAGGTGATGGTGTGAGCTGTGAACGCAGGCAGCTCGCCGGCGAGAAGACGATTGACGACCGCAGGTGGGGAGAAGGCGAGGAGCGCCTTGCCGGCGGCGGTCGCGTGTGCGGGTATGACGGCATGCGTCGCGCCTTCTGCGTTCACGCGTTCGGAGAACCGGTTGGTGTGCGGCTGCAAGGTCAGCACATCTGAACCGCGCAGAACGCCGAGGCGCACCTGGTTGTTGGTCGCCCTCGATAGTTGGTGCAGCACCGGCAGGGCGCGCATCACGGTCTGCGTGTAGGTCCAGACTTCGGGTTCGGAGTATTCACTGGCGATCATTCGCAACGGCAGACCGATTCGGTAGCTGCGTTCCTCGGTGCGCTCGAGCAGACGCCACGCGACCAGTTCTGATGCCAGGCGGTGCGCGGTGGACGTCGGTAGGTTCGCGCAACAGGCGATCTCGGTCAACGTGTGCACGCCACCGTCGGCGAAAGCCATCAGGATCGCGGTGACCTTGCTGGTCACGGACCGCCCTGGGATCCGTCGAATTTCCCGCCATGCGAACCTCATCTCGCCGAGACGAGGTTCGCAGTCGAAGGTGGGAATGCCTCGCAATCGCTCCCGCTGTCTGAGAGCGCCCTGCATGAAGCCTACCTCCGAAACCGTCAATAACGGGCGTTAATAGCTGCGGCATGCTCGGACTTCCACGCCTGTGCGTAGAGGCCGCCGGCGAGGACCAATTGGCCGTGCTTGCCCCGCTCTGCCACACGGCCCTTGTTCAACACGACTATCTCGTCGACGAGTTCGAGGGCGGACAGCCGGTGGGTTATCAACACGGTCGCGCGATCGGCCGTCGCTGCAAGGATGTCCCGCACGAGCGCGTCGGCGGTGGGTTGGTCGAGATTGGCGGTGGGTTCGTCGAAGACGATCGCGGGGAAGTCGGCCAACAGCGCCCGTGCCACCGATATGCGCCGACGTTCTCCCGCGGACAGTCGCTGGCCGCCCTCCCCGACGTGGGTGTCCAGGCCGTCGGGCAATCGCTGCACCCAGTCGAGCAGGCAGACACGCCGGAGGGCGTCGCGCAGGTCATCCTCGTCGCAGTCTGGGCCGGCCAGACGAAGGTTCTCCCGGATGGTCGAATCGAATATGTGGGCGTCCTGCGCGCAGAGGCCGACCACGCGGCGGACCTCGTCGCCCGGAATGTCCCGGACATCCACGCCACCAAGGTGATACGAACCCGCACTCAGCTCGATAAAGCGCAAAAGCATCGCCGACAACGAGGTCTTTCCCGAGCCGCTCGCGCCAACCACCGCAAGGGTTCGCCCCGGCATGAGTTCGAGGTCGACGTCGGAGACCGCGGCAGGCGCGGACGAATGCGTGTTCGGCCAGTGTCCGCCAGCTCGCTGCAAGGAAATCGGCCAGATGTTCGCACGGTCCAAACTTCGAACGTTGGTGGGCTCGGTCACCGGCACGGGCGTCTCCATCAGCTCGAGGACGCGCTCACCACTCTGTCGGGAGCGGCGGTATGCGAGCGCCGAGGCCGGAAGGATCTGCACGGCCTCGAAGGCCGCAAGCGGTATCAAGACGACGGTCGCAAGCATCACGCCGCTCATCGCGCCGTCACGGACCGCCCGCGTGCCCAGGGAGAGCGCGCCCCAGACGGCGCCGCCGGCGCAGACGACGGCAAGGCCCGCGCCGACACCGGCGGCCAGCGCCGACGACCGCGCGATCCGTGTCAGATCGGTGTCGAGTGCCGTCAGCCTGGCCAGGTGCTGCGGGGCCGCACCATAGGCGACGAGGTCGGCCCTCGCGTTCAGCAGCGTGACAACACCCGTTGACAGTTCTGCCCGAGCTTTGGCCAGACGGGCCTCGGCGCGCCGGTTGGCCCAAGAAGTCGCGGCCGGTACCGCGACGGCTGCGACTGCGAGTGACGCAGCCAGGACAGCGGCCGACGACGGGAGCAAGGTGGCAACGACACCGACAGCCACGGCGGCAGCTCCGGCCGCGACTGCGACCGGTTGGAGCACCCGCAGCGGCAGGTCCTGGAGTCCGTCGACGTCGGACACCATCCGCGAAAGTAGATCGCCGCGGTGGTACACGGGTAGGGCACCCGGTGACAGCGGCTCCAACGCGGCGACGAAGCGCGTCCGGACGTTGGCGAGCATGCGGAAGGCGACATCGTGAGAGACGAGCCGCTCCAGATAGCGCAGCGCCGCTTTGGCGAGGGCGAAGACCCGGACGCCCACGATCGCCAACGTGAGCGCTGCGATGTGTGGCTGCAATGACGCGGCGCTGATGAGCCAGGCAGCGCACGCGATGAGTCCGACCCCGCTGCCGACGGCAAGCGCACCGACGCAACACGCGGTGAAGAACCGTTTCCATCCGGGGGCGGCCAAGGTCAGCAGTCTCCTCATGACAGCGCCGCGCTGATCAGGGGTAGCTCCCCAGGGATGCCTGCGCCAACCTCGACGATCCGGTCGGCGAAATCGATCGCAGAGGGACGGTGAGCAACCATCAGGACGAAACGGCCGACACTGAATTGGCGTATCGCAGTAAGAATGCGCTGTTCTGTCGGCGCGTCGAGATGTGCCGTGGGCTCGTCCAGCAGAAGGAGTGTCGCTCCGCGCTCGGTGCGCAGGAAGCAACGGGCGAGGGCGACCCGTTGGCGTTCTCCCGCGGAAAGGTCGGCACCGTTCTCGACGATGCGCCGGCGAGGGTCCAGGTCGTCACACGCGGCCTTCGCCATGGCTGCTGCAACTTCGTCGTCGGTGGCGTCGGGTGCGCCGAGCGCAACGTTGCCTGCGACTGTGTCTGCCACGAGTGTGGGCCGTTGCGGCATCCAGGCAATCTGGCCAAGCCAGCTCTGACGCTCGGCTTGCGCTACCGAGACGTCGTCCATCCAGACCGTGCCTGCACTCGGTTTGACGAAGCCGAGCATTACTCCGAGTAGGGACGACTTGCCGCTGCCGCTGGGGCCGACCAGCGCGACCACTTCCCGCTTGGCCAACCCGAAAGAGGTCGGCGCAGGGGCGCAGATCGCATTGTCGGTGCGCCGGACACTGACATCTTGCACGGCAACGAACTCGGTAGGTGCGCGCATGGTGTGGTTGGCGGGAGTCGGGGCGGGATCATCGAGGAGGTCCAGGATCCTGCAGCTGACCGACCGGCCCTCGGCAGCGGCGTGATAGCTGGCGCCAAGCGTGCGCAGTGGCTGGAAGGCTTCGGGGGCAAGCAGTAGGACGATCAGCGCGACCTCCAACTCGATGCTGCCGCCGATGAGACGCAGCCCGACCTGAACGGCCACGATCGCCACCGACAGGCTGGCAAACAGTTCGAGCACGAACGACGAGAGGAACGACAGCCGCAGCACGCCCATGGTGGTTCGGCGATACTCCTCCGTCACCGATTGCACAGCCCGGCGCTGCGCGCGCGCCCGTCCGAATACTCGAAGAGTCGTCAGACCGTCGACGACGTCAAGAAAATGATTCGACATGCGCGCCAGCGTTCGCCACTGATCGTCGGTGCGGCGCTGGGCCGATAGGCCGGCAAGCACCATAAAGAGCAGGACAACGGGAAGGGTCAGCACTAGCACGAGCCCTGAGACCCAGTCTGTAGCCCAGACCACCACGACGAACAGTGGCGAGATGATCGCCGTCAGCACTATTTGTGGCAGGTAGCGCGCGAAATACGGGTCGAGCGCGTCCACGCCGCGGGTGGCCAGTTGCGTGATCTCTCCGGTCCGATGGTCAGAAAGCCACGATGGACCCGCGTCAACGACGCGACGCATCAGGGCTTGCCGCAGTTGTGATTTCACAACTGCGGATGCCCGCGCCGCTGCGGTCTCCTGTAGATATGCCAGCGCGGCTCGCATCAACGTCAGGACGGCCAGCAGCGCCAGCAACTTGCCGATGTCGCGAAAGTCTGTGCCGCCCAGGAAGACTCGGCTAATGGCTACCGCGAGCGTCACGGCTTGTCCCAACACACACGCTGCGATGGCAAGTCCGATCGCCACGCACACCAGTAAGAGCCCAGAACTGGAGCGCGCGCGCCGCAGCAGGCGTGGGTCGATCGCGCGCATTACGTCGATCGGTTGTCGCCCGCGGCGGCGCCGTGCTGCGGGATCAGCGGAATATGGTCTCGACTCAACCGTTTACGGAACACCCAGTAGCTCCACGCCTGGTAAGCCAGGACGAAAGGAACGACGAGGACTGCGACCCAGCTCATCAGCGTCAGCGTGTACGGAGACGAACTTGCGTTCGCGATCGTGAGGTTGTTGGCGGGGTCGATCGTCGACGGGATCACGTTCGGGTACAACAGCGAAAAGTACGTCGTTACCAACAGGACGACAGCGCTTGCGGTGAGGAAGAACGCGACACCGTCGCGGCCGCGCGCATTCGCCACCGCTGCGCCTGCGGTGCCTGCGACGACCGCAATCGCGAATATCGCCGATCGCGCATCGCCGTCCGAGGCGATGCTCCAGCCAAGGAACACCGCAGAGAGAATCACTGTGACGACGGCGAGGCGGGTCCCGAGCTCCCGCGCGTCGTGCCGAATGCCGCCGCTGGTCTTCAGCGCGAGAAAGATCGCTCCATGTGTGAGGAACATCGAGAGCACGACCAGCCCGCCAAGCACTGTGTACGGCGAGAGGAGGTCGAGGACTCCACCGGCGTAGTCACCCCGGGCATCAATGGGCATGCCCCTGACCAGGTTTGCAAAGAATGCCCCCCAGAGAAAGGGGATGACGGTCGAACCGAGAACGATGCAGCGATCCCATCGGCGCCGCCACTGCGCATCGTCTTTCTTTCCCCGGAACTCGAATGCGAGACCCCGCGCGATCAGTGCCCCGAGGATGACGAGCAGCGGCAGGTAGGCGGCGCTGAAAGCGGTGGCGTACCAGGATGGGAATGCCGCGAACATCGCCCCCGCGGCAAGCACCAGCCACGTTTCGTTGGCATCCCAGACCGGGCCGATCGTGTTGATCATGACCCGCCTGCCGATGTCGTCCTTGCCGAGGACAGGAAGCAGCGCCCCGACCCCGAAATCGAATCCCTCGAGCATGAAGTACGAGGCGAACATGAAGCCGATCAGCAGGAACCAGAATTCAGGCAATGTCACGGGGTGGTCCTAATACGCGAAGGTCAGTTGCTCGGTATGTGTTTCGGCGTCGGAGGTCGCAGCGGGAGTGTCAGGCGGGGGTCCGGCCTTCGCGTATCGAAAAATGAGGCGCAGCGCGATGGTGGCGATGACGAGGTACAGGACTGCGAACACGACGAGGGAGGTGATCACCTGCCACGCCGGAACCGACGGCGACAATGCGTCGCGCGTCAGCATTTCGCCGAACACCGCCCACGGTTGTCGGCCCATCTCGGTGAAAATCCAGCCGAAGCTGTTCGCCAGGATCGCGAGCGGTGTCGTCCAGATGAGCGCCCGCCAGAACCACCGATTGTCCGGAAGCTTGCCTCGGCGCGTGAGCCAGAGGCCGAGAACCGCCAACGCAGTGGTCACGCCGCCCAGGCCGATCATGTACCGGAAGCTCCAGTAGGTCGTCGGGACATACGGCGTGTAGTCGCCGGGCCCGAACCGCTGCTCATACTCGGCCTGCAGGTCGTTGATGCCTTCGACCTTCGCGTGGATGTCGCCGTCCGCAAGATAGGAAAGCAGGTACGGAACGCGCACGGAGAACACTTCGTGCTTCGCGTCTCGGGTTCCGATGGTGAAGAGCGAGAACGACGCGTCCGACTTCGAGTCCCATAGGGCTTCCGCGGCGGCCATCTTCATCGGCTGAACTTCGGTCATCACCTTGCCCTGCATGTCGCCGGTGATAGTCGTGCCGATGCCGGCCGCCACTGCCATGAACAAGCCGAACCGCAGCGAAGCGCGCATCACCTCGATGTGCTGATGCCGCGCCAGGTGCCACGCCGCGATCCCGATGATGACGGCCGCACCGGCGAGCAATGCGCCGACGAGTATGTGCGGATATGCAACCACGGCAACGGGATTGGTCAGCACTGCCCAGATGTCGGTGAGTTCTGCGCGGTTCGATTCTGCGTTGTAGGTGAACCCGACCGGATTCTGCATCCACGAGTTAGCCGCGAGAATGAAGTACGCAGAGAGGTTGGTACCGATGGCTACACACCAAATACACACCAGGTGAAGACCTTTTGGTAGGCGATCCCAACCGAAGATCCACAGTCCGATGAATGTTGCCTCCAGGAAGAAGGCAAGCAATGCCTCCATGGCAAGCGGCGCGCCGAAAACATCGCCGACGAACCTTGAATACTCACTCCAATTCATTCCGAACTCGAACTCCAGGACGATGCCGGTCACGACCCCCACCGCGAAGCAGATCAGAAAGGGTTTGCTCCAGAATTTCACCATTTTGAGGTACTTCGGCTTGCCAGTGCGGTACCACGCGGTCTGCATGATCGCGAGATAAAAGGCCAGGCTGATCGACACCGGGACGAAGAAGAAGTGGTAGAGCGTCGTCAATCCAAACTGCAGCCGAGCGAACAACAAGCCATCCATCGCCGTCACCGCCGATGCTTGGCTGAATGCACCGTGGGTTGTGGCGAGGGCTGAGCCGCGAGCAGGGAATCCGCTGTGCGCCAGAGGATCGCCTCAGTTTCCTCGGCGCCGAGACCTAGCGAAAGCACGGTCGCCACCGGGTTGGTGTCGCCCAGTTCGAACGGGTGGTCGGTACCGAGAAGGATACGGTCGGCGCCCATGTCCGAGACGAGATGGGAGAGCACCGACGGGTTGAACACCGCGGTGTCGTAGTACAACCGCTCGCAGAAATGGCTCGGCGGGAGCTTGGTGGTGTGGGCCACGTCCTTGCGCTCCCATCCCAGGTCCAGACGACCGCGCAACCATGGCAGGCAGCCGCCCCCATGTGCGAGACACATCTTCATGTCGAAGCGTTCGAAAACCCGCCCGTAGATCATCCGGGCGATGCTCAGTGCCGTTTCCATCGGGTAGCCGACGAGCTGGGGGAGCCAGTAATCGCGCTGGCGGTGTACGTCGGGGATTCCACTCGGGTGGACGAAGACAAAGACGTTGCGCTCGGCCAGCAGGGCCCAAAGATCGTCGTTCACAGGGTCATCGAGCTCTTTGCCACCTCCGCGAGTGCCGATGGCGACACCCGGGAAACCCAGGTCGTCGAGACAGCGTCGAGCCTCGTTCGCGGCGTCCGGGAATCCGAGGGGTATCGAACCGAGACCTAGCAATCTGCCGGCGCCTTCTGCGACGTAGTCGGCGAGGCCGTCGTTGCCGCGCGCGATGGTGGAGGTAGCCAGCCGCCTGTCCTCGGAGTTGGAGCAGTACAGGAACGGCGGCATGGACACCGCATGGGCCCAGACACCCATGTCGTCCATCTCGGCCAATCGGGTGCGCGGGTCGTACTGGGAGCGGGCGAGGGGGAGCGGCGCGTTCTTGCCGACTCCACTCACCTCTGGATCGAGCATGACGACACCGTCCCCGATCCCAGACAGGTCCGACAGGCCGTCGCGCGCGAGCGATTCGAGCAACCCAAGAGGCATCGCATGGCTGTGCACGTCGATCGCCTTCGCGCGGACGTCGGCCGCGTCATGGGGTCGGCCGTCGTCGGGCTCGTTCGCGTCCATCCAATTCCTCCGCGTCCTCTAGGTCGACCTTTATGTTGGCCGCTGCGAGTACGCAGGAGCCACGCCTTCTTGCTGGATGGAACTTCCACGCCGAGACCTACCGGCGCCTCCCAGCCGCATGCAACACTCCGCTCGAGTGGTTGTCCGGACGCAGGTTCTCACGACGTGCGCAGTTGGCAACGCCAACGACGATCACTAGTCAAGGAGGATGCAATGACTCAGACGTCGAAACTCACCCCGGATATCGAGGCGACCGTCGAGCGAATCAAACAGACGAGTGAGCGCGTGCTGGCGTTGAGCAAAGAGAACGGCCTCGTCTGGCTGGATGCGTACGAGAAGATGTTGAATGGCGTGCTCAAGCTCGAAGAGGACACCGCGAAGGAGTTGGGCCCGGACTGGGTCGAGACACTCGTGTCAACGCAAGCCGACCTCATGCGCGAGACGTCACAGGCATATCTGGGTGCCGTCAAAGATCGACTGAAGTAGTTTCTGGCCGCCGGCCGACCGAGGGCAACGGCCTCCCGGCATTGCCCGGCCGGCGCCTCAAGGAAATACGTCGACAAAGGCGGCATGGTCACAACCGGTCGAACATGCCGTGGCGCGCGGGTCGAATCGATCGGGGAGCGATCGCTGCGACCTAGATTGAAGCCGTAGCGATCGCGTCGAGACTGTTGCCGCCCGTGGCGGCGCCCTGTGCGACGGGATGGCCCGCGCCGAGCTGACCGACGGGGCGGCGTACTTTCGCTGCGCTCAGTTCGCGGGACAGCCCTCCGCAGGCGAGCGCCAGAGCAGGGGAGACGCGGGCCAGATCATGCTGCGGATCTTTCAGCTGAATCTCTATTGCGGCCAACACTTTACCGTCGGCGAACACCGGCATCGCGACGCAGTGATTTCCGACTTCTAATTCACCCGACGACACGGCGAAACGCGCCCGGCGAATTGCGCTGAGGTTATGCCGGAATTTTTCAGGCGCCACATCTGTGTATCGGGTGAACTGAACGAGACCCTTCACGAGGAGACCGTCCGTGATTCGCGTCGGCGAGAAGGCCAAGAGCACCTTGCCGAGGGCAGTAGCGTGCGCGGGTAGCGTCGCGGCGAGGTCGAAACTCGTCACCGGATAGTGCGGTCGCTTCTCCACATAACGGACCTCGCTGCCCAACAGCACGCCGAGGCGGGTGGGACGGTCAATGGCACGGGAAAGGTCGTCGAGCACACACGACGCGCGTTCGGTCAGGGTGGGCGCCCCCCACTCGGACGTTGCAATTCCGCGGAGAGGCATCCCCACGTGGTAGTGACCATCCTCGTCTCGCTCGAGTAGGTCCCGACTCGCCAGCTCGACCGCGAGACGGTGCGCCGTAGAAACGGGGAGTCCGGCAAGGCGGGCAATCTCGGTCAACGACCGCTCATCGCAATCGGTGAAGGTGAGCAGAATTGCGGCGACCCTGCTGGTTACCGACTGACCTGGCTCGGTCGAGTTCCCTGCCACGGGATCCCCTTTCTTAATCCATTCTCTATCCACATTCCGAAAAAGCAAACGTGGTCCACCGACAATCCAGGACATTCGTCATGTTGTCACGCAGCCAGTCCCGCCTAGCGGGATTGCCGATAAGGTGGCCGACCCGTTACAGCCGAGTCGGCAGCGCTCTCGCTGGATGGAAAGAGCACCGCTGGTGCTGGCGACTCCACCCCTGCGAGTGTTTGACTCGCGACAGCGCAGGTGGAGCGCCTCGAGACTGAGGGACTGACGAGAAGGACCAAATCAATGAGTGTTGATGCCGCACCGGGTGACACGCGGCAGCCGCTCGTCATCGAGGGTCTCGCCGGCCTGCGGGAGCGAGTTGGCACGGTGCTCGGCGTGAGCGACTGGGTCGAAACCACGCAGGCGAACGTCGACACATTTGCCAAACTCACGGGTGACGAGCAGTACATCCACGTCGACCCCGAACGTGCGGCGAAGGGCCCATTCGGCGCCACAGTTCAGCACGGATTCCTGACCCTGGGGACGGCCACCGGCCTGCTCTGGTCGGTGTGCGTAGTCGAGGGATTCAACGTGATCCTGAACTACGGGCTCAATAAAGTTCGTTTCCCCGCGCCGCTGAAGGTGGGTTCGCGCAGCCGGATGCACGTCGAGTTGATCGAGGTGAACGAGCTGGAGGGCGGCGCCGAAGCCGTTTATCGCCTGAAGTACGAGGTCGCGGACTCGCCCAAGCCGTGCTGTGTCGCCGACCTGGTCTTTCGCTATTACACCTGACCGCATTCGTGCGGTCGGGCAGCACCCTGCAGAAAAACCGAAACTGTTACGGAGAGCAAAGATGACAGCTACCGCGAAGCCCGAAATCGGCGCCACTGCAACCGCAAACGGAATCGAGACAAATTATCTCGAGGATGGCTCCGGTGACGAAACCGTGCTGTTGATCCACGGTTCCGGCCCCGGTGTGACGTCGTATGCGAACTGGCGTCTCGTGATTCCCTCCCTGGCAACCAAATTCCGCGTCGTCGCACCGGACATGGTCGGGTTCGGCTTCTCGGAACGGCCCGACAATATCGATTACTCAGTGCAGACATGGGCCGATCAGGTCGTCGGCCTGATGGACACGCTCGGAATCGAGAAGACCAGCCTGGTCGGCAACAGTTTCGGGGGCGCCATTGCGCTGCGGATCGCGACCCAACACCCGGAACGCATCGACAAGTTGGTCTTGATGGGCAGCATGGGGGTGCCCTTCCCGATCACCGAAGGCCTCGAGCGCGTGTGGGGATACGAAGCCTCCTTCGAGAACATGCGCAAGGTGCTCGACGTGTTCGCCTATTCGCGCGAACTGGTGAACGACGAGCTTGCCCAGGTGCGCTACGAAGGCAGCATTCAGCCGGGATTCCAGGAGTCGTTCTCGTCGATGTTTCCGGCGCCGCGCCAGCGATGGGTCGAGGCGATGTGTACCCCGGATGACGACATTCGACGACTTCCGCACCGCACACTCATCGTTCATGGTCGCGAGGACCAGGTGATACCGGTCCAGACGTCGCTTCGGTTGATGGAACTCATCGACAACGCCGATCTGTCCGTTTACTCACATTGCGGGCACTGGTCGATGATCGAGCGCAACGCTGACTTCAACCGCAGCCTGCTCGAGTTCTTCTCGAACTGAGAGCCGGGCGAATCGATGGCCACCTCAACCGAATCCAAGCCACAGTCAGCCGACGACGCGTTGGCCGCCCGCGACCCCAAGCTGCTCATCCGTATCTACGAGATGATGGTTCTGACCAGAGCAGTCGAGGACCGAATGGTCGCGATGTACAAGAGCGGCGATCTGCTCGGCTCGTTGTATACCGGCCACTGGCACGAAGCGATCTCGGTCGGATCCGCGGCTGCCCTGCGCGACGGCGATTACATGGCGCCAATCCATCGCGACCTCGGCGCGCATCTGTGCCGGGGGATGGAACCGTGGCAGGTGATGGCCAGCTTCATGGGCAAGGCCACCTCGCCCACGGGTGGCCGGGACGGCACGCTGCACTACGGTCGTCTCGATCTGGGTATCTACAACCTGCCCAGCCACATTCCAGCCAACTTTCCCGTCGCGACGGGCATGGCGTTTGCGGCCAAGTACCGCGACGAGGATCGGGTGTGCCTGGCATTCTGCGGCGACGGCTCAACCTCCCGCGGCGACTTCCACGAGGCGTTGAACATGGCCGGGGCGTTGACGCTGCCGTGCATCTTTGTTGTCGAGAACAACCAGTTCGCCTACTCCACTCCTGTCAGCATGCAGACTGCGTCGCAGGACTTCGCAGGAAAGGCCGCGGCTTACGGCTTTCCCGGTGCGAAGGTGGACGGCACGGACGCGCTGGCGGTCTACGACGCGGTAAACGAAGCCGTCACCAGAGCCCGGCAGGGCGACGGTCCCACGCTGATCGAGGCCGTCACGATGCGCATGCATGGCCACGCCGAACACGACCCCGCGGACTATGTGCCGCGCGAGATGTTCGAGGAGTGGCGGAAGAAGGACCCCGTCGAACTCTTCGAGCGACGGCTGCTGGACGGCGGTGTGCTCAGCGACGCCACCGCGAAAGAGACCAGGGAAAAAGCTCGCCAGCATGCGATCGACGCGCGTCGTAAGGCGCTTGCCGACCCGATGCCGGACGGGAGCACCGTCGAGGAGGGTGTCTATGCCGACTAAAACCGACGCGGACGGAGTCACCTATCTCGAGGCCATCGGTCAGGCGATGATGTCGGAGATGGAGGCCGACCCCGACGTCTTTCTGATCGGCGAAGACGTCGGCCAGTTCGGCGGCGCCTTCAAGGTGACCAAGGGCTTCCTCGAGAAGTTCGGACCGCGACGCGTGGTCGACACTCCGATCGCTGAAACAGGATTCACGGGTCTGGCGGCAGGCGCCGCGCTCGTCGGACTGCGCCCGATTGTCGAGTACCAGTTCGCCGACTTCATCTCGTGCGCGTTCGACCCCATCATCAACGTGATGGCGAGGCACCATTACCGCACAGGTGACGCGATGCCGGTGACCATGCGAGCGCCGTTCGGTGCCCGGCTGCGCGCCGGCCCCACGCACTCGCAGAGCGTTGAGTCGTACTTTGCGCATGTCCCCGGGCTGAAGATCGTCATGCCCGGCTCTCCTCAGGACGCGGCGGGCTTGCTGATCAGCTCGATCAGGGATAACAACCCGGTCCTCTACCTGGAGAACAAGTATCTGTACCGGCGGTTGCGCAGCGACGGACCGATCAACCTCGACCCCATTCCGTTGGGTCAGGCCAACGTGGTTCGCGAGGGCCGTGACGTCACACTGATCACCTATTCGGCCGGTGTTTCGCAGGGCATCGAGATCGCGGACGAGTTGGACAAGGAAGGCATCTCGGTCGAGGTCATCGACATCCGGACGCTGGTGCCGCTGGACATCGAGACGATCGTCACGTCGGTCAAGAAGACCGCACGTGCGGTCGTTCTGCACGAGGCCGCGCGCCGACTCGGATACGGCGCGGAGATCGCGGCCGAGGTGCAGGAAAAGTGCTTCTGGCATCTGGACCAGCCGGTGATGCGAATCGCGGCGAAAAACACGCCCGTGCCGACAAGCCCTGCGCTGGAGGACGCAACGATCCCGCAGCCCGCGGAGATCGCGCAGACGCTACGAGAGGTGGCGAGAGCGTGAGCGATTTCGACATCGTCGTCCTGGGCGGCGGCCCGGGAGGTTATGCGGCCGCGCTGTACGCCGCCTCCGCGGGCCAGAAGGTGGCGCTGGTCGAGAAGCAGACGGTCGGTGGCACCTGCCTGCACCGCGGCTGTATCCCGGCGAAGGCGCTGCTGCAGGCCGCCGAAGTATTCCGAACAGTGCACCATGCAAAGGATTTCGGGATCGGCCTCGGTAAGGGCGCCGAGCCTGCGGCGGACTGGCGGGCGGTCAACAAGCGCAAGAGCGGGATCGTGTCCAATCTCCACAAGGGGCTGTCGGGCCTGCTCAAGCGGCGCAAGATCACGGTCGTCCACGGGTTTGGCACGCTAACGCCAGAAGGCGCAGTTGCGGTGGACGGCCAGACACTGAGCGGCGGCGCGGTCATCATCTGCGCGGGGTCCGAGCCGCGGTCGCTGCCTGGCCTCGAGATCGACGGAACGCGCATCGTCACCTCCGATCAGGCGACGAACAGCGACGCCGACGTGCTCCCCGACCGGGTAGCCGTGATCGGCGGTGGCGTCATCGGCGCCGAGTTCGCGTCGGTGTACACCGACTTCGGAGTTCAGACAACGCTTTTGGAGGCACTTCCGCACGGCGTGCTGCCGATCGGCCCTGACCGCGACACCGCTGACGTCCTCGCGAAGGCTCTTGCCAGGCGCGGCACGGACATCCATGCGGAAGCCCGCGTCGGGGCGGTCGAGGTGACGAGTAACGGTGTCCTCGTCCCGTTCGAGACGCCCAAGGGCTCCGAGAAGATCGAGGTTGACCAGTTGCTCGTCGCCATCGGTAGGCGGCCGGTCAGCGAGGGCATGGGTCTTGAGGTGGCAGGCGTAGAGGTGTCCGACCGTGGCTTCATCTCCGTGGACACCTCGACGATGCAAACCTCACGGCCCGGCGTCTACGCCATCGGTGACTGCGTGCCCACACCCGGGCTCGCGCATGTCGCCTATGCCGAGGCGGTCGTCGCAGTCCAGTCCGTGCTCGGTGAGAACCCCGCCCCGGTGGACTACGGCAAGGTTCCGTGGGTCGTCTACACGCATCCGGAGGTTGCCTGGGTGGGCATGACCGAAGCCGAGGCGCGTGACGCGGGACACGACGTCGAGGTGCACAAGCACTCGTTCGCCGGGAACGGGAGGGCGATGATCGTCGGCGACACCGAGGGCCTGGTGAAAGTCGTTGCGGCGAAAGGTGGCCCGGTACTGGGATTGCATTTGGTCGGGCCGTGGGCAAGTGAGCTGCTCCACGAAGGGTATCTGGCGGTCAACTGGGACGCCCTGCCTTCCGACGTCGGGTCCCTGATTCACGCTCACCCAAGCCTTTCCGAGGCGATCGGCGAAACGATGATTACATTCTCCGGCCGATCGTTGCACGGCTGATACAGCTCTGGAGGCGATTGAAATGTCCGATGAGACATGGGTTGTGACCCTGCCGAAGTTGGGTGAGTCGGTGACCGAGGGTGTGATCGGCGCCTTTTTCAAGAACGTCGGCGACGAAGTCGAGTTCGACGACCCGCTGTTCGAGGTATCGACCGACAAGGTCGACACAGAGGTTCCGAGTTCGTACGACGGTGTGGTCCTTGAGGTTCTTGCGCAAGAGGGCGACACCGTCTCGGTGGGCGCCGCGATCATGCGTATCGGTGGGAAGGGCGCCACAGTGCCGAACCGACTCCCGTCCGCTGCACACGGGGTGGCGGCGGCAGGCGGACGGTCACTCAACGATCCCTCCGCGCCGTCGGTGGGCGGATCGGAGGGGCCGTCAACCGAGGATGCCCACTTCTCGACGTCGTCCGGTACGGGCGAGGTCTTCGAGGTCACCATGCCCAAACTGGGTGAGTCGGTGACCGAGGGCACGATCGGTACCTGGCTCAAGGCGGTTGGCGACGATGTCGCATTCGACGATGCGCTCTTCGACGTGTCGACCGACAAGGTGGATTCGGAGATCCCGAGCCCGTACGACGGGAAGATGCTGGCCATCCTCGTCGAGGCCGGTGAGACGGTTCCGGTAGGCACCGTGCTTGCGCGCATCGGCACGCCAGGCGCGATGCCGGCCGGACCGGCAGGCAATGGCAACGGCAGCAGGCCCGCCGACGCCAGCAGCCCGGGTGCCGCCACGCCGGCCGTTGCAGCCATCGCCCGCGACGGCGTGGGCGGACGGCTGCTGTCACCCTTGGTGCGCAGGCTCGCCGCCGAGCACAACATCGATGTGTCCAGCGTGGCGGGCACCGGAGTCGGTGGACGGATCCGACGCGAGGACATCGAGAAAGCGATTGCTTCAGGCCAGACCCTGACCGCCGCACCGGCAGCGGCCTCCGCGCCGGCGCCGGCCACACCGCGGGCGACCAAGGCCGCGACCGATGGCCGCGAAGAAGTGGTGCCGCTCAGCAGAATGCGTCTCATCCTTGCGGACACGCTCAAGGCGTCACAGACGCTCGCGGCCTCGGTGTGGACATCGGTGGAAGTCGATTTCGACAACATCGAACGGGTGCGAACCGAGTACAAGGCGCGGTTCAAGAAGGAGACCGGTGCGTCGTTGAGCTACCTGCCCTTCATCTCTCGAGCGGTGTGTGACGCGCTGCGGGAATTCCCGACGGTCAACTCGTCGATCGACCTCGAAGCCAAGACCATGACGCTTCACCCTTACGTCAACCTCGGGGTGGCGGTGGATCTGGACGAGCAGGGATTGGTGGTGCCGGTGGTCAAGGACGCCGACACTCTGAACATCCGGGGCATTGCCAGCCAGATCGCCACGAAGGCAGCGGCGGCGCGGGCAAAAGAACTGTCCAACAAGGAGATGGCCGGTTCGACGTTCACGATCACCAACCCCGGCCCGTTCGCCAGCTACGCATCGTCGCCGATCATCAATCAACCGAACGTCGCCATCCTGTGCACCGACGGTGTGAAACGCCGCCCGGTCGCCATCGGCGATGCCATCGCCATCCATCCGGTGGGAATCATCGGAATGGTTTACGACCACCGCGCATTCGACGGTTCGACCGCGTCGAAGTTCCTGTTGCACATCAGGGACTCGCTCGAACAGCGGGACTGGTCAGCCGAGCTCAGTTGACCTGCGGCGGCCGGGAATGAGCGAGGCCGGTGCCGGCGACGAGGCGGGCGAGCCGGTGACTGTGCTGGTGGCTCGTCGCGTCCGGCCGGGCAAGGAGATCGAATTCGAGCGGTGGGCTTCGGAGTTGACCCACGCGGCATCGGGTTTCGACGGATTTCTGGGGGCGGGTCTGCTGCGGCCGGGGCATGTCGGTGAGTTGTGGCATGTGGTTTACCGGTTCGCGTCGGCAGGCGACCTCGCCGAATGGGAACACTCACCGACGAGGTCTCAGCTTCTGGCGCACGGCGAGGAGGTCATGTCGACCTCGCACGAGCACAGGGTGACCGGGCTCGAGACCTGGTTCGAGGTGCCCGGTCGTACCGCGCCGGCGCCCCCGCGGTGGAAGATGTTCGTGGTCACCTCGATCGTGATCTTCGTGCTCCAGTTGATGCTGAATCTGGTTCTGCGCCAGCTGGCTTCGCCTATCGCACTCGTCCCGCGGGTGGCGCTGATTTCGTTCTCGGTGTCGGCGATGATGACCTGGCTTGTCCAGCCGCAGCTGGCGCGCCTGTTGGAGAGCTGGCTGTACGCGCCCCGACGATCCCGCTGACTGAGCCCGAGTTACTAGGGACGCCAACGTAATATGCGACGACCGGCTCCCGGTGGGCCTGCACGCACCGCCTGGCAGGCTTGGGAAACCTTCCGCGCGAACTGCGTCGGTGATTCGACGAACACACCGTGATCGCCGTCGACGGTGATCACGGTGGCATGCGGGATCGCGTCGGCGAGCTTCATCTGCCTGCCGGGAGGAACAACCGTGTCCCGTTGCGTTACCAGCACCGACACCGGCACGTCGACGTCGCTGATCCATTTGTGTGAGGTGAAGTCCGCGACGGCCGCCATTGCCGCAATCACGGTCGACATACTGGTCAGGTGCATCTCGGCGTGCACGTAGCGACGGCTCTCGTCGTCGATGTCCTGCAGATAGCCGATACCCATAGCGTCCGCCCGCAGCGTGCGTAACAGGGGGTTGGCGAGAGCGGCGACCGTGAAGGCCGGTGCAAGCGAGGAGGCAAGGCGCTCGACCGGAGAGCCGAGGAAGTTGCGCGAGGTGGCACCGAGAACGAGGCCGGAGATCCGGTCTGGATGCCGACGCCATAGGAGCTGCGCGACCAGACTCCCCATCGAGTAACCGCACGCGATGAACCTGTCGATGTTCAGCGAATCGGCCAGTGTCACCATGTGATCCGCGCATTGCTCGAGACTGAAGCCGGGCCATGGCCGCACACCGCGACCGTGGCCGGGAAGGTCCGGCGCGACGACACGGAAGAGCTCACCCAGATCCGCATAGGCAGGGCCCCAGTTGAGATCCGCCGTGATGCCGATTCCGTGCAAGAGCATCAAAGGTTCGGCCGCACCCGAGGCGGTGCTGTCCCGGTACGCCATCGACGCACCGCCCGGTAACGCGAGGGTCACTCGCGGCCCGTAGTTCGCCGGCACCGGACGTGCCATCTGAATCAGTTGTTGCTCAATTGAGTCGGTGCGTTCGTTCGTCGCGCTGCGCTGTCATCCGGACGGCCGCGTTCGCCGACCCGTAGGACGAGTACGAGCCGACCCGCTGGACCACCTCGAAGAACACCCGCGAACCCTGCACGGGCGTATAGAGGTGATAGAACTCGCCGCCTTCCTCTCGGTCGTAGAGAATCCCGAACTCGCGCATGGCATCGATCAGACCGGGGTCCAACGCGAACCGCGCATCGAGGTCGTCGTAGTAGTTGTTCGACACCTTGAGCATCGGCGCTCCGCGCTCCCTCAATGCGCGGGTGGTCGCGAAGATGTCGGACGTCGCGAAGGCGACGTGTTGGGGGTCCGGCACTGCCGGGGCCCATTCCCCGCGACTGAGAAGTGTGCGCTGCAGCGCTATCCGGAATCGTCCGGACGGATCGCTGACCGCCCGGCCACGAACGAGCCCGAACGGGGCCGCGAACTCCGTGTCGGTTGCCGGAGCGAGACCGAGCACGGCTCGGTAGAACAAAGCTGCTTCGTCGAAGTAGTCGAACGGCTGGGTGAGAGCGACGTGATCGATTCGCGTCAAACCTGTCCCGCAGTCGACATCCTCAGCGGCTTTATCGAATTGGGACGTCCATGTCTTGTGACCGGCTGAATCGCAGAATCGCAAAGTGGTGCCGTCCGGCGCGGTGACCGCAGGTCCGGAGTCGTCTGCTGGCAACGCCGCGGCAAGAAACGCAGCCGCGCGTGCGGCTAATTGTTCCGGCGAGTCCGAATCGACTCCGAGTGAGGTGATCTCGGCGCCCGTCGCCTTGCCGGGGGCGTTGAGCACGATCCGTGCATCGCCCTGCTGCCACAGCTGAATATCACTCGACCTGCCAGACACCGTTTCGGTGAATCCGAAACTTCGCAGCGCGCTAGCCAGCTCGGCGGCTGATCGGGCGTCCGCAGTGAGTTCGACGAAGGCGTGGCCGGACAATGTCGGCACCGCGGGTGGGCAGGTGAGCCCGAATGCCACTGCTTTCGGCGGCGATCGTCGCGCGACGGACTCCTCGAGCACAAGGAGTGAGCGCAACGCGTCGACGGCCGTGTGAACGGGATCCGATTGGCGGAAGACGTCATTGAAGACTTCGAGTGACAAGGGGCCCGCGTAGCCCGCCGTCAGAACATGGTCAACGAAGAGAGGTAGGTCGAATTCTCCCTGGCCGGGGAAGAGCCTATGGTGGCGGCTCCACTGCAGCACGTCCATGCTCATCAGCGGCGCATCGGCCAACTGCAGGAAGAAGATCTTCTCGCCGGGAAGGTCCGCGATGGCGGAGATCGCGTCAGGCTCGGGAGTGCGCGAAAGCACGTGAAAGCTGTCTAGGCACAACCCGAGTGCGGGGTGATCCCCACGGCGCACGACCTCCCAGGACTGACCCCATGTGTTGACATACCGGCCCCACGCGAGGGCCTCGTAGGCGATCTTGATCCCTCGCCGGCTTGCCCGCTCGGCGAGCATGTGAAGTTGATCCGCAAGTAGCCCCGGATCGTCGACGGCGTCGGCGCCCACCGAAGAGCAGACCAGCATCATGTCGGTGCCGAGCTCGTCCATCACTGAGAACTTGTGGTCTGCCCGGCGCAGATTTGCGGTGAGTCGGTCGGGCGCCATGGTGTCGAAATCGCGGAACGGTTGGTAGAGATCGATCGAGAGTCCTAGGTCGGCGCAGCGCTTCTGGACTTCAGCAGGCGTCGACGACGTTGCGATGAGATCGTTCTCGAATATCTCGACGCCGTCGAAGCCGGCGGCCCCGACGGCATCGAGTTTGTCTTCCAGAGTTCCCGAGAGGCAGACCGTGGCAATCGCCCGTCGGATGACGCGATTTTGACCAAGTGCTGTCGACATCAACGGATCCTTCGCTGCGCTGGTTGCTTAGATCCACTATTTCGCCTGCGATATGCGAGGTAAAGCAATTGGCTACTGGGTGGGAAGCGCTAGTGATACGTGAAGAACCCTCTGCCGGTCTTGCGGCCGAGGTCTCCGGCCTCCACCTTGCGCAGCAACAGAGCCGGAGGCGCGTACAACGGTTCCTTGGTCTCCTCATACATCGACACCGCCACGGCGGCGGCGGTGTCGAGTCCGATCAGATCGGTGAGCGTGAGCGGGCCCATCGGGTGTGCGCAGCCCGCGACCATTGCGGTGTCGATATCTTCGGCCGAGGCCAGTCCGGCGTCGACCATTCGGATGGCGGCCAGCAGGTAGGGGATCAGCAGCGCGTTGACGACGAACCCGGCGCGATCCTTGGCCAGGATGATGGTCTTCCCGAGCCGGTCGTGCGCGAACTCCTGCACCCGCTGCACGGTCTCGTTCGACGTCAGCTCACACGGAATGACTTCCACCAGCGGCAGTACGGTCGCCGGGTTGAAGAAGTGCATGCCGATGACGCGCTCGGGGCTGGGCGTCACCGCGGCGAGTTTCATGATCGGTATGGAGGATGTGTTGCTGGTCAGCAGCGCATCGGGCCGGACCACCTTGCCCAGGGCGGCGAATATCGCCGTCTTGGCCTCCTCATCCTCGACCGCGGCCTCGGCGACCAGGTCGCACTCGGACAGGTCGTCCAACGTGTCGGTGAACCGGATCCGGTCGACGATCGCGTTGCGCTCGTCTTCGGGGAGTTTGCCGTTGCGGACGGCCTTGTCCAGAGAAGCGGTGAGGCGCGCTTGGGCGCCCTCGACCGCGGCCTCGTTCACCTCACGTAAGACGACTTCGCAGCCGCTGCGGGCAGTCACTTCCGCGATGCCGGCGCCCATGATGCCGCCACCGACGATTCCCACCACGTTGATCATTTCTCTCCTGCCTACCGCGCATTGGACTCAGCGCGCGTTAACCCGCTGGTGCGGATCCGGACGGCCCTGGCTGTCAGTATTGGATTTGCGCTACGTCGCGTAACTCGTCGGGAGTCGCTGTACCGAATCCGAAGAACTCCAGGTACGCCGGAATTTGCTCGAACAGCATATCGGTACCAACTTGCGTGTCGCAGCCGCGCTCCTGTGCCGCCCTCAGGAAGGGCGTGATCGCCGTTTTCATCACGACCTCGCCGACGAACGTGGTCGAGGCGACCAGGCTCATGTCGATCGGCAGGGGATCGCCCTCGTTCATGCCGAGGGGTGTGGCGTTGACGACGAGGTCGTAGCCGGTGGGATCGGCAGACCCGGTGCTCACCTTCAACTCCGGATAATGCGCGGACAGTCGCTCGCCGAGCGTTCTGGCCGCGTCGTCCATGGCATCGTCCAGCCCCATCCGGGTGACGCCCGCGGCTGCCAGCGATGCCGCGATCGCCGACCCGACCCCGCCGGCGCCGATGACCAAAGCGCTTGCGCCTTCCAGGTTCCGTCCCTTGCGACGAACGCCGCGGACGAAACCCTCACCATCGAACATGTCAGCGAGCAGAGACCCATCCTCCCGCTTCAGCAGGGCGTTGGCCGCGCCGGCAATTCGAGCGGTCGGACTCACTTCGTCGGCAAGCTCGATCGTGGTTTTCTTATGCGGCATCGTCACTAGCGCGCCACGAAGGTTAGTGACGTTGCGCAACGCGCGCAGAAATTCGGGATAGTCGGCTGCTTGCACGCCCATCGGCATCACCACCGCGTCGATGCCGGCCTTGTCGAAGAACGGGTTGTAGATCATCGGTGCCTTGAAAGCCTCGGTCGGATAACCGATATGGGCAATCAGCGTCGTCCTGCCCGAGATCACGCGGGCGCCCCGACTGGGTCCGGCTCATACGTGACGACCCCCATGCCGTTGATCCACTCGTAGATCGCCTCATATACAAGGGCTTTCGCCGCGCGACCGCGCATCGCGCCGGCCAGCGCCACCCAGGACCGCACCTCGCCTGTGCCGTTGCCCGCCTCCATAAGTTCGTCATTCGGCATGTCGAGAAGTTCAGGTGGAGCGTCGCTTTCCAGCTGCTTCAGAAACCACCTGTCGAACTCCTCGTCGATGTCACCAACGCGTGGCTCGCCGACGAAATGGGAAAGGCCTCCCGCTGCGCACAACGCGACCCGTTCCAAACCGGAATAGCTCCGAATTGCATCGCCCACCGCGACGCCGAAATCGTAGGCGTGGCGCAATGTCATCAGCGGCGGCTGGGTGCAGTTCATCACGATTGGAACCATCGGCAGACGCATCTGCGGATCAAGCTTGTAGTAGACCGTCATGAAGCCGTGGTCGACAACCATCTTGTGCGAGAGGGCCGGCTGGAATCCTGCCGCGACCGTCTCCGCGAGCAGATGAGATGCCAGGCCGGGCTCGCCGGGCACCAGCACTTCTGGGACTCGCAGCCACTTCTCCCGCGGGCCCACGTGCCCCTCACCGAGGCCGATCACAATCTGAGGGAGGTTGTCGTAGAAGAAGTTTGAAAAGTGCTCGCCGCTCATCATCACGACTGCCTGGGCACCGCTGGTGGCCGCCTTCTCGCGGATCGTGTCCAACGCGCCGAAAAAGCTCTCGGCTTGGGCGGGCGGCGCCGATTCCGGGTCCGCTGTCATCATGGGGGCGTGCGACGCGCCATACGCCATCACGATGTCTGCCATCTCGTCTTCCTTTTCGGCTCGTTGTTCAGGGGCTGCAGCAGTTCCCGGTAGTCCGCCCGGCGGTAGCCCATGGCACGGCAGTAACCGTTGATGATCACCGGGTGGATGCCCATCGAATACATCGCGCCCACGTCGCCTGCCTTGAGGGCGTGTTCTTCCTCTTGGCTCAGGTCATAGCCGCTTGTCGAAAGCTCGGGCACAGGGCTTCCCGCTTCGATGGCCTCTAGAGTGCGCAAATAGTTGTAGACGCACTGCTGCACCTGGTAAAGGCTCACTCCGGACCTCCGCGGGCACTGGACACACAATCCACATGATCAGGGTCGCTCATCGGAAGCCGCAGCAGAAGCCGCGGGCGAAATTTTCCACTCGCCGGGACAACACCCCACGGCAGGGGCATGCATGCGAGCGTTGAAGTCACTACGGGCGGCCAGACCGCTGCAGAGTCCCGGGCCGGAGGAAACCTCAGATGCGAACGATCGAAACCCCAGACTCTCCCGCGCACAAGGGCCCGGTGCCACAGGCAGTCGAGGCAGACGGATGGGTTTTCGTCTCCGCGCTTTTCGGGGCTGATCCCAAGACAGGCCAGATTCCTGACACCGCCGAGGCGGAGGCCGAGCAGCTCTTCGCCAACCTAGGCGCCATCTTGCGCGCTGCGGGCGGCGATCTCAGCGATATCGTTCGCGTCGGCATCTTCACCATGCATCTGCAGCGCGACCGCCCCATCTTCAACCAGGTATGGAAGCGAGCCTTCGGTGACCATCGCCCCGCCCGATCGGCGGTCGAGGTCGCTGCGTTCGGTAGGCCGGAGGAAAACCCGCGGTTCATGATCGAGGTGACCGCACGGATTGGTGCGTGACCGGTGTCCGCTCAGCGGAAAGGGTCGGCTCAGTCGTTGACCACAACGGATAGCGCGGGTCAACTACCAATACAGCCGCCGTTGGAGCGCTGGACTTCTTCACGAGGAGATCAGTAATGGCAGATCAGATCGTTGAGCCGGCCGGTTCACACGAACCAACGGAGTTCGCCAAGACCCCTAAGAAGGCCGCCGCCAGTGGCTGGATAGGCAGTGCCCTCGAGTACTACGACTTCTTCATCTACGCGCAGGCCGCGGCGCTGGTGTTTCCGATCATCTTCTTCAAGCAGGACAACCCGAAGATGAATATCGTCATCGCGTTGGCCACGTTTGGTGTCGGCTACGTGGCACGACCCATTGGTGCGTTCGTGCTCGGGCATTGGGGCGATAAGTTCGGCAGAAAGAACGTCCTCGTTCTGTGCATGATGATGATGGGAATCTCCACCTTCTGCGTAGCGCTGCTGCCGACGTATGCGGCAATCGGTATCTGGGCACCGGTTCTGCTCGTCGCCCTGCGACTGATCCAAGGCTTTGCGGTCGGTGGTGAACTCGCCGGGGCCGGCTCGATGACCCTCGAGCACGCACCGTTCGGTCGGCGCGGCTATTTCACCAGCTTCACCCTTCAAGGCGTTCAGGCCGGACAGATCCTGGCCGCAGCGGTCTTTCTGCCGTTGTCCTGGCTACTGTCAGAAGAGGCCTTTCAAAGCTGGGGTTGGCGAATCCCGTTCCTGCTCAGCGCGGTCGTGGTTTTTGCGGGTTACATCATCCGTCGACGGGTCGATGAGACGCCGGCCTTCAAGGAGGAGGAAGTCCACGGCGAGGTGCCGCAGGCGCCGATCGTCCAGGCGGTCAAGGAAAACGGCAGCGACATGCTCCGGGTGATCTGCATGGCGCTGATGAACGTCGTTCCGACCACGGTGACCGTCTTCGGAGCGACCTTTGCGACCAACGCGGCTTACGGAGTCGGGTTGCACACGTCGGACTACCTCTGGATTACGGTGGCCGGGAACGTCGTCGCGGTGATCCTGATCCCGTTCGTGGGTAACCTCTCTGATCGGATCGGTCGACGCCCGGTCATCATCTTCGGCTGTCTAGGGGCGGGACTTCTGGGCTACCCGTATCTGTATGCGGTGAGCCACGGGAACCTCCCGTTGGCATTCCTTCTCGCCATCCTGATGTGGGGCATCGTGTACCAGGGCTACAACGCCGTCTTCCCGGCCTTTTTTCCGGAACAGTTTCCGACCAAGACGCGGGTCTCGGCGTTCGCCGTGGCGCAGAACATCGGCACCTTGATCACCGCCTTCCTGCCCGCGATATACCCGCTGCTCGCCCCCCCCACGCCCGGCGCGTGCGTGGTGAGCAAGAAGTTCGTACCGGACACGGTCTTGCCGTCGGGCGACACCTGCCGGGCGGCGGCCGACGCTGGTGAAGGACGGGTGATCCTGGTCGTCGGAACCGTCACGCTCCTGTTTGCAGTAATCGCCGCAATCGCGGCTTACTTCTCCCGCGAGACGTCCAGGATTCACATGAACGATCTCGGCAAGAAGGACGCCGTCCCCGTTCCCAAAGACGAGTACGAGCGGATGCGCACCGAGGCAAAGGCACTCGTCTCGAAATAGTGCCGCTGCGAATTCAGTTCTCGCCGCCGCCGACAGGGAGTTGCCATGACGTCCGTGACCGTGATGAACGGCCCCAACCTGAACCTGCTCGGCACCCGTAAGCCGGAGGTGTACGGGTCCACGACACTCGACGATGTCGAGCAGATGTGCCAACATGATGCCGAAAAGCTTGGGCTGGAGCTCGTCTTCCTACAGTCGAATCATGAAGGCCAGCTGGTGGATTGGATCCATGAGACGGGCGCGGCGGTAAAACAGGGCCGCTCGATCGGCGCGGTGTACAACCCCGGTGCGCATACCCACTATTCGTATGCGATCCGCGACGCCATCGAGGCGGCCACGCTGCCGGTGATCGAACTGCACATATCGAATGTTCATGCGAGGGAGGAGTTCCGGCACCATTCGGTGATCTCACCGCTTGCGAGCGGGATCATCGTCGGGTTCGGTGTGCAGGGTTACTCGATGGCGATCAACGGCCTGTACGAATTGTCGCAACGCGCTGGGTAGTGGTACTTACTACGCTGCGAAAACCTCGATAGTGCCGAGTCCGTCGAACTCCGCACTGATCACGTCGTCCGCGGTGAGTGGTATCGGAGCAGTCAGGCCTCCCGAGAAGATGATCCATCCCGCCTTGAGGACTTCGCCGCCCTCGCCCAGCTGATTCGCGAGCCACGCCACCGACGCGGCCGGATGCCCCATGGCCGCCGCACCCGCTGCTGTCGCGGCAACGCCACCGTTCAGCCGCACAACACATCCCAACAGCCGAAGGTCATCGATCGCGTTCGGCGCCAGTTGGTTGGGACCGAGCAGGAACCGGCCGGCACTCGCGTTGTCGGCGATCACGTCCGGCAGGGTGAAAAGGTAGTCCTCGTAACGGGAGTCGAGAACGTCGACCGCCCCACAGACCACCTCCGTCGCCGCCAGCACACTGGACACCGTCGCCGGTGCCGCGACGTCACGCGCCAGCACGAACGCGATCTCGGGCTCGACTCGCGGATGAATCAACTCGTCCAACGCTATTGGCTCGCCGAAGGGTGCAATCATGCGATCGGTCACCGGCCCGAACAGTGGCGAGTCGACGCCAGTGGCCTTCTGCTTGACTCGGCTCGTCAGGCCCAGTTTGGCGCCGACGATGCGCTCCCCGTTATCCAATCGAGCTTGCACGACGATGCGCTGAGCGGCGTACGCAGTGTCAATGTCCAACTCCGGGTTCAAATGTGTGAACGGAGCAATGGCCCGATATTCCTGCTCTGCCAGTATCAGCTGCTTGGCGATCTCTGCAGCGTCGATCATGCGACACTCTGCGATTGTTGCGAGAATCGAACCGTGACCGCGCCGAGGTGCGCGAACTCCGCGCGGAAGACGTCGCCGGGCTGGACCGGCACCATCTTGTGGACGGCTCCCGGCAGCACCACGTCACCGGCATGAAGCTTCGCCCCGAACGACGCGAGCTTGTTAGCGAGCCATGCAACGCAGCGAGCTGGATTTCCAAGGGCGGCGGCGCCGGCGCCGGTATCGATCAGCTCGCCACCCCGGGATACGGCGACACCGACGAGCCGCAGGTCGAGTTCGTCGACTCGGCGTAGCCGGCCACCCATCACAATGAGCCCCGACGACGCGTTGTCGGCAACCGTGTCGACCAACTTGATCTTCCAGTCCGCAACCCGTGAGTCGACGATCTCCACCGCAGGCAACGCTCCGGCGATCGCTCGCAACGCGGACGCCGTGTTTGCACCGGGCCCTTCGAGGTCACGCTCCATGATGAAGGCCATCTCGGCTTCGACTCGGGGTTGCACGAGCCGTTTTAGTTCGATCACGTCGCCGTCCTCGACGAACATGCCGTCCAGCAACACGCCGTAGTCGGGTTCGTTGACACCGAGCATTTCCTGCATCGGCTTGGACGTGAGTCCGATCTTGCGGCCGCAGATGCGCTCGCCGTCCTGGGTCCGCCGATCGATGTTCATCGACTGAATCGCATAAGCGTCCTCGATCGACAAGTCCGGGTGTTGGTCGGTGAGCGGCGATATCGGGACCGCCGTCTGATCGGCCTGCCATAGCTGGTCTGCCAGCCTTCGGTGCACAACCGCTGTTTTCACAGGGTTGACGATGCTCCGGCGCCTCTGATCTTCAAATACCGTTCCCGCGGAGTGGGAATCGCGTCATTCCGGCCAGTGGGAGGCGGGCGACGTGCGTCGACAATCTGACCATCATGGAGGCCGTGGCCCCACGATCCTCGTTTGAAGTCGGTCAGAACGCAGCAGAGATCGTCGCGCCCGAGTGGAATGTGATCGGTCCGGACACCGCGGGCATCGGAGATGCGCTCAAAGCGGCCGTCGGTGGCGCTGCCAAGAATCCCGCCGATGTCATCAAGGCATCGGTCAGGCTGTCATCCGACCTTGCGCGGATACCGTCGACCGTCCTCAACTCCTGGATCCGGAAACCGAAGGGCGACGACAAGGGTCCGGACGATCGCCGATTCGCCGATCCCGCGTGGACGAACAATCCGTACTTTCACGCGGTCCGGCTCGCCTATTCAGCGCAATGCGAATTCGCACGCGCGATCGTCGACACCTCGGGCGTCGATGCCAGGCAGGCGGCCAAGGCGTCCCTCGGGCTCGGCCTGTTACTCGACGCGATGTCGCCCACCAATTTCCTGGTCTCCAATCCGGCCGCGATGAAGCGAGCATTCGACACCGGAGGGGTGAGCCTGCTGCGGGGTGCGCGAAATCTCGTACTGGATGTGCTCCAGAACAACGGCCGTCCCCGTCAGGTCGACAGCAGCGCATTCACCGTGGGCGAGAATCTTGCGCTGACGCCCGCCAAGGTGATCTTCCGCAACGAGCTGATGGAGCTGCTGCAGTACGAGCCGCAAACCGAGACGGTGCACGCCACACCACTGCTGTGCAGTCCGCCATGGATCAACAAGTACTACATCATGGATCTGGCGCCGAACCGCAGCTTCATCGAGTGGGCCATCCGGCACAACAGGACGGTCTTCGCGATCAGCTACCGCAACCCCACGAAGGAGATGTCCGGCACCTCAATGGAGGACTATCTCGTTTCCGGCCCGCGGCAGGCGTTGGACATCATCTCGGAAGTCACCGGCTCGCCCAAGATCGACATCATCGGACTGTGTCTCGGCGGTGCGCTGACCGCGATCACGGCGGCCTACCTCACTCAGTCAGGTGACGACAGGGTCGGCAACGTGACCTTGCTCAACACCATGCTCGACTACTCAGAGCCCGGGATGCTGGGAATCTTCACCGACGAGGCGGCGGTCGACCGTCTGGAGGAGGAGATGGCCAAGGCGGGCGGAACGCTCGAGGGCAAGTCGATGGCCGGAACGTTCGACGTCATGCGGGCCAACGACCTGATATTCAACTACGTCGTGTCGAACTGGTTGCTCGGCGAGGACCCGCCGGTGTTCGACATCCTCGCGTGGAACAACGACAGCACGAAAATGCCGGGAACAATGCACGCGTTCTACCTCCGGAACTTCTACGTCCAGAACCTGCTCGCCCAGGGGCAACTCGAAATTGCGGGCCAGACCATCGATCTGTCGTCGATCAAGTCGAACGCCTACGTGGTCAGCGCGAAGAACGATCACATCGTGCCGTGGGAGGCGGCCTACAAGACCACCCAACTCTTCTCCGGCACAACGCGATTCGTCCTCAGCAACGGCGGTCATATCGCCGGGATCGTGAACCCGCCCGGCCCGAAATCGTGGTACTTAGCCGCGGACGACAACCCTGCCGAGGCCGACGACTGGATGTCATCCGCGCAGCGGACGCCCGAATCCTGGTGGGTCGACTGGGCGAAGTGGTCGGCGGAACATGCGGGGGCGATGACAAGCCCACCGCAGATGGGCTCCGCGAAGCATCCCGTGCTCGGCCCAGGACCAGGCACGTACGTCTTCACCTGAGAGCCGTCGCGGTACGGCCGCGCTGGGCGCCGGGCTGTTACCAGGGCGTCGCTTGGGTCAGCACGTCACGCAGCGGCTCGGGCACGATGCCGATCTCGGCTTCGAGCCGGGGCCCAGTGAGCTGGAGGATCTGCGGCTGATCGGTTGCCTTGTGAGGGCCGGCGGCGACGTCATAATGACCGCGACCGGCGCTGCCGTGATGGGCCACCCCGCCGCGTCGGTGGTGTGGCTGGTCAACCAGCTCCCCGAGGGGAGGGCTTGCGGGCCGGGCAGCTGGTGTTCTCCGGCGGGGTGACCGCTTCGGTGCCCGTCGTGGCCGGCGGCAGCGCCACATTCGAGTTCGGGTTTCGTCACCCGCCGATTCGGAGGCTGCTACGGCGTGCGCACATGATCGGCGACGTGCCTGGCGGCCTTCACGGGTGCCCTTGCCGGGACAATCGAACCCGAATTTCGCACTGTTCCTGGGTTTTCAACCAGCGGGATCGCGAGTTCGAGCATCGCCGCCAGCACCTCACGCCACCTACGATCGATTAGACATGTAGGAACCAGCAGGCAAGGCGGGCGTTGGGGTATCGATCGGTCACATCCGTTGATGGGACGCGTCTGCGGGCGTGGGACAACGACGGCCACGGAGTTCCCGTGCTGATCTCCAACGGGCTCGGCACTCCGCACGATGCTTGGCCGGACATCAACCGCCGGGCTGACACTTACCGCGTGATGACGTGGGACCATCGTGGTCTCGGCGGATCGCAACGCCCCTCCAACGAGTCGCGGATCAGCATTTCGGACCACACCGACGACCTTTTCGCGGTGATGGACTCTTACGGCGTCGACCGGGCGGTGGTCATAGGATGGTCGGCCGGCGTCAACGTCGCGTTTGAGGCCGCGGTCCGGCAGCCACAGCGGATCGCCGGCGTGCTCGCCGTCGGCGGCGTGCCGGGAGGTACCTTCGAAGCCTTGCTTCATCCCCTCCCGGGCTTTCTGCGCCCGCGGGCCGGGCGGGTGGGATCACATCTGATGCGCTACCTCGGGCCGGTGCTTAACCGACTGGGCGACGGATTGCCTGGTTCGCCGGAGCATGGGTTCGATCCACGAGGCGTAGCAACGTTGGGCCTCGACGTCATTCACGGCCAAACCCTCGTTAAGGTACTGCGACGATTCGCCGACCACGATTGGCCCTGGTATTCCCGCCTTGCCCGTGCGGTCGGCGACCACCCCCCAATGGACCTGAGCGCGATCGACATACCAGTCACTTATCTGGCCGGTACGTGGGACGCGATCACCTCGGCGAAACTGATGCGGGCCGCCAGCGAGAAGACGCCGCACGGTCGGTATGTCGAACTTGCCGCCACTCACTTTGTGCCGTTGCAGTTTCCGAGCCGTGTCTCAGCCGAGCTCGGCGATCTCGTTGATCGCTGTACGTTCTAGCGAGCGCAGGAAGGCGGCGGCGACGGGGCCCACTTCGGCCGCCCGATCCAACAAGCACAGGTGCCGGCCCCCGTGGACACGGTGAATCTGGGCTCGAGGAATTCTGCCCGCCAGGATGCTCGCATTCGCGGCGGGCACCAATGCGTCAGCGGTGCCGGTGATCACCAGCGTCTGCTGAGTTAGTCGCGGCAACCAGCCCAAACTGGACCATAGTGATGCGGTGTCACAAGTGGATAGTGGAGTACGGGACGTCGCAGCCGTCGGTGGGCCCGGCGACACACCGCGCCGCGAGGGTCGCGATGGTGAGTCGATGTCGGCGCGCTGGACGAGACAGTTGCTGCTGTGTTTTGGGTGAGGTGAAGCTGGAAGGTGTGGGAATGGCTGGGCTGGTGAGGATTTGAGCAGTGAGAATGACGGGAATTGGGATTGAGCGAAGTTGGCTGTAGTGGTGGTCGGGCGGGTGAGGGCGGTCGAAGGGTGCGGCCACGGTGAACATCCAGTCGAAAAGTCAGGCTCGTCGTGTGGTGCGGGAGGCTCAGGCCGAAGCGAATGAGCAACGGGCCCAGCGGGACCGGGACAACGTCGACGACATGGCGGCATTTCTGGTCGCACGCACGAGGTTGGCCGGAGTCGATGAGTGGCAGGCCGAGCGGTGTCACAGATCGGCCTGGAGGCCGACCGACGGCGCGACGAGCATCGGGGCGAGTGCGCGACGGCGGTACAACGGATCCGCGGTAGGGGAAGTCGGTGGGCACGATCGCGGCGCTGGCCAACGTCTCCGAGGGCGAGGTGCGGGCATTTCTGAAGGCGGCGCGAGCGCGCGGCGCTGCGCCACCTGATGACGCGGCGCAACCACTAGGCGCGGAGGCGGTGCAGCGCAACGGCTCACAGGCGGGCGCAGGCGCGGGCCGGATTGGACTCCGCAGTTGTTGCAGTTGCGCTGGCCGACAGGGTGATTCGCCACGCCCTTAGCGTGAACCAACGGATTATCGGTCGGCCAGCTTGGCTGCGATCTGGCTGGTGATGGTGACCGCGGCGGGGTCGGTCTGGTTGTATCCGCACGCTTGGACCTCGACCGCCACCTGGTCGGCCACAGTCAGCGCATGTTGGCAAGTCCAATGTTTGACGCCGTCCCTGACCAGCGAGATGGCTAGTATGCCGGTGGCATTGGAGACCTGCGCTGTGGTCCACACCGGGTCGGGGCCGGGCCGCGTGTAGGTGAATCGCCGGTTGGAGCAGGCGCGCCAGCTTTTCGACGACGCGGTGAATAAGGCGGCGGCGTCGGCAACGGACGGGAATGCGACAACTGACTGGAGGACGTAGTGCGTCCACGCATCGCCGGGTTCTTGGAGTACCTGGGCGCGCATTGCGGTCCATCCGCGCCCTGTGTAGATCTTGTCCTCCGCCGGGCCATCCACCGCGACGCAGTTCATATCGGCGACGTTGGGACTGTCGTCCCACATGTCCTGGCGGCTTGTCTGGACGGTCATCCCGGTGGTGCCCATCACGGCGTTGATCTCGGCGGTGCTCAGTAGCGACCTGTCCAGCGCGACCACCGAGCGCCGCCAGCGGACCCGTGTGGTCGGCGAGTGCGGGCGAACCGTTGGTTGTGGTGGCACATCCGGTGGCAGCAAGTCCTATACCCACAGCTGCGAGTGCGGCCGCTAGCCGTCGCAATGTGCACATGTTTGGAAATCACTCAGGACGGGCGGAGGGCCGGTATCACTCGCCGACAGGCCGGTGCGCTGAGCCATTCGAGCAACGGCTGAGGCATCGCATTGATTGTGCACGTCGATCGCTGCGGGGTGGACGCCGGCCGCGTCAGCCGACTGGCTGTCGTTGGTCTCGTTTGCGTGCATTCAGTTCCTCCACGTCCGTCCTCGGCGTCGAAGTCCATATTGGCCGCGCGAGCACGCCGGAGCTTCGGGCTTCTCGCTGAATGAAACTTCCCCTTCAGCCCTACCGTCCCCTCCTGGTGGCATGCGAGACTCCGCTCGAGCACTTGTCGCACGCAGGCTCTGACGACTCACGCAATCGCGACGCCGTCACTGTCCTCTCGTCGAGAGTGGGACCGACAACGGAAAGTAGCCAAGGAGACGCAAATGGCGAAGGCACCAGCCAAGAAGGCCGCGGCGAAGGCACCAGCCAAGAAGGCCGCGGCGAAGGCACCAGCCAAGAAGGCCGCGGCGAAGGCACCAGCCAAGAAGGCCGCGGCGAAGGCACCAGCGACGCCGAACATCACCCGTGAGACGCCGAACTTCACCCCGGATGTCGAGGCGGCCGCCGAGCGAATCAAAAAGACGAGTGATCGAGTGCTCGCATTGAGCAAACAGAACGGTCTCGTATGGCTGGAAGCGTACGAGAAGATGTTGGACGGGGTGCTCAAGCTTGAAGAGGACACGGCCAAAGGTCTCGGTTCCGACTGGGTCGAAAAACTTGTGTCAACGCAAGCCGACTTTGTTCGTGACACGTTACGGGCATACCTCAGTGCATTAAAAGATCGACTGAAGTAGTCCCGGTGCCCTTCGCGGCCCGGTGCGTCTCTGATGTATGACGAGAACGTACAACTCTAGCGGCTCGCTAAGACCGCGGAATTATCGGTGATCGAAATAGGCTGGGCTGCACCGAATTGCGCGGCGCGTTGACACGCTTCTCTTCGTCGAATCTGAGCGGAGCTGTCTGCGGGGAGGCCAGACGCGCGACAGCGGTCTGAGCCTCCCCCCAGGTTGATTAAGCGTCGTCGTGATGGCGGCTGCCGGCCTTGGCCAGACCGCGGCTCACCATGTAGCCGATGCTCAGCAGCACAATGTAGAACCATGCCCGATCGGCCCGGAAGTAGTCCTCATGCGCGTCAGTGGTACTGACGAGGAAGGACGCGATCAGCAGGCCGATGACCGCCACGACATAAACGATGAATTCCGTTGTCTTGAAAGCAGCTTTGGTTTCGTTACTACGCTGGGCTGGCACGCGAGCGGGTTGAGCGTCGACGGCGCTATAGGCGGTCGGCGCGGCGGGACGATGTGCGGCGGTGGGATTATCGGTGGTCATGTAGTACTCCTTCTGACGCCGGTCGATGTGTGTCGACCGGGCTATGATTGGGGTGCAGCTCTCAACAGAGGCATGCGCAAATTACTTGGCAGAGGCCGTGATTCGGCCCTTGTGCGGACGCGTTTTGGTAAGCCACGCAGATCGTCGGGTGGTACGACTCGTCGCACCACCGCTGTTGACTGGCTAAAGGATGTCCGGCGTCGAGCTGAGGCTCACGGCATATCGAAAAGCAAGACCGCCCGGATTGAATTGATACCCGTCTCTGGAGCACCAACAACTGGAACATTACCCGTGAGTAGACCGACCACCTAATCGTGGAGCAATTACGACCTCCGCAGCAGGCTGCCCGCCTGCTGCGTGAACTTCTCGTATCCGGCTGAGCGTCCATCTTGGCCCAAGACGACGGACCGCACTCCGACAGTGACTTCGAGATCGCTAGCGTCGTGCTGGCCAATCTCGACGCACAGCATCTGGCCAAGGTGACTGCAATGGCCGAACACGTCAGCGAAATCTTGACGGGGCTACAAGTCGGGTTCACTGGAGGTTGCCGAAAACGATGGACCGCGCCCGCAATACTTGCCCGAGCTTCAGATGGGCGACCGGTATTTGCCACTGGTTGGCAAGAGGGTGCCTGCGGCGCGTGCCGGTCGCTACCGTCCAGGAATGCGTAGGTCGATCGCCACGGTCTCCCTGTCTGGCACCCTCAACGAGAAGCTCACCGCGGTGGCAAATGCCGGGTTCGACGGCGTCGAGATCTTCGACCAGGACCTGCTCTGCAGCCTGTGGACCCCACGCCGGATCAGGGAACGCTGCGAAGAACTCGGTCTCAAGATCGAGATGTTGCAACCCTTCCGCGATCTGGAAGGCATGACCGAGGCGCAGCATGCGCGGGCGATGCGGCGCTTCGAAGGCAAGCTCGACATCATGGCCGAGCTGGGTACCGACCTGATCCTCGTCTGCTCGAGCTGCCAGCCCGACGCCATCGACGACGACGGGCTGTCCGCGGAGCAGCTGCGCAAGGCTGCCGAGCTGGCGCACGAGCGCGGCATGCGGATCGCGTTCGAGGCCCTGGCCTGGGCGACCCACATCTGGGACTACCGCCGAGCATGGAAGATCGTGCGGATGGCCGACCACCCCGCGCTGGGTACCTGTCAGGACACTTTCCATGTGCTCTCGCGTCGGCTCGACCCGTGGGCCATCCGCGACATCCCGGGCGAGAAGATCTTCTTCGTTCAGCTATCGGACGCGCCCGAGATGGCGATGGACATCCTCCAATGGAGCCGGCATTACCGGGTGTGGCCCGGTCAGGGTTCGTGGGATGTCGCCGGCTTCCTGGAGAACTGCCTCGTGGCCGGCTATACCGGCCCGCTGTCGCTGGAGATCTTCAATACGGTCTTCCGCCGTGCCGATGCCGAACGCAACGCGCGTGACGCCCTACGGTCACTGCTGTACGTCGAGGATGCGGTCGCCCACCGGGGCACCATGCCGCCCGGCTCGCTCGACAGCGCGCCGCCGGAGCCACAGGGGACCGGTCTGGAGTTCGTCGAGCTCGGCGTGCCGGAACAGCAGCCGTTGACCGCTGCCACGCTCACCGCACTGGGCTTCCGGCACACCGGCAACAACCGCGAGAAGCCGATCCAGCTGTGGGAGCAGGGCGACGCGAAAATTCTGGTCAACACGTCGTCGGTGGGCCGCGACAGCCAGGTCGGCCCGCACATCGCGGCGCTCGCCGTAGGGACGCACGACCCGGCCGGGGCATTCGAGCGCGGTGCGTATCTGCACGCGACGGTGGCTGCCCCGGGCCGAGGCCCGAAGGATGCCCCCGACACCGCGATCGAGGCTCCGGATGGCACCGCAGTCTTCTTCAGCCGCCTGGTCGAAGAACCCGAGCGCTGGGCGGTCCACTACGACCGGGCATCGGGGGAGTCCGGCGAGCAGAACGACCTCGACCTGAATATCGACCACGTGAGCCTGGCCCAGCCCTTCGACCAATTCGAGGAGGCGGCGCTGTTCTTCAAGTCCGCGCTGGGGCTGCAGACGCACGAGGACATCGAGATTCCCGCGACCTACGGGTTGTTCCGTTCTCGCGCGGTGAGCAACCGCGATCGGTCGGTGCGGGTCATCACGACCGTCGCCCTGCTCGACGACGATGCCGGTGCCACCGAGGACGAATCGCGCAAGAACGCCGTCGCCTTCGAGGTGCCCGACATCTTCGAGGCGTGCGAGCGGGTGTGGGCCCGTGGGGGAGAGCTGCTGCGCATCGGTCACAACTACTACGTCGACCTGGCGACTCGCGCGGACTTCGACGCCGAGACGCTCGAGCGGATGGAACGCCTCGGCATCCTGTACGACCAGATCGGGTCGGGGAAGTTGTTGCAGGCCTTCACGCCGATGATCGGCAACCGCCTCTTCTTCGAGCTGTGTCAACGGATCGACGGATACGACTCGTACGGCACCGCAAATGCGCCGGTGCGGATCTCGGCCCACCGGGGTGTGACCCCGGGCCTACGCACCAAGGCCGTCGACGAGGACTAGCTGGCTGGAGTGGCGACGGGAGTCGAACCCGCGTAATCAGTCTGGAAGACTTGGGCCTCCCTAATGCTTACCAGATCGCGCACGACGCCGAACACCCTCACACATGCCGTGCCCAAACTCTCCAGCGCCCTACGTCTTCACCTGAGAGCCGTTGCGGCGCTGGGGCGCCGGCCCTGTCACCGACCCGCGGCTTGGGCCAGCACCTGCCGCAGCGGCCGAGGCACGATGCCGACTTCGGCGTCGAGTCGGCGAGCCTTGCGCCGGGTGACGACGATGCCGACGATTGCGAATGCCCACACCGGATACATGACGAGCCAGGCCATCCTGAACGCTTCGGGAGTGAAGCCGCCCGCGACCGTCATGACCGCGCCCATGGCCGCCAGTACGAACAGCGTGGCCGAGAACCCTCCCAGGTTCGCAATGGACTGCGCGACACCGATATTCAGGCGCGGATTCGCGGTCCGCGCGATGTCCAGACCCACCACCGAGCCAGGGCCGCCCGCGGCCAAAATGACAACGAGTACGACCAGGAGCCATAGGGGAGCGGGGCCGGGAAGGGCCAGCACCAGCGTCCATATCGCGATGTCGGCCGCGACGACGCCGAGTATCAGCCACGATCTGTGCAAGGTGTGGCGTGCGGTGAGCACGCCGATCACGGGTCCGATGACAACCGAGCTCAGCACGAACGCCATGATGAGAAGGCTGGCCGTCGACTCCGAAAGGTGCTGGGCGGAAATCAGATAGGGCAATCCCCAGAGCAACGCGAAGACCATCATCGGGAACTGCGTTGCCATGTGACCGAAGAAGCCCAGACGTGTCCCCGGGCGTGCCCACACCTCTTTGAGCGCGATGCCGACGTCGCGGGCCGACGCGATTGGGGTCGGCGCCCAGGATCCGGGCGGACCGTTGCGAACGACGGCGAATGCCAGCACGCCCATCAACGCGCTCGCGGCGGCGACACTGGTGAATGCGGTCGACCACCCGCTGTGGTGGAGCAATGCAACGAACGGGATGGCGGACAGAATCTGCCCCAGTTGACCGACGATTGTCGTCAGCTGGGTCATCAACGGCACCCGTCGCGGCGAAAACCATCGTGGGATGAGCGCCAAGGTCGCTGCGAAGACGACCGCATCGCCGGTCCCGACCAGAACTCGCGCGGCAGCGGCGACGGGCATGGTCGTGGCGTGCGCCAGCAGGAGCTGTCCGCAGGCCAGTAGGACCGCGTTGGCAACGAGCATCGCCCGTGGCCCGAAACGGTCCACCATCAATCCAGCCGGGATCTGCGCTATGGAGAACACCGCCACCTGGATGAACACGAAGGCGGCGAGGGTGCCCGGACTGAGTCCGAACCGGTCGGCGGCGTCCAAGCCCGCGGCAGCAAGGGTGGTCCGCTGCATGACCGTCAGGATGTAGGCGGCCACGCCTACCGTCCAGATCAACCAGGCGACTTTGGCGCGCGCCGGCATTGCGGCGGCGGTCGGATTCACGGTGGTTCTCGCTTCCTTGATAGCAACTATGGCAATAGATTGCCATAGTTGGCAAGATATGGCAAAATTTGGCAACGTGATCCGCGCAACAAGGAGGGCGATGAGCAGTCCCGGTGATGCAGGCAGAGGGCGGACGGTGACGCTTCAGGATGTCGCGAGGGAAGCCGACGTCGCCATTTCAACGGTGTCGCGGGCGCTGTCGAATCCTGATCGCGTCAGCCGCCCCATGCGCGAGCGCATCCAGGAAGTCGCCCGGCGGCTTGGGTATACCTCGGCCCGGATACCGGCGCGTGACTCCTTGCTGGCCCTCATGGTCAGCGGCATCGGCAATCCGTATAACGCCGCGCTGATCCGCGGGGTGGAGTCCCAGGCCCGCGCGGCGGGCTCGTCATTGGTCGTCGGCGACATCGCCGATGGACCTGAGGTGGAGCTTGCCCACATCGAGCGGCTGAACGATCAGGGAGTCGACGGAATCGTTCTCGCCTCCAGCCTTCTTCCGGAGGATGAGCTGCGCGGGATAGGTGATCGCGCCGATGTCGTCTTGTTCAATCGGGAGGTTCCCGGATTCGCGAGCGTCATCACAGATTCGCGCGACGGCAGCAGGCAGATCGTCGAGCATCTGGCCGCGCTCGGCCACCGTTCGATCGCGTACCTGTCTGGGCCGCCTGCGCTGTGGACCGACGCCGAACGTTGGCGTGGTCTGTCGGAGAACGCCGCTCGACGCGGGGTCGAAATCGTCCGCCTCGGCCCGTTCACGCCGACGATCGATCAAGGCTCGCCTGCCGCAGACGTCGGACTGGGCAGCGGCGCGACCGCACTGGTGGCGTTCAATGACCTGCTGGCCATCGGAGTTCTACAGCGGCTGCGGCGGCGTAACGTCGACGTGCCTGGCGCGATCAGCGTTGTGGGCCATGACGATATCTTCGGTGCAGACTTCATCCAGCCTTCATTGACGACAGTTCACAGCGACGTCGAACACGCCGGCCGAACGCTTGTCGACCTGGTGCTGGGTCGGATCGCGCGCCGGCCGGAACGCGAGATTGTGATTCCTACCCAACTTGTGGTTCGCGAATCGACGGGGGTCGTCGACGGCTGAAATCAGCGCCTGGAGTTCACCGCACCGGCGGTGGCACCGACTCGTCAAACCCAAAGAGGCGCATGGGTGTTTCCCACAGCACCTTGTGACGGTCGCCGCGATCGGGCACCAGCCGCTCCATGAGGGCGAGAATGAGCCCGTAATCGATGCGCTCGGGAGCCCGCAGGAAGGGCCAGTCCGACCCCCACATGCACCGGTCCGGTGTGAAGGCCTCGAGTAACGGCCTGCACGAATGGCCAGGAATCCTCCCACGGGTATTTCATCGCCGAGCACTTCACCAGGCCGGAGATCTTCACGAAGTACCGGCCGCTCGACGCCAGGTCGAGCAACAGCTGAAACCCCGGTTGATCAAGGCCTGCGGAGGGAACGGGCCGTCCGCAGTGGTCGATCAGCACGCGCACCCCGGACGGCTCCAGAAGCGGCGCCATTTCGACCAGTTGGTCCGCTTCTACCTGTACATCGGCGAACATATCGAGGCTCGCGAGATCGTGCAGCAGCGCCTCGGCGTCACGGAAGGCCTCGACGCCGAGCAGGGCGGCCTGCATCGTGGTGCCGACCACGCCGCGATCGCGCAGCCGCTCCAATTCGTCGCGGCTGGTGTCGTTTTCGACCACAGCCACACCCTTGAACCGGCCGTTCCCGCGCTCGAGCAGGTCGAGCAGGCATCGGTTGTCTGTGTGGTATCCCGAGTTGGGACCCACCACCAGCGCATGTCGGGTTCCGTATGCATCGAACAGGTCGATCAATTGGCGCGCAGTGCCCTGCTCATTATCGATCGGGTGGTACCAGGCGTCGGGTGCATACCCGAAATGGGCGGGATCGAGAAGGTGGTTGTGACAGTCGACCTTTGGTGTGTCGTAGATCGTCACGATGTCAGTCTCCGACACGGTGCCGACGGCAACCGCCCGCGCGAATTCCGATCCCGCTGAACGGAAACAGATCATCGTGCTGTTGCCCGGGCCATCGCAGTACGGCGAGTCTTCGGGGATGAGGTCGATCGCATTGGTAACGACGGATGCGCCCGAACGCTACGCGAAGCAACTGCTTGCCCATCTCGGCCGTAAGAACACCGTCGAGACGGTCGCAGGTGAGCGGCAGGGCGGACGGTTGGTCTTCGCCTATGGCACCGGCACGGTCCGGCCGGAGGACAACTGTCTTGTGCTCGAAGCCGCCGCCGAGGACCTCGAGTCACTTGCCCATGTCGAAGATGTGCTGGGCCGTCACCTGGAGCGGTTTGGGGCCAAACGCGAATTGGTGGTGACCTGGCAGCGCGACGAGCTCGATGGCGTCAGCGGCTGAGGTCTGATCCGTTCGCGCGGTTCTGCGCGAAGAAGAAGCGGACCATTTCGGCGGACGCATCGGGGCCCAACGCGTCGGTGTACGACCCGACCGGGCTTCCGCCGGACCAGGCGTGCCCACCGCCATGCACGGTCCATGACTCAGCGAGAACGACGCCGTCCACGTCGGTGTGCACGGTCCGGGTGCAGGCGTGCCCACCCGTGGTCCGCTCGTCGAGGTGGGTCGTGTCTGACACCGAGGTATCGGACGAGGCAAGCCGGGCTGCCACGAGGTTCTGCGCGTTCACCGGCGCTACGATCCCGTCGCGGTCGCCGTGGAAAACGATCAACGGCACTCGGCCGCCCGGCGCCGGTGAGCCGCCGGTTCGCATGGCGATGAAAGCTGCCGCGACGTCACGTGCCGCGCGGTAGGCGATCCCGGAGTGCACCCCTGCCCCTGCATAGAGCTCCGGATAGGTCGCGGCCATCACTGCCGCCATGGCCCCGCCCGCGGAGAGTCCTGCGACATACACTCGGCCGGGTTCTACGTCGTAGTCGGCCATGATCTGACGGGTGATGCCTGCGATGATCGCGGGCTCGCCGGCGCCGGCCCGTTGGTCGGCGGGGGAGAACCAGTTCCAATATCCGCCGGGGTTGGCGGCGGTGGACTGCTGTGGGTAGGCGACTAGGAACGTGTGCTGCTCGGCGAGGTCGTTCATCCGGGTACCTGCAGCGAAGTCGGTGATGTCCTGGTTGCCGCCATGCAGCATGACGACCAGGGGCACCGGCGCACCTGTGTAGCCGCTGGGGATGTAGAGGTCATAGGTTCTGTTCCCGGCTGCCTCGGTGTGGTCCAAGTGGCGGATCTCACCACCTGGTGCGGCGGCCGCCGCCGCCGCGTCGGGATGCGTGGCGCCGCGGGTGGGGGTCAGTGGGGCCCGCAGCTTGTCGAGCAGCCCGCCGGCGAAGGGCGTGGTGACCGACCCGGTGGGAGGTGCGGCCCCGAGTGTGCGCTGCAGCACCGCGAACGCCTCAGTCAGCTGTCCCGTGCGAGTGAGCCTCAGTGCCTCTGACATGCCGGCAGTGCGGTGGTCGTCCATGGAGCCCCTTCGGGGTGTAGGCAGTGACGTCGACCGGTCGGTCGGCGCGGGTGAACAGCTCAGGTGGTACGGGTGGCGAGCGCCGCCTTGACTTGCCTTGGCGCCCGGAAGGCGCCTAAGACCTCGACCGATGCGATGGTCGCGAGCGCCAGCTCGGGGGTGACGTCATGGTCGATCGTGGCCAGCCCGAGGACGTGTAGATCGATCGTCTGCCCGGCATCGCGGAGATTCTCGAGGTCACGGCGGCTGACGCGGTGTGTACCCAGTTTCAGCGCTCGGCGGGTGACCGTGTCGTTCACCGCGTCTGCGCGGCTGTCGAGCTGACGCCGGATCGCTGTGCGGATGAAGTCTGTGCGGTTGGCGTAGAAGCCCTCATCAACGAGCAGATCGATCTGGCCGAGGTCGACCAGACCCACGTTGATGGTGATCTTCTCACTCTTGTCGACCTCCGCCATACCCCTCCCTACCATCTTGTCACCAGCCTAACACCATCCGATGGGATGGTGCAGAGGCCACCTAGTCAATGTTCTACGGCGCGCCGGTACCGTATCGACGATGACCGTCCCCGCTCCTGCGACCGTGCGCCAGGCCGCCGTGCTGGTGGCTCTCGAGGGAGCGGTCGGCGTCGTGGCGGCGGTGGTCTATGTCGTGAGCGGTCTTGCCGGGTCCGCAGAGCCCGGCCTGAACATGTTCGGCACCGCGGCCTGGTTCGCGATCATCGGCGGCGTCGTGCTGGCCGCGGGCTGGGCGCTATGGACCGGACGCCGATGGGGCCGCGGGGTCGCGGTGTTCGCGCAGCTGCTGCTGCTGCCGGTGTCCTGGTACATCGCCGTCGGCTCACGCCAGTGGCTGTACGGCATACCCGTCGGGATCGTCGCGCTGGTCGCGCTGGTGTTGTTGTTCAGCCCGTCGGCGGTGCAGTGGCTGGGAACTCAAGACTCGGACTCCGCCAGTGCCGACAACTCCGGCCCGGACACCCGGTAGGTGATCCACTCGTTCTGCTGGCGTCCGCCGACGGCGTCGTACAGGGCGATCGCGTTCACATTCCAGTCCAGTACCGCCCACGACAACCGGGTGCAGCCGTTGTCGACGCATTCGCGTGCCAGCGCGGCAAGCATCGCCCTGGCCAGCCCGCGGCGGCGAAACTTCGGGCGCACGAATAGATCTTCCAGGTAGATGCCCGCAACGCCGTCCCACGTCGAGAAGTTGAAAAACCACAGCGCGCCGGCCGCCGCTTCGCCGTCCACCTCCGCGATGTGACCGTGCACCGTCGCCGTGTCACCGAAAAGCGCTGCACGCAACTGGCTTTCGGTGACGATGCATTCGTGGCCGGCCCGCTCGAACTCGGCGAGCTCGTGAATCATCGCGGTGAGCTCTGCCTCGTCTCCCGGCTTGGCGGGTCGGATGTTCATGGTTGCATCCCCAGGGCCGACAGAATGGTCGTGAATTTCGTTGTGGTTTCTGCGACTTCGTCGTCGGGATCGGATTCGGCGACGATCCCACCGCCGGCATGGGCGTTGGCGGTGCGGCGGTCGGCCGACAGCTGTGCGCCGCGGATGGACACCACCCAGCGCCCGTCCCCGCGCTGGTCGCACCAGCCCACTGCGCCCGCATAGAAGCCGCGATCGCCCTCGAGCTCGCCGATCAGTTCGGCCGCAGCCGCAGCGGGCACGCCGCCGACGGCCGGGGTCGGGTGCAGTGCGATGGCGAGATCCAAAGCGGTCGTTGATGTTTCCCGCAGCCGCCCGGTGATCGGGGTGGACAGATGCCACACCGCGGCGGTGCGGCTCAGCTGCGGTTTGAGCGGAATCTGCAGGTCGACGCACAACGGGTCGAGCGCCTTGCGAATCGCATCGACCACCAGCTCGTGCTCGTGGCGGTTCTTGGCCGACTCGGCGAGCGCTTCACCGCTGGCCCGGTCGGCGTCCGGGTCCGGCAGTCGCGGCGCCGAACCGGCGAACGGCGCGCAGACCACTCGGTCCCCCTGGCGCGCCACCAGAAGTTCGGGGCTCGCACCGACCAGTGCGGTCCCGGAGTGACCCCCGCCCGCCGCCGTCAGGTCGGCCAGATAGGCGTTGGCTCCAGGGTCGGCACTGACAAGGCGATCCACGATGGTGCGAGCATCAAGCGGGCCGTCGGCGACCAAGCGCAGCGCCCGCGCCAGCACCACCTTGTGCAGCCCGGTGTGCGGGTCTCGCAGCCGTTGCAGCGCGGTCTCGATGCGCGTGCGGTGTTCGTCCGGCTCCGGCAGCGTCTCGGCGATGCGCACCGTGGGCAGCGGGCGCAACGGCCATGCAGGCAGCGCGTCGAGGAACTGTACCTCCTGCGGCCGAATCAATGCGGCCGGTCTCGACATGTCAAATGGCAAGGCGCCCATGATGATCGGCGAAGTGCGCGATGTCAGCGCAGCCCGCGCGTCGGCGATCGACTTGTACGTGGTGTGCACACCATCGGCGACGACGACACTGCCGCCGGTGGCGAGTACGAAGGTCGGCTCGCGGGTCACGTGAACACGGTGGGGTGCGGGTATCCGGTCAGCCCGAGGGCGCTCAGCTGACGGGACCCATGCTCGAAGCCGCACACCGCGATTGACGCCGCAGCCATCGCGAACCGGATGCCCTCGGACAACGGCAGCTCGATCCAGCGGGTGATCACCGCGCGGGAGAAGTGACCGTGGCCGACGAACAGCACGTCGTGCGACTCCATGTGTTGCAGCGCCAATGCGACCGCACGGTCGGCACGCTCGCTGACCTGCTCGACGGTTTCACCGCCCTTACCGCCGTGCGTCCAGATCAGCCAGCCGGGCACCGTCTCACGGATTTCCGGGGTGGTCAGTCCCTCGTAGTCGCCGTAGTCCCATTCCGTCAGTAGTGGAGAGACCTCGTCGACGGTCAGGCCCGCCAGCTCGGCAGTCACCAGCGCGCGCCGTCGAGGGCTGCTGATCACCACCGGGCTGTGCAGGTCCAGGTCGTCGAGCGCCTGCGCGGTCACCTTGGCCTGTTGCCTGCCGGTGTCGGTCAGGTTGAGATCGGTGCGGCTGGTGTGCTTTCCGCTGCGGGACCACTCGGTCTCGCCATGACGCAGCAGGAGCAGTCGGTGCTGCTGGACGGTCACGGGGTCGATTGTGCCCCACGCCGGGCGGCGGCGTCCCATGTCGCCATGCTTGGATGAACGGTGTGACGCGAGTACTTGCGGTCGCCAATCAAAAGGGTGGGGTAGCCAAGACGACGACGGTTGCGTCCCTGGGCGCGGCCATGACGGAGAAGGGTTGTCGGGTGCTGCTCGTCGACCTCGATCCGCAGGGCTGTTTGACGTTCTCGCTCGGCCAGGACCCCGACAAGCTCGCGGTGTCGATCCACGAGGTGCTGCTCGGCGACGTCGAACCGGCCACGGCCCTGGTGTCGACGTCCGAAGGCATGGCGCTGCTGCCCGCCAATATCGACCTGGCCGGCGCCGAGGCGATGCTGTTGATGAGGGCCGGCCGCGAATACGCGCTCAAACGCGCGCTCGAGAAATTGAAGGCGACTGCCGACCCCTTTGACGTGGTGATCATCGACTGCCCGCCGTCGCTGGGCGTGCTGACCCTCAACGGGCTGACCGCCGCCGACGACGTGATCGTGCCCCTGCAGTGCGAGACGCTGGCACACCGCGGCGTCGGCCAGTTCCTGCGCACGATCAACGACGTCCAGCAGATCACCAACGCCGATCTCATACTGCTGGGCGCGCTTCCCACGCTGTACGACTCGCGCACCACCCACAGCCGCGACGTGCTGCTCGACGTCGCCGACCGCTACGACATGGCGGTGCTGGCGCCACCGATTCCGCGCACGGTGCGTTTCGCCGAGGCCACCGCGTCGGGCGCGTCGGTGTTGGTGGGAAGGAAGAACAAGGGCGCAAACGCCTACCGCGAACTGGCCAATGCCCTGCTCAAGCACTGGAAGACGGGCAAGGCGCTGCCGACGTTCGCGCCGGAGGTCTAACCGCCGAGCGCGACGAGTGTGCCGCCGCGCTGCTCCAGCAGCGTCGAGCCTGCGACGCCGGGCACCACCGCAGACGGTGCGGGCGAGCGGCTCAGCGGGATGAAGCGTTCGTTGACTCCCGTCACCGGGTCGTACACGCCGACGCCGTCGCTGACCGGGATGATCAACCGTCCGGCCATCATCGCAGCCGGGCCGACCGGCACGTGGGTATCGACGGGCGAGAGGGTGTAGCGGTACTGCATGTCGCTGGCGGAGAACACCAGCACCTCGTCACCGGTCCACCAGGTGATCAGGTCGCCGGGGCGTGTTGTGGCCTGCTCCGGTGACGCTGCCTTGGGCAGCGGCAGGTTGGCGGTCGTCGCACCCGTCTCGTCGATGATCATGACCGACGGTCTGGGCGTCGGCACGTAGACGGCGGTGGTGGTCTCCGAGACGGCGATCACGCGGGCGCCGGAGTCCTCTTTGACCCCGGGCAGCGGCACGTACTTGAGGTCGGGGGTGTCCTCCTCCTTGGCGGGCTGCAGCAGCGTCAGCCGCAGATCGGGTTGGTCCGGGCACGACTCGAGCACCGAGACGGCGGACGAACTGGCCGCGGCGGACACCAACTGACATAGCACCGGGCCGGGCGTGCCGGGTTTGATCCGTGCGTCGAGCGTGCCGTAGCTGATCATCCGGACCATGTCGGAGCGCCACTGCTCGAGCCTGCTGTCGCCCGCGGAGAGCACCGTGGTGCCGTCGGAGGACAGCACGACCTCGGGGTCGGAGTAGGAGGTGCGGCTCGGTCCACGCGTGCCGGTCTGCCCGTCGATGGTGCTCACCTGGCCGCACCCGCGGCTGTCGGGATAGACCGCGACCGCGTAGTGATACACCGAGGTGACCCCGCACAGGTCGAGGTCGCGCGAATAGCTCCACAGCACCGCCCCGGTCGCGGGATCGCGTCCGTCGACGTCATGGCCGTTGCCGGTCACCACGCTGCCACCCGCGATGACCGGCATGGTCGTCTTCGGGCTGGCTGCTTTCCATAGCTCGCGCAGCGACTGCGGAACGGTCTTGGCGGGCGCGAGGGTTTTCACCGGCGCCGCTGCGGGCCTGCTGATCGTGGCCCGCGCGTCGCTGGTCCACCAGATCAACGCGACGACGACGGCGACCACCACGGTGATCGCCGCGGCAGCCACGAGGTCGGCCCGGGTGCGGCGCTCGGGTTTGACCATCGGCTGGCGGGACCGCGTTAGTTGGCGCTCGCTGCGGCCGCCTTACGGGGGCGGCGGCGACGGCGCTTGCGGCTCGGGCCTTCGGTTCCGGCGGCGGGGGAGTCGCCGTTCTCGGCAGCGGCCGGGGCGGTCTTCTCACCCTCAGGGTGACCACTCGCCGGCTTGCCTGCACGGGTGCGGCGTCGCGACCGGTCACGGGTAGGTGCCTCGGCGGCCTCGCGCGGCGCGCGCTTGGCGGTCTTGGCGGCCCTGGCCGGTCCGACGTTGCCCGTCGCGTCGGTCGGGATGTCCAGCTCTTCGTACAGATGCGGTGAGCTGGAATAGGTTTCGGAGGGATCCGGGTGGCCGAGACCCAGCGCCTTGTTGATCATCTCCCAGCGCGTGAGCTCGTCCCAGTCGACGAGGGTGATCGCAACGCCGGTCTTGCCTGCCCGGCCGGTGCGGCCGATGCGGTGCACGTAGGCCTGCTCGTCTTCGGGGATCTGGTAGTTGATCACGTGGGTGACGTCGTCGATGTCGATGCCGCGGGCGGCCACATCGGTGGCCACCAGTACGTCGATGTCGCCGGTGCGGAACGCCTTGAGGGCCTTCTCGCGGGCGCTCTGGTTCAGGTCGCCGTGCACCGCGCCGACCTTGAAGCCGCGCTCGCCGAGCTCATCGGACACCTTCTGTGCGGTGCGCTTGGTGCGGGTGAAGATCATCGTGGCGCCGCGGCCGCGGGCCTGCAGTAAGCGGGTGACGAGTTCGACCTTGTCCAGCGCATGGGCGCGATAGGCGAACTGGTCGGTGGTGGTGTGCACAGCCGAGGACTGCGGCGACTCGGCGCGGATGTGCGTCGGCTGGTTCATGAAGCTGCGGGCCAGCGTGATGATGGGGTCCGGCATGGTCGCCGAGAACAGCATCGACTGCCGCGCATCGGGGATCTGGCGCAGGATGCGCTCGATGTCGGGAAGGAAGCCGAGGTCGAGCATCTCGTCGGCCTCGTCGAGCACCAGGACGGCGATCCCGCCCAGCCGCAGGTGGCCCTGCTGGGCGAGGTCGAGCAGCCGGCCCGGCGTGCCGACCACGACATCGGCTCCGGCGCGCAGCGCGTCGATCTGCGGCTCGTAGGCGCGCCCGCCGTATATGGACACCACGGACAGCTTTCGGTCGCCGGCGGTGAGGTACTTCGCGGCGTCGGAGAGGTCGCTTGAGACCTGCATGCAGAGCTCGCGGGTGGGGACCACCACAAGGGCGCGCGGGGTACCGGTCAGCGGGCGCTCGGGGTCGCCGGTGATCTCTTGGAGCAGAGGCACACCGAACGCGAAGGTCTTGCCCATACCGGTGCGGGCCTGACCGATGAGGTCGTCGCCCGCCAGTGCGAGTGGCAAGGTCAGTTCCTGGATGGCAAATGTGTGCTCGATGCCCTTTTCGGACAGTGCGCGCACTATTTCGTCGCGAACACCGAGTTTGGCAAATGTTGGGTTGAGTGCGGTCATGCTGGGTAGACGAAGCCTTTCGTAGTCATTCCTCGTTGCGTCCACGCGCGCACGAGTATGACAACAAAATTTCGCGGGGCCCTGCGCTGAGGTAGGCGGGCCGGCTTCGTGCACGCACATTTCTTAGGTAGCGGCTCACTGTGTGCAGCCACCGCCTGCTCCCATGATACCGGTAGGGTTTGCCGACCGGTCGGCGCGCCCGTCGACGTCTAGAGTTGGGCCATGAGTTCGACGCAGCCTGCGGCACCCTCGGAGCACAGAACCACCTCGGTGACGTCAGGCGTGTCGGCCGACCATCCAGGGGTCGGCGAGCTGTTCGCGCTGCTCGCCTATGGCGAGGTGGCCGCGTTCTACCGGCTCACCGACGAGGCGCGGATGGCGCCCAACCTGCTGGGCCGGATCAACATGGCCAGCATGGCCGCCGCCGAGATGAACCACTACGAGTTGCTGCGCGACGCGCTGGAAAAACGGGACATCGATGTGGTCGCGGCGATGACGAGATACGCCCCGGCACTGGAGAACTACCACCGGCTCACGACCCCGAGCACCTGGCTGGAGGCTCTGGTCAAGACCTACATCGGTGACGCGCTGGCCGCCGACTTCTATCTGGAGATCGCCGACGTGCTGCCCGACGACATCGCCGATGTGGTGCGTTCGGTGCTGGCCGAAACCGGCCACTCGCAGTTCGTCGTCGCAGAGGTCCGCGCCGCGGTCACCACCAGCCAGAGGCAGCGGCACCGGCTGGCGTTGTGGTCGCGCAGGCTGCTCGGTGAGGCCATCACGCAGGCCCAGTACGTGCTCGCCGACCACGACGAGCTCGTCGACCTGGTCGTCACCGGCACCGACGGGCTCGGCCAGCTGACCGAGTTCTTCGACCGGCTGCAGCGCACGCACACGAGACGCGTGCAGGAGCTGGGCCTGGCCTGACCCGCCTCAGCGGGTGCAGTTCGCGATCATCGTGTTGTTGTTCTGCGCCGCCAGCGTGCCGCCTGCGCCGTCGGTGATCGTGCAGTTGAGCTGACCGCCCAAGCTCGTCGCGGTGACCGAGCTGAGATCGACTCCCGGATCCAGCACCACCTGCTTCGACCACGGCAGCGCGACGTTGACGTCGGTCCGCAGTGCGCCCTGCTGGTCGGTGTAGACGATGGTGACCAGATCGAACAGCTGGCGGTTGCCGGTCACGGTGTACGTCACGGTGCGTGGATCGCCCGCCGGTGGCGGCGCGGTTTCCGTCGGTGCCGCGCTCGGCGCCGCGGTGGCCGTCGGCGACACGCTCGTGACGGTCTCCGGTGGCAGCGCGGTGGCCGAGGGCGCCCTGCTGGTGCTCGGCGTCGGCGCGGCGCTGGGAATTGGCGCTGCCTGGCTGGTTTCGGGCGAGACCGTCGCCGACGTCGTACCGCTGTCGCCACCACTCAGGATCATCAGCGTGCCCGCCACGGCGACCAGCAGCACGATGCCCGCCACCCCGGCCACCCACAGCCAGTGTCGGTCGTCGTGGTCTTCGAAGCCGACGTACTCGTCGAAATCGCCGTCGTCATGCTCGTCGTAGTCGGCGTACGCGTCGAAGTCCTCGACGTCGCTGTAGTCGTCGTCCGCATCGGGGTCGTCGAAGCAGTCGGTGAGCAATTCGGTCCGCCAGGGCGAAGAAGGCCTGTTCATGCGCGTAATCCCAGTCAGTTCGAGTGATCGAGGCCTTGATGCTATCGGTGTAGAAGTGACAGCTGAGGTCAACAATCTGGCGTGTCGGTAACGGTCCGGACTCAGTTCGCTAGCCTTTCGGGGGAACACTCACGAACGGAAGGGTCCAGCGTGGAGGTCAAGATCGGTGTCACGGACAGTCCGCGCGAGCTCAGCTTCAACAGCGCACAGACTCCCACTGAAGTGGAGAAGCTGATCACCGAGGCGCTGTCCAAGGACTCGGGCGTGCTGGGTTTGACCGACGAGAAGGGCAGGCGATTCCTGGTGCAGTCGGCCAAGATCGCCTATGTCGAGATCGGTGCCGCCGACATTCGGCGAGTGGGCTTCGGAGTCGGCGTAGTGGGCGCCGAGGCCGTCAAGAACGGGTGAGCGGCACGTGTGACAGGCCGCCCCAGGCGAACTGAACGGTGCCTTCGACCGCGGCGTCCTTCGAGATCGGCCGGTCGCTGTCCAGCCAGTAGCGGGCGCAGTCGACGCTGACGGAGACCAGTCCGACCGCGATCATCCTGGCACGATGGGCTTCAAGCCCGGAGTCGCGGCTGATCAGGTCGAACACCGCATCGGTGCAGGACTCGGTGGCGACCTTGACCTGGGCAGACACCTGTGGCTCGGTGACGTAGTCGTTCTCGAAGATCAGCCGGTACCCCTGGCTGTCGTGGTCGACGAAGTCGAAGAACGCCTGCACCGCGGCGCGCAGCCGCTGCCGGTTGTCGGTCGTGGTGCGCAGCGCCTGGCGCACACCGGAGACCAGATTGTCGACGTGGCGGGCCAGCACCGCGAGGTACAGCTCCAGCTTCGACGAGAAGTGTTGGTACAGAACTGGTTTGCTTACGCCCGCGCGATCGGCGATCTCGTCCATCCCCGCGGCGTGGTAGCCGCGGTCGACGAAAACCTCGCTGGCAGCAAGGAGTAACTGTCCGCGGCGCTCGTCGCGGGGTAGCCGACTGCCACGCCGGTTGGTGGCCGAACCGCGGCCCCGCGGTTCGGTGGCGTTGGCGAGTTCGCTCATCACGTCCTAACTGAATTCGTTCGCATCGACAGTACTACCCGTTCCGGGGGCTTCGCGTCATGACGGCTAACTCGTCGTCGGCTTCGGGTGGTGGCGCGCCGGAAGTGCAAGCCTTCCGGTCTGTGCCATCCTGTTTCGGTGACCTACGACCCGGGGCGCCGTATGCGGGGCGCAGGGGGAGAGCGTCGCGACCCGGAAGAGAGCAGAGCCCGGGTCCCCGTGCTGCGCGACGAGTGGCGCGAGCCGCTGCGCGCACAGCGGGATCCCCTCACCGAGACTTCCGGGCGACCGCGGTCCAACCGGGAGGACCGGCGCCGGTGGCGCAAACAGACTTGGTTGGGCCGCTTCATCTCGACTTACGGGTGGCGTGCCTACGCATTGCCCGCACTGGCCGCACTCACGGTGTGGGTCGTCTACTCCGCCGTCACCGGGAACAGCGTGTCCGACACCGCCGACGAGCAGGGACCGGCGCAGGGTCCGCCGACCCTCGGGGTGGCCAGCACTTCGATCATCGGCGCGCCTCCCAAGGGGCTCACCGAGTTCGACGCCGGCCTGCCGACCGGCATCCTGCCCGACGGCGGGCCCTACACCGAGGCGGGCGCGAAGACCTGGCACGTCGTGCCGGGGACGGAATCGAAGGTTGGTCAGGGCACCGGCAAGGTGTTCACCTACACCGTCGAGGTCGAGGACGGCATCGACACGACGTCGTTCGGCGGCGACGACAATTTCGCCCGGATGGTCAGCCAGACCCTGGCCAATCCGAAGAGCTGGACGCACGATTCCAAGATCGCCTTCACCCGGGTGGACAGTGGGCCTGCCGACTTCCGGGTGTCGCTGACCAGCCCGATGACCCTGCGCGAGGGTTGCGGCTACGAGATTCCCATCGAGACGTCCTGCTACAACCCGTCCTTCACGCCCGACGGTCAGCCTCGGGTGTTCCTCAACGAGGCCCGTTGGGTACGCGGCGCAGTGCCGTTCCAGGGCGACGTGGGCGCGTACCGGCAGTATCTGATCAACCACGAGGTCGGCCACGCCATCGGCTACCAGCATCACGAGCCGTGCGGGGCCAACGACCAGCTGGCGCCGGTGATGATGCAGCAGACGTTCTCCACGAGCGACAACGACAACACGGTCTTCGACCCGGAGTGGGTCAAGCCGGACGGCAAGACCTGCAAGGCCAACCCTTGGCCGTATCCGATCCCGTAGCGGTGGGGAAGGTCTCGGCGCCGATTGCCGTTGATCTGGGTGACCATCTGGGGAACTGTGTGATGTAAGCAACCCCGACTTCGATGCGAGGAGGGTACGGGTGTCGTCACCGTTGCCGCCGCTGGTAGAGCCCGCGGCAGAGCTGACGCGCGAAGAGGTCGCGCGCTACAGCCGCCATCTGATCATTCCCGACCTGGGCCTTGACGGCCAGAAGCGGCTGAAGAACGCCCGCGTGCTGGTCATCGGTGCGGGCGGGCTGGGCTCGCCGGCGCTGCTCTACCTCGCCGCGGCGGGCGTGGGCACCATCGGGATCGTCGAGTTCGACGTGGTCGACGAATCCAACCTGCAGCGACAGATCATCCACGGGCAGTCCGACATCGGCCGGTCCAAGGCCGAGAGCGCACGCGACTCCATCCGGGAGATCAATCCCTTGGTTCAAGTGCGTCTGCACGAGGTCCGCCTGGAACCCGACAACGCGGTCGAGCTCTTCGAGCAGTACGACCTGATCCTGGACGGCACCGACAACTTCGCCACCCGCTACCTGGTCAACGATGCCGCGGTGCTGGCGGGCAAGCCGTACGTGTGGGGTTCGATCTACCGGTTCGAGGGTCAGGTGTCGGTGTTCTGGGAGGACGCGCCCGACGGCCTCGGCCTGAACTACCGCGATCTCTACCCCGAGCCGCCGCCGCCCGGCATGGTGCCGTCCTGCGCGGAGGGCGGGGTGCTGGGCATCCTGTGCGCGTCGATTGCGTCGGTGATGGGCACCGAGGCAATCAAGCTGATCACCGGCATCGGAGAGCCGCTTCTCGGCCGGCTGATGGTGTACGACGCGCTCGATATGACCTATCGCACGATCAAGATCCGCAAGGATCCGGCGACACCGAAGATCACCGAGCTGATCGACTACGAGGAGTTCTGCGGAGTGGTGTCGGATGAGGCAGCCGAAGCCGCCGCTGATTCGACGATCACCCCACGCGAACTGCGTGAGCTGCTGGACTCCGGCAAGCGGTTGGCGCTGATCGACGTCCGCGAACCCGTGGAGTGGGACATCAACCGCATCGAAGGCGCCGAGCTGATCCCGAAGCCCGAGTTCGAGTCGGGCGAGGCGCTCTCTAAATTGCAGGTGGACCGCACCCCGGTGTTCTACTGCAAGACAGGAGTGCGCTCGGCCGAGGTGCTGGCCATCGTGAAGAAGGCCGGGTTCTCCGACGCGTTGCACGTGCAGGGCGGAATCGTGGCGTGGGGCAGGCAGCTCGAACCCGACATGGTCATGTACTGAGTTAGCTCTCCCGCCGCGACGTCCGGCGGGCTGGCGGTGGGCCACGCCCGCAGGGCAGGGGACGACTCGGGAACGACACAGCTGGTCGGCGAAGCCTTTCTGGCCTGCGGCGACGGTAGCCTGACGCTGTGACTGATGACCGGCCGCCAGATCATGTGCTGGCGGCCTTCGGCGTCAGTGGGCTACGTCCGATGCAGCTCGGCAGCGACTGGGAGGGCGGCTGGCGGTGCGGCGAAGTCGTGCTGTCGATGGTTGCCGACCATGCCAGGGCAGCGTGGTCGGCGAAGGTCCGCGAGACCCTCTTCGTCGACGGCGTCCGGCTCGCGAGGCCGGTGCGGTCCACCGACGGGCGCTACGTCGTCGCGGGCTGGCGCGCGGACACCTTCGTCGCAGGCAGCCCGGAGCCCCGCCACGACGAGGTGGTCTCGGCCGCGGTGCGGCTGCACGAGGCCACCGCCAAACTGGAGCGACCGCGGTTTCTGACCCAGCCGCCGGTCGCGCCGTGGGCCGACGTCGACGTCTTCATCGCCGCCGACCGCGCGGCCTGGGAGGAACGCCCGCTGCATTCGCTGTCCCCGGGCGCGCCTGTGTCGCCCGGTTCGGCCGACGGGCAGCGTTCGATCGAGCTGATCAACCAACTCGCGGGCCTGCGCAGCCCGACGAAGAGCCCCAACCAGCTGGTGCACGGAGACCTTTACGGCACAGTACTTTTCGCGGGCACGGCGGCACCTGGAATCACCGACATCACGCCCTATTGGCGGCCGGCTTCATGGGCGGCGGGGGTGGTGGTTGTCGACTCGCTTGCGTGGGGCGACGCCGACGACGGCCTGGTAGATCGCTGGGCTCCGCTGCCCGAGTGGCCGCAGATGCTGTTGCGCGCGTTGATGTTCAGGCTTGCAGTCCATGCGCTGCATCCCCGGTCGACTGCCGCCGCGTTTCCGGGTTTGGCCCGTACCGCTGCGCTTGTTCGGTTGATGCTCTGACTCAGAACTCGTGCCGCACCTCCGCCAGGGGAACCCGTCCGTCGACGGCGAGCACCCCCTCGGCGCGGAGCAGTTCCAGCTGGCGGGATGTCAGGTGCCGTGCCGGCCTGCCCGATGCGGTGATCACCCGGTGCCACGGCAGGTCCGACGAATCTGTGCGCATGATCCAGCCGACGATCCTCGGGCTCGAAAGCCCTGCCGCCGAGGCGATGTCACCGTAGGTCGACACGCGGCCGGGCGGGATCGAGGCGACCAGCGCGCGGACCGCCTCGACCTGCTCGTCGGTGATCGCGGCCACGGCTAGGCCTGCGCGAGCCGGTCTCGGATCACCGCGGCCGTCTCTTCGGGCCGCGCCTGGGCCACCATATGGTCGCAGTCGAGATCGACGAGCGTGAACCGCGGACCCAGTTTCTCGTCGAGCGTGGAGATCAGTGCGTCGGTCACGTATGGCGGGTCGGTGCGGGTGGCGCGGACCAATGTGGTCCGTATCCCCTTGTGCGGCACTACGTACCCGCGGGCCAGCTCGCTCCAGTACGACATCATCGCCGGGATGCTGATCCGCCAGCCCAGCCGGCCGTCCGGCAGCTCGACCATGTGCTCGTCGAGTTCAGCGTCCAGTTCGACCGGGTCCACGTCGGCCCAGGCGCCGGAGGCTTTCTCGTTGCGCGCCTCGTCGCGGTCAAGGTAGAACGGCGAGGCCATCATGTCGTCGGCGATGTTCGCCATCCACGCGCCGTCAAGCCCGACGGCCGGATCGAGCAGCACCAGCGACGCGACCAGATCCGGTCGTGTGACAGCGAGATTCAGCGCGACCGCACCGCCGAACGAATGGCCGACCACCACGACGGGCCGGGTGGCTTCCCGGGCGAGCAGATCGGCGAGCGCCGCGACATTGGCGTCCAGTGTCCATGGCGCCTCCCACGACGACCGGCCGTGGCCGAGAAGGTCGGGTGCGACGATCGAGTAGTCGGGCAGGTGGCGCGTGGCCAGCGTCTTCCATCGCATCCCGTGCCCGGTCAGACCGTGCACGGCCAGGATCTGCGCCGGCTGGTCGGGGCCATACCGATGCACATTGAGGACTTGGGCCACGGCGTAGATGCTGCCAGCAGCCATCTTCGGTGATTTGTCGGACCCCCGTGGTCTCATGCCCACATGTCCGCACCGCAGCCCGTCCCAGCCTCGACGGCGTTGACCGAACCCGGTATTCGCGGCGTGGTGCGGGTGCTCGGCGGGCCGGGCACCGGCAAGACCCGCGCGCTGATCGAGACCGCCGCAGCGCACATCGCCGACGGCACCGATCCGGAATCCGTTCTACTGCTGACGGGTTCGGCGCGGCTCGGCGCGCAGGCCCGCGCCGCGATCACGTCGACCCTACTTCAGGCAGGCAGTCGCGCCGTGGTTCGCGAACCGCTCGTCCGCACGGTGCACTCGTACGCGTTCGCCGTGCTGAGGCTCACCGCCGCGCGCAATGGGGACGCGCCTCCGCGACTGATCACCACCGCCGAGCAGGACGGCATCATCCGCGAGCTGTTGGCGGGCGATCTCGAGGACGGCGACCATTCCGTCGTCGCATGGCCTCGCCAGCTGCTGCCCGCGCTTTCGACCGTCGGGTTCGCCACCGAGCTGCGGGACCTGTTGGCCCGTTGCACCGAACGCGGTGTGGATCCCGTTGCGCTACAACGCATCGGTCGACTGTACGGCCGCACGGAATGGTTGGCCGCCGGCCAGTTCGCGCAGCAGTACGAGCAGAGCATGCTGCTGCGGTCGGCCGTCGGAATGGCTGCCCCACAGGCCACGGTGCCCGCGCTGGGGGCCGCCGAACTCGTCGGTGCCGCGCTGGAGGCGTTCGCCGTCGACCCCGAACTGCTCTCCGCCGAGCGTGGGCGGGTCAAGCTGCTGCTCGTCGACGACGCGCAACACCTCGATCCTCAGGCGGCGCGCCTGGTGCGGGCGCTGGCGGCCGGCGCCGAACTGACGGTCATCGCAGGCGATCCCAACCAGGCGGTGTTCTCCTACCGGGGCGCCGATCCCGCCTTGTTGCACCACGACGGCGATGCGGTGGTCACGTTGACGGAGTCGCACCGCTGCGCGCCTGCGGTCGCACAGGCCATCGCGGGTGTCGCAGGGCGGCTGCCCGGCGTCGGGCGGGGCCGCGAACTGGAGGGCACCGGCGGGGCGGAGGCGGGTTCGGTCTCCGTCCGGGTGGCCGCGTCGCCGCACGCCGAGGCGGCACTGGTCGTCGATGCACTGCGGCGGGCCCACCTCGTTGACGAGGTGCCGTGGTCGGAGATGGCCGTGATCGTGCGCTCGGTGCGGCAGGGCGGCGAGGCGCTGTCGCGCGCGCTGGCGGCGGCGGGTGTACCCGTGGTCGCGCGGCCATCCGGTGTGCCGCTTGCCGGCCAGCCTGCGGCGCGGACGATGCTGACGGTGCTGGCCGCGACGGCCGACGGGTTGGACGGCGATCGTGCCCTCGACCTGCTGACCGGACCCATCGGCATGGTCGATCCGGTGTCGCTTCGGCAGCTGCGCCGGGCGCTGCGCCGCGCTGACCGCAGCCAGCCGCCGCGCGACTTCGGCGACCTGCTCGTCGAGGCACTCGAATCGGAAACCGTTGCGGTTTCGGGCGATATCGGCCGTCCGCTGCGACGGGTACGGGCCGTGCTCACCGCAGCGCGGCGCAGCGACGCCGACGGAGCAGACCCGCGCTACACGTTGTGGCAGGCGTGGCACCGCTCCGGTCTGCAGCGGCGGTGGTTGGCCGCCAGTGAGCGGGGCGGCACGGTCGGCGCGAAAGCCGATACGGACCTGGACGCCGTGACGGCGCTGTTCGATGTCACGGAGCAATACGTATCGCGGACCGCGGGGGCATCACTGCGTGGCCTCGTCGAACATGTGAGCGCGCTGGGTCCGCTGCCGCCGGCCGGTGACCCGCCGGCCGACGTCGACGGCGTCACACTGCTGAGCGCACACGCCGCCCTCGGCAGGGAGTGGGACGTGGTCGTCATCGCCGGACTGCAGGAAGGGCTCTGGCCCAACACGACTCCACGCGGCGGCGTGCTCGGCACACAGCAACTCGTCGACATCCTCGACGGGGTCACAGACGACGCAACCACGGGCGTTTCGAGCCGGGCCCCGCTGCTGGCCGAGGAGCGCAGGCTGTTGATCGCCGCAATGGGTCGGGCGCGAACCCGGCTGCTGGTGACCGCCGTGGACAGCGAGAGCGGCGACGACGCGATGCTGCCTTCACCGTTTCATTGCGAACTCGCGCAGTTCGCGACCCACACCGAAACCGACACCCCCGGGCCGGTGCTCGCCCCGCGGGTGCTCGCTCCCGCGCCGCTCGTCGGCAGGCTGCGCGCGATGGTCTGTGCGCCACAAGACGCCGTCGGTGATGCGGTACGAGCCTGTGCTGCTTCGCAATTGGGACGCCTCGCCGCTGCGGGGGTTTCCGGAGCCAACCCCGGGCAGTGGTATGGCATGACCCAGCCGAGTACCGATGAACCGCTGTGGTCGGGCGACGATCACGTGGTGCGGCTGTCGCCGTCGACGCTGCAGACATTGGCCGACTGCCCGCTGCGTTGGCTGCTGGAGCGCCACGGTGGTGCTGACGGGCGCGACGTGCGGTCGGCGATCGGCTCGCTGGTGCACGCCATCGTCGCCGATCAGGGCAAGTCCGATGCCCAGATGGTGGCGGAGCTCGAAAGGCTCTGGGACAGATTGCCATTCGAGTCCGCATGGTATGCCGACAACGAGCTGGAACGGCATCGCTCCATGGTGTCAGCCTTCGTGCAGTGGCGGGCGCACACGCGTCAGGAGCTCACCGAGGTCGGCACCGAGGTCGATGTCGACGGACTTCTCGAGTCCGAGGACGATCAGCCGGCGGTGCGGGTCCGCGGTCGTCTCGACCGGCTGGAACGCGACGGGGCAGGACGCCTAGTGGTGGTGGACATCAAGACAGGTAAGACGCCGGTCAGCAAGGACGATGCCCAGCGCCACGCGCAGCTTGCGATGTATCAGCTGGCCATTGCCGAAGGCCTGCTGTCGCAGGGTGATTCACCGGGCGGCGGGCGGCTGGTCTATCTCGGCAGGGCCGGTGCCAACGGCCCGACCGAGCGTGCGCAGGATGCGTTGACGCCGGATGGCCGCGACGACTGGCACGGGCTGGTGCGGCAAGCCGCCGCGGCGACCAAGGGTCCTCAGTTCACGGCCCGCGTCAACGACGGCTGCGCGCACTGCCCGGTGCGCCAGAACTGCCCCGCCCAGGCGATGGTCGACGGGACGGGGCCGTTGTGACGAAGAGATACAGTCCCGCCGAATTGGCCTCCGCCCTGGGTCTTTTCGCTCCGACCGACGAGCAGGCGGCCGTCATCGCCGCACCGCCGGGGCCGCTGGTGGTGATCGCGGGCGCGGGTGCGGGCAAGACCGAAACGATGGCTGCCCGGGTGGTGTGGCTGGTGGCCAACGGCTACGCCTCGCCAGGGGAGGTGCTCGGCCTGACGTTCACCCGCAAGGCCGCAGGGCAGTTACTGCGCCGGGTCCGCACTCGGCTGGACCGGCTCGCGGGCACAGGCATCGTGCCCGGCGGCTTGAACGTGGCCGACGATCCCGCGACGGTCAGCACCTACCACGCGTTCGCGGGCACGCTACTGCGTGAGCACGGGCTGCTATTGCCCATCGAGCCCGACACCCGGCTGTTGAGCGAAACAGAACTGTGGCAGTTAGCCTTTCGCGTCGTCACCGAGCATAAAGGTGCGCTCGACACCGACAAGACGCCCGCCGCCGTAACCACGATGGTGTTGCGGCTGGCCGGCCAGCTGGCCGAGCACCTCGTCGAGACAGCGCAGCTGACCGACACGCACGTCGAGCTGGAACGGCTGGTGCACACGCTGCCCGCCGGTCCGTATCAGCGTGACCGTGGTCCCAGTCAGTGGCTGCTGCGCATGTTGGCCACCCAGACCGAGCGCACCGAGCTGGTGCCGCTGATCGACGCGCTGCACGAGCGTATGCGGGCCGACAAGGTGATGGACTTCGGTGCGCAGATGGCGATGGCCGCCCGGCTGGCCTCGACCTTCCCGCAAGTCGGCGAGCAGCTGCGGCGACGTTTCCGGGTCGTGCTGCTCGACGAGTACCAGGACACCGGTCACGCACAGCGGGTCGCGCTGTCATCGCTGTTCGGTGGGGGAGTCGACGACGACCTCGCGCTGACCGCCGTCGGCGACCCCATTCAGTCGATCTACGGCTGGCGCGGGGCATCGGCGACAAACCTGCCGCGATTCACCACCGACTTTCCCTGTTCGGACGGCAGCCCCGCGCCGACTCTGGAGCTGCGCACCAGCTGGCGCAATCCGCCGACGGCGCTGTATCTCGCGAACGCCGTCTCGGCCGAGGCCCGCCGCCGATCGGTCGCGGTGCAGGCGCTGCGGCCGCGCCCGGGCGCTGAGCCGGGGACCATCCGGTGTGCCCTTCTGAACGATGTCGCCGTCGAACGTGAGTGGGTGGCCGACCACATAGCGCGGCGTTACCACGACGCCCGTGAGGCGGGGGCCGATGTGCCGACCGCCGCGGTCTTGGTGCGGCGCAACGCCGATGCCGCGCCGATGGCCGACGCGCTGACCACGCGCGGGGTGCCCGTGGAGGTTGTCGGGCTGGCCGGCCTACTCGCCGTCACCGAGGTCGCCGACGTGGTGGCCATGCTGCGGCTGGTCGCGGACCCAGCCGCGGGGGCGTCCGCGATGCGCGTGCTCACCGGCCCACGGTGGCGGCTGGGGGGTCGCGACATCTCCGCGCTGTGGCGTCGCGCGGTCGACCTCGACGACGTCGGCGGACAGCGAGACCGCGCATCCGTCGACGAGGTCGTGGCGCAGGCCGCCGCCGACGCAGACGCCGCCTGCCTGGCCGACGCGATCAGCGATCCCGGGCCGTTGGATGCCTACTCCGCCGAGGGTCACCGACGGATCACCGCGTTGGGGCACGAGTTGATCGGATTGCGGGCGCACCTTGCTCATGCGCTGCCCGAACTGGTCGCCGAGGTGCGGCGCGTGCTCGGCGTCGACGCCGAAGCCAGGGCCGCGCGGCCACCGTCGGCCGGCTGGAGCGGCACCGAACACCTCGACGCCTTCGCCGATGTCGTGGCCGACTTCGCCGCCGCTCGGCCCGGCGCGGCGGTGTCCGATCTGCTCGCGTACCTGGATGCCGCAATGGTGGTGGAGAACGGGCTGGCCCCCGCCGTGGGGGCACCACCCCCGCGAAGCGAAGGGGGAGTGACGGTCGCGCACGACCGGGTGCAGATCCTTACCGTGCACGCGGCCAAGGGCCTGGAGTGGGAAGTGGTGGCGGTGCCGCATTTGAGCGGGCGGGTGTTCCCCTCGACGGCATCGACGCGGACGTGGCTCACTGACGCGGCCGACCTTCCGCCGCTGCTCCGCGGCGACCGGGCCACACTCGGCAAGCATGGCATTCCGGTGCTCGACACGTCTGACGTCAACGATCGCAAACGATTGTCGGACAAGATCTCCGAGCACAAGCGCAGTCTCGATCTGCGCCGTGTCGACGAGGAGCGCAGGCTGTTGTACGTGGCGCTGACCCGTGCGGAGGATACCCTTCTGCTGTCGGGCCACCACTGGGGCGCTTCGGAGAGCAAGCCACGTGGGCCGTCGGAGTTCCTCTGCGAGCTCAAGCAGATCATCGACGACTCGGCCACCGCGGGCGATCCGTGCGGTGCGGTCGAACACTGGGCACCCGCGCCGCCCGATGGGGAGCCGAACCCATTGCGGGACAAGGTAGTCGAGGCGGTTTGGCCGGCCGATCCCGCGGGTGCGCATCGTGGCGACGTAGATCGCGGGGCCGCGTTGGTGCGCAGCGCGATGGCTGGCCGGCTCGATGCGCCGGAAGAGGATGTCGACGGCTGGGGCGCCGACGTCGATGCGCTGCTCGCCGAACGGGATCGGGTGGTGCCGCAACGGCCGCTGACGCTGCCCGCTGCGCTGTCGGTCAGCAGTCTGGTGGAACTCGGCCGAGACCACGATGCCGCGGTGCGTCGGCTGCGCCGCCGTCTGCCGGCCCGGCCTGATCCGCATGCCTTGTTGGGCACTGCTTTTCACGACTGGGTGCAGCGGTTCTACTGCGCCGAGCGGTTGTTCGACATCGACGATCTTCCCGGGGCGGTTGACGCCCAGCTGGCGTGTGACAACGCAGAGGACCTCGCTGAGCTACAGGCAGCGTTCATGGCCTCCCCGTGGGCCGGCCGGACACCCGTCGATGTCGAGGTGCCGTTCGACATGGTCATCGGTGAGAAGGTGGTGCGGGGGCGCATCGATGCGGTGTTCGAGGACGGCGACGGGGTCACCGTCGTCGACTGGAAGACGGGCGAGCCGCCGACCACGGCGGAGGCCAAACGGCATGCGGCCGTTCAGCTCGCGGTGTACCGATTGGCGTGGGCCGCGCTGCGAGGCATGCCGGTCGTCTCCGTCCGCGCGGCCTTCCACTACGTGCGGTCAGGGCGGACCGTCGTGCCCGAGTCGCTTCCGGAGGCCGCCGACCTGGCCGCGCTGCTCACAATGGACAACGTCGCATAACAAGAATTCAGTATTGACATGAGATTAGCGTCTTATTATTCTTTCGGCCATGGCACTGTCTCCCGCCCAGATGGACCAAAAGATCGACCAGCATTTCGATTTCGAAGCCCGCGATGACATCGAGGGCGTGCTGGCCACCCTGGCGCCCGATGCCGAGCACGACATCGTGGGCAACCCGGGGGGACCAACGCATGGCCGTGAAGCTGCTCGCGCTTTCTATGAAAGCCTGTTCAAGGATCTGTCGGAAAGCGAGGTCGAGACCAAATGCAGACTGTATGGCGACGGGTTCCTCGTTGACGAATCCTTTTGGCGTGGAAGGGCACCCGGCACACCGTTCGGACTGGAAGGCAAGAATCGTCCGCTCGAGTTCCGGTTATTGCATGTCGTAGAGTTCGCCGACAACGGCGACATCACGCGGGAGAACGTGTGGATCGACTTCGCCGCGCTCCTCCAACAGCTTCCGCAGGCCTGACGCGTGGTTTCCGGAGACGCCGGCAGGCCGAATCAGAAGAGCCGCACCCGAAAGGACCTGCTCGACGCGGCGTCGCGGCTGATGAAACAAGGCCGGAGGCCCACGCTGGAAGAAGTCGCCGAGGAAGCGTTGGTGTCGCGCGCGACCGCCTACCGCTATTTCCCCAGTGCGGACGCATTGCTCGTCGAGGCGCCGCTCGACGGTGCCACGCCCAATCCCGACGATCTCTTTCGAGACGCATCATCCGACGACGCGGTCGAGCGCCTCGAGCTCGTCGATGCAGCCCTCGACGACATGATCGCCGCCAATGAGCCGGCGCTGCGGCTGATGCTGGCGCACTCGCTGCAGCACGGCGCCAACGGCGAAGGAAACAACGGGTTTCCGGCGCGGCAGAACCGTCGAGCGGCACTCATCGAGTCAGCGCTGGCCCCGGCCCGCGATCAGTTCGAGCCGGGCGTGGCGCGGCGACTCGCGAATGCGCTTGCGCTCATCATCGGAACCGAGTCGATGGTCGTCCTGAAGGATGTGCTGCAACTCGACGCGACGGAGGCCGGTGAGGTGAAACGCTGGGCGATTAGGGCGCTGGTCGATGCCGCTAAGAGTTCCGGTAGATCTTGATCGCCGCAGTGATCATCGGGATCTGCAGCGGCAGGCGGGCGAGTAGGGCCAGCCGCACCGGCCACGGCTTGTCCCACCAAATACGCACGTGGTTCACGTTGCCGGGAAACACCCCGATGAAGAGGGCGATCGCGGCCAGCGCGCCGAACTTGCGGGTGCGCGGAGCCAGCAGCAGGCCGCCGGCGCCCAGCTCGGCGACGCCGGAGGCGTACGTGTAGAAGCGCGGGCTGCCCGGCAGTTCCGCGGGGATGATCGAGTCAAAAGGTTTGGGCGCCGCGAAATGCAGCACCCCCATGCCGACGAGCATCGCGCCCATCCGGGACGCGCGGGAGGGGTTGGCGTTCTGCTGCAGTTCGGGCACCGAAGAGGTCATGATTACATAATGGCGTGCGCACCCCACCGGGAACGATGACGGGGTCTCGTGGCCAAAGGTAGGTTGCGTCGGCGGTTAGCCGCGATCGACCAGAATCTGACCGCGCGACCCGACGCCGACCTGGTCGACATCCTGCGCATCCCCGAGCCGTTCGTCAGCCCGACCCAGCGGATCATCCGCCGGATCATTTACGCAGCCGCGGCGCTCTTCGCCGCCGTGTTGATCGTCTACCTGGACAGGAACGGCTACCGCGACGTCGAGAGTGCCCCGAACCCGAACAACCCGCTGTCATTCCTGGACTGCCTCTACTACGCGACGGTGTCGCTGTCGACCACCGGATACGGCGACATCACCCCGGTCACCCCGTCGGCGCGGCTGATCAACGTCCTGGTGATCACACCGCTGCGGGTGGCGTTCCTGATCGTCTTGATCGGCACCACCGTCGAGACGCTGACAACGCAGTCGCGCCAGGCACTGAAGATCCAGCGTTGGAGGAGCAGAGTGCGCAACCACACCATCGTCGTCGGATACGGCACCAAGGGCAGGACGGCGGTCGCCGCAATGGTCGGCGACGAGATCGCGCCCGCGGACATCGTCGTCATCGACAACGATCCCGCCGCCCTCGAACGAGCCAAGAGTGCGGGCCTGGTCACTGTCCGCGGCAGCGCGACCCACTCCGACGTGCTGCGGTTGGCAAGCGCCCAGCACGCGAAAGCCATCATCGTCGCCACCAACCGCGACGACGCCGCCGTCCTGGTCACGCTCACCGCACGCGAGTTGGCCCCCAACGCCAAGATCATCGCGGCGGTTCGGGAAGCCGAGAATCAGCACTTGCTCGAACAGTCCGGCGCCGACTCCACCGTTGTGACGTCAGAGACTGCGGGACGGCTCCTGGGCATAGCAGTGCAGACGCCGAGCGTTGTGGAGATGATGGAGGATCTGCTGACCCCGGATCGCGGATTCGCGATCGCCGAACGCGAGGTCGAGCCGAAAGAGGTCGGTGGCTCACCGCGGCACAACCCGGACATCGTGCTCGGCGTGGTGCGCGCCGGGGGGCTGATACGCGTCGACGATCCGCAGGTCGATGCCCTCGAACTCGGCGACCGGCTGCTGTACATCCGCGCCGCGGAACCCGACCGATGAGCGACAGGTCGACGTCCTTCCAACTTCGCAACGTTCCGCTGCTGTCCAGGGTCGGCGCCGACCGCGCCGACACTCTGCGCACCGACATCGACGCCGCGGTTGCCGGGTGGTCGGATGCCCTTCTGCTGCGGGTCGATTCGCGGAATCAGGTGCTCATCTCCGACGGGCAGGTGGTGCTCGGAAAGGCAACCGCACTGGGGGGCAAGCCGACCGAGCACGCTGTGTTCCTCGGCAAGTTGAAGGACGGCAGGCATGTCTGGGGGGTGCGCAGCGCGCTGGTGGCGCCCGAGGATTCCGACAGCGAGACCGAAGTCCTCGACCTGCGCCGGGCCGGCCACGTCTTCGACGACGTCAGCGCACAGCTGGTGGCCACCGCGACCGCCTTGCTGAACTGGCACGACAGCGCGCGGTTCAGCGCCGTCGACGGATCCGCGACCAAGATGGGCAAGGCCGGCTGGTCGCGGGTCAACCCGGTCAACGGTCACGAGGAGTTCCCGCGGATCGACCCCGCGGTGATCTGCCTGGTCCACGACGGTCACGACCGCGCGGTGCTGGCCCGTCAGACCGTGTGGCCCGAGCGGTTGTTCTCGCTGCTGGCCGGCTTCGTCGAGGCGGGCGAGTCGTTCGAGGGCTGTGTCATGCGCGAGATCGAAGAGGAGGTCGGGCTGACCGTCAGGGACGTGCAGTACCTGGGCAGCCAGCCGTGGCCGTTTCCGCGCTCGCTGATGGTCGGTTTTCACGCGATCGGTGACCCCGACCAGGAGTTCGTCTTCCACGACGGGGAGATCGCCGAAGCGGCGTGGTTCACCCGCGCCGAGGTCCGCGAGGCGCTCGAACACGGGGACTGGAGCAGCGACTCACCGTCGCGCCTTCTGCTGCCCGGATCGATCTCGATCGCCAGGGAGATCATCGAGTCCTGGGCGGCCCTGGGCCCACGCGCCAGCCGGGGAGACTGATCAGCCCAGCTTCGCCTTGATCTCGCGCGCGCTCGGATTGGTCAACGTGGATCCGTCGGCGAACTTCAACGTCGGCACGGTCTGGTTTCCCCCGTTGACCGACATCACGAATTCGGCGGCGCCAGGGTCGCTTTCGATGTCGACCTCGGTGTAGGAGATGCCTTCGGCCTTCAGGGCAGTCTTGAGCCGGAAGCAGTAGCCGCACCACGACGTGGTGTACATGGTGAGCGGGGCAGCGCTGGTTGTCATAACGGTCTCAACGTATCCGAGGCCTTCTGTATTGCTCAAATTGCGCCAATACGCGGCGACGCGGGTCACGGTTACGGGCAATGTCGGTCCGCGCTGCCATGATGGACGCCATGCCGGTCGACGCCCTGTGCTCGCATCTCGATGAGCTGGACGACGAGCAGCGCGAAGCGGTGCTGGCCGCCCGCGGCCCGGTGTGCGTGCTCGCCGGTGCGGGCACCGGCAAGACCAGGACCATCACCCGCCGCATCGCGCATCTGGTGACCGCAGGACATGTCGCGGCAAGCCAGGTGTTGGCAGTGACGTTCACCCAGCGCGCAGCCGGCGAAATGCGCAGCCGGCTGCGCGCGCTGGACGACGGTGCGGGCACCGGCTCGGTTCAGGCGATGACATTTCACGCCGCGGCCCGCCGCCAACTGCACTACTTCTGGCCGCGGGTGGTCGGCGACACCGGCTGGCAGCTGCTCGACAGCAAGTTCTCCGTCGTCGCCCAGGCCGCAAGCCGGTCCGGGCTCCAGGCCAGCACCGACGACGTGCGGGATTTGGCAGGCGAAATCGAATGGGCGAAGGCGTCGCTGATCAGCCCCGAGGGCTACGCCGCCGCGGTCGCCGAGGTCGGCCGCGACATCCCGCTCGACGCGGCCAAGGTGGCGGGCGTGTACGCCGGCTACGAGACGCTGAAGGCCCGCTCCGACGGGCTGGCCCTGCTGGATTTCGACGACCTGCTGCTGCACACCGCCGCCGCGATCGAGAACGACGCGGCGGTCGCCGACGAGTTCCGCGATCGCTACCGGTGCTTCGTCGTCGACGAGTACCAGGACGTCACACCGCTTCAGCAACGGGTGCTCGACGCCTGGCTGGGCGAACGCGACGACGTGACCGTCGTCGGCGACGCCAACCAGACCATCTACTCGTTCACCGGCGCCAGCCCGCGCTATCTGCTGAATTTCTCCCGGCGGTTTCCGGAGGCGGCGGTGGTGCGGCTGGAACGTGACTACCGGTCGACACCGCAGGTGGTGTCGCTGGCCAACCAGGTGATCGCCGCTGCCCGCGGGCGGGTCGCGGGCAGCAAGCTGCACCTCGTCGGTCAACGCGACCCGGGGCCGAAGCCGACATTCTCCGAGCATCCCGACGAGGTCGCCGAGGCGGCGGCCGTCGCGAAGAAGATCGTGCGTCTCATCGAAAGCGGCACACCGCCTTCGGAGATCGCCGTGTTGTACCGCATCAATGCGCAGTCGGAGGTCTACGAGGAGGCGTTGACGGAGGCCGGCGTCGCGTTCCAGGTACGCGGCGGGGAAGGGTTTTTCAGCCGCCAGGAGATCCGGCAGGCGCTGCTGGCCATGCAGCGTGCGGCCGAGCGTGGCGTCGACGCCTCGGCCACCGAACTCGCGCCGCTGGTGCGCCAACTGCTCGAGCCGTTGGGGCTGACCGCCGAACCGCCGTCCGGCACCCGTGCCCGCGAACGGTGGGAGGCGCTGACCGCGCTGGCCGAACTCGTCGATGACGAAGTGGCGCAACGGCCGACGCTCGATCTGCCCGCGCTGGTCGCAGAGCTTCGTCAGCGTGCCGACGCTCGCCACCCACCCGTCGTGCAGGGTGTCACGCTGGCCTCGCTGCACGCCGCCAAGGGTCTGGAATGGGACGCGGTGTTCCTTGTCGGCCTTGCCGACGCCACGCTGCCAATCTCCCATGCATTGGCGCATGGTCCCGACAGTGAGCCCGTCGAAGAAGAGCGACGCCTGCTCTACGTCGGAATCACAAGGGCGCGTGTGCATTTGGCGCTGTCGTGGGCGCTTTCGCGTAATCCGGGTGGCAGGCAGAGCCGGCGGCCGTCGCGATTCCTCAACGGCATCGCCCCACAATCGCAGTCCGACACCCCGAACAGGCCACGCAAACCGCGCGGCCCGACACCGCGGTGCCGAGTCTGCAACAACGCACTGACCACACCCGCGGCCGTCATGCTTCGCCGCTGCGAAGGCTGCCCGTCCGATATCGACGAACAGCTGCTCGCCGACCTGAAGGATTGGCGGCTGCGCACCTCCAAGGACATGAGCGTGCCCGCGTATGTGGTGTTCACCGACAACACACTGATCGCGATCGCCGAGACGTTGCCGACCGACGACGCCGCGCTCGTCTCGATTCCCGGCATCGGGGCCCGCAAGCTCGAGCAGTTCGGTCCGGATGTGCTGGCGTTGGTCAAAGGCCGCCAATCTTCGTAAAGATCGCGCCAAACCCGCAGGTCAGAAAATCGCTTGTGCCGAAGGCCTGATAGCCTTAGCCTCAAGAACATCCCGAGCGGACGAGAGGAGGGTTGCTGCAATCATGGCGATTATCAACGCGTTTTACGGCGTAGGCGTAGCCGGCATGTCGCGAACCCTTCACGTCACCCCGGCTATCGCTGCCGCGGCGCATCCCGCCGCCGCTGCGATTACGCCGCCGCGTAAGCGCCGCACCGCCACCGCGATTGTCGCGTCCGTGAATCGGGGCACCACCTAGATACCGCCCTCGAGAAGCCACATGGCCACGGACCCGAAATCACAGGATCCGTGGCCATAGTTTTTGGGAGACCCCCAATCACCTGGTCGCAGATCCACAAGAACGAAAAAGATCAACGACCAGGAAGCAGGTAAACGACAGCCATGTCTGGGACGATGAGCGCTTGCGCGAAGAGCATCGGGCTAGGGACATGCCGAAAGAGGACGGTGCCGGCCGTGCCGTGTCATGTCGGAGATCCCGACTTGTGGTTCGCGGAAAGCCCCGTCGATCTGGAGCGCGCCAAGGCGCTGTGCGCCGAGTGCCCCATTCGGCGGGCGTGCCTGGCCGCGGCGCTGGACCGGGGCGAGCCGTGGGGCGTTTGGGGAGGGGAAATCCTCGAGCGCGGCACGATCGTTGCGCGTAAGCGTCCGCGTGGGCGTCCGCGCAAAAACACCGACGAGCCGGCAGCCGCCTAAGGGCGGTGCCGGGTCTTCGGCATCATGCAGCTTCGTCGGCGAAGCCCGGAATCAGTTCGGTGGCAAGTTTTCTGGTGGGAATGTGCGCATCGAGCTGGCAGGAGATTGCGACGTTGGAGGCGATGACCCGCATCGGGATCGCCAGCTTCGCCGGTATGTCCATCTGGCGCGCAGCCTTGATCTGAGCCACCGACCGGTCCATGTTCACCGCGGTCATCTTCTGTAGCCACTTGCGCGTGTAGTGGAACACCTCGACCTCGAGCGGTTCCACGTACTGGCGCATCATGTCGTCCATGTCGCGCTTGGACACCTGCTCGCCCTTCTGGACGAACCCGATTTTCTGCATGGCTATCAGCAGGTTGTCGTAGTCATCGTGGAGCGCATACCGCGTCGCCTGACCGATCTCGATCGGGATCCCGCCGGGCAGCGGTGCGACCGCGCCGAAGTCGATGACGCCCATCTTGTCGTCGGGCAGCAGCATGAAATTACCGGGATGCGCGTCGCCGTGCATCATCTCCAGGCGCCGCGGCGCGTCATAGGTGAGTTCAAAGAGCCTGGCGCCCAGCAGGTCTCGCTGTTCCTGCGTGCCGTCGCGGATGATCACCGACATCGGGATACCCTCGATCCACTCCTGGATCACCACCTTCGGTGCGCTGGCCACGATGTGCGGGACGACGAAATGCGGGTGTCCCTCATAGGCTTTCGCGAACGCACGCTGGTTGTCGGCCTCCAGCCGGTAATCGAGTTCCATCTCGGTGCGTTCGATCAGCTCATCGACGACGCCCTGTACGTCAGCGCCGGGGGAGAGCTGCTTGAGAACCTTTACCATCCGCTGCATCGTCTTGAGGTCGGCGCGCAACGCCTCGTCGGCGCCCGGGTACTGAATCTTGACGGCGACCTCGCGACCGTCGGACCACACCGCCTTGTGCACCTGCCCGATGCTGGCCGACGCCACGGGAGTGTCCTCGAACGAGGCGAACCGGTCGCGCCACTTGGTGCCGAGCTGGGCGTCCAACACCCGGTGCACCTTCGCGGCGGGCAGCGGCGGGGCTTCGCGCTGCAGCTTGGTCAGCGCCTCGCGGTACGGCTTGCCGTACTCGTCGGGTATTGCGGCTTCCATGACCGACAAGGCCTGGCCGACCTTCATCGCGCCGCCCTTGAGCTCGCCGAGCACGGTGAAAAGCTGCTGGGCCGCCTTGTCCATCAGCTCGGCGTTGACCTCGTCCCTCGACTTGCCGGTCAGCCGTTTGCCGAATCCGAGCGCCGCCCGCCCTGCCATGCCCGCCCCGAGGCCGGCCAGCTTGGCGTTGCGCGCAGCTCCGCCGCGTTTGATGTCGCTCACCCGTCCATCATCCATGACGGATCTGACGACTCGACAATCGTCTGGGAACAATCGAAGTCAGCTAGCACTGTGTGCATCGCGGATGTCGCGACCACCTACGGGCCACGGTCGAGCCGGTGTTGACGTCGAACTCCAGCGTGGTGTCCAGCGTCGACGGCGGCTCGGGCGCGCGGTCGAGTTGCACGCCGTTGCGCACGGCCGCGATCACCCGATCGACCTGGTTGAGCGCCAGCGCCGCGGTGGCCAACACGGTGGCCCGGTCGGCGCAGCCGACGGTATCGCGCAGCTGCGCGGCGACCGCGGGCCAGCCCGCGTCCCGGTCGCTGCGATGGAGGTCGGCGCAGCGCAGGCAGCTGGTGATCCCGGGCAGTACCAACGGCCCGACCAGGCCTGCGCCGTCGCGGACCCGCACCTGCAAGTGAGGTATCCGCTCGATGTGCAGCTCGCGCAGCATCTTCGGGTCGGCCACCAGACAATCCGACAGCACGACCAGGTCGGTGGTCTCCGCCGTCACCGCGGCATGGCGCTGGTTGCTGTGTGTGATCCGGGCGCCCGAGCACCGCAGCGCGCCGGTCAGCAGGTCCGACAGCGGTCCGCGCCCGTGAATCCGGATCGACGCCGAGCGCGTGCGCGGGCGCGGCGCTTTCATCGCCGCGACGACACCGGCGTCGACCAATGCCGCAACCAGGTCGGCGATCACGGACCCATCGACGCCGGCGGCCTGGGCCTGAAACTCCTCGAGCGTGGCGCCGGACTGCATGAGGCGCAGCAGCTCCGCCAGTGCCCCAGTGGTCATGCCGGACGGCGGCCGCACCAGCACTGCACGCCGCGGATCCCAGCCCACCTGCACGACCCCGTCGGGGCGGGACAACACCGGCGTGGCGGGATTCAGGGCATACCGCGACATGGACTGACTCTGCCACGCCGGCAGGGTGGGCCGATGAAGTTATCCACAGGCCGAGCGCTAGTGTGGCCCGGCGGTCACTCGCCGTTTTTGCCTCGGCCGTTTCCTTCGTCCTTCTCGAGGTCGGCGACGGCCTCCTCGAATCCGCTGGTGTCGCCACCGATGATGCGGTCGATGAACCCGGCCGGCTCGTCGAGGTCGTCGGAGGTCGGCAGCAGGTCGGGGTGCTGCCACACCGCGTCGCGGGCGTCAGCGCCCGCGGCCTGGGTCAGCTTCTCCCACAGCACAGCGGCTTCGCGCAGCTTCCGCGGCCGCAGCTCGAGGCCGACCAGCGTGGCGAACGTCTGCTCGGCCGGGCCGCCCGTCGCGCGCCGCCTGCGCAGCGTTTCGCTCAACGCGGAGGCTCCGGGGATCCGCTCACCGAGCGCGTCGTTGACGACGGTCTGCACCCAGCCCTCGATGAGAGCCAGTAGTGTCTCCAGCCGTTCCAGCGCGGCGGTCTGCTCGGGCGTGGCCTTCGGCTCGAAGATGCCCTGGTTCAGCAGCTGTTCCATCTCCGACGGGTCGGTCAGCGACGCCGGGTTGAACCCGCGCGCGAACTCCTCGATGCCGCTCATATCGATCTTCATGCCCTTGGCGAAGGCCTCGACGGCGTTGAGCAGCTGGCTGGCCAGCCACGGCACATGGCTGAACAGCCGGTGGTGTGCGGCCTCGCGGGCGGCGAGGAACGTAAGGATCTCGCTGCGCGGTTGCTCCAGTCCTTCCGAGAGCGACTCGACCGCCTCGGGCATCAGCGCGGCCACGCCCTTCGGACCGAGCGGCAGACCGATGTCGGTGGAGGTCAACACTTCCCGGCTCAGCTTGCCCAGCGCCTGGCCGAGCTGCGAGCCGAACGCCATGCCGCCCATCTGGGTCATCATCGACAGCAGTGGGCCGGCCATGCTCTTGGCCTCCTCGGGCAGCGCCGACGCCCATACCGTCGAGATCTGCTCGGCCACCGGATCGCACAACCGCTTCCAGGTGTCGAGGGTGTTGTCGATCCAGTCGGTGGGCGTCCACGCGACCGCCTTGGTGGTGCCCGCAGGCAACGCGGTCACCCCGTCCAGCCAGGTTTCGGCCAGCCGCACGGCGTCGGCGACCGCCGACTGCGTCTTCTCCTGAATCGGCGTGACGAAACCGATCGAGCTCGAAGCCAGCTGGCGGGCCAGGTCGTAGTTGACCGGACCGGACTGATTACCACCTGTCATCACGCCGCCGGCGCCGCTGAGCATCTCACCGAGGCGGCTGAAGATCTGACCGAGCTGGGACATGTCGAATTCGCCTTCGCCCCCGCCGAGGCCGAACGGATCCTGCCCGGAACCCGAGCCGGACTCGGGATCCTCCTTGCGCTTGTCGCGCTCAGGGTCGTCCCCGGAAGAAAAGCCGAAGGGCAGGTCAGCCATGCCCCCAACGGTACTCACCACCGGCGGTCGGCGTGGACCCCGCGGTCACGCTCTGAGTGAACCCTCCGCTGACGGCCGTCTACTGTTGCTGGCGTGAACAGGCGGATTTCTACGCTGCTGGTCGCGCTCGCGCCGATTGTGGTGTTCGGAGTGCTGCTGGCGTTGGTGACGGTGCCGTACGTGTCGCTCGGCCCCGGTCCGACGTTCGACACCCTCGGTGAGGTCGACGGCAAGGATGTCGTGGACATCGAGGGCACCGACGTCCACCCGACGACGGGACACCTGAACATGACGACGGTGTCCCAACGCGACGACCTGACGCTCGGGCAGGCGCTGACGCTGTGGATGTCGGGCCGTGAGCAGCTGGTTCCGCGTGACCTCGTCTACCCGCCGGACAAGTCCAAGGACGAAATCGACGAGGCCAACAACGAGGACTTCAAGCGATCGGAGAGCAGCGCCGAATACGCCGCGCTCGGTTATCTGAAGTACGCGCCCGCGATCACTGTGGAGACGGTCAGCAAGGACGGCGCGTCGGCGGGCAAGCTGCAAGAGGGCGATGCCGTCGACGCCGTTGACGGAGTGCCGGTGACCTCACTGGAGCAGTTTCAGGGAATCATGGAGAAGACCAAGCCGGACCAGGAGGTCACGCTCGACTTCCGGCGCAAGAACGCGCCGCCAGGAGTGACAACCATCAAGCTGCGCTCCAACCCGGACAAGCCGCACGGATTCCTGGGTGTCGGCGTCGTAGAAGCCCCGTGGGCTCCGTTCAAGATCGACTTCAACCTCGCCAATATCGGCGGCCCTTCGGCGGGGTTGGTCTTCAGCCTGGCCGTCATCGACAAGCTGACGACCGGCGACCTGAGCGGGTCGAAGTTCGTCGCGGGCACCGGCACCATCAACGCCGATGGCAAAGTCGGCTCGATCGGCGGCATCACCCACAAGATCCTGGCCGCACACGATGCCGGCGCAACCGTGTTCCTCGTGCCCGCCGAGAACTGCGAGGAAGCGAAGTCGGCGCATGAAGGGGGCATCGATCTGGTCAGGGTCGAGAATCTCGGCGCGGCCGTGGACGCCCTGAAGGCGCTTTCTGCCGGTGGCGAAGCGCCACATTGCTGACCGGGGTGGCCTGAAACCGATGCGTAGAGTTGTGACACGTCATCCGAGACGTGCATGGGCAAAGACCAGGAGTTGACGAGTGGGTATGCGGCCCGCGGCGAAAATGCCGAAGCTGACGCGGCGTAGCCGAATACTGATCACGGTCGCACTGGCCGTTGTGCTGTTGCTGCTGATCGGGCCGCGCCTCGTCGACGGTTACGTCGACTGGCTCTGGTTCGGTGAGATGGGCTATCGGTCGGTCTTCACCACCCAGCTGATCACCCGGCTGGTCATTTTCCTGGCAGTGGGCCTGTTCTTCGGTGCGGTCGTGTTCGCAGCCCTGGCGCTGGCATATCGCACCCGGCCGGTGTTCGTCCCGACCACCGGCCCCAACGACCCGGTCGCCCGGTATCGCACGGCGGTGATGACGCGGCTGAAGCTGGTGGGCATCGGTATCCCAGCGCTCATCGGCGTATTCGCGGGAGCCATCGCGCAGAACTCGTGGGAGACGATCCAGCTCTTCCTGCACGGCGGCACCTTCGGCGTCAAGGATCCGCAGTTCGGCATGGACCTCGGGTTCTACGCCTTCGAGCTGCCGTTCTACCGGATGGTGTTGTTCTGCTTGTTCGTCGCCACCTTTTTGGCGCTGATCGCCAACGTGTTGAGCCACTACCTGTTCGGCGGCATCCGGCTGTCGGGTCGCACCGGCGCGCTGAGCCGGGCCGCGCGCATCCAGTTGATCAGCATCGTCGGAACCCTGGTGCTGCTCAAGGCATTCGCCTACTGGCTGGACCGCTACGAGCTGCTGTCGCACACCCGGGGCGGTAAGCCGTTCACGGGCGCCGGCTACACCGACATCAACGCGGTGCTGCCCGCCAAACTCATCCTGCTGGCGATCGCACTGATCTGTGCGGTCGCGGTGTTCTCCGCGATTGTGTTGCGCGACTTGCGGATACCCGCGATCGGCGTCGTGCTGCTGCTGCTGTCGTCGCTGATCGTCGGCGCGGGCTGGCCGCTGGTCGTCGAGCAGATCACCGTCAAACCCAATGCCGCGCAGAAGGAAAGCGAGTACATCAGCCGGAGTATCACCGCGACCAGGGAGGCTTACGGGCTCACCGACAAGACCGTCACCTATCGCGACTATCCCGGCAATGCCCCCGCGACCGCCCAGCAGGTCGCCGCGGACCGCGCGACGACCTCGAACATCCGACTGCTCGACCCGACGATCGTCAGTCCGGCGTTCACCCAGTTCCAGCAGGGCAAGAACTTCTACTACTTCCCCGATCAGTTGGCCATCGACCGCTACAACGGCCCGGACGGAAACCTCCGGGACTTCGTCGTGGCCGCCCGCGAGCTCAATCCCGACCGGCTGATCGACAACCAGCGGGACTGGATCAACCGGCATTTCGTCTACACACACGGCAACGGCTTCATCGCCTCGCCGGCCAACACGGTGCGCGGAGTGGCCAACGATCCCAATCAGAACGGTGGCTACCCGGAGTTCTTGGCCAGCGTCGTCGGCGCCAACGGCAGCGTCATCTCGCCGGGCCCTGCGCCGCTGGACCAACCGCGCGTCTACTTCGGCCCGGTCATCGCGGGCACGTCCGCCGACTACGCGATTGTCGGTAAGAGCGGCGCCGAGCGCGAGTACGACTACGAGACCAACACGGAAACCAAGAACTACACGTACGAAGGCAAGGGCGGCGTACCGATCGGCAACTGGCTCAACCGTGCGGTGTTCGCCGCGAAGTTCTCCGAGCGAAAGCTGGTGTTCCCCAGCCCGATCGGGCCCGACAGCAGAATCCTGTTCAATCGCGATCCCTCCGAGCGGGTGAAGGCGGTCGCGCCGTGGCTGACGACCGACACCAGTGTCTATCCGGCCATCGTCAACAAGCGAATGGTCTGGATCGTCGACGGCTACACCACATTGGACAACTACCCGTATTCGGAGCTGACGTCGCTGTCGAGCGTCACCGCCGACTCCACCGAGGTGGCGTTCAACCGGCTGGCGCCCGACAAGCAGGTCTCCTACATCCGCAACTCCGTGAAGGCCACCGTCGACGCCTATGACGGCACGGTCACGCTGTATGCGCAGGATGAGCAGGATCCGGTGCTGCAGGCGTGGGAGAAGGTGTTCCCGGGTGTGGTGAAGCCCAAGAGCGAGATCTCGCCCGAACTGCAGTCGCATCTGCGCTACCCCGAGGACCTGTTCAAGGTGCAGCGCGCGCTGCTGGCCAAGTATCACGTCAACGATCCGGTGACGTTCTTCTCGACGTCGGACTTCTGGAATGTGCCGCAGGATCCGAACCCGACGGCCAGTAGCTACCAGCCGCCGTACTACATCGTCGCGAAAGACCTTGCCCAGAACGACAAATCGGCCTCGTTCCAGTTGACCAGCGCGATGAACAGGTTCCAGCGCGACTTCCTGGCCGCCTACATCAGCGCCAGCTCCGACCCGGACACCTACGGCAAGATCACGGTGCTGACGATTCCGGGTCAGGTCAACGGGCCGAAGTTGGCGAACAACGCAATAACCACCGACACCGCTGTGTCGCAGGACCTCGGCGTGATCGGCCGGGACAACCAGAACCGGATCAGATGGGGCAACCTGTTGACCCTTCCGGTGGCCGAGGGCGGCCTGCTCTACGTCGAACCCGTCTACGCCTCACCGGGCGCCAGCGATGCGGCGTCGTCGTACCCGCGGCTGATCCGCGTCGCGATGATGTACGAGGACCGGGTCGGGTACGGGCCGACGGTTCGCGACGCACTCACCGAACTCTTCGGGCCGGGGGCGGACGCCACCGCAACCGGTCCGGCGCCTGCGGACGGACCGAACGGGCGGGTGTCCGCTGCGGCACCCCCGACCGACGGCCAGCCCGCCGCGCCGCCCGGCCAGCAGGGCAGGGCTCCGGAGGTGCCGACGCCGATCGCCGCTGTGCCCGGACCAAGCGGGCCGACCCAGCTGTCGGCCGCGAAGGCCGCGGCACTGCGAGACGTGCAAACTGCGATGGGTGAGCTGCGCACGGCACAGCAAAGCGGCAATTTCGAAGAATTCGGCACCGCTCTGCAGCGCCTTGACGATGCGATGAAGAACTACAACACCGCAAAGTAACGTAGCCGTCGTTTGCCAGCAGCCCATTTTGGTGTGGACATCACTACGGCGCGGGCCAGGGCGTGAAGATCGAAGATGAGGACTCCTGCAATATCACGCAGGGTTTCGTGCACACCCCACCGCTGCCGCCGGACGAGCTGCTGCACTGGACTACCGGTGTATGGCACAACTGTCCCGGAGCGATTTGGCGCTGCACCCTGACCTTCGGTAACCTGGCGTTCACCCATCGCGGGGTGGAGCAGCTCGGTAGCTCGCTGGGCTCATAACCCAGAGGTCGCAGGTTCGAATCCTGTCCCCGCTACCAGGTAAAACGGCCCTCGGAGATCTCTCCGGGGGCCGTTTTCATGTCGGTTGTGAACGGATTTGTGAACATTCGCATCGCTTACGAGCCGCCTTCTTCGGCTGTCCGATCCCACCCGTCGCCGATGAGGAACGTGGCCGCCTGCTCCGCGGCTTCGCGATCGTCATTACCAAGGACGTGCGCGTAGGTCTGCAGGAAGAAGCCGACGTTGGCGTGGCCGATTCGGTCACTGACCACCTTCGCACTCACACCGGCCTTGAGCGCGCCCGTGGCGTAGGAGTGCCGAAGATCGTGGAAGGTGATCCGGGAGAGTCCGGCCGCCGCGGCGAGGCGATCGAAACGTTGCCGGATGGTATCGGGGTGAGTTGGGCGACCGTCCTCGAAGGTGAAGACGTAGTCGCCCGAGTGATAGTCGCTGCCAAAGAACTCACGATCGCGGTTCTGGACGCTCCGCCAGGCGCGTAGCGCGGCAACCGTGGCGCGGTCAATGGCGATCGTTGGGTCGCTGTTCTTGGTCTTACCGCCGGCCTTGTCCCGCGCGTGGCCTCCAACGACCACGCGCTTGTCGTGCACGGTGATCTCGCCTGCGTCGAGATCCACGGACGTCCATTTCAGTCCGCACACTTGGCCGCGGCGGATGCCGGTAGTCAGCTCCAGTAGGAACAGGGCCGCGAACCGGTCCTGGCGAACCGAGGCGAGGAACGTATGAATCTGGTCGGGTCTCCATACCTGCCGCCGGGTGCGGGGGCGTTTGGGCGGCTTGACATTGCTTGCCGGATTGTCGGTGATGTACTTCCAGCCAACAGCGTCCACCAGCGCGCGGTGGATCATCGCGTGGATGTTGCGAACGGTCTTGGGCGCAAGGCCCGGTGACGTCTGCTTGGGAACGATGCCGGCCTTGTATCGGCGAACCGCGGACCGCGCCGCGTGGATCGTCGTTTCGCATGCATCGGCAACAGCACGCGGCGCCGGGTCGTTGCCCTTCGCGACCTGGCCAGACCAAAAGGCGTACATATCAGCGTTACGGTCCGGTTTTATCCGGCCTTCCGCAAGCAACTTTCCGTAGAGTTTGAGCAGTTCAGGTTCATTCAAGCTCTGAAGGCGTGCGTCGCCGATGCGAGGGATCACGTAAGCGTGGGCGTAGTCCTTCCAGTTCTGCCAAGTGGTCGCATCAATCGTGGGCTCGATCGCGGCGAGCCACTCCGCCAAGAATTGCGCGACTGTTCGGGTCGACGGTCTGACAACTCGACCCCGGTCGGCCTCGCGCATCGCTTCACGGCAGGCCTTCCAAGCCTCCTTTTCAGTAGGGAATCCACCCTTCGAAATCGTCGGGTACTGACCCGTCGCGGAGTCCCGTTCTGGGGCGAGGAACCGATAGGTCCACGTCTTGCCCCGCTGATACACCGAGCCTTTCACGATGCCAGGTCACGAAGGCCGGCGGTCACGACGTAGACGCGGCCGCCCAGCCGGCGCACCGGCAGCTCTCCGGAGGCCACCAGGCGGTAGGCCGCCGCCCGACTGATCCCCAGGAGCTGCGCGGCGCGAGGCACCGCGAGCAGCAGGGGGAGTTCGTTGAACACGTTGTCTTCCAATTTCATTCACCACCCTCTAAGGAGTCGCGTCCGATAGGGCCTACCTGGATGCGTTGCACGCGCTGTGTAAGGTTGTTGCCTGATCGGCGGCGCGCCGTGGGTTGGCGGTGGTCGCCTTGGCGTGTCATCAGGGCTCCCAACATCACTGTAATTCTCGGCGGTGACACACCTGTGCAGAATTTTGGCGCTCTGCGTCGCGGCGTCGCGCGACCGTGACACAGCGCTGAAACCAGGCCTGCTGCCGTCTTCCACCGACATACCACTCGACCAAACCGCTACGTTTCAAGCCCCTCACAGACTCCCTTCCATTGTTCACGCACTGTCTCAAAAGCATTGCTTCCGTTACGTTTACACCATCCGTGCACGGCACAGTTGCACCACGGTGCGGAGAAGCCTCCGAGCGTGGGATCACAGTTCAAGTCCACCGGCATCGAGATCAACGGAGGAGGTTCGTTCGGCGGCCGCGGCCATGAGCTGGTGGCCGGCGAGCCACATCTCGGCGGTCCTGACGTGGGAGAGCCAGGCGGTCCGGCGGGCGCGGCGGCGTGTGTCGTGGCGTTGCAGGAGATCGGCGACCACCTCGGGAAGCAAGTGTCGCTCGGTGCGTTCAGCTTCGGTGTGCATGGTGCGGGGCCGGTCGTCGTTGGCCAGGATCGTCCGGAAGTGGTGTGCGGCTGAGTATTTGTTGCCTCGCCGAGCAGTGTGGATTCTGTCGCCAGACACCGGTTTCGCGTGCTCGTGATCGCCCTCGCGCACGCACTCGGTCTTGTACAGCCCGATCGTGGTCTCGCAGAGCCCGTTGTTTAGGGCGTCGCCGACGGGGTGCCGACCGACGGGATCAGCCCTTCGAGCATCAGTGTCTCGCTGTAATGTATTGCGGCGTAATGACTTTCGGCGTCCGAATGATGGATCGCGTCGTCGAGCGGGTGGCCTTGGCGGGCGCGGTAGGCCGCGGCGTGGCGCAGCGCGCGCTCGACGAAGCCGGTGTCCTTGCGCAGCGAGCACTCCCAGCCGGCGATGAGCCCGGCGTAGGCGTCGACGACGAACGCGGTGTAGCCGAACCCGCACGCCATCGGCACGTAGGTGAAGTCGGCCGCGCACCTTGAGGGTATCCCGCGCCTACTCGGAAGAAGCACCACGGGGGGAGAGTCGCCGGTGAAAGACCACCAGGCGCGCACAGTACCGATCCCAATGACCGTTTCGGATGAACTCCTTTGGGTCAAGCCCATAATGCAGGCGCCAAGGTCGCAGTGCGAACCGCTCATGTCATGAGGCGCCGGGGATCGGCGAAAGCGTCTTCGATCTCGGGGACTGTGCTGTGTGCGGCGATGAGCGCTGTGAGGAGCACTCGGGCTTGTGCGGCACGGAGGGTGTGAGCTGGGATCGCTCCGGCGGTCTGGAGGTCGTGTCCACCTCCACCTCCGCCGTACGAGGCGGTTAAGGGGCCCTCCGGCACTCGGCTTGAGACGACCACGACGACTCCAGCCTGGCGTGCGCGTCGAACCGCGTCGACGACGGTCGGGTTGGTGTTGCCGGAGCCCAATGCTGTCAACACTATGCCGTGCGCGTGAGCCGATACGGAGGCGTCGATGTGTGTTCCGTCGGCGCCGGGATAGAGAGCGACGATGTCAACTCGGGTGTCCGACAGTGTGTTCCATGGAAGCACGTGCCTCGTCACCGGATCGTCCTCAGGCCACCGACGGAAGGCGTCGAGCCCGCGGGTGTGTGCTTTGTATGTGCCGCGCGCAGGCAGTAGTGCGCCACCGAACGCGATCAGCACTCCGCGACGGCGGTTGGCAGGGTCGACTGCGGCAGTGAGCGCGGCAGTCAGGTTGCCCGGGCCATCGGGGTCTTCGTGATCGGCGGTTCGTTGGGCGCCGGTGAAGATGACCGGGCGGTCGTCGTCGTGATGGAGGTCCACGAGAAAGGCCGTCTCTTCCATGGTGTCGGTTCCATGAAGCACCACCACGGCGTCGATGTCCGGAGAGAGTAGAGCGGAGGCCACGGCCGTTCTTATGTCCTCCATATCCGCCTGTGTGAGGCCGGCAGAGTCGTTGTTCATCAGTTCGTGCACGGTGATGGCGATGCCGGGTGGAACACCTTCGTGCCCGTCGAGCAGGTGGGCGGCAGAGAGAACAGGCACACTCACACCGTCCGATCCGTGTCGGCTTGCGATGGTGCCTCCAGTAGTGATGAGAGTGATGTGGTGTTTCGCGGTCATCGCGCTTCCTGTGAGAATCTGTCTACCTGTCGGACAGGATGTAGGTGAGTGTCGCGCATGTCACGCCTCAACGTCAACCCGTCCGATCTCTTGACTGCGTACGAAGGTACGGGGCATACTCGAAAATCGATCTGTCAGTCAGCTTGACAGATTCTGTCGAGAACACCCATGTCGGTGCAGCTCCATCGGCATCGAACAACTCCCGCTGAAACCACTGTCGAACAACATGTCCCGAGGTGAAGAGATGACCAGCACGCGCATCGAGCACGATCTGCTCGGCGACCGGGAGGTTCCCGCTGACGCATACTGGGGCGTCCATTCGCTGCGTGCGGTGGAGAACTTCCCGATCACCGGCACCAGCGTCGGGCAATATCCGCATCTCGTTCGGGGACTCGCATTGGTGAAGGCTGCGGCCGCCGAAGCCAATCATGAACTCGGGCTCCTCGACACGAGGCGACACGACGCGATTGTGCAGGCATGTGCCGAAATTGCCAACGGTGCATTACACGACCAGTTCGTGGTCGACGTCATCCAGGGAGGTGCGGGTACGTCCACGAACATGAATGCCAACGAAGTGATCGCAAACCGGGCGCTCGAGATCCTGGGGCACCGCAAAGGTGACTACCGGCAGCTCCACCCCAATGATCATGTCAACCTCAGCCAATCCACCAACGACGCCTACCCGACGGCGGTCAATGTCGCGACGATCTGTGCGACGCGATCGCTGGTGGAAGCCATGGGCGCGCTCGAGCAGGCGTTCGCGCGCAAGGCGCTCGAGTTTCGAGATGTGTTGAAAATGGGCAGGACTCAGTTGCAGGATGCTGTTCCGATGACGCTCGGGCAGGAGTTCAGCACCTACGCGGTGATGATCAAAGAAGATCGAGCGCGCTTGTCGGAGGCCTCGTTGCTTCTGCACGAGGTCAATCTCGGAGCCACTGCTATCGGAACAGGCCTCAACGCTCCTGTCGGCTATGCAGCGTCGGCCATCGCGCACCTCGTGGGACTGACAGATCTGCCGTTGGTGACCGCCGCAAACCTGATCGAGGCGACACAGGACCCCGGGGCATTCGTTCACCTGTCCGGCGTCCTCAAGCGGGTCGCGGTCAAGCTGTCAAAGATCTGTAACGATCTCCGATTGCTGTCCTCCGGCCCGCGGGCCGGCCTGGGAGAGATCAATCTCCCTGCCATGCAAGCTGGATCGAGCATAATGCCAGGCAAGATCAATCCGGTGATACCGGAGATGGTGAATCAGGTGGCATACGAGGTGATCGGCAACGACGTCGCGATCACCATGGCCGCCGAGGCTGGACAGCTGCAGCTCAACGCATTCGAACCGATCATCGTGCATTCCTTGTCCGAGAGCCTCATGCATCTGACGAACGCGTGTACGGTCTTGAGAGAGCGTTGCGTGGACGGCATCTCCGCCAACGTGGATGTCATGGCCGAGCGTGTCGCCAACTCCATAGGCCTGGCCACGGCGTTGAATCCACTTCTGGCATATCTGATATCGAGCGGAGGTCGCAAAAGAGGCCCAGAGATCCGGCGGGTCGGTCAAAATATCGTTCTCGAACGTGGATACCTCACCGCTGAGCAGCTCACGCAGGGCGTCCTCCAGCCGGAGCGTCTGGCGAATCTGAGGTGATCGAGGCCGTTGAAGCTGTCGGGCTTGGAAATCTTCGACATGGCGACAACGCGACCGTGATAATATCGCGCATCGCCTCTTGTATTCTTCGAACGCACCGGAGGCGATTGCGTCGACCGATGCGTTCATGCTCGCGATTGAGCAAGTCGACGGTGTGCCACGAGATTGATCAGCTGCGATTGGGTGGCCAATGCGTCGCGGGCATCGAGAACGACCTTGATGAAGACCGCATTGTCTGATGCTTCCGGCGATGACGCAGTGGAAGCGGGAGTCCATGAAACCCATTTGTCCGGAGCCTTTTCCCGTTTCATATCGGCGCACAGTTCTGTGAACTCGGAGTTGATCGTCCTGCGCCGTCGCGCTGCCCAGCCGGCGGCGGGTACCTCGATGACCGGCCGTGCCTCCATAAGGTCACGAGCGGAGTACGCGCCGTACGTGACTTCCGGTGACGGTGCGGTTGCGATCACAAAAGTGCCACTCCCGTTACGGGTTTGAGTCAACCCCAAGGTTTGTGCCGAGCGCAGGGCTTCTCGCACGATCGGACGACTGACGCCGTAGCGCTCTGCCAGCGCGGCTTCGGAGGGGAGACGTGTGCCTAGCGAAAGCTCTCCAGACTCGATGGCTCCGCGCAGGTCCTCAAAGACCGCCTCACCGGAGTTCCGGCGGTTGATCGCCGCCGGCCGGGCTGTCCAGCTGTCTGACAGACTCATGTGTTCACTGTGCGCGAGGATTCCGACGCTGTCAACCACGGACAGGATTCGCGAGCACCGCGGCGCCGTGCCCGGCGCATCGCGGCGTAACCTCCGCCATCCGCGCCGCGAACTGAGGAAAATCCACACTCGACTGACCGGTGGCACACCTCTTCGTCCGATAATCCTCATGTCACGGGCAACGCACCCGACATTCCGCCTGAGAAGCTAAACCTGACCCACATGCGTACGATCACCGCGCTGGTAGGAAGCATGCCGCGAGTCCAGCACGAAGTAGACGAGATCGGGTAGACAGTCGCCGCATCGCTATTCAGACTGCGGTCGTCATTGACTTGATAGACCAGCTGTTCCACACGGCTGGAGAGGCCGCTGCGCGTTTGCGAGA
>CAWFQG010000019.1:0-379167 GCA_963817825.1 uncultured Actinomycetota bacterium | reverse complement strand
CGACGTATTCGATGTCCGCGGAGACCCACTCCCGCCATTGTTTGTGGCTCATGTTGGCGGTGAGTTTGTCGCACAGCATTTCCGGAGTGGCGATGGCGGGCCAGATCGTCCTGGCATCGTTCGCACTATGCCTGCCCCGACCTCTTGAGGTCGATAGCTCTCGCACCGAGTTGGTCGGTTCTACTACCTCTTTCGTCGCCCCGGGGGACAGAACTCGCGACCGATGTATCCGCTCGATCACTTGATAAGCACTCGCATGCGGCTCAGGTCGGGCTTGGCCGCACCTCGGACATGTCCGAACGGCGAACGCGCCGTGCGGAGCAGGAAGTCGATGACCTCCTCGGTGATGATCTCGCCAGGCAACAGGTTGGGGATACCAGGTGGGTAGGCGGCGAGCGACTCGGCGGACACTCGGCCAATGCACTCCGAGGTGGGCACCAGCTGAGAGGGCGAGAAGTATGCCTCGCGCAGCGACATCACCGCCTCGCCGGGCATAGGTAGCGTGATCGGCGGAATACCGGCTGCGCCAGCATCGGGCAGCGCATGGAGCGCCTGGAGCATCCTGTCCATGTCGGGCGCCGATCCCGCACCGATCACGGCGACGATAGCGCTGTCGGTGGCCATCTCGACGTGGATGCGGTGCTCGTCGAACAGGATCTTGCGGGCCTCATGACCGCTGATTCCCCCGCGGCGGGTATCGATCACCACGCGAAGCGGGTCAAACGCGACGATTCCGGGGGAGGCAAGGAATCGGTCCGAGAGTTCCTCGAAACGGCCCGCGTCCCGCACACCCTGCCGCAGCTTGTTTGCGGCTTCGATCGACCGGCTTATCCGCTCCTTGCCGTGCACCGCCAGGTTCCTGCGGGCCACGTCTAGTGACATCATCAGGATGGAGCTGGCGCTGGTGGACTGCATCGAGCGGAAGGCCCGATTCACAAGGGGCTCAAACAGATCCACGAAGGGGCCCTTGCCGAGGTGCAGCATGGCCGACTGGGTGAGGCTACCCCCCAACTTGTGGGTGCTCGAGATCATAATGTCGGCACCCTTCGCCAGTGCGTTCTGTGGTAGGTCAGGGTGGAAACCGAAGTGTGATCCCCAGGCGCCGTCCACGACTAGGGCGCAGGCTCTCGAGTGGGCGACATCGGCCAGGGCCTGAAGGTCCGATTCGGCGCCGAAATAGCTCGGCGACACGACGTACACCGCCGATGCCCCGGGAAACGTGTCCAGGGCCTCGGCCAGTGATTCGGGCGTGATCCCGTGCGCGGCCCCCAGTTCGACATCGATTACCGGCTGGACGAAATGGCACTGAAGGCCGCCAAGCACCATGCCATCCATAACGCTCGAGTGCATGCTCCGCTGGGCCACGATCAGCTCCCCGACATGACGCAGCGCGAGGCAGGTGACCAGGTTGCCCTTCGACGCGCCGTTCGTGAGCAGCCAGGTACGGTGGGCTCCCCAGGCCTCCGCGGCGAGTTGGGCCGACTGTTGCATAGGGGTGGGAACGGACCCCTGATCAATGCCATCCACCAGTGGTGGGACGTCGAGCGCCAATACCGACTCGCCAAACAGGTTGGACAGCTCCGGCTGGGTGGCCGCCGAACCTGTGTGGCCTGGGACATCGAGCCGGAGGAAGTCTCTCGCTGCATAGGCGCGAACGGCATTGACATACGGCAGGTCCTCCTGCGAAAGGTGCGGCAAGAAGGTGGCGTTGGGCTCCGTGTTGCTCATCTGGGATTGCCTCCGATCTCAAGCCGTGCTTATTGGACAGGCCGCAAACTGGGTCTGGATGGGCACAATGATTGCGGCCTTCCGACCCCAGCACGGCGGAATGGCTCGGGTTGCCAGTGGTTGAGATCGACGTGGTCTAAGTCAGTGCGCCATACGACTATGCCGACATCGGCTTGACCACGTGCCAGCGACCATTGCCTGGCATCCGCAGCAGTACCACGGCCTGAGGGTGTCGCCGGTGTCGATCCACCGGCACGTGCGCGCGCCTGGGCCTCCAAGTAGGGGTTTGGGATAAATCTAGGACCCCCCGCTGCCGGCTTGCCGCGATTCGCTCCTTTAGGCGAGTCCAGGAACGGATCCCACGCGCTACGCCAGTGTCGGGGCGTTGTCGCTGGTGACCACGGCCTTGATCGTGGCCGCATACCAGCGCGTCTTGCCACGGGCGGTGGGGACACCGTCGGCCATCAGCCCCTCGGCGATCGCCTGGAACGTCCGTCCGTTGCCACGCTCGGCGATGATGCGGCGGGTGATCTGCATGGTAGGACCGGGCGCCTAGTCGCTCTCACCGGGCGCGCTGGCCGCCAAGGCATCACGGGTGCGTTGGCTGATGGCCGCACGATATAACCGCCCGAGGTCGGGCTGCGTGCCGAGGACTACATCCTCGAGCAGTTGGCGTCGCAAGCACGAGAGACGTTGGCGCAGTTGAAGACCGACGGAGTCGTCGGTGACGACGTGGTGTTGCAGGTGGCCACCGGCAATGGCTGCGATGAAGCGCTGGAAACGGCCGAATGGAAGGACGGCGATCTGCTAGCACTGGGCACCACGTCGCGCCGCAGCTAGAACTTCGCGGTGCCGCGGTCCACGGCGATCTGACTGCCCGAGATCGTCGCCGACCCGTCACCGGCCAGCCACGCAACCACGTCGGAAACCTCTTCGGGCAGCATGAACTCCATCAGCCCCTTCTTGCCCTGATGGTTGACCGGCTGATACGGCATCGGCGAGAAGCTGTGGACGTAATTCGGGTACTTGGTGAAGAGGTCGATCATCGCCTTCTTCTCCACCATCGGTGTCTCGATGGAGTAGGGGTGGATGGAGTTGACCCGAATCCCGTACTCCCCCACTTCGATTGCCAGCGCGTTCGTCAGCGCAACCAGACCATGTTTGGACGCCGAGTAGTGGCCGTTGCCCGGGGTGGCCTTCAAACCGGCCGATGAGCTGACGATGATGATCGAGCCACCGTTGCCCGCCTCGATCATCGCGGGGACCGCGGCGCGGATGGTCTTCCACGTGCCGTTCAGGTTGATGTCGATGACCGTGTCCCACTGCTCTTCGGACATCTCGAACAGCCGACCCCAGCTGAGCACGCCGGCGTTGGCCACCAGGATGTCCAGCCGGCCGAACTGCTCGACGCCGTCGGCCACCACCTTCTGCAGTGCGTCCAGATCGCGGATGTCCACCTCGCGGGCCAGCACCTTGCGGCCGGTGGCCTCCACCGCGCGGACAGTGTCCGTGAGCTCGTCCGAGCTGGCCAGCGGATAGGTAATGGTGTCGGAGACGGGCTGACAGATGTCGACGGCGATGATGTCGGCGCCCTCGTTGGCCAGCCGGATCGCATGGGCCCGGCCCTGACCGCGCGCGGCCCCGGTTATGAATGCCACTCGCCCTTCCAGGGGCCCGCCAGATGCCGTCACCACTGCTCCTTTCGTGAGGCTGCGGACCAGGCTAACAGCCGAACTGGAACGTGTTCTAGATCGGGTCGCGAATGATCGGGCAGGTCATGCAATGCCCTCCGCCACGGCCGCGGCCCAGTTCCGCCCCGACGATGGTGATGACCTCCACTCCGGCCTTGCGCAGCAGGGAGTTGGTGTGGGTGTTTCGGTCGTAGGCGAACACCACTCCGGGTTCGACGGCGACGAGGTTGTTGCCGCTGTCCCATTGCTGGCGCTCGTAGTCGTACTTGGTACCGCCCGTCTCCACCACCCTCAGTTGCGGCAGCTCCAACGCAGCGGCGACCACCTCCACGAACGGCTTCGTCTCCTCGATGACATCGACTCCTACGTCGGTGTCGGCGGGCACCAACGTGAACGGAGCGATGCTGTCGACGATCTCGGGGTAGATCGTGACCACGTCGCGGTCGGCGAAGGTGAATACCGTATCCAGGTGCATGGCCGCGCGAAGCTTGGGCATGCCCGCGACGATCACTTTCTCGGCGGCGCCCTGCCTGAACAGTTCGGCCGCGACCTGCGTGATGGCTTGGCGTGAGGACCGCTCGCTCATGCCGATCAGCACCACCCCGTTGCCGGGGATCAACACGTCACCACCCTCCAATGTGGCCAGCCCCCACACCTTCTCGGGATCGCCCCACCACACCGTCGAGCCGACGTAGTCGGGATGGAACTCGTAAATGGCCTTCATCAGTAGCGTCTCGTCGTGCCGGGCGGGCCAGAACAGCGGGTTGAGCGTGAGGCCGCCGTAGATCCAGCACGTGGTGTCGCGGGTATAGAGCGTGTTGGGCAGCGGTGGCATCAGGTATTCGGTTACCCCGGTGTCCTCGCGCGCCAGCGCCCGGTAGCCCGACTGGATCTCGGCAGGCAGGTCGCGCGTCGCCATCCCCCCGATCAGCAACTCGGCGAGGCGACGCGGCTGCAGCGAGTCCAGAAATCCCCGAGTGTCGTCGACCAGTCCCAGCCCGACTTCATTCGCGACGATCTTGCGGTCCAGCAGCCACGTCTTGGCGTCGGGGTTCTCCATGGTCGCGGTCAGCAAGTTGTGCAGCTCGACAACCTCGACGTCTCGGTCACGCATCTTGTCGATGAAGTCGAAATGGTCGCGGCGGGCGTTCTGCACCCACAGCACATCGTCGAAGAGCAGGTCGTCGCAGTTGGTCGGGGTGAGCCGCTCGTGCGCCAGACCCGGCGAGCACACCAACACCTTGCGCAACTTGCCGACTTCGGAGTGAACACCAAAGCTCGTAGAGGGATTGGTCACGACGGCTCCTAAATCTCGATAGCGCCCGTTGCCAAGGACACCACACCCGCGACGGCGCCGAGGACGATGTCAGAGATCTGCGAGGATTTGCGCCCGCTTGGTGGCGTACTCCTGATCGGAGATGGCGCCCGTCGCGCGCAGTGTCTCCAGTTCCTGCAGCCGCTGCGAGGTGGACGGCTCCGGCGGCGTCCCGTACTGAGGTGGCGGTGCGGCGAACTGAGAAGGAGGCGGTGCGGCTGCATACGGCGGCGGGGCGGCCCCTGCAGGCGCTTGTTGTGCTCCTACCCGCCGCACGATGGCCTGCACCTGTTGGCGCGCAGCCGGATTGGACCTCAGATCGATCATGTTGTTCATGCCGATGCCGTTGGCCTTGAGAATCTGCAGGATCTCCATCAGCGGACCGGTCTGGCCACTGAGGTCGTAGGTCCGGTTATCCTCCGCGACAGTGAACGTGGCGGGCACCAGCCCATTGATCAAAGCGCTACGTTCCCAATCGATTTGATACTGCTGGGTGGCCGGATCCACGAGCACCACCAGCTTGCGGTTGGTGAGGTTGCCCAGCCGCGTGACGCTGGCGATGACGCGGTCCTGGGCGTCGAACGGCGCGATGCCCGGTCCCTCGATGTGCAGTTGCAGCTTCACCACCGGCTGCTCGTTGATCCGCGTGCCCGTCTCGCCCATCCCGGTGATCTGTGCCAGCGCCAGCACGCCGCTCTGTTCGAGGGCCTGGGTCTTGGCCGCCGACTTCGCGCTGAAGTTGGCGAGGGCCAACGCGATCAGTACGTCGGCCGCGGTGATGAGCAGGCCGACGTAGAACATCCACTTCAGAATCGGTTCCTGGCCGATGGCGAAGTAGACGGCCAGAAAGATGGGGCCGACGAGACCGCCGCACAACAGAACCATCAGCTGCGCTTTGATGTAACGCCACAACATCTGTCACGCTCCTCGCTTGCCAGGGCGGTTCGCGTGTCAGATTAGCCCGAACACGGGCGTTTTGACGTCGAGTTAGGCGCGGGTGGTGGGAACCTGTGAGGTATCAGGTAACGACGCGGATGGCTGCCCGCTGAGCAGTTGGTGGACCATCCACGTCCACATCTGCCCGTCGCTGTCCCCGGTGGTGTAGCTGGTGTGAATCGCCGTGGCGATCGGCGAGACCTCGTCGGCATCCGGGTCGTAGTCACAGACCGCGTCGCCCGCATCGCACACGCTGATGGTCCGGACGCCGACGTTGGCGGGCAGCTTCGCGGGAGCATGCGCCAGAATCGGCCAGTCCTGTGCAGCGCCGCCCGTCTTCTTCGGGTCCCTCGACGCCGTACCGATGTTGACGGTGGTGTCGTCGGGGTGGCGGTCACCGTCGGCGATCAACAGCGCCGCGGAGAGATTCGGATCGGCTCCGATCGCCTGCAGGTTGCGATGCACGACCATCGCGCCCTGTGAATAGCCTGCGAGCACCACCTTGGTGGTGGGGCACTGCGCGGTGAATGCCGCGTACTGCGCGCCCAGAGCGTTCGTCCCGGCGTCAACACTGCCCATGTAGTCGGCCCAGTCGAGGACACCGGCGTCGGCAGGCACGTCCTTGGCGGGGTAGTCGACCGCCTCAGCGGTGATGGTGCGGCCCTCTTGCGCGAGCTGCTGTTGAAGGGCGAGGTACGACTGGTAGACGATCTTCCCCATGCCGTCGTTCGTGGCGAGGTCGTACTCGGTGCGCTCACCGGAACCTGCAGCACCCATCCAATGGACGTCGGGGCAGCCGGGCGCCGCGTTTGCGACACCGACCCCGAATCCGACCAGCGTGGAGCCGGCCACAGCGACCGCGCCCACCATCACACTTGTCCGACGAAACATAAAGCCCCCAACCCGACCAGCGAAAACAACTTGATGCGCTATTCATCGTCACACAAGTCCCATGCGTTACACACGCCCGAAAAAGTCACAGATCGGCATCGACGGGGTTTGCGCGCCGTATCGTCGGCGGGTGACCTCGGCGACGGGCACGGCGCGTTCCCGGTGGATTCTCGCGGCGGTGTCGACGGCGCTGTTCTGCGTGCAGATCGACTACTTCGCGATGAACCTGGCGCTCCCGCGGATGGCGTCGGACCTGGGCAGCAACGCCACCGATCTGCAGTGGGTGATCAGCGTCTACATGCTGGCGCTTGGTGCGTTCATGGTCCCGGCCGGCCGGATCGGCGACATCTTCGGCCGCCGACGGGCACTGCTGGCCGGCATCGCCCTGTTCGGGGTTGCATCGGCGTTGTGCGCGGTGGCGCCGACGGCCACGCTGGTGATCGCCTTCCGCGCGCTGCAGGGAATCGGTGCGGCCCTGATCTTCCCGGTGTCGGTCAGCGTGCTGACGAACGCCTTCCCCGCGGTGCGGGCCAGCCATGCGATCGGGTTGGCCTACGGCATAGCGGGTCTGGGTAACGCGGCGGGGCCGTTGGTGGGCGGCTTGCTGACGCAGACGCTGGGCTGGCGGTCGATCTTCTGGCTGTTGGTGCCGTTCGCGTTGGTGGCGTTGGTGATTGGCGCGTTCACCGTCACCGAGAGTTCGGATGACACCGTGCCTCGGCGCATCGATTTCACCGGCCTGGCGTTGATCACGATCGGAATCGGCTTGTTCACGTTGACCTTTGACCGCGCACCGAGCTGGGGTTGGCTGGCGCCGGGGACAATCATCGCGTTCATCGCCTCGATCGCCGCGTTGGCCGGGTTCGTCGTTGTCGAGAAGCGGGTACGCTGGCCACTGGTCGACATGTCGTTGTTTCGCAACGGCCGGTTCACCATCCTGGTGATCGCGGGCACCGTCGCCAACATCGCATACGCCGTGACCATTTACCTCTCGACGTTGAACCTGCAGCAGGTGCGCGGCCTCGATCCGCTGACGGCTGGCCTGGCGTTCCTTGGCCCGTCAATCGGTGCGGCACTGGGCGGTCCGTTGTCGGGCCGGCTGGCCGCAAAGTATCCGGCGGCGCTTGTGATGGGGGTCGCGTGCGTCGCGGCGGCCGTATCGCTGGCGGCGCTGGCTGTTGTGGGCGGCTGGGTGCCATACCTAATCGCGCTCACCGCATGCGGTTTCACCATGGGCCTGGCGTACGCGTTCACCACGGTTGCGACTCAGGCCGTCGTGCGGCCCGAGCGGGCGGGCGAGGCGGCCGGAGTGGCGCTGACGTCCTTGGTGACGCTGGCCGGCGTCGGTGTAGCGGTGTCCGGCACGATGCTCGAAGTGCTTGGGCGCGCAGGCATGTCGATGGGACGCGGGATCGAGATGATCCTGCTGGCGATCGCCGCCGCGCTGCTGCCCGCCGCCGTCGCCGTGCCGGCCTTCCGAGGGCCGTAGTAGGCGCAATGAATTATTGACGCGGGCGTGACCTGCGGAAACGCCCCGGAGGCATTCGTGATCGGCACATAATGGTGAAACGGCGCTCACCCGGTGGGGGGTGAGCGCCGTTCCAGTCTGATCAGCGGTCAGTGGTTGTTTCCAACGCTGTTGGGACTGTTGTTACCGCTGTTGGTATTCGTGTTGTTGTTCGAGCTGTTGTTGGCCATGTTGCCCGCAGCAGTGGCCCTCTGATGTTGCTGGTGTTGTTGGTGACGTTCCGTCGGTGACCGTGCTGGTCTGGTGGGTGTTGCCGCCGCTGCTGCTCGCGGTGCCGGTGTTACGTCGACGATGCACTCGCGCCGGACACCTGGACGTTGGTCGCCTCCGCGTCACCAGAATTACCGGCAGTCGTGTCGCCACTGATTTCGCCGCCGGTCGCACTAGTTGGTCCGCCGGTGTTGTTGTTGACCGTTGGCCCGCCCGGGTTGGTGTTGCTCAGGATCGGAACGACGGGGATGGCGATGCCACCGGTCGTCGTGTTCACCGGGACGTTGATCGGAATGGGAATCTGGCCGCCGGTGTTCTGGGTGTTCGCACCGACGCCGATCGGGAGAGCCAGGGCTCCACCGATAGGGACGGAGGTGGCGGTAGTCGTGCCGGCGTTGACCGGTACCGCCAAGGCGCCGCCGTTGAGGGCGGAGGTCTGAGCATTACTGGTGACCGGAGAAGTAACGGGGACGTGGTGTTGGCCTGTACCGCCGTGCCGCCGATCACCGGGCTGAGGGCGTTCAGCTGGTTGTTCTGGATGTTGCCGTTGAAGTTGCCGAATTGATTGGCGTTGCCGCTGCCCATCTGCCCGATAGATCGTGTTGTTCCCGTTGGCGTTTCCGCTGCCGAGCCACCAGCCGGTGTTGTCATTGGTGTCGGCGGACGCCAATGGCGCCGCGGCGAGTGCGCCGAATCCCACGGCTGCGCCGGCGATGGCGCCGGCGGCGAGTGTCTTCTTCATCAGCCCGTCGTGTGACTTGCGGTGTGTAGCCATTTTCTTGAGCTCCCTCTATCTTGCTGTTTTGATCTTCGTAGAATTGATGTCGATTTCGATTTGCCTGCAGTGCGATTCAGTGACACTGCCTGTGCACAGTCACGTCATCCGCACCTCCCTGCCACTTTCATGGACCCCTACCCACCTGGTTAGTTGCTGCTGGTGTCGCTCGGACTTTTTGGCTTGTTCAGACCGAGCGCACCCTTGACGGCGTCCGACGCGTTCTTCACCGCGTCGGCAACACGCTTGCCGAGAGGCGAAAGCGTGTGCGGTCCCGTCGGTGCGCTCGGTTGACCGTTCGAATCAATCAGTTCTCCGGTGCCTGTGCTGGAACCAGTGCCGGCACCCGCGCCGCCCTGCTCCTCGATGGCACCGACCTGCGCGTTGGTGAGTTCGGCCACCTGGTCAGGCTGCGTCTGCGAGCCCTGCTGGACCTCCTGGACCTGGGGCGCTTGCTGTTGCTGCGGCTGAGTCAGTGCAGTGAACAGCCGGTACTGGCCGTTAAGAATGTTGCCGTTGCCATTGCCGATCTGATTCGCATTACCGCTGCCGAGCTGTCCGAAGATGGTGTTGTTGCCCCCGCCGGGTGACGTCACGTCATTTGGACTGCCATTGCCATTGAGGTCGGTGCTGTTAGACCACGCCGTGTTGTTGCTGAGGTTGAAACCGCCGAGAGTGCCCTGCGGGTTGACGATATTGGAGACGAGGCCGGCAATCTGAGTCGAATTGCCGCTGCCGGTCATCCCGACCAAGAAAGCTCCGAGAGCACCGCCCTCGGTGTCTGTCGGGCTGTAATTGCCGTTGAGGAACGACACATTCGTCAAATCCAGATTGTTGCTCGCGTTGCTGCCAAGAAGGCTGAACTGGGGATTGACGATGTTCCCCGATGCTCCGGCAGCCTGGACTGAATTGCCGCTGCCGGTGATGGCGCTGAACGCCCCACCGAAAATCCCCGTCGTGGTGGTCGGGCTGCCGTCGCCGTTGACCCCCGACACATTCGTCACCGCCGTGTTATTGCTTGTATTGGGGCCGAACAGACTGAATTGCGGGTTGATGATGTTGCCCGAGAACAACGAGAGTTGGGTCGTGTTCCCGGCGCCCAGGGCCGGACCAAAAAGTCCTCCCGGGCCGCCCGCGTCTGCGTTCGACGTCGACTGACCGTTGCCGTTGCCTACCGAGACGTTGCTGACGGTCGTGTTGGCGCTTGTGTTGCTGCCGAAGATGCTCGCCTGCGGGTTGATGATGTTGTAGGAGAGAATGTTGACTTGCGTCACGTTCCCGCTGCCCGTGGCGCCGCCGAGCGCGATCGTCCCGAGCACGTGGGAAGACCCAGTGGGATCTTTGCCGCCGAATATGATGCTTCCGATAGTCCGGTTGTTGCTGCCGTTCCCGCCCAGTCCGAACTGCGGCTTAAAAATGTTGCCTTCAAGGATGTTGATCTGAATCGCGTTTCCGTTGCTTCCGGGAAGCAAGATGGAGAGCGCGTTCGCGTCCGGAACATTCAACTCGGCAAGCAGGCCGACGCAAACCGCCGCGCCGCCCACCACGATCGTCCGACCAACCAACGACTGATGCTTGCGCGAGGCCCTGTGTGTGCCAGTTTTTCTGGCCTCCGACAAGTCCGCGCTGCGATCAACCCGATTCATCCTCGTCCCACCTCTCGGATGAAAGCTGTGTAAAGCCTAAGTTGCGCTACGCGACACTAGATCTTTGCTATCGAGTGTGTCAAGCGTCACACGCTGTCGTTTTTGACACACCAGAGCGTGTGTTAGCGAAGATCACTCAGACCACGTCGCTAATTCTCATCATGAGCTGCGAAGAATGTTCAATCGGCCCCCTACCACTTAGTATGCGTCTTGGGGTTGGCTGTGAGCCTTGCGATCCGTCAGCTCTGTTAATAACGTGAACGTCAGCGGGCAATGCCAGCCCACGTGCGGCCTCGATCTAGATCATGACAATATTATCGGAAGTGTAATTAGCTCAGCGCTGGCGTGGTATTGTGCTGGGCTTTCGTTTTCCGGATACCGCTCAGATACCGCTCAGGATCGACGCACCGTTCCGCACAGCATGGGCGCCTAAAGGCCGGAGTAACGTCCCCGACGTGGCCACCATGAAGATCGCCCGCGTCCCCGCGGCGAATGCAAAGTTCGAATTGACCGATGTCGAAATCCCCGAGCCCGGTCGAGGACAGGTCCGCGTCAAGGTCCATGCCTGCGGCGTCTGCCACTCCGACTCCATCACCGTGGCAGGCGCGATGGGCAACTCGTTCCCCCGCGCCCCCGGCCACGAAGTCGCGGGTGTCGTGGACGCCGTCGGCGACGGCGTCACCACCTGGAGCGCCGGCGACCGCGTCGGTGTCGGCTGGTTCGGCGGATGCGATTTCACCTGCGAGCCTTGCCGCCGTGGCGATTTCATCTCCTGTGAGAACGGCCAAGTCCCAGGCATCTCCTACGACGGCGGTTACGCGGAGTACATGGTCGCGCCTGCCGAGGCGCTCGCTCGCATACCCGACGACCTCTCCGATGTGGACGCCGCGCCGCTGTTGTGCGCTGGCATCACGACTTTCAACGCTCTACGTGAGTCCGTCGCTCGGCCGAGCGACCTGGTGGCCATTCTCGGGGTCGGTGGACTCGGTCACCTCGGCATCCAGTTCGCGGCCAAGATGGGTTTCGAGGTCGCGGCGATCGCGCGAGGCAAAGACAAGGAGCCGCTTGCGAAAGAGCTTGGCGCGCACCATTACATCGATTCCAAGGCCTCCGACGTCGCCGCGGAGCTCAACAAGCTCGGCGGCGCGCAGGTGGTCCTCGCGACCGTCACCGTCTCCGACGCCATGACGGCCACGCTGGGTGGCCTCAAGGCCCGCGGGCAGCTCGTCGTCGTCGGCGCGGCCGACGAACCGATGCAGGTGCCGGGGGTCGCACTGATCTTCAAGTCCGCCTCGATACAAGGTCACGCATCCGGGACGTCGCAGGATTCCGAAGACACGCTGCGCTTTTCGGCCGTTACCGGTGTGCGGCCTATGATCGAGACGATGCCGCTGGCCGAAGCACAGGCCGCCTACGACAAGATGATGAGCGGGGCAGCCAGATTCCGCATGGTGCTGACGATGGATTAGATAGCGCACGCCGAGATCGACGAAATGGCGTGATTTACTCGCACTTTCGCACCCAAACGTGAGTTTCGGCGTAATAGCCGAAAAAGCAAAGTGGCGCCCACCCTTTCGGGGTGAGCGCCACTTTGGCGTTGGTGTCAGATCACTTGACGATCTTCGTGACCCGGCCGGCGCCGACGGTACGGCCACCCTCGCGGATCGCGAAGCGCAGGCCCTCGTCCATGGCGACGGGCTGGATCAGCTTCACGGCGATGTCGGTGTTGTCACCGGGCATCACCATCTCGGTGCCCTCCGGCAGCGTCACCACGCCGGTCACATCCGTCGTCCGGAAGTAGAACTGCGGACGGTAGTTGTTGAAGAACGGCGTGTGCCTGCCGCCCTCGTCCTTGGACAGGATGTAGACGCTGCCCTCGAACTCGGTGTGCGGCGTGGTGGTGCCGGGCTTCACGACGACCTGGCCGCGCTCGACGTCCTCACGCTTCACGCCGCGGACCAACAGACCGACGTTGTCGCCTGCCTGGCCCTGGTCGAGCAGCTTGCGGAACATCTCCACACCGGTGACCGTGGTCTTGGTGGTGGTGGGCCGGATGCCGACGATCTCGACTTCCTCGTTCACGTTCACGACACCACGCTCGACGCGACCGGTAACCACGGTGCCACGGCCGGTGATCGTGAAGACGTCCTCGACGGGCATCAGGAACGGCTTATCGGTCTCGCGGACCGGGTCCGGGATCGACTCATCGACGGCGTCCATCAGGTCCTCGACGGACTTGACCCACTGGGGGTCGCCCTCGAGCGCCTTGAGTGCCGATACCTTGATGACCGGGGCGTCCTCGTCGAACTCCTGGGCCGCCAGCAGCTCGCGGACCTCCAGCTCGACGAGCTCGAGGAGCTCCTCGTCGTCGACCATGTCGGCCTTGTTCAGCGCCACCAGGATGTAGGGCACGCCGACCTGACGGGCGAGCAGCACGTGCTCGCGAGTCTGCGGCATCGGGCCGTCGGTGGCCGCGACCACGAGGATCGCGCCGTCCATCTGGGCCGCGCCGGTGATCATGTTCTTGATGTAGTCGGCGTGGCCGGGAGCGTCGACGTGTGCATAGTGACGCTTCTCGGTCTGGTACTCCACGTGGGAGATGTTGATCGTGATACCGCGCGCCTTCTCCTCGGGCGCGTTATCAATCTGGTCGAAGGCCGACGCCTCGTTCAAGTCGGGGAACTTGTCGTGCAGAACCTTCGTGATAGCCGCAGTCAGCGTGGTCTTGCCGTGGTCAACGTGACCGATGGTCCCGATGTTGACGTGCGGCTTCGTCCGCTCGAACTTCGCCTTCGCCACTTCTATGTCCTCCTGGACTGTGTTGGTGCTTGTTGTAAAGCAGTGTGTTGATCTTTGCAGTTGTGTGGTCCCGCCAAAACGACGGGTCCGGGATTACTGACCCGTCGCCTTCGCGCCGTCGATTGCTCGACTCCGGGCCAGCTCCGAGCCTCGGGCCTCGCGGCCCTCGATTCTCACTGACCCGTCGCCTTCGCGCCGTCGATTGCTCGACTCCGGGCCAGCTCCGAGCCTCGGGCCTCGCGGCCCTCGATTCTCACTGACCCGTCGCCTTCGCGCCGTCGATTGCTCGACTCCGGGCCAGCTCCGAGCCTCGGGCCTCGCGGCCCTCGATTCTCACTGACCCGTCGCCTTCGCGATGATCTCCTTCGACACCTGCGCCGGAACCTCGGCGTAGGAATCGAACACCATGGAGTAGTTAGCCCGGCCCTGGGTCTTCGACCGAAGGTCGCCGACGTAGCCGAACATCTCCGACAGCGGCACATGCGCCCTGACGACGCGGGCACCGCTCCGCTCCTCCATGGCCTGGATCTGACCACGGCGGGAGTTCAGGTCGCCGATCACGTCACCCATGTAGTCCTCGGGTGTGGTGACCTCGACGGCCATGATCGGCTCCAGGATGGCCGGTTGCGCTTGCTGCGCAGCCTTTTTCAGCACCTGGGAACCGGCGATCTTGAACGCCATCTCCGAAGAGTCGACGTCATGGTAGGCACCGTCGAGCAAGGTGACCTTCAGGTTCACCAACGGGTAGCCGGCCAGCACGCCGTACTGCATGGCGTCCTGGGCGCCGGCGTCCACCGACGGGATGTATTCGCGCGGGATGCGCCCGCCGGTGACCTTGTTCTCGAACTCGTAGGTCGCTCCATCCTCACCTGTGAACGGCTCGATGGAGATGAGGACCTTCGCGAACTGTCCCGAGCCACCCGTCTGCTTCTTGTGGGTGAACTCGACCTTGTCGACCTTGCGCTTGATGGTCTCCTTGTAGGCCACCTGCGGCTTGCCGACGTTGGCCTCGACCTTGAACTCGCGCTTCATCCGGTCCACCAGGATGTCCAGGTGCAGCTCGCCCATGCCGCCGATGACGGTTTGGCCCGTCTCGACGTCCTGGTGCACCTTGAAGGTCGGATCCTCCTCGGCCAGCTTCTGGATCGACAGCGACAGCTTCTCCTGGTCGCTCTTGGTCTTGGGCTCGATGGCCACCTCGATCACCGGATCGGGGAACGTCATCGACTCCAGCACAACCTGTTGGTTCGGGTCGCTCAGGGTGTCACCGGTGGTGGTGTCCTTCAGCCCGATCACCGCGTAGATGTGCCCGGCAGACGCGTACTCAACCGGGTTTTCCTTGTTGGAGTGCATCTGGAACAGCTTGCCCAGCCGCTCCTTCTTACCCTTGGTGGCGTTGATGACCTGCGAACCGGAGTCGACCTTGCCCGAGTAGACCCGAACGTAGGTCAGCTTGCCGAAGAACGGGTGCGTGGCGACCTTGAACGCGAGCGCCGAGAACGGCTCGTCCGTCGAAGGCTCGCGGATGATGACCTCGTCCTCCTTGCCGGGCGCATGACCGGTGGCAGGTGGCACGTCCAGAGGCGACGGCAGGTAGTCGATGACCGCGTCGAGCATGGGCTGCACGCCCTTGTTCTTGAACGCGCTGCCGCACAGCACCGGATACGCCTCGGAGGTGATCGTCAGCTTGCGCAGTGCGCCCTTGATCTCCTCGACCGTCAGCTCCTCGCCGCCGAGATACTTCTCCAGCAGCGCCTCGTCGGTCTCGGCGACGGCTTCGAGCAGCTTGGTGCGGTACTCGTCGGCCTTCTCCTGCAGATCGGCGGGGATCTCGATGGTGTCGTAGGTCTCGCCGAGTTTGGTCTCACCGCGCCACACCTTGGCGTTCATCTCGACCAGGTCGACGACGCCCTCGAACTCGCTCTCCGAGCCGATCGGCAGCTGGACCGGGATGACGTTCGCGCCCAGCCGTTCCTCCATGGTGCGCACGGAGAAGTAGAAGTCAGCGCCGACCTTGTCCATCTTGTTGACGAAGCAGATGCGCGGGACCTCGTACTTATCGGCCTGCCGCCAGACCTGCTCGGACTGTGGCTCCACGCCTTCCTTGCCGTCGAACACGGCAACGGCTCCGTCGAGCACCCGAAGGCTGCGCTCCACCTCGACGGTGAAGTCGACGTGCCCGGGGGTGTCGATCAGGTTGATCTGATGGTCTTTCCAGAACGTGGTGGTGGCAGCGGAGGTGATGGTGATTCCCCGCTCCTGCTCCTGCTCCATCCAGTCCATGGTGGCGGCACCGTCGTGCACCTCACCGATCTTGTAGCTGATACCGGTGTAATAGAGGATGCGCTCGGTGGTCGTCGTCTTGCCGGCATCGATGTGCGCCATGATGCCGATGTTGCGGACCTTGTTCAGGTCGGTAAGCACGTCCTTCTGTGCCACGGAAGTCTCACTCTTTCGGTTGCTAGGTTGCTGTTGTTGTCACGCCCGGCGGCCGCATCGCACGCCGGCGTTTCTCACCAGCGGTAGTGCGCGAAAGCCCGGTTCGCCTCGGCCATCTTGTGGGTGTCCTCGCGTCGCTTGACGGCGGCACCCAGGCCATTGCTGGCGTCCAGGATCTCGTTCGACAGCCGCTCGATCATCGTTTTCTCGCGGCGCTGCTTGGAGAAGCTGACGAGCCAACGCAGGGCCAGCGTCACCGACCGATCCGGACGAACCTCGACCGGAACCTGGTAGGTGGCGCCACCGACGCGACGGCTACGCACCTCGAGCGAGGGCTTGACGTTGTCGAGAGCGCGCTTGAGAGTGACCACCGGATCGGTGCCGGTCTTGTCTCGGGCCTGTTCGAGCGCACCATAAACAATGCGTTCGGCCAGCGATTTCTTCCCGTCCAGCAGAACTTTGTTGACCAGCTGGGTGACCAACTGCGATCCGTAGACCGGGTCGTTGACCAGCGGACGCTTGGGTGCGGGTCCCTTGCGCGGCATCAGCTCTTCTCCTTCTTGGCGCCGTACTTGCTGCGGGCCTGCTTCCGGGACTTGACACCCTGCGTATCGAGCGAGCCGCGGATGATCTTGTAGCGCACACCGGGCAGGTCCTTCACACGACCGCCGCGAACCAGCACCATCGAGTGCTCCTGCAGGTTGTGGCCCTCACCAGGGATGTAGGCCGTGACCTCAACCTGGCTGGTCAGCTTGACGCGCGCCACCTTCCGAAGCGCCGAGTTCGGCTTCTTCGGGGTGGTGGTGTACACGCGGGTGCAAACACCGCGCCGCTGAGGGCTGCCCTTGAGGGCCGCGGTCTTCACCTTGGCGATCTTGTCGCGGCGACCCTTGCGGACCAGCTGCTGGATGGTTGGCATCTACCGGCTTTCTTCTTCGTCGTCTCTTCGTGTTGTGCTAAGTCTCTGTACTGCAGTTATGCCCCGCTCGCGTACCCCGCGACCGGGAGTGTCGCACCCGTCCGCACCGGGATTTTGGCAATCCATTTTCCGATGCTCGCGACACGCGAATTGGCCCGGCGTGCGGCAACCGCCTATCTGCCAGGCACGGCGATCCACGATACCAGGGGTTACTACGTCGCTCCAAACGCGCGACGGATGCCCTTACCGCAGGTCAGGCCATACGGACACTCAGCGGCTCTGCATGCCGGCCGCCAGCCGCATGACCATGTCGGAGAACACCGTGTCCGTGTCGGCGATGCCGCCCATCACTCCGGTCATCTCCAGCAGGACGAATCCGTGCATCGCCGACCAGAACTCCAACGCGGCGTGGAAGGCGTCTTCGCCGTCCAGTCCATACGACGCCAACACCGCGATCACCGGCCCCGCCGCGGCCCTGGTGGCCTCGGTGAACTCCGGGTCGTCGCCGTCCAGCGGCATCCGGGTGAACGCCGAATAGCGGCCAGGATGGTGATGCGCGTAGCTGCGGTAGGCGCTGGCCATGGCCATCACCGCGTCGTCGCGGGTGCGTCCCTGGCCGACCGTGTTCAGCATTGCGATGATGTCCCCCACCACCCGCATCCGCACCGTGCGGCGCAGGTCTTCCAGGCTGTTGACGTGGTTGTACAGCGAGGGGCCTTTAGTGCCGAGCTGGTTGGCGAGCGCGTTGATCGTCAGGGCGTCCCATCCGTCGCGGTCGAGAAAGGTCAGCGCGGCGTTGACGATGGAATCCCGGCTCAGCTTGGCGGGGCGTCTACCGGACGAATTCACATCTGTCCGGGCTGCCATATGCGAAAACTAACACCTCATAGTTTCCGTCGAATCAATTGACACGGTCCTGACTGAGCCGGGCGAGCTTCTCGGTGATGCCGCACAGATCGGGCAGGCTGGACGGATTCATCGTCTGGATCGACCAGGTGATGACGTCGCCGCCCTTCGACACGTAGATGCTGCAGGCGTTGGCGTCGGACGCCTTGAATCCCTTGTTGCCGTCGACGGACATTTCGGTCAGCTTGCGGCCCGCCTGCTGCTCCAGGGTCCGCTCGATGTCCATATCGCTGCCGCGGTACCACCACGTCGAGATCCCCATGCCCGCCCCGAACGAGCCGAGCATCGTGTTCTCCTGCCAGAAACAGCCGGCGTCGCTGTCCACGACCTTGGTGAACATCATCGATCCCACCGCCGAGGTGATATCCGCGTCGGTGACGTTGTTGCATTGCCCGCTCTGGAAGCCGGTGCCCGGGGGTGGCGCGATAGGCGTCTTCGACGCCGACGACCGGTCCGGCGTGCCGCACCCGGTGGCCAGCACGGCGACACCGGCGAGTGCGGCGCAGTACCTGGAGATCGACATGGCGCGAGACATGATCACAGATCCGACGACAGTGTGGCCGCCAACAACTTCTCGGCATCGGGGCAGGGGTCGGCGTCGGACTTGCCGCGGAACTGCACCCACCAGCTCAGCGCCCCCGTGCCCGCCGCCGCGGTGGCCGAACAGGCCGCGCCCGCCGTGTCCCGACGGGCCAGGAAGGCCTGGTGGCGCTCGACGACCTTCTCGGTGATCTGCGCGCCGCGCTGCTGCGCCAAGGCCCGCTCCCGGTCGAGGTTGCCGGTTTCGAACCAGGAGAAGACGACGTCGATCGTCGTCGCCTTGTTCTTCTCCAATACGTACTGACACACCGCACCGCTGTACGGCCGCACGACGTTGTCGGCTCCGAGCGTTTCCTGGACCGAGCTGTCCTGCAGCAGCCCGCACCTGTCGTCGACGTAGCCGTAGCTGCGCTCGGGATCTGGCACGGAGGGGTGTGACCTCTGCGCGGTCCCGCCGACGGTCTGCGCGCATCCGGCGACGGTCACCACCGCTGTGACCGCCGCGATAGCAACCGCTTTGGCACGCCAACGCATCGTTGGACACGCTACCGAGCACAGTGCGGCGCCGCGAGTCGTTCACGCACGTCGGTGGTGGAAGGAACCGGTCAAGTACTGCCATCGGCTGGGTCCACGACGTACGCTCTACACCCATGACCGCTGGTGGTGGGAAAGCACTGAGTCGGTCGTTCGCGGCGTGCCTGGTCGCTGCGTCTGCCGCAGTCGCCGTGGCCGTGGGTGCGCCGGCTGCGCAGGCCAAGAACGGCGATACGCACATCACCGGGATCGGCATCACGCAGACGATCGACTGCAACGAGTCGACACTGCTCGTGAACGGCAACGGAAACACCATCACCGCACTGGGCACGTGCTGGGCCGTGACGGTGCAGGGCTCGTCGAACACGATCGTCGCCGACAACGTGATCAACGACATCACGGTCTACGGCTCCGACCAGCGGGTGTTTTACAAGAGCGGCGAGCCCGTCGTCTGGGACCGCGGCCGGGAACTGGGGATGGTCAACCGGATCGACCGCGTTCCGGCCTGAACGTCGGCGTTGTCGTCGCAGTCAACGAGAAGCGAGGAATCATGCGCGCGCACATGCCCCTGTTGATCGGTGTGACCGCCGCCGCGATCGGCCTGGCCGGCTGCGGATCGAACAGTAGCGATACCAACAGTCCGACCGCGACCGTGGGGACGTCGGGTGCCCAGGTGGAAATCGGCAACACAATCAACTACACATCGATCGGTACGACGGCCGAAATCGACTGTGCCGACGGCAAATCGATCAACGTCGGGGGAAACAACAACAAGTTGACCGTCAAGGGCACATGCGCCAACGCGAACATCGGCGGCGCGGACAACACGGTCACCATGGACCGGATCGACAAAGGGCTCAGCGTCGTCGGCTTCAACAACACGATCACCTACAAGCAGGGCGATCCGAAGATCAACGACACCGGCTCTGGCAACAAGATCAGCAAGGGCTGACACTCACGATTTTTTTGTGTCCGCAGCCATGGACACCAAATGGCAATTCGATGTACATTCCCATAGACATGAAAACGCGCAAGTACGACATGGGCACGCGTCAGCAGGCCAAAACCGCCACTCGCGACGCGATCATCAAATCTGCCATCGATACCTTCATGGCCGAACGGTCGTTCGCGATCACGCTGCCCGCGGTCGCCGAGCGCGCGGATGTCACCGTGAAGACGGTGCTCCGGCACTTCGGCAGCCGTGATGCCCTGATCGACGCGGCATGGGCACAGGCCTACGACGATGTGATGGCCGAACGCACACCACCGCCCGACGACCCGATGGCGGCACTGGATGTGCTCATCGCCCACTACGAGCGGCTCGGCGAGATCGTGCTCGCGATGCTCTCGCAGGAGAACGACCCTCGCGCACAGCGGATGAACAATGCCGGGCGGCTCGGACATCGCGCCTGGGTGGAGGAGGTCTTCGGAGACCGACTCCCCGAGCGGTCTGCCGCGCGTGCCCGCCTAGTCGACGTCCTCGTCGTCGCCACCGACGTCTACAGCTGGAAGCTTCTGCGGCTCGACCGTGGGCTGTCCGTCGCCGACGTCCACGACCGGATGCTGCTCATGACCGAAGCCGTATTGGCAGGAACTCCAGCATATTCCGCCGTAGTTCGCCCAGACGTGTCATGAAGATTCTGTTCGCGACCGTGGACGGCGGCGGCAACATTCCGCCGCAGTTGGCCGTCGCGCGGGCATTGCAGTCGCGTGGGGTGCAGATCAAGGTGCTCGGTCACCGCGGAATCCGTGACCGGGTGGAGGCCGCTGCCTTGGAGTTCGAACCATTCACGGGCGGAAGGCATTTCGACCCCACCGTCCAGCGATCGCTGGCCGCGATCATGACGGACTTCGGCAGAGTGGCGGCGGACAGACGGCTCGGCAGCTGTGTAGCAGATGCTGCGCGGCGCAACCACGCGGATGCGGTCGTGGTCGACATGATCCTGGCCGCCGGCATCCCCGAGGTGGTGAAATCCGACATCCCGACAGTCGTCTTTGTGCACTGCTTCTATCGGGCTGTTCAGGACCTTGCGGCCAGTCCGATCGGCTGGATGCTCCGCCTGCGCGGCATCGACCCGCTCGGCGCCGAACACGAGGGGCTGCTGCAGATTGTCGCGGCCCGCGCTGATCTCGACCCCCTTCGCGGTTCGCCGCCGGTGCGCCATACCGGCGTGGTGTGGCAGGGCGTGCCGAGTGCCGCGGCGCCTGCACCCGTGCCGCGAATACTGGTCAGCCTCAGCACATGTGCCTATGCCGGGCAACGCCGGATGCTCCAGAACATCCTCGACGCGATCGGTCCGCTACCCGTCGAAGCGACGGTGACGGTCGGGCCCGGCATCGATGCCGACGGTCTACGCGTACCGCAAAACGCGTCCATGCACGCGTGGCTCGACCATGACGAGGTCCTTGCCACCGCGTCGATGGTGGTGGGACACGGTGGTCACAGCACCGTGATGCGGGCGCTGTCGTTCGGGGTGCCGCAAGTGATCATGCCCGCGAATCCGTTTATCGACCAGAAAAGGGTCGGGGCTGCGCTCGAACGCGTCGGCGCGGGCATCCTGCTGCCGAAACGCGCCAACCCGCAACGCATTCGATCAGCCATCGAGTCCGTATTGCACGATTCGGCCTACCGCGACGCGGCCGGCCGGCTGGGCGAACAGATTCGGCAACGCGACGGGGCCGACGTGGCGGCCGACGCCATCGGCGAGTTCGTCAGGCGCCAACCGCAATCCGTCGAGTCCTAGGCGCGTGCGCCGTGGCGGCCTTCGCCTTTCGCGAAGCGCTGTGCGCCCTCGCCCTCCAACGATTCGGCCGCAACACGCGCGAGGGGCCAGGTTCAGGACTTCCTGGGCAGATGGCGGGCAAAGGTCGCGCGGGCATGACGCAGTTCTCCGTGCGCCGCCTCAACCAGAAGTCCTGCGACCGAAACCTTCTTGGGCGGCGCCAGCGTGCCCGCCAGCCATTGATTGCGAGCCTCTCGCCGGCGTAGCTTGCCGCTGCTGGTTCGCGGCAGGGTTCCCGGCGCAAGCAGCTCGACGTGGGCCGGCCGGATGCCGGTGCGCTCCTCGATCAGCGACGCCACCTCGTCATCCAATGTTGTGGAGGCCTCGGAGGTGGACTCCACCAGCAATGCCAGTGCCTCGTCGTGCTCTTCTTCTGGAACGAATCCGATGGCCACCGCGCATCCCGTACGCACGCCGTCCAGCTCGTCGCACACCGACTCGAATTCTTCCGGCGCATGGTTGGCGCCGCGCACAATGATGATGTCCTTGTGCCGCCCACACACGAAAAGCTCGTCGTCATCAATGAATCCGAGGTCACCCGTATTCAGCCAGCCGTCCGTCAGCACCTGATCCGTCAGGTCGGCACGGTTGAAATAACCTGCCATGACGCTGGGCCCACGTACGTGCACGTGACCGACTCGCCCCGGAGGCAGCGCTATGGCGTTGTCGTCGCGGATCTCGATCTCCACACCGGCCAGCGGACGGCCCACGCTTACCAGTTCGTTGCTTCCCGGCTCGACGAGGCCGTCGAGTGCCAGTTTCTCGGTGTCCACTCCTAGCGAGCGGAAGGCGGTGCCCGACGGCTTGAACGTCAGGCCAAGTGAGGCTTCCGCCATCCCGTAACAGGGTGTCAGCGCCTCGGCACGGAAGCCCCAGCGCTCGAATCGCTCGCTGAACCGCCGTTGAGCCTCGGCGCTGATCGCTTCGGCACCGTTCAAACAGACGCTCCAGGAGGACAGGTCAACGCCGTCGAGTTCGTCATCGCGGATCCGTTTGAGACACAACCCGAACGCGAAGTTCGGCGCCGCCGAGACCGTGCCGCGGTGTCGCGAGATGGCGCGCAGCCACATCGCCGGCATTGCGACAAACAGCTCCGGCGGCAGCAGCACGAGGGGACCGGGAACGTAGAACGAGGAGAGCAGATTACCGATCAAGCCCATGTCGTGGTACAGGGGCAGCCACGTCACGCCGACGTCCCGCGGTTTCTGATTGGTGACGAAGGGCTCGATCGAAGCCAGGTTCGACAGCAGATTCGCATGGGTGAGAGCCACTGGCTTGGGATCGTTGGTGGTGCCTGACGAGAACTGGATCAACGCCACGGAGTCTGCAGCGACTTCCGTTTCGCCGGAGTCCTTGCCGCCCAAGCCCGATGCGGTCACGCAACCCAGGGGCGGAGCCGCGGCTTCGACCGCAATCCCGAGAAGCCTGCGGATGCGCTCGTCGGTCACCACCATGACCGCTGAAGCCGCTTTCAACATGGCCGTTGTCTTGGCGTGGTACTCATCGAGTTTCCCGAGCCGGAAGGGCGGATACAGCGGCACCGGGATCGCGCCGGCCAACAGCACGCCGAAGAAGCTCTCCACAAACTGCGGGGATGTCGGCAGCACGAGCGCGACGCAATCGCCCTTACGCACGCCGTGACCCATCAGATCCGCAGCGATCGACAGCGCGCGCTGGCGGATGCGCGCCATCGAAACCGCCTCCTCCTGCTCCTTGCGGTTGACGAAGATAAGGCTCTCGCGGCTCCGCGCGGCCGCAGCCAGCATGCCGTTGAGCGTCTCGTACCTGGCAGGGATCGCGGCGGCGCCATTCACGACCGCTCCTGAATTCGGTGGACCACCAATTCGGCGAGATCGCCGATGGTGTGGGGATCTTCGCCGTCGTCCGCATCGAGTTCGATGTCGTATTGCGCCTCGATCCTGACGACGACCGACATCAACTTCAACGAATCCAGGCCTGGGACCTTGAGAACCGAGTCTGCCGTGAGTCCATCGACCTCTACTTCTCGCTGGATGAGGTCGATCAGCTCACGTGTCACGCTCTCGACCGTGGCCGATTCCCCTGTAGGCGTTGGCATCACGAAACTCCCGCCGTAGGTCTTCCTCCCCATTGGATGGCTGCGGCGGCGGCGAAGTCACCGGCGTGCGCGAACCCGGCCATCATGACGACGTCGCCGGGCTTCACCTGTCCGTCATCGACCGCCGCCTCGAAGTTGACCGGGATACCGACAGCGAAAAGGTTCCCGCACTCCTGGAACGTGTCGCGCTGACGTTCAGGCGGCAGCTCGAGTGCCTCTGCCCAGTTGCGGAGAAACAGGCGGTTGGGCTGATTGGTCACCAGGAGGTCGAGATCATTGGACCTGACGCCGATGCGCTCACACACCTGCCGCGCCACGCGGGGAACCTGCCGGTTGCCCCGCGACATCACCTTCACGATCTTGTTCTCGTTGAAGCTGACGAATCCCTCGCCTTCGCCCGCCTGCCACCATTCCCGAGGCGGATCTGCGGCCAAGCCCATGTCGCTGGCGTTCTCGCCGTAGTACTGACATTCGATGTCCAGGATCGGTGAGTGCTGGGAGAGACTCAACAGTCCCACCGCCGCCCCATCGCCGGGTACCGACGACTGCGCCAGCTTGCGTACCTGCACCTGTTCGAAGACCTTGCCCGCCGAATTCTGCGCACAGGCGATCAATGCGGTCTGCCCCGCGCCGGACGCCAGCAGTTGGCGGGCCAGCTTCATCATCAGGACGAACGCAGCACATCCACCGTTGTGGACGTCGATGATGTACTCGGGGGACATGCCCAGCCGATGCGCCACCTCACCCCCCGCGCCGACAATCGGAAGATCGGGCATCTGGGAGTGCGTCAGCAGCACATCGATATCGGTCAGCACGTCGGACCCGTACCGCTCGACCAAACCTTTCGTCGCCCGCTCGATCATCTCGACGTTCGACTCGTCGATCGAGGCGTGGTGCCGGAATTCCGGTGGCCGGAACATGGCGTTGTCGCGCAGGTCGTCTGCCTCGGCATGTTCGGCGTAATACGATGCGGGAACCTTGTTCTCGGGCAGATACGTGGACACGTCGATCAGGCTGACGGTCATGCTGTTCATCTCGGGTTCACCTCTTCCAGCTAACCCACTTCTCTGCTGAGCGACAGATTACCGCCCGGTTCTCCGAGATACCCGGCAAAATCAAAGCCCCCGATAGACACGAGAACGGGCGCCAATGGGTTCGACGGAGTCCGGGCTGCGCGCCTATGTGGTATGCAGCTCGCATTCGGTTCGTCGGGTCCTAGGCGCGTGCGCCGTGGCGGCCTTCGCCCTTCGCGAAGCGCTGCGCGCCCTCCAACGATTCGGCCGCAACGCGGGCGAGGCTGCCGAATTCGAAGTCCATGGCGTCGGCTTCGGACAGCCCCCACTGGTTGAGCTGCGACGCGCGGTCGGCCCGCATGCACTGCTGCGGCAAGGCGGCGAGTTCGGCGGCGAGTTCTTCGGCCTTCTCGCGGGCCTGGCCCTTCGGCACGACGCGGTTGGCCAGACCCATCGCGAAGGCCTCGGCGGCGTCGACGCCGCGGCCGGTCAGGATCATGTCCATTGCCCGGCTGTGCCCGATCAACCGCGGCAGTCGCACGGTGCCGCCGTCGATCAGCGGCACGCCCCAGCGTCGGCAGAACACGCCCATGGTGGCGTCCTCCTCCACCACCCGTAGGTCGCACCACAGGGCAAGCTCAAGGCCGCCTGCCACCGCGTAGCCACTGACGGCCGCGATCACCGGCTTGGACAGCGTCATTCGGGAGGGCCCCATCGGCCCCGGCCCGGTCCGATGCGCCGGGTTGACGTCCGGTGTGCCGAACGCCTTGAGATCGGCTCCGGCGCAGAAGGTTCCGTTGTCGCCCCACAGCACCGCGACCGATGCCGACTCGTCGCGGTCGAATTCATCGAAGGCGGTGAACAGTTCGGCCGCCGTCGGACCGTTGACCGCGTTGCGCGCCTCTGGCCGGTTCATGATGACCGTGGTGACCGACCCGCTGCGCTCGACTCGCACACTCATGTCGCCTCCATCAATTCGGATTCGTTTCGTCTGGCCACCAGCTCGGCGGCGAACTCGGCATAGGACTCCCGCAGCGCGGCGCCAGGCCACCCGTCGGGCATCAACTCGTCAGGGAGCACAGGGTCGGTGAGCAGGTGGCGCACCATCCCTGCGGCCGCGGATGAATCGGCCGGGAATGTCGGTGGCGGCAGCCATCTCGTCGAGCAGCTGCCCGCCGGTGTGGGCCCACCCGGGGAGATCCCACAGCTGGGCGGCCAATTCGGCGGGGCTGTCGTCGTACCCGTGCAAGACCCGTACCCTTGCGAGGACATCGTCGGGCAGGGTGAGTTTCAAGTTTTCCGGTCGCAGCCAGACGCCTTCGCGCAGTTCGGCGAACCTGTTCTGCTGCAACGTCGTTCGCAAGGCAGCGCGGGTGCGCGCATCCGTGCCGACACTGGTGATCACCAACGTCGTCCAGGTGCCGTCCCACGACCGCAGGTGCGGGTTGATCGCGTCGTCCTGACGACGCTGCCGGGCGAGCAACCGGTCTGAGAGCCGGTAACCGTCGTCGGAGCGCACCAGGTCCCCGGCGCTGACCATGCGCGTCAATGCGACGCGCAGGGTGGCTTCCCTGATGTCGAAATCCTCTGTGAGACGGATCAGTTCGCTCGCGGTGGCCCATGCCGGATGCGCGCCGAGCAACACGCTCAGCACGACGGAACGCGCCGTCATCCGGCTCAGCGCCCTGGCCATCGGTCAGACCCCGGACGTCTTGCGGCCGGCGTCGCCGAAGGGTTCGTCGCGGCTCTTCACGGCCTCGCGGAAACCGTGGTCGCGGGCTTCGGCGACGAACGCGTGCCCCTCAGGGGTGTGGCGGGCTACGCCGTCGAAGACGGTGCTGACCATCCGACTGGTGGCGACCCCCTGCTGCAGGAGCGCGGTGTTCAGCGCCAGCTTCGCCATGATGAGTTGATTGACCGGCATGGCGGCGATGCGCTCGACAAGGCGTTCTGTGCGCTCGTCGAGGTCGGCCGGTTCGGGTGCCTCCACGGCCAAACCCCACTCCGCTGCCTGGGCGCCACTGATGCAATCACCGGTGAACAAAAGGCGTTTCGCGCGCTGGTCGCCGAGCCGGTGCGCCCAGAGTCCGGCGGCGGGCACGCCCCACACCCGCATCGGCGGATAGCCGATCTTGGCGTCCGACGCGGCGATCACCTGATCGGCGTGCAGCGCGATGTCGGTGCCGCCCGCGACGCAGTAGCCGTGGATCTTGACCACTGTCGGCTTGTCGCAGTGCATCAGGCTGGAGAAGCCGCGGACGAAGCGGCTCATCATCTGATAGTCGATCATCGGGTCCCACGGCTGGTCGGGCAAGTGGTTGATGGCCTGGGTCTTGCCCGACAGCACGGTGCCCGCGTACGGGCTGCCACCGCCCGCCGACGAGGAGCCTTCGGCGTAGGCGGAGAGGTCGAAGCCGGCGCAGAACCCTTCGCCGCGCCCTGACACCAGGATGACGTGAACCGCGGGATCCAAGTCAGCGCGCTCGACGAGCGCCGACAACTCCAGCGGTGTGTCGGCGATGATCGCATTGCCTTTTTCGGGGCGGTTGAACGTGATTCGCGCGACCCGTTCAGTGACCTCATAGGTCATCGTTTTCAGATTGTCGAAATCGACGGGCCTTATCGCGTGCGTCATTGAAGTCTCCCTCGGCTGGAAACCCGTGACTGCGGTCCCGGGGGGATGCCGATCTCTAGCGGTGCGGGTATGCGACGGCCGGGGATGTCAGTGGTGGCGGTTACGGTGCGGTTATGTCGCGGTTCCGACTGCAGCCGACTCCTCAGCAGGAGCATGCACTGTTGGGGCATTGCCGGGATGCGCGGTATGTGTGGAATTTGGCGGTGGAACAGCAGCAGCATTGGCAGCCGGGCCGCAAGGCTCCGGGCTATGTGGAGCAGTGCGCGCAGTTGACGGAGGCCCGCGCTGAGTATGGGTGGCTTCGCGCCGGGAGTCAGACGGTGCAGCAGCAGGCGCTGCGGGATTTCGCGCAGGCCATGCGCAACTTTTTTGCCCGCACGCACCGGTGCCCGAAATGGCGTAAGGCCGGTGTGCATGAAGGGTTCCGGCAGGTCGGGTTCAAACCGCATCATGTCGAGCGGCTGAACCGTCGTTGTGGTCGGGTTTGGGTGCCCAAGGTCGGGTGGGTGCGATTTCGGCTGTCGCGGCCGGTGTCCGCGAGCGTCAAGTCCTACCGGGTTACCCGGGATCGGGCTGGCCGCTGGCATGTCGCGTTCGCGCACATCCCCGACCCGATCTGCGGTCCGGGCGAAGGCAGCGTCGTCGGGATCGACCGAGGTGTTGCCGTGTCGGCTGCTCTGTCGACCGGCGAACTGCTGCACGTACCTAGTCTTTCTGTGGGTGAGTCGAGGCGGTTGAAGGTGTTGCAGCAGCGGCTCGCCCGCTGCCAGCGCGGCTCCAAGCGTCGCGAGAAGACGAAACGGGCGATCGCGAAGCTGAAAGCCCGGGAAAGGGATCGGCGTAAGGACTGGGTGGAGAAGACCACCACTGACCTGGCGCGGCGGTTCGAGGTGATCAGGGTCGAGGCCCTCGATGTGCGGGCGATGACCCGCACCGCGCGCGGCACCGTCGAGCAGCCGGGTGTGCGAGTCGCCCAGAAGCGTGGGCTCAACCGCGCGATCAGCCGAAGTGGCTGGGGCCAGCTCGTCACACGTTTGCAGGACAAGGCTTACGGCCGGGTCGAGCAGATCCCGGCTGCGTATACGTCGCAACGATGCTCCGCGTGCGGGCATGTCGCACCCGGGAACCGCAAGAGCCAAGCGGTTTTCGAGTGCGAGGCCTGCACCGCGGGTCAGTGCAATGCTGATGTGAACGCTGCACGCAACATCGCCGCCGGACGGGCGGTGACCGCACGGGGAGACCTCGCCATTGGGCGGTCTGTGAGCCGTGAACCTCAACTGTCTATTCCTGCCGCGTAGTTGGTGGAATGTACGTTGGAATCCCCGGACTTCGTCCGAGGTGGACGTCAACCCTTGACCATGGCCCGCTCTAGGATCGGCGCAAGGTCCAGACCGGCTGGCATGGTGCCGTAGGCGCCGCCCCACCGGCCGCCCATCCTGGTGGCAAGGAACGCCTCGGCCACAGCCGGGTGACCGTGCCGCACCAGCAGCGAGCCCTGCAACGCCAGGCTGATGTCCTCGGCGACCTTGCGAGCCCGGTACTGAATGGTCTCGAGGTCGTCCAGCTGGGGCTTGAGCCCGCCGACGAAGGCGTCCAGCCGCGGGTCGTGCCCGGCGGTTTTGGCTAGCTCATCAAATAGCACGTCGATGCACTCTGGTCGAGTTGCCATGGCCCGCAACGTATCCAGTGCGCTGACGTTGCCCGAGCCCTCCCAAATGCCCATCAGCGGTGCCTCACGATAAAGCCGCGGCATTCCGGACTCCTCGACGTACCCGTTGCCGCCGAGACATTCCATCGCTTCGGCGGCATGTGCGGTGGCGCGCTTGCACACCCAGTACTTGCTGGCGGCCAGGCCGATGCGGCGCAGTAGGGTTTCGCGCTCGTCGCCCCGCACCACTGCATCGGTGGCGCCCGCCATCCGCATTGCGACGACGGTGGCGGCTTCGGCCTCGACGGCCAGGTCGGCCAGTACGTTGCGCATCAGCGGTTGGTCAATCAGATAGGCGCCGAACGCCTTTCGGTGCTGCGCGTGGTGGATGGCCCGGGTCAGGCCGCTGCGCATGCTCGTCGCGCTGCCCAACGTGCAGTCCAGCCGGGTGAGGTTGACCATCTCGATGATGGTCGGCACACCACGGCCTTCCTCGCCGACCAGCCACGCGGTGGCGCCGTCGTACTCGACCTCCGAGGAGGCGTTGGCGTGGTTGCCGAGCTTGTCCTTGAGGCGCTGCAAGAACATTCGGTTGCGAGTGCCGTCGGGCAGGATCCTGGGTAGGAAGAAGCAGGACAGGCCGCTGGGCGCCTGGGCGAGAACCAGGAAGACATCGCACATCGGTGCCGAGGTGAACCACTTGTGTCCGGTCAGGCGATAGCTGCCGTCGGCGTTGGGCGTGGCCTGGGTGGTGCCCGCGCGAACGTCGGATCCACCCTGCTTCTCGGTCATCGACATGCCCGCGGTGATACCGACTTTGGTGGCAGGCACTTTGAGCTCGGGGTCGTAGGAGCGGCTGGTCAGCAGCGGCTCGTACACGTCGGCCAACTCTTTGTTGTAGCGCAGCGCGGGAACGACGGCATAGGTCATCGAGATCGGGCAGATGTGGCCGGGCTCGGTTGTCCACACCGAGGTCTTCGCGGCGCGGACGACGTGGGCTCCGGGCCGATCGTCTGCCCATGGTGCCGCGTGCAGACCGTGACCGATCGCGACCGTCATCAGCTCGTGGTAGGCGGGGTCGTATTCGACCTCGTCGACCCGGTTGCCTGAGCGGTCGTGGGTGTGCAGGACCGGGCGGTTGCGGTCGGCCAGTTCGCCCCAGCGTTGCGCCTGCGCACTGCCGGAAAGCGCGCCGAGCTCGGTGACCTCGTCGAGGCCCCACTCGCCGCCCTCGCGGATCAGGGCTTCGGTGAGAACCGGGGATGACGCCGGGTTGTAGTCCTCCAGAAGCGGGACCTGGTTCGTTACGACATGCGTATCGGGCATGCCATCGATATTACAGTTTCGCGACAGCCGCACAATAGCCGTAATGCACTACTTGCAGAGGTCGACGAGCTTGGTCCTGGCGGCCTCCCCCGCGGTCAGCCGAGCGGTCTGCTGCGGGTCGTCGTTGGTGGCCCCGGCGAGCGCGTTGATCGCGATATCGCTGAGGTCGTTCGCGAATGTGCGCACAGCGTCGGCGATCTCCGGCGGTGTCTGCTCGTCGAGCTGACCCAACAGGTACTGTCCGCCACCGATCAGCGACAATCGGGCATTGCTCGCGACCGCCGTCTGCGCGACCGGGTCGGGTCCGAGATCGGCATGCGTCTGCAGCTGAACCGCCTTGCTCACGGTGTCGAAAGCGGTGCACACCTTTTGCTTCGACTCGGCGCTCGGCTGGGCCGTGGCCCCTTTGTGAGGCCATGCCATCACCATGGCCCACGCGGCAATACCGATGGCGGCCAACGCGAGGAAGAGCGAGAGCACCGACACCCAGCGGGAGCCTCCACCTCCTCCCGAAGTCACCTCAGGCTTCGCATGAGAAGCAGCCTGCGGTGGTGGAGGAGGAGGAGGTGCGGGATGGTGATGCAGGTTGCTGGGGTACTTCGTCGTCCGCCATGCGGCAATCGTAACGGCGGAAGTCGCCCTGGCTCCTTAGGCACTCGGCCGTGGATGCGCGGCGAAGAACTGCCACAGTGCGTCCGTCGCGAACGGCGGCCACTCGTGCCCGCCGCCGTCGACGGTCTTCAGTGCAACGCTTCGATTTTCAGGACAGCCGGCGGTCGACGTGGTCACCGCGCCGTCGGTCGTCGTCACCGGCGTCCCGCATTGGTCGACACCGCGCCAGAAGGCGTTCAGATCCGGCACCGGAGGCCCGTCGATGCGGGCCACGCCGACACCAGGCTCGCCGTCGTAACGGATGAGCCGGTCGGCGGTGCCGTGGATGTGCATGACAGAGGTGGGGTGTGGTGCCGCGCACGCGTCGAGTTGCGTTGCCGAGTCGGCACCGATGGCCGCAAACGTTCCGGTGTTGCAGGCCAACGCATACGACATCATGCCGCCGTTGCTGATACCGGTGGCATACATGCGGTTGGCGTCGACGCCGACGTTGGCGCTGATGTCGTTGACGACCGCGGTGATGAAGCCAACGTCGTCGACACCCTCGCGACCCGGTCGCCCGCAGCAGCCGCCGTTGGTGTTCCACGCGCGACCCTCGCCGTCAGGGTAGCCGACGACGAACTTCGCGCTGTCGGCCAATTGGTCCCAGCCGTAGGCTCTTTCGGCCTGCTGCGCGCTGCCGAAGCCTCCGTGCAGCATGACCACAAGCGGCGCCGGTTTCGGTAGCCCGTCGGGAATGTAGAGGAGGTAGGACCGGTCGAGTCCACCGAAGCTCAGCGAATGCGTGCCGGAGCCGACGGCGAAGCCCTGCGGCGCGGCCGAACCCGGGGCCGAGCAGCCGACGGCAACCAGCAGCGCGGCAAGCAGCACGACGAGCCGACGGTTCATGGCACCAGTTTAGGAGTTCACTTGGTGGCCGGCTGTGAGCGTTTCAGCGGCCGAGGCGGGCGCACATCGCGGCCAGCACCGGCTTAGCTGACGCGAAGAACGATCCGATATGGGCTTGGCCGTCGATTACGTCGAGGGTGGCGCCGAGAGCAGCGACATCTTTCCGCACATGCGGCAGTATCCAGTCTTCAGAACCCACGTAATACGTTGCAGGACAGCGGATTGAGGACACATCGATGTACCGGGTCGGCCGCAGCGAGCCATCGATGGCCGCCGCTACCGCGAGCGGATCGTTGCTGTCCTGCATCATCTGCGCAAACACGCGGTCGGTGACACCCAGTGCCTCCCACAGCCCGGACCAGTTTCCCTTCCGTAGGAAGCCGGCCAACGGCTGCAACAGCCGGCCGACCTCCTCTTCATGGGCGTTCATCGCGTAGGCGGCGACGACGATGCGATCGACGCGATCGGCATGGCGGCTTGCCAAGTTGCATGTCAGCCAGCCGCCGCGTGAGTAACCCCACACAGTCGCGCGTTCGATCCCCTCGGCGTCCAGCACCGCCACCAGATCGGCGGTCACTCCGGCGGCTTCGTATGAATCGGCGTCATATGGAGTATCGCTGACGCCGTGCCCGAGCGGATCGACGTTGATGACTCGCCAATTGCGGGCGAGGGTCGCAACGTATCCGTAATCGCGCCAGTGCCGCGCCGCGCATAACGTCCCAGCCACCAGCATGAGGGGCGGGCCATCTCCATCGACTGTGTAGTCGATCGCGAAACCGCGTGAGGTTGTCCGCACGCAGGAATCACATCACGACTTTGCCGCCACACTGGGTTGAACGTCCGCCATTTCCGGCGCCGGTTCTGCCCGGCGCGACTTGAACCACCTGATCGCCACGAGCACGACCGCGGCCAATGCCCATCCGAGCAGAATGTCGATGACGTAGTGCTCAGCGGTGTACACCAGCGCGAAGGCCATCACGATCACGTACGCCGCCAGCAGCGGTCGCCACCCGCGGTGGACCCGCTTCCACAGGAACGCCACGATCGCCAGCGTCAGGCCGGCGTGCAGAGACGGAACCGCCGCCACCAGGTTGACGCTGGCCTGCCCCTGGTCGATCAATGCGCTCGCGGTGTGCAGGTTCAGCTTTCCCCAGCCGCGCCCGATGATGCGCTCCACCCAGCGATTGGCGCCGTCCTGAGTGGTTTGCATTGAGCCCAGCAGGCCGCCGTCGGGCACGCCGCGCGCCGAGCCGAACATGCAATGCGGACCGGACGGCCCCCCCTCGACCTCGACCGCGGTGCAACGGGCCGCCGCCCACGGTGGGGCGGCGGGCAGCAGTGTGTAGATCACCAGGGCCGCGAACGACAGGCCGACGAACAGCTTGACGAACGCCTTCCACTCGTCGCGGTTACGCAGCCACAGCACACCGGCCACCACGTACGGCAGGATGAAGAACGACATGTAGACCGTGCTGAGGACCACTTCCCACCACGGCGGGTACGGCATCTTCAGGCGTTCCTGCAGCCACACCGTCGGCATCGTCCCGAAGAACAACCAGCGGTCGGCGTCGGCCTGCCAATGCCACATGGTGGGCCTGCCGATCAGTGTCGCCGCACCCCGGCTGAGGTCATAGGCGACCAGGACCAGGGCGAACGGCAGCCAATCCCGGATCACGTAGAGCATCCGCCTGCCCTGCCCGATGCTGGCGGCCGCCAGCCCCGTGCAGATGTAGAGGAGCAGAAGCTCGCGGTTGAAGGCGAAGCCGTCGGTGATCGTGCGGTAGACCACGACCACGGCCCATACGGCGATCGCGACCCATCGCAGGATCCTCAGCCACCGGCCACGGGGTGGAGCGGGAGCGTCTTCGACGTGCGTCAGCGCAATTGGCGAATCGTCAACCGTGGACACTCCGAAGAGCGTAGTTCACCTAGGTGAAACCGTACGTTTGAATTCAGTTCGGTAAGAAATCTCCGCTCAGACCCGCTAGTCGATGTTTTCGCGCAGGAAAGCGATGTCGTCTTTGCGGCCCTCATCGGCGGTCTCGCAGATGACCGGCGCGTCGGCCGCCGTGACGACGGCAACCAGCAGGTCAGGGTCGATCTTGCCGGTGCCGAAGTTGGCGTGCCGGTCGGCGCCGGAGCCCGCCGCGTCCCTCGAGTCGTTGCAGTGCACCAGGTCGATGCGGCCGGTGAGGGCCTTGATGCGGTCGACGGCGCCGACCAGCGCCTCTCCCGCTGCCCAGGCGTGGCAGGTGTCCAGGCAGAAGCCGATGCCGCTGTCGCCGATGTGATCCCACAGCCGGCCGATGGTGTCGAAGTAGCGGGCGATCGCGTGGTCGCCGCCCGCGGTGTTCTCCAGATACACCTGCACGTCGGTTTCGAGGTACTTGAGCGCCTTCACCCAGCGCTCGAAGCCGGCCTCCATGTCGTTGTCGTCGGCGTGGCCGCCGTGCACGATCACCGCGGTGGCGTCGATCTCCGCCGCCGCGTCGCAGGTGTCCTGAAGGATCTTGCGCGACGGGATGCGAATGCGGTTGTTCGCCGACGCCACGTTGATCAGGTACGGCGCATGCACATACAGCGGCATGCTGGACGTCTTCAGCTTGTCGGCGTCGTCGCGGGGCTTGGGCTTCTTCCAGCTCTGCGGGTTGCCGAGGAAGAACTGCACGACATCGGCGCCGTCGGCTTCCGCCGCTGCAATGGGATCGTCTTGGTGGACGTGCGAACCAATAAGCACCCGGCCAGTCTAGTGATGCGCTCCGACGGGTGGGGCGGACGCCGAGATCGACGAAATGGGGGGTCGAGTCTAGGCGGGGCAGCCGACAGCCCGCGAGCGTGCGTTCACGGCGAAAGATCGGCAGGAAACCCGCAGTCAGCGCACACTCGACGCTACACCTGGGGAAACGTAGGGAAACACCTGATTGATATCTGTGAAGGCCGTCTATAGCGTCAAGCGTGTCGATCACCACTACACCGAGGATCATTGCCATCGCGGCGAGCGCGGTTGGCGTCGCGGGCATGCTCGCCGTCCCGTTCCCGGCCAGCGCGGCCCCCGCCTGCCTCGATTGGCGATTCGCTGACGCCGCTCTCTTTCTCGACCTGGATCGGTGTCAACGTTGGGGTGCCATGGCTTGCAGGAACCAACAAAGTCCGAGTAACCGAGGGTGCGGGAATTCTCCGTTCGCCGGACGGCGGCGTGTGGCAGGGCAACATCGAACCAGGCGGAGGAACGCGGCAAGACAGCAAAATCGCATTCCGAATCGACTGGACGCAGGGCGTTTCCGGCCAACATCCGATCAGCGTGTTCACGGGCCAGATCGACCCCAACGGTGTCGCGAGTGGGACCGTGGTCAACGAGAAAAACGTGTCGAACGGTTGGACGGCACAGGGAAAGTTCTTCTGCCAGGCGACCGCCCCCGTACCCGCACCTGTTGAGGACAAGCCCGTCTTCTGCACAGACACGGGCCAGACCGTGCCAGCCGGCCAACCCTGCCCGAAGCCAGCAGGGACCGACAAAACCTCGACCATCATCGACGATGTCCAGCTGTTCGACGTTCCAGGCGGCGGCGGGACATGGGTCGGCGATGTGACCAAGGGCCGGAAAGTCAAAGTTCTACAACGCCAGGACGACAACTGGGTGCAGATCTCGGGCTCCGGCGTGCCGGATCACGACACGGGTCGGGTGTCGGGAGACTTCGTCGGACCCCTGACCCAAGCTAATGCACGAAAAAGCCCCCGCAACGAGGCGGGGGCTTTCTCTTGACTGACTTAGCGGTAGTCGCTGTAGCCGTAGTCGTCCAGCGGAACCGCGGCTCCGGTCGCCTGGCCGAAGTCGGGGCTGTAGTACTGATCCTCGTAGGACGGGATCGTGTACGCGGCGGCCCGCGCCTCCTCGGTCGGCTGCACCTGGATGTTGCGGTACCGGTTGATGCCGGTACCGGCCGGGATCAGCTTGCCGATGATCACGTTCTCCTTCAGACCCTGCAGCTTGTCGCTGCGGCAGTTGATCGCCGCATCGGTCAGCACGCGAGTGGTCTCCTGGAACGATGCCGCCGACAGCCACGAGTCCGTGGCCAGCGACGCCTTCGTGATGCCCATCAGCACTGGGCGACCCGCAGCGGGCTCGCCACCCTCGGCAACCACCCGACGGTTCTCGGTCTCGAACTCGCCACGTTCGGTCAGCGAGCCGGGCAGGAACTCCGTCGCACCCGAATCGATGATCGTGACGCGACGCAGCATCTGCCGGACGATGACCTCGATGTGCTTGTCGTGGATCGACACACCCTGAGCGCGGTAGACCTCCTGGACCTCCTTGACGAGGTGGATCTGCACCTCGCGGGGGCCCTGAACGCGCAGCACCTCGTGCGGGTCCGCGGAGCCTTCCATCAGCTGCTGTCCGACCTCGACGTGGTCGCCGTCGGTGAGCAGCCGCTCCGTGCCGTCCTCGTGCTTGAACACCTTGAGGCGACGGTTGCGCTTCGGCAGCTTGTCGTAGACGACTTCCTCGCCACCGTCATCCGGGATGATGGTGATCTTGTAGAACGCCTCGGTCTCCTCGAGCTGCACGCGACCGCTGACATCGGCGATCGGCGCCTTGTTCCGCGGCACGCGGGCCTCGAACAGCTCCTGCACGCGGGGCAGACCACCGGTGATGTCCTCACCGACACCGCCCTGGTGGAAGGTGCGCATGGTCAGCTGCGTGCCGGGCTCGCCGATGGACTGCGCGGCCACGATGCCGACAGCCTCGCCGATGTCGACCAGCTTGCCGGTCGCCATCGAACGGCCGTAGCACATCGCACACACGCCGGTGCCGGTCGTGCAGGTCAGCACCGAGCGAACCTTGACCTCGGTGATGCCCGCCGCCAGCAGCGCATCGATGGCCGGGTCACCAAGATCGTGACCCCGCTCGACGACGACATTGCCCTTCTCGTCGACGGCATCTGCGGCCAAAGTCCGCGCGTACGCCGAGGTTTCGATGTGCGGGTCGCGGATGTGCGAGTTGTCGGAAGCCAGCTCGGCCAGCGTGACGTTGATGCCACGCTCGGTCTCGCAGTCGCGCTCGCGGACGATGACGTCCTGGCTGACGTCCACCAGACGACGGGTCAGGTAACCCGAGTCGGCGGTGCGAAGTGCGGTGTCCGCCAGGCCCTTTCGGGCGCCGTGGGTGTTGATGAAGTACTCCAGCACCGTCAGGCCCTCACGGAACGAGGACTTGATCGGCCGCGGGATGAACTCACCCTTCGGGTTGGTCACCAGACCCTTCATGCCTGCCAGCGTGCGCGTCTGGGTGAAGTTACCCGTGGCGCCGGAGTCGACGATCGTGATGATCGGGTTGTCCTTCGGGTAGTGCTCCCGCAGGGCCTCACCGACCTCTTCGGTCGCCAGCTGCCAGATCTTGACCAGCTCGCCGTTGCGCTCGTCGTGGTTCAAAGCACCGCGCTGGTACTTCTTTTCGATCCCGTCGGCTTCCTTCTCGTAGCGGTCCAGGATCTCCTGCTTGTTCGGCGGCACCAGCACGTCGGCCATCGACACGGTGACACCCGAGCGGGTGGCCCAGTAGAAGCCGGCGTCCTTGAGCTTGTCGACGGTCTGCGCGACCACGATCATCGGATAGCGCTCGGCCAGATCGTTGATGATCGACGCCTGGACCTTCTTGTGCATCTGCTCGTTGATGAACGGGTAGCTGATCGGCAGCAGCTCGTTGAACAGCACCCGGCCCAGCGTCGTCGAAGCCGTCCAGGCAACGCCCGGCATCCAGCCGTTCTCACCGAACAGCTCGGCCTCCACCTCGGCGGGCGGACGCAGCTGCGTCAGCCGCACCTTGATCTTGGCCCGCACCGACAGTGCGCCGCGGTCCAACGCCATGATGGCCTCGGCCGGCGACGCGTAGACACCCGTCTCCGGCTGTCCTTGGCGGCAGGCGTGTACTGACCTGTGTCACCGACGATTTCGGTGGTCAGGAAGTACAACCCGGTCACCATGTCCAGACGCGGCATGGCCAGCGGGCGGCCCGACGCGGGCGACAGGATGTTGTTCGACGACAGCATCAAGATGCGGGCCTCGGCCTGCGCCTCGGCGCTCAGCGGCAGGTGAACCGCCATCTGGTCGCCGTCGAAGTCGGCGTTGAACGCCTCACAGACCAGCGGGTGCAGCTGAATAGCCTTGCCCTCGACCAGCATCGGCTCGAAGGCCTGGATACCCAACCGGTGCAGCGTCGGTGCGCGGTTCAGCAGCACCGGGTGCTCACCGATGACCTCTTCGAGGACATCCCACACCTGCGGACGCTGACGCTCCACCATCCGCTTGGCGCTCTTGATGTTCTGCGCGTGGTTCAGGTCGACGAGCCGCTTCATCACGAACGGCTTGAACAGCTCCAGCGCCATCAGCTTGGGCAGACCGCACTGGTGCAGCTTGAGCTGCGGGCCGACCACGATGACCGAACGGCCGGAGTAGTCGACGCGCTTGCCGAGCAGGTTCTGACGGAACCGGCCCTGCTTGCCCTTGAGCAGATCCGAAAGCGACTTGAGCGGACGGTTGCCCGGCCCGGTGACCGGACGGCCGCGACGGCCGTTGTCGAACAGTGCGTCCACCGACTCCTGCAGCATCCGCTTCTCGTTGTTGACGATGATCTCGGGTGCGCCGAGGTCGATCAGCCTCTTGAGACGGTTGTTGCGGTTGATCACGCGGCGGTACAGGTCATTCAGGTCGCGACGTGGCGAACCGGCCACCGTCGAGCTGCACCATCGGGCGCAGTTCCGGCGGGATCACCGGCACCGCGTCGAGCACCATGCCCATGGGCGAGTTACCCGACTGCTGGAACGCAGCGACGACCTTCAGGCGCTTGAGAGCACGAAGCTTCTTCTGGCCCTTGCCGTTACGGATGACGTCGCGCAAGTTCTCGGCCTCGGCGTCGATGTCGAAGTTCTCGATGAGCTTCTTGATCGACTCCGCGCCCATGGCGCCCTGGAAGTACTCGCCGTAGCGATCGACGATCTCGCGGTAGAGCACCTCGTCGACGATGAGCTGCTTGGGAGCCAGCTTGGTGAAGGTGGTCCAGATCTCCTCGAGCCGGTCCAGCTCACGCTGGGTGCGGTCGCGGAGCTGACGCATCTCGCGCTCGCCGCCGTCACGGACCTTGCGCCGGACGTCGGACTTGGCGCCCTCCTCCTCCAGCTCCTTCAGGTCGGCTTCGAGCTTCTGCGCACGGGCCTCGAGATCGGAATCACGCTGATCCTCAACGGCTTTGCGTTCGACGGCCATCTCGGCCTCGAGCGTCGACAGCTCGTTGTGGCGCATCTCGTCGTCGACGGCGGTGATGACGTAGGCCGCGAAGTAGATGATCTTCTCGAGATCCTTCGGCGCCAGGTCGAGCAGGTAGCCCAGCCGCGACGGCACACCCTTGAAGTACCAGATGTGCGTGACAGGAGCGGCCAGCTCGATGTGGCCCATGCGCTCACGACGCACCTTGGCGCGAGTGACCTCGACGCCGCAGCGCTCGCAGATGATGCCCTTGAAGCGGACGCGCTTGTACTTGCCGCAGTAGCACTCCCAGTCGCGAGTCGGTCCGAAGATCTTCTCGCAGAACAGGCCGTCCTTCTCTGGCTTCAGCGTGCGGTAGTTGATGGTCTCCGGCTTCTTGACCTCGCCGAAGGACCAGTTACGGATGTCGTCCGCGGTGGCAAGACCGATGCGGAGTTCATCGAAGAAGTTGACGTCTAGCACGTAACTCCCTTTCCCCTTTCGGGACTAGAAAACCAAATTACAACGAGAGATCTACGCAAGATCTTCCACAGATGCAGATTCGTTGCGGGACAAGTTGATTCCCAGGTTCGCAGCAGCGCGCTCCAGGTCCTCGTCATCGCCGTCGCGCATCTCGATCGCGGCGCCGTCCGGACAGCACCTCGACGTTCAGGCACAACGACTGCAGCTCCTTGAGCAGCACCTTGAACGACTCGGGGATGCCCGGCTCGGGGATGTTCTCGCCCTTGACGATCGCCTCGTACACCTTGACCCGGCCGACGGTGTCGTCGGACTTGATGGTCAACAGCTCCTGCAGCGTGTACGCCGCGCCGTAGGCCTGCATGGCCCAGCACTCCATCTCGCCGAACCGCTGGCCACCGAACTGCGCCTTGCCGCCCAGCGGCTGCTGGGTGATCATCGAGTACGGGCCGGTGGACCTGGCGTGGATCTTGTCGTCCACCAGGTGGTGCAGCTTGAGGATGTACATGTAGCCGACCGTCACCGGGTACGGGAACGGTTCGCCGCTGCGGCCGTCGTAGAGCTCGGCCTTGCCGTCACCGTTGACCAGCACATCGCCGTCACGGTTGGGCAACGTCGAGGACAACAGACCTGTCAGCTCGTCCTCTTTGGCACCGTCGAACACCGGCGTCGACACGATGGTCTCCGGCTCGGCCTCCAACAGGTCCGCGGGCAGGTTGCTGGCCCAGTCGGGCGATCCGTCGACCTTCCAGCCGCTCTTGGCCACCCACCCCAGGTGGGTTTCCAGGATCTGGCCGATGTTCATCCGTCGCGGCACACCGTGCGTGTTCAGGATGATGTCGACAGGCGTGCCGTCCGGAAGGAACGGCATGTCCTCGACGGCAAGGATCTTGCCGATGACGCCCTTGTTGCCGTGGCGTCCGGCGAGCTTGTCGCCGTCGGAGATCTTGCGCTTCTGAGCCACGTAGACGCGCACCAACTCGTTGACGCCCGCGGGCAGCTCGTCGTCGTCCTCGCGCGAGAACACGCGGATGCCGATGACCTTGCCGGACTCGCCGTGCGGAACCTTCAGCGACGTGTCGCGGACCTCGCGCGCCTTCTCACCGAAGATCGCGCGGAGCAGCCGCTCCTCCGGGGTCAACTCGGTCTCGCCCTTCGGGGTGACCTTGCCGACCAGGATGTCGCCGTCGCGGACCTCGGCGCCGATGCGGACGATGCCGCGCTCGTCGAGGTCGGCCAGCACCTCATCGGAGACGTTCGGGATGTCCCGGGTGATCTCCTCGGCGCCCAGCTTGGTGTCGCGGGCATCGATCTCGTGCTCCTCGATGTGGATCGAGGTGAGCACGTCCTCTTCAACCAGGCGGTTGGAGAGGATGATCGCGTCCTCGTAGTTGTGGCCTTCCCACGGCATGACGGCGACGAGCAGGTTCTTGCCCAGTGCCATCTCACCGTTCTCGGTGCACGGCCCGTCGGCGATGACCTGGCCGGCCTCGACCCGGTCGCCTGCATCGACGATCGGGCGCTGGTTGGCGCAGGTGCCGTGGTTGGAGCGGGCGAACTTGCGCATCCGGTAGGTGTGCCGGGTGCCGTCGTCCGCCATCACGGTGATGTAGTCGGCCGAGACCTCCTCGATGGCGCCCGTCTTCTCCGCGACGACGACGTCACCGGCGTCGATCGCGGCGCGCAGCTCCATGCCGGTGCCGACCAGCGGTGCCTCGCTGCGCACCAGCGGAACCGCCTGGCGCTGCATGTTGGCACCCATCAGGGCACGGTTGGCGTCGTCGTGCTCGAGGAACGGGATCATGGCCGTGGCCACCGACACCATCTGGCGCGGCGAGACGTCCATGTAGTCGACCTCGGTGGACGACACGTACTCGACCTCACCGCCCTTGCGGCGGACCAGGACGCGGTCCTCGGTGAACTTGCCCTTGTCATCGATCGGCGAGTTGGCCTGCGCCACAACGTGGCGGTCCTCCTCGTCGGCGGTCAGGTACTCGATGTCGTCGCTGACCACACCGTTGTTCACCTTGCGGTACGGCGTCTCGATGAAGCCGAACGGGTTGACCCGCGCGTACACCGACAGCGAGCCGATCAGGCCGATGTTCGGGCCCTCAGGGGTCTCGATCGGGCACATGCGGCCGTAGTGGCTGGAGTGCACGTCGCGGACCTCGAGGCCGGCGCGCTCACGGGACAGACCGCCGGGGCCCAGCGCCGAAAGGCGACGCTTGTGGGTCAGACCCGACAACGGATTGTTCTGGTCCATGAACTGCGACAGCTGGCTGGTGCCGAAGAACTCCTTGATCGCCGCCACGACCGGGCGGATGTTGATCAGGGTCTGCGGCGTGATCGCCTCGACGTCCTGGGTGGTCATCCGCTCGCGGACGACGCGCTCCATGCGGGACAAGCCGACCCGGATCTGGTTCTGGATCAGCTCGCCGACGGTGCGCAGGCGACGGTTGCCGAAGTGGTCGATGTCGTCGGTCTCCACCGGAACCTCGACGCCGCCGGGGGCGGTCATCGAGGTCTGGCCCTCGTGCAGGCGCACCAGGTACTCGATGGTGGCGACGACGTCCTCTTCGGTCAGCGTCGACGACGTGATCGGCTGGCCGGCGTTCAGGCCGAGCTTCTTGTTGACCTTGTAGCGCCCCACCCGGGCCAGGTCGTAGCGCTTCTCCTTGAAGAACAGGTTCTCCAGCAGGGTCTGCGCGGACTCCTTGGTCGGCGGCTCGCCCGGACGCAGCTTGCGGTAGATGTCCAGCAGCGCCTCGTCGGTGCCTGCGGTGTTGTCCTTCTCCAGCGTCGACATCATGATCTCGGAGAAGCCGAACCGCTCGGTGATCTGCTCGGTGGTCCAGCCGAGCGCCTTGAGCAGCACGGTGACCGGCTGACGACGCTTGCGGTCGATGCGGACGCCGACGGTGTCGCGCTTGTCGACGTCGAACTCGAGCCACGCGCCGCGGCCGGGGATCACCTTGACGCTGTGCAGCGTCTTGTCGGTGGTCTTGTCGCGGGCCTCGTCGAAGTAGACGCCCGGCGACCGGACCAGCTGGCTGACCACGACACGCTCGGTGCCGTTGATGATGAACGTGCCCTTCTCCGTCATCATCGGGAAGTCGCCCATGAACACCGTCTGGCTCTTGATCTCGCCGGTGTTGTTGTTGATGAACTCGGCCGTGACGAACAGCGGCGCCGCGTACGTCATGTCCTTGTCTTTGCACTCGTCGACCGGGGCCTTGACCTCGTCGAAGCGCGGGTCGGTGAACGACAGCGACATCGATCCGGAGAAGTCCTCGATCGGCGACAGCTCCGTCAGCACCTCTTCGAGACCACCGACTGGGTTGACGTCACCGCGGGCGGTGGCGACCTCACGCCAGTGCTCGGAGCCGATCAGCCATTCGAACGACTCGGTCTGCACGTCGAGAAGCCCCGGAACCTCGAGAGGCTCGCGGAGCTTGGCGAATGAAATTCGGTTGGGTGCTCCAGGTACGGAGCTAGAAGTAGTAGTAGTGGACCTGCTCTGGCGGGAGACTGCCAAGATGCATCCTTCCAGCACCTCATGCGACTGTCGGGAGGGCCTACGCCACCCCTATGCCGCTATATCTGCGTCGGTTCGGCTGGCGTTCTCCCAGTCCAGACGGCCCCAAACGTCGGGCACGCAACTAGATCACTGAGCCGGAAACGGGGCTCAGCCTAGGACCACGGTGTCAGAGGCGGTAGATGGGCAGGAGGCAGCCAGCGCAACGTCCAACAATAGCGCAGGACGGCATATTCCTCAACCACGGCATGCAAGATCAACCCGGGCGCTGGCTGGCGTCCTTAAACCGTGCACACATGCTGCCCAACAGAGTGGCGCGTCAGAAGCCTTCCGTCAAGAGATAACGCCGTGTTTGGTGTGGAGATTTCCCGGACGGCGCCCGTTTTTTGGCTGTCCTCGACGTCAGTGGCGAAGTCGATCTTCGCCAACAGCGCGAAGAACACCCCATTCACCTGACGGAGGAACGTCGCGGGCGGTCCACAGCGGAGGTCGTTTATGAAAAGGACGCGGCTATTCAGATCCGACTGCTGTGCAGCAAGCGTCTCCGGCGAAAGGAAGCCCGCCGGCGAAAGGAAGAGGTCAGCGCTCTTCGGCGACCGGAATGCGGCCGGTGGGCGCTTCGTCTTCCTGGCGTACACCGTGGCGAGCCGTCGCGGGCTCTCCGCCGAACTCATGGGTGGCGTACTTGTGCGTGCCCTCGAGGTCGTCGCGGATCGCTTCCTGAGCGTTCGGCGGCAGCGTGTGCATGATCTCGCGGACCCGCGCCTGGCGGCGGCCGACGGCCTGGCGTTCCGGCATGCCGGGTGTCGCCATGATCTGCGGCGGCACACCCTCGATCTCTTCGACACCACCGTCGTGGTGGCCGGCGTCGACCATGGCCTGCTCTTCGGCCATCTGCGCCTCGTCCTTCTCCTCGGACATGCCGATGGGGCCGATGCGGCGACCGTTGAGGAACTGCCGGACCACGGGCTCGTCGCTGGTCAGCAGCACCTCGCGCGGGCCGAACATCACCAGGTGCTTGCGGAACAGCATGCCGATGTTGTCGGGCACGGTCCTGGCGATGTTGATGTTGTGCGTGACGATCAGGAACGTGGCGTCGATCTGTGCGTTGATGTCGATCATCAGCTGGCTCAGGTACGCGGTGCGGACCGGGTCCAGACCGGAGTCGGGCTCGTCGCAGAGGATGATCTGCGGGTCGAGCACCAGTGAGCGGGCCAGGCCGGCGCGCTTGCGCATACCGCCGGAGATCTCGCCGGGGAACTTGGTCTCGTCGCCGCCAAGACCGACGAGTTCGAGCTTCTCCATGACGACGTTGCGGATTTCGCTTTCCTTCTTCTTGGTGTGCTCACGCAACGGGAAAGCGGTGTTGTCGTAGAGGTTCATCGAGCCGAACAGGGCGCCGTCCTGGAACATCACGCCGAACAGTGTGCGGATCTCGTAGAGCTCCTTGGCCGAGCAGTCGATGATGTTGGTGCCGTCGACGATGATGCTGCCGCGCTCCGGGCGCAGCAGGCCGATCAGGGACTTCAGGAACACCGACTTACCGGTACCGGAGGGGCCCAGCAGCACGCTGACCTCGCCGGGCGGGACGTCCATCGTGACGTCTTCCCAGATTCGCTGGGGCCCGAAGGACTTCGTCAGTCCCTCCACCTGAATGCCAATGCCCACGCGAGATCCTTCCGCCGGTATGTGCTGCCGCCACATGCCCTCCCGCCTGTGGCTTGAGTCACTGTAGCTTACGACGACGGCTTGAGGACACTTGTCGGAGGTCTCAACTCGGTTCCGACCAGCAATGATGGCAAAAACGACCGTGGGGCCGGTCTGTTTGCCAGACCAGCCCCACAGTTGTTGGAAACTACTTGACGGTGACCGTCGCGCCTGCGGCCTCGAGCTTGGTCCTGGCCTCGTCGGCGGCGTCCTTGGCGACCTTCTCGAGCAGCGGCTTGGGAGCGCCGTCGACCAGATCCTTGGCCTCCTTCAGGCCGAGACCGGAGACGATCTCGCGGACCACCTTGATGACGCCGATCTTCTTTTCACCGGCGGCCTCGAGGATGACGTCGAACTCCGACTGCTCCTCTGCGGCCTCGGCGGCGGGAGCGGCGCCACCAGGAGCGGCGGCCGCAACGGCGACCGGCGCGGCGGCGGTGACGTCGAAGGTCTCCTCGAACGCCTTGATGAAGTCGGAGAGCTCGAGCAGGGTCAGTTCCTTGAACGCGTCGAGCAGTTCGTCAGTGGACAGCTTTGCCATGGTGTGGGTCCTTCCTTGTTTCTGTACTGGGGCTAGTGGGTGGATGTGATTTGCGCTGCTTTTTACGCGGCTTCCTCTGCAGCCTTCTTCTCCTGCAGTGCGGCCGAGAGCCGGGCGAACTGGGACGCGGGCGCGGCGAACAGCCCCGCGGCCTTGCTCAGGTTGGCCTTCATCGCGCCGGCAAACTTGGCCAGCAGCACCTCGCGCGACTCCAGGTCGGCGATGCGCTCGATCTCGGAGACGGTCAGCGCGCGACCGTCCATGTAGCCGCCCTTGATGACGAGCGCCTTGTTGTCCTTGGCGAACTTCTTGATCGCCTTGGCTGCGTCGACGGCCTCGCCCTTGACGAACGCGATCGCGGTGGGGCCGACGAACAGTTCGTCGAGACCCTCGATGCCTGCATCGGCCGCGGCACGCTTTACCAGCGTGTTCTTGGCAACGGTGTAGGTAGCGGAGTCAGCCAGCGATCGGCGCAGGTCCTTGAGGTTGGCCACCGTCAGTCCGCGGTACTCGGTGACGAGCGTTGCCGTCGCCTCCTTGAACTGCTCGGCGATGTCGGCAACCGCGGTGGCCTTGTCAGCCTTGGCCATGCATGCCTCCTCGTTGTTTGGTGACCGAGGTCGGATGTCAAAAGGGCCAGGAATGACGAACGCCCCGACGCAGATGGTCGGGGCGCGCTGATATACAACTGCCTCGTCCTCCTGCGTGGGCCGCCGGGACAATCCCGGACCTTCAACCGATTTCTCGGTGACCGACGGTCTTCGGTGGAACACGTCAAGAGTAGCGTGCCGCCCCCCGATCAGCCAAAACGCGGATTCTCTAGCAATTTCGGCGCGCTGACCGGCGCTCAGCGCACGCTAGCGCGCGAAATCACCAGAGCCGCGGCGCCGACGAGGCCGGCGTCGCCGCCGAGCTCGGCGGGAACCACGCGCAGTCCGTGCAGGAACTCGAGCCCGGCATAGGTAGTCAGCGCCTCTCGCAGCGGGTCGAACAGCAGTGCCCCGGACTTGGCCACCCCGCCGCCGATGACCACGAGATCCAAGTCGCACACCGCCCCGACCGACGCGATCGTCGCCGCAACGGCCGTCGCACACCGACCGAAGGCCTTGAGCGCTATCGGATCGCCGGCATTCGCGGCGTCCGCCAGTTCCTTCGCGTCGGCATCCGGCGGCGCGTGCCAACCGTTGCGACGGGCCCACTCCGCGATGTGCGGGCCCGACGCCACCGTCTCCACACATCCGCGGCCCCCGCACGTGCACGGCGCTCCGTCGGGTTCGACGACGACGTGCCCGACGTGCCCGGCGTTTCCCGTGCGGCCGTCGTACGGCGCCCCGTCGAGCACCAGCCCGCCGCCGATGCCCGTCGACACCACCATGCCAAGCATGAATTGCGCGCCGCGGCCCGCGCCACGCCACCGCTCGCCGAGCGCCATGCACAGTCCGTCGCCGCCCAGCCGCACCGGGGCTCCCACCAATCCGGTCACGCGCTCGACGATCGGAAACCGTTGCCATGCAGTGATGTTGATCGGGCTGACGGTCCCCGACGGCAGGTCGATGGGGCCCGCGGAGGCGATGCCGACGCCGCGGACGTGACCGCCCGCCGCGGCCAGCGCCTCAGTGACCAGTGAGTCGACCACCGCCCAGATCGCTTCGGCGTCGGCGTCGGGCGTCGGCAGCTGGGCGTGGTGGCCGAGCTCGCCGTCGTCGTCGACGAGACCGACGGCGATCTTCGTGCCGCCGATGTCGATGGCCAGGGTCGGGTCCGCCATCAGTGCCTGTGGGTGTTGTCGGGCTGACGGGGATCGCCGGGGTGCTCGAAGCCGGGAGCCAGCCGCACCAGCTCGGCCCGCCGCGCGTCGAGCCACAGCCGGAACGCGCGACGCCTCGCGGCTCCACGCAGATGCTCGACGATCAACGGGCGCACGGTGTCCAACGGCGGCGCCTCAAGTGTTGCTGTGCGCCAACCGTTTCCGGCATCCGAGGGCGCGGCGAACCGCAGCGGGTTGCGGGCGTGGAAGTCGGCGACATCGCCGTCGGTGACCTCGACGGCGCCCGTGATGTGGGTGAACATCGCCCGCGCGAGCGGGTCTGCCAGCGCCGCCGCTGCGACGCTGCCGATCTCCAGTCGCGCCGAATTGTCCGGCAGCAGTTCATCTTCGGTGGGCGCGCCGTCGACGGCGAGCCCGGTGGCCGCCGCGTCGGCCGCGATCACCCGTTCGGTCACCAGCAGCTGGGTCAGCCACCGGCGCAGTTGACGGCCTTCACTCGTGCCCGCGCGCGGTAGCGACGCGGCGGGCACCGTCTCCCGCAACCGCTCTTCGCGCGCATCGACATCGGCGACAAAGACATCCGAGCCTGCGACGGTCGCGGCGACGTGGGCGTGGCTCATCGGACCGTGACCTTCACGGCGGGCGAGTAGAGCAACCGGCCGGCACACGCCACACGCACCAATGCCCACCACTCGCCGGGCCGCACCCACGCCGGCGGGGCGACGTCGAAGGCGACTTCCACCGGCTCATCCGGTGACAACACCGCCCCCTGCGCGGCGGGGCCCATCCACTCCCAGGTGCCCCACGGGCTGATGAGGTGCGCTTCCAGTGCCAGGCTCGCACCTGCGCCGGTGCCGACACTCACCGCCAGCCGCGCTGCCTCGCCGGCTGCCACCTCGACGTCCTCGGGCTCGCCGACCAGGTAGACGATCTCGTTGTCCTCCCCCGGCGTTCCCACCGAGACGGTCGCGACGTCTTCGACCATCTGCCGCCAGGACGCAGGCATCGATTCCGCGTTGTCACCGGTGACGACGAGCTGGGCGCGGACCGGATAGAGCCCGGGCGGGGCGTCCGGCGGCATCGTCAGCTCGATGTCGGCTTCCAGGTGCTCGCCGCTGGGCAGGACGAACGGCAGGCTCGCCGGGCTGGCCGTCCAGCCGGCGGGGCACACCATTCGCACCGTGCCGTGCAGTGCCGAGTCGGTGCAGTCGCTGGCCACCGTAAGCCGCAGCACCACTTGACTGTTGGGCTCCGCGACGGTGGCCTGCGGGTGCAGGTGTGCGACAGCGGGCAGCCCGCCGAGCGGCGCGGGCCCGCGGTTGTGCAGCCAGTACCGCGCGTACAGCGGTTGCGCCGCCTCGGCTTCGGGAGCCAGCGCAGTGTGGTCGGCGTCGAGCACCTGCGGCATGTTGAGCCGGGTCAGCATCGTGGCGATCTCGTAGCCGTGCAGAGCGATTCCCTCGAACGCCCGGTGCTTCTGCAGGCGCGGCTCCTCGAGCAGGTTGACGCGCGACGCCGACGAAACCTTGTGCAGCCCGGATGTGATCGCGATATCGGCTGTGGTCCCCGATGTTTCGACGAGTCGGACCGTCACCGCCTCGGTCGGGTCGACGGGCTGGCTGCTGCCGGACGCAAGCGGGTTGCCCGCCGCCTTCAGTGCACCCAGCTGAACGGAGCCGGACGGCTCGACCTCCAGCAGCGAGCCCCATGCGGGTAATCCGCCTGCGGCACCGCCCTTTCCGGCGACGGTCAACATCGGGTGAGAGAACTCCGCGCTGCGCGCAGGGACGGCTGCCGATCGCCAGTCGCCGTCACCCGAAACCAGCGCGTAGTCGAATATATGGGTCCAGTGCTGCAGCTGGAAGTTCGAGCCGTCGGGAGCGGTGCGACGCGGCTGCGGATCCATCCACACCCCGGACGGCCAGCCGGTGCACGACCGCATCAGCGCAGTGTGCAGTGTCCCCTCGGTGTCGACGGCGAAGCTCGGCACGCCGCGGTTGAGCACCGCCACGGTCCGCTGTTCGAACGGCTCCACCTCCGCCGGCGCCTGTTGATCAACGGAGATCTCGGCGTCGGCGAGGTCTCCGACGACCGCCGCGACGGCCTCGGCGAGACCGTTTCCGGCGATGATCAAGACCGGCAGCGCCCGCGCTCCGCGCAGGTCCGCGCCGGGCAGCCAGGTCGCCGCAAGCGGGGCAGCGGCGGGCACCCACACCCTGGCCGAGCCGGTGTCGTACACCTGCCGCTTGAGGTCGTCGGCGTACGCAGGGTCCGCTTCCGCCAAAACAGCTGCGGTGAAAGAGTTCTGGTCGGGTCCGCCAACCGCGATCCGCGCGTCCGGCAGGTTGGAGTCGACGTCCAGATTCCCGTAGCGGGGCCGGTCGGCGCTGCTGCACGTCGCCGTGACGCCCGCACGCACCAGCGCCACCATCAACTCGCGCGCCAGGGGCGCGGACTCCGCCTCGGTCGGCGAGACCACCTCGGCCACCGACACCGCACGTATGCCGTCACCAACCCGGACCCGCACCGCCGACGACAGACCGAACCAGCCGTATGCCGGATTGTCCAGTGTGGAGGGGTATTTCGCGGTGTCGACGGATTCGTCGGAGCCGGGCTCGTGCAGCAGCGCGAAGCCGCGGCCGATGACCGCGTCGCCGACCTCGCTGACCGGCATCGCCCCGGGCACCGGGCACGGCCAGCGCAGCCGCAGCAGCTTGTCCTCACCGGTGAATTCGTCGATCGTGGTGCTGCAGTCCACCCGCGCCACGCCGTGCCACAGCGTCAGCGTCTGGGTGTAGCGCAGCACCGACCCGATGCGGCCGCGGACAACGACGCGCTCGCCGACCGCTGAGCGGTAGCACTGCACCGACTCGGCGGCGCCGCTGGACGACACCACCACCGGCCCCTTGGGCAGCAGATGCCAGGGACCCTCGCCTGCGTCCGGGTGAGCCGAATACTCGTCATAAACCGCGAGCTCGTTGCCGACCTTTCCGCCGGCGATGAGCTCGCGGCCGTCGTCGACCAGGGAGGACACTGCGCCACCGCGGGCAGGGTCGATCCGCAGCCGGTAGCGCTCGTTGCCGATTTCCGGGAACTCGTTGCTGTCCAACGCTTCCCAGCCTGCCCGTGCAGGCCCGGCGCCAAGGCGGTACGCGCGCCAGCCCAGCGACGGGACGTCACGAGCCAGCCAGGTGACCGATCGTCCGCCGTGCTCGACCAGTGTGGGCAGCTCGTTGCCGTCGGCGTCGACCACCCGCACGCCGTCTCCCAGCGGCTCGTCGATCCGGGCCGTCACCACATCGGTTCGCCTGTGCGTCAACGTGTTCCACACGACGACCGACGCGTCGACGGCGTTGGAGATCAGCCGGAGCGCGTTGTCGCGTGCCGCGCGGCCCAACTCCCAGGCGTCGCGCCAACCCGTCAGCAGGTCGAGGTACACCTGGTCGGACTCCGAGCCGGTGATGGCGTCGTGGTGTGCGCCGTAGGCCAGTTGCACCCACGCCTTCTCCAGTGCTGCCTGCGGATAGGTGGCGCCGCCGAGAAGCCCGGCGAACACGGCGAAGCGCTCTCCGTCGAGGACCGCGTTCTCGGCCTCCCGGTTGGCCTGTTTGGTGTCGATGTAGGAGACGTCCTTGCCGGTGTAGATCGGGTTCATGTCGCGGGTCTGTGGCGACGGGTCGATCCCCCGCTCCGCCAGTTCGGCCCGCACCGCGGCGAAGAACTCCCGCGGCAGACCACACACGAATCGCGGCCAGGTGTAGCGCTCATTCCAGTCGCGGTGAATCTCGGTGACCCACTTGTTCGGCGGCGTGTAGTCGGTGCCGACCGGCAGCAGCACGTTGCGCGTCAGCGCTACCTTCTTCAGCGAGGTGAACAGGTCATAGGTCGCGGCCTCGGCCTCCTCGAGGGTGGCCGACGAGTCCATCCACCAGCCGGCCGAATAGTGCGCAGGCATGTAGTGGGTCAGCAGCCCGCGGCCCGACGGTGCGATCCACTCGAACTCGCTGGAGAACTGCATGCGCCCGACGTCGCCGTCGCGGTGCATCGGGCCCCACTGGTGATGTGGTCCACGCGCCCAGGAACTCGAGGTCAAGCCGGCATCGGCTGCCATGCCAGGGAACTGCGGGTCGTGGCCGAACACGTCGAGCTGCCACGCGGTGGACGGGTCGGCTCCCACCACGTCGCGCTGAAAACCTATGCCAGCCACGAAGTTCCGGATCGTTGTCTCAGGGCTGGTCAGGTTGGTGTTCGGCTCGTTGTAGGTGCCGCCCATGATCTCGACGCGGCCATCGCCGATGAAGCGTCGCAGGTCTGCGCGGTCCTCCGGGTGGGTGTCCCAGTACGGCTTGAGGTAGTCGACCTCGGCGAGTACGAACTTGTATTCCCTTTCCCTGCGCGCCATTTCGAGGTGCGCTGCCACCAGGTTGAATCCGTTGGTCTGCCTGGCCCGGCCGGGCGGCTCCTCAGTCCAGAGGCTGGTGTAGGCGGCCTGGGTGTTCCACCACACCGGGTCGTAGTGGAAGTGGCTGATCATGAACATCGTCCAGCCGGGCTCGGCGACGGTGAACTCGAATTCGGTGCTGGTGCCCTCGAACGTCACCCGGGCCGCGCGGCGCTCGCCGGGAACGGGGTCGCGCACCTCAACCGCCACATCGACCACGCCGCCTGCGGGGTCGGCCACGGGCGGCTCTGGCGTGGACAGGCCGTCACCTTCGACGGTGATCGGCGAAGCGTCACCCGGGTGGGCGACCCTGACCACCTGCAGCGGCGCGTCAGGCGGCCCCATGAAAAGGTCCGTCGACTCAGCGGAGGTCACGCCGATGGCCACGACCGCCACCATACGTAGTCACGGCCGCGAAACGTCGACAACAAGCGCGCGATGGTCCGAGATCGTCAGTACAGGGTTGTGGCACGCGTCGGCCCGCAGGGTCGGATCGTCGGTGAGGATGTGGTCGAGCTGTCGCCTCGGCTCGTCGGACGGGAAAGTGGCCACAGCACCGAGTGACCGCAGCCCGTACCAGCGCATCGCCTTCGACGGCCTCATGTTGAGGTCGCCCATCAGCACCCGCGGTCCGGGAAGGCCGCGCAGATCCCGCACGAGGTAGCGCAGCTGCAGCCGGTTCCAGCCGCTCACGAACGACAGGTGGGTGTTCGCGACCGTCATCGGTCCCATGGGGGTGTCGAGCTGCCCGACCATTGCCGCGCGCGGCTCTTCGTGCACCAGGATGCGGGGCAGGCGTAACACCTGCCAACTCTGGACCGGGAATCGCGACAGCAGCGCGATGCCGTAGGCGGCCGTGCCCGGTTGTTCGCGGCCCGTCGCCGCCATCCACGTCGCGCCCGGCGTACCCGAGATGGCCGCGACGAACCGGTGCGTGACCGCGCCCATGGCCTCGGCAGCCAGCGCTGTGAGGTCGGCCATGGCTGAGCGGGGCTGGTCGCGGTCGACCTCCTGTAGCGCCAGCACGTCGGCGTCGATCTCGCGGATGGACGCCGAAAGTCGGCCCAGCTCGACAGCACCGTCGTAGACGCTGCGCCCGTGCAGGATGTTGAAGGTTGCCATCCGCATTGGTAATAGGTACCCACGATGAGGGACACCCATCTGCGCTCTGCGCTCAAGCGGGCCTCACGGCGGGGTGAGGATTGTCACACCTCCGGTTTACCTGTATGTGCCGTTTCGTCGCCGGGACGTCGAGTGCGGTTGGGCCACAGTTCATTTCGGCGGCCGGTTGTTGCGTATCTCACGGCGCGCCGTGGGCACCATACGGGTAGTTGTGCCACAGTGGAGACATCATGACGAGTGACTCCAAGACACCGACGGGCGGCGCGCCCTGGCGGGACCCGCTGTCAGTGGGTTTCGAGGCGCACCGCCGGTTGCTACTGCTGCGCCTGCGCTTGCGCGGAAATGCGGCCAAGCGCGGACGTCACGGCCTGATCGCCGCGCGCCGCAGCCGCTCGGCGACTGACTCGACGGCCCGCACCACCTCAGGTGGTTCGAGTACCTCGAACTCGGCGCCGACCGTCGCGAAATAGAACACCATCCGCTCCGGGTCGTCGGCGCCCGCTGTGACAATGCAGGCATCCGGCCCGTCGGCTTCAATCGTCACCGATGACGGCGAAAAGTGCTGCGCGACAACATGCTCAGGCGCGAGAAACCGAACGCGGGCGACATAGCGATACGGGGACACGCTGATCGAGCGCTGCACGTATGCCGCTGCGTCGGGGGCTTCCCTGGCGACGAACGTGCTGCCAACCGCCCGCACATCGCCCATCCGGTCCAGCCGCAGGCTGCGCCAGTCCCGGCGGTCCCTGTCGAACGCCAGCAGATACCAGCGCTTGCCCGTCGTGACGAGCTGATACGGCTCCAGCCGGCGCTCGGTGGCGCTGCCCGCGCGGTCCACATAGGAGGCCGACACGTGCTCGCGGTCGCGACAGGCACGGGCCAGGGTCATCAGCACGTCGGGCTCGACTGGCGAATCAGAGGAGTTCCAGGCCAGGGTGACCGTGGCGTCGTGCACCGCCGACACCTGCGAGCGCAGCCGCGACGGCATCACCTGGTCCAGCTTGCTCAACGCCCGCAGCGCCGACTCGCCGACACCGGCCACGCTGCCGCCCGCGGCCAACCGCAGGCAGACAGCCATTGCCACCGCCTCATCGGGGTCGAGCAGCAGCGGAGGCAGCGCCGCGCCTGCACCCAGCTGGTAGCCGCCCCCGTGCCCCTTGCTTGCGTGCACCGGATAGCCCAGGTCACGCAGCCGTTCGACGTCGCGGCGGACGCTGCGCGTGGTGACGCCCAGCTGCTCGGCCAGCTCCTCGCCGGTCCACACCCGCCGCGACTGCAGCAGACCCAGCAGCTGCAGGACGCGGCTCGTCGTCTCGGACACGCTATCCAGGTTTTCACAGTTCTAGGACAGAACCTGTCCTATACCAATGAGAGGTTGGTGTCATGCCGACAGAGACGAACAACGAATGGACCGGAGCCGCCGGGGCGGCGACATCGGATCTGGTGAATCAGCTCGCCGAACAGCTCGACGGTCACTGGACCAACCAGCTGAGGCCGCGGCTCGACGGCCTGACCGATGACGAGTACTTCTGGTGTCCGGTGTCGAACTGCTGGACCGTGCGGCCCGACGGTTCGATCGACTTCACCTATCCCGAGCCGCAGCCTGCGCCGTTCACCACGATCGCGTGGCGGCTCGCGCACGTCATCGTCGGCGTGCTGGCGATGCGCAACCACTCGCACTTCGGCGGTCCACCCGCGGACTACCAGAGCTGGCCGTACGCCACCGATGCGGCGGCCGCACTGCGCCAGCTCGACGACGCCTACGCCAACTGGATCACCGGCGTTCGCGCGCTCGACGACGACGAGCTGTACCGGCCGTGCGGGCCCGCCGAAGGCCATTACGCCGACTACCCGATCAGCGACCTGATCCTGCACATCAACCGCGAGATGATTCACCACGGCGCCGAAATCGCCTGCATCCGAGACCTTTACGCGAACAGCCCCAAGAAGGAGAAGTAGCACATGCCAGGAATGCCTCCACCCGCCAAGGACGAGCGCCAGACGGTGCTCGAGTTCCTCCGGTTCAACCAGAACGCCTTCTTCGCGGTGGCATACGGCCTGACCGACGAACAGGCTCGCTCGAAGCCGTCGGTGAGCGCACTGTCGATCGGCGGGCTCGTCAAGCACGTCTCCGGGGTGCAGCGGGGCTGGATGGAGCGCGTCAAGGCGGCGCCCGAGTTCCCGCCCCGCGACGAGCGGCCGTTCGAAGAGCAGGTCGTCGACTACGAGGACGAGTACGTGATGCGCGACGACGAAACCCTCGACCAGCTGCTCGACAGGCTGCGCGCGCAGAACGACGACACGCTGCGCATCTTCGAGCGCGCGGACTGGGACACCAAGGTTCCCGTGCCGCATGACGTGCCGTGGTTCCCGCCGGACATCGACTTCTGGAATGTGCGCTGGGTGGCGCTGCACCTCATCGAGGAGTTCACCCGGCACGCCGGGCACGGCGACATCATCCGCGAATCCATCGACGGCGCAACGATGTACGAGCTGATGGCCGGCGTCGAGGGCTGGCCCGAGACCGACTGGATCAAGCCATGGAAGGCGACGGCGTAGAAATGTGAGATGCAAACCCGCAGCGGCACGGCGCATGCAGGCGATGTCGAGATCTTCTATGAGGACCTCGGCGACCCCGACGCCCCGCCCGTGCTGCTGATCATGGGCGTCGGCGCACAGCTGCCGATGTGGCCCGACGGGTTCTGCGAACGGCTGATCGAAAACGGCTACCGGGTCATCCGGTTCGACCACCGCGACACCGGCCTGTCGACCAAGATGCACGGCAGGCGCGCCAGCGGTCCGATCTACCCGCGGGTGGGGCGGTATCTGCTCGGACGACGCAGCCCGGTGCCCTACACGCTCGTCGACCTGGCCGGCGACGTGATGGGTCTGCTCGACCACCTCGGCATCGAGCGCGCCCACGTCGTCGGCGCGTCGATGGGCGGCATGATCGCCCAGGTGCTGGCCGGCAAGAACCCCGACCGGCTGGCGTCACTCGGCCTGATCATGTCCAGCTCGGGCAAGCCGCTGTCGGCGCTGCCGCGCTGGCGGGTGATCAAGCTGGCGTTGAATCCGCCCTCGAAAGACGCCCCATGGGAGGACAAACTGGCCGTCGAGGTCCGCAACATCTCGATCATCAACGGCCCCAACTACTTACCGCCGGCCGACGCGCTGCAGCGCCGGGTCGAGGACCTGCGGGCCCGTAGCGACTACCCGCAGGGCATGCGGCGTCAGTTCGATGCCATCCTCGGCACCGGCAGCCTGCTGCGCTACACCCGCCGCATCGCCGCGCCGACCGTGGTCATCCACGGCACCGACGACCCGATGGTGCGACCGCGCAACGGCCGCAACCTGGCCCGAGCCATCCCGGGCGCGCGGTTCGTCGTCGTCGACGGCATGGGCCACGACCTGCCGAAGCCGGTGTGGCGCCCCGTTGTCGAGGCGCTCACCGAGAACTTCGCGCTGGCCACGAACTAGCCGGGCAACCCCTGCTCCTCCGACGGCAGCGGCGCGGGGCCGGTCACCGACGGCTTGGCTTCGGTTGTCTCCGGCGTCGGAGGCGGCGTCGTGGTCGTGATCGTCTCGCCGGTGCTGGCCTCCGGCGTCGCAACCGGACTCGGGAAAGGAAGACAACATTGGCTTCCTATATTTTTCCTATATATTAGGTAGGCAAACGAATTTAAATCTGAACCTGCTGTCCGACTCACAGCCCAGGTCACCCGAGCAGGCCGATGTGACCGGATCCACACGTTTTCACACGTCTAAGAGGATTTTGAGACACTGCTAGCTATGAGTACGACGAAACACCGCGAGGTGGCCAAGCTGGACCGAGTGCCGTTGCCGGTCGAGGCCGCCCGCATCGGCGTCACGGGTTGGCAGATAACCCGCACCGGCGCACGGGTCGTCACCAAGCTCGCGGGACGCGGCTCGCTCCAGCAGAAGATCGTCAGGGAGATCCCGCAGACGTTCGCCGACCTCGGCCCCACGTACGTCAAGTTCGGCCAGATCATCGCGTCCAGCCCGGGCGCGTTCGGTGAACCGCTGAGCCGCGAGTTCCGCAGCCTGCTCGACAGTGTGCCCCCCGCCGACCCGGGCGAAATCCACAAACTGTTCGTCGAGGATCTCGGCGACGACCCCAAGAACCTGTTCAAGACGTTCGACGACGTGCCGTTCGCGTCGGCGTCGATCGCGCAGGTGCACTACGCCACCCTGCACACCGGCGAGGAGGTCGTCGTCAAGATCCAGCGGCCCGGCATCCGCCGCCGCGTCGCCGCCGACCTGCAGATCCTCAAGCGCGGCGCGCAGCTGGTCGAGCTGGCCAAGCTGGGCCGCCGGCTGTCGGCCCAGGACGTCGTCGCCGACTTCTCCGACAACCTCGCCGAGGAACTGGACTTCCGGCTGGAAGCGCAGTCGATGGATGCGTGGGTGGCCCACATGCACGCCTCGCCGCTGGGCGAGAACATCCGGGTGGCCCAGGTGTACTGGGACCTCACCAGTGAGCGGGTGCTGACGATGGAGCGCATCCAGGGCACCCGCATCGACGACGCCGCCGCCATCCGCAAGAAGGGCTTCGACGGCACCGAGCTCGTCAAGGCGCTGCTGTTCAGCGTGTTCGAGGGCGGGCTGCGGCACGGCCTGTTCCACGGCGACCTGCACGCGGGCAACCTCTACGTGGACGACGACGGCAAGATCGTGTTCTTCGACTTCGGCATCATGGGCCGCATCGACCCGCGCACCCGCTGGCTGCTGCGCGAGCTGGTGTACGCCCTGCTGGTCAAGAAGGACCACGCGGCCGCGGGCAAGATCGTCGTGCTGATGGGCGCCGTCGGCACCATGAAGCCCGAGGCGCAGGCGGCCACGGACCTGGAGAAGTTCGCCGCCCCGCTGACCATGCAGTCGCTTGGCGACATGTCCTATGCCGAAATCGGCAAGCAGCTCTCCACTTTGGCCGACGCCTACGACGTCAAGCTGCCGCGCGAGCTGGTCCTCATCGGCAAGCAGTTCCTCTACGTCGAGCGCTACATGAAGCTGCTCGCGCCGAAGTGGCAGATGATGACCGACCCGCAGCTCACCGGCTACTTCGCCAACTTCATGGTCGAGGTCAGCCGTGAGCACAAGGACCCCGAAAAAGATGAGGTCGACGTCTAGATGCAAGTCCGCACCGGGACGGCGAAGTCCGGCGAGCTCGACATCTACTACGAGGACATGGGCGACCCGAACCATCCCGCGGTCCTGCTCATCATGGGCCTTGGCGCGCAATTGTTGTTGTGGCGCAAGGGTTTCTGCGAAAAGCTCGTCGACCAAGGCCTCCGCGTCATCCGCTACGACAACCGCGACGTCGGCCTGTCGACGAAGCTGACCGGCCGCCACACCGGCGCGCGGCTGCTGCCGAGGATGGCCCGTTCGTTCCTCGGTATGCGCAGCCCCGCGGTGTACACGCTTGAGGACATTGCCGACGACGCCGCCGCGCTGCTGGACCATCTGGGCATCGACCGCGCCCACATCGTCGGCGGGTCGATGGGCGGCATGATCGCGCAGATCTTCGCAGCCAGATTCCCCGAGCGCACCAAGACGCTGGGGGTGCTCTTCTCCAGCAACAACCAGGCGATGCTGCCGCCGCCGGGGCCCGAGCAGCTGCGCGCCCTGTTGCAGCGGCCCGCAGACTCCACGCGTGAAGCGATCGTCGCCAACGCCGTGCGGGTCGCCAGGATCATCGGCAGCCCCGGCTACCCACGGCCGGAGGAAAAGCTTCGCGAGGACGCCATCGAGGGATATGAGCGGGCCTACTACCCCGCGGGCATCGCCCGCCACTTCGCCGCGGTGCTGGGCAGCGGCAGTCTGCTGCCCTACGACCGCCGGATAAAGGCGCCGACCGTGGTGATCCACGGTAAGGCCGACAAGCTGATGCGTCCGTCCGGCGGACGCGCCATCGCCCGCGCCATCAAGGGCGCGCGGCTGGTGTTGATCGACGGCATGGGCCACGATCTGCCCGAACAGCTGTGGGATCAGCTTGTCGGCGAACTGAAGACGAACTTCGCCGAAGCGCCCTGATCAGCGGGTGTGGCGATTCGGTGCTCACCGCGAAATCAGCTAGCATTCCCAGGTAGGAGCCATCCGGGGTTGGTCCAATGGCGCGTCCCGGGGCAAGGTCCTCCATCACATCTTCGGGGGAATGCCTTCCGTTCTCAGAGAGGCACAATCGACATGTCAGATAAGGGCAAATCGAGCCTGAAACCGCACTTCGAGGACGTCCAGGCGCACTACGACCTGTCCGACGACTTCTTCGCGCTGTTCCTGGATCCCACCCGGACCTACAGCTGTGCGTACTTCGAGCGCGACGACATGACGCTGGAAGAGGCGCAGCGGGCCAAGGTCGACCTGGCGCTGGGCAAGCTGGGGCTCAAGCCCGGGATGACGCTGCTCGACGTCGGCTGCGGCTGGGGCTCGACGATGTTGCGCGCGGTCGAGAAGTACGACGTCAACGTCGTCGGCCTGACCCTGTCGAAGAACCAGGCCGCCCATGTCGAGAAGGTCTTCGAGGCCTCGGACAGCCCGCGGACGAAGCGGGTCATGCTGAAGGGCTGGGAGGAGTTCGACGAGCCCGTCGACCGCATCGTGTCGATCGGCGCCTTCGAACACTTCGGGTTCGACCGCTACGACGACTTCTTCAAGTTCGCCTACGACGCGATGCCCGATGACGGCGTCATGCTGCTGCACACGATCACCGCGCTCACCGGCCCGCAGATGGTCGAGCAGGGAATGCCGCTGACCTTCAATTTCGCCCGCTTCGTCAAATTCATGATCACCGAGATCTTCCCCGGCGGCCGGCTGCCGTCGATCGAGAAGGTCGAGGATCACAGCGGCAAGGCCGGCTTCACGCTGACCCGCCGCCAGTCGTTGCAGCTGCACTACGCCCACACGCTGGACATCTGGGCCGAGAACCTGCAGGCGCACAAGGACGAGGCGATCGCGATCCAGTCCGAAGAGGTCTACGAGCGCTACATGAGGTACCTGACGGGGTGCGCGGACGGATTCCGCGTGGGATACATCGACGTCAACCAGTTCACCCTCGAGAAGTAAGCCGCATCGTCGGCGCCGTGTATGGTGCCTGCGAACAGAACGGGAGACCCGATGGCCGACAAGTCAGCAGCTTCGACGAAGAAGCGGCAGAGCGTCGAGGAGGTGCGCGCGCACTACGACCTCTCCAACGAGTTCTTCCAGCTGTTCACCGATCCGTCGGTCACTTACAGCTGTGCGTACTTCCCGCGTGAAGACATGACGATGGAAGAGGCGCAGATCGCCAAGCTCGATCTGAGCCTCGGCAAGCTGGGCTTGAAGCCCGGCATGACGCTGCTCGATGTCGGCTGCGGCTGGGGCTCGATGATGAAGCGGGCGCTGGAGCGCTACGACGTCAACGTCGTCGGTGTGACGCTCTCCAAGAACCAGCACGAGTACTGCCAGAAGCTACTGGCGGACGTCGACACCACGCGATCGCACAAGGTGTTGCTGCAGGACTGGGCGGAGGTCACCGAGCCCGTCGACCGGATCGTGATGATCGAGGCGTTGGAGCACTTCGGATTCGAGCGCTACGACGACTTCTTCAAGTTTGCCTACGACCTGATGCCCGACGACGGCGTGATGATGGTCCACTCGATCACCGGGCTGACCGCGCCGCAGATGACCGAGCGTGGCATTCCGCTTACCTTCTCGTTCGCTCGTTTCCTCAAATTCGTGTTGACCGAGATCTTCCCGGGCGGACGTTTGCCGTCGATCGAAAAGGTCGAGGAACATTCGACGAAGGCCGGATTCAAAATGACCCGGATCCAATCGCTGCAGCCCGACTTTGCCAAAACACTCGACATGTGGGCCGACGTGCTCGAGTCCAAGAAGGACGAAGCGATCGCGATTCAGTCCGAAGAGGTCTATGAGCGATACATGAAGTTCCTCAGGGGAACCGCCGACGGTTTCCGGATCGGCTATGTCGATATCAATCAGTTCACGCTGGAGAAGTAATAAATTTAGTGAGCCGACGGACGGCTGATAGATCGCTTGGGCACTCCTTATGCGGGTAGGGTGCCGGGCAAGTCAGAAACCTGTGAGTCAGGATTCTGATCAATGAAACCGGGAGGCGAGTTGACGGACATGTCCGTAAAAGCGACGGACAGGTTAAAGCCGCATTTTGAAGAAATCCAAGCTCATTACGATCTTTCGGACGATTTCTTCGGGCTTTTCCAGGATCCGACGCGCACGTACAGCTGCGCGTATTTCGAGCGCGACGATATGACCCTCGAGGAAGCGCAGGTCGCCAAGGCCGACCTCAACCTCGACAAGCTGGACCTGAAGCCGGGCATGACGCTGCTCGACGTCGGCTGCGGCTGGGGCGCCACAATGAAGCGGGCGATGGAGAAGTATGACGTCAATGTCGTCGGCCTGACGCTCTCCAAGAACCAGCACGGCTACACGGAGCAGCTGCTCAACTCTGTGGACACCGACCGCACCCACCGGGTGCTGTTGCGCGGCTGGGAGCAGTTCAGCGATCCCGTCGACCGGATCGTGTCCATCGAGGCGTTCGAGCACTTCGGATTCGAGCGCTACGACGACTTCTTCAAGAACGCCTACAACATCATGCCCGAGGACGGGCGGATGACGATCCAGAGCAGCACCGCGTTCCGCCCCGAGGAGTACCTTGCTCGCGGGAAGAAGCTGACGTTCGATGTGGCCCGGTTCATCAAGTTCATCGTCACCGAGATCTTCCCCGGCGGCCGCATTCCGACTGCCAAGATGATGATCGAGCATGGCGAGAAGGCCGGATTCGTTGTGCCCGAGTGCCTTTCGCTGCAGACGCACTACGTCAGAACGTTGCGCACGTGGGCCGACACGCTGGAAGCCAAGAAAGACATCGTCCTCACGGTGACCACCGAAGAGGTCTACGACAGGTACATGAGGTACCTGCGCGGCTGCCAGAACTACTTCGCCGACGAGATGCTCGACTGCAACCTCGTCACGTATCTGAAGCCCGGCGCCGCAGCGTAGTTCCGGCCTTGTCGTCCCGGGCGCGCAGTTTCGCGCGTTCGTGCGCCTAGCGCGTGCTCAGCGTCCCGTCGAGGTACTCCGCACGGCACGCGCGTCGGGCCAGCTTCCCGCTCGTTGTGCGCGGAATCACCCCCGCGGCGACCATCCGGACGTCGTAGACGTTGATGCCGTGCCTGCGCGACACCGCCCTGCGGATGGCGTCGACGATGGGCCCTGGATCCGCCCTGCCCGCGCCGGGACCCCTCTCGGCGACGATCACCAGCTTCTCGCTGGTGTCTGTCGGGTCGGCGCCGGGTAGTTCCCACGCAGGCACCGCGAACGCCGCCACATAGCCGGCACGCACGGCGCTGGAGGCCTCGGCGGCGGTCGTCTCGATGTCCTGCGGGTAGTGGTTGCGGCCATCGAGAATCACCATGTCCTTGATGCGCCCGGTGATGTACAGCTCACCGTCGAGATAGACGCCCAGATCGCCGGTGCGCAGCCAGGTGGCGTCACTGGGCGCTCCGTCGGCGTGGCTGCCGGTTTCGAGCAGGACCTGGATGTGGTTGCCGAACGTGTGCTCGGTCTCCTCCGGTCGCGACCAGTAGCCGCGGCCGATGTTCGCGCCGTGCAACCAGATCTCGCCGATGTGGCCGTCAGGCAGCTCCTCCGCGGTGTCGGCATCGACGATCGCCGCCCACTGGCTGACCGAAACCTGGCCGCACGACACCTGCGCCAGCGCCTTGGGGTCGTCCGAGGCCACCCTCAAGGCACGCCCGACCCCCAGCTGTTCGCGGTCGAGGTAGACGACGGAGGGATCGGTGTCGGGGGCGATAGACGACACGAACAGCGTCGCCTCGGCCATGCCGTAGGAGGGCCTGACGGCGGTCTTGGACAGCCCGTAGGGCAGGAACGTCTCGACGAACTTCTCTATCGAGGCGATGCTCACCTGTTCGGAGCCGTTGATGAGGACGACGTCGCTCAGGTCGATGTGTTCGCCCCGAGGCGCTGCGCGTTGCACGGCCATGTCGAAGGCGAAGTTGGGCGCAGGCGACACAATGAGGCTGAACCGCGACTCGTCGGCCAGCACCTGGATCCAGCGCTGCGGCCTGCGCACGAAGGCCAAGGGCGACATCAATGTCACGTGACCGCCGTACAACAGGGGGAAGGCGATCATCATCAGGCCCATGTCGTGGTAGAGCGGCAACCAGCTGACGCCGTGAACGTCGAAGTCGCCCTCCAAACCGATGGACATGACCATCTGCAGGAGGTTGGTTCCTGCAGCCCGGTGGCTGATCTCCACGCCGGTCGGGACGCGGGTCGATCCCGACGTGTACTGCAGGTACCCGATGTCGTCGGTGCCGAGCTCCATGGGCTCGAACGTCTTGCCGACCGAGTCGGGAATCTCGTCGACGGCGATGATGCGGGGCCTCTGGTCCCGGGGCATCGTCCGGACGAACTTGTTGACTGCCTCGCTGACGGAGGTGGTCGTGAGAACAACAGCCGGCTGCGCGTCGGTGGTCACGGCCTCCAGGCGTTCGGCGTGTCCGGGGAGTTCAGGCGCGAAAAGTGGGACTGCGATGTTTCCGGCCTGGATCGCGGCGAAGAAGCCCGTCACGTAGTCGAGGCCCTGGGGCGCGAGGACTGCGACCCGATCGCCCTTCGTGGTGACCTGCTGCAGGCGGGCACCGATCGCTTGCGATCGGGTACCCACCTCGCTCCATGTCAGCTCGGCGGCTTTGCCATCAGGGTGCTGGCTGTAGTCGATGTACCGGTAGGCGAGGTCATCGCCGCACTCGGCGATGTTGCGGTCTAAAAGTGTGGACAAGTTGATTCCGTCCGGGAGGACGATGTGGCCGGCGGAATCCAAATATGGATCCGCCGTTGGGCGGTTCCCCCGACCACCTCCGCTTTGCACGGACGGACTACTCATTCTGACGATCTTAAGAGATCGTTCAGATTCTCTGTCACTAAGACTCGGTACTTCGTCGCAGCTTGTCGGATTCGTAATGCCCTCTTCGTTGGATGGATAGAGAGTGGAGCATAGGGCTCCGCCCGCTACTGGAAGGTCTTGACGATGTACTACTTCGCGCTTCTGCTGTCCCCCGAGACGGACCGGCCGTCCGATCCGGCCGCCCAAGCCGCCGAAATGACCGCGTACCAGGCGTTTCACGCCAAGGCCGCGTCGGCGATCCGCGCAGGCGACGCATTGCAGCCGTCCGCGACGGGTGTGCGCATCACGGGTGGGCCCGATGCCCCTGTCGTCACCGACGGCCCGTTCGCCGAGGGATCCGAGGTTGCGGGCGGCTACTACGTGTTCGAGGCGGAGAACCTCGATGAGGCGCTGGCGCTGGCCCGCGACATCCCGGCGGCGAAGTACGGCGGGGTCGAGGTGTGGCCGATGGTGCACTTCTCCCCTGCCGGAGCGCCGCTGACCTCGGATAGCTGGCTGGCGCTGCTGCTGGAGCCCCCGGAGGCCGTCGTCGAGCCGGGCACGCCGCGCTGGGACGAGGGCATCAAGGCGCATATGGAGTTCGGCAAGCTCGCGGGCGACCGCTCGGTGGGTGGCGCGCCGCTGCATCCGCCGACCACGGCGACGACGGTGCGGGTCCGCGACGGCAAGGCGGTGTTCACCGACGGGCCGTTCGCCGAAGGCGCCGAGGTGGCCAACGGGTTCTACTACATCAACGCCGCGGACCGCGACGAGGCGATCAAGGTCGCGTCGATGATCCCGGCGACGACGGTGGAGCTGCGACGGCTGGCCGGCATCGCCGGGCTCTAGCTCCGAATGGCCAACCTGGACAGCGTCTTTCGGCGTGAATGGGGTCCCGCGGTCGCTGCGCTTGCGCGGTGGTCGGGCGATCTCACCGTCGCCGAGGACGCTGTCCAGGAGGCGTTCGCCGAAGCACTTCGGACCTGGTCGCGCGACGGTGTGCCGAGCAACGCGGGCGGATGGATCGTCAGGGTGGCTCGCAACCGCGCACTGGACCGGTTGCGGCGCGAATCCATCCGTCCGGGAAAGGAATTGGCCGCCGTGGTCGACGACATCCGGGCCCGCACCGATCGCGCGGGCGACCCGCAGCCGGTCCGTGACGACGAGCTGCGGATGATGTTCACCTGTGCCCATCCGGCGCTGGACCCGCCGTCGCAACTGGCGTTGACGCTGCGGTTGATCTCCGGCCTGACAGTCGGTGAGATCGCGAGGGCGCTGCTGCAAACAGAGACCGCGATCGGACAGCGAATCACCAGGGCCAAGAGCAAGATTCGGCATGCGAACATCCCGCTGCGGGTGCCGCCGGCCGAGCTGCTGCCGGAGCGCACGCCGCATGTGCTTGGCTGCATCTACTCGGTGTTCACCGAGGGCTACTGGTCGACGGCGGGACCGTCGGCGATCCGCGACGAGCTGTGCGATGAGGGGGTTCGGCTGGCCGGTGAGCTGTGCGCGCTGATGCCCGACTCCCGCGACGCGCACGCACTCGCGGCCCTTGTGCTGCTGCATGATTCTCGTCGGGGGACGCGCGTCGACGACGCCGGTTCGCTGGTGCCCCTGGACGAGCAGGACCGTGGCGAGTGGGACCGCGGCCGGATCGCGACGGGGCTGCAGCGGCTGCAGCTGGCCGCTGGGGCGACGGGACCGTATCTGCCGCAGGCGGTGATCGCGGCTCTGCATGCGACGGCACCCAGCTGGGAGGAGACAGACTGGGCGACGATCTGCGCGGCCTACGACCGGCTGGTGGAGATCGCGGATTCGCCTGTGGCACGGGCCAATCGCGCGCTGGCCGTCGGGTTCCGCGACGGGTTTCCGGCGGGTCTTGCTGCACTCGACGAGGTGGCCGACGATCCGCGGCTGGCGAGGTCGAGCACCGTGCCGTCGATCCGCGCGGACTTGTTGCGACGGGCGGGCCGCACCGACGAGGCGCTCACCTGGTATCAGCGGGCGCTGGCTTTAGCGGGATCCGAGCCCGCGAGAGCCTTCCTAACGCGCCGGCTTCGCGAGTGCTCAACCTAACTTGCCGAGCAAGTGACCCGTCAGTTCAGCGGGACGTCGAGGATCGGCTGGCCCACGTCCGCGTCGGGGCCGTCGAAATGCCACCACTCGCCCGAGTACACCGAAAGACCGCCCGCGCTCATGCCGTCGCGCAGCCACTTCCTGTTGCCCTGCTGCTGCGCGGTCACCCCGTCAGTGGCGTAAGCCTTTGCGCGCGGCGAGAAGTCGTCGAACCCGGTGCCCATGTCGATGAGCCAGCCGTAGTGCGAGTCGGCCAGCGTCACGTCGACGGAGCGGCCCGATTCGTGGCTGCGCGCAGACGTCCCGGGTTTCGCCACCCAGTTCGCGTCTGGCACCGCGTCGAACATCTCGACCTGCACCGCATGCGGGCGATAGCAGTCCCAGAACACCAGCTTGGCCCCGCGGGCCCGAAACGCGTCGGCGGCCTTGGCGAGCCCCGGCGCCATCGACTCGTGCACCAGACAGCGCGCGTCCGGCGGATACAGCGGCTTGCCGACGAAGTTGTCCGCCGTCGCATAGCGCAGGTCGACGACGGCGTCGGGGATAAAACTGCGAACGTCGACGAAACCCGCATCGGCCGCGGTGGCCGGGGCCGCGCTAGCGACGGGCGCTACTGCGACCGCGAGCGCCACAAAACCCACCGCGACCGTGCGCGAAATGCCGAAAACCACCGGCGTGTTGCCTGCAGACTCGCACGCTCGCGACAAAAGGGCTTAGGCCTCGGAGAAGTTGCGGGTGACCGACGGGTCGACCGGGATGCCAGGGCCGGTGGTCGTCGAGACGACGATCTTCTTCAGGTAGCGACCCTTCGACGACGACGGCTTGGCCCGCAGGATCTCGTCCAGCGCGGCGCCGTAGTTCTCGACCAGCGCCTGGTCGTCGAACGACGCCTTGCCGATGACGAAGTGCAGATTGGCCTGCTTGTCGACACGGAAGTTGATCTTGCCGCCCTTGATGTCGTTGACCGCCTTGGTGATATCGGCCGTGACGGTGCCCGTCTTCGGGTTCGGCATCAGACCACGCGGGCCGAGGATGCGGGCGATGCGGCCCACCTTGGCCATCTGGTCCGGGGTCGCGATCGCGGCGTCGAAATCGAGGAAGCCGCCCTGGATCTTCTCGATCAGGTCGTCGCTGCCGACGATGTCGGCGCCTGCGGCGGTGGCCTCGTCGGCCTTGTCGCCGACGGCGAACACCGCGACGCGGGCCGTCTTACCGGTGCCGTGCGGCAAGTTGACGGTGCCGCGGACCATCTGGTCGGCCTTGCGCGGGTCGACCCCGAGCCGGATGGCGACCTCGACGGTCGCGTCCTGCTTCTTGGACGACGTCTCCTTGGCCAGCTTCGCAGCCTCCAGCGGAGAGTAGAGATTGTCGCGGTCGATCTTCTCAGCGGCTTCGCGATATGCCTTGCTGTTCTTGCTCATTGGTTCTCCTAGTCAGAGTTGTGGTTAGTCGGGCCGCAGCTGGCCCTCCCACGGGATCGCGTCGAGACCTATACGACGGTGATCCCCATCGACCGGGCGGTGCCGGCGATGATCTTGGACGCGGCGTCGATGTCGTTCGCGTTCAAGTCTTCCTTCTTGGTCTCGGCGATCTCGCGCACCTGATCCCAGGTCACCTTGGCGACCTTGGTGGTGTGCGGGGTGCCGGAGCCCTTCTGCACGCCTGCAGCCTTGAGCAGCAGCTTGGCGGCGGGCGGCGTCTTGAGGTTGAAGGTGAAGCTGCGGTCCTCGTAGACGGTGATCTCGACGGGGATGACGTTGCCGCGCTGGTTCTCCGTCGCGGCGTTGTACGCCTTGCAGAACTCCATGATGTTGACGCCGTGCTGGCCGAGTGCGGGACCCACGGGCGGGGCGGGGTTGGCCTGCCCGGCCTGGATCTGCAGCTTGATCAGCCCGATGACTTTCTTCTTCGGAGCCATGGTGGTGCGTGTTCCTTTCTAGGGCTTACTTAGATCTTGGCGACCTGGTTGAAGGTCAGTTCGACAGGTGTTTCGCGGCCGAAGATGGACACCAGCACCTTGAGTTTCTGTTGTTCGGCGTTGACCTCGCTGATCGACGCGGGCAACGTCGCGAACGGGCCGTCCATGACGGTGACCGACTCGCCGACCTCGAAGTCGACCAGGATCTCCGGACGTTCAAGCGACGCCTCGGAGGAGGCGGCACCTGAGGTGCTCTTGGCGGCCTTCTTGGGCTGGCCCTGCGGCAGCAGGAACTTCACCACGTCGTCGAGCGTCAGCGGCGACGGCCGCGACGTCGCACCGACGAAACCGGTGACGCCGGGCGTGTTGCGCACCGCGCCCCACGACTCGTCGTTGAGCTCCATGCGGACCAGGATGTAGCCGGGCAGCACCTTGCGGTTGACCTGCTTGCGCTGGCCGTTCTTGATCTCGGTGACCTCTTCGGTGGGCACCTCGACCTGGAAGATGTAGTCGCCGACGTCCAGGTTCTGCACGCGGGTCTCGAGGTTGGCCTTCACCTTGTTCTCGTAGCCGGCGTAGGAGTGGATCACGTACCACTCGCCCGGCTTGAGGCGCAGGTCCTTCTTGAGCGCGACCGCCGGATCCTCTTCCTCGTCCTCTTCCGAGGCCGCCTCAGCAGGGGCCTCCGAGTCAGAAGCCGCCTCTGCGGGCGCCTCCTCGGGCTCGATCGGCGCATCCTCGACGGCCTCGGCCGCGGTGGTTTCCTCTAGAGACTCGGCGGCCTCGTCTGCGATCACGGTCGCCGGGTCCGCGGCTTCTGCGAGCGCGTCGGACACGCTCGTGGCCGTTTCGCCGTCGAAGCTAGTCACTTGTCAGTCCTCTCAATATTTCCGGTCAAGAGCCGAACACCAGCAGCACGACCCTGGCCACGCCCAGGTCGACCAGTCCGATCAGCGTCACCATGAACGCCAGAAAGACCAGCACCACCGCGGTGTAGGTGACCATCTGCTTGCGATTCGGCCAGATGACCTTGCGCAGCTCGGCGACGACCTCGCCCAGGTAGTGGAAGAGGTAGGCGATCGGGTTGCGACGGGGCTCGTCGGCGGCCTTCTTGGTCTTCTTCTTGGCTTTCTTGCCGCCGTCCTCGATCGCGGCGACTTCCTGGGCCGTCGATTCGGTGTCGTCGGCAACGGCCCCGCGCCGCGACCGCTTACCGGTCGGTCGCGCCGGCTGCGTCACCAAGGAGCCACCTTCGCGCTCGTCGCTCACCGCATGCCTTTCGTCTGGTGTGAGTGTTCACCTTCCAGTGTCCACACTTGTCGAGTATTCAGTTGAGCAGGGGCGACAGGACTTGAACCTGCAACCTGCGGTTTTGGAGACCGCTGCTCTGCCAGTTGAGCTACGCCCCTTCAAGGATGACCCTGCTGGCAGGACATCTATCCCGCCCGGGACTTACACAATTTGCGCGCTCCCCGTTCGGCCGATCAGAAACCGACGGACAGCGCGCTTAATTGGGAAAACCCCGAGCTCTGAGTCTACATCGGCGCAGGTCCGTGTTACTAATCCGGCTCTACTCGGCTGGTTCGGGCGCCTCGGCCGAATCTGGCGTCTCCGCCGCGTCCTCCGGCTTCGGGCCGGCGGTCCGCACGACCTGGCCGGTTTCACGGTCATACGCCAGCGATATGGAGTTGTCTCCCTCATGGCCCATCAACGTCGTGAAGGCCTCCAGGTAGAGCTCGCCGTTCTCGTCGAGGGCCAGGTTCCTGGTCACCACGATGTCGGCGCCGAACCGTTCGTTGACGGAGATGACCTCCATCCGGCCCCACACCTTGTCGCCGGCCAGCATCGGCTTGTGGTAGAGGAATTTCTGGTCGACCTGCACGATCTGCATGGTCTGGAAGCCGGTGTCGACCTTGCGAAAGAAATCCTGCTGCATCAGCAGCGCGAGCGTCGAGATGAACGTCAGCGGGGCGACCAGCGAGTCGTGACCGAGTGCGGCAGCGGCATCTTCGTCGTGGCTGGCCGGGTCGTCTGCCTTTATCGCAGTGGCGAATTCACGAATCTTCTCGCGACCGATGACGAAATAGTCGGGGTATTCGTGAACCATCCCCAGCACATCGGTCTTGATCGCCATCCGCTACGCCAGCTTCGCAGATGCGATAGCCCGGCCGAAGATCTTCTTGCCGCCGCTGGTGGCGGACAACGCGATAGTGACTGACTTGGTTTCTGGGTCAACGGACTTCACCCGGCCATTGAACACGATCTCGGCGCCGACACCGTCATTCGGCACGGGCACGACGGCTGTGAATCGAACGTTGTATTCCGTCACGGCCGCGGGGTCGCCGACCCAGGAGGTGACGTATCCGCCGCCAAGGCCCATGGTCAGCATGCCGTGCGCGATCGCGGTGTCCAGGCCGACCTGCTTGGCGATGTCGTCGTCCCAGTGGATCGGGTTGAGGTCGCCGGACACGCCCGCGTAGTTCACCAGGTCTTGCCGGGTGAGGGGAATGACCTTCTCGGGAAGCTCGTCGCCAACCTTCACCGAATCGAACTCACGCAGCGTCATCGCTAAAGCCACTTTCTTCTCCATCCGAACGGCCCGCGAGGGTCGTATAGGTCTCCTGCACCACTTCGCCATCCTCGTTGGTGACGATGTTCTTGGTCACGATGATGTCCGCGCCGAACGACTGTCGAATCGAGTGCACATAGACATCGCAGTAGAGACGATCGCCTGCCTTGATCGGCATCAGGAACTTGAGCTCCTGGTCGACCTGGACGATCTTCTCATCTGCGATCGCGATGTTGTTGCTCTTGAACATCGCGAGTTGCGCCTGGTACCCGAACACCGAAATGAACGTCAGCGGCGCCAGCAGGGCATCGTGGCCAAGGTCGGCGGCGGCCTTCTCGTCGTAGAACGCCGAGTCGACGTTCTTGACGGCCACAGCGTATTCGCGGATCTTCTCCCGCCCCACCACGTAACTGTCGGGGTACTTGAAGTGCAGCCCGACCAGATTTTTAGACAGCGACACGTTTAGCGAACCTACCTAAGTAATCAATCTGTCAGCAAACTGTGCGCGCTGTCGGTTTAACGCGATTCCTTGTGCGGCTGGTGCTTCCCGCAGTTCGGGCAGAACTTCTTGATCTCGAGACGATCGGGATCGTTCCGCCGGTTCTTCTTGGTGATGTAGTTGCGGTGCTTGCACACCTCGCAGGCCAAAGTGATCTTCGGTCGTACGTCGGTACTGGACGCCACGTCAGCTGCCCTCTTTCAATGCGTTTACGTCGTTCTTGTCTTGTAGCGATGGCCGGACTCGAACCGGCGACCTAACGATTATGAGTCGTTCGCTCTAACCGACTGAGCTACATCGCCCTGCGTCACCGGTGGCACCGGGGTTTTCTCCCGTCGCTCCGCTCGCCCAGGGTATCCACCGAGCCCCCTAACGGAATCGAACCGTTGACCTTTTCCTTACCATGGAAACGCTCTACCGACTGAGCTAAGGGGGCCTGACCCAGCGCAGTCACGCCTATGGGCCTTAAAGAGGGTACATTCTCGCGGTTTGCCTCGCCAAACCGCTTAGAGCCCGACGGTTACGCCCTCCGAAAAAGGGCCGTCGTGCAGTTCGACGGACTCGAGATCGGTGCCGACCGGAACATCGAAACCCACCGCGGTGTCGATGGTATCGCCCGGGTTGAGGAACCGGAACCGTCGGGATCCAGATGCCAACCAGCAGGTGTGGTCACGAGTTGCGACCTTTCTGTCAGCTAACTGCGAAAGTCCCGCGACAGCGACAATATCCGAGGGCGACGCGCCCTGCAGCAATATCGAATCGCTTTGCGGATGGCGTTTGACCAGCGCGACTGTGATAGGACAGACCCATGCCGGAGTCGGACGCGGGGGGTGATGCGGCGCGCGTCGCCGTCTATCTCGACTTCGACAACATCGTCATCTCCCGCTACGACCAGGTGCACGGGCGCAACTCGTTCCAGAAGGACAAGGCCCGCGGGCTGGAGACCGACAAGCTGACGAGGGCCACCGTCGACGTCGGCGCGATCATCGATTTCGCATCGTCGTTCGGCACGCTGGTGCTGACGAGGGCCTACGCCGACTGGTCGGCCGACCTCAACGCCAACTACCGCGGCCAGCTCGTCGGGCGCGCCGTCGACCTCGTACAGCTGTTTCCTGCGGCGGCCTATGGCAAAAACGGCGCCGACATCCGGCTGGCCGTCGACGCGGTCGAGGACATGTTCCGGCTGCCGGACCTGACGCACGTGGTGATCGTGGGCGGGGACTCCGATTACATCGCGCTCGCGCAGCGCTGTAAGCGGTTGGGCCGCTACGTCGTTGGCATCGGCGTGGCAGGGGCCAGCAGCCGGTCGCTGGCCGCGGCGTGCGACGAGTTCGTCACCTACGACGCGCTGCCCGGCATCCCGACCTCCGCGCCCGTGGCGCCGAAGAAGAAGGCGACCAAGAGTGCGAAGGCCAAGGAGGAGGACGACGACGAGCCCGAACCCGCCGATGCTCAGGCCGCGGCGACGGGTCTGCTGGAGCGGGCGCTGCGCATCGGACACGAGAAGGACGACGCGGACTGGCTGCACAATTCGGCGGTCAAGGCACAGATGAAGCGGATGGACCCGTCGTTTTCTGAGAAGTCGCTGGGCTTCCGGTCTTTCAGCGACTTCCTGCGTGCGCGCACAGACGTCGTCGACCTCGACGAGAGCAGCACCACGCGAATGGTGCGGCTGCATAAAGAGGATGAAGCCAGCTAGTCCTACTCTTGGGCCATGACCGACCGTCTTTACTTTCGGCAGCTGCTGTCGGGGCGCGACTTCGCGCAGACCGACATGATCGCCCAGCAGATGCGCAACTTCTCCTATCTGATCGGCGACAGGGAGACCGGGGACACCGTCGTCGTCGATCCGGCCTACGCCGCCGACGACCTTGTCGACGCGATCGAGGCCGACGGCATGCGGCTGTCCGGCGTGCTGGTCACCCACCACCACCCCGACCATGTCGGCGGGTCGATGATGGGCTTCGAGCTCAAGGGCCTGGCCGATCTGCTGGAACGACAGAGCGTGCCCGTACACGTCAATAGCCTCGAGGCGGAATGGGTTTCGCGAACGACCGGCATCCCGCGCAGCGATCTCACCGCACACGAGCACGGCGACAAGATCAACGTGGGCGACGTCGACATCGAGCTGCTGCACACGCCTGGCCACACACCGGGCAGCCAGTGCTTCCTGCTCGACGGCCGGCTCGTCGCGGGTGACACGTTGTTCCTCGAAGGTTGCGGCCGCACCGACTTCCCGGGCGGCAACGTCGACGACATGTTCCGCAGCCTGCAACAGCTCGCCAAGCTGTCAGGTGATCCGACCGTTTATCCCGGGCATTGGTACTCAATGGAGCCCAGCGCTTCGCTGTCCGACGTGCGTCGCTCAAATTACGTGTATCAGGCGAGCAATTTGGATCAGTGGCGAATGCTGATGGGCGGCTGATCTCGCGGTAGGTTTCTGACCACGGCGATGCTGCTGCCGTGTCTGAGCGCCGCGGGCGCCCAAACGGGAGGGGACCCACTCCATGACGACTCCGCCTACCCCCGCAGGCTGGTATCCGGATCCCGAGGACTCCAGCGGGCTCCGGTACTGGGACAGAGGGGGCTGGACCGAGCATCGGACACCCGCGCCGGTCGCCGCCCTCGCCGGAGCCCTCGTATCCGCCGTCGCCCGAGCCCTCGTATCCGCCGTCGCCCGAGCCTTCGTATCCGTCCTGGCCGGAGCCCTCGTATCCGTCATCGGAGCCCTCGAATGGGGCCACCGACCCCTTCGGCAGCCAGCTGTCGACACCGGCCCCGTCGGCCGAACCCGACGAACGTGGGGGCGCCCATCGCGCTCCTGAGCCGTCGGCGCCGATCACCGAGCAGCCCACGACGAAGGTGCCGATGTTCGAGTCGACGCCAGAGCCGCAGCCGATCACCGACCAGCCGACGACGAAAATGCCCCTGCGCGAGCCCGCACCGTATGCCGACGCCACCACGCCGACGCCTGCCGAGCCACAGGCCGTCGAGCCACCGGCAGGCACTGAGCCACTGGCCCCGGCGGACAATCGCAAACTGCTCCTGGGATTCGCCGGCGCCGTAGCCGCACTGCTGGTGGTGCTCGCCCTCGCCGCCGTCTATGCGTTCGTCATTCACAAGGATGACAAGGCGCAGACCGGCGCGCCCACCGTCACTTCGACGTCGACCACCACCAAAGCGCAGACGACGACCTCGGAGGGGACGTCAGCGACCGAGGCGGCGCCGCCGAGCGGCGCGGCGGCCACGGATGGTCCGATGCAGTTCACGGTCACCGGTGTCGAGCGCGGCCACACAGTCAGCGACACGACGAACGAGTTCAGCAAGGACGCGCAGGGCGAGTTCATCGTCGTGCGGATGGCAGTGGTCAACACCAGCCCGGACCCGGTCACCTTCTTCGGCACCTTCCAGAAGCTGAACGCGGCCGGCCAGGTGTACTCCATCGACGACGAGGCGTCGTCCTATGTCGGCGGCGGCGCCGTGGATATCCCGCCCGGCGACCAGGTCGCCGTCGGCGTCGCCTACGACGTGCCGCCCGGCACCGTGCCGGAATCGATTGAGGTGCATGTCGATCCGACGAGTCCCGGTGCCCAGCTACCGCTGCAGTGACTTCGGGAAACTCCGGCTTGGGCGTTGCTATGTACTGCGACAACCAGCCGTCGCCGAGGAAAGTGGCACGGCAGTAGCAACCGACAGGACGGCCACGGCAACCTACTGAACGGCCTAGCGCGGAGCGGCCGTTGCGCCATGAACCCGGCACGGGCCATTGATTCTGCACCGAATGTCGCGGCGTGCGGCTTTTCGGCCACTGATTCCGCGTCGATCGACCCCACGCCACCACGAAATCGAAGCGAAAGATTGTCGAGTAGTGCAATACGCATGACACGGCGCCAATCGGCTGGCAAACTTTCCCTGTCAACGTCTTCAGCAATATGGACGTGTGGTCAGGGAGTTTGCTATGAAAAACATCGTCATCTGCTTTGACAGCACAAATGCCCGTCCGGGCCCGCGCGACGCCACGAACGCCGAAACGCTGTTCCGGCTGCTCGATGCGACCGACGACGAGCAGCTGACCTGGTACGACGCCGGCGAGGCCGCGCTGAGGTCGGCGCACCTCTTCAACCCCACGGCACGGCACTGGCGCGAATCGGTCGCCGCGGCGGCCAGGGAAGCGGTCGTCGACGCCTACGCCTTCGTGGCCGAGCACTGGGAGTCCGACGACCGGATCTTCGTGCTTGGAGCGGGACGCGGCGCGTGCTGCGCACGGGCGCTGGCCAGAATGCTGGGCACCGTCGGGATGCTGGCCGACGACTCCAACAACGTGCTCGACTACGCGCTGGGCGCATTTGCACTGCCGAACCTCGACCGGTCGGCAGATGACTGGAAACAGATCCATCGGATGGCATGCGAGTTGGCCGGACGACGCGACATCGCAGTGCCGGTGCACTTCCTCGGATTGTGGGACACCGTGAAAGTGCCTGGCTCGCCACGACTTTCCGAGGATGACTCGTTGGACAATGTGCTCGCGGGGCGGCACGCGGTCGCCATCGACGGCGGCACGGGTCCGTTCGGCGAGTGCCGGATCGGCAGGCAGGACGCCATCGAAGAGGTCTGGTTCCGCGGCACTCACTGCGACGTCGTCGGCGGGCCGAACGCGTACTGGCCGCTGGCCGACATCACTCTCGACTGGATGCTCGACGGTGTGGTCAAGGCGGGCGCGGTACTTCGGGCCGGCGCCTTCGAACCCACACCCGCACCGACCGAGCTCGACGCGCTCGCCGAGGGCGCCGGGTCGCTGCGCTTCCGCAAGGTGCCGGAGGACGCGCTCGTGCACGCCAGTGTCGACGTATACCTGCGGGCGCATCCCGACTACTGGCGCCGGCTGCCCGCGCGGTTCGTCTGGTGCGATGTGGATTGGGTAGCGCGTGCCGAGCGGCTGCTGCCCGTCACCCCGGAGACCGAGGCCACTGCAGCGGCAGAAGAAGAGGCCGCGGCGGTCGAATCCGACGGAAGCGATGCACTGACGGCAGTGGCGTCGTAGTTCCCCCTGCGGCCAGATTTGGCAACCTATGCGCAACCTCGTGAGGCACTTCAGCCTCATCTAACTCACTGGAAATTGCCGCGGCAGCAAATATTTTCGTTCACGGCTTTACCGATACTGATCAAGACGACCCGCCGCCCCCGTTCGATGAGGCGCCGCCGTACGACGACGACGATGCCCAGACCCGGGTCATCAACGGGCGGCACCGTCGGGGCCTCGGAGGCTGACCCGCCGGTCTTGGCGCTTGGCTTTCGTAACATCGTTTCGTAACATCGATCTGAAACGAATAAGCGCACGTCAAGGGAGGCCCGATGACCAGCCCGGTGAATTACCAGCTCAACGAGTCGATCGCAACGATCACGCTGGACGACGGCAAGGTCAACGTGCTCGGGCCGACGATGCAGACCGCCATCAACGAGGCGCTCGACCGCGCCGAGAAGGACGACGCCAAGGTCGTCGTGCTGGCGGGCAACCAACGGGTGTTCAGCGGTGGATTCGACCTTTCGGTGTTCCAGTCCGGCGACCCGAAGGCGGCGCTGGGCATGCTCGCGGGCGGCTTCGAACTGTCCGTGCGCTGCCTGACCTTCGCGAAGCCGGTCATCATGGCCGCGACGGGCCCGGCGATCGCGATGGGCTCCTTCCTGCTGCTGAGCGGCGACCACCGGATCGGCGCGCCGAAGTCCCGGTGCCAGGCCATCGAGGTGGCCATCGGCATGACGATCCCGATCTCGGCGATCGAGATCATGCGGATGCGGCTGACGCCTGCGGCGTTCCAGCGGGGTGTCTCTCTGGCGGCGACGTTCGCCGGCGACGAGGCGATCGCGGGCGGCTGGCTCGACGAGATCGTCGAGGAGGACAAGGTGCTGGCGCGGGCGCAGGAGGTCGCGGCGGAAGCGGCGGCGACGTTGCACGCGGGCGCACACCTGGCGACCAAGTTGAAGGCGCGTGGAGCCGCTTTGGCCGCGATCCAGGCGGGCATCGACGGGTTGCCCGCGGAATTCACAGCCAGCTAGGTCGCTGCGATGCCAAGGGCGAAGCAGCGCACGCCCGAGCTTCGGGATCGGGTGCTCGAGGTTGCCATTGCGACGCTCGGCGAGGAAGGCATCGCCCGCTTCACGACGCGGCGGGTGGCCGAGCGGGCGGGCACGTCGGTGCCCGCGGTGTACGAGCTGTTCGACGACAAGGCCGGCCTGGTGCGGGCGATGTTCTTCGCGGGCTTCCGGCTACTGGGCGACGAGATGGCCAAGATTCCGCAGACCGACGACGCGCTGGGCGATCTGGAGCGGCTGGTGCCGGTGTTCCGATTGTTCTGCCGGGCGTATCCGAAGCTGGCGCAGGTGATGTTCTCGCGGCCGTTCGCCGATTTCGAACCGGGGCCCGACGAGTTGGCGGCTGGTGCTGCGGTGCGCGAGGTGTTCGTCGGCCGGATCCAGCGGTGCATCGACAGGGGAATCCTCGGTGGGAACCCGATCGACATCGCGCACGTATTGCTCGCGCTCGCACAGGGTTTGGCGGTGCAGGAGGCTGGCAGGTGGCTGGGAACGTCGGCCACGGAGATCGAACGGCGTTGGAAAGTAGGCGTCACAGCGGTCCTCGACGGCTTCGGTTGGGCGCCGCCGGCCGGCTAATTCGACGACCGCTGACATGATGGTGAGATGACCGATGTCCGAGGCCGGGTGTGGCGCGACGGAAAGCCGCAGGACGATTTCGAGTTTTCCGCGATATCGGATTACCTCGAAGAGGACGACACGCTGGTGTGGTGCGACATCTGCACCCCGGATCACGCTGCGCTGACCGATCTGGCACAGGAGCTGGGGCTCAACACGTGGGCGGTCGAGGATGCCGTCGCCGAGGCTGAACGCACCAAGGCCGTCGTGTACCGGACCCACACCTTCTTCACTGTCTACTCGGTAGCCGTCATTGCGCCTGCCGATGAGTCCGCGTCCTGCCTCGATGTTCACCGCATCTCCGGTTTCGTACTGCCACGCGGGCTTATCACCGTGCGGTTGTCGCCGCATCTCGACATCGACGCGGTGTCGCAGCGGTTCGACGAGCTCGGCGGTCAGGAATACGGGGTCGGCGCGTTGGTGCACGGTCTGCTCGATTACATCGTCGATGGCCACTTCGAGGCGGTGCAGGAGCTCGACGATGGCATCGAGGGCATCGAGGACGATCTGTTCGCCAACACCGTTCCCGGGGCAGGCTTGCAGCGCAAGACTTTTCGGCTGCGCAAGGACCTGGTCGAGTTGCGGCGGGTGGTGCTGCCGATGCGGGAAGTCGTCAACTCCATTCAGCACCGCAGGCTGGACGCGAAGACCTCGCCCGAACTGGACCCGTTGTATTCGGACCTCTACGACCACGTGTTGCGGGTGTCGGAGTGGACGGAGTCGCTGAGGGACATGGTCACGACGGTGTTCGAGACGAACCTGTCGCTCCAGGACGCACGGCTGAACACCGTGATGAAGAAGCTCACCGGCTGGGCGGCGATCATCGCGGTGCCGACCGCGATCACCGGGTTCTACGGGCAGAACGTGTCCTATCCCGGCATCAACACTGTCGGCGGGTTCGTGGTGAGCACGTCCGTCATTGTTCTGCTCGTGCTTGGGCTGTATTGGATGTTCAAGCGGCGGGACTGGTTGTAGCGCACAGCACTCCTACGACCTCGTCCCCGGATCGGTAGGTCGCAGTGAATCCGCCGCGGCGGTCGACGATGCCGCAGTCCTCGTAGCACGTGCCCCAACCGCGATACGTCAGCTCTGATTGCCCTATGGTGCAGGAGAATTCGGGCACGTCGCCCCATGCCGCCGAGTAGCCCGCAGCGCCCATGCCTGCGATGCGGCCCTGTTGCGTGGCGTCGCGCCAGTGCTCGGCCGGTATCCGTCGACCGGCCGTCACGTTGTGCGCGATCGTGACATCCCCTGCGGCGTACACATTGGGTGCCGAGGTGTGCATGTGCTCGTCGACGACGATGCGGCCGTCTTCGGTGTCGAGGCCGGCCGCTGTCGCGAGCCTGCAGTCAGGTTTGACTCCGGTGGCGGCGACGACGAGTTCAGCATCGACGGCCGCACCCGAATCCAATATGACGTCACGGTGATCAACAGCGGTCACGCTCGTCGACCCGATGAAGCGAACGCCGATGTCCGACAACATCTTTGCGACGCGTTCGCCGACGTCGACGCCAAACCTACGCTGCAGGGGAAACGGCTCGGGCGCCACCAGCGTCGTCGCCATACCGCCTGCCACGAGGCACGTCGCCGCCTCGCACCCGATTAGACCACCGCCGACCACCACGGCCGATTCAGAATTCTTGGCGGCCATCCGCAGGACGACGGCGTCGGAGAACGAGCGCAGGGACAGGGCCGCGTCTCCGCCTGGGACGGCGAGCGGGACGGGCCTGGCACCGCAGGCCAGTATGAGATGCCAGTAGCGGTAGCGGTGGCCGGCTCCGGTGACGACTTCGCGGTTGGCGGGGTCGATGCGCTCGACGGTGATACCGCGATCCAACTGAATGGCGTGCCGGATGAACCAGCCGGGCGTGTGAAGGTCGAGCTTGGGGTGCCGGCCGCAGAGATAGGACTTGCTCAGCGGGGGCTTGGCGTAGGGCAGCGCCGGGTCGCTGGTCAGGATTCGAATGGGGATTTTCTGGTGCTGCTGACGGAATGCTTCTGCCGCAGTCAACCCTGCCGGACCACTGCCGATGGCGATGAATCCTGGTGCCACCACACTTCCTGACTACCCGCTCTACGGACGTGTGGCGCCTGTCGTCAGCGATTCGTCACAATTCACACCAGCCCCAAAACCCAGGAATGGGTCCTTGTTGAAAGCCGATATCACATGCGATATCGCGTTTCTGGAGAGACTGCCCCAACATTTTGTGACAGAAGTGGCGTATGGCGAGCGTCAAACGCCGGCGTCGTCGAGGGCCCCTTGTGCAGGGTGCCGCCCAGCACACCCTCGTAGAAGGCCGCGAGCTGTTCGGGGTCTTTGCAGTCGACGACGACGGAGCGAAGCATTCCGATCATTTCGTCGGAGTTGCCGTAATCGCGTCCGCGCAAACGACAAGGCTGTTCAATATGGGTGACGCACTACGGGAGGTCGAATGACGGCGGCAGCGTGCTCGGTGTGTGGCACGGAACCGCTGGAAAATGCGCGCTTCTGCCACGGCTGCGGGTCGCCGCTCTCGGCGTCGCAGTCCTCGGCGGAGTACAAGCAGGTGACCGTGCTGTTCGCCGACGTGGCGCACTCGATGGATATCGCCGCGGTGGTAGGTGCCGAGCGGCTGCGCGAGATCATGACGGACCTCGTCAAGCACGCCACCGCGATCGTGCAGCGCTACGACGGCACGGTGGACAAATTCACCGGTGACGGCATCATGGCCGTCTTCGGGGCTCCGGTGGCGTTGGAGGACCACGCTTTTCGCGCGTGCCTTGCCGCACTCGATCTCCAGGTACAGGCGAAGCAACTGGCGGTTGACGTGAAGGGCCGTGACGGTGTCGATCTGCAGCTTCGGATCGGGTTGAATTCTGGCGAGGTGATTGCCGGCGAAATCGGCACGGGCGCAGGTGCTTACACCGCAATCGGCGAGCAGGTCGGCATGGCCCAACGGATGGAATCCGCTGCACCGCCCGGCGGGGTGATGCTCAGCGAGTCCACCGCACGGCTCGTGGACGAGTCGGTGAACCTCGGTGAACCGGAGTTGGTCCACATCAAAGGCGCCGAACAGCCGGTGCCCGCGCGGCGTCTGCTCGACGTGGTCGAGCACGGGGCGATCGGCAGGCGCGACACGACTTTGGTTGGTCGCCAATGGGAGCTGGCCGCACTGACAGGCGTGCTGGACCGATCGATCTCCGGCTCGGGCGCTGTTGTCGGCGTCGTGGCGCCACCGGGTATCGGCAAGAGCCGGCTCGTTGCTGAACTGGCGGCCGCCGCCGACGGCCGAGGGGTATCGGTGTACTCGTCGTTCTGCGAGTCTCATGCCCGTGAGATCCCGTTTCACGCCGTATCCCGTTTGCTCCGAAGCACTTTCGGGGTGGAAGAACTCACCGACGAGTCGGCCCGGGCACAGATACGGAGCCGGGTCCCTGACGCCGAGGCCGAGGATCTGGTCCTGCTGGATGATCTTCTCGGTATCCGCGACCCGGCGGTACTCTCGCCTGACATCGCGCCAGACGCGCGCAGGCGCCGGCTCACTGCCCTGGTCAATGGGGCGTCGTTGACCCGGCCGACACCTGCCGTGTACGTCATCGAGGACGTGCATTGGATAGACGAGGTCAGCGAGTCGATGCTGGCCGAGTTCCTATCGGTCATTCCGCGGACGCATTCTTTGGCGCTGATGACGTACCGGCCCGAGTATCGGGGGCAACTCAGCACGACGCCCGGTTCGCAGACGATTGCGCTAGCCCCGCTGAATGATTCGGAGACGGGCGCGCTCATCACCGAGCTAGTCGGTCCGGACGCGTCGCTCGCAGCCTTGACGACACAGATAGCCGACCGGGCCGCCGGCAACCCGTTCTTCGCCCAGGAGATCGTCCGCGATCTCGCCGATCGCGGCGTGTTGCACGGCGAGCGTGGTGCTTACCGAGGTGAGGCAGACGCTGCCGAAGCGACGGTGCCGGCAACATTGCAAGCCGCCATCGCCGCCCGCATCGACCGACTCGACGGCATGGCCAAACGCACGCTCAACGCCGCGGCGGTGATCGGCTCGCAGTTCGACGCCGAGTTGCCTGCGACTCTCGTCGGTGACACCGCCCTGTCTCAGCTGGTGCAGGCCGAACTCATCGACCAGATCAGGTTCACACCGCACGCCGAGTACGTGTTTCGCCATCCGCTGATCCGCACGGTTGCCTACGAGTCGCAGCTCAAGGCCGACCGGGCTGCGCTGCATCGAAAGCTGGCTGCCGCAATCGAAGAGCGCGACCCCGAGTCGGCCGACGAGAACGCTGCCCTGATCGCCGAGCATCTCGAAGCCGCGGGCGACCTACTCGAGGCGTACGGCTGGCACATGCGCGCTGCCGGCTGGTCGACCACCCGCGACATCGTCGCGGCACATACGAGCCTGCGTCGGGCCCTCCAAATCGCGGACCGGTTGCCAGAAGACGACCCGCAGCGCCTGACCATGCGGATCGCACCGCGAACGCTCTTGTGCGCAAGCGCGGTTCGCGTGGGAGGTAGTGGCGCCGAGATCGGCTTTGACGAACTTCGCGAGCTATGCACGGAGGCGGGCGACAAACGTTCGTTGGCCATCGGCATGACGGGGCTTGTCGCGCAGGAATTCGTCGCGCACCGTGCGGTGGCAACTGACCTGGCAGACGAGCACATCCGGCTGCTGGAGTCCATCGGCGACCCCACGCTTACGGTCGGGCTGTCCTTTGCTGCATTGATGGCCAAGGCTCAAAGCGGTGAATTCGCAGACGTTCTTCGCTTGGCGGAGCGGGTAATAGCGCTCGCCGACGGCGATCCCACCAAGGGTGCACTGGTTTTCGGGTCTCCGTTGGCACTGGGACACGCATTTCGTGGCCACGGCCTATGGTGTTTTGGCCTACCGGACTGGGAGGACGAATTCCGTCAGGCCATCGAGATGGCCCGTGCCGCTGACGCGACCACTCTTGCCTTGACGGTCTTCTACATCTACGTAGTGGCGATTCCGTGGGTCCTGCCTGCCGATGCGACCACCCTGCGCCAATCCGAGGAGACGTTGGCCCGCGCAGAGCGCTCTGGCGACGACCTCGCACTGAACCTGGCCATGTGCGCCCGAGCCGCCGTCCTACTCCACATGGACCGTCCCGATTACGACGCCGGCCTCGCCCTCTTTGCAGAAGCCCGCGAGAATGTTCTGCGGGACCGTTTCAGTCACGCGATGACGGGTTATCTCGATGCCGCGACCGCCTGGGTCGGATTGCAGCGCGACGATCTGGACGGAGCCATCGATTTGTCGCGCGCAGCCATCGCCGATTTGTTCCCCACGGGGGAGAGCATGTCGGCGCTGGCGACGGCGGTGTTGGTGGAGTCGCTTCTGCGCCGGAACGCGCGTGGTGACATCGAGGAAGCGCGCGCTGCAATCGACCGGCTGGCCGCCTTGGATTTCGGTCCAGACATCTTGGTGGTCGAACTCCATTTGGTCCGATTGCGGGCGTTGCTTGCCCGCTCGGTGGGTGACGAAAGCCGCTACCGGGAGTTGGCTGATCACTATCGCGCGGTGGCGACTTCGCTTGGTTACCACGGCCACATCGCGGCGGCCGAGGCGTTGACCTGAAGCGACAGGCGACATTTGCGTCGAGTTCGCCGACTGGAAAGGTGATAGCCGTAGCTTGAACAGACGTGACCTCGGCGATCGCGCTTCCGGCGCTGATGGATCCGATGTACTGGCTGATTGCGGCGCAGGCGACTACGCCCGTCGACATCTGGACACTCACTCCGTGCACATCGGCGGCGGCAGTGCTCGGCGCGCAATGCGCCTACCTCATCGGTCGACGCGTGGGTGGTCCTCACCTTCAGCACGATCGGCAGCATCGCGTGGGCCCATCGGCCTTCCGCTGGTCGGGTTTTGGCTCGGCGCCATCCCGTTCGTCGAGCAACACCTGGACCTGATGATCGTGGTGGTCGCTTGCACGTCGGTGGTGCCCGTCATCGCCTCGGCGGCGGGCGGCGCGATCCTCCGCCGGCAACGCGGGGCGGACGCCGGTGCCTCCGTTGAGTAGGCCACTTCGTCGCCCCGGCTATGGGACCATCTGCGCATGAACCCTGAAGACGACCCCGAGGCCCGGATCAGGGAGCTCGAGCGCCCGCTCGCCAACCAGGCGCAGGCCAGTGAACTGGGCGGCAGCCAACCCGTGCAGCCTGCAGGCGGCACCGCCTACCTACCGCCGCCCGTGCCCGGCTACAACCCTCCCGACTACGCCACACAGGCCTACGACAAGCCGACGCCGTCGCCGTAGTGCGCGGAATCATCACCTATCCGGACGCTGCGGGCCTGGGCGGGCACAACAAGGGAGTGCTGATCGTCGCGAAGGCCGTGCTGTGGCGGGACCTGCCCGATTGGGTGCTGACGTACGGAGCGGGCGGCGGTGGCGCGAGCTTCCCGAACGACAAGACCTCGGATCAATGGTTCAACGAGGCGCAGTTCGCGGCCTACACGGAGCTCGGGCGGCGCATCGCGGTGAAGGCGCGCACGGTGCGATCGCACACAGAGGATCCGATTCCACCGGAGGCGACGCCGGCGGACGGCTGAGTTTCAGCCGGTCAGCACGCGCAGCGCGAGAAAAACGCGCCCGTGAAGATCGCGATGATCAAGGCTTCGGTGGTCAGGCCCATGAGTGCCGTCACGACGATGGCCGCGATCGCGGCGACGCCGATGACCAGCAGAAGGACGCCCCACCACATACGGGCGTGGCTGTGTGACGCTGCGACACGCGACGCGCTGACCTTCGACGGGACAACTGCGCCGTTGAGCGCTTCTGCCATGGGAGACCCCTTCTTTGTGACAGCAGACACAATATAGCGCCACAGTGAGCTGTCTCACAGCGTTGGAGTCGGTTTTACCTGATCTTCACGCTTCTGCGGCCGTCCAGTCATAGGGCAGGAACTTGCCGTCGAAGGTGACAACCACCCGGTCACCGGCGGGATGCGGCTTCTTGTCGAGGGTCAGGCTGAAGTTGATGGCGCTCATGATGCCGTCGCCGAACTGCTCGTGGATCAGCTCCTTGATGGCGCCGCCGTAGACCTGAAGGACCTCGTAGAAGCGGTAGATGGTCGGGTCGGTCGGCACTGCCGTCGGCAACCCGCCGCGCATCGGCACGGCCGCGAGCACCGGGACGGCCGACTCGTCCAGACCGAGCATCTCTGCCAACTTGCGACCCGGTTCCGGCGGGATCGGATGTTGGCCGAGCAGGGCGGCGGTGGTCCAGACGACCGGCTTGCTGATGGCATCCGCGAGCTGCTGCCATGTCAGGCCTTTCGCCAAGCGGGCGGCGACAATCTGCTTCGTGATTTCGTCTCGGGTCATTGGTCAATGATCGGTCGGCCGCCATGTTCTCGCCTGTCGAATGGCGCAACGAGAGGAGAATAGGAGCGTGCGCGATAAGACGACATGCGCGGTCGTCGGCGGCGGGCCGGCAGGACTGTTTCTGGCGTTGATGCTGGCGCGCGCCGGCGTCGAGGTCACCGTGCTGGAAAAGCACGCAGACTTCCTGCGCGACTTCCGCGGCGACACCGTGCATCCGGTCACGATGCGTCTGCTCGACGAGCTCGGCCTCTTCGAGCGGTTCGACCGCTTGCCGCACAGCCGCGTCGAGAAGGGTCAGTTCGACGTGGACGGCCAACTAGTCACCCTCGTGGACTTCCGTCGCCTCCATCAACCCCACCCCTATGTGGCCATGGTCCCGCAGTGGGATCTGCTCGACCTGATCGCCGACGCCGCCGCCGCGGAGGCGACTTTCGCGCTGCGCTTGCAGCACGAAGTGACGGGCTTGCTGCGCGACGGCGACACGATCACGGGCGTGCGATACACAAGCCCCGACGGTCCCGGCGAGCTACGGGCCGACCTCACGGTGGCATGCGACGGGCGCGACTCGGTTGTCCGTCGCGACGCCGGTCTCCCGATTCGCGAGTATCCGGTGCCGTTCGATGTGTGGTGGTTTCGCCTGCCCCGCGAGCAAAAGGGGCAGTACTCGCTGATTCCGCGCACGGCACCCGGGCGCGCGTTGATCATGATCCCGCGCGAGGGCTACTTCCAGATCGCGTACCTGATTCCCAAGGGAAGTGACGCGGAGCTACGCGCGCGGGGGCTCGAGGCGTTTCGCCGCGAGCTCGCCGAGTTGCTTCCCGAAGCGTCACCCGAAGCGATCACGTCGTGGGATGACGTCAAAGTGCTTGACGTCAAACTCAATCGACTGCCCCGCTGGCATCGCGACGGGCTGCTCTGCATCGGCGATGCCGCGCATGCCATGTCGCCGGTCGGCGGTGTCGGCATCAATCTCGCGATCGCCGATGCCGTCGCCGCGGCGGGTCATCTGGCGAAAGCGCTTCGGGCGGGCCGGCTCACGAACACGCATCTCGCCGCGGTACGTCGGCGTCGGCTGTTGCCCACCGTTGTCACGCAGACCATGCAGCGCATTCTGCACCGAGTTCTGTTGGCCTCGGTTCTGCAGGGCCACGAGGCGAAGCCGCCGGCAGCGCTGGTCAAACTGCTCGAGCGCGTTCCGCAGCTGACGGTTGTGCCCGCCTACATCGTCGGCGTCGGACTACTCCCCCAGCACGCGCCGGACTTCGCGCGTGGTTAAAGTACTTGCCTAGCTCCTATGCGCGAGATTGCAACCAGGGTCGTGGGTTTCGCCAACAACCCTGAACGCAATTTGGGTGATAGGGCGCTATCGACTACGCCTGTGCAGGTAGCACGTGGTCGGCGACCTTGTCGGTGCTCAGGCACAGCGAGCAGACGAACGCGTCGTGCGTCGCGCACTTCATCATGTCCGGCCGCTCGTAATCGTGATGGCAGACGTGGCATTTGAGGTGCTCGCCGGACGGGTTGCCGTGCTCGTCGTACATCGGCAGGTCGATGCCGTCGTCGGTGCGACGCAGGTAGTACTTGCCCTTCGTCGCGATGGCGAATGATCGGCGGCAGCACCAGTGCCAGCCCGATCGCGACCAGGGGCGAGTACGGCCGGATGGCCTCGCCGAGACCGCCGAAGAACGCGATGACGGACAAGCCGGCAGCGATCAGCATCGACCCGAAGCCGACCGGGTTGAACGCGTACAGCATGCCGCGGCGGAACTCCGGCTGCTTCGGTGACAGCTTCAGCAGGTACTTGTTGAACACGATGTCGGAGGCCACCACGACGACCCACGCCATGCCGCAGTTCGGCGTAGAAGCCGAGGATCGTGTTGAGGAAGTCGAACATGTTGGCTTCCATCAGGATCAGCGCGATCAGCAGGTTCACGCCGAGGAACACAATGCGACCCGGGTAGGTCTTGGTGACGCGGGTGAACGAGTTGGTCCATGCCAGCGAACCCGAGTAGGCGTTCGTCACGTTGATCTTGATCTGGCTGATGACCACCAGGCACGACGGCCAATGTCATTGCGAGCCAACCGGGCAGGAAGTTCTGGTAGATCTCCAGGAACTGGTGCACCGGCTGGTTGGCGATGCCCGCGCTGTCCGCGACGTTGGCGATCAGGTACACCGCCAGGAACAGTCCGACGATCTGCTTGATGGCGCCGAAGATGACCCAGCCGGGACCGGCCAGGAACATCCACGTCCACCAGCTGCGCGTGTTCTCGGGAGTCTTGGGTGGCATGAAGCGCAGATAGTCGTTCTGCTCGGCGATCTGGGCGATGAGCGAGAGGCAGACGCCTGCGGCCAGCAGCGTCGAGCCGATGTCGAAGCCCTCGACGCCCTTCTCGCCCTGGTAGGCGAAGAACTGGCCGACCGACTCGGGATGGCTGATCGACGAGATAGACGAACGGTGCGACCATCAGGATCAACCACAGCGGGGTGGTCCAGACCTGAAGTGTGGAAAGCACTTTCATGCCGTAGATCACCAGCGGGAAGATGATGAGCGTCGACGCCGCATAGCCGAGCCACAGCGGTATGCCGAGCCCGAGTTTGAGGCCCTGCGCCATGATCGAGCCCTCGAGCGCGAAGAAGATGAAGGTGAACGTCGCGAAGATGACGTTGGTGACCACCGAGCCGTAGTAGCCGAACCCGCTGCCGCGGGTGACGAGGTCGAGGTCGATGTTGTAGCGGGCCGAGTAGTAGGCCACGGGAAATCCGGTGGCCATCACCACAACTGCGAAGATGAGGATGCCCCACAGTGCATTCGTGGTGCCGTAGGAGATGCCGATGTTGGCGCCGATGGCGAAGTCAGCAAGGTAGGCGATGCCACCGAGCGCCGAGATGCCGACCACTCGCGTCGACCACTTTCGGTAACTGCGCGGGGCGAAGCGCAGCGTGTAGTCCTCGAGGGTCTCCTTGGTGGCCGTCATGGTGTCGAGGTCGGCCTCGACAACCTCGTTCACCGGGTTGGGGCTCAGCTCTTGAGTCATTCGGCAAAGCTAGAACCGCTTTGTTTCCGGACAATGACAGCCGTGTTTAGGAAATGAATGAGCGAGTGCGTCAATTGGATAGGCGTGACGCGGTCGCGGTCAGGCGTTCAGCGCGCTCCCCCGGCGCCACTGGTCCCAGGGCACCGTCCAGTCGCCGTTCTGCGAGATCTGCAGCGGCGGTCCGCCGGTGTTGCGGACCTCGACGATGTCGCCGGGGACGGAGAAGCCGAAGAACCATTGGGCGTTATCGCCGTTGAGGTTCAGACAGCCGTGGGACGTGTCGGTGTTGCCCTGTGCCCACACGGTTGCGTTGAGCTGATGTAGGTAGATGCCGTCCATGCTGATGCGGGTGGCCCACGGAATGGTTTCCCTGTACCCCAGACGCGACTCGATGGGCAGCCCGAAGGTCGACGAGTCCATGATCACCGGGTTGGCCTTGTCCATGACGGTGTAGACACCCGGCGGAGTGAAGAACGAAAGGGTGTGCCCCCCAATGGTTTGCGTGCCACCCATGCCCATCGAGGTGGGCATGGTGCGGACCAGCTTGCCGTTGTCGAACACGCTGACCTGTTTGGTCGTGTCGTCGGCGATCGAGACGTGCGAGTCGCCGATCTTGAACGCAACGTGTTCGTCTTCTTCGCCGTACATGCCGTCGCCGAGCCGCTGGCCGTAGATCTCGGCGGAGACGTTGACGGAAGTGCCTGGCGCGTAGTACTTCTCGGGGCGCCAGTGGACGTTCTGGTCGTCGACCCAGTTCCAGGATCCGGCAACGGGCGGGTTGGTGGTGACGCGCAGGCGCTTCTCGGCGGCGAGTTTGTCGGTGATCGGCTCGTCGAAGTGCGCCACTACGACGGCGCCGATGCCGTACGTGGCACCGTCCACCAGCGAGATGCCGGCGGTGGTGTTGAGGTTGACGGCGGTCTCGTAGTCCGGCGACAGGGTGGTGAAGCTCGACGTCTGGCGCGACGGCATGCCGCCGGCGCCGCGGGCGGCGACGGTCATGGTGTAGGTGCGCCCGTAGCTGAGTTTCTCGGCCGGATGCCAGCCCTTCTTGTCAGGTGTCAGGACCCCGGGCACCGTCCTGCCGCCATCGTTGACCAACTTGACATCGTCGATGACGCCGGAGAACGCAGTGACGGACACGGGCGCAGCGGGATTGACGTCGTCGGCGTGTGCGAGCGGAAAGACTCCGAGGGCAGCGGGCTGAGGCGGAGCCGGGACAGCAGCGGACAAGGTGTGCGCGGCACTGGCGACGTGGCACTGGGTGGAGCACTGGGCGGTGGTCGATGCGACATCTCCACCGAGCAACACCAAGCCCGCCACCGCGATGGCGGCGAACGTGGCGATAACGCGACGAGACCAGGTCAAAAGCACTCCAGTGTGGGTCGGCATGGGCCGGGATGATCGAACGCATGGCCCGACCGGGGTCTAATGATAGGGCGTCGGAATAAGTGCCGACGGCGGTATAGGTTACGGCTTGGCGGCAAGTTCGAATATGGGGATGACGCGGTCGGTGCGCTTCCCGTATTCGGCGAAACCCAGGGCGAGTTCTTTGACGGTGGCGAAAATTTTGTCGCGCTCATCGCGTTGACACGCTCGGGGCCGCACTTCAGCGTCAGACGCTCTTTAATTGTCGAGTGCGTCGGTAAGAGCGAACTTCAAGCCGGTGGCCGACGCGCGGCTAATATGCCGCTGAGATCGCACAACTGCCGTAGCTTGGACTCTACGAAGGATTACCAGCGAAAGGAATCCGACGTGGTAGTAGTGGGTTGGATAGCGATTGTCATCGTGGCGCTGATCGTGCTGGCCGCGCTAACAGCGTTCCTCTTCGCGATACCGGATCTCAATCGGTATCTCCGGATTCGCCGCATGTAGCCGGACCGCGTTCGTTTGGCAACCGTCAACAGATGTGGCTGCCCGCACCTGTGCCGGTCACCCGGCTCCCCTATCACGACCACGAACGCGGTGATCGGCCGTTATCGTGAGCCGGTGGACGAGGGCACCCCGTTCGGCCGCTACCGGCTGATTGAGTTGCTGGGCCGGGGCGGCATGGGCGAGGTGTGGCGCGCCCACGACACCGCCATCGACCGCGTCGTCGCACTGAAGATGCTGCTTCCCCACTTCGCCAAGGACCCCGACTTCGATCAGCGGTTCCGCCGCGAAGCCCGCACCGCCGCACGCTTGGACAATCCCCACGTCGTGCCGATCTACGACGTCGGCGAGGTCGACGGTCGCCTGTACGTGACCATGCGACTGATCAACGGCCAAGACCTGCAGACCATGATCGACGCGGGCCCGCTCGACCCCGAGCGCGCGGTGGCGATCATCGAGCAGATCGCGACCGCTCTGACGAGCGCTCATCAGGCGGGGCTGGTGCACCGCGACGTCAAACCGTCGAACATTTTGGTGGACCACAACGACTTCGCCTACCTCATCGACTTCGGCATCGCACGCGCCACCGACGACACCCGGTTGACGTCGGCGAACTCGGCCATCGGCACGTGGGCCTACATGGCCCCCGAACGGTTCAGCACCGGCGAGGTCCACCCCAGCTCCGACATCTACGCGTTGGCATGCGTGCTTTACCAGTGCCTGACCGGCAAACAACCGTTCCCCGGCAGCACGCTCGAACAGGTCGCCGTCGGCCATATGGTCACCCCGCCGCCGAGGCCGTCCCAACACGCCGCCATCCCGCCGGCGATGGACCACGTGATCGCCACCGGCCTGGCCAAGAAGCCCGATGACCGCTATCACACTGCCGTCGAAATGGCCACGGCCGCAAAGGAAGCCGTCACCTCACCCAACAGCCAGCCTCCCGCGCACGCCCAAGCCACACAACAGGCCCCGGCACGCCCGGGCACCCAAGCGCCGATCTATTCGTACCCGCACACCCCGCCCGGTCCGTACGGGATGTCGCCGTCGGCGGCGACGCAATTCAGCGCGCCCAATCTGCAGCGGCCACCGGCGCCGCCCGCCAAGAAGAAGTCGTCGGGGCGACACGGCATCCTGATCGGCGCGTTGGTGTTCATCGCGACACTGGTCGTCGTGGGTGGGGTGGTCGCCTTCGTCGAGGTCACTCAGCACGACAATTCCGCCCCGACCGCGCCGGCCAGCGGGGCCGCGGGTGCGGTCGCCTTCACCGGAACGTATCGCGTGGACTACGGGCCGGGGACCGATCTTTCGGACAAGCCGGTGGCGGGTGCGCCGGCGACGACGAGCAGTTGGGCGGTCCGCTCGACGTGTGGCGCGGGCGGTTGTGTGGCGACGGCGGCCAACATCAGCGAGGGCGGTACCGCGCTGGTGTCGAACCTGACGTTCGATCAGTTGGGCGGTACGTGGGTGGCGGTGGGCCTCGCGTCAGCGCAATGTGGCGGCGATGCACCGTCCGAAGTGTGGGTGATCTACTCGCTGCAACCGCATCCGGACGGGACGCTCACCGGCGAAACCACAAGGGACTCAACCGATAGCCTCTGCGCCGCGAAGCGAACGGTGAAGTTCACGCGGACCGGCGATCCTGACCTCAACAAGGTTCCGGATCCGTCCGTGATGCCGCCGCGGGTGACGACCCCGGCGGAGGGCCTGCGCGGTAAGTATCGCGAGACGACAACCTTTACGAACGGCACCATCCTTCCCGCAAAGGTGCTCACGGCCAATACCTACTGTCTGCGCACCGGCGACCGGTGCATGAGCGTGTTCCACGCGGGCGTCGACGCGGTGACGTTGATTTTCGCCAAAGACAAGTGGACACGGAACGAGAATGGCACCACAAACTGTTCGGCCGGCGGCACCGCGCAGATGACGATCGCCGCGGAGTACCCGTTGCCCACGGCTTTGGACGACCCGATCGCGGTGCTCAGCGGGCACGGCACTCAAACCGTTGCGCCAGGAGGCGCGTGTACCGGTGGCGGTGACTTCGACGACAGGTTCGATCGCACGGGCGATTGATCCGGCGATCTTCCTTCTGGGCCACGGGTATCTTCTTCAGTCACCCTCACTGTGGCACAGCGGTCTGACATCGCGGACCCCGCGAGCAAACTTCGACGAACGCTTCACCATGTCGGACCCGCGCCCTAGGGTGGCCATCAATGGGCTTGCACATTCACCGCGCGGAACGAACCGACCTTTTGGCCGACGGCCTCGGCGCCCTCCTCTCCGACCCGCTCGATGACCCGTTCGCCGAAGAGCTCGTCATCGTGCCGGCGAAGGGCGTCGAGCGGTGGCTCAGCCAGCGGCTGTCGCACATCCTCGGCCGTGGGAACGGGCAGGACGGCGTCTGCGCCGGCATCTCCTTCCGCAATCCCCGCTCGCTCATCGCCGAGATCACCGGCACCGACAACGACGACCCGTGGCACCCGGACGCACTCGTCTGGTCGCTGCTCGAAGTCATCGACCAAAGCTGCAACGACGACTGGTGCAAGACGCTGGCCACCCACCTCGGCCACTTCGAGGCCGGTGAGGAGAAAGAGCTACGGATGGGTCGGCGCTATGCGGTGGCGCGGCGGCTGGCCGGCCTCTTCGCGTCCTATGCGCGGCAACGGCCCCAGCTCCTGGTCGACTGGGAAAACGACATCACCGGTGATATCGCTTCTGACCTTCAGTGGCAGCCACCCCTATGGCGCGCGCTTCTGGATCGCGTCGACGCCGACCCACCCCACATTAGACACGCTAAAACCGTTGCCACACTGCAGGAGTCCCCCACCGATCTGCCCGAGCGGATCTCCCTCTTCGGTCACACGCGCCTGCCCAGTACCGAGATCGAATTGCTCGATGCCCTGTCGACCCATCACGACCTGCACCTGTGGCTGCCGCACCCGAGCGACACACTGTGGACGTCTCTCGCCGACGTACACGGCCAGATCTCCCGCCGCGAGGACACCAGTCACCGCGAGGTCGGGCATCCGCTGCTGGCCACGCTTGGCCGCGATCTTCGTGAACTCCAACGCGGCCTGCCACCCGACCTGCAGACCGACGAATACCTCGTAGGCGACGACCGACCCGACACATTGCTCGGCTGGCTACAGGCCGACATCACCGCCAACGCCGCGCGTCGCGACGGTCGAACGCTCAGCCTCGATGACCGTTCGGTGCAGGTGCACAGCTGCCACGGCCCCGCCCGCCAAATCGATGTTCTCCGTGAGGTTTTGCTCGGCCTGCTCGCCGACGACGACACGCTCGAACCCCGCGACATCCTTGTCATGTGCCCGGACATCGAGACGTATGCGCCGCTGATCGTCGCCGGCTTCGGCCTTGGCGACATGATCAAGGGCGTGCATCCCGCGCACAAGCTCCGGGTGCGCCTCGCCGACCGGTCGCTCGTCCAGACCAATCCGCTGCTCGGCGTGGCGGCGCAACTGCTCGCACTCGCCGGTGGTCGGGCCACCTCCAGCGAGGTACTCAACCTCGCACAGGCCGCACCGGTCCGGGCGCGCTTCGGCTTCACCGACGATAACCTCGAGGACATCACCCGCTGGGTGCGCCAGGCCAACATCCGCTGGGGTTTCGACCGCGAGCACCGTACACCGTACGGCGTCGACTTCATCCAGAACACATGGCGTTTCGGCATCGATCGCGTCCTCGCGGGAGTGGCGATGTCCGACGACTCGCACGCCTGGCTCGACACCACCTTGCCGCTCGACGACGTCAGCAGCAACCGCGTCGAACTCGCCGGCCAACTCGCCGAGTACGTCGACCGCTTGCAGCATGTCGTCGAATCGTTAACCGGTGCACGGCCATTGCAGGAATGGCTCACTGCGCTCCAGGAAGGCATCAATCTGCTTGCCCGCGTCGACGACGCCGACGCCTGGCAGACCAGCCAGCTGCAGCGCGAGTTCGGCGATGTGCTCAACGCCGCAGGCTCGCGGGCGCAGACGGAGATGCGCCTGTCCGACATCCGCGCACTCCTCGACCGTCACCTCGCCGGGCGACCCACCCGCGCCAACTTCCGCACCGGCACGCTGACGGTGTGCACGATGGTGCCGATGCGCTCGGTGCCACACCGGGTGGTCTGCCTCGTCGGTCTCGACGACGGCATCTTCCCGCGGCTCGGCGTCGTCGACGGCGACGACGTGCTGGCCCGCAACCCGATGACCGGCGAACGCGATATCCGTTCCGAGGACAGGCAATTGCTGCTCGACGCGATCGGTGCCGCGACCGAGAAACTGATCATCACGTACACCGGTGCCAACGAATACTCCGGGCAGGAACGGCCGCCCGCGGTGCCGCTGTCCGAACTCCTCGACACCCTCGACCTGACGACAGAGGCCAAGGTGCGCGACAAGGTCGTCGTCAAACATCCGTTGCAGCCCTTCGACACTCGCAACGTCATCCCCGGCCAGCTCATCCCCAACGAACCGTTCACCTTCGACTCCGCCGTGCTGAATGCGGCCCGGGCCCGCTCCGGCGACCGCGCCGAGCGGCCGTCGTTCATCTCCGGCCCGCTACCCGCTCCCCCACCCGACGACGTGGTGCTCGCCGACCTCACGGCCTTCTTCCGCGATCCGGTGAAGGGCTTCTACCGGGCACTCGACTACACGCTGCCGTGGGAGGTCGACGGGGTCGAGGACGCCATGCCCGTCGACATCAACGCGCTCGAGGAGTGGTCCGTCGGCGACCGGATGCTCGACGACATGCTGCAAGGCATGGAGCCCGACCAGGCGCGGCAGGCCGAATGGCGGCGCGGCACGCTGCCGCCCGGGCACCTCGGTTGGCGCAAAGCGACCGAAATCCAAAACCAGGCCGTCCTGCTCGCCGACACCGCCCGCGCATATCGGAGCGTCGACGCTGACGCCGTGGACGTCGACATCGATCTGGGCGGTCGGCGGCTGACCGGCACGGTGTCACAGGTCTTCGGCGACCGTCTCGTCTCGGTGACCTACTCCAAGCTCGGCGGCCGACACCTGCTGATGTCATGGATTCCGTTGCTGGCGTTGATTGCTCACGATCCGAGCCGGGATTGGTCGGCGGTCTGCATCGGTCGTCCCAGGAAGGGCACCACTCCCCAGCAGGACGTGCTGCGCCGGCCCGCGGGCTCCGCGGTCGAGCTGCTGACCGATCTAGTCAAGATGTACGACGAAGGCCGGCGCGAGCCCCTGCCGCTGCCTACCAGGACGTCGTTCGCGTGGGCGGAAGCCGTACACACCCACGGCGATCCGGAGCGGTCGGCGGGGTATCGATGGAAGTCCGACCGCTACCCCGGTGACGATGCAGAGCCGGCGCACGTTCGGACATGGGGCCAGGGGGCGTGGCTGAGAGTCCTCATCGATGCGGGCCTCGACCACTACGCGAACCGGCTGTGGATTCCGATGCTGCGGGCGATGGACTCGTGATGGACACCTTCGACCTGTTGGGTCCGCTACCCGCCACGGGGTCAACCACAGTCCTTGAGGCGAGCGCAGGCACGGGCAAGACCTTCGCGTTGGCCGGTCTCGTCACGCGGTACATCGCCGAGGGCGAGGCGACGCTGGACCAGATGCTGTTGATCACCTTCGGTCGGGCGGCCACGCAGGAGCTACGGGACCGGGTCAGGCGTCAAATCGTCGACACGGTCGTGGCTTTCGACGACCCGTCCCTGGCCGGAGACAACCAAGTGGTTGCGCACCTGCTGAAGGGCACCCCAGACGAACTTCGCGACCGTCGCCAGCGGCTGCGCGACGCGCTGGCTGCATTCGATGCGGCGACGATCGCCACCACCCACCAGTTCTGTCAGATGGTCCTCAAATCTCTCGGGGTGGCCGGCGACAGCGATTCCGGTGTGACGCTGGTGGAAAGCCTCGACGAGTTGGTGGCCGAGATCGTCGACGACCTCTACCTCCGCCACTTCGGCCGCGAGCGTGACGACCCGCTGTTGAACCACGCCGATGCGCTGCGCCTGGCCCGCGAGGTGGTGAAGCACCCCGCGACGGAGCTGCGGCCGAAGGCCCCACCGCCCGACTCGCGCGCCGCGGTGTGCGTCAACTTCGCGAAAGATGTTCTGGCCGAACTGGAAATCCGTAAGAGGAAGCGCGGCATCCTCGGCTACGACGACCTGCTCACCCGGCTGGCCGACGCATTGAATGCCGACGACTCACCGGCGCAACTGCGGATGCATCAGCGATGGCCGATCGTGATGGTCGACGAGTTCCAGGACACCGACCCGGTGCAGTGGAAGGTGATCGACCGCGCGTTCACCGACCGCTCGACGCTGATCCTGATCGGTGACCCGAAGCAGGCGATCTACGCGTTTCGCGGCGGCGACATCGTCACCTACCTCAAGGCCGCGGAAACCGCGGGCACGCGAATGACTCTCGGCAAGAACTGGCGTAGCGACGCCGCGCTGGTAAATCGACTGCAGACGCTGCTGGGCGGCGCGCAACTCGGGGACCCGCGGATCATCGTCCACGAGGTCGAGGCGCAGTATGACGGCTCGCGGCTCAAGGGAGCTCCGTGCGACGAACCGTTCCGGCTGCGGGTCGTGCGCCGAGAGACGTTCGGTCTCAAAGGAACCAAGGGTCCGTCAATCGCCGATTTGCGAGTGCATATCCCGCACGACCTGGCCGCTGACATCGGCGCGCTGCTGACCAACGGCGCCACGTTCGACGGCAGGCCGCTGGAAGCCCGCGACATCGCCGTAATCGTAGAAAGCCACAAAGACGCCCGCGCATGCTATCGGGCACTCGGCGAGGCGGGTATTCCGGCGGTGTATACCGGCGACTCCGACATCTTCAACTCGGAGGCCGCCGAGGACTGGCTGTGCCTCCTGGAGGCTTTCGATCAACCGCACCGTCCTGGCATGGTGCGCGCGGCCGCGGCGACGATGTTCTTCGGCAAGACCGCCGAGCAGCTCGTCGACGGGGGCGACGCGCTGACCGACGACATCGCGGAGACGCTGCGGGAGTGGGCCGGTCATGCTCGTGAGCGCGGTGTGTCGGCGATCTTCGAGGCGGCACAGCTGAACGGCATGGGTGATCGCGTGCTGTCGTGGCAGGGCGGCGAACGCCAGATGACCGACCTGGCGCACATGACGCAGCTGCTTCAGGAGGCTGCGCACCGCGAGCACTTCAGCCTGCCTGCGCTGCGGGACTGGCTGCGTGTGCAACGCGAAGAAGGAAGCGGCGCAACGGAACGCGCACGTCGCCTCGACCACGACGCGGCAGCCGTGCAGATCATGACGGTGTGGGTGGCCAAGGGCCTGCAGTTCCCGGTGGTGTACCTGCCGTTCGCGTTCAACCGCAACGTGCAGACCCGCGAGCTGGTGTTGTTCCACGACGGCGATCAACGGTGCCTCCACGTCGGCGGCATCGACAGCCCGGACTTCAATGCAGTCTCGGTACTCGGGCGGGCCGAAGATGCGAGTGACGTCAGCCGGCTGACCTATGTGGCGATGACGCGTGCGCAGTCTCAGGTGGTCGCGTGGTGGGCGCCGTCCTACGACGAACCCAACGGCGGTCTGTCGCGACTCTTGCGCGGACGCGGTCCGGGTGAGGCCGCAGTGCCGGATCGCGTTTCACCGGACAAGATTTCGGACGACAATGCGATGGCGCGCTTCCAGGAGTGGGAGGCGGCGGGCGGCCTCGTCATCGAGGAGTCCGTCAAGCGGCGGGTGCCACCACTACCGGCGGACGCGCCCCGGACCGATCTGGCCGCGCGCCACTTCCACCGCTCGATCGATGCGACGTGGCGGCGCACGTCGTACTCGGGTCTGATCCGTGCCGCGGAGACGACGCCGGTGAGCAGCGAGCCGGAGGTCAGCGAGTTGGACGATGAGGTCGCGGAGGTTCCACTGACGACGTCGGCGGTCGGTGCTGATGTGCCGTCGGCGATGGCGGATCTGCCGATGGGCGCGAAGTTCGGCACGCTGGTGCACGCGGTGTTGGAGACGGCCGACCCGTTCGCCTCCGACCTGGCCGCTGAGTTGGAGGCACAGATCAGGGAACATTCGGTGTGGTGGCCGGTCGACGTGCCTGCTGCGGAGCTGGCCGCGGCGATGGTGCCCATGCACGACACTCCCCTGGGCCCGCTGGCCGATGGCGTGACGCTGCGGCAGATCGGACTACAGGACCGGATGCGGGAGATGGACTTCGAATTCCCGCTAGCCGGTGGCGATCTGCGGGCCGCCGCTCCCGAGATCCGGCTGTCTCATGTCGGCGACCTATTGCGCGTGCATCTACCGAAGGACGACCCGTTGGCGTCGTACGCCGACCGGCTGACCAGTGCGCCTTTGGGCGGCCAGCCGCTCAAGGGGTATCTGTCGGGTTCGGTAGACGTGGTGCTGCGGATCGGTGACCGGTATGTGGTCGTCGACTACAAGACCAACTGGCTGGGAGACCCGGCCGAGCCGCTGACGGCCGCCGACTATGCGCAGCCGCGGCTGGTCGAGGCGATGCTGCATTCCGACTATCCTCTGCAGGCGCTTCTGTACAGCGTTGTCCTGCACAGGTTTCTGCGGTGGCGGCTGCCCGGGTACACGCCGGAAACACACCTCGGCGGCGTGATGTACCTCTTCCTGCGTGGCATGTGCGGCCCGGACACACCGGTGGTCGACGGACATCCGGCCGGGGTGTTCAGCTGGCAGCCGCCGGCATCGTTGATCACGGCGTTGTCCGATCTGCTCGATGAGGGTCGGGCGGCTGCATGACAACTGTGGAGTGGCGACAGGCGATCGGCGCGACGGGACTGCTGCGCGTATTCACCGACGCCGAAGTGATCGAGTCTTCCGATGTACATGTGGCGCAGCGGCTTACCAAACTGGCGAAGGAGCCCGACGACAAGGTCGCGCTGGCCGTCGCGATGGCGGTACGGGCGTTGCGCAATGGGTCGGTGTGCGTCGACCTAAGATCTGTCGAACAACAGGTCGGCGTCGAGGGCCTTCCGTGGCCGGATGTCGACGAATGGCTGGAGACCGTTCGGGCCAGCGCGCTGGCGGGGTCACCGCCGGTGCTGCGGCTGGACGGGGATCTGCTGTACCTCGACCGGTACTGGCTCGAAGAGCAGCAGGTGTGCGACGACGTGCTCACAATGGTGTCGACCACGCCGAAGCAGCTGTCGCCGGACATCGAGAGGCTGTTTCCTGCCGGGTTCGACGAACAGCGATCTGCTGCGAAAGTAGCTCTGTCGCAAGGGTTGACGGTCCTGACGGGAGGACCGGGTACGGGCAAGACGACGACGGTGGCGCGGCTGCTGGCACTGCTCACCGGCGGAACCCGTCTGCGGATCGCGCTGGCGGCGCCGACGGGCAAGGCGGCGCAGCGGTTGCAGGAGGCGGTGCAGCTGGAAGTCAGCAAGCTGAGCTCCGCCGACCAAGAAGCGCTCTCGGGGCTGCACGCGACGACGCTGCATCGTCTTCTCGGCAGCAGGCCGGACACGTCGGCGCGGTTCCGCCACAACCGGGGACAATCGGCTGCCGCACGACGTGATCGTCGTCGACGAGACGTCGATGGTGTCGCTGACGATGATGGCGCGACTGCTCGAGGCGGTGCGCCCGGACGCGCGGCTGATCCTGGTGGGCGACCCGGACCAGTTGGCGTCGGTCGAGGCGGGCGCTGTTCTCGCGGATCTGGTTGACGGGCTGGACGATTCGAAGGTCGCGGCGCTGAAGACCTCGCACCGTTTCGGCGAGTCGATCGGCGCGTTGGCGTCGGCGATTCGGGTCGGCGATGCCGACCACGCCATCGAAGTGCTGCAAGAAGGCGGCGATCACATCGAATGGATCGACACCGACGCGCCGTCGGAGCATCTACGAAAGTTGCTCGTACCGCACGCAGTTGAGCTTCGAAAGTCGGCGATCCTCGGTGATCGGGCCGCCGGGCTGGCGACGCTGGATGAGCATCGGCTGTTGTGCGCACATCGACGAGGGCCGTACGGGGTGCGGTATTGGAATCATCAGGTCGAACGGTGGCTGGCCGAGGAGACGGGCGAGCCGATCTGGTCGGCGTGGTACGCGGGACGGCCGGTGCTGGTGACGGCGAACGACTACGGGCTGGGGCTGTACAACGGCGATACGGGCGTCACGGTGGTGCGCGACGGTGTGTTGCGGGCGGTGATTGCGGGCACGGAGCAGCTCGAGTTCGCGACGAGCCGGCTGGCCGATGTCGAGACGATGCATGCGATGACGATTCACAAGAGCCAGGGCAGTCAGGCCGACGAGGTCACGGTGCTGTTGCCGCCGGAGGATTCCCGGCTGCTGACGCGCGAGCTGTTGTACACGGCGGTGACACGGGCGAAAGAGCGCATCCGGGTCGTGGGCGCGGAACCGGCGCTGCGGGCCGCGATCGACAGGCGGGCGGTTCGCGCGTCGGGACTCGCGCGCCGGTTGGAGCTCCCAGGCTGACGCGCGATTAGGACGACACACGACTCCGCGAGGGCGCTTGACCTCATGAATTCATCGAACCGGTACCGTCTAGGCAGGTTGATTCTCCAGCCTCACGGAAACGTCGCGTTGGCGAGTAGATTTGGGTTGCACCATGGCTGATTACGACCCCCAGCCTGGTCGGCACTCGCCTGCACGGCCCGACCTGTCCGCCGCGCAGCGCGAAGCCGATGAGGTGGACCTGTATGCCGGACTCACAGGCGTGGCCGGGTTGGTGGCTGGCGCGCGCAGAGTGATCGATCTGCTCAGCGATGTGGCCGAATTCGCCGCGCGGGCAATCCCTGGCGTCGACGGCGCGGGCGTCGCGTTGGTGGTGCAGGCAAACGAGGGCCTGCCGCACATCAGTTCGTGGGCGGCGACGGCACAGTTCGTCGACGACATCGACAAGGTCCAATACGAAGAGCTGCACGAGGGTCCGTGCATCACCTGCATGCAGTCGCAGCGCGTCGTGGTCAGCGGATCGCTGGGCAGCGACAGGCGGTGGCCTCATTTCGGCGGCCGGGTGGCGCGAATGGCGGTGCACTCTGCACTGTCGCTTCCGCTGGTGGTGGGCAACGAGGTGATCGGCGCGATCAACACCTACGCCGGCAAGCGTGACGCGTTCGACGAGCACGCCGTCACGTTGGGGACACAATTCGCGGGGCCTGCCGCGGTGTCGCTGTACAACGGTCAGCTGCTCGACCGCGCGCAGGAGCGGACGAAACAGTTGCAGCGGGCGCTGGGCACCCGGGCGGTGATCGATCAGGCGATCGGGATCATCCGCAGCCGCTCAGGAGTGAGCGCGGAGGAGGCATTCGACCGGCTGACCCGGCTGAGCCAGGCCGAGAACGTCAAGCTGGCCGTCGTCGCCGAGCGGATCGTGGACGAAGCGGTTCGGCGCGCAAGGGCACGTCGGGGCGGGTCGGAGTGAACGCTTCGGCACTCGCTTGTCGAGCCTTGGGAGTGCGACGCTGCTGGTAGCTGGCACGCACGTCAATTCGGTGCGAAATTTGCTAGTCTGCGGTTTGTTGAGCCAACAGCCAGGCCGGTAAGAGGCGGCCGACGTCGTCCGCCGCCTTACAGAAGCAACTCGCTTGCGCCGACCACCCCGGTGACATCCGCATATCCGGAGCACCGTGAAAGAACGCGACCAGAGCTCGGCCGAACCCCTTCCCGCCAGGGTACTGGTGAATCAGCTGGGCCCTCCCACGATCACGATCGGAACCGACGGCGTCGTCGTACACGCCAACTCGGCGTGCGAAAAGATGCTCGGCTACCAGACGGCGGCGAGCCTCCAAGGGCAGTCGTTGGCCGCGCTCCTCATAGGTGCGTCGTACACATCGCCCCGGGACTGGTTCGAGCTGTTGCGCGACCGCGACACGGTCACGAACTGGAACCACAGCGACGGATATCCGATCACCGCCGTGGTCTCGAACTCGATGCTTCTTCGCGGTACCGACGCGCTGCTGATGGTCACCCTCACCGACGTCACCGAAAGGGTGTGGTCGCAAGGAAACGGCGCGAAGAGGGTTTCACCAAACGGTCGGTAAGGGCCGCCCGGTGGCAGTCACGCGGGCGTCTTTCCCCTTGGCGATGAGACGCCGCGCCAGCGCAATGAACGCACCTGCGACGACGGGCCATGCCATGTCCGGCGCCAGCAGTCGGGCCTCGGCCGCCATGGTGCCGGACAGCCGCGGCTTGGTCACGATCCCGCGCAGCGCTGATGCCAGCGCCTCCGGGTCGTCGTGGTCGACGATGATGCCCGCTCCGTTGTTGAGGAGCTCGACGGCGTGCGGGAATGCGGTGGCCACAACCGGTCTGCCATGCGCGATCGCGTCGACGAGCACCCCGGACGTGACCTGATCGGTGGAGTCGTAGGGCAAGACGACGACGGAGGCCTGCTGGATCAGCTCTGTCAGCATCGGACCGGTGTAGTAACCCGACTCGAAGACCACCGAACCCGCTACGCCACAGCGCCGGGCTTGTTCGGTCCGGGCGTCGCGGTATGCCTCGCCGTCGGCGGCGAGGACCCCGGGATGGGTTGGACCGGCGACGACGTACCGCGGTTGACCAGGCACGTCGTTGAGTGAGGCCATCACGTCGATGACCCGCTCGACACCTTTTCCGGGGCCCAGCCAGCCCCACGTCAAGATGGTCGGCCTACTCGGCCGCTTCACACGTGGGGTGTCCGGAATCGTCGCGCCGTGCGGGATGACGGTGACTTTCTGGCGGTCGACCGAGTAATCAAGACGCAGGTGCTGCCTGGCGGCTTCGGACATGACGACCAGTTGACTGGCCACTGCCGCGATCCTCTCGAGCGCCGAACGTTGGTGTGATGTCGGGCTTTTGGGGACCGCGTGGACGATGACGATCGACGGGACGGACAACCCGTCGATGAGGTTCGCCATTTCGTCGCCGTCGGCACCGCCGTAGCTGCTGCCGAAGTCGTGGTGAACGATCGCGACGTCGCCCCGGCTGAGCAGGTAGGCACATGCCGCGGCGGATGGCGTAGGGGCGTTGACCTGTGCTCCGACCGCCTCGCTCTCCGGAAGAGGTTGCTCGTCGGCCTCTCCGATGACGCCGACGTCGGCGCCGCGAGCGCGCAATCCAGCGGACAGGCCTGCATTGAACCTCGTCAACCCGGTTGGGCTCGGCGCAAATGTGCCGAGGATGCCGAAACGGACAATTCCGGAAAACCGTTGCGGCGCACCAGGGACAGGGATCGAATCAAAGGTGGGCAGACCGTCCACTGCAATCCCGACGTGCGATTGGTACCGACGTGTCCGGCGTGAGCGGTTGCTCGGCGAGATCAGCGGAGAACGGCTGATGCATCCCGGAATAGCTGGGTTCCCAACCATTTGACGGTACACCCCGGGGTTTGCGGCGGCGGGCTTGGACGTCGTCTACGCCAATCCAATGTGGGCCAGGTTCGGAGAGTATGGTCAAGGAATCGGGACCACCCAGGCCCCACCACGATCAAGGGGCCAGCAATGTCTGACAAGTCTCCCCGGCAAGGTATGTCCAAGAAGTCCGGCAAGTCTCTGAAAGAAAAACGCGCCGCCAAGCAAGAAAAGGCGGCGAGCAAGGCGTCGGCGATGGACTCGATCATGGACAACAAGAGGCGTTGAGCCGCAACGGCTTTCCCGCGGTGTGCCCACGGGACCGGTGAGGGCTATCCGTCAATTCCAGAAACGGCCCTTCGCCCAACTCTTTTCATCGCCCGCTACGTCGGTCCAAGCCCCCGCCGCGTATCTGAACGGCTGTGTTGCGCCGCCGCGGACGACATCAAGCGAGCCGTCCCCGTGTTTGACGTAGGCATCACCGAACCGCATGTAAGTGTCGGTGTCGCCTCGGGCAGTGTCACGGAAACGGTCACATTTAGCGGATCTTCTCGGGGATTGAATTCAGCGCGTGCAGGATGTGCACGGCCAGTTCGCCCGCAGCCTTGTCACCCAATTTCGAGTGAGACTTGATCGTGTCGGTGACGAGTTCAATGCGTAGTAGGTAGGGCGTTTGGAGTGTTGTTGGCGAAGCCATCACGTTTTCCTTTTTAGTCGGGCATGTGTGCTCGCAACCGAGCTACCCGATATTGATTACGGTACGCCTTTCCCTGCTAGTCGGCGGGTGCGGGTACGCAACGCCGTTCGCAGCCCGATGATCTTGCCGGCCGATTCGGTAGCCGACGATGTGGTGGTAGCGAACTTCCGTTCGGAAGCGGTTTCCGGCGCGTCGTCGCTGGAAGCCACCAGCAGCCTGTCGGGAAGCGCCAGTTTGTGGATGGTGCGCAACGTCAAAAGGTATTGGCGTACAAGCGAAGCGCTGGTGTAAGGCAGGTCGTACTTGTCGCAGAGCGCTTGGACCCGCACCGCGATCTCCGCCAGGCGGTTGCTCGGTAGGTCGGGGAACAGGTGATGCTCGATCTGGTAACAGAGGTTGCCGGTGGAGAAGGCCAGCAGCGGGCCGGCATTGATGTTCGCCGCACCGAGCATCTGCCGGAGGTACCACTCGGCGTGGGTCTCATTGTCGAGGACGTCGGCGGTGAATTTCTCTGCGCCGTCAGGAAAGTGGCCGCAGAAGATCACGACATAGGTCCAGAGGTTGCGCAGCAGGTTGGCGGTGACGTTCGCAGCCAGCGTCCGACGCCAGCGGGCGAGGCTGAGCGCCGGGAAGAACAGATAGTCCTTGGCGGATTGGCGCGCGATCTTGCGAGCGAAGGCCCACCTCGCCTGGACGACCTTTTCGGTGTCGGGCGCGACCCGGTCGCGTTCGGAATGGATGCCGTGGAGGCCGATGCCCCATTCGAAAATGGTGGCCAACAGGAGGTTTCGAAGCGGCTGAAATAGATGCTCGGTTCTCCACGGTTCGTCGCGGGTAACCCGTATCACGCCGAAGCCGAGATCATCGTCTACCCCGACCACATTGCTGAACACATGGTGGCGGTAGTTGTGCGAGTACCTCCACTGCGACGAGACGCCGACCATGTCCCACTCCCACGTGTTCGAGTGGATTTCGGGGTCGTTCATCCAATCCCATTGGCCATGGCCGACGTTGTGGCCGATCTCCATGTTCTCGACACTCTTGGCGTAGGCGAGCGACGCGGTCCCCAAGACCCAGCCGGTGCGTGACCGGCTGCAGGCGATGAGGAGGCGGGCGGCGACGTCAAGGGTCCGCTGGAAGGTGATGGTGCGACGGATATAGGCCGCGTCTCGTTCGCCGAGCGACTCCTCGATGTCCCGGCGAATAGTGTCGAGCTCGTCGCCGAGGGACTCGATGTCGGTCTGGCTCAGATGCGTGTATGCAGCGATGTCGGCAATTGCCAAAAGATGTCCTGGTGATCCGTCCGGGTGGCGAAGGTGGGCTCGTGTGAGAACCCAAAGGTTGCGGACCACCGGCCGAAATCGAAAAGACGACGGCGGCGCGTCGGCGTGTGTCCAGCCTAGTCAGGGCTACGGTGCGTGTCCACGTTGTGGCGTCGGCGCGGCGGCGGCAGGGTCAGACACGGGCCGTAGCACGGCGTAGCATATCGTGCTACACTCGCGGTTATGGCCAGGACTATCGCCCAACGCGAGCTGCGTAACGAGAACGCCAAGGTGATCGATGCGGTGGCGGCCGGCGAAACTTTTGTCGTGACCCGCAACGGCGAACCCGTGGCCGAACTTCGGCCCATCCGGACCGGCCGCCGGGTATTCATCCGGCGCGACGACGTCGCGGCGCTGTCCGATGCCGGCGTGCGCATCAACCATCGTCAGTTTCGCGCGGACCTTGATCGGTTGATCGACCAAGGTCTGTGAACGTGGCCAAGGGTCTTCTCGACACGTCGGTCGTCATCGACTGGCACGATCCGGTTGTCATCGCCGCGCTGCCCGAGGAGGTGGCGATATCCGCGATCACTGCTGCAGAACTTGCGGCGGGTCCGCAGCTGGCCGCCACCGCAGTGGAAGCGGCGAAGCGCCAGGCCAGAATTCAAGAAGTGGAAGCGATGCTGGAGCCGATTCAGTTCGATGCGGCAGCGGCAAGAAGCTACGGCCTGATTGTTGCCGCCGTTGTTCGCGAGGGACGCAAGCCACGCAGCAGATTCGCCGATCTGCTGATTGCCGCCACGGCTCACGCTAATCGCCTCGATCTCTATAGTCGCAATGCTGCCGACTTCACCGGGCTCGAAGACCTTGTTCGCGTGATCGGCATCTGACGACGGGCGTCGGCTCGATTCAGGTATCCATCCACAAGCGATATCGCAAGCGCTATCAGTTTCACGATTGCTGTTCATAGGAGACGCGATGGGCTAATACCCGGTTCGCGACATCGCCTTCTAGTTCCACTAGGCAGCAAAAAAGGCACGACCTTGTAACGAAGCCGTGGGAAGTTCCGAGTGGGCTAGGCACGCAGGTGCGGACGCACGTCGTGCGGCGGTACGGCATGGAATTCGAGCATCCGGGGCCGAGGCTGCGGAACTACGTGCGGGCGGTGAAGGCGTGCTTTGCAGCGTTCCGGACGGGAAGGCTGGGTCACCACGGGGACTTCTACGACTTGGACTTCATCACGCCGCAGTGGAGCGCAGGGCCGATCGATGCGCTGGATCCAAAGGTGGACATCGCGGCGGTGAATCCGTGGATGCTGCGGATGGCTGGTGAGGTGGCGGACGGCGTCCATGTGCATCCGCTGGGCGAGCGAGTATATCGAGAGGCATGTGGTGCCGAATGTGGCTGCGGGAGCTAAGGAGTCGGGCCGATCGGTGTCGGACATCGCGGTGATCGTGCCGGTGATGACGATTGTGGGTGACAGCGACGAGGAGCGACGCAATGAGCGGGAGCTGGTTCGGGCGAGCATGAGCTTCTACGGAAGTACGCCGAACTACTCATTCATTTGGGACGAGGCGGGGTTCGAGGGGACGACGGCGCGAATTAGGGAGAAGCCGCACGACGACACCGCCCGGTTTACCTCAGTGGATTACCGCTTCCTCCTCGAGCGCCAGACCCGCCTCGCGTAGGAGCACGGACTCCGCCTCCTGATAGATGCGCCACGCTTCCTCGGGGCTGTCACCAACAGCGGTCATGCCGATGCGGCCGCACTCGGTGAGGCAGCTGATCATGTGGAACACCACTCCGCGACGGCGGGACTGGTCGAAGTGCAGGCCGTTTTGCACGACCACGTCGAAGAGGTCGTCGACAGTCAGAACTTTGAGCCGGTCATCTTCGAGATGGTCGGTGGCGACCAGATACTTAGTCGCCCCTTCGGGAGTCACGAACACGCCGCGCTCGCCGTCGTAGTTGCCGCCGCACAGGAACTGCAGGGTGAGGAATGGATGCGTGGTGCCGCCCTTGCGGAGGTTGAGCTCAATCGCATATGGCGTCCACGCTCCCGCCTCGTCCTTCACGACAACGAAGTCCACCGCAAATCGGCCCAGCACGCCAAGCGCTGCGAGATGACGCCCAACCACCATCGCAGGCTCGGCGATGCTGGCCGCATAGCCTGGATCCGCCGGAAATACACAGCCCAGGTACTTCTGACCACTCGCACCCCCGAGAAGCTGGTCGTGGGTGGAAAGCAGCTCGACGGTTCCGTCCGGCAGGGCGCGCATCTGCACGCTCGGACTCTCCAGCGCGACTCCGGTGATCCGCTCTTCGACGATGCCGCCGCCCTTCTCGAAGGCCGCGAGAAAGACGTCGACCGGTAGACTTTCAGCCTCTGGTCGGATGTGCTGCAAGCGCTCGGCGATCGCCGCTGCCTCGTCGGGTCCGCCGGGTTCCGGCAGCCCGTCCAGATCCATCATCGCGTTGCCCGAGCCCGATACCCCCTCGTTGAGCTTGACGATCGCGTGTTTTATCGACGGGCGCCGCGCACGCATGCTCTGCACTCCGGCCACGATTTCGTCGATGGAGTGAAGGTCCTCCGCCCCGACCGGATATTGCACCCCGCATTCCTCGAACATTTGCCGGCAACCTGTCTTGCTGCCCAGGTCGACGAGGCGGGGGTCCGCGCCGTACATCGGAATGCCAAGGGACAGGGCGACATCCCGCTCGAGCGGCGTGGTGTTGTAGGGGATCAGATGACAACGTGCGGGGTTCGGAATCAGTGACCGGACCTCCCGAAGCAGCCGTGGCCGCGCCAACAGTTTCGAGCTGAGCGGCACCCCCGACCCATCGCCGACCGCCAGAAGAGTGAGGCGGGCGCGCGCATGACTGGGAATGACCCCGGGCAGTAGCCCCAGGTAGTACTCGATGATCGCTTCGGAGATCGGTTGCGAAGTCACGTAGATCATCCGCAGCCGCGGCTGGCGGAGCAGCAGAAGGAGGAAGAGGGAGCGTTCCTCCATCGCTTGCATGACCGTGCCGCTGGACGGGGTAGTGCGCTCGATGCTGATGGAGGGCACCACGACGACCGATTCGTCCTGAAGGTTCTTCTGGATCGAATCCCACGCGTCGCCCATCGCCAGTTGCAGGTCATCAAAGGCGCGGTAGCGATCCTCATCGTTCAGCTGGCCCACTGTTCGGCCTGGGGTTTGTAGTTGCTGTGTCATGTGCGCACCTCATTCATTGCGTGGATGTTATTGCGTGGATGTTGTGGACTCGCACCGTGCGGCTGAATCCCTTCGGTTGCACGTCGCCGACGACTTCGGCGACGGCCATGTCCTCGATGGCGGCGAGGATGCGGTCGGTCACCAGCACCTGCCAGGGCCCTGCGTCCGAGCACAGGCGCGCGGCGAGGTTGGTGACGCTGCCGATCGCGGCATAGTCGAAGCGGCCTTCGAAGCCGATCCGGCCGAGAGTCGCGAAGCCCTGGGCGATTCCTTGGCCGAGAGCGAGGTCGTAGCCCCGCCGACGCCATCCGACGGCCAGGTCGTTCACCGCGTCGCGGATCCTCAACGCCATCCGGACGGCACGCTCAGCGGCGTCGTCGTGTGGGATCGGATCGTTGAAGAACACCATGATCCCGTCGCCGGTGAATCGCTCGAGCGTGCCCTGGTATTCGTGGACCAACGCTCCCATCGCCTTGTGGTACTCGGCGAGGACGCCCATCACCTCCTCGGGTTCACTGGTCTCGGCGAAGGGCGTGAAGTTCCTCAGGTCGGCGAAGAGCACGACTATTTCGCGCCGATGGCTTTCGAGCAGGTTCTCTTCGCCGGTGACCAGATCGGCCAATTGCGGTGACAGGAAACGGCGTAACCGGCTAGTCCGCTCCAGCTCGGCGACCTGCTCGGCGACGCGAGACTCGAGTTCTGTGTTCCACTTGGCCAACTCGGACGCCTGCCGCCGGATCGTGTCGTGATACCGCTTGATGCGAGCCAACGACGCCACCCGGGCCAGCAGTTCGCTCTGGTCGAAGGGTTTGGTGATGAAGTCGTCGGCGCCGGCCATAAGGGCGTTCAGGCGCTGCTCGCTTCCACTGGCCGTGATCATGACGACCGGAAGAAACTCGGTCGACTGGTTGGACCGGATCCTGCGACAGACTTCATAGCCGTCCATTTCCGGCATCACCACATCGAGAAGCACGATGTCGACATCCTCGGTCTCCAGCGATGCCAGACCTTCCGCTCCCGACGATGCCGTGAGCACGCGGTGTCCGCGGGGTGTCAGGACCGCATCGAGGAGACGAAGGTTGACCGATTGGTCGTCCACCGCCAGCACTGTCACGGGGTCATCCATCGATCGCCCCTTCCTTGGCAAGAGCGCCCACGGTCCGCAGGGCCCCGACCAGATCGTCGCGGCTGACCGGCTTGAGCAGTTGGACAGCCGCACCAAGTGCCAGTCCTCGGGGACGGTCGTCGACGACCGAGGCGATGACGACGGGAATGGCGGCGGTGTCGTCGACCGCCTTGAGTTCCGTCAGCACCTGCCAGCCGTCGAGCCGCGGCAGCCTGATGTCGAGCACGACGGCAGCAGGAATCACCTTGCGAATCAACTCCAAAGCACTCACGCCGTCGGTTGAGCGGATCACCTGCACCGGCGCATCGTCGAGGTATGCCGACATCAGGTCGAGCGACGCCCGGTCGTCGTCAACGAGGACCACGACCGGAAACTCACCGTGCGCGTGCACGGGAATGTGCTCCGTCGCCCGCGACGCCGTAGGAATCGCGAAGCCGAACGTACTTCCCACCCCTACAGTGCTTTCCAACCACATGCGGCCCCCGAACAGCCCCACGATCCGCCGCGACAGCGTCAGCCCGAGCCCCGTCCCCTCCTCCCTGGCCGGGCCGCGCCCGCCCTGCTGGAAGGACTCGAAGATCCGTTCCTGGTCCTCCGGCGGCACTCCGATACCGGTGTCTGTCACCGTTACCACGAGGTCGGTGTCATCCCGGTAGGCGCGGACGGACACGCTGCCGCCATCCGGTGTGAACTTGACCGCGTTGGACAGCAAGTTGAGGACGACCTGTTTGAATCGCAGCTCGTCGGCTTCGATGTCCCCGACGTCGTCGGCGATGTCGACCGAGATCTTGATGGCGTGCGCCGCGGCGCGCTCGCGGACCATCGCCAGCGTGTACTCGACAGCGCTTCTGACCGAGAACATGCTTGGGTCGAGCACCATGTGGCCCGCTTCGACCTTGGACAGATCGAGAATCTCGTTCAGCAGTTCCAACAGGTGGCGGCCGGAGTTCCAGATATCGCGGAGGTATTCCTCCTGGCGCTCGTTGATCTCGCCGAACATGCGCTCCAGCAACACTTCTGAGAAGCCGATCACCGCATTCAGCGGAGTTCGCAGTTCGTGTGACATGCTCGCCAGGAACTCCGACTTGTGATTGCTCGCGATTTCGAGCTCCTTGCTCTGCGTCTCGAGCTCGCGGTACAGGCGCGCGTTGACGATGGCGAGCGCCGATTGGCTGGCGAACGTTTCGAGCAGTTCGATCACATCGGGTGGAAAATCGCCGGTGCCGCGCCTGCGGATGACCAGTACACCAATCATCTGGTCGCCTGCGCTCATCGGGACGGCGAGCACCGAACGCCAACCGTCGGAGAACACGGTATCGAGGAACTCGTCGCGCTCGGCTGTGGCGAGATCGGGAATCTCGAGGGGCTGATCGGCGAGTGCGGTCTGGCCGACCAAACTCGACTTCCGGTCAATGGTGATGAGCCGCAACCTCTCCCAAAGGCTCGGGCTGCTTCCGTACTTGCCGCGAACGTGGAATGAGTCGGTCGCCTCGTCGTACTCGAGGATCGATCCGCCGTCGGTGCTCAGGGTGATGTCGCCGAAGCCGAGGTTGGTCAGTCGCACGGCGTTGGTGACGACGCGCTCGAGGACCTCGTCGAGGTCGAGGCTCGATCCGACCGCTTCGTCGACCTGGCGGAGGGCCTCGAGTTGTTCGACCTTGTCCGACAGCTCGGCGCCTCGTGACTCGAGAGCGCGCATCAAGTCGACCTGACGCAGCACGATAGCTCCCTGCACGGCGAACTCTTCGAGGAGCTGGCGCTCCCGTTCATCGAACGGCGCGACATCGGTGCGCCACATCGCCAGGACTCCAACCACCTCGTCTTGCAGGATCATTGGCGTGGACAGCAGGGTGCGAAATCCGGTAATACGCTGCAGGTCCAGCCGTCCATAGTCGGCATCGGCGAGCACATCGGGAATCTGGACCGTGCATTTGTCTTCGGCAGCCCGGCCGACGGTCGAGAGGCGATTCCGCGCGATCGGATGAGCCATCAGGTTTCTGCGGTAATCCTCGGGGGTTTCGCCGGAAACCCGGGATAGGCGGAACAGGTCGCCGTCGCGAAGAAACAGCTGGGCGGCTGCCGCTCCGCACAGCCGCGCGGCGTACTCGAGCACGGTATCCAGCACTGCGCCAGGGTCAAAGGCTTGGCGCCCGAGGGCCGCAAGAATCTCTCGGCTCGCCGCCAACTGCTCCCGCGCGTCATGTAACTCCCGATCCTGCTCGGTCATGTCCGTCCCTTTTCGGACTTGGCGACGGTGATGGTGGTCCAGGCGCCGACATGAACGCGGTCGCCGTCGGAAAGTTCGATCTCCTCACCGTTGGCCAGCAGGTCATCGCTGTCGTTGAGGCTGGTTCCGTTGGTCGACCCGAGGTCGGTGATCGTCAGGCCCGAGTCTCGGACCTGCAGGACGGCGTGTTGGGTGGAGACGCCGCGATCCATCGGCTGGATACCGAGATCGATGCCAGGTTCGACGCCTTGCCGCCGGTTGTGCCGTCCGATCAATGTCCTGTCCCGCAGCAGAATTCGGCGCTCCGGGAAAACCTCGGGGAAGTCGACGGTGTCGGGACCGCCGCGCGCGATGACGCGTTTGTAATACTCCTTGTCCGCGGTCACGACGGCGCTCCACTCGACCGACATCCCGCCGTCGGCTGACCGCGCAGCGGCAGGTTCGGGTAGCGCCGAATCGTGCCCGCACGACTCACAGAAGCGCCCGGTGATCGCCGCACCGCATGCCGGACAGGTCGTCGCTGCCACGGGTGACGGGTTCGGTGCTGCGGCGGGTGGTGCGACCGGTGAACCGCACACGTTGCAGTAGTCGGTGGCCGCGGTGTCATGGCCTTCGGGACAGGTCGGCATCAGGCCTCCTTCCGGACGCGTGCGGTCCGCGTCGATCGGGCGTCGAGGGCCATCTCGTCGGCGGCGGCGACATCGCGTCGCAACCGGGCGGTGCCGGTGTGCTCGTCGACTTCGATGACTTCGCCGAGCAGCTTCGCTGTTCCGTCGTTGCCTGACTCGACGGCGAGTTCCAAGGCGCGATGTAATTTGGCTGTGGCCGTGGGGATATCGCCGTTCTTTCGCGCTGACAATCCCTCCTGGACCGCTTGCGCGAGCTCGGCTTGACCGGTGTAGTGCGCGACGCGGTGACTGATACGGGCCGACAGCGCCGTATCGGTGGTCCACATCGCCTTCACGAGACCCTCGCCGAGGCTCTGGTCGCCTGCGCGGACCGTCACACGCGCGGCCAGCTTCTCGCGGCCGGCCGCCGCAGGCTCAACCTCGACCTGAATGTGGTAGTCGCGTTCTTCGTGACCCCATGCGCCCAGCGGGTATTCACCGCATTGATTACCCGCGTCGACCCGTCGGGCAGTGAGGTCCTGGACGGTTGGCGCCACTTGCTTGACAAACGCGACACGCGCCCCGGCCGGGGTCCACAGTCGCAGGGTCAGTTCGGGAATCGACTTCTCCATCGAGTTGCGCATCATCGCCGCGAAGGCGTCGGCGAGGTCCGCCGGGTCGGCAATGATGTCGACGGTGCCCAGCAGTGCGGATGAGACTGCACGCAGTTCCTCGACGTGCCAGTCCGTGCCCACTCCGCGGCAGTCGCAAGTGAATTCGCCTTCGCTGAACCCGATTTCCGCGCCCAGTTCTTCGGGTGTTTCGTGCTCGTCTTTTCCGTCGGTGAGCAGAATGGCGTGGGTGAGCGCACCCGGAAATTGGCCGGCGACTTCACGGACATGCGCGAGCCAGGTACCGATCGCGGTCCCGCCGTTGGGCTGCAAGTTCTCGACGGCACGTGCGGCCGCCGTCCTTGTCGCCTCGCTTGCCCGCACCGGTTGTCCGTCTTCCGGGTAGATCGCCACGGCCTTCTCGGTACCGCCGACGATGGTGAAGTACGTTCCGTCGACCATTTCGTTGATCGCCACTCCGGTAGCCCGTTTCGCTTCGTCGAACTTTCCCTTGGGCGATTTCATCGACGTGGAGCAGTCGATGATGATGGCCTCTACCCGTTCCGGCAGCTTGTCCGCGACCGTCTCGCCGCCGACGGCGACGGTCACGATTGCGTCGACTGTTCCTGCTCCGTCGGCGAGATAGGGGTTGTGATCGACGTCGACGGCGATGCCCGAAATGCTCTGCTGTTCAACCGAGCTCATGATGAACCTCCGATTGGAATCACTGCGACGGTGATGTTGTCCTGACCGCCGGCGCGCAGCGCGAAGTCAACGAGCGCGGATGCCGCCGCGGCCGCGTCTTTTCCGGCGCAGATACGACCGATGTCGTCGGCCTCGGGAAGGTAATTCCACAGGCCATCGGTGCACACCAGGAGAAAGCCGCGCTCGGCAATGATGATCGGCCGAACACTGGAGTCCGACCACGGTGTCGGTTCGGCATCGGCACCCAGCCACCTTGTGATGGTGTGCGCCCCGGCTTGCACCGCTTCCGAATCGGCGGCAGCGCCCGCGGAGATCAATTCCTGCGCGACGGAGTCGTCGACTGTCAGGCATCGCGCATGCGTGGGGGGTTCGGGTATCCAGTAGACCCGACTGTCCCCCACGTTGCCGACGGCGATCTCCACCGTCCACGTCGACGTGGGAACGACGGCCACCGCCGCGTAGGTGCATGACGGAGCGATAGCCGAATCCGGGCTGTCGGCCTCTGCGGCCGCCGCCGCTTTGGCGGCATCGGTCAGGCCCGCCAGCACCGCCGACTGTGGCTTGCGCGACGCGGCAAGTGCGTTGAGCATCGCGTCCACCCCGGCGGTCGAGGCGCCCTTCGCCGCCATGTCGGCGGCTGACGAGGTGGACACCCCATCACACACAGCGACGGCAATCGCGTCGCCCGAACCGCAGGCAACGATTCCTGCCGCGGCGGCATCCTCGTTGCGCACGATGCTCGAGACCGCGGTCGGTGACGAGCACAATGCCGTCGAGGTCTGCCTGCTCGCGATCGGGTTCGGCGCGCCGCTGACCGCACACGGAGCAGTACTGGTCGACGAACGTACCGTTGCCACAATCGGTACAAGCCGCACGACCTTCCTCGGGTCGTGCGGTGCCGGGGACGGCGACGCGGCGAACCGCGGACACTACGTTGCCGCAGCTTTCACAGAACCGGTCCTCTGGCACGGCCATCGCGCCGCATCGCATACACGTCACCTCCCCACCGCTCATAGTCTGGTCCTCGGCCGGACCGCATTCGCCTTTTCCACCAAGTCGATACGCGCCCATACATCGGTCGTCTCGTGCGCAAGTGCCCGGTAGCACTGCTCCATGCCGAGCCGGATACCGGGTTCGTCGAAATCAGAGCCGAGCAGACGCGCAGTCTTCGGCGTGTTCCCCGCCCGCAGCCAGTCCAGCGCGGCGCCGAACACCTGCAACCTGAGCGTCGCACGCTTGGCCGCCGACTCGAGGGTCAGCGCCGACGCGCGCTTTCCGGCTTCGAGCAGCGTCGGTTCGTCGAGGTTCTCGGCGGTTCGGCCGTCGATCAGGATCTCGATCGCAGCGGTACCTGCCGCAGTGAAATGCGCTGACGCGGCGGTGATCTGGTCGAGTGTGGCGATGGCGCCTGCGCGGTCACCCCCTCGCGCGCGCTCCCGCGCCAGCCCGAATGCCGCGCTGTAGAACGTGTGGTTCGTCCGCCATACCATCTCGTAGTAGCGGGTCGCGTCGTCGTGTGCTCCGCGGAGTTCGGCGGTCGCCGCCAGTGCAAGTTTGGGGTCGAGCTCACCGGGGAGCATCGCCAGCACCACATCGAAATCGGCTGTCGCCGCGTCGAAGTCGCCTTCCAGCAGCGCACATTGGCCGCTGTACCACTTCAACCGCCAGTCCCCGGAGATAACTGACTCCAACTCGGCCAGGCGCTGGCGAGCGTCCTTGGCGGCACCGAGCTCCAGTGAGGCGCGGACGAGTCGCAATGGCACCTCGACCGAGTTGCTGCGGTGATTGGATTCGCCGACGGCATGCTGAAGCGTCTGCTCGAGTTGGGCCGGTGGCGTACCGCTCGTCGTCGCGAGCAGCGCAGCGCCGGGATCGGATGCATCGACCCTGGGGACGCCGAGCGCCGCGATCACCGAGGCAACAGAGAGCGGCACATCCCAACCCTGCCCGTAGATGGCGCGCTGCGGGCTGAAGTGAATCGAGAGTCGCGGCTGCGCGCTACCGCTGTCGCAGGCAACGATCTCGTGCAGGACCCCGGTCAGCTGGTCGGCCAGCTCTTCCATCGACCCGAATCGCCGTGCGGGATCAGAGTCGGTGGCGCGGAGGATGGCTCGGTACAGCGACTCATGCTTCGCGAACACCGGCACGTCGGTGGGTCCCGGCAGTTGTCCGGCGGAACGGCCATTCGTCTGAGCAAAATCTGTGACGAGAACGGCGAGCGTTCGACCGACGGTGTAGATGTCGGTGGCGACGGTGGGTCCGGTCCAGGCGATTTCGGGTGCCTGGTAGCCCCTGGTCCCGTAGATCACCGCGTCGTCGTCGTCCATGGCGACGGTGGCGCCGAGGTCGATGAGCTTGAGCTGTTCATCGCTCTGCATCACGTTGTCCGGCTTGAAGTCGCAGTAGGCGAGGCCTTCCTCATGGAGATAGCCGAGTGCCGGAGCGATTTCGACGATGTAGGCGACGGCCTGGGCAGGTGGGAGAGGACCGTCGTGCGCCTTGCGGATCTGCTTGAGCGACGTGCCGCCGACGTACTCCATGACGATATAGCCGACCGCCTTGCCGGTCGGATCCGTGTGTTCGACGAAGTTGTGGATCCGGACGATGTTCGGGTGTTCCACTTCGGCGAGCGCGAGCGCTTCGGCGGCAGCAGTGGCCATGGCGTCGGCGTCGCCGGAGTGGACGAGACCCTTCAGCACGACCCAGCGGTTGTGCACGTTGCGATCGATCGCCAGGTAGATCCAACCCAGGCCGCCGTGGGCAATACAACCCCGCACCTCGTACTGGCCGCCGACCAGTTCACCGCGAGAAAGCTTGGGTACGAACGAGTATTGGGTGCCGCACGAGGTGCAGAAGCCCGCCGCTCGACCCGGATCCCCGTCGCGGGCCCGCCCGACGGGTTGACCGCACTCTGAGTTGGCACAGAATCGCTGACTTTCCGGGACCTGCGGGTCGGTCAGGATCGCCTTGGCCGGATTCCCTCTGGGCACGGGCGGTATGGCGACCACACCGGCACCGAGGCGCCCACGCGCACTGCCGGACTTCGATGATCCGGTGCGAGCCGATCCGCGCGAACGCGGAGTCGACGCCATGGGTGCCGTCGCTGTCAACACGCCCTTCTGCGCGGCGGGCGCCGTACCGCAGACGTCGCAGTAACCGGCGACGACCGTTCCGCTACAGCCGGATTCAGCGCACGTCATCGAGTCTTCTCCCGCTTTGCGGACACCATCTGTTGGTAATCCACGATTGCTTGCGTCACTGCACGCAGGTCGCATGGTTGTCGTGTCAGCAGGCCCGATGCGATTCGTCGAGACGACAACAGATCTGGATCCTCGGCCAGCCCAAGCCGGGCCGCCTTGGCCTCATACACCCGCAATCGGCCCTTGAGCTCGGCGCGACGATCGAGAAGGCCCTGTGCCAGTATCTCGTCCTGGCGGACGCGCTGCATCGCAGAGTCGATTCGCCGCTGCAGTTCCCGCAGCGCAGCCGGATCCCGCACTGCCAACGATTCCAGCGCTTGACGCAACTCTGGTTCGGAGTTGGTGGAAACCGGCAGCGGGCCGGTCAGCACCTTCTGTGTTGCATGCTCACGCGTCTGATCCGCCCGGCGGCCCGCATCCCGCAAGGCATCGAGCCGCTCGACTATGGACGCGATCGCGTCCGGCCAATTCGCCTGCAGCGCTGCGAGATCTGCAATCTCATCGATGCGGCGCGCGATCTCATCGGTCGTCAGAGACAGTGGATCGGAGGCAGAAATCCCCAAGAGGTCGGTGACTTCCGTCGGAACCGCGGTACCGGCCGCGTCGATGAGTTTCAGCGACGGTGCAAGCCCTTTCGCGACCGTGGTGTCGATCGCGTCGACGGCGTCGAGGAACTCCTTCACCGCCGGGTACGCGGCGTGAGTCCGCTCAAGAACATTCGCTATGTCGTCGGGGTCCCCCAGCTTTTCCAACTCGGCCAGATCGCCCCAAAGTTGGCCGAGTGCGGCTTCAACCGGTGCCCACCGCTGCGCGGTCACGCCCGTCGGCGAATAGCGACGCAGATGTTCGAGGCCTGGATGGCTCTCCAGCTCCACTAGTTTCGTCGATAGGTCGGCGATGGTCAGGATCGTCATGGGTCAGTCCCGATACTTCGCCGAAGGCGGACCCGGCGACGGTCCGAGGCTTCGCAGCCATCTGTCGTATAGGCGTTCCCAGGTCCCGTCTGTGCGGATTTCCGCCAAGGCACCGTTGACGAACCGAACCAGGTCGTCGTTGCCCTTCTTGACCCCAACGCCGTAGGGTTCGACGCCCAAGCTCTCGCCGACCACGTCGACGTCCGGGTCCTGCCGCGCAAGCCCTTTCAGCACCACGTCGTCGGTACTGATCGCATCGGCCTGTCCCTGCTGCAGCATCAGAAGACAGTCGGTCCAGCTGGTGACACCGACCAGCGTCGGCCTCGGATTCAGGTCGAACACCCGCTGCAACGATGTGGTGCCAGAGACCGAACACACCCGTTTGCCGGAAAGGTCTGCAGCAGAACCGATTCCCGACCCTTTTCGCGCGAGGATCTTCTGATTGGCGTAGAAGTATGTCGTCGAGAAGTCGATGGTCTGCTTGCGTTCGCAGGTGATGGAGAAGGTCCGGACCACCAGATCGACCTGACCGGACTTAAGCGCCGACTCTCGCTGGCCTGCCTCGACCACCTGAAGTTCGATGCGATCGGGATCACCGAAGATGCGGCGCGCGATCTCGCGGGCAAGGTCGATGTCGAAGCCATCCAACTGGCCCGAAGCGGGATCGCGGTAGCCGAACATGAAGGTGTTCTGGTCGACGCCGACGATGAGCCGCCCCCGCTGCTGGATGGCGGCCATCGTCGAGCCCGGCGGCATGGCGCCCGGCGAAGGCTGCGGGCCGGGTCGAAGGCTGGCTTCGGGGTCTCCACAGTCGGCGTTCGTCGCGTCTGGGGCCGTGGTGATCTCTTGCGCGCCTGCCGGTCTCACCGGTGCAGGGGCGATCGACACGGACGGCGGCGGCGTCGACGACGCACCACACCCGGCCACGGCCATGGCCATGGCGACTGCGAACAACGCCGTCGCTACCCGAGTGCTCATAGGAACTCCCTGAGTCGCGGCCACAATCCGACGACAGCTGCCGCGGCGGCCACCGTCATCAGTGCAAGCGTCGCCGCCGGTGTCCACGCGAGGTAGCGCCCCGAGGTCGAGACGTGATCGCGCATGCTGGTTCGAGACTGCTCGATCGCGTCGCGCAGGCTCTCCTCGACGACGGCGAACTGTGCGCCCGAATCCCCGATGTCGGTGCCGAGCGCCTTGCTGACCGCACCCGGGTAGTCGCCGGCGCGGTAGGCATCCACCTGTTGGTGGTGGCTGGCGACCCACTTGCCAACGGCCTCCGCCGCCGGCGAGCCGGTGCCGATCCGGGTGACCAGATCGTCGATGTGGCCGTAGAACGACTTCTCGCTGGCGGTGATGTCACCGCGTGTGATCAGTTGCAGGGTTTCGTCGGTCCTGGCCTGCTGGGCGAGGATCCGGGCCTCGGCAAGCTGTCCGAACTTCGCGGTGCCCTCGGTTCGGCCGCGCTCCATTTCGCCTGCCGCGAGCCGAACGGCACCCACAATCCAAGCCAGTACCAGCACCGCGAGCACCGCCGCAGCGACCAGCCCCAGATTGAACCGTCGGTTCGTGCGCCGAAACATGATCGCTGAGCCCACGCCGAGTGCCACCAACGCGAGCCCAAGCAGCGCGAGCCCGGCGATCGGAAGCGACCCGGCGCGGCGCTGAGCCTGGTCGACGCGGGCAAGATCGGCGGTGTAGACCTGCTCCGCGCCGGGGAGCAGCTCGGTCTGCATCGACGAGGACGCCTCCCGCATGTACGCCGAGCCGATGGGGAACCCCTGCACATTGTTCGCACGCGCCGCCTCCACCAGACCCGTGTACGTGGCTAATTGCGCCGATACCTCCGCCAGTGCCTTGCGGGTCGCGGCGTCGGGTGCCCCTGCGGTCGCGTCGGCCAACGCCGACGACGCTGCCGCCAACGCTTGCTGATATCTCGCGCGCATCAGGGGCGTTTGGATGCCGCCGGAGAGGAATGCGGTCGCGGCGGCGGCGTCGGCGGCCGACGACGCGGCATACAGGTTCTGCGCCGCGTAGGCGAAGGGCTCGGAATGGTCGAGAACCGCCTTCTGCTCGGCGATTCGCGCGTTGAGCTCGGCAGCACTCACCACTCCGCCGACGATGCAAAACGCCGCGACGACGACCGCGATCACCACGACCATCCCAGGGGTCGTGCGCGCAAAACGCCGCGCCCATGCGCCGGACGCGCGCGCATCCAATGTGAGAGGAGAGCCCCCCGCGATCACCACACGCCCACCCGCTTCGCCCGCTCACCTGCGAGAACAAGCCCATGATTGCTCATTTCGGTCTCCCTTTCGGCGCTACGGCGGTAATCAACGCGAATGCCTTGATATTCGCCGGTCAACAGGCCGGACGGCAGAGTAGAGCGCTACCCAAATTTTGCCGCTCTCGTCGGTTTCGACTACTTACGTCGTCGGCCCACCTGCTCTTTTACGCTGTGCGCATGCGGTTGACGTGGCCGTTGGTCGGGCGCGAGAGGCAGATGCGCCTCATTGACGTTGCGATGTCCGACCCGGATGCGGCCGGCATCGTGGTCGGTGGCTTGGCGGGCGTGGGAAAGAGCCGGATTGCCCACGAAGCCCTCGAAGCCGCCGCGTCGAGAGGCTACGACGTCCGCTGGGTTGTCGGAACATCCTGCGGGCGGGGACTTCCCCTTGGCGCTCTGGCGTCGTGGGCCGGGTTGGTTGGCAGCGACAGCCTTCAGCTGGTGTGTGGCGTCATCGAATCGCTGACTGCCGCGTCTTCGGCCAACCCCGTCCTGCTGGGTGTCGACGACCCACATCTGCTCGACGATCTGTCGATGTTCGTCTTGCAGCAAATCGTGCAGCGACGCGCCGGGAAATTACTGCTCACCCTCCGCGACGATGAGCCGATTCCCACTGGGATACAAGAGCTTTGGAAGCTGGGCCAGTTCGATCGTCTCGATCTGCAGCCCCTATCGCCGGACGAGACGACGACGCTACTGGCGGCGACCCTGGACGGGCCGATGGACCCGCAGACGGCCCGCAGCCTTTGGCAGCTCACCCAGGGCAACACCCTTTTCTTGCGGCACATCGTCGAGCAGGCGGTCGCCGATGGAGAGTTGGAGCAGCAGTACGGCTACTGGCAGTGGACCGGAGACCCGATCGTCCCGCACAGCCTCGTCGAACTCGTCGAGTCCCGCATCGGCGACTTGCCCGTCACAGTGGCCGACGTCGTGGATGCGCTCGCCGTCGGCGAGCCGATCGAGTTGCCGGCCCTGCAGCGCATCTCCTCCCCTGACGCTGTCGAGGAAGCTGACACCCGTGGTCTTATCAGGCTCGACTATCCCGATGACCGCGTCGAGGTCCGGTTGGCTCACCCGCTGTATGGCGAGGTGCGCAGGAGACGCGCCGCGCCGACACGGCTCAGGCGGTTGAGGGGGCTGCTCGCGGTCGAACTTGCCGCCGCCGAGGATCGAGATGACGTGCGGGTGCTGGTTCGTCGCGCAACGTTGGCTCTCGAGTCGGACCTCGTGCCCGATGCCGACCTGCTGATCCGAGCTGCGCAGGGCGCGATATGCCTGGCGGATCTGATCCTCGCGGATCGACTCGCACATGCGGCGGAGCGGGCAGGCGGCGGAGTCGAAGCGCAGTTCATCCGCGCGCATGCGTTGTCGTGGTCGGGCCAGGGACCCGAAGCGGAGGCGTTACTCGGCGGGGTCGCTGTCGCCGAATTGTCCGACGAGGAGCAGGCGCGGTTCACGTATCTACGGGCAAGCAACATGCTGTGGGCGCTGGCGGACCCCGTGCGGGCGAAAGCGGTGATCGACGAGGGCGCCGCGGCGGTCGCGGCGGGGCCGGCTCGCAGAAGTATCGAAGCGGTCCGCGGGGTGCACTCGTTCGCGGTGGACCGGCCGGACGAGGCGACGAGTGCGTTGACGAGCTTGGTGCTCGACGACCTGCCCGCGATCGTCGGCGCCGAGACGGCGTGGGCGCTGGCTTCAATCCACGCGGACGCGGGGCGGACGGCTGAGGCGGTGGCCGTGGCAGAGGCGGGATACGCGATCGCGATCCGCTGCTCGGATGCTCCGCACATGAGATTCAACATCGCCGACGCACACGTTGGCGCGCTGCTGCTGGCGGGCCGCATAGGCGATGCTCTCGAGGTAGCCGAGTGGGCGGCCGGTCAGGCGGCAGATCTCCCGGGGGCCGCGCACTTGCTCGGACCTGCCATCGCGGGTCGGACCGCGCTGGGTGCTGGTCGCGTCGACAGCGCATGCTCGCTGTTGGAACAGGCGGCGGGCGCGTTGTCGGCGACGGGCCATGCGATGGGCTGGGGGTATCGCTACGGCGTGCCGCGTGCGACTGCGCTCGCGATGCGTGGCCGGGTGCCTGAGGCGGCCGCCCTGCTCGACGAAATCGAGGCGTTGCGACGTCCGTTCCGGTCCCTGGACTACGAAAGAAGCCTGGCCCGCGCATGGGTGGCCGCCGGGCAGGGGGCCGTCAGCGAGGCGATCGGCATGTTGAGGCCGGCGGCCGAGATGGCCGCAGCCAACGAGCGATTCGCCGCTGAGGTGGTGTGTCTGCAGACGGCGACGCAGTTCGGTGACCGGACGTGCGAAGCACGGCTGCGGGAGCTCGAAGGACTCGTAGAGGGGCCGCGCGTCGGGCTCGCCGCGCGGTTCGCGGGTGCTGTGCACGATGGCGATGGGGCTGAATTGTCCTCGCTTTCCAAGGATTTCGAGGTGGCTGGCGATCATGTGGCGGCCGTCGACGCTGCGGCGCATGCGAGCCTCGCGTATCGGCGTCAGGATCTGCGCGGATCGGCACTGGTCTGTGCCGCACGGGCAGAAGCGCTCGCCGCACAATTCGGCGTGGTTACCCCGACGCTCCGTCAGGCGCGAGAGCCGTTGCCGCTCACCGATCGTGAGCGCGAGATCATCTTGCTGATCGGTCAGGGTTTATCCAGCCGCGACGTGGCCAAGCGATTGACGCTGTCGGTCCGGACCGTCGAAGGCCACATCTACCGGGCTATGAGCAAGACCGGTACCGCCACCCGCGAAGAGCTCGCCGCGCTGTTGTCTCCGTGAGGCGCGGCGGCTCCCGGCGCGCCCGGTCGAGTCCGTCGTCGCCGAGGCGGGCAAGGGACTCGTCGGTGACCGCTATCACGGGAGGGTCGGTGTGCCGGCTGCTCAGCTCGGGGACGATCCAGGTCGGAGATCCGGTCGAGTTTGGGCTCAGCGCGGAGCGAGCTGCAGGTTAGCCGCCACCCGAATTGCTGCCGCCGCTCGAACCGTCCGGCTACTGTTCGGGCGTGCAGGTCGACGCGATGACCGTGCCGCAGCCGTTGAACAAGATCGGCGACCTGGCCCGGCGAGTGCAGGACGTGGGATTTTCCGGCCTCCTGTTCACCGAAACGGGCAGGACCGCTTATCTCAACGCGGCCGTGGCATCGCAGGCGGCGCCGGGTCTGGAACTGTCGACGGGCGTAGCGGTGGCGTTTCCGCGCAGCCCGTTCGTCACGGCGGCGACCGCGTGGGAGCTGCAGGAGGCGACCGGCGGGAGCTTCCGGCTCGGTCTCGGCACGCAGGTGCGCACCCATGTGGTGCGGCGCTACGGCATGTCCTTCGAGCGTCCGGGGCCGCGGCTGCGGGACTACGTGCTGGCGGTGCGGGCATGTTTTGCGGCGTTCCGGACCGGGAAGCTCGATCACCACGGCGATTTCTACGACCTCGACTTCATCACGCCTCAGTGGAGCCCAGGGCCGATCGGTGCGCCCGATCCCAAGGTTGACATCGCGGCGGTGAATCCGTGGATGCTGCGCATGGCGGGCGAAGTGGCCGACGGAGTGCATGTGCATCCGCTCGGCGAGCCGGGCTATATCGCTCGTCATGTGATGCCGAATGTGGTTGCGGGAGCCGAGAAGTCGGGGCGCTCACCGTCCGATATCGCGGTGATCGTGCCAGTAATGACGATCGTCGGTGACAGCGACGAAGAACGGCACAACGAGCGGGAGCTGGTGCGGGCGAGCATGAGTTTCTACGGAAGTACGCCGAACTACGCGTTCATCTGGGACGAGGCGGGATTCGAGGGGACGACGGCTCGCATCCGGGAGAAGCAGAAGGCCGGCGACTTCAAGGGAATGGCGGCTCAAATTACCGACGAGCACATCGCGACGTTCGCGACCGAGTCGACGTGGGATGGCCTGGCCGACGCGCTGAAGGACAGGTACGGCGGAATCGCGACCCGAATCGTGCTGTACAACGGGCTCGGTGATCAGGATCGCGTCGAGCGATACGGCGCCGTCGCAGGACAAATATCAAACGCATGAGGCTCACCATTGAGTCTCGGTTGTCCCAATAGCACCATCGGCCACGCCGATGGCAGTGGAGTTTGATCGCGCGCCGTCATCAACTGATGACGCTTCACGACGGCGCTGTTGTCCACCGCTCGGCCGTCAAACGCGCGACTAACGACAAAAGCTTCCACGACCCGAGCTGACCGTCGCGCCCCTCTCGTAACTTCAGCCCCTGGAGCCGGCAGGACGTTCTTCTAGAACGTGATATCGCATGTGATATCGGGGCAGCCCAACGCGCCAGTTACCGCGTCATGCCCCTCAGTCGAAACTGACGACCTAATGCGAGGTGATCGCTGATTCCCGGCGGATCGGTTCGATACCGATGACGCAGTGGCGCATCAGAGCAGCGATGATCTGCGAGAAGTCTTCGCTGTCCAGCCCGCCGTAATGCGCGAAGTATTCCCGAACCGCACGGAGCTCTTCTTGCAGACTGGCACTTTGTTCATCGTCGATCATTTCCTTGCCCCCTGTCGTGAGTCGAACGAACGGCATTAAGGCGAAGGTATGAGGCAGCGACCAACACGACGTGAGTAGTCGACTACCCGAATCAACCGCGTCGCTCGTCACGCGCCAGCGCGAGTACGAGCGCGGGCCGTATCAATTGATGACGCTTCGCGACGGCACTCCTGTCCTGCGGTCCGTCGTCAACGCAAGAGTGTGATACGACAAAACCGAGCGACTTCTCCAAGGACCGTCCTTGAGGGAGCAGGATTTCTACTGATCGAGCGCGGACGCGATGCCTGTATGTCCGAAGTCATCGCCTTTCCAGAGCAGCGGCTCCCGGGTGTCGAGCGCCAGTGCGTAGGAAAGGCAATCGCCGAAATTCAACCCGGCACGGTGCCCGCTACCCCTCCCGAAGTCTGTGTAGGCCTGACGTGCCAGACGAGCCTGGTGCTCGGTCACCGGCTCAATTGCGAACTCCGCTTCAGCAAGCAGCTCGTCGAGGCTTCTGCTGACGACCGGGTCGCGTTGGTTATCCAGAACTATTCCGCATTCGAGATAGCTTGCCGCAGAGAGCCGTCGCACGTGGGCATCGGCGATCGCGTGGGCGTAGACCGCCGCGTCATCCTCGACAGTGAGGATCGCTATGACTGCCGAGGTATCGACGATCACCTCGGCAGCCCACGGTCGTCATAGAGCAGCGCGCCGTGGTCGAGTCGCTTAGACTCTGGGCTCATGCGGTCCGCGGTTTTGCGGCCGATGGCCAGGAGCCGCCCTGCTAGCTCGTCCTTCTCCAGCCTGGTCAGCCGCTCGTTGACCGCAGTCGCCACCGCTTGAGCTTGAGACTCGCCTGTGATCTGAGCGATCCGTTTGACGACCTCATGGACGGACTCGTCCTTGATATTCAGGGCCATTGGTACCTCTCTACCCATCAAATGGTACCACTGGACCCAAATGCTAGGCCGATTCGACATGAGCGGATCGCAGCAGGTCGCTCAGCGCTGTCGATGCCGGCGACGAGATCCAGCTCGGGGACACGCAGAGCACCATCGCACCATTTGAGATGCTCCTCGAAGCGGTCCTCCCAGACCTCGGTATGCCATCCTGGCCATAGCTCGGGTAGAGCTTGAAAGAAGCCCATCGTGTCTGCGGTTTGCCAGGCGCCCAACGTCTTTCGACGCACGTCGATGTGAGCGCCCCCTTCCGGTATCTTGCCGAGTTTGATCCGTCGAATTCCCGGGCCGGGCAGTCTATTCAGCAGAGCTGGCCCATGCCAGCCCTTACTGAGGTGCCACCACAGCGGCCAGAACCGGAGGTGACCATCAGCATCGACCACAGAAATGAGATGGCACAGGTGATTTCGGCCGCGGGCGAGCCTCAGCGTCGGCTGCCGGTCCCACGTATCGGGGCGAAGCTGAGCTCCCACATATACCGCCAGTTCCGCCGTGCCGTCGTATGCCCAGCAGATCTCGTAGTCGGGCCACACCGTGGCGAGCACCCTCATGAGGGCGCGCCGCTCGTTCATCTCCACCATCAGCGGCTCGCCGAAGAACAACACTCTGCGATGGTCGAGATCCACGACTGCACCACCGTCGGCCCATGTCGGACTGCACCATTCGTCCTTCTCGCATCGCCGGAGCGAGGCTGCGTATCGCAGTGCGAGTTCCGGTCCGCCGATCAGCGCGTCGAGCATACGGCAGCCGCCCGAGCCCCCTGACTGTGATGACGCGGTTTCGGATCGCGCGTCGGTTGGGGCGAGTGTCTATCGGGCGGCCGACAGGTTGAGCTGTCAACGGGTCGGCACCGCTGCGCGCTGTGGATAACTTTGGACTGACGGCGCCGCGCCCGCGTAGGTGCCAGCACGATGTCGCACTGCAGAAGTAACGTCGGATTGTTATGGCACGTCTGTATACACGAGTGGCACGAATCGCGGAGGAATCGCTTGCCGAACAGCGATCCGTCCGCCCTATCGATGTGCTCGTCGGTCTCGGCTGGCTCGCGCAGCCGAACGTCGATCGGTGGACACAGGGCCGGGTTCCGTCGCTTGATCGGTGCCTGGGAGTCGACTCCGACAAAGTTCCGGCAGCCCTTGCAGCATTGCAGCACTGGGCCGAAGACCGCGGCCTCACGCCGTCGGAAGCCGACTACCAAGATTTGCAGTTCACCGCCGACGGTGACTCTGACGCCGAACGCGCCTACCGCACTCATTGGGGGTCGTCCGCCACTCCTGAAGTTGGAGTAGAGCGCAGATCACGCCGTCCCGGACGGATCATCGTGATCTCTCCTCACAACGCGTGGACGTGCGCGTCGTGCGGCGCCACAGGCGATTTCCTTCTCAAGGAGAAAGCCGGTGCACTGTGTCTGGATTGCGCCGACCTCGGCCACCTCGAGTTTCTGCCTTCCGGTGATGCCGCGCTCACCCGGCGCGCCACGAAGGCCAGCCGACTGTCCGCCATCGTGGTGCGCTGGAGTACACGACGCAATCGCTACGAGCGACAAGGGATCTTGGCGGAAGCGGCGGCGATCGAACAAGCCGCACAAGAGTGTCTCTCCGATGCCGACGTACGCGCTCGCCGCAGGGAACGCGAGCGGGGCCGCCGGACCGATCAGGACGTGCGCTTCCGCAGTGAGTTCGCGGTCGCTATCTGTGAGCAGTTCCCGGGTTGTCCGGTCGACCGCGCCGAGGCGATCGCACTTCACGCGGCGGCCCGCGGCAGCGGCCGCGTGGGACGAAGCGCTGCCGGACGAGCCCTGGATCTTGACGCTGTACGCCTCGCCGTCGTCGCATCCGTCAGGCATGTCGACACCGACTACGACACCTTGCTCATGGCGGGTACCGACCGCGAATCGGCTCGGGCGCAAGTGCACCAGCGTGTCGAGGACATCCTCAGCGCGTGGCGCGACGGCGTTGCGATGCTCGACCAATAGCCGTGTGTCAATTCTCGGCGACGGCCGTCGGCGCGATCGCAAACCCGAACGCAATCCGAAGACGCCACTTTGCCACAAACAAAGCCAGCAGCGCACGACCAACGGACCAACCACAGCAGGAGCGGGTGCGCAGCACGCCCGCCGTCAACTCAGCGACCGCCCCTCTGGTTGCCGAGTTCCGGGCACTCGGATATCGAGTAGCGAACTACTCTATTTGTGCGCGACCGCCCGCGAAAAGCTGCTTATGGTACTAGATTTCGGTCGAGGTGTCGGAGGGGGGCGCGTGCAATGGGAGAACCTCGGCCGTCCGCGGACGAACGCAAACTCGATGTCGGAATGGCCGCCGCGTACCGCACCTGGCAAGCCAACGCGGACCTCTCCCCCGACGCCTCGATCGCCGTCACACTCATGCACACCGGCGACCTCGCCGCCATCGAGGCGCTCGGGTTCCAGACCCATTCAGTCTTCGGCGACCAGGTGCTCGGCCAAGTGCGGTTCCGTGACGTGCCTGCGCTCGTCGCCGACGACGCCGTCCTCTGGATAGCCACCGGACGCCCCAGCGACACGCACCTGGACACCGCGGTCCACGACATCCGCGCCAGGGCCACCGCCCCGGTCACCGGCGCGCCGGTCGACGGTTTGTGGCACGCCGATGTCTCCAGTGGGGCGCTGACCCATGCGCCGAAGGCGACGGGAAAGGGCGTCATCGTCGCGGTGATGGACACCGGGATCGACTTCACCCACCCGATGTTCATCGACGCGGCGGGCAAGACGCGGATACTCAAAATTTGGGACCAGACCCTCACACCGGCGACCATTGCCGACTGCCCGCCGGTGCGACTGCTCGCCTCCAACGACACCTACGGTGTCGAATTCGATGCCGCGAAGATCCAGGCGCACCTCGACGGCAATGCCGAGATCGCACACCGTGACTGCGGGGGCCACGGCACGCACGTCGCCGGAATCGCGGCAGGCGGAACGAACTTCACCCCCCTCCTCGGCGATGCCGAACTCGTCGGCGTCGCACCGGAAGCCGACATCATCGCGGTCAAGATTCCGCTCGGTGGTCCCGAGCTGAAGCTGTTCTACAAACAGTCCGGCGGCGAAGTGCCATGGGCAAGGCAGTTCGCCGACGGCGTGCTGTACTGCCTGCGCACGGCCAGGGATCTCGACAAGCCTGTCGTCATCAACATGAGCTTCGGCGACGACGCCTCCGCAGGCGACGGTCTCGACGACGACTCGCGCTTCATCGATGCCGTCCTCGATCCGACGCAGCCACCCGGCGACAACAACTTCCCGACGGGTGCCCTGATCGTGAAAGCGGCGGGCAACGAGGGCGAAGCCTGGAGCCGGATGGCTCGTATCACCGTGCCCGCGTCCGGCCAGATCGTCGTCCCGCTGCGGCTGGTCGACCTGCACGGAACCGCGACGACGACACGGAACCACTGCCAGACGTTGCGGTACAAGCCGCCCCTGCACGCGTACTTCTGGTACCGCCGTCCTGCGGCTCCGCTCTCGGTGGCCTTCGCGGTGCGCTCGCCGCACCAATCCACTTTCAGCGCCGACGTGATGGCAGGCGGCGTGATCGTCAACGGCGAGGTCGTCGGCAACAAGCTGGAGCTAGGGATCGACGCGCGTGTCGGGCCGCCGCCCAAGGACAGTTGGGTGGGCTTTGCCCCCGACGGCCACAGCGTGACGATCGAGCACAAGGAGATGCCGCCCGTCGCCCATCCGGCCGGCGGGACCGTAAGACGCCAGTACGTCGAGTTGTCGATCGGACCGAAAGACCGCGGCGGAGCGATCTCCTACCACCAAGGCACCTGGGAGGTGCGCATCACCGCCGATGCCGGGACCGTCCTCTACGTCAAATCCGAGATGAAAGGCTGGGACGCGGGCGGGGCGGCGGTGCTGCGCCTCAACGACACCAACCAAGACGGCACCCCGGCGCACACCAACATCGTCTGGACCACCGACCAGTCGATCTTCGACCCGGGCGGACGGCACGCGATCACCGTGGCCGCCTACACGGATCAACCGGATACCTTCGAGCATCTGCCCGCCCAGGCCATTACCACGTTCTCCTCGCGCGGCCCGTTGCGCGATTTCTCCGACCCGCCGCTTGGTCCGATCGCCCCCAAACCCGACATCGCCGCACCGGGAAACGACATCAACTCGGCGATGAGCCGGCACGCCACCGAACTCGCCCAATGGCCGTGGTGGCACTGGGGTCTGCGGTTCCAGGAAATGAGCGGCACCAGCATGGCCTCACCCATGGTCGCCGGCCTGATCGCCCTGATGCTGGAGAAGAAGCCCACACTCACCGTGACCGAGGCGCGCACAGCGATGTCGAGCGGTCCACGGCCGCCGGTGCAACCGAACACGGCGCCCGATTCCACCAACGCGTACGGCGTCGGCCGCGTCGACGCGATGACCACCCACGCCAACACGCCCTAGGCAGACACCATGGCAGCCGAAGAAGTACACGTCGCCCAGCTCGGTGCCTGGGTCGCTCGCACACTTGCCGCATCCGGCTCGTTCGCGGTCGACCTGGATACCGACGGCCTTGGCTTTCAGATGCCGGAGGCTGTCGCGAACGATCCGGCCGTCAAGGCGGCCGGCGGCGCGCTGGCCGAGGCGGGGAATGCCCTTCGCAGCGGGGCGGATTCGCTGGATGCGGCCATGCTCAGCGGCGACAGCAGCGTCTTGACCAAGGCGTTCCTGCAGCTCTTCGAGGGCCTCTACCGTTACATCGACGCGGCCGACGCCATCGTCGAACGCATCAGGGCGAAGGCGGCTACGCTGCCCGCCCCCCAGGCCAATGCGACGCTCGGGTTCGTCACGGCGCTGCCGCGCAGGCTGATGGACCTGTTCGTCGCCGGCTCACTAGAGGAGCAGCTGCCCCGGTTGTACTTCCTGCTGACGCTTCTGGGCATCGTCGACCGGCGGGTGATCGAGGCCTCTGGGGCGCTGGGCGAGCCGCGCTTCGTTCGCACGGCGATCCGCCTCGACCGGATCAAGACCCTGTTTCAGCACCCGGATCAACTTTTGGCCGACGTATATGGCTGGGGTACAGCGGCTTTCGACCCGATGCCCGTGATGCGCGCAGCGCTGGCGTTCTACGACATCGAGTCGTCGGCACGTGCCGGACTCGACGGACCCGACGCGTACCTGCGCGTGGGGCCCTTCCTGTGGAAGCGCGACGCCACGGCCAACCCGCCGGGCCTGATGCTGGACGCCTCGACATCGTTCACCAAGAAGTTCGATGAGCGGGCGCAATTCGACTCGACGTGGGGCATGGACTTCACGACCGACGTCGCGGCAGGCGGCGGACTTGTCTTCCGGCTGCGTCCGCCGTTCGACGTCGCCGTGCAACCGAAGACGGGCACTGCGTCGGGCGGGGTGTCGTTCCTGCTGAATCGCGACAAGACGGCGCCACCGATGACGATCATCGGCGGTAACGACCTGCTGAAGCTGTCCGCGCAGAACGTCGGCGTGGGCGCCGAACTCGCCATCGGCGCAAGCACTTCCGGCCCGATCAGCATCGATCCAGGGGTGATCGGCGAGCTGAAGCAGCTCACGATCGAACTGGGCACCCAGGACGCCGACAGCTTCCTCGGCAAGCTGCTGGCCGCCGCTCAGATCAAGGGCACCTTCGATCTCGGGCTCGGGTGGAAGCTCAACGAGGGACTGGTGGTACGCGCGGCAGGCGGCCTCGAGATCGCCATCCCGATGCACCAGAACCTGGGCCCAGCCACCTTCGACACGCTCTACCTCGTCGTCAAGATCAACCAGGACGGGTCGTTCGGCCTGGAGACGTCGGCGGGCATCACGGGACGGATCGGCCCGCTCACCGCGGTCGTGGAACGGGTCGGCGCCGTCGCGACCATCGCGTTCTCCGGCTGCGGCCGACAAGAACCTCGGACCGGTCGGGTTGTCGCTCGGCTTCAAACCGCCCAACGGCGTTGGCCTTTCGGTCGACGCAGGCATCGTCACCGGCGGCGGCTTCCTCTATATCGATCCCGACAAGGGCGAATACGCAGGCGCGCTCGAACTCGTCTTCTCCGGCTTCCTGGCGCTCAAGGCCATCGGCATCATCAGCACCCGGATGCCCGACGGCTCCAAGGGCTTCTCGCTGCTGGTCATCATCACCGCCGAGTTCGGCACCCCGATCCAGCTCGGCTTCGGTTTTACGCTCATCGGGGTCGGCGGCCTGCTCGGCCTCAACCGAACGATGAAGCTCGAGGAGCTGGCCGAGGGTGTGCGCACCGGCGCGGTGGAGAGCGTCATGTTCCCGCACGACGTCGTGGCCAACGCGCCGCGGATCATCTCCGATCTGCAGCGTTTCTTCCCGGCCCAGCCGAACACCTTCCTGATCGGGCCGATGGCCAAGCTCGGTTGGGGCACACCGACATTGATCAGCGCATCGCTCGGCGTCATCATCGAGGTGCCACCCGGCAACATCGCGATCCTCGGCGTCCTGAAATGCGCTCTGCCCGACGAAGACGCCGCGCTGCTGATCCTTCAGGTGAAGTTCATCGGCGCACTCGAGGTGGACAAGAGCCGACTGTGGTTCTTCGCCTCGCTCTACGGCAGCCGGGTGCTGTTCATGACCATCGGCGGTGAGATGGGGCTGCTGATCTCGTGGGGCGACCAACCCGAATTCCTGGTCAGCGTCGGCGGATTCCATCCGAAGTTCACGCCGCCGCCGATGCCGTTCCCCTCACCGCAGCGGGTGTCGGTGTCGATCCTCAACGAGGCGTTCGCACGCATCCGGGTGCTGGGCTACTTCGCCGTTACGTCGAACACCGCCCAGTTCGGCGCGGCCGTCGAACTCTTCTTCGGCGTGAGCGCATTCTCCGTCGAGGGTCACCTCGGCTTCGACGCGCTGTTCCAGTTCTCCCCGTTCTACTTCATCATCACGATCTCGGCGTCGATGTCGGTCAAGGTGTTCGGCGCCGGTGTCTTCTCCGTCCGGATCCGCGGCGAACTGGAGGGTCCAACGCCCTGGCACCTCGAGGGCGAAGGCTCCATCTCCATCCTGTTCTTCGACATCGACATCCCGATCTCACTCACCTGGGGCGACGCCACCGACACCGTGCTGCCCGAGATCGCGGCCATGCCGATCATCGCGGCCGAGTTCGCCAAGCGGGAGAACTGGGTTGCGTTGACACCCAGCGGAACTCGGCTGTCGGTGAGCCTGCGGCAGATCGACGCGAGCGCCGAACTTGTTCTGCATCCGCTCGCGGTGCTCCGCATCAGCCAGCGCGCCGTGCCGCTCGAGCTGTCCATCCAGAAGGTGGGCAACCAGAAGGTCGCCGACATCGACCGGGCCCGCATCACCGTCAACACACCGGGGCTGGCGCAGAAGGCACCGGTGCGCGAGCCGTTCGCCACGGCGCAGTTCCGGGACATGGACGCGGCGGCCAAGCTGTCGGCCCCGGGCTACGAACCTCAGGTCGCCGGTGCCGACGTGTCGGTCACCGGCACGGACACCCGCACTACGCATGCGGTCAAGCGCATCGTGCTGCACGAGCTCATCACCATCGACTCGAACTACAAAGAGCACCTGCGGAAGTTCTTCAACGTCGGCATCTCCTGGTTCACGCGGCTGCTCGGCAGCAACGCCATCGCCCGGTCGGCGTACTCGCAGGCGACGAAGGCGACCACCGTCCCGTTCGAAGTGAAGGTCGCCGCCACCACGCCGGGCTTCGTGGTGGCCTACGCCAGCGACAACTCCGCGTGGGGCGGCGGTGTGTTCACCTCGCACGCACAAGCCACGGATGCGCTGGCCGCGCTCGTCCGCCGACCCGGCAATGACAGGCGCATTCCACGTGATCCCGGCTGCGGAGGCGGCGATATGACCGAACCGATCGGGACCTACACCTTCCTGCCCTGGGTGCGTCTCGGGTTGGCCAATCACATCGGCCCCGCCACGGCGACCCGGCCCGCGATCGAGGTGACGCTCGACATCGAGGGCACCGGCAAGGGGGGCGCGGCGGTAGCGCCCGTCGAGGTGAAGCGCACCGTCGAGTTGTACGGGCCAGGCGACATCATCGGGGTCGACTCCGCACAAATCAGCCGGGTCGAGCCGCCGAACTGGGTGACGAACTTCGAGCCCAATTATCTAGCCGCCATTGAGTTCTACGACGAGGACTTCCCGTGGCGCTACACCCCCGGCGCCGCAGTCGACCGCAGGCTGAGGCCGTGGCTGGCGCTGATCGTGCTGAAGGAGCCCGACGGTGACAACGACGAGTTCGCCGAGGGCGGCAACGTCGCGGGTAAACCGTTGTCCTACATCGACGTCAAGACAGATTTCGCCAAGGTGTTCCCCGACGCCGTAGACGGGTGGGCGTGGGCGCACGCACATTTCAATGCCGCGCTGTCCGCCAACGTCATGGAGACCGACGCGACGAAGGCCGCCCAGGCGGCCCAGCAGGTGATGTCCACCGCCCCTGACACCGCGTGCTCGCGAATCCTGTGTCCCCGCAAGCTCACACCGACCACCGGCTACCACGCATTCCTCATCCCCGCGTTCGAGAGTGGCCGGCTGGCGGGATTGGGTCTGAACCCGCAGAAATACTTCGACGACCCCGCCAACGGGCTCAGCGCGATGTCGTCCGCGTGGGGCGCCTACGGCGTGGCGGCAAATCGGCCCGAGGCGACCAGTTTCCCCTACTACTACCGCTGGTATTTTCGCACCGCCGAAAACGGCGACTTCGAATCGCTGGTCCGCGCTTTGAAGCCTCGACCGGTCGACAGCCGGGTCGGGCACCGCGATATCGACGTCTCGCAGCCCGCACCGAACATCGCCGGTATCAACAAGTTCGACGGTGTGCTGCGGATGGGCGGTGCGTTGAAGGCGCCGTACGACACACTGCCGCAGGACAAGAAGGATGAATTCGACAAGTACAACAACTGGGCGACACCGTACCCGCAGCCGTTCCAGAAGCAGGTGGCCGCATTCGTCGACCTGGCCGACGGCTACCAGGAGATCGGTCCGGACGCCAACGACAACGTCGAACTCGACGACGACATCCGTAACGATCCCCTGCCGCTGATCACTCCCCCGCTGTACGGCCGCTGGCACGCGTTGACCGAGCGGCTGCTGACCAACCGCGACGGCTCCGATGCGCCGAACCCGACGAACTGGGTGCACGACCTCAACCTGGACCCGCGCTGGCGCGCCGCGGCGGGGTTCGGCACGAAAGTCGTTCAGGACGAGCAGGAAACGCTGATGGAGGGCGCCTGGGAGCAGATCGGCGACGTGCTCGAGGCCAACCGCCGCATCCGTCAGGCCCAGCTCGCCAAGCACGCGGGCATGCACCTGCACGCCGTCCACATCAGCGGGGCCGCCGCCGTCTCGCCGTCGCGAGTGCTGCTGCTGGCCGCGCCGTTGACGTCGCGCATCGTGTCCGAGGGCGTCACGATCCGGCACACGCAGCTGCAGAGCCCCATGCATACCGCGATGACCTCGTCGGCGATGCGTCGCGCGATGCGGCCGGGAGGCCCGCTCGCCAAGCGCCTCAACCTGACCGACCCGCACGCGGCGGCGACCATCGTCGAGCAGGCCAACGACGGCGTCATCTCCGCCGCGCCGCCGCGGCAGCCACCGGACTCGATCCTGACCCCGGACGACCTGGCCGACGCGGCCTCGCTCACCGGTGTGCAGGCCGTGCTCGCGCGCATCGGCAGATGGCTCAACCGCCATCTGCTGCTTGCGATTCTGCTGGCGCTGCTGGTGTTGGCGATCATCCTGGCGGTCAGCGGGTTCAGCGCTGTGGGTTTCGTCGTCGCCGCGGTGCTCGCGGCCGCCGCGGCGGTGCTGTGGTGGTTGGCGCGACGGGCGGCGGCACGCCAGGACGAAGCCGACCGGCTGGGCGAGGAGGCGATGACGCCTGCCACCGTGGACGCGCTGCCGGGCTCGGCGAACTTCACCGTGGTGACGGAGGTCGACCCGCTTCACCCTCCCGCGTACACCCCGGTGCGACCCGGTGAGCTGGACAACGCCGAAGCCAAGCGGTTCAAAGATGGGTTGCGCGACGGCTTTCGGCTGATCGACGTCAGCCGCGCGGCCGGGAAGATCTCACCGACGCGGCCCCTGCCGCTGCCCGCGGTGGCCGACGACATCGCGGCGGGCACCCGTCCCGAGCTCACCGTGCCGCGCTGGATCTGGTCGGGTGTGTCGATCCCGGCGCGCGTCAAGGACCAGATGGGTGAGGACTTCGTCGAGGTGATGGCCTACCCCGAGTTCGACATCCCGATGTACGAGCCGCTGTCGAAGGACAAAGAAGGCTTCGTGCCCAACATCGGCCTGGTGGAGCCCAACAGCGTCACACTGCTGGAGACCAACCAGCGGTTCATCGAGTCCTACATGGTCGGCCTGAACCACGAGTTCGCCCGTGAGCTGCTGTGGCGGGAGTACCCAACCGACCAGCGCGGCAGCTACTTTCGGCAGTTCTGGGATGTCCGCAAGAAGCTGGCCGAGGTACCGAACACGCCCGCGGCCAAGGCGGCGGCCCGCGAGAAGTTCAAGGACATCAAGCCGCTGCACCGGTGGCCGCGGACCAACGACCTGGGCGACAACGACAACCGCGAAGAAGGCCCCGTCGCCGAGGAGGAACTGGTGCTGGTGATTCGCGGGGAGCTGCTCAAGAAGTATCCGAACACCATCGTCAGCGCGCAGCCCGCGAAGTGGCAGCTGACGAACGGCAAGCCGGACAAGTCCAAAGAGCGTCAGCTCGACGAGAACGTCAAGCCGATCTTCCCGCTGTACGAGGCGCGCGTCGAACCCGACATCTACTTCTTCGGCTTCGACCTGACCGCCAAGAAGGCCCGCGGCGACGACACCGTCGACGACAAACCCGGGTGGTTCTTCCGGATCGAGGAGGTGCCCGGTGACGCCCGGTTCGGCTTCGACATCTCCCGCGACTCGGCCACGATCAACGTCTGGAACGACCTCTCGTGGAATGACGTCGGCCCCGTCGCCGACGGCGCCTTCCTCAAGGCCGCCACGATCCCGTCGCGCACCTTGGTCGAGCCCACCGGCAGCGACATCGAGAAACACCCGCAGTGGGAGTACGACAAATTCGTTCCGCTCGACGCCTCACTGTCGGCGGCCGAACTCGCCTACATCGCGTTGCAGACGCCGGTGATCATGGCGGTCCACGCCTCCGAGCTGCTACCGGACCAGGAGAGCTGACGTGCCCGAATTCGACGACGCACGGCGACAATACGCCGAAGCGCGTACTGCCAAAGATAAAGCGCGATCCGTCCTGACCGAGGCCGTCGAAACGGTCAAGCGGTTGGAGCGCGACGCGGCCCAGCAGGCCCGGTTCGACACCCAGGGCGGCGACGACGACGGCGCCGTGGCCGACGCCCGCCGCGAAGTCCGCACCCGCCGTGAGGAATTGATTACGGCTCGGCACGCCGCGGCGCGCGCGGGACTCGATTTCGCCGTGATGATCGATCCGACCGTCACGGTAAGTCGGCTACCCGACGACATCCCCATTGCTTTGTTCCCGCTGCGGCTGGAGACCCGCTTCGCAACGGTGGGCACCGGGCAAGCGGCGCAGCGCTTCCTGTATGTGCGGGTCTTTCCCGACGACATCCTGGTCGACTCGTTCCAGGACCGCATCGGGCAGGCGGAGTACGACAAGGTGGTCCTGTACTGGACGCAGCGGTGGCGCGCCGGTGGCGACCCTGCGGGCCATCGGGCGGCGTGGGCCGGACTGGTGCGCGGTGTGGGCGCGGGCCGGGCGAAGTGGCTGACCGATCAGGTCGTGCCGGTCAACGCGGCCGACGAACCGGCGATTCTCGCAGGCGAGCACGTGCTGCTCATCCGCCCACCTGACCCGGTACCGGCCGCGGAACACGCTGCGATCGAATCCTTTTGGGCACGCGTGTGGGCGACGTCGGGCGCGGAACGCGATCAGGCGTTCGCCGATCTGTCCGCCGCGGTGGGCGCGGCGCGCGCGGCGGAGATCGAATCGGGGCTGGAGCCGGTCAACCTGCGCGACCCGGCCGTCAAGCCGTCCGCGGACATCACGCCGGTGGTGGCGTTCCTGGACCTACCCGATCCGTCGACGCTGCCGCTGGCACAGGACGCGTGGGGCAGCCCGGCGCGGGCGTGGATGTTACCGGAACGGCTTGTCCTGCTGGGCTTTCAGGGTGACCAGCAGATCCTGATCGAAACCGGCAAGCCCATCCCGGCCGACCTGCAGGTAGGGCCGGACCCCGGCGCGGTCGGCGCCGACCAGATCACGGCCGACGGCCCGGACCTGGACGTGCCCGACGAGCTCGCGTGGTTGATCGACTTCGACGAGGCCGTCGACAAGGGCATGGGCTTCAAGGTGAACCTCACCGAGCGCAACCTGCCCGCGGCATTCTCGCGCCTTTTCGTGCTCGGTATCCGGCTCAGCGGCGACGCCGACGAGGGCGCTGACGAACTGTCCGAACTGATCGCCCATCACCAGTCCAGCCGCAAGGGCTTTTCGCTTCTGCCGCAGGGCCGTCCGACCAACAACACCGACGCCTCGACAGCGGGCCACACCTGGTGGGAGGACCCCGACGAGAGCTTCCGCCACTTCTTCGAGCCGCCTACCGACGATCCCGACGAGTGGCAGCACCGCAGGGACGGCGCGTGGTTGGCCGGGGTGCTCGGTGTGGAGCGCGAGGCGGTGAAGCAGTCGGTCAACTATTACGGCACCGACCAAGCTGAGGCGCGCGCCATGAACATCGCGCTATGGCCCGCGACGCTGGGCTATTACATGGAGCAGATGATGGAGCCGGTGTTCTCCGAGGACACCGTGCGCGCGACGCGAGAGTTCTTCAACCGGTTCGTCATCGGCCGCGGCACCGTTCCGCTGGTGCGGGTGGGCCGCCAACCCTATGGGGTGCTGCCCGCCACGGTGTGGTCGAGGGCGGCGTGGTGGACAGACCCCCGCTACGTCCGCGGTGCCCGGGCGCTCGGGCTGCCCGATGCGGGCTTTCTGAACCGGCTCGCCGAACTCGGTCGGCGGGTGAACGGCTTCTGGGACGCCATGGCGTCGACGGTCAGCCACGTGGGACAGTCCGGCCCGACGCCGCAGAAGACGCTGCTCGACATCGTCGGGTTGCACCCCACCTCGGCCGAGCACTACCAGCGCTACGCGCAGAGCTACGACCAGGAGCACAACGCGCTCACCTTCTCCAGCGAGTCGGTGATGGGCATGGCGACCACGGCGGCGCAGCGCTACATCCGCGACGCGCTGCACACCCTTGCCGATCTCGGCTGGACCCCACCACCGGAAACCAAAGTGCCGCAGCTGGTTCAGAAGATCTTCCTGAAGCGGCCCAATCTGCTCAAGGGCATGTTGGTCGAGCCGGAGTTGTCGGACTCGACACCACTGAAGGTCACCCGGTCGGACGGCCGCAACTACCTCGACTGGCTGCAGTGGGCTGCCCGCACGTCACACGACACGCTGCGCACCCAGGACGGCTTCGGCGACGCGGTGCCGACGGCGCTGCTGTACCTGATGGTGCAGCATGCGCTCGACCTCGGCTACATCGACACCGACCTGTGGCTGCGCCGCGAGATCCTGGCGCTGTCCGACGACGTGTTCCTGGCGAGCCGCCGCGAGCCGTCGTTCATCCAGGTCGCCCAGACCAACACCAGTCGGTGGTCGAACCTGTACCGCCCCGAGCCTGCCATCACCGGCGACCCGACGGTGCGCATGAGCGAGTTCATCCCGAAGATCCTGACGACCCGCGACCCGTACCTGAACACGCAATTGTCCGCGCTCGACACGCTCAAGGCAGCGAGCACCGGCGCACTGGAACGCGCGTTCGTCGAGCACCTCGACTGCCTGAGCTATCGCCTGGATGCGTGGCGGCTTGGTGTGCAGGCTGTCCAATTGGCGCACATGCGTGGGGATTCCAGTGAGGGCTTCGGCCGTGGCGGCGTGCACATCGGCGCCTACGGATGGCTGGAGAACCTGCGCGCCGACGACGCGGCGCCCGAGCCGGTGGACCTGGACGACGAGCTCGCCGCGATCTTCGACCGACCCGACGATCCGCCGTTGATGCGGGACCCGGCCAACTACGGCCACATTCACGCCCCCTCGCTGGATCACGCAGTCACCGCGGCGATCCTGCGCAACGGGCACCTGGCCAACGCGACGCCGCAGGCGCCGGACCTGCTGGCCGTCGACATCAGCTCCGAGCGGGTGCGGTGGGCGCACACGATCATCGAGGGCATCCGCAACGGGCAGCCTCTCGGCGCGCTGCTCGGCTACCGGCTGGAGCGCTCGCTGCACGACGAGCCGACGGTGTACCTGGACCGGCTGATCTACGAGTTCCGGCGCGCCTTCCCACTGGCGGGCAACCGCAACACGCTCACCGAGGTGACCGACCTCGACGCGGGCGAGATCACGAAAGTGGAGGCGCGCAACGTCGTTGACGGTGCCGCCTTCGCCGACCACGTCGCCAAGACGGGTCAGGCCACCTACCCTTACGGGCTCAGCGGCATGCCCGCCTTGAGTGAGCTGGTGCAGCCGGGTTCGCCGCCGGCGACGCAGATCGGGGTGCTGGTGGACCGGTGCGTGACCGAGATGCGCTCCGTCGCCGACGCGGTCGCCGATCTCATGCTCACCGAGGGCGTCTACCAAGTGGTGCGCGGCAACTACGACCGTGCGGCGGGATCGCTGGACGCGGTGTCGAAAGGCACGCATCCGTCGCTGCCCGAGGTGAGCGAGACGCCACGCAACGGCACGACGCTGACGCATCGCGTGGCGCTGCACCTGCGCGGCGGGATGTCGCCGGCCGATCCGTCGAACACCACGCCGCGTGCGGTGGGTGAGCCTGCCTTGGCGGCCTGGATCGCTACGCAACTGCCCGACCCGGCAACCGTTTTCGCGAAGGTGTCGTGGGGGCCCTCGCCGACCGTGACCGTCGGCAGTGATACTCCGTCGATGGCGCAGCTGGGGTTGGGTCCGGTGGACCTGTTCTACCTTCTCGACGCCGGTGGCGCCGAGAGCATGCCGGGCTTCGACGACCTGCTGATCGACTACGCCGAGCGGGTGGGCGCCCCAGCGCCGCGGCACGATGCGGTGTTCGCGTTGGAGTACAAGCCGAACGTGGGTGCGGGCCTCACGCTGTTCGAAGTGGCGCCGCTGGTTCGCGCCCTGCGCGGTGTGGTGCTGGGCGCACGGCCCTTGCGGCCAACGGATTTAGCGCTGCAGAACGAGGCCACGACGCGAGACGACACCGGTGGTGTGGTGCGCACCGACAAGGTCGACGCGGTGCTGGCCGATCTGCAGGCGACGGTGGCTGCGGTCGACGCGTTTGTGACGGACGTGGATGCCGCGATCGGTGAGGGCATCGATCCCGAGCTTGCACGCGATGCGGCGCGGGACACCATCGACGACTGGATCACGGACTTCGCCGCGGCCGTGCGCCCGGTGCTGCCGTTCGGGCTACCGACCGCTGTTGGTTCCGCGGCAGTGGAGGGCAGGCGTGCGCGGTTCACCGCCATGCGGTCGGCGCTCGCCGAGCTGATCGCGCGGTGGCAGGCGAAGCAGACCGAGTACGACGACGTCATGACCGAGTACGGTGCGCTGCCATTGGGAGCCACCGACGAGGATCGGATAACACTGCTGATCAAGGCGGGCCGAGTGGTCTCGACGACTGTCATTGCGCCGCTGCCGCCGCTCATCGCGGACCTGGAGACGGCCGTCGCCGACCTGCGGAACGATCTGGACGCGGCGCTGACGGCGCTGGAAGCGTTGCACGACAACGCCGTATCGGTCGGGGCGACGCTCATTTCCATCACAGGGTTCTTGCCGACGATCGCGGCCGTGGACCAGACGCCGTTCGAGATCGGCGGCCTGCGCGATTCGGTGCTGGCGTTGGCGGTCGAACTGCGCGACCGGGCGGCCGCACTGTCGGCGGACATCGAGCGTCGGGTGGCCGACGCCACCACCGCACTGACGCAGGCGGCTGCGGCGGTCGGCGACAAGGCGCAGAAGGCGGCGGAGACGGCTGCCAAGGCACTGCTCGGGGAGGCGTTCATCCTGCTACCCGAGTTCACCGTGGCGGCACCGCGTCTCGCCGAGTGGAACAACGTTTGGACCAACAGGGCCGACCTGCTGACGCACCTCACGACGGGACCGGACGCGACGCCGTTCCCGGTCGACGACTGGCAGCACGGCGTCGCGCGGGTGCGCGAGCGGATGCGCAACGTGGAGTTGACCACCCTGCTCGGCGAGGCGTTGGGGGCGGCGGATCCGCCCGCACTGGAGGCACTGCAGTTCCCGTACCGCGCGGATGACGCGTGGCTGGGCCTGGGCTTCCCAGAGACACTGCCCGACGGGTCGCCGTTCACGCTGACCGAGGACAAGCTGCTGTACTCGGCGGCGTTCGCCGCCGGCGCCGAGATCGACCCGACCAATCCTGCCCTCAGATACTGCGGGCTGCTGCTCGACGAATGGGTCGAGGTGGTGCCGAGCGATTCGGCGACCTCGGGGTTGGCTTTTCACTTCGACCGGCCGAATTCGGAAGCGCCGCAGGCGGTATTGCTGGCCACGCCGCCGGTGTATCGCGGCGCGTGGCAGTGGCAGGACATCGTCGACACCTTGCACGAGACCCTTGACTTCGCCCGGCTGCGGACCGTGGAGCCTGCGCACATCGACGCGTCGAAGCTTGCGCCGCTGCTGCCTGCGGTGCTGTCGTCGGTCACCACGTATCCGATCACGGCGAGCCTGAACCTCGCCTTCAACAACAACCTTCACGTGCTGCTGGCGGAGGGCGTCCAATGAACAAGTACGTCGTCACCGCCGACCTCAACAGCGTGTTGACGAACCGGATCATCATCCCGACCGTGGTGATGTGGAACCGGCTGGAGGGCCGGCCACGCCGACCGGATTTCAGCAGGGCGCTCAAGGCCGAGGTGCGCGATCCGCTGTGGTTGATCACGCGCCAGTGGCAGATGGGCGAATTCATCGGCCAGGACGCCGGGTCGCCCGTGACGGCGAAGGTGGCGTGGAACACCGACGCAGTGACCGAACTGCGCACGGCGGCCGGGACCGTGCCGTACGACCCGAATCTGCCGTTGGAGGCGGTGACCGAGGCGCGACCGGTGGAGTTGACGTTCGGAGGGCGTCTGCACAATGCCGACCTGCGGCTGTCGTTGGGGCGGCGGTGGCGTCGGCTGCTGGTCGCCAACGGGCACCCGGGCCTGGTGACCGATTTCGTTGGGCGATACCGGTTCACGGCACCCGACCCGGAGGTCGAGGCGGACTTCCCGATCACCGCGCATGCGGCGGCGTGGCAGACGCTGGCGGCGGTGGCGGGCCGGGCCATCGACGGCGGCGAATTGCTGATACATCTCGCCGGAGGCGGGGCGGCATCAGACGGGCTCGGGCTCGCCGACCCGCCGCGGCAGCAGATCGACGATCTGGGCGAGTCGTTCCTGGCGTGGGCGCGACAGCAGTACTACGAGCCGGATTCGGCGGTGGCGACGTGGGACCCGAAACACCTCGAGTACTCGATGGGGCTGTCGGCGCCGAACCGGGGTGAGCCGGCCGAGCTCGGAGCGCCCGAATACCATGGCGGACGGCTGGATTGGTTCAGCTTCGACGCGGTAGCTTCTGACGGTGCGGCGGGCGGTGGCGGTGGTGCCGGGCAGCCGCCGAGCGTGACCAGCTTCATCCCGGCAACCGCGCAATTCGACGGCATGCCGAACACGCGCCACTGGACTTTCGAAGAAGGCGCGGTCAACTTCGGCGACATCAACCCGGACACGACCGAGATCGCGAAGCTGCTGCTGATCGAGTTCGGGCTGGTGTACGCGAACGACTGGTTCCTTCTGCCGATCGATGTGCCGGTAGGGTCGCTGACGTCGATCCGCGGATTGACGGTGACAAATGTTTTCGGAGAACGGTTTTGGATCGAACCGGCGGTCACGGCTGCGCAGTTCCAGAACTGGCGGATGTTCAAGCTGACGCCCAATGGTGCGGATGACGACCGGCTGTTCGTGCCGGCGACAACGCCGACGGCGTTGGAGAGCACTCCGGTGGAGGCTGTCGCGTGTGTGCGCGACGAGGTGTCGAACATGGTGTGGGGAATCGAGACGACGGTTCAGTTGCCGGACGGATCATCGCGGCGGGGCCGCGAGGTGGCGCTGGAGCTACATGCGAAGTATCAGGCGGCGGTGCCCGATGGTGCGGGCCCGGCTCCGGAGAACGATGCCGCGCTGAAATATGTGCTGATGACATCGGTTGCAGAACACTGGATTCCGTTCATCCCCGTGCATGTCCCGAACGACAACCGGCAGATCCAGTTGCAGCGGGCGGCGATGCCGCGACTACTGGACGGCCGGGAGGGCGTCACGCCGGACAAGATCCTGCCGCGGACTCGGCTGATGCGCGAAGGGCTGGATGACGGGCAGGCCTACTACGTGGCCGAGGAGGAGGTCGAGCGAGCCGGCACGATCGTGGAGACGCGCTGGCAGCGGTGCCGGTGGCGCAACGGGCGTGTGGTCACGTGGCTGGGTCACACGCGGAGTACCGGCCGGGGCGAAACGACCAGCGGTCTCGCTTTCGATGTGCTGCAGCCGAAGCCGCCTCGGGTGTAGTTGCGCGACGATCTCCCGGCCTGTCGGTGCCGGTCTTAAGGCCGATCTACGACATGAAGAAAGTCTCACGAGCAGCAGGTGCTAGCTCAGCGGGCGGATTTTTCCGTCAAGCGCGGGCGGCGCGCGTTCACCTGCGCGCGGATGGGTCCTGCGGCGGCCAACGTGAAGGGCAGAGCGAGCGGGAAATCGTCGTTGAGGGAGCGGATTTCAGTGCGCCGGATGATGGTGGCCAGTGCGAGGGTGGCCTCGAGCATGGCGAAGTGGTCGCCGATGCACGTGCGGGGGCCTGCGCTGAAGGGGATGTACTGCCAGCGGTCCCGGGCCGCTGCTTTTTCCGGGGTGAACCGATCGGGGTCAAACTCCAACGGGTCTTCCCACAGGGCAGGGTCGCGGTGCATCGCGTAAACCCCCACCGTGCACAACGTGCCTGCCTTCACGAGATATCCGTCGACCTCGATGTCGCGGGTGATCAGTCGGGGAATCGAGGGGGCCGGCGGGCATAGGCGCAGCGCCTCGTGCAGCACCTGGACTGTGTAACGCAGTCGCGGAACGTCGTCTGGGGTGAGCTCACGGTCACCGATGGCGTCGGTTTCGGCACGGACCTTGCCCTGCATGTCGGGGTGGTGGCCGAGCGCCCACAGCGCGTAGGTCAGGGTCGTGGCGGTGGTGTCGTGTCCGGCCGACATGAACACAATGAGTTCGTCGCGAATCTCGTCGTCGGTCAGTGGGCGGCCGGTAGCCGGGTCGGTCGCGGCGATCATCGCCCGCACCAGAGGGGCGTCGCGGCTAGGGTCGTCGCGGCAGGCCTGTAGGACCTCTGCGGCCAGTCGGCGCAATGTAGCGGCCGCAGCGCGGGCTCGCTGGCGGGCAGGAGTGGGCAGCCAGCGGGGTGGTCTGACGGGACTGGTCACCCGCGCTGTGACATAGCCAAGGGCTGTCCTCAAGGGTTCGGCGATCGCGTCGGCGCGCTCGTCGAGATCGATCCCGAGTACCGAGCGGCCGAGTGCTCGCAGCGTGAGTCGGCGGCACTCGGCGTCGAGGTCGACTTGTTGGCCGTCGCTCCAGCTCGCGGCGACCATGTCGGCGGCCTGAGCCATGTGCCCGCCGAAGGCGCGAACGTTTTGTTTGGTGAAGACCGGCTGCAGGGCGCGCCGACGGGGCAGCCAGGGATCGTGTTTGAGCGTGAAAAGGCTCGCACCGAGCAGGAAACGCACCTCGTCGTGGGCGGGCGTCCGCTCGGCGGCACTGCCGGTCCCGCCGAGAATGTCGCGGGCCGCCTGTGGTGACGTCGCGACCACCGCCTCCGGCGTCAACCACGTCGGGCCGTTCTTCAAACGGGTCACATACCCGCCGGCGTCGCGCATCACCTCCTGGCCGATGTGAAACGCCTTGACAGCGTGGATCTGCTGCCGCAACGTCAGCGGATTCCTCGGCGGCGGCGGAAGCTCGGCAACGTCAGCGGGTGTGCTTATCTCAACCATTGCGGTCTCCTCGTGGGCGATTAAGTCAAGCGTCCGATCTCGAGCCGCCTACATCATCGGCCAATGCGCGTAGATGTTGTCGTGGTTGGCGTGGGATCTGCGCGTCTGTGCCGATGTTTGCAGCCCGCGGCTGACCGATGGTGGCTAGCATGAGCGAAATTCACCCGCGCAGTGAGATGCCGGCGTTGGACTGGAGCGATGATGGTGTGAGTGGGCTTGTTCCGACCGGCACGGTGACGTTGCTGCTCGCTGATGTCGAGGGATCGACTCGGTTGTGGGAGACCGCGTCGGAGGAGATGTCGGCGGCCTTCGCCAATCTGGACCGCACGCTGGCCGAAGTGGTCTCTACCCACCACGGGGTGCGCCCGGTCGAGCAGGGCGAAGGTGACAGCTTCGTAGTCGCGTTCACCGGCACCAGCGACGCGGTGGCGTGTGCGCTGGCGTTGCAGCTGGCGCCGTTGGCGCCGATTCGGCTGCGGATCGGGGTGCATACCGGGGAAGTGCGGCTGCGTGACGAGGGCAACTACATCGGGCCGGCAATCAACCGCGCGGCCCGGCTGCGCGAACTGGCGCATGGCGGTCAAACCGTGTTGTCCGGCATCACCAGCGATCTGGTGGCGGACCTGCTGCCCGACGGGGCGTGGCTGAACGATCTGGGCACCCATCCGCTGCGGGATCTTCCGCGTCCGGAGCGGGTGTTGCAGCTGTGCCATCCCGATCTGCACAACGAATTCCCGCCGTTGCGGGAACCCAAAGTGGTTGCTGTTCAATGCCTTCCGGTCCAACTCACCAGTTTCGTCGGGCGCGTTGACGAGATGAACGAGATAGCTCGACTGGTGGACGTCAACCGGCTGGTCACCCTTGCCGGCGCGGGAGGGGTGGGAAAGACTCGCCTGGCTGTGCACGTCGCCACCGACCTGGCGCGCGAGTTCGGCAACGGGGCGTGGTATGTCGATCTGGCCCCGATCACCGATCCTGACGTGGTTGCGGTTACGGTGGCCCGCGCGCTGGGACTGCCCGACCAGCCGGGCCGCCCGACGATGGATACGCTGCTGGGGTTCGTTCGTGACCGGCACATGCTGCTCGTGCTGGACAATTGCGAGCACCTGCTGGATGCGAGCGCCGCGTTGTGCGTCTCTGTCCTCGGTGTCGCGCCGAGGCTGACGGTGCTCGCGACGAGTCGTGAGCCGCTCGGTGTGACAGGTGAAGCGACGTGGCGGGTGCCATCGCTATCGCTGGCCGACGAAGCCATCGAGTTGTTCACCGACCGTGCCCGGCGAGCCCGACCCGCCTTCCGTGTCACCGACGACAACGCCGCCCGCATCACCGAGATCTGCCGGCGCCTCGACGGCATACCACTGGCCATCGAGCTCGCGGCCGCGCGGGTGCGCGCCTTATCCCTGGCCGAGATCGTTGACAGCCTGCATGATCGGTTCCGTCTGTTGACCGGTGGGGCGCGCACGGCGGTGCGGCGCCAGCAGACGTTGCGCGCCTCGGTGGATTGGTCACATGCCCTGTTGACCCAGCCAGAGCGGGTCTTGTTCCGGCGGCTGGCGGTGTTTGTGGGTGGCTTCGACCTCGACGCTGCCGAGGCGGTCGCCGGCGATGACGAAGTGGAGCGCTACCAAGTGCTCGATCAGCTCACCTTGCTGGTAGACAAGTCGCTGGTGGTGGCCGACGACAGCACGGCGCGCACCCGCTACCGCCTGTTGGAGACGGTGCGCCAATACGCGCAAGAAAAACTCGGCGAGTCCGGCGAGGCTGACGCCGTGCACTCATGTCACCGTGATTACTACACGGCGATGGCCGCCGTGCTTGACGCGCCGGCGGGCCATGACTATGAGCGGCGCATCGAACAGGCCGAAACCGAGATCGACAACCTGCGCGCGGCGTTCGAGTGGAGCCGCGAAAACTCTGACATCGAGCTGGCGTTGGCGCTGGCGTGCTCGCTGCAGCCGCTGTGGCTGTCGCGGGGACGCATCCGGGAAGGGTTGGCCTGGTTCGACGCCACCCTGACCGACCTCGACGCGCAGCACCCCGGAGTGACGCCCGCCGTGCGTGCGCGCACGCTGGCCGACAGGGCCATGCTCGCCATCTGGGTGGGCGACGCCGACAGCCTGTCTCAGGCTCAGCAGGCCCTGGCGATCGCGCGTGAGGTCGATGACCCGGCGCTATTGGCGCGGGCGCTGACCGCCTGCGGCCTTATCGCCGCCGTCGTCACCGCCGAGCTGGCCGAGACGTACTTCGCCGAGGCGATCGGCGTCGCCCGGGCGTTGGACGATCGGTGGCGGCTCAGCCAGCTGCTCGCGTACCAGGCGCTCTGGGCAGCCAATGCGGGTAATCCGATGGCTGTGCGCGGGGTCGGCGAAGAAGGACGCGACCTCGCCGACTCCATCGGTGACCGGTTCGGCTCGCGTCTGTGCCGCTTCTGCCTCGGAGCGGCACAGCTATTCCAGGGCGATCTAGCCGGTGCCGCCGCACAATTCGGCGAGCTGGTGGCCGAGGCCCAGGCAGCTCACGATGTGCTCGTTGAGGTGGATAGCCTCGCGTACCTGGGGGTTGTGCTGGCGTGGCAGGGTGACACTGGTGCGGCCCGGGCCGCCGCCGACGCGGCCCTCGAGGCCGCCGCCGAGCCGGGTGGGATCTACGCGGCCGTGGGCTACGGGGCGTTGGCCGGCGCGGCGCTGGCTGCCGGCGATGCTGCGACGGCGAAGGACGCGTGTGAGGCCTGGCCGCAGCTGAGTGCCCTGTCCCAGACGACGGCAATTTGGCGCGTCCTCAGTGCGCTGGCCGCGCTGGCGGGCGGGGACCTGGTCGCGGCCCGCCGCTTTGCCGACGAGTCGGTCACTGGCGCAACCGGCTATTACCTGATGGCGGCGCTGTCGGCGCGCGCCCAGGTGGCAGTCGCGCAAGGGGAGCCAGGCCAAGGCGAACGCGACGCCCACGACGCGCTCGCGTGTGCCGCCGAAGTTGAGGCTTATGTGCTCATCCCCGACATCCTCGAGTGCCTCGCCGGTCTGGCCGGCGACGCCGGCAGTCACCGCGAAGCCACCCGGCTCTTCGGCGCAGCACACGCCGACCGGGAACGCCGGGGCGCGGTCCGGTTCAAGGTCTGGGACGCGGGCTGTCAAGCCGCCGTCGCGGCGCTGCGAGATGCGTTGGGCGAGGGGGACTTTGAATCCGCGTGGGCCGAGGGCGCCGCCCTATCGGTCGAGGAGGCGATCGCCTATACGCGGCGCGGTCGCGGTGAACGCAAACGCGCGGCAACCGGCTGGGGCGCGCTCACGCCCGCCGAGCGTGACGTGGTGCGGTTGGTCAGTGAGGGATTGGGCAACAAGGACATTGCCGCCCGGCTTTTCGTCTCACCGCGGACGGTGCAATCCCACCTCACGCACGTCTTCGCCAAACTGAACGTGACCTCCCGCATGCAGTTGGCTAACGAAGCGGCTCGCCACTCAGACGCAGACCAGCCGCGACCGTAGTTGAGCTTCCGCCTGGGGTACGCCGGGGCAGTTTTCTCCGTCTGCGACGGGGACTGCAATCGCGCTGCAGCGCGGCTGCAACGTCGCGGTCCGATCCTGAGTGCAGTCATCAGGACGGGAGAAAGCCCATGAGCACAGGGACTCAACGTCGAATCCGCCACAAGCTCTTCGAGTGGCTGCGGCGATATGCACCCAATGAGATCGCCGGATGGGTGGGCCAGGCGGGTGCCGCCGCGGCCACCTATGCCCTGACGGACTCGTATGCCGCCGCCGTGATCGCGGCCACCATCGGCGCATCGGCAGGCTACTACGCTGCCGCGTACTTCAACGGGGTGCGCTGGTCGTACCGCGCGCAGCCAGGCCGAAGCTGGCCGATGCGGGTGCTCGTCGCCAACGGTCTTACCGCCCGCAGCATCGCCGTCGAGTTCGGACCGGCCGAGGTGATCGACAGCATCAGCATCAGACCAATCGCGCTCTACCTTGGCCCGTTGGTCGTGGGGAGCACGGCGGTCGGCTTTGTCCTGGGCAGCATCGTCGCCGACATCGCCTTCTACGTGATGGCCATCTTCAGCTACGAGCGCTTCACGAACCTGCTAGTGCGACCTCAACCCGCAAGTGTGCCTGCGTGACGAACAACCATTAAACATCGGCCGCAACAGCATCCGGTCCGACGGGGCGCACAGCTTCGCCCAGTAGGCCCCGGATCGCGGTGACTGCGGCACGGCCCGACGCGGCCAAATCACGGGCGCTGCCGACGGCGCGGTGGTGCGCGAAATCCGCGTCACCCAGCTTGGCCCGCAGCGTTTCCTCGGCCGCCGAAAGTCGCTTGCGCTCGAGGCCGTAGGTCGGGGTCTGCTCCGGCCGAGTCACGGCGCCAAGGGCCTGCACCGCCACGACGTACTCCCCCAGCTCGGTCAGGGTTGGCACCAGATTGCGCATCGTGGTCAGCAGATACGACCACGATCCGGCATCCAGAAATCGCTCGATCACGTCAACGTACAGCGGCAGCACGTCATGGGTCGCGGCGGTGCGTGACCGCAGCGTTATCGCTGAAACCCGCGCGACACCTCCGACGTACGTGCTGCCCGCCGCGTCGGCGAGCTCGATCGCCCGGCTGAACGCCGCCGACGCGGTGGCCGGATCGGCGTCGAGCAGCGTTTCCCCTTGGAGGTAGGCCATCCAGCTCTGCAGGGTGGGACTCACCGCCCCCCTGGCGAAGCGGCGGTCCAGTTCGGCGCGATGGCGGCGGGCCGCATCGTGCTGGCCGCCGTAGGCCAAAGACATGACCACCACGTAGCGGCCGACCGCTTCGTAGTACTTCTCACGCGCGCGGCGGGCCACCGTCACCAGCTCGGTCGACCAGCTGCCGGCAGCCTCGAGGTCGCCCTGGAACAGTGCGCAGTCGGCGAGGGCTTCCAATGCGCGACAACGGGTTTGGTCGTCGGCGGCGTCGGCGAGCGCGTGGCGGGCCAGCTGCTGGGCCGAGCCGAGCTGCTCGGCTATGACGTGCAAGTAGGCGATCGACGAATCCACCGCGGCGCGCAGTTCCGGCCGGTGCCGCACCAGCGGCTCGAGCTTGGCGGCCCAGCCCAACACATCGGTGTTCAGCCGCGACACCGCGAACCAGTGCAACGCCATCGACATTTGCACCGCGATTTCGACGTCGATGCTGCGGGCACGGCTATGGGCCAACCGAAGCTCGTCGATGAGTTCAACGATCCGGCGATGCGCCTCGGGTTCCTCAGGTGTCTGCAGCGCGGTCGCCGCCTCCGCGGCCGCGGCGGCGAAGTGCTCCAAATGCCGGCGTTCGGTGGTTTCCGACGGCGAACCGACCGCCGAGCGCACGGTCTGCAACATCCCGTAATACGTTCGGCCGGAATGTATCTCAACGCTGAGCAACGATCGTCGGGCCAGCTCGTCGATCACGTCGGGTGCCACCTGGAGCACCGCAAGCGCGTCGCTGCGGCGGACGGCACCTGCGAACACCGCCCACTGGGCGAGCGCTTCACGCGCGTCGTCCGGTAGCAGGCGTTCGGACCATTCGATCGCCGCGCGCAGCGTGCGGTGGCGCGGCTCGCCACCCCGGCGGGCCAAACCGCCCAGACGCGTCCCGAGTGAAGCGTCGATCTGCTCGGCCAGATCCGCGACGCCCAGCGCGGCGACCTGCGCGGCGGCCAACTCGATGGCCAACGGCAGCCCGTCGAGCCGCCGCACAATCGCAGTGATCGCCGCCGCATCGGCCGCGGTCACCATCCCGGGCCGGGCCGCGTCTGCTTGGCGGGCAAAGAATCGCTGGGCCGGAGAGTCTGGCCCCGAGCAGTCCAGCGGCGCAAGCGGCCAGGCGTGTTCGCCCGGCATTCCCAGCAGCTCCCTGCTGGTCGCGACCACGCGCAACGCCGACGGCTCAGTCGGAAGCATGGCGTGCAGCACGTCGCACACGGCATCCAACACGTGCTCGCAATTATCCAGCAGGACAACAAGATCCATGAACCCCGCGCGCCGCAACGCGGTGAGCGGAGCGCCACCGTCACTGGTCAGACCGAGTGCGGTCACCACGACGTCGGCCACCGCGGACGCATCCGTCACCGCGGCCAGCTCGATCACCCGCACCCCGCCGCTATGGGCTGCCGCCCGGCGCCGGGTGACCTCGCGGGCCAGCGTGGTCTTACCGACACCGCCGGGCCCGACGATCGTGACCAGCTGCCGGCGGTCGACGATCCCCGCCAACGCCGCCAGGTCGTCGTCACGGCCCAGCAGGCCGTCACCGGGCGGCGGGACGATCGGTCGCTGCGGTGCCGCGGCGGGTGCATCGAAGGCATCGCGCTGGGCTTGCCCTAGCCGTTCGGACGGTTCGAGCCCGACGCCGGACAGCGAGTCGTAGGCCCGTCGATAGGCGTCGAGCGCTTCGGCGGTTCGGCCGCCGCCGCTCAACGCGCGGATCAGGATTTCCCAGGCGAATTCGTCGAGCGGAAGCTCGGCCAGCAACGCCTCGGCCTCCGCAACGGCGGCGGCGAACTCGCCCGATCTCAGCAACGCGTCGGCGAGTTGTTCTCGTGCACCGATCCTGAGTTGTTCCGCGGCACGGGCCTGGGCGCACACGGCGTCGAGGTCGGCGAGTTCCCCGAAAGCCTGCCCGTGCCACAGTGCTAGAGCAGACCGTAGGGCATCGGCCGCTGCCGGGGGTGCAAGCAGTTTGGCCGAGGCCACAAGTCGCTCGAACTCGATGGAATCGAGTCGGACGTCGTCGGTGCACAGACAGAACCCGCCGCGGCCCGCGACGATACAGTTGCCCACAACCGCCCGGAGCCGGGAGACGTAGCTGCGCAGGGTGCGCTCGGCGCTGGGCGGCGGGTCCGAACCCCACAGTGCGTCAATCAGCGTGTCCGCGCGGACATGCCGGTCTGGATGGGCGGCCAGGACCGCGAGGACCGTGCGCTGGTTCGGGCTGGTTGGCGTGACATCCGTGCCGTCGGCAAACGCTTCGAGCGGTCCGAGCACCCGAATGTCCATTAGCTAACGATAAGCGCCCACCAATCCTGGCGAATCGGATAACAGCACACGTTCGTCAATTACGCGTCGCGCCCCGTTGGGTGAGCATCCGAGGATCTCTGCGTCCTGCGATCGACGGACTCTCGCCGAGGTCAGACCGCCGAGGTGGAATGGCGAATAAAACCCCGGTGTTAGCTTGAAAACCAGACTTGCCAGTGCGGGTGAGGTCGGAGGACACAACGATGTGTGGAATTTTCGCCGCGATGACGCGTCACGGCCTTGCCAGTGATCGGTGCGATTTGGCGCTCAAGCTCTTGGAGCATCGCGGGCCGGACGGCACCGGCACCTGGACGTCGCGTGATGGGCAGTGGACGCTCGGACACACGCGGTTGTCGATCATCGGTTTGAGGAACGGCAGTCAGCCCATGACCAGCCCCGATGGCGCGGTACACGTGGTGGTGAACGGCGAGTTCTACGGATACCGCGAGCTTCGCGAGGGTCTGCGAGCGAAGGGCTATCGCTTCTCCACCGAGAGCGACAGCGAAATCGCGCTGCACCTCTATCGGGAGCGCGGCATGCAGGCCGCGACGCTCCTGCGGGGTGAGTTCGCGGTGGTCATTGCCGACGAACGCCAACGGGCGATGTTTGCGATACGCGATCGCTTCGGGGTCAAGCCCCTCTACTACGCAGTGGTGAACGGCGACGTGTTCTTCGCGTCGGAGATCAAAGCACTGTTGGCGCTGGGTGTGCCGGCGGCGTGGGACCTCGAGGGCGCTACCGGAGGTATGGGCAGATCTCACGAGAAAACCGAGTTCGCCGGGATCAGTACCGTGCCGCCGGGTTGCTATGCGATCGCCAGAGATGGCGATGTTCGCATCTATCCGTATTGGGATTGGGAGATCCCGACCGCTGAGCAGATGCGGACGGACGCGCGAAGCGAGGCCGAGATCGTCGACGAATTCCGCGAGGCTCTGCGCGACGCCGTGCGGCAGAGACTGGTCGCCGACGTCGAGGTCGCTTCGTATCTCAGTGGTGGCATCGACTCGTGCGCGGTCCTGGGGCTCGCGCAGCAGGAGATGGACCGGCCGATCCGCGCGTTCACGCTGACGTTTGAGAACCCGCTCTATGACGAAGCCAGCATCGCTGAAGCTCAGGCCAAGCACGTCGGCGCGACGTATCACCCGATTCCGATCACCGGGCGGGAGATCGCCGACGCATTCAAGGATGCGATCTGGCATGCCGAAACGCAGATGTTCAACGGCCACGGCGTGGCCAAGTATCTCCTGAGCCGGGCCGTGAGAGCCGCGGGTATCAAGGTGGTGTTCACCGGTGAAGGCGCCGACGAAATGCTGGGCGGCTATCCGTACTTCCGGGTCGACGCGCTGAATGACAACCCGACGTTGAGCGCCGGTGAGAAGGCGGCGCTGCTCGGTGAGATGCTCGGCGCCAACGCCGGCGACTCGGGCGTTGATGATGCCCGAGCAGGTCGACAGCCCGGAGATGCAGGCAGTGCAGCGCCGGCTGGGCTGGCTGCCCGCGACGCTCAATATGGCTGCGGCCCAGACCAACAGCGTGGCCCCGTTGTTCCGCGACGATCTCCCGGCGTCCGTTCGCGAGTTTCAGCCGCTGGTGTCCGCGCTGGACCGGTTGCCGCTCGCGCAACGCGTCGCCGGCCGCGACCGGCTGAATCAGATGCTCTATGTCAATGCCAAGACGGTGCTGCCGAATTTCATTCTGAACTATCTGGCCGATCGGATGGAGATGGCGCACTCCATCGAAGGGCGGGTGCCGTTCCTGGACCACCATGTCGCCGAAGTCGCGGCTCGCGTGCCGGTGCACATGAAAGTCAAAGGGATCCGGGAAAAGCATGTGCTGCGCGAAGCCGCCAAGGATGTGTTGATCCCCGAGGTGTATGACCGCCAGAAGCACCCGTTCACCACACCTCCGACCCGCAACACCAACGACCCGATGCTCGAGTTCTACCGCGATACGTTCGCGTCGCAGGCCGCCAAGGACCAGCCGATCTACGACATGAAGAAAGTCTCCGCGACGCTCGATCAGCTGCTCGAATGCCCCGACGATCAACGCATCGCGGTGGAAGGCGGTCTGCAGCGTGTCGCGAGCGTGATCGTGATGCAAGAGCTGTTCTCCATGGCGTGAGCCGCCGCGAGCTGTCGCTGCCCGGCGTCCGATTACCGGTTTGCCCTCGGGGGCCAATACCATCGCTGGCGTTATGACCGACAATGCCCTGGCTGTTCCGCCGACGGCCGACGTCGCGCCACCTGGCCGTATCTCCGTCGAGGCGGGCCGCCGCAGAACCTTCGCCGTGATCAGCCATCCCGATGCGGGCAAGTCCACGTTGACCGAGGCATTGGCGCTGCACGCCCGGGCCATCACCGAAGCCGGCGCGGTCCACGGCAAGGCGGGCCGTCGCGCGACGGTCTCGGACTGGATGGAGATGGAGAAGGCCAGGGGCATCTCGATCACATCGACGGCGTTGCAGTTCCGGTACCGCACCTGCGTCATCAACCTGCTCGACACCCCCGGTCACGCCGACTTCTCCGAAGACACCTACCGGGTGCTGACGGCCGTCGACTCCGCGGTGATGCTCATCGACGCCGCGAAAGGCCTTGAGCCGCAGACACTGAAGCTGTTTCAGGTATGCAGGCACCGTCGGATCCCGATCATCACGGTGATCAACAAGTGGGACCGGCCGGGCCGCCACGCCCTGGAACTGATGGACGAGATCCAGGCGCGAATCGGGCTGCGCCCCACTCCTTTGACTTGGCCGGTCGGCATCGCCGGAGACTTCAAAGGGGTGCTCGACCGCCGGACCGGAAGCTTCATCCGGTTCACCCGCACCGCGGGCGGCGCCACCGCGGCCCCCGAAGAGCACATCGCGGCGGGCGACGCGCACAATGCCGCCGGCGACGACTGGGACCACGCCGTCGAGGAGTCCGAACTGCTGTCCGCGGACGGCTCCGACTACGACCGTGAGCAGTTCCTCAGCGGCGCGGCCACCCCGGTCCTGTTCACCTCGGCGGCGTTGAACTTCGGCGTCAATCAGCTCCTCGATGTGCTCGTCGACATCGCACCGCCGCCCAGCGGAGCACTCGACGTCGACGGGACCCGGCGCGCCACCGAATCACCGTTCAGCGCCTTCGTTTTCAAGGTGCAGGCCGGTATGGACTCCGCCCACCGCGATCGCATCGCCTACGCGCGGGTGTGCTCGGGCACGTTCGAACGCGGCGACGTCCTCATCCATGCCGCCAACGGCAAGCCGTTCGTCACCAAGTACGCGCAGTCGGTGTTCGGCCAGCAACGGGCCACCCTGGACACCGCGTGGCCGGGTGACGTGATCGGGCTGGCCAACGCCGCTGCTCTGCGCCCGGGTGACACGCTGTATCGCGATGTCCCCGTAGAGTATCCGCCGATACCGAGCTTCTCCCCCGAGCATTTCGCGGTGGGCCGCGGCGCCGATCCGAGTAAGCACAAGCAGTTCCGCCGCGGGATCGAGCAGCTCGAGCAGGAGGGCGTTGTTCAGGTGTTGCGCTCAGACCGTCGCGGCGATCAAGCGCCGGTGCTCGCCGCGGTCGGCCCGATGCAGTTCGAGGTGGCCGTCCACCGGATGGCCACCGAACTCAGTGCACCGATCTCGCTGGAGCCGCTGCCATACCAAATCGCGCGGATCGTGGACCCCGCGGACGCCGAGTTCATGGACAAGCAGGTGTCAGCCGAAGTCCTGACCCGCACCGACGGAGTCATGCTGGTGCTGTTCTCCACCCGGTGGCGGCTGGAGGGCTTCCAACGGGACAACCCCGACGTGAAGCTGGGGTCATTGGTGGCGGCAGAAGGATAGGACGAAGACGCGGTGCGGCGAATCTCGACATCGTCTCAGTCGGTGGCGGCGGCTTGCGTGGCGGACTAAGCATTTCGTCGTGCCATGACTGAGCGCGTTCTCGTCGCGCCGTGCAGTCATGCTCAGTCGTTGCTGCGCAGGTCAGCGCGGACCTCGATGAGAGCCCTGGATAGCGCGTCAGCGGCGGTGCGGCTCTGGTTGTCAGCTTCGATTTTCACGATGCGCTAAACTGCGCGTATGGCGAACGAATTTCTCTATGCCCCAACCTGTTTGGGCTTCGATACGGTGCTGGAAATTACCGGCCCCGGGTAACGACCTAGTTGTTGGTTGGTGGTGGCTGCGGCTGGAAGGGTTCGTACCACCACCAGTCGGCGCGCTCGCCGGTGGGCCCGGGGCACGGTGCCACCGCGGGCGGGGAAAGGTTCGGCGGGCGCGCTAGCGATCCCGCACTGAGTGGTTGGCCGGAGCTGTCGGTGACGGTGAGATCGTCTGCCGGGTCCGGTGATGGTGATGACGCCTCGATGGTGCAGCCGGTGGTGATAAGGGCATACCAGCACCAGGTTGAACAACTCGGTGGGACCGCCGTCCTCCCAGTGCCGAATATGGTGTGCGTGCAAACCGCGGGTGGCACCACAACCCGGAACCGCACACGTGGGATGGCGGTGCTCCAGCGCGCGGCGAAGCCGCCGGTTGATCTGGCGGGTCGCTCGGCCGGCGCCGATGACCTGGCCGTCACGTTCGAACCAGACTTCACAGGTGGCATCACAGGTCAGGTATTGGCGTTCGGCCTCCGAGAGCAGCGGACCCAGATGCAGCGCCGCGACGCGCTGCTCAACGTCGACGTGCACCACCACAGTGGTGTGATGCCCGTGCGGCCGGCGGGCCACCTCGGCGTCCCACCCGGCCTCGACCAGGCGCATGAACGCCTCGACAGTGCCCGGCAACGGCGGCGCGATATCTGATGCCCGCCCACGGTCCTCGCGATCGAGTTTCCACTCGGCGATCAGCGCATCACGATGAGACGCCAGTGCCGCATCGAACTTCGCCGCGTCCAGGTGCGGGAGTTTGATCCGCCAACAGGTGAACTCCTCGTCGGAGGTCTTGGTGATCGAGGACTGCGGTTCGGGCCGAGGATCGGGTTCGGGTCGCGGTTCCAGCTTGACCGCGGTGCGCAGTTGGTTGACCGTCGCGCAGCGCGCCAGCTCCGCGTAGTGCTCATCGGATCCCTCGCCCGCCCGCGCCGCAATGACACCGACCTGATCCAGCGACAGCCGGCCCTCCCGCATACCCTGCGCACAGCGGGGAAACTCCTCCAGCCGGCTCGCCACGGTGGCGATCGTGTGGGCGTTTCCCGATGACGAGCCCATCTTCCAGGCCACCAACGCCGCCACCGACCGCGCGCCCGTAGCGCCCCACAACTCGTCGCGATCCACCTCGGCGACAATCTCCACGATGCGCCCATCAATCGCGTTGCGCTGACCGGCCAACTCAGCCAACTCCTCGAACAACCCGTCAAGACGCTGGTCAGGACGCACTGCCACAGCATCGGAGCATGCGGTCAAGGACATAACGTCATCATTGCAGACGGGTACGACAAGTTTCGGCCGCCCAATCCGCGCCGGGATGTGGCCGTCATCATCTGCGGCCGAATCGCGCATCGCCGGGCAACGCCTTCACGAAATCCCCAGCCAGTGGCGGGAATTGACCGGACCAGTGCGACGCGGCAGCGCTGCCGCCAAGATCCTTGCGCTGTTGCCTGGCGTACCTATTCTGTCTTCAGACGATGCCGTTGAGCTGATCTATGCACCGCGCAGCAGCGGGTTCGATGCCATCGGCCGGCTTCGCGATCTCGGCGTGCTCCGCGCATTGACTGATCGCCGACGAAACCAGATCTGGGGTGCCGGTTTAGTTCTCGACGAGCTGGAAGATCTCGGGGTGCGGATCGCAACGGCGGTCGGTCGATGGCGATACTCATCGCGACATCGAATTCACGGATCGCTAGACCGCGTCGTCGAGACCCCAATACTTGGCTTGCCTCAGAACCTCCCGCTTGTAGCTCGACCTCAGCGCGTCGACCATTGCGAGCGTTCGTGACGTCAGTTCGTCCCGAATCCCGCTCTGCGCGTGAGCGTATGGGATGAACGCCCGTAGCAGGTCGGGAGCGTCTAGCGCGACCTCCAACGGAATGCGGTCCTCGCTGTAGGGCGTGCCGCCGATCGCCTGTTCGACACGAGCCGCGCTCCAACGCAACGGGTTACCCGTACCGGTCTCGAAGAGCTCCAGTAGCAGCTCCCGATGGCTGGAGTCGGTGAACGGCGCTGCGGAACTCGTCCCGAAGAACCTGTCGCACAGCTCCTCGTTCGACTCCCACTCCCCGGCCGGTGACCGGTGTTCACCACCTTCGGGTAGCCGACCTACCAGCCACTGAACCAGTGCCCGGTACAGCGGCCAGGTATCGGTCTCAGGTGCGAGTGCCGGCTTGTCCAGCGCATCCTCGATCCACACCCGCGCATCGGCCAGCCTCATCTCGAAAACATCGGTATCGCTGCTCGTTTCGGCCACCCGCGCAAGGGCCTCGTCGATCGGGTCCGGCACAGCGCCTGCATCGGCGACGCTCGACAACATGTTGTGGTCGATCTGGATGGCGACGGTCAGCTCGTGCCCACCGTCGAGTCGCATACCGATCACGAGTTCGTCGACATCACCGAACACATGGGTTCTGCGCACCGCGCGGTAGACGTCGACCCGCGGTAGACGCGGTGATCCAGCGCGGCAGATGCTCGTCTCGTTCGGCAAGCTCGCGTCGGCACGTGAGCTGTGGCGCTGGATCGTCGACGAGAAGTTCGGCGATGACGGCCAGTAGCGCTGTCGTCTCCCGATTCCGGACACCGATCAAGCCGGTCAGGACCCGATCCAGATGACTCGTATCGCATCGGCCGGACTTCAGCGATATCAGCGGTTCAGGTTTCGCCACGTGGATCACCATGCTGGCCAAGCTGAGCAGGCTGAGTGGATGCCCACCCGCCAGCGCACCGCGTATCGCGTCCCTGAGTGTCGTGTCTGCAGAACCTTCCCCGTTGCGCGTCTTCGCCCGCAGCTCGTCATGTCGGAGCTGTTTGGCCCTGCGCGCTCGTCGTTCGTTACTCATGTCGCGGACGCTACTCACGGGCGGTGACAACGCCCGCCCTTCAGAGTCCCTTGGCGTCCAGCGCCTTCATCAGCGAGGGTCGCCTACCTTAATCCTGGCGGATCTGCGCGATGAACGGCCAAGATCGTTGAAGCTCAGGCCAGGCGCGGTCGGCGGGTCCACGGTGTGGATGTGAATGCGGTCCCGGGCAGCGAGCCCGCGAAGGCCGATGTTCTTATCGCAGCCGGCGCAGACTGCCCGTGACTGCAACAGGATTCGGGCCGCGACGAGCGAGGTGTGTCCGAACCGCAGAAAGGGGTCACGCCACCACAGCTCGCTATTTCGATGTCCTCGCCCATGGAGTCGTCGAGCATCCAGTTACATCGAGGCGAGGCACCGGATCCGAAAGTCGATGTGGCGGCGGGGAATCCGTGGTTTCTGCGGATGGCGGGGAAGTGGCGGACCGCTGGTCTCGCGACTGCCTAGTCCACGAGTCCGTTGGAGCCGACTTGGCGATATTCGACCCAACGACTGTCGATCACCGCCGAGCACGCGAATGGTCAGCGCACCCCCGCTCTGACGCTGCATACCGGCCAGGCGCCCCAGCCCTGAACTGCCCGAGTCACCTCGGCGATTGCGATCTGCTCTTCCCGGGTGGCCAGGTCTGCTCGCGGCGCGTAACGCAGTCCACCGTGCCGCGCCCACGTGCTCTGGTTGAACTGCACGCCCCCATAGAAACCGTTGCCGGTGTTGATCGCCCAATTGCCGCCGGCCTCGCAGGCGCTCAGCGCGTCCCAGGTCGCGCCGTTGCGCACAGGCGGCACTTGGGTGCCCGGCTTGGCACCGACCCGCAGCACCGAGGGCAGGGCGGGTGCCACGATCTCGTTCTTCACCGGCGACCGCCCGGTTTCGACACCGTTGACGGTCGACACCGCGAAGGTGACAACCTGGGTTCCAGTGGTGCCCAGGTTCTCCACAACGTGGCGGCTCATGTTCATCGTCGGATCCTGGACGTGATACGCCCGGGGCAGCAGCGTGATCCGCGCGGTGACGGTCAACGTCCGGACACGGGTGACCACGATCTTCATGCCCTCGGTGACCGACGTCGACGCCGGCGGGAACACTTTGTCGCCTTGCTCGAGCGGCGCACCGGCCGCCGCTAAGAAGAGCCTCACATTCGGCGCCGCCAGCCGCCGGTCGCTGGCCACACCGCCGTCGACGATATGCACCTTCTTCGCGCTGACCAGCGACAACACCATGCCGGCCAATGGCACTCGGCTGAAACGAGATGCCGCGGCGGGGGCGGCGTCGCGTATCGACAGCTGCTTGAGGGCCTCGTCGACCGTCAAGGCCGTCGTCCACGCCTGCTTGCTCTGCCCGCCGTCCACCGACACCTGCAACGGCCGGCCGCGTTTCAGCACGATGGTGTCCGACTGATGGACCGGTTGATCGGCGGCCGGATACAGCTCGTCGTGGTTGTCGACGGCGAAGCCGTTTTCCCGCACCACGTCGATCACCCGCGACTTCATCGTCGAGACCGTCATCGGTGAGCCGTCGACGGAGAGCGTGAGCGTCTTGTGCATCGCGACGGCGAATCCGCCCGCGAACGCCACCGCCAGCAACAGCGCGCCGACCACCGCCCGCCGCCCCTTCGGTCTCGCGGTAGTGTGCCCCGCCGTGCCACTGGCCTCATCCGTGTCGCCGCGGACGTCGGCCCGGGCGCCCAACTCCCGGCCCAGCCCGATCTCGGCTTCCAGGGACGCCTTGGTCTCGAAGATCCTGGCCAGCCCAATATCTCGTCTCCGCAGTCGCTGCGGCTGCTGGCCGACACGACGATTTGTCCCGAACGCCGCGTCCTCGGCTTCGTCGACCCGTTCGGCGCCGGTCAGGAGGGCCGAGACCTCCTCCACGAGAGCTCTGTCCTTCGCGACCCTCGTCCTGTCGAGAGCGACCCGGCCCAGGCAGACCACACCCGCGGGCCGGCGCAACGCCAACGCGTGCACGAACAGGTATCCGAGCGCAGACAGGTGCTGCTCGCGGAAATCGGCGATCGCTCGATAGCCCGGGGACGCGCCGGCGGTCAGCCACCGAAAGGCGGCATCGTCGACGCATTTGCGTTCGATCATCCGCGACGAGCACACCCCGGTGGTGTAGGCGTACAACAGGAGCGCCATCAGCCGCGGATCGTAGGGCGGCCCCCCGCGCGCCTCGTCATCCGCATCCCGAATGCGCACAAGATCCAAATGCTCGTCGACCAACTCGGCAACGAGCCGGGCCAAGTGCTTCGCCGGCAAGCGGTCATCGGGCCGAACACACGGAACGTCTTGTTCGGCGGGCAACTTCGGCCTCGCCGAGCTGGGCGTCTGCGCGCTCTCCAAGACCTACCCTGAACAACTTGCCATAGGCGAGCTCATAAGCCGCCCATCATTCCGCGCTCCGACCCTCAACCCGATCACCCCGCCCGGCGTGTTGCCGACTCAGGCTGGCGGCGCCAGGAGCTGCATCAGCCGACGCCGACGCGCTCTGCGACGAGGACTGCAATCGCGCGCTGCAGCGCGGCTGCAACGTCGCGGTCCGATCCTGAGCGTGGTCACCACAGACGGGGAGCTGTTTTCCATGGCGTCGTTCGTCTTCAGCGGCGTGCTCGTGCTCGGCTAGATCGGCACGACAGTCAGTGCCGACGTGATCGAGCCCTTTAGGCAGCGGACCGGAACCACTCGCAGGACCGTCAGCGCGTTGTGTCGCCGTTGATCGTTATCAAAAAGGGCCGTTCTTCGTTATCAGGAAACACCAGTCACCTCACATATGCGTCGGCGCAATTACTGCACCATTTCTTCATGAGCCGTGCGACGAGGGAGGTCGCGCCAGGCTGACCAGGTTGGGCACAACTGGCATTGGGAGGAACACATGCGCCAGCCAACGGCCGCACTTGCGGTTGCAATCATCTGCTTTTCGATCGTCGGGTGCGCCAGCACGATTGGCAACGCCGAGTCGCCCACCACCACCCGGTCAATGATTCCGCGCCCTCTTGTTGAGCGCGAGCTGGCCGGGTTGCTGCTCAACCCCGAACAGGTAAACGTCGCTATGGGGACGGCCGGGATGGCGGTCACGAATCAGCAGACCGCGATGTCTGACAACAGCGCCACCATGGCGCCGCAGGAGTGCCTGGCCATCGACGGCGCGGCGGAGGCACCGGTCTATGCCGGCAGCGACTACTGGGCCGAACGCGATCAGAGCCTGAACAACGGCGATAACTTCACGCACTATCTCAAGCAAGCGGTGGTGATGTTCCCCACCATCGAAGAAGCCGGTGCCTTCTTCGACGCCTCCGCCGAGCGGTGGCCGGCATGCCGCCAGTACACCCACACGCAGAGCGAGTCGCAGTGGACCGTCGGACAGATCTCCAATGCTGACGGCACGCTGAGTGTCACCGCGACTCAACAGAACGCCCGTGCCGCCGGGTGGGGCTGCGGACGCGCAATGGCGCACAGAAACAACATCATCATCGACGTCAACACGTGCAGCGCTGACCCCGCTGAGTCGGCGGTCAGGATTGCCCAGCAGCTAGCTGACAATGTGACTGCGCGGTGGTGAGCATCGCTGCTTGCTCCGCCGGGCGGCCTCATAGCGCCGACTGACGACTACAGGGCTGCAACTTCCACCGAGGTCATCCGCCCAGCCCGCGCAGCGGCCAAAGCTGCAAGAGGGCTTGGCGTTCACTCGTCGGTCGATCCCGCTAGCGTTGCAGTAGTCGATTCAGATGGCTGAAGGCAAACTGCGGTGACAGGAGGGGCGGACATGAGTTTCCTTCCGCCTGCCGGTTGGTATCCCAACCCGAGCGGTGCACCTGGACAGCGTTACTTCGACGGGAGCGGGTGGACGGCACACCATCGCGCCGCCCCGCCACAGCCCATGGCACCGCCCGCACCGCAGCCGTTGCCCATGCAGACCAGCGTTGTGGTCACCGGACCCAACCACGCACTGCACGCCGTATTGACGCTGCTGACCTTCTGGGCCTGCGGTGGCTGGGCATGGATATGGCTGATCGTCGCCCTGAGTAACCGTCGTCGCGTGCATGTAGTGACCACGCCGCCGTCGGCCCGGTAAGTGTCCACCCACCAGGGCTCAGCTCGGCACCCTGTCCACGATGCGGTTCGCTATCGTCTGCACGCTGTCGCCGAGGTCGAAGCCCTGCGCATCCAGGTCGATGACGACGTTGGCTTCGGATGTGATGGCCCGGTCAGTACTGAAACCGGATTTGCCACCGCGCAGAGTGTTTCGCAACACCATGACCGTGCCGTTTTGCATCGGTTCCCCAACGTCGAGGACGAGCGGGTTGCCGTCGACGATCAGCGTCACCGACTTGCCCGCGCAGCCGCGCCACTCGGCGACCGTTCGTGACACGAGATTGGTTGCCGCGGCGGTACTTTCAAACGTCGACGCGGCCTCGTTCAGCAGGATCATGCCGCTTTCACCGTCACCGGAAAGCTCACGCGAGAAGGCCGCGCGAGAGGAGCTGCGCTCATATGCCGAAACGCCCCCACCGAACAACGCGCTGACGCACTCGCGGGGCGTGACGTTGATGCCCTTGTCACCGCTCAGACCTGGCCCCTCCTCGACCTTGGCAAGATCGGGCGCGTTGACCGCCTGCTTGACCTCGTCGATGCTCAGCAACAGCTGCGGCAGCTGGGCGGCCTTGACGAGCCGCTCGTCCGGTGCGGCGGGACTCGTCGCACCAGGAGGGGGCGACGCGACCGTCGAGGACCGACCCGGTCCTATGCGCACCACGGCCCAGACGACCACCGCGACGATCGCGATGACGATGAACGCGTATGACAGCGTCAGCCCGATCAGCGCACGGTCGTGGCCCCGTTGCCCGGTGCGCCGGATCTGTGACAGCCCGAGATGACCCAGCACCGCGCCCACGGGCGCGAATACGAACGCGAACACCACCGACAGGGTGGCGAACGTGTTTGTCTCCTGACGAGGCGGCGGTGGCGGGGCCGATATGACCGGAGGCACAGGATAGGGATCGGCGCCGAACAACTCATCGTCGTCGCGGCCAGCCGAGCCGCCGTACCCGCCGTCGTTCATCTGCAGCGCACCTCACCTCGACATTAGCGGCCCGGGCCGGGCGACCGCGGGTTATCGGGCGTGAACGCCGGCGGCCGACACGATCAGCGCCACCACGGCCACCGTGATGAACACGTACGACAACGTCACCCCAACCAACGCCCGGTCCCGCCCGCGTTGTCCGGTCTGGTGAATCTGCGACAACGCAAGATGGCCGAGAATCAGTCCCGCGGGGGCGAACACGAACGCAAACACCACCGATAACGTGGCCAGCGTATGGGTCTCCTGCTGCTGTGGTGCCGGCGTGTCCGGGGCACCCGTAGCACCGCCGGTGAAGGGATCAAACGGATCAGCACCGAACGGATCTCCCCTCGACGACGCGGTCGGTTCCCCGCGGTACCCGCCGTGCGTCATTCACGTCCCTCCTCATCTACTCCCACGCCGACACAACTCACAACACCCCGAACCCCGATGTGATCCAACGTATGGGGTCCGCGCAGCGGAACGGGGCGATACCGCGGGGGTGCAGGCGGTTACCGCTGGGCGGCTGGCCAAGTGAGGACACCACGAAGTACCGGTGCGTCAACCGCTTTCCGGTGGAAGGGTTTTCGACGGCCGCCACCATCGTCCCCGCATTCAGCCGCGTCAGCAGGCTGCGCACTTCTTCGTGTAGCAGTTGCCCGCCGGCCTCGTCGTAGTACGGCCAGTCAGACGTGTCACGCAGATACGCCGCGCCGGCGTTGGACATGATCAGGCTCCACTCGGAGCCCTGCACATCGCGCAGTATCCGCAGCGCGTCGAATTTCGACAGGATCACCGCCAGCCTCGGGTGTCCGTCCCCGATCGCCAGCAGCACGTTGTTGAGCACACTGCGCGGCTCGCCCCCGCTGACGGTCTGGGCGGGCAGCAGATCCTGCAGCTGGTCACGAATTGACTTGACCCGCAGCGGATCGAACATGAAGAAAACGGCGTCGGCGTTGACGAAAAACCGAAACGGCGGCGCGCTCAGGTCGCCGGTCTCCAGGTCCTCGCCGGCCACATCACGCAGCACCAGGTAGCGCCGGACGTCATGCCAGATGCCGATGCTGAAAATCAGGGGCTGCCGCTGCAGCGACGCCTGCGTGTGCACGGTCGGGGTGGGCGGGATGAGTCCGCGCTGCACGAACAGCGGCGTCTCATAGTGCGTGGAATACGCCGTGGCGGTGGCTCGGGTCGCGGGTTCCATTGTGAAGCCGAGGTTTTCGCACAGCAGCTGGAGTTGCTTCACCAGCACAGCGATATAGAGGCTCTTGCCGGTGGCGCGAGCACCTGCCATGGCGATGCACACCGCATGACCGTCGTGCCACCCGTCCGGCAACGGGTAGTGACACACCGGGCACACCTCCACCACCGGGCCTTGCAGCGCCCGGCTGGCGTCGGCCGCCGGCGGTGGCGGCCCGCGGTAGCCCGCCGGGCGGTCCCACTTGTAGAACGGCCCGCTCTCGGCGGGCGCGCCGTTGAACGCCGATCCGACCTCGTCGAGATAGCGGGTGGCCCCGGCTCGTGGGGGCACCATCCACAAGTGCTGCTCGGAGGTCAGCACCGAAAAGCACCTCGGGCACTTCGTCACGTCAGCGCCCCCACCAGAGCGGCGGTGATGCGGTCCAGCACCTGCGGGTGCACCAGCAATTCGGCCGACGCGTCGTGGCCCTGCCGGGGTGATGGCAGCCGCGCCCCGGCAGCGTCGAGCCGGGGGTCATTGGACAAGATGATTACCGGAAAACGTTGCTGCACAGCAGAAGTCGGAAAGTCGGCGCAGACGATGGTGCGGGGACCAGGCGCCAGCTGCGACCAGCGTGCACCAGCGGACCACCGCGGCCGCGCCTTTCGCACCGCGTCGGCCAGGCCCACGCCGTCGGGGCCGCGCGCATCGGACCCGCCGACAACCACCGGTGTGACCTGCGCCCCGACGAACACCGCCGACACATTGCGAATGCCTGCCGCCGCGGCGACGCCGACCACGATGTCGGTGGCCGCGGCGGCGCTGCCGTCGGCGAACCACGGCCGCATCGACGCTGAAACGTCCAGGGCCACAACAACCGACTCGTCGGACTGCGCCGGCGTACGACCAATTAGCTGTCGGGCGGAACTGCGCGCCGCCGACCCCAACGGGCTCAGCGGCACATCGGCCACCGCGATGACGCCCACCTCGACGTGTGAGCCGTGCGGCCGCAACGCGGCGAACACCACGCCCGACTCGCCGCTGACGTCGATTGGATCGAACAGCACCTGCACCGGATCGACCTCGGTGGGGTTGTCATGCGCGATCTCAAGGTGAACGACGGTCCCAGCGCCGAATCTCGCCGTGCCGACCGGTCGCACTCCGACCGTCACCTCGCCGCTGATCTCCGGCAACACTGCGCGATGCGCGGTCGGGCGCACCACCAGCTGTTGGGCATCGGCACGTACGTCCAGTTCGGCTTCGGCAACGGAACCGGTGATCGACACCGCCAGCGCCTCATTCGGAATGGTCACACGCTGATTTCGCTCGCCCACAACATAAATCGGCATCAGCGACGCTCTGTGGTCCGGGCCGCCAGTGACGGCTGCGCCTGCGTGCGGTGCGCCAGCAGCTTGGCCACCAGCTTTCGATTTCGGCGCAGCGCTGAGCCGTCCGGTTCAGCGCCCGACATCTTGGCCATCAATACCGCAGCGTCGTCGATCTCCTGGTCGGTGAAGACCCTTGTGGCGCCGAGCTGTTGGGCGGCTCGCGCCAACAGACCGTCAACACCGCCGGCCGACATCGCTGACTGCTCATCGGCCGCGGTACGCACGACACTGGCGGCCAGCACCGCCGGTGCGAAGACGACGTGATGCTCGGTCAACGCCACCACCTGCCCTACCGCCTGGGCGCCGAGCGCCGGGTCCGCGGCCAGCGCCGCACATCGCGCCGGGTACGGCTGCCCCGTGATCGTCGCGAGCACCGCCAACGTCAACAGGCGCACCGTGAAGTCCGGATGCAACCGGTCGGGCGCAACCACCGAAAGCGCGGCGTCCCAGTGCGCGCTGCAGGTGGACAAGTACGTCTCCGTTCGGCCCTCGTCCACCCACATTCGCGGTTCGAGCAGCCGCACCGCCGCGCACGCCACAGCGGTATCGTCCGCGTTGGCCTCCGTCACTGCGGAGGCCAACTCTCTCAGTGCCTCCGAATCCGGTGCGCCCACCAAGGTCGGCAGCGCGGACAGGCCGGGCGGGGCGCCACCGGCGGCCGCCAGCAGCGCTGCCGGTTCCCACACTTCTGCGGCGGCCATCTGCTCAAAGCGCGGTGACCCACAGATCCGCAGCCACCACAGCAACAGCCAGCGGTCGGCAGTGTCGGCCGCCCCCGCGTGCTGGGCGCGCGCGCCGTGGAGCGCCGCACGAGTCCACGCGGCATCCCAAGGGGAGGCCTGCGCCAGCTCCGATGGAGCAGGCGCGGTGATGTTCTCGGCGAGCCAGCTGAGCACGTCTTCGTCCAGCTGAATGCACCCGGGGGTGCCCTTCAGCGATTCGGCGGCCAGCGCCAGCCGAGCCTGCGTGCCGATGCGCTGCCCGAGCCGATGGACCAGCCGTGGACCAGAATGCGGGTCGGTCAGGGATGGCACCACATCGCGGCTCAGCGCCGCCGACAGCCGTTCGTCGTCCACACCGGCGCGCATCAAGAAATCAACCAGCCGCAGCACCTGCTCGGGGCCGACACCACGCGCCTGCTCCAGGGCCGGCCCGATCGCGTCGGACAGCTGGGCCGGCACTGAGCTGCGGTCAAATTGCCTCGGACCCAATGGGATTGGGCCCAACTGACTCAACCAGGTGTCATCTGTGATGGCGCGGCACGCGTAGGTCAGGTCGGCATGCTCTGCCGCCAGACCGGCAGGTGCGTGCTGCACCGCCTCCCAGGCATCGGCGGTCCTCGTGCCGACCAACTGCGTCATGACTCCTGAAATGGTGGCATCGACCGCCGAGCCGGGATCCACCCCGCGAGGGGTGTGCGCCGCGATGACGCTGCGGGCTTCGGTGTGGGCGTCGGCGTAATTCCCGGCGCCCGCCACCGCCATCGCCATCGGCCAGGCCGGTGGCAGCGCGTCGTCCTCCACCTGCGCGGCGTAGCGGTCGATGTCGTCGAGCACGGCGCGCGCCGAGCCCGGCTCGAGCAGCACCACCTGCGCCATCGCCGACCACGGCGTCACCGCAATCGGCTGCCCGGCCGAGGTGCGATGTGGTTCTCCCCCGAGCTCGCCCAACGACAAGGTCGCGGTCTCATCGATCACCACCACCCCGGCCGGAACCGCGGTCACGTCGATGACCGGCACCGCGGTCAGGTGCTGCTTGCTCTGCAGCGCCGCCCCCACCTGGTCGGCGCGATCGAAGGTGGAGAAGTTCAGACGCGCGGCCGTGCCGGGCGACATCAGGAAACTCACCAGGCCGATCCACTGAGCGGCGGAGTCCACCGACTCGACCCCCAGCACCACCGGCGGGCCGCCGTCGAGCGCGGCGGCGACCGCGTCGAGCAGGCCGAACAAAGTGGCCAGCCGCCATGTGCTGGTGTCCAGTGCGAACGTCAGCACACTGTCCTTGGTCACCGCCGCCGCCGGGCCGGGCACCTCGTCGGGCAAGACGGCGCGCCCCACCGCGGCCGCCCCGTACGGACACACCCATCGCGGAGACCGCCACCACTGAATCGGCCGGTGCTGTGGCTCCGCCTCCGCAGCGCGGTCCAGGAGCGCGTGGACGAACACGTTCCCGGGGCGGCCGGTGCTGTCCGATCCGGCGGGAACCGTATGCCAGTAAGCGGCCGTGCGGGCGTCGATGCGTCGATAGGCCAGCCGCCGCGGACCCCGCTCGAGCTGTTCAGGTGTCGGGTAGGCGGGCAGCGGTTCGACGGCATCGAACGCGGTGCGCATCCCCGCAAGCAGGGTTTGCGTTTCTCCGGCGCTCAACGCGCCGGCGACCTGCTTGATCTGCCAGCCGCCTGCGGAGCCGGGCAGGTCGAACGACGTGTAAGCCAGCTGGCCGTAGCGAGTGTTCATGGCGCCACCGCGGAGAGCCGTAGATTCTCGACCGGCGGATCCAGCAGCGCGATCGTCCGCAGTCGCGCCGGCGAAGGGGTGTTCACGAACAGTCGGATCCAGCCGTGCAGGCCATGCACATTCGCCGTCCACATCTCGCCGACGCCGTGCGTGGTCAGCGCCGACCACCGCAGTTCCTTCGACGCCTCCCCGATGATCTGACCGTGTTCGTTGACCGGCGCCGCGTCGACGGCCTGCCCGTCGTGCATCGACAGCGGGATGCGTTGCGGATTGTTGATCAAGACGAACGCCGGAGAGCCGGGAAGCTCGTACTGCGATCGCAACGCGAGCGTGGCGTAGGTGGGCCAGCCGTCGGGGTCGCGGGCGATCCGCACCGCGTACTGCAGGCGCAGCAGCCCGGCGTACTCCACGCTGCGAATCGCGCCGACGACGCGGCGCCCCGCCGAAAAGGCCACCGGCGCCAGGTGCAGCGAGCACCCGGCGGCAGGCAACTCCTGCCGGGAAAGCTGCATACCACCGTACTTCTCGTACTCCTCGAGAGAGATCTCAAACGACTTGCCGGTCAATCCGTTTCGCGGATCGTGGCCCTTGGGGGCCATATGCGTGACCACCGCCGCCGCACCGGCAGGCCAATCGAAGGTCAGCACCTGCTTGTTGCAGTACTCGGCCAGATTGACGTCGCGGATGATCCCCGTGCGCACCGAGGACACGGTGGTGCCCAGCAGCGCGCGCCCGGCCAGCAGGGTCACCGGGGTGAAATAGGCGCGGCTCCAGCGCTCCGGCCACGAAACCCCCGACATCACCGCACGGTGCCGGCCGTGCTCGTCGTGGTCCTGCGACACCGGCTGCGTCAACCGCTGGACCGGGTGCAGCCCGATCTGCTCGAGCGTGGCTTCGGGCAACTCGACGGTTTCTGCGCCGGCGCTGGGCGCGGTCTGGCTGCGGTAGATGACCACTGCGCCGGTCGGCGGCGGCGTCCACGTCAGCTCGAGGTGCGACCCGTCCGGGCTGAGGTCGCCCAACGACAGATCGGTGACCGGCGCCAGCACCGCCGACACTTCGACGGTGGCTTCGCTGGCCTCCGACAACCGCATGACGCCGCCGACGGTGACCGCACAGCGCACCCGGTAGATGTAGCGCTGCCCACGCAACGCCTCGGTGTCGACGAACCCGCGGCGGGTGTCGTTGTCCCTCAGGATGCGGTGCTCCAGTCCCTCGCGCCCTGCCTCCTCAGCGGGTATGCGATAGACGAACACCTCGCTCACCGCCGACGGGACGTTCCACCGGCCGATGACCTGGCCGCTGTCCTCTCGGATCGCGAAGTCGCGCACCGGGCTTACCAGCGCAGCCTCGGCGTGTTTGACCGGCTGAGTTGCCAGTGCTTGGCCGCGGGTGGGTCCGCTGTTGACCCACACCTGGTAGTGGCGCACCGCGCCGCGCGGCGGCCGTTCGTCCAGCGCCGACGTAACGGTGGTGGCGTCGACGAGATGCGCCCGGTCCGGTGAGTACGGCGGGTCGTCCTCGTCGCTGACGACCCGGTAGATGACGACGGTGTCAGAGCCATCGCCGGCGGGCGGGTACGGCGGCCAGGTCAACTCGAGGGCACCGGACTGGCCTTCGTCGCGCCGCCGCCGCAACCCGATGGGGTACAGGTCACCGACCTGCTCACCCAATCGGAACGGCGCGAAATCGCCTGCCCGATAGTGGAGTTCCACGTCAATGGCATCGGTCCGAGGCGCGTCGGCGGCGACGACATCCGGACGGGTGCGGCCCGATTCGCCAGGGCCGCTTTGGTTTTCGAGCTCGGCCAGCAACCTGGCCATATCCTCGGCGTGCTCGGCCACCGAGGGCGGCAGCATGGCCCGGATCTGCGCGACGTCGGTGCGACCCGAGCGCAGCACCAGACGCAGATGGGCTTCCTTGAAGCTCGTGCGCGACACCGCACCGGACTCGATGAGCCGCTGGCGCCACGCCATCAGCGCCGGCAGTCGCGGATCGTCGGACGCGTCGATGTACTGCGGGTCGGGCATCGCTAGAACACCATGTCCTGACGGGGCGGGACGTCGCGGCGCTCCCGCCCGCCGGCCGACGTCGCGTCCTCTTCGCCGTCCGCTGCCACGTCGACGCGAGGCGCGAACAGCGCAAAGTCGTAGGGCGGCAACCCATCACTGGCCTGCACCACCGCGGCGCGATACCCCAACCCGGCGCGCGCGACCGTCGTCTCGTCGACCGCAACGCTCGAGCGGCCCGCTGTCATTGCGGCGTGGGTGAACAGCGACGCGTCGAATGGGGCGGCCCGCCCGTCGCCCTGCTCCGTGATGCCCGCGCCGAATTGCCGGGCAGGCGCATGCCGGTCCTCCCCGGGTACCAGCACCGTGCCGGTGAGCGCATCCGCGACTTCGCCCTGCCCCTCGGCGAACATCTGCTCGACTCGCCCCCACAGCGCGTCGGCGCCGGTGGGCTGAACTTGCCCCGACGCGACCGCAGACGACCACTGATCCAGCCCGGATTGCGTGCCGATGCCCGGCATCCGGAACAGCATCTCGGGTTCCTCACGCAGCCGCGCTGCCACCTCGTTGATCATGTCCCGCCACGGCTGGGTCAGCCAACCCAATGCGTACAGGCGCCGCTGAATCGCATGGGCGGCGTCGCCGGCCTGCAGCGCGTCCGGGTCGGCGACACCGAGTTGGGTCGAGCGCGGCAGGCCGTCGAAGAGCTGGCCGGGTGAGAGCCGCGCCGCCGGCGCGGGCCCGAACGGCGCCCGAAGCACCGCCCCCAGCACCCGGCACCACGACAAGAGCTGTCCGTACGCGGTGGACAGCCGGCTGACGTCCTGCAGCGCCGTGCGCAGATTGGCCTGCATCGTCTCCAGCTCACCCAGCTGAGACTGTCGTAAGTGCGTCTCCGCGAACAGATCTCGCTGCGAGAACAGGAACAACGCCAGCGACGCCAGGATGTACAGGCCGAGCATCACGCCGCCTGTCCACAGCGCGAACGGCCAGCGGACCCAGCCGGCGGCGGCGATCCCGGCGAGAACGACGAGTATCAGAACCAGTGCCCAGAAGAACGTTTTGAGGATGACGCCGATCGCCCGCTGGCGTGCCTGCAGTCGCTCGTCGGCCGACACCCGGTTGGTGGCCTGCTGGATCTCGCCCACCAGTCGGGCGACCTCGCCGCGGGCGCGGTGCAAGAAGTCCGCCAGGATGGAACCCACCTGCCAGGCATAGCTTTTCGACACGAACCGTTGCCAGCCTTCTAATTCGGTTCCCGCAGTACGCGCCTCGACGCCGGCCGCGGGATCGGAGTAGGCGCGTTGCAACCGCTCCCGCAGGTCGGCGACGCCGAGCACATCGGCCGGTTCCACCGAGCTGACCCCGATGACTGCGGACAGCGACGTGGGAATCGACGAAAACGATTCAGCGGCACTGGGAACCACGTCGGAGGCGACGGCGAGCACCCCGACCCCGGAACCCACCGGCACCGGATCCAACCCCGCGGCGCGACGCCCCCCGTCGGCCAGGGTCAGCGCCCCGGCGACGAAATCCATCCACAGCGCGCTGAGGTCCCGCTGTGCAAGATGTTGCGGCGGCGTTCCGCCCAGCGCGGTGTTCAGCGTGTCGGCGCTTCGACCCAGGTGCTGCCAGTTGGCCACATCAGTGTTGGTGACCACCGCGAAAGCGGAATCCCTCCCGCCGAACACCGTGCCCTGCACCGTGCTGGCCAGCACCGACGACACCGAACCCGTAACCGCCGACCACCACGCCCCCGGCGCCTGCCGCAGCGCGGCGCCCATGAACTTCAAGAACATCTTCAATGCTGCCCAGATTGAAATGGCTTGGGCGCCAGAATCACTCACAGAAAGTCGGGGCCCGCGGAGCAGGTCTCGGTGCTTGGTCCACAGCTCCCTGGCCATGGTCTGGGTGGCCGCCGCAACATCCTCCACATAGACGACGGGCACCTCACCGCCTCGGGGCAGCGGAAGGCGTCCGGCAGGGTCGAACAGCTGGGCGCGCAGGCGCTCTTCGACCTCGCCGCTGTCCAGCCGGCGGTAGAACGCCCGCACCGCGCGCACCGTCTGCCCGGGCAGGATCTCCAACGTGTCGAACGGTGTCTGCTCCAATCCTGCCCACAGTCCGGCGACCCCGGCGATCACCGGTGCGGTGCGTTGCGCGAAATCGAGCGGATCGGTGATCGGGCCGCTCGGCACCGCACCCAGGCCGGGTCCCGCCGAATCCTCCTGGGCGACAAGCAGGTTGTGCCATCCCTCCAGCACCATCGTCGAATCCGGTGCCGCCGCTGCAGCGTCCCCCGGGGTCAGCAGGACACGCAGCAGGCTGATACGCGCACCCATCGAACTGCTGCGCACGATCTGCTCCACCGTCTGCTCGGCCACCAGGGGCACCCGCTCGGTGGACGGCGCCTCGGCGGGCACCAAGACCACCACCCGGATCCGCTGGTAGCGCTTGGCGGTGAGCAACTGCTGCAACACCGCCGGTTCGGCGCGACCGTCGCGCAGCACGCTGGCCGGGGTGGACGCGCCACCGATGTCGGCGGCGTCGACCCACGCGAACGCGGCGAGCAGTCCGACAGCGGAATAGTCGGCCAAGACGGCGAAGATCTCCTCTGTCCTGGCGTGCGGAGCGACCAACACCGTCAGCGCCTGCTGCGAAGTGCTCGGCATCGACATGGTCAGAACGTTCCGCCCTCCGGGATCACCAGGGGCCCGTCGTCGAGATAGCCGGTCCCGGCGGTCGCCGCGCCCCGCGCCAGCGCCGCGGCCTCGCGCAGCAACAACCGGGTGAGGGCTTCCGTCGCCCAGAACACGTCAGGGGCGAGATCGCGGAAGATCGGCGTCTTCGACGCCGTCGACCGTGTCGGGACCGAGGTGAACACTCCGCCGGGCGCCGCACCGGGCATGTCCCCCGGCAGATACTGCGCGGCGACGTCGCGCACATTCGTCAGCCACTCCTGGGCGGCGGCGGCGCGCTCCTCGGGGCTTCGGGCCGCGGCGATCGTTTCGATCCGCGGTGTCGCACCCGGCGCAGCAGCGTTGCCGACAAGGAACTCGCGTAGCACGTCGCTGGCCGACAACTCGACGATGCCGCTGGCCGGGTCCTGCGAATGTGCGTCGTAGAGTTCTCGCAGCACGCCGTAGGGCCGCAGCGTGTGCATCACCGGCGGCTCGTGGGACTGGGCGATGGCTAGCAGGATGCTCTCCAGCACCGCAGGCAGCCAGTCATAGGTGGCGATGAACGCCGACGGCGGTGTCAGCAGCGGGTTGGGGAAGTTCAACCAGTGCCCAGCATCGGCGTCGTAGATGCGCACCGCGTCGGTGTAGGGGGGCTCCGGGATGTGAATCCGCCCGACGATCTGGCCCAGGAACCATCCCGCCGTCATGGCGCGGCGCTCGTCGTCGGTCATCGGCAGTGACGCATGCAGGGGTCGCGCGCGACGATAGCGCCAGAACGTCCCACGGCCCGGCCCGGCGATCCGGGCCCACTGCTGAGCGGCGGGCGTGAGCACCGAATCGAACGCCAGCGGCGAGTAGTTGGGATAGGACCCGAAGATGTCCACCCGTGTCACGCTGTCCTCATCCGACAGCGACCGGTGATAGTTGTCCTTGGTGGCCTGGTCGATACGCGGGTTGGTGCGCAGCACGTCAAACAGCGCGTCGGCGACGGGCTGGCCGGCGAAAGGCACCTCGGAGAACTTGTAGCGGTACTCCGTCTGCTGCCCGGGATGCACCCGTTGCAGCGCTTCGTCATTCACGCTGGCCAGCGGGCGGGCCAGCGACAGCGCCTCGGCGAACTTGGTGGTGATGTCTCGGCGGCGCGTGACCAATTCCGATTCCGCCGCGCCCGCGCCCTGCACGAAGTCGCGCAGTGAAACCTTGCAGAACTCGTCGAACGATTCCCCCGGCCTGCGCACAAAAAGTCGGGCCCGCCTCAGCAGCTCTGCTGGGCGGGTGTGCACATCGAACTGCGCCATCGACGGCACCCGGGGCCGACTCGTCTCAGGGTCGGTGCCCAAGGCGCGCGTCACCCATGTTGCGGTGCGTTCGATGAGACCGCCGGGTGCGGACACCCCGCCGGTGGTGCGCCACTGCCCCAGGATCACCTGGGTCGTCCCGTCGTCGATTGCGGTGCGCAGCGGCACCATTGCGTGGGCGCCTGCCACGGCCTTGGGCAGATCGAGCTCGTAGCGGCCCTGGAAGGCGGACGAGCTGATCAGCAGCACTTCGTTGTTGGCCTCGGCGAACCGCGTGGGGACCAGCTCGTCGGCATCGGAGGGCCAGGCCGCGTACTGATCGGTGGTCAGCCGCGCAAGCCCCACATCGGTGGGCGCTTCAGCGCGCGCCTGCTCCAGCAGCACCATGGCTTCGCCAAGCGCTTCGCGCAGTGGCCGCAACATTTCCGCGCCCACCACCCGCATCACATCCGCGATCCGCGCGGCGGCGTCGGCGAACAGCTGGCGTCGCACGCCTGCGCGGAACCCGTCCAGCGCCGTTGCCAGGACCTGATCGGCGTTGGTCATCACCCCGCGCATCGAGCGCAGCGCCGCATCCACTTGCGGCGGCACCGCGACGATGTCGGGCGGGCCCATCGTCCCGAGCTGCGCCACCCCGGGGGCCAGCACGTCGTCGATGTGGCGGCGCAACCGGTCGACCAGTTCCCGGGCATACGGCAGGCCCATCGTCGCGATCGTCCCGCCCACCATCTCTTCGACCCGCCCGGCGAACTCGCGGTGCCAGTTGAACGCCATTGTGTAGGCCGCGTCGTCGCATGCCCGCAGAAGTTCGCTGCCCCTGTTGCGAAGAGCCTGACGGAAGATCGGAACCCACTGCTCTGCGGTCATGCCCTCGGGGTTGGGCAGATACCCTCGCAGCTGCCGGTCGATGAGCCCGTTGACGGTGGCGGCCACCGACTCAGCGGCGAAGGCCTCGGAGCCGATCCAGCGGCCGAGGATGCCCGTGCGGGTCTGCTCATCGCCGGGGTTCGCCGGCAGTCCCAGCTCGCCGCAATGCGCCTGCCACTGGCTGCTCAGCAGCGAGTCGAGTTGCTCGGTGCTCGACGCGGGGTTGCCGGCCTGCAGATGCCCGAACAGCAGTTTGTCCACGCAGCTGCGCGCCAGCCGTTGCGCGGCGTACTCGGCGTAGCGGTCGCGACCCATGCTCAAGCTGGCGAAACCGTAGGTGCCCCAAGGCAATACGTCCCACGCGGAGATGCCCCAGCCCAGCAGGTCGCGGTCGCCCTCCGGCGACGCCGTGTTGCCCAGGTCGTAGGAGACGAACTGGTCACTGGCCGCGCCGCTCATCATCAGTCCCGCCAGGCCCCGTGCCAGTCCCCGGTAGACGGCCCACTGCGAACCGTCTCCGAACAGCGTGCGGTCCGCGCCGATGAAGCGGCCCACCGGGAACACCCGCGCGAACGGGATCGGCTCCCCTTCGCCGTGCTGGTGGCCCAGCGCCCGCATCAGCCGCACATCGTGTTCGCGCGCCGAGCCCGCCTGACTGGCCACGATCTCCCCCAGCATGGCCAGCGAATTGGCGCGCACCCCGACGATGGAGCTCTGCGGCAGCGAATCGAAGATGTCGGGCGTCACCATGAAGACGCCCATCAGTTTCGGGTCAAGACCCGACACCAGGGTCAGCAGCCGGCACACATCCAGCGCCATCGACGCCCCCGCGCCGCCGGCCATCGACGACACCACCAGAACCAGCGGCGGCTCGTTGGGGTCGAATTTCCCCATGCCCGGCACGTCGACGGTGGACATCTGCGAGATCGTGTCGACCCGGAAAAGCGCATCCCACGCGGCCTGCAGGCGGGTGTGGATCTCGGTGGCCTTGCTCAGCGTGATCATCCGCCCGATGGCCCGGTACTGGCCGGCGCCTGCCGAGATCGGGATGGACACCTCCTGCGGGTTGCGCGGCGCCCAGGTGGCGATGGTGTCCAACGCCGATTCGGCGGCCAGCCGCTGCGACAGTGCCCCGTCAAGGATCGCGTAGCTACTGCCCTGCGGTCCACAGCCGATGTAGGTGCCGCCCTGCTCGGGAACGTTGGCCAGTCCCTCAGGGCCGGTCTCCGGCGCGCTTGGCACGTCGATCTGAACGAATTGCCAACCGCCCAGGAGTTTTTCGATGCCCGCGGAGTGCAGTTCGGAGCGCAGCTGGTCCATGATGAACGCCAGCGTGGCACCGCCGGAACCACCGCATCCCACTATGAGGAATCGTCGCATTCAGTTTCCTTCCCTGAACGGGTCGAACGGATCTGGGTCATGGGCCGCCGACCCACCTTTCGCGGGTTCACCGAACGGCGAAACTGCTTGTCGCGTCTCGTCATCCGAGACAGCCAACCCGGCTTCAACCGCCCGCAACCGCAGCCCGTTGAGCAGCTCGGGCAGTCGACGGCCGACGTCTTCGTAGAGCCGCTCACGTGCCGCGGTGTCGGTGCGTCCGCCGACCAGCAGCAGCACATCGGCGACGTTCGCGGGTCCGCGGGGATCGTGCAGGACCACCCACTTGTTGTGCACGGCCAGCGGCAGCACCGCGCGCAGTCCGCTGCGGTCGGTTGCGGGCAGCGCCGAACCCACACTGACCAGACCGTCGGCGTCGACGGTCACATAGCCGGGGCCGAACGGGCTGCGGCCCATGGTCGTGCTCAGCGTGACACCTTGCACCGAGACTTTGCGGGCGCCCCCGGCCAGGCCGGGCACCGGCCGGATCAGGTCGGTGTCGGCCAGCGTCAAGGGTTCCCCGTCGCGCAGTACCACATCGTTGTTCACCTCGACCGGGATCCGATCGGCCAGCATCGGCGTGTCGGGGATCTTGCTGACCCACCACTTCGTCGCGTACAGCAGTGCCAGCGGGATCCCCGGGCCCAGCAGCAGTGCGGCCAGGAACACCAGCACGAAGTTGGTGGTGTTCAACGGCTTGATCAGCGACGCGACGAACGGAACGTCGACGACCTGTGCATCGCCCGGGTTATCAAGCGCCGCAACGTGTACCGGCACAGTTCCGTTCAGCCCGCCCTGTCCGTCGCGGTCGGTGCGCAGCGTCACCGACAGCTGCCCGGTCTGCCCGGCCTGCACCTTCGCACAGTTCTGCGCGGAGTTCGCGGTGGAGGACAGCCGCGCGGTGCCGATGTCATCGGGCGCGGCCACCACCTTGGCGGCATCGGTGTCGGCGATCCAGGCGCAGCCCGGGCCGGTGATGTTGAGCGACGCGGTTGCACCCTTGGTGGCCTGCACGGTGCCGAAATCGATCCGCTCCCCCGGCACCGGCAGGCCCAGCTTGGGCAGGATCTGCACAGGGACTTCGACGTCCTGGGGTGACAGCTGGGTGCCGGGCGCGATCTGCGCGCCGGATGGGTCAGTGGCCGGTGCGGTGGTGATCACCAACGACATTCGCAGCTTCGCCTGCCCGGGATTCACCTTCATCAGGTCGGCGTCGACCGGATTGGCGATGTCGGCTTTGGCCACGGAATCCAGCAGCGGGATGGGCGCCGCGCCGTCGGGCGCCAGCGCCGCCGACATGGTGGCGGTCCCCGCAAGGTCGGTCGGCTGCACGGGCTTGCCCTGCCCGTCGACGAGACCGAACGTCAGACCCTTGGCCACCTGCCCGCTGCGCCACGGCACTTTGTCGGCGTTGGTAAGCGCCGGAAAGATGTCGGTGGTGATGTGGATGCTGACCCGCGATACGGCGTCGGGGTGCTGACCGGTGGTGTCGACGTACACGATCGCCCACTGACCCGGCCACTGCGGGCCGCCGGTGTTCTGCAGCGAAATGGTCTGCGCCGAATCGGATCGCCACTCATACGTCACCGGCACGCCGTCGATGTCGGCGGTGTTGCGGCCGTCCTTCTTGGGCAGTTCCAACGTCTGGCCCGACGGCGAGATCAGATAGGGCACCACACCGGCCACTCCGCCGGAACCGAGGATGTCCACCGACTTGATCGAGCGGTCCAACGTGAAGTTGTGCCGCGCCTCCGGGCACACCCGCAGCTGGCATACCGGGCCTTGCCCGGTGGTGCCGGGGTCCGGGTTGAGCGCGTCGAACCCGAACAGCATGTCGTCGATGTTGGAGACGGGATAGAAGTCACCCGGTATCGGATCAGTGATCTCCCCGCACGCCATGCCATTGAGTCCGCGGGCCGTGCTTATCGCCGACATCACGTCGAAGTCGCCGGGTGTCTGGTTGGCGCCCAAGCCGATTCCCAGCATGATGATGCCGCTGCTGCGCAGCTGATCGGCGACGCCGCCCGGCCGGCAGATCGACTCCACGGCCCGTTTGGTGGTGTCCTCGACACCGGTCGGGCTGTCGAGGGTGATCCCGTCGGCGTAGGGCTTGGACGTCGCCCGCGACGTGAAATCGATCTTGCCGTCGGAGAACCATGCGATCGCTTGGCAGCGCTGTCCGCCGTTGGGCCCTTGCCCGCGCGACGCCAACTCCTGGCGGGCCCCGTCGAGCGCCAGCCAGTAATCGGTGTCAATACCGGTGTTCTTGGTGGCGATGCTCGACAGCTGCGCACCCACCTGGTCGGCCGTGGACCCGGTCAACTTCGTCCAATCATGTTCGCGCGTATAGGTGTCGGAGAATCCGGAGGTGGCGACCTCGAGATTCGCGCCGACCCGATCGGCGTACTTGCCCAGCGTCTGCAGCAGGTAGCGCGCCGCCTGCACCCGGGCTGCCTGAGGATCGGTGCCCTGCAGGCTGCTGGACTCGTCGAACAACAGCACCAGATCGCCGGCCTTCTGCGAGGCCAGGCAGGCGCCGAACCGCTTTGCGCCGCCGCCGGCCGGCTCGGCGTGCGCGGACGGAATCGACCAGCCGGCCAGCGCCGCGATCATCAACGCGACGGCGAAGAACTGTGCCAGCACGCCAATCCGCTTGACCGGCAGCAGGATTCGTGGTGACACAGACATCTACTGCCTGCCCGCCCACAGAGCGATCTGCCACGCACCCAATGCGATGCCCACCAGACACACGACCAGCACCGCCCAGTACAACCTCGCCGCCCACCGCGGCGCCGAATAGATCGACTCGCTGCGGCGGCGGGTGTCGACCCGGGTGTAGACCGCCAGTGCGCCGATCGCGAGTGGCCCCGCCAGAAGCCAGCCCGCCAGCGCGGGCACGAAGACGCCGCCACCGCCGGTGGCGCTGACGAGGGCCAGGACCACCCCGGCCGCGGCCATCACCAGCGCCACGGCGAACCACTTCAGCGGCGGCCCGGCGGTCGCCAACGTCCCCGCCGTGATCGCCCCACCGAAGGCGTCACGGTCGCCCGACTGACCGAAGGCGTCCTGGCGTCGCGCGTGCGGCTGTGTCTTCGGCTGATTCGCCCAGGGATCGAAGCCGGTGGAAAAGTCGGCACCCCGCGGCGGTGGCGCATCCGCGCCGGTTCGCGGTGGGGTGGTACCCCCAGAGGGCGGGCCGAAGTCGCTGAAGTCGAACGGATTGGGTTGACCCACGTCGATCACCCCGGCCTTCGCGTGCGCCGCTGGTGGGTGGTTGCTTCGAGGATGTTCATCGGCATCAGTACGGATTCAGGCACAGGGCGAAGGAGCGGTCGGGCGGCGCGGCGACGTAGACGGAACGGCATTCGTAGCTGGCGGGGACCCGCGCGGTGACGGTGTACACCCCTTCCTTGTGCGCGCAGTCGACCTTGAACAGATCCAACGCGTCGTTGCCTTCGTCGTTGCGCAGCTGGATCTCCACGCAGGTGCCGATCGGCACCGTGGCGAGGTCGAGCTTGATCCGCGGAACGGTGGGCGGCGGGGCCACCGAGGTCACCGTCGAGGGTCGCGGCGGAGCCGGCGGCATCTCATAGGGGGCGGCGCTCGACGAGGGTGAGGCGGTCGCGTCGCCGGAGTCCGAATCACTCGTCAACCACCAGATGAGGGCCGCGATCAGCACCAGGCACATCAGATAGCCGATCACGAGTCCGGCGATGGCAGCGTTGCGTCCCCGCTCACCGGAGCGCCGGATCTGCGGCAAAGCCAGGTGCCCCAGCACCACCCCGGCCGGCGGTACCACCACCGCGAAAATCGGCGACAGCACCGCGAAGGTGTTGTAGTCGGCGGACGGCGGTGCTCCGTAGGGCGCACCCATCCGAGGCCCGTGCCCGAACGGAGCTGCGCTCGGTGGCGCGGACGCGCCTGCGTACGGTGTCCCGAACGGATCCACCGACTGCGGCTCGAACGGATTACCGCTGGGCTGCATCAGAGCCCCCCGTCAGCGGCGGCCTGGGCTGACCCCGAGCTGCAGGCCAGCGACCCGCGAGCCGGCGTCCGCGGTACACGCGACTAGGGCCAGTCAGTGAACACAACCTCATCATCATCAGCCTCGGTAATCCGAGATGCATGCAAATACCGTTTCTTGCTTGTTGAACAGTGTCTGCCCAGGGCATGCACTGGTCGACAAGATCTGGTCTACCCGGAATACACCGTCGCGGACCTCGCAGCGCACCGGAAATATAAGGATGACGTTCGTTTCGGGCCCTCTAGTGGGGTCCGGCTGCGTCTGCTGGACCTCGACGCAGTCGCCTACCCGCAGCTGCTCCACTGTGACCGTCGGCCGCTGGGCCGGGGGTGGCGTGAAGACCGTGGTGCGCGGAGGTGGCGGCGAAGCGCGTGGTGTCGTCGTCGGCGTCGCCGTCGTCTTACCGGGCGACGAAGGGGACTTGGAGGCGTTGGCGGTCAGAAGCCAGATCACCAGCGCAATCACCGCCAGCACGATGATCACGTAGGAGATGGTTAGGCCGACTATCGCTCGTTCACGACCGCGTTGCCCGCTCCGTTTGATCTGTGAGAGTGCTACGTGGCCCAGTGCCGCGCCGACGGGGGCGAACACGAACGCGAACACGATCGACAAGGTCGCGAACGTGTTGACTTCACCGCTTGGCCGACCCGACGGCGGGAAGACCGGCCCTGTCGTCGGTGGTGAGCCGGGGGTGAGCGGCGGCATGTACCCCTGGGTGCTCGGCGCACCACCGAAGGGGTCCGAACCGAACGGGTCGGGCTGACCGCCCCCATGCCCGCCATGCGTCATCTGGTCATCCCGCCCTGCTCTGACGTCCTCTAGTCACCGATTCCATCACCATCAGCGGTGCGATATCCCCAGAACGGCGGTGCGAAATGTGATCGTGATGCTCGCGGACGGGTAGCGAAGAACGTCCTCGGCGAGCCTTGGACTCGCCGCGCGGTCGCGGCAGCGAACGCGAATGCTGGGGGTTGAGGCAACGGCTGGTCGCCGATGTCGAGGTCGCGTCGTATCTGAGCGGTGGCATCGACTCATGCGCCGTCTTGGGGCTCGCGCAGCAGGAGATGGACCGGCCGATCCGCGCGTTTACGCTCACATTTGAGAACCCTCTCTATGACGACCCAAGAAGGCTGTGACTCACGACAGGTACACGTGCCAAGCCCGAGTACCTACATCTGGAACGGATCACTGACCGCCGTTGCGTGGGCAGGGGCCACCGCGCCGGGCTGTTCGAAGTGGCGCATCAGGTCTGCGCCCTGCGGACCGTAGATCCCGCGGTCATCGCCTTGCATCACCCAGTTGTGCTGCTGGTCGGCACGCGCGGCCAGTTCGTTCTGGCGTTGCGCCAAGGTGGCGCGCTGGCGGGCGTTGGCCCGGAGAATCGCGCGGATGAGGTAGAAGAGGCCGACGAGGGCTGATTTCGGTAGGAGATCGTGCAACCAAACGCACTGAGCCGCAACGCGATCGCGCTACCGATCCGTCCAAGCCCGACGATGCCCACCCGCGTGTTGCTCACCTGCCGAGTCAGCGGGTACATCCCGTCGACGGGCCAGCGGCCCGCCCGGACAAACCGGTCCGCGGCCGAGAACTGCCGCAGCGCATCGATCATCAGACCGACTGCGGTGTCTGCCACACATCGGTCAGCACGTCCGGGGTGTTGCTGACCGAAACTCCGTGCGCCGCAGCGGCATCGACGTCGGTGGTGTCGTAGCCGACCCCGAAGTTCACGATCGCGCCCCGCCGGAATGCGTTGCGCTCCCCCGGATCGCCGGGCAGCAGGTAGGCGTTGTAGTCGTCGCGAAGCCTTTGCGCCAGGGACCGTCATCAACGGTCCGACCTGGAGCACGCGACGGGTCTGCGGGGTGCGATCTTCAGCGCTCATGACAGCCATAACGCTACGGCTGGCCGCAAGTCGTCCACGGGCCGGTGCACTGCGGCGGCGCTCGTCACCCCGACGGTCGCCGGCCGGATGCGGCTTCTTCTGGATGTCGACACTGAAGTTGATGTCGCGACAGATAACCGCCATGCTTCGCCAAGTTCCATTGACCAGCTAGTTTGCGAGGTATAACGTCGAATGGTCGACGATTGGGGGCCACGACATGACTACAAATTTCGAAGCCGCACTCGCCCGTGTGCAAAGCGATTACGACTTCTATATCGGATGCCAGACCGATCCTGAATCCATGCTCGCGGAATACGAATTGAGCGGGGATGAGCGTGCCACGCTCACCAACCCGGACAAACTCGCCGAGGCGTTGAAGCCCCGGGGCTGGAGAATCACCATCAAGATCTCCGGCACGCACGACTGGGTCAACCGCGCCAGTCCAAAGAAGCCTAATCCGACGCAACAGCACATCCGTCGCGAAGTCGAGGCTATCGAACAGGCCCGCACAGAGCATGAGCGCACCGAAGCCGCCGTGAGGTTGATGGACCTGATCGGATGACCGAGCCGGACTCGGCCGCGAAGCCAGTCTGGCCGTTCGACATCGGGATCGTCGGAACCGGAATCGTCGGTACGCACCAGCTGACCCGGGAAGCCGAGGCGGTGATCCGCCGGTGCAATCGGACCTTCGTCATCGCCTCCGGGTACGGAATCGCCGACTATCTGGCCACCCTGTGCCCGGAGGTCGTCGACCTCGGACTCTTGTATGAGCCTGGCAAGAACCGGCAGCCGACTTACCACAAGATGGCCGCCGCGGTGGTGGCGGCGGCGGTCGACAATCCTCCGGTGTGCCTGGCGACCTACGGCCATCCTTGGGTCTATTGCTATCCCACGACGCTGGTCACCCGCGCTGCACCGCTGCTGGGTCTGCGGGTCGAGGTCTTTCCCGGCATCTCAGCCTTCGACACACTGCTGGTCGATCTCGGCATGGACATCGCGTTCGACGGCATCCAGATGTATGAGGCCACCGACGTATTGATGCGGCGGCGCCCCATCCAGAACGATGTGGCGTGCGTCATCTGGCAGCCGACCGTCGTCGGCGACCCGACGTGCCCGTCCGGGCCCTACGCCGCCGAACAGTTCAAACCTCTGCAGGACTACCTGTTGGGCTTCTACCCCGTCGATCACGAGGCCGTACTGGTCACCAGCAAGACCTATCCCCTGATTCGCTCCGTCGTCAAACACCTGCCGTTGGGCGAGCTGGCCGCCGAGCTCGCCGGCGAGCCGGACGTCGGAACGCTCTACATCCCGGCACTGACCCAACGTGCGATCCAGGACGTCGAGCTGATGGAAGTCATGGTCACCGCTGGCATGGACGGTGACGCCGCGTCATGACTTGTGCGGCGCCATCGCGGCATAACGATGGATGAAGTCTAGGAACGCATTTCGCCCTGCATCGCCCCCGGCTTGGCGGAGCCCGGCTGACAGATTGTCCGCCGCCTCCGCGGCCGCGTCAGCGATGCGCGAGGATGCCAGCAAGGATTCAAGCGCGTCGAGTCGATAGCCGCCGTCTGCCAGCTCGGCCTCACCGTCGGCGGCGAGCAGGACACCGTTGAGCGCACCACACCGCGCGTCGGTGCACACGTCGACGAGATCGTCGATGCGCCACATCGCTTCACCCAATAGCGTTGCCGCCGACGGCACGACACGTTCAGCATCCGCGGTGGCCAAGGTCTCGATGATCTCGAACGGCAATACCGATGTCGTCCGCGAAGATTCGATCAGCGCGGCGCGCGGCGCTTCGGCGGCCGCACCACTCACCGACAGGAACTCCGCCTTCAGCGCCAGCGCCAGTTGATCAGCCACACGCCGACGCACCTGCGCACCAACCTCGCCGGGGTACACGGCGTGCAGACACTCGAAGAAAACTTCGACGACATCGACGGTGAACGACACGCTCGGATCTGCTGCCATCGACAGCGGTAGCCCCGTGCGCAGCCAACCTCGCTCCCGGTTAATAACGGCCGCCCGGTCGAGATCTCGGCGCTCAATGTGCTGGAGCAACCTCGTACCGGACTCGATGTCTCCGTCACACAGGCCGTCGACGAGGCCGATCCCCAGATTAAAAGCGGCGCATAGTAATTCAGCGCCTTCGCTCATACGAGCGCCATCGCGCCGGCCCGAGGCCAGCACGTTGGCGGTCACAACGCCGAACGATAGCGCCGCGCCGATCCGTGCCATGTCATCGTCGCGCTCGAATGCCAGCGCGTGGCCGTCGACACCTGGGCCGATCATCGGGTAGCACTGGCGCAGGAGGCGATCCAGCAGCCGCGACCCCAGCGCCGCGGTCTGCGCGTGCGCGGCCTCCAGGTCGTCGGCGCCCAATAGCAGGCCACGATCGCCGAGCCGGCTCGCGAGGTGAACAGAGACGGCCTGTTCAATCGCATGCTCCACACGCTCAGGGATGTCCACAATGGGCTCTCGATCGCGCCAACGCAGCCACGCACGCCGCCGAGGTGAACGTCCGATGCTGGTCGGCCACGTCGAGGCCACCGGAAAATCGCACCGGCATCCACCGCCGCTCGCCGTCGGGATCGGCATCGGCGGGCACCGGAATCCGCATGATCGGCTGACTGGGCCAACCGCCGTCGCGCTGTTGCAGCGCGACAAGCCGGCGCACGGCGCGCTCGACCGACTCGCCGCCCACATCCGCAATCGCCAGTATCGACAAGGACATCGCGGTGGCGAATGCGGACTCCGCGCTGTCACCGTCCTCGGCACCGATGGCCCATTGCGCCGCACGCGCCACGGCGTCGCGGTCACCACACGACAGCGCGAATTCCGCCGCTTGCAGAGTCGCGTAGTGCGGCGAGGTCCACCAGTAGGCGCTCCAACTGCCGTCTGGGCGCTGCTGCGACCGGACGAACTTCCACGCCGCTTCGACCTCCGCACAGCGGCGCCCTGGCTCGCGTGCCGCCAGCGCGCGACCTGCCACCGCCGTCACCTCCGTATGCGCAGAACACCACCCCACGAAGGGCACCCACCGGCCTACCCCCATGAACCGGCGAATCGGACCGACCTCGGCATACGTCGCGATGCCGCCACTGCGGGCGTGCTGATGTCTGACAAGGCACGACGCCGCCCGACGGCATGCCCCGGCCGAGCGCCGCAGGCCGGCGAGAAAAAGCAACGCCCAGGCCGTCGAGTCGGCATCACTGGGCACGTCCTCGTTGTAACCCCATCCCCCATCGAGGTTTTGGGCCGCAAGCAGCGCGCCGCCCACCGGCTCGAGCCCGTCGCCGGCAGCACCGGCGCGGTGCAAGGCGGTCCCGATGAAAGCGGACGGCCACAGCGACGCCTCTCCGGCGGGAGTGAGGAAATCACGCCACAACCCGTCGCGGCCCCGTAGGGACAGCAGAAAATCCGCGCCGCGCTCGACCGCACGCCCAGCCGAGTCCGACTGCGATACGGTGCGACCCGTCGGCGCCGTTCTTCGGCGGCTCGAATCATCCACTGCGTGGCTACCTCAGACGATTATTTTCAAGAACATCGAAATCACCTGTCAACAGCAACAATAACGCGAATGTGACGAAAAACGAACGGAATGGGACCGTTTCAGTGAACTACTCTCATGACCCAAACCAGCACGCACACTCAAGTGTTACGGACCTGAAGGAATCCTGACCGAAAAAGCCGCTGACAAAACCGACAATCAACGATTCCTGCACTCTTCCGGACTTATCGTTGCCGAATGAGTGATCGAAAAGGTGCAGCGGACCGCCCATCCTTGTCTGCACGTGATCGCGCCCGTCGCGTCAGGTTCTGGATCGAGTTGGTCATCGCCGCCGCCGCCACCTTGTTGGGACTGCTCACCCTGGTCTGGCCCAACTGGATTGAGGGCGTCTTCGGCGTCGATCCCGACAACCACTCCGGTGACCTCGAATGGCTTGTGGTCGTGGCGCTGCTTGTCGTGGCCGCCGTAATGGCGGGCGCGGCGCGGTTCGAGTGGCGCCGGCTGCAGCCAGCGCTCTTGACAGTCCGACCGGCTGACGGCAGACCATGACCACCAGGATTCGGCCGTTAGCGGAGGCGACGGCCGGTGAGGCGTCGGCGATTACGGCGGTCGCGGTCACCGACGGCGAGGTCGTGACGGCGTGCCGCGACGGATCAGACAACCTGCTGTTGATCGGCTGGTCGACCCCTTCAACCGACGCCTCGATAACTCGCGGCGCCGACACTGGCGGTCAGGCCGGAGAGATCAGCGCGGTCGCGCTTGCGGTGCTGGGCCGCCACGTGGTCACCGCGGTGCGCGACGGCAGCGATAACTTGTTGATGATCCCGTGGGAGGTGGCGCCCGGGCTGGCTTCGATCACCCGTCTGTGGGACGGCACCGGTGCCGGCGAGGTGTCGCTCATCGCGATGACCACCCTGCGCGACGACCTGCTGATCACCGCGGTCCGCAACGGCAGCGGCAACCTCGAATTGATCAGCTGGCGGCTCGAACCCGACGCCACGGTGTCGCGGCTGCACGACTCGGGCAGCCAGGCCGGCGAGGTCACTGGCGTCACCATTACCGCGCTAGACGCCGACAACGTGATCACCGCGGTCCGCAACGGCAGCGGTGATTTGGAGCTGATCGGCTGGAGCGTCGACGGCAACGGCACCTTGACCCGCTGGCCCGGCGCTCCCGGCCTGGCCGGCACCATCCTCGATATCGCCCTGGACACCTTGACTGCCACCCTCAATGGCGTCCCGGTCACCACAGTGCTCACGGCAGTCACCGACGGGTCGGGCAATCTGCTCCTCATAGCGTGGGCCGCAGACCCCGCCGGGGGTTTCAGCCGTTTGACCGACGCGCACGCCGGTGAGGCCATCGACCTTTCCCTGTGCTCGACGACCACCTCGCAAGGCACACCCACGGTGCTGGTATCGATGCGCCAGGGCAGCGGCAACCTGAAGATCATCGCGTTCGATCTGCTCGGCGAGGCCGGCGACGTCGTGCTGGTGCGCACCGGGGACTACGCCAACCGCCCCAACGCCGACGTCGCCCAAACCGCCTTGGTCACATTGGATTCCGACCGCATCCTGTCCGCGTGTCGCACCGACGACGACCTCGATGTGACCACCTACGAACTGGCACGCTCGGTGATCACGTTGATCCGACCGTGGGCGGAGACCACGGCCGGTGAGGCGTCCTCCATCGCGGTGGCGGCGCTCGACGACGGCGAGGTCGTGACGGCGTGCCGGGACGGATCAGACAACCTGCTGTTGATCGGCTGGTCGACCCCGCGCGGGCAGTTCACGATCGAGCGCGAAGCCGACACTGCCGGACAGGCCGGCGAAATCGGCTTTGTCGCGCTGGCGGTGCTGGGCCGCCACGCGGTGACCGCGGTGCAGGATGGCAGCGGCAACCTCTTGATGATTCCCTGGGAGGTGGCGCCCGGGCTGGGATCGATCACCCGATCGTGGGAGGGCACCCACGCCGGTGAGGTGTGGGACATCGCGATGACCACCCTGCGCGACGACCTGCTGATCACCGCGGTCCGCAACGGCAGCGACAACCTCGAATTGATCAGCTGGCGACTCGAACCCGACGCCACCGTCTCGCGGCTACACGACTCGGGCACCCAGGCCGGCGAGGTCACCGGCGTCACCATCACCGCGCTAGACGCCGACAACGTGATCACCGCAGTCCGCAACGGCAGCGGTGATTTGGAGCTGATCGGCTGGACCGTCGACGGCAACGGCACCCTGACCCGGTGGCCCGGCGCTCCCGGCCTGGCGGGTGGAGTCGGCTTCATCACACTGGATACGCTGACCGCCACTCTCAACGGCGTCAACGTCACCACCGTGCTCACCGCGGTCACCGATGCCTCGGGCAATCTGCTGCTCATTGCCTGGACCGCCGACCCCGCCGACGGGTTTAGCCGCGTGGCCGACGCCGGCGCAGGCGAGGCTATCGCACTGGGCATCACCACCACGATCACACCGCAAGGCACGCCCACGGTGCTGGTATCGATGCGCCAGGGCAGCGGCAACCTGAAGATCATCGCGTTCGATCTGCTCGGCGAGGCCGGCGAGGTGTCGCTCTTACGCACCGGGGACTTCGCCAACCGCGCCGACTCCGAAGTCACCGAAACCGCCTTGCTCACACTGGATTCCGATCGCATTCTGTCCGCCTGCTGCAATGGCGACGACCTCGACGTGACCACTTATCAGGTGATCGACGCCGGCCACGACCCCGCGCCACAGAACATTCTGCGCATCCAGTTCCAGAACCCGCCGCTGCCGACCGACGACTTCTCGAAGAGCGACGGCGAGTTTCCCCTCAGCCAAGACCACGAGTGGGTTCAGGTGCTTGCGCCCGACAACGAGTACGACGAAGACACTCTCGTCGGCTGTGCGGGATGGGTCGTCGGCCCCAATGATTCCGGTGCGGACGTCCCTATGACCCATGCCCTTGGTTTTGACTGGGAATATGGTCTGGCCCCCGACGACGACGCGCACGGATTCCTTGGCCTGCTGAGCCCGGCCAATAAGCTCGACGACGCCGAACGACTGCAGATCGCCGAATACCTCGGTGTCGCGATCCCGAAGGGCCTGCTGGGTGTCGAGTGGGACAAACCCCTTCTGCCCCCGAGCTTTCGCGGCCAGGTGAACAACGGTGATCGCGTCGCCGTGTTCGGACGATGGATCATTGATACGGGCCACGTGTTCGACGACCACTACCGAACCGAGGTCCATCCCCCGCTCCTGATGGCCAGCGCCGGCGTGCACACCACGAAAAAGCCTGCGCGACAGACCACCCGGATGCTCGTGATGTCGCGGCCCTACCTGCATGGGCAGGAATTCGCGGTGCACGTCAACAACGTGTACAACGATGCAGTCGATGACGACGGCGCGATGTTCGACCATCTGCTCCACGAGCTCGAGAGGGTCGTGTTCGGGCGATCCCTGCGGGTCGAGGCGCACCCCAAGATCAAAGAGCGACCATACCGCGGCAGACACCAGATGCATCTGCTCGTCGAGCCCCCGCCGATCAACGACCCCGCGGCTCACCAACTCGTGGTTTCGTACCAATTCACCGTACGAAGCGGCTGCAACGTCCGGATCAGCGCGCCATCACCGGACCGTGTCGATGTCGAAGTCGACATGGGGCCGATGAGAAGTGCACCGCCGCTGCCGGCCCGCAGTGAACGCACCTACGATCGAGATCAACTCGACAAGCTCTCCAGTGGTTCCGGCGTGAAAATCCTTGGCGCCGAGATTGTTGCGGCACTGGCCGGTGCCATATTCGGCGTCGGCGCATTGTATGTCGCGCTCGTCTTGCGCCGCGGCATCCGCACCGACGAATATGACGCCCTGCCGGCGGTGGACATCCACGACACCTCCCACGCGGTGATCGATGTGCCGGTGGGAAGCATCACCCCGGGCGCCGGCGTCGCCGTCGACGACACGCAGCCCTGGCCGGTGATCGGCTGGTTGGAGGCTAGCTGGGTGCCGCGACGACGGCCGCCGAAGGGATAGTTCAGGCGAGCGGCTCCCCGTGGGTGGCGTTGGCGCGGCCGGCGCCCCAGTAGGCCTTGTGCGTGACCGCAGACTCGTCCATGCCGAGGCGTTCCAGTGCCGCACGCCAGGCCAGCACCCGCGCGGCCTCCCCTGAAACATAGGCGTGGCCCTGGCCGGTGGTAGGCAGGGCCAGCACATCGGTCTCGTGCCACTCCGAGCCACGCGCAAGCCAAACCCATTCGGTCGCAGGCCCGCTCGGCGGACGAAGCGACTGCCACTCCTCAGGATCATCCACCTCGACGATCACCTGGGCGGCCCGGTCCGTCGAGGACAGCATGAAGTTAATGCCCGGCAGCGACGTTTCGTCACCAGTGAAAACATGCCAATCGGCGGGCGCCCCGAGCATGAAGGAACCGCGCTGTCCGATAGCGCTGACGGAATCCCCGGGACGTCGCGCTCGCGCCCACGCGCTACCGATGCCCTCGCCGTGCACGTAGATGTCCAGATGCACGGCATCGCGATCGCGGCCGGCCAACGTGTAACGGCGGCGGATGTCGCGGCCATTGGCGCGGGGCACCAGAACCGTGAAGTCCTGTCCGGGAACGTAATTCATCTCCGCCAGGCCCGGCGCGGACACGCTCAGCCGGATCATCCGCGGCGCGATCCGGTCAACGCCGGTGACCGTGAGGTCCCACCGCGTAGAGTTACGCGACTTGGCCAGTAGCGCGTCGTCGTCGAGGTCTCCGGCCGGCCGGCTGGGGACGGTGTCGACAAGTCGCGTCAGGTCATCCGCCATGCGGCTCACCACCTGAACATCCCACCGGGGGCACGCGTCGCATCAGCCGATGGGGGGCGGAGTCGAGGCGCATCTGTCGACCTCGGGATGGAAGGTGAAAGCCGTCGTAGACGTGTTCGCCGAGCACCGCCACTCTGCTTCCGTCACCGATGTCTCCGAGCGCCTTGTCGCCCACGTTGGCGTCCTCGACATCGCCGGGATCAGTTTCAAAGATCATGGCTCGAAGATGACGAAATGTGGATGATCGACCACCTTGGCTGGTGTGCTGTCATCCTTCGCGGCTATGAACCCAGCGGCGACGAACGAACGGTAATTCGGGAACCCCATTCGGACGTCGTTGTAGTGCCCGCCTGCACCGGCGGTGCGGCCGCTGGTGGTGCTCACCAACTTAGCTGGAAATACCGTACCGACGGCATGCTGCGGGTAGTAATCTCCGCCGCCCCAACAACAAGAGATCCCGATCGCCGGGTTGTCGTCCCCATTCGCGGCGAGCGAAGGCCAGGCAAATGCAAATTGCGGGTTCCAGATATATTCTTGCCGGACAAGCGTTTTGCGGTCCATGTGGATGTATGCCAGCTCGATGTGCGGCTGCGTTATAGGTGATGCGGACCCGTCCGCATATTTGCGGCCCGCACTCCATGCAAGGACGAGCTCACGTCCGCTGCGCGCGGCACCGGTGATGGATGAACTGATCTTGGAGGTGGGAGGAAGCCAATCGTCGCGGTCCTTGGTGATTGAGGAAAAGTCGGAGACCGGGATGGTCGCGATGTCCACCGTAAAGCTCGTCACGGGATCGCCGGCGGGTTCCTTCCACGAGAAGACCTTGATCTGACTGTCCTTGCTGTGTGTCGCGAACCAGCCGACACCTTGGGTCCGATGGGCCGGGCACACGAATGATTCGCTCACCTTGACGTATTGAACCGCGACGGTGGCGCGTTCGGCGAGCTGACCGAGCGGCCATCTGGTTATCGCCGCACCGTTGGCGTCGACCGTCAAATAGAGATATCCGTCGCCGTAGGAGATCTGCGGGTAATCGAAGGTGCTGCTGCGTTCATAGCCCAACATCGCCGGCGTGAGGTGATAGTACGTCCACGATTTGCCGTTGGAGTCTCGGATGTCGTCGGGGCTGGCCACCGCCAAGATGAGCGGACCATCCAGGCTGAGCATCACCCAGACGAACGCGCCGAGGTTGGGTACAAACTCCACACGTTGGTCGCAGCAAAACGTCTCGCCCTCCAGTTTCATGAAATCTTGCGGGCTCATATCTTGAAAATTGTTGCCACCGTCGGTGGAGAAAGCCGCGAACCAGTTGCCGGAGTAGACCGCGACATCGAAGGCCTGCGCCGCGCACGTTTCGATACCCTGATGTGTCGGGGCGAGATCAACGTTTTGAACGATGGTGGTCACGACCCGCCTCCTCCACCACAGTCGCTTCACCTGGGTCCACAATCGGCCGGAAGGGACCGGCAGGAAGCCGGTATGTTTCGGGCCGGCGATCATCGGCGCCGCGTCGTTGCCTCTGTCTCAAGGGCTTTTCGGGAAGCTCGGCCAATTGCGCGCTCAGATCGACCGACGTGGGCTCCAACGATTCATCGTGGTCGGGCCTCACGGATCCTCCTTGTTTTGATGTTGGCAGGGAGTTTTGGTCCTCGCCTCCTGGTTCTGTTTACCTGTTGGTGAGCGACTAGCTGCGGTAATTGCGGAAGTTTCGAGAGTGAGGCTGATATGGCTCCCCGTTAGGCCTCTCCGGTGTATCGCATGCGCGACGCCGAGCACCGCGAGGCTTTGACAGCCGACGGCCCGCCAGTCACGCTGTGCGACGCGCGAGCGCAAGCACATCCTCGGCTGACGGCGGGCTGGGCGGGTGATAGGACAGGCACCACGGCGCGACGATGCGGCGGAACGCTTCTCCTTCGATCGCGACGTAGAAGTTGCCGGCCCGCAGCCTACTGATGTCGGGCGTCACTCCCCCCACCGCTGAACCGCAAGCTGTCCCTGCGGCGAATGGCGAGGTACACCGAGGCGACGAAAGCGGTATCACATCCGATATCGCTTTAGCGAAGCCTCGCCCGGTAGGGCGTGCCCAAGAGGCGCAAGTCGCTAGCCCGTTACCGCCGTCGGCATCGGCACCGGCGTGACCAGATGCCCCGTCTGCAGATAGCTCTCCAGGTTCCGCAGCGTCAGCGACTCCATCGCCGCGCGCGTTTGAACCGTCCCGCTGCCCACGTGCGGCAGCAGCACGACGTTGTCCATCGTCGACAGCGCCTCGGGAACCTGAGGCTCGTGGGCGAACACGTCCCCCGGCGTTACTCTCCAAAAAACGCAGCGCTGCCAGTTCGGTGGCGTCATCGTGGATCTGCGCGCCGACGCTCCCAGGGCGGCGCGCACCAGGGGGATGTCGTTGGTGGCGGCAGAGGGCTGAGACGCGTCGTGCTTCCGTGATGTGGCCAGAAGCCGCGACTGCGCGTTGAAACCACCGGCTACCGCACGTCGTGTCGGCTGACCCGATACCCGTTGAACTGCACGGCAGAGTCAACCAATTCCTCGCTGTCTCAATCTTTTTGAGGGTTGATGTAGTGCGGATAATGACCAGCCTCGGCAACCACCTAGTTGGTGGTCGGTGATGCTTGGGGTTGGAAGGGTTCATACCACCACCAGTCGGCGCGTTCGCCGGTCGGTCCGGGGCATGGCGCTACCGCGGGCGGGGGTCGGTTCGGTGGACGGGCCAGCGATCCTGGATTCAGCGTTCGGCCGGCGCTGTCGGTGACGGTGAGCTGGTGGGCGGGCCCGGTGATGGTGATAACGCCCCGATGGTGCAATCGATGATGATGGGGGCAGAGCAGCACCAGGTTGTCTAGCTCGGTGTGGCCGCCGTCTTCCCAATGCCGGAGATGGTGTGCGTGCAGACCCCGGGAAGCCCCACAACCGGGCACCGCACAAGTGCGGTCGCGGTGCTCGAGCGCACGGCGAAGCCGACGATTGATCAGACGCGTCGTCCGGCCAGCGCCGATAACCTTTCCGTCACGTTCAAACCACACCTCACAGGTGGCATCACAGCTCAGGTATCGGCGATCTGCCTCCGAAAGCAGCGGACCCAGATGCAGCTGCGCGGCGCGTTGCTCGACGTCGAGGTGCACGACCACGGTCGTGTGCTGTCCGTGGGGCCGGCGAGCCACCTCGGCGTCCCAGCCGGCCTCGACCAGCCGCATGAACGCCGCGCCTGTACTCGGGAACGCTGGCCGATGATCTGTTGCGCGGTCGCCGTTGTCGTGATCGCGCTTCCACTCAGCGATCAACGCATCCTGATGAGACTGCAAGGCCGCGTCGAACTTCGCCGCCTCCAGATGGCCAAGTTTGATCCGCCAGCAGGTGCCCTCGTCGTCGGTGGTCTTGGTGATCGAGGCCCGCGGTTCGGGTTCAGGTTCGGGCCGAGGATCGGATTCGGGGTCGGGTCGCGGCTCGAGCTTGACCGCGGTGCGCAACTGACTGACCGTCGCGCTGCGGGCGAGCTCCGCATAGTGTTCATCGGATCCGTCGGCAGCACGTCCCGCAATCACACCGACCTGATCCAGCGACAGTCGGCCCTCGCGCATGCCTTGCGCGCAGGCCGGAAACGCCGCCAGTCGGTGCGCGACCGTGGCGATCGTATGAGCGTTCGCCGATGACGAACCGGTCTTCCAGGCCACCAACGCCGCCACCGACCGCGCGCCGGTGGCACCGCACAGCTCGTCGCGATCCAGCTCGGCCACGATCTCCACGATGCGCCCATCGATCGCGTTGCGCTGACCGACCAACTCCGCCAACTCGTCGAACAACACCTCAACACGCTCATCAGGACGCGCCACAACAGTGGCAGACGATCCGGTCAACGACATGACGCCATCATCGCAGCCAGGTCCGACAAATCTCGATTGGCCGCCAGACCGCTGCGTGGCCGCAGCCTTCAGCGCGAGAAGCAGCATCGGCACAGGAGCTGCCCACCGCTAGACCGCATCGTCGAGACCCCAGTACTTGGCTTGCCTCAGAACGTCCCGCTTGTAGCTCGACCTCAGCGCGTCGACCATAGCGAGCGTTCGTGACGTCAGTTCGTCTCGAATCCCGCTCTGCGCGTGAGCGTATGGGATGAACGCGCGTAGCAGATCGGGAGCGTCTAACGCGACCTCCAACGGAATGCTGTCCTCGCTGTAGGGCGTGCCGCCGATCGCCTGTTCGACACGCGCCGCGCTCCACCGCAATGGGTCACCCGTACCCGTCTCGAAGAGCTCCAGCAGCAGCTCCCGATGGCTGGAGTCGGTGAACGGCGCTGCGGAACCGGTCGCGAAGAACCTGTCGCACAGCTCCTCGTTCGACTCCCACTCCCCGGCCGGTGACCGGTGTTCACCACCTTCGGGTAGCCGACCTACCAGCCACTGAACCAGTGCCCGGTAGAGCGGCCAGGTATCGGTCTCAGGTGCGAGTGTCGGCTTGTTGAGCGCATCCTCGATCCACACCCGCGCATCGGCCAGCCTCATCTCGAAAACATCGGTATCGCTGCTGGATTCGGCCACCCGCGCAAGGGCTCTCGTCGATCGGATCCGGTACAGCGCCTGCATCGGCGACGCTCGACAACATGTTGTGGTCGATCTGGACCGCGATAGTCAGCTCGTGCCCGCCATCGAGTCGCATACCGATCACGAGTTCGTCAACATCACCGAGCACATGGGTTCTGCGCACCGCGCGGTAGACGTCGACCCGCGGTAGAGCGGTGATCCATCGCGGCAGATGCTCGCCTCGTTCGGCCAACTCGCGTCGGCATCGGAGCTGTGCCGCTGGATCGTCGACGAGAAGTTCGGCGATGACGGCCAGTAGCGCCGTCGTCTCCCGATTCCGCACACCGATCAAGCCGGTCAGGACCCGATCCAGATGACTCGTATCGCACCGGCCGGACTTCAGCGATATCAGCGGTTCGGGTTTCGCCACGTGGATCGCCATGCTGGCCACACTGAGCAGGCTGAGTGGATGCCCACCCGTCAGGGCACGGCGTATTGCGTCCCTGAGTGTCGTGTCGGCAGAACTTTCGCCGTTGCGCTTCTTCGCCCGCCGCTCGTCACGTCGGACCTGTTTGGCCCTGCGTGCTCGTCGTTCGTTACTCATATCGCGGACGCTACTCACGGGCAGTGACATCGCCGCCGGTTGAACCCGCCGTTCAGAGTCCCTTCGCGTCCAGCGCCTTCATCAGTGAGGGTCGCCTACCGTAGTCCTGGCGGATCTGCGCGATGAACGACGCGAAATCGGCGCTGCGACCGCCTCGTTCGTAGAGTTCGGCCATCGTCGCCAGTGTCGCGGCGATGCCGGGATAAAGCTTGGTGTCGGGGTGCCGCAGATCGTTCTCGAGCTGCGGCCGGTACAGGTCTGCGGCCTCGACAGGGCGAGCCTCGGCGCCTCGGTCGGCCAGTTCCCGCCACGCCCAGCCGGGCCCGTAAAGGTCGGCGGCCTGCCACGCGGCATCGACATCACCCTCGCTCAGCAACAGCTGTACCAAGACCGCGCCGGCGGCGTGACGGTCAGTCGCCAGTTGCCGCGCGTGGTCCATGGCCCAGGTGCGTTCGGTATCGGCACGGTCGATGCCGGCTGCGAAATCGAGCAGGACACGGTAGGTGGGGACCGACGGCCTCCGGACGAAGTCTGTGCGAAGGACGCTGACCGCATCCTCGATCCGGCCCAGTCCCTGGTAGGTCTGCGCGACGTCGTCGGGACTCAGCCAATATGCGTTCCCACCACCGTGGCTGGTGACTCGTCCATCGGCTACTGCGCGATCGATCCAGGCCACCGCATCCTCGGTGCGGCCAGCTGCCCGCAACCGGTCGACGATCGCCCCGTGCTGCGGCTGTTCCCGCCGACTAAGCAGGTCGACGGCCCGGTCGACATCGCCGTCGTGATCGGCGAGCTCCAGCAGCATTGCGTCGACTTCGAACCGCCCCCATTGATCACGATCTCCGAGCTTGCGGTCCAGCGCCGCCACCGCCCGGCGGTACGTCCCGAGTGCCTGCTCGTCGAACGAGTCCACGAAGTCCGCCAAGACCACGTTCGGCCACCCCGGCGAGTCAGCGCGGAATTTCACCAGCCACGTCGCGAGTTTGACAGGGTCGGGCTCACCCAGTCGGCAGGCCCGCGCGTAGAGGTCGGCCGCGCGCTGGCATTGATCACCGATCGAGCCCGAGGAGTCGTCAACCTGCTCGGTGATCTTGCGCAACCGGGTCAGTGCGCGCAGCAGCGCCGGCCGCGCGACTTCGGCGGCGCCACTGTCGAGGTGGTTCTCGAGTTCGTCGAGCATTTCACTGGCCGCTCCCGCGACCTCAAAGGAACGTCGGTAGTCGACAAAGCCGCGGAACGCCAACGTGTTTCGCACGTACGCCTCCAGCTCGGCTTTGGCGTGCGTATCGTCACCTGAGGCCGTCGTGCCGCGAATCTCCAGCAGGCGGCGCACCCCGTCATCGCGCTGCGCAAGGGTCATGACCAGTTCACGCAGCTCATCGACGTCCATCGCCTGCACGACTGCTTCCAGCGCGGCCTCGGCGGTACTGCTGGCTGTGTCGTCGACCGCGACCCGTCCCGTGTCGATCGCGGCGAGTCCGGTCGCGACCAGATGCTTGCAGAAGTTGCCGTCGGCATGATGGCGGCAGGTACAGGACCCGCCGGGTAGCGGACCGGACCAGTCGAGCTCCACTTGGTAGACGTTCTTGGCCTGGATCGACGCGTAGGCCTTGAAGTCGGTGGTCCGGAGCCCTCGGACATAACGAACGTAGTCTTCGCCGCGGGCGTAGACCAGATCACCGGCCGCCTTGAGCAGCGTCGTTTCGGAGAGCGCCACATCACCATGGTGCCCGATTCGTGGGCCAGACTCAGCTGAGACTTGGGAAGCAGGCAGCTATGCCGGGCAGTCAGGCCGCGACAACCTCGACCAGGTTCTCCAGGCCGACGAAGTCTGCGACGTTGCGGGTATAGAGCCGCGCCGAATGCGCATGCGCGGTGGCCGCGATCAATAGGTCCATAGATCGTGCTCGGGGTCGGCGGCCAACGTCGACAATTGCCGCGGCCAGCTGTCCGTAGCTGGCGGCCACGGCGCGGTCGATTGGTACAGCATCGAACGTCCGTTGAAGCAGCAGCAGGCGGCGCAGCCTTTCAGCGCGGACATTCTGGTCTTTCGCGACGAGGACGCCGAAATGTAGTTCAGCCAACGTGATAGCGCTGACGGCCAGCTCGCCCTCGAGCGGAGGGACATCGGCGGCGATGACGACGCTGGTGTCGAGAATCGTTCTCACGCGTTCGTCCACGGATCCCGAATGTCGGCGGCCAGTTCCTCACGGTCGGCGCTCCACGCCGAGTCTTCGGGCCCGGCGAACAGCTCGGCTACGTCATCCCATCGGCGCCAGGTCCGGGGAGCAGCAGGTACCAACCGGGCGCCAGGCCGGCCAGCGACGGTGATGACAATCTCCTCGCCCTCCTCCACACGACGGACAAGCTCGGATGCATTCTGACGCAACTCGCGAAGACCGACGGCTTCCACGTTCAAGATGATAGCACATGTGCTACAGATACGGGTATGTCCGCGCACTCGTATTTGGGATTGGGAGATCCCGACTGCTGAGCAGATGCGGACGGACACGCGAAGCGAGGCCGAGATCGTCGACGAATTCCGCGAGGCTCTGCGCGACGCCGTGCGGCAGAGACTGGTCGCCGACGTCGAGGTCGCTTCGTATCTCAGTGGTGGCATCGACTCGTGCGCGGTCCTGGGGCTCGCGCAGCAGGAGATGGACCGGCCGATCCGCGCGTTCACGCTGACGTTTGAGAACCCGCTCTATGACGAAGCCAGCATCGCTGAAGCTCAGGCCAAGCACGTCGGCGCGACGTATCACCCGATTCCGATCACCGGGCGGGAGATCGCCGACGCATTCAAGGATGCGATCTGGCATGCCGAAACGCAGATGTTCAACGGCCACGGCGTCGCCAAGTATCTCCTCAGCCGGGCCGTGAGAGCCGCGGGCATCAAGGTGGTGTTCACCGGCGAAGGCGCCGACGAAATGCTGGGCGGCTATCCGTACTTCCGGGTCGACGCGCTGAACGACGACCCGACGTTGAGCGCCGCCGAGAAGTCGGCGCTGCTCGATGAGATGCTCGGCGCCAATGCCGGCGACTCGCGCGTTGTTGATGCCCGAACAGGTCGACAGCCCGGAGATGCAGGCAGTGCAGCGCAGGCTCGGTTGGCTGCCCGCGACGCTCAATATGGCTGCGGCCCAGACCAACAGCGTGGCCCCGTTGTTCCGCGACGATCTCCCGGCGTCCGTTCGGGAGTTTCAGCCGCTGGTGTCCGCGCTGGACCGGTTGCCGCTGGCGCAACGCATCGCCGGCCGCGACCGGCTGAATCAGATGCTCTATGTCAATGCCAAGACGGTGCTGCCGAATTTCATTCTGAACTATCTGGCCGATCGGATGGAGATGGCGCACTCCATCGAAGGGCGGGTGCCGTTCCTGGACCACCATGTCGCCGAAGTCGCGGCTCGCGTGCCGGTGCACATGAAAGTCAAAGGCATCCGGGAAAAGCATGTGCTGCGCGAAGCGGCCAAGGACGTGTTGATACCCGAGGTGTATGACCGCCAGAAGCACCCGTTCACCACACCTCCGACCCGCAACACCAACGACCCGATGCTCGCCTTCTACCGGGATACGTTCGCGTCGCAGGCCGCCAAGGACCAGCCGATCTACGACATGAAGAAAGTCTCCGCGACGCTCGATCAGCTGCTCGAATGCCCCGACGATCAACGCATCGCGGTGGAAGGCGGTCTGCAGCGTGTTGCGAGCGTGGTTGTGATGCAAGAGCTGTTCTCCATGGCGTGAGCCGCAGCGAGCTCTCACTGCCGCACTTTGCACAGCACGGCCGGTCGATGTGTTCCAGGGTGCGGCACCGACAACTTGAGCTCTTCGCCGAACCACCTGTCGTACCGGCGGCGTCATCAATTAATTGTTTACGCTCCACGACAGCAAGACGACGATGGGCCGGCGACCGAGGCAGTGTCCTGCTCTTGCCCACTACGTTCGCTCACCTGGCAATAATGCGTCCATGAAGTTATACCGTCCGGTGCCAACATCTGAGGCCGGTCGTGGAACCTGATCCGCTGTTGCTGGGCCAGCGGGTCGTCGCGATCTTAGAGACGGGTCTGCGGACAGCGACCTACAAACTGGCGACGTTGATGGCGCTGATCGAGCACTCCATCGAGAACCTCCCGGCACAAGTCGACGCCGTGCTCGCCGTGCCGATCCCCGACCTGGCTCATCGGGTGTTGAGCATCTACTGGCAGCAGGTGAGATCGTTCGATGGTCACGAACTGCGGCAGTCCACGCAGCCAAAGGCCCGAATCTTAATTGCTGCGAAGGCGTTACAACAAGCGTCGCGGGACGCCGGGTCGGTCGAGGTGGCGCGGCTGCGCGCACCGGCCATGTACGGACGGGCGATCGATGAGATCACGATGTGCTTGGCGCAACAGCCGCTACACCGGCTACAGAAACTGCCGGGCTCACCAGTCAGCGATCCGTTCCTCTACGACGACTCGTTTCTCGGCGACCAGGTATCGCGGTCGACGCTGCGAGCGCACGGGGACACCATTGTGTTGAATCCTGGTGTTGCGCACGGCTTAGCACGGTTGGCAGGGTTGTTGAAGCCAGCGTTGGAGATCATGTGGGTCGACGACGTACGGCGGATGAACAAGTTCCTCGATGCCGAGGTACCGGACGTTGCGGGCCACCTCTTTGGTCGCTCGCGGACGGCGCTGACCGCGGTACGCGAATCGTTCAAGGAGGCGTTCGGACCGCATTGCTTCTATTGCGGCACGCATTTGCCGCTGAACAATCCGGTTGACCATGTGTTGCCGTGGTCGCTCGTGGGCATCGATGGGCTCTCGAACCTGGTACTCGCCTGCGCGCGGTGCAACGGTGACAAGAGCGGCGCACTGCCAGCGGTGAATATCACCGAGCGAGTGCTGCAGCGTGACCGCCAGGTGCTAGAGGAGATGGCCTCTACCTTGCAGTGGCCCACACAGCACGAGCGGGTCGTGGCAGCCGCTCGCGGTATCTACCGGGGCCAGCCGGCCGGCGTGCCGACATGGTCGGGTTACAAGCGGATCGAGCGGCTGGACATCAGTTTTCCGCCGAAGTGGATTGGGTAATCGCCCGCCGCAGTTCCTTCAGCCGTCGTCGGATGGGCGTCGGGTCCATGCCCTGCAGATTCAGTGGTGGGTCAAGCTCGGCCAATACATCGCGTTCAAGTCGGCCGAGCGCATCCCGATCGTCGTAGGACTCGGTGACGAGCCGTAAGTGAGCGTGCATCCATCGCGTCAGCGCGTCTTCGTCAATCTGCGTCACGCCGTTGGCGTGAGCGACGATCGCACCGAGCGTGCGGCGAAACGTGGAGAACTCGTGGTTTCCGCCGAGATGCATTGTCATCACACGTAGCCAGAGCGTGTTCTTGGACCGCCCTCCGCTTGGCCAGCGAGTGGCTCCAGCCAGACCCGCGTATATCAATCCGGGTTCGACGTGCAACCCGAGTCCACGACTCAAGTCATCCGCTCCGATCTGGTCGACCCACCAGCTGTAGAGACCTGATCGGTCGGATGACGCTCGACCCCTCGCAATAAACTCCTGTGGCGACACGGCTGCGGCGGCATTGCGAAGCACCTGAACGAAGCTCTTTACATCGTCGGCTTGGGCCGCTGGCTCGACGGCGGTGGCTCCATACCAGGCAAGGCGCTCTCCCATCTGCAGACCCTGCAACGAATCAACGACCCGTGCACCCAACTTCTCCAGCTGCGGCCGGACCGCAGCCAGATATGTGGATCCGGCGTGGACTTCAACAGTCTTGTCCCACAGAGGACCAGCGAGTAGTTCAAGTCTGGCAGCGACCCAGGTGCCCCAAGCTGCTCGGTAGGACGCCGTGGTGTCGGCGAGGAATCGCTCGTAGGGCGCCAGCCATTCGTCCGGGCCGACTAGCCCATGTTCCGCCGACAGAATGAACCACGGAACGCCCGACCTCTCGGCGTAAGCCCGTTGCTTCTTAAACAGCGTCGATGTGTAAAGATCCTTCGCCGCCGACGGTCGCGTTCCCTTGGACTTGACGCACGTAACGAGGACGATGTCTGCCTTCACGTCACTACTCATGCAACCGCAACCGTCGATGCTTGGTAGACCTCCGTCGGCATCGGTCGATGAAGTCGCCACGTTATTGCCATCGGCCTCTCTCCTTCATGAGACACGTAGTCCGCAGGACCTAGGAAGACATAGGGCGATGTACCGAGCGCGTTTGTCTTGGCTTCCCGGACGAAAAGAAGCACATGCGAACGACGTTCGCGGTGATGGATGTAGCGCTGCCCGGTCGGCGATGCCGAAGATGTAGTGGACTGCGACTCCCAGTGGAACAACTCAGGGCTCAACGCGAAGTCTCTATACATCGTGGTGGGCGAATAGTCGCGGTCCGATTTCTTCAGCGTAATCAGGAATGCGTCCGCGTTAACAGCTTCGCACCATGCCACCCCCTCACGCATGGTGCTGGGTGTTCGGCGTTGGGATGCAAAGCCTAATGCGGCTAGGATCTCCTCACGGCTATAGCTGGCGTGGACCTCGAGAGGAACGTCAGCGAGAGCGGGTGCGATGCTGCCAAGCGCATAGGTGGTGCGGCGGGCGCTATCGAAGGCGATATCGATGACCTGACGCATCTCGTTTACGACGGCCTCACCACTGAGCGCTTCGAGACCGCCTGAAGCGTCTTCGAAACCACCCCCGTTGGGATACAGCGAGTAGAAAAGCATCTCCATCATCCGCCGCTCCGCCGCACTGCCGCGACCGCGAGCTCCATTGAGAATTGCCGAGTACGACTCCCATCGTCGGCGGTCGTCAACATGGGCGAACGCCCGAACTCGTTTGGTGAGCTCGACCTCCCGCTGCCCGACTGCCGAGCCGATCTTTCCGGCATCCCGACAAAGCGTCGTCCAGGAACGATTGGACTTAAGCACGTCTTCCAGACCTCGGCCGGAATCGTGCAGATAGGACGCGAGCTTGTCATCTCGATGCGCACGCACTTCAGATACGAGCACCGCCCATCTAGGCGCGACTTGCTGACGGATGTTGTCCAGAACGAGCCGTTGGGCAACGCTGTCGAGCACAATTTGACTTCCTGACGGCAAGAACGGGAAGCCGTCTTCGACTTGCCGCTGTAAGGCTTTGCCTCCCAAGCCGCTTAGCGCTCGAAATCGTTGATCGAAGCGGAACTCCCGACGCTGGTTACCTACGAAATCCAGAGCGGTCAGGACGGTCTTGCCTTGGGTGAGACGCAAACCGCGGCCCAACTGCTGAAGGAAGACGGTGGCGCTTTCAGTCGGGCGCAGAAATAGCACGGTGTCGACTTCAGGGATATCGAGTCCCTCGTTAAAGAGGTCTACTGCGAAGAGGATGTTGACTTCACGGGTGCGCAGCGCGGCGAGCGCTCCACGGCGATCTGCCCGCGGAGGTCTCAGCAGATACCGCTGACGCCGGAATGCCGGCTTCATTAAAGCGCTGCGCCATATAAAGGGCGTGCTCGACACTTACGCAGAAGCCCAGGGCCCGCATGTCGGCAATCGTGGCCACTTTATCCTGAAGTTCTTTCAACACGATGCGGACACGGGCGTCGTCTGCTGTATAGACGTTGCTCAAGGCAGCAAGGTCGTAACCACCTCGCCGCCATTGGATCCCTTCGAGGTCAGTCCCGTCATAGATTCCGAAGTAGTGGAATGGACACAGCAAGTTCTGCTCCAGCGCCTCCCACAACCTCAGCTCCGCAGCGACACGCCCCCCAAAGAACTCGCGAACATCCACACCGTCGGCCCGTTCTGGGGTCGCCGTAAGGCCGAGCAGTTCCGCCGGTCGTATGTGTTCAAGCAGCCGGCGATAGGAGGCGGCTTCGGCGTGGTGGAACTCGTCGATAACCACTATGTCGAATTGCTCCGGCTCAAAGCTGGAAAGGCGGCTCCGCGTGAGACTTTGGATACTGGCGAAAACGTGGCGCCACCTGGTCGGCTCGTGGCCATCGACCAGCAACTCACCGAATGTTGCGTCCGTCAGTACTTCGCGGTACATACGTTGCGACTGCGCCAGTATCTCTTTGCGATGCGCAACGAAGAGCAAGCTGAGATCGTGACCCTGAGCTTCACGAGCGAGTCGCCGATAGTCAAGAGCAGCGATGACGGTCTTGCCGGTGCCGGTAGCCGCGACAACCAGGTTGCGATGTCGATCATGAATAGCGCGTTCGGCATCGAGCTGCTCGAGGATCTCAGCTTGGTAGGGCTTCGGATGCACCTCAAGGCCGGAAAGGGTGACTGAAAGCGGATCGCGTGCGCGTGTGCCAGAAGCAGTTTCGAGTGCATTACGTAGGCGGTCGCCATCTTCGGCGGGCCGGTACGGCTCGAACTCACGATTTTCCCAATAGGAGTCAAACGTAGCCCGGAACTTCTCTAGAAGGTGTGGTGTCGACACCGCGGAGAGGCGCACATTCCATTCCAGGCCGTCGACGAGTGCGGCGTGAGAGAGATTGCTCGATCCGACGTAACCGGTGTGAAAGCCGGTGTTGCGCCGCAGTAGCCAAGCCTTGGCATGCAGGCGCGTGCGGTCGGTCTCGTAGTTGACTCGAACTTCGGCGCCGAATTCGCTCACCAGTGCGTCGAGTGCGCGAGCGTCGGTGGCCCCCAGGTAGGTGGTGGTGATGACGCGCAGCGGAATGCCGCGCTCGCGGAGTTCGCTGAGTTGTTCTTCGAGCAGTCGCAGGCCTTGCCATTTGACGAAGGCGCACAGCAGGTCGACGTGATCGGCGCTGGCAAGTTCCGCGCGTAACTCGGCTGCGAGGGTCGGCTCGTTCCGCGCGTTCGTCATCAATGCGGCATCGGAAAACGGAGTGGCTGGCCGCGGTAGACGGGTGATGTTGAGCGCGGTCGCCTTCCCGACTTCCTCGAGACGGGTGATTTTTCCGGGTTCGAGCGGCAGCAGCGTCTCGCCCTCTGCGTAGCCGTCCGGAAGTACGGCGAGGATGCGTCTCGTCAGCTCGACTCTTTCCTCGGCGGTGCGCACGCCATGCAGCGCTCGCTCAATCAGTGGAGTGATATGCCGTGCGATCGTTAGAGGTTGTTCGGCCTCATCGATCGAGCCGTAATCGGCTCGAGGGTCGTGGTGCTCCCCCAACTGCTGCTTCAGTCGCTCGGTCAGTAGCGACTCATAAACCCCCGCCTCCATTCGGCGCACGTTAGCGGAGGCAGCCGACATCCGGGCAAGCTTGTGATCGTAAGAGGGTTCTAACCGGGTGGTCCCGCGCGATGTGAGGCAGGCGGTACAGATCAGGCCGTGGACGGTCGGTACGACAACTCATCCTCAGAAGTCACCGAGCAGATTCAGCGTTTGCAGGCGCGGCACCGACCGTAGCTGCGGCAATCCCTGCGACTAGCAGCGCTCGGGGGGGACGTCACAGCCACTGATCCACGCCGCCATGTCCGGAGCACGTGCCGGATCGATGCGTGCTGTACGAGTACGTCCCGTCGTCACATAACGCGGACGCACCCGAGGAACTCCCACCAGGGCTTTGGATGCACTGACCGTCGACGTTCTCGTAGTCACCGCTTGGGCACGATGCGAGCACCGTTGGCATGCCCACGACCGTTGCCGGAGCGATAAATGCAGCGCCGCCGATCATGGCAGCAGCAACTAGTCCCCGAATGTTCATGAATTCAAATCCCCACCGTTGATCTAACCGTTGACGCTGCCACAAGCGGCGCGTGGGAGGACTTTAGCTAACACATTGCCAAGATCACAACGGATTCTCAAAAATTTGCGGAGGACGGCGTGATCGATGTGGTGGGCACGCACAAATGTCCGACATAACCCGTCGGTAAGCACTGACCCGGTCAGGACCGGTGCCCGCGGGCAGGCCGATTCAGTTGCGAGCGGCGACGAAAAATCTTCCAAACTAGCTACGCGGGTTCGATTCTCGCCATCAGCTGGACGAACACCATTAGGCACGAGAGCTCGCCCAGCTCGGGATAGTCCTTATCACTGCAACGGTTGGAGCCCCGACCGCACCAGGTTCACACTGTCCGCGACGATCTGGCCGAGATCGCCTGTGCAGCCGCCGCGGCCCCAATTCTCCACCGCCACAACAAGTGCCGCCGCCAGCGCTGCACCCGCCACTTCCGCCTTCAGGTCGATGTCGGGCACGTCGGCATAGCGCGACCGGACGAACTCGGTGATCACCGCCGCGAACGACGCCTGCACCACCCGCAGGTGACCCGCCGCCCGCTCGCCGCCGATCAGCTCCGCTCGCACCAGCGCCGCCTGCCGCACCACCTCCAGGTCGTGCGGGAAGCTGACGACGCTCGCCAGCACCGCATCGAACAGATTCTCCGACGCCGGCCGCCGCGCCAGCGCCTCGGCCAACCACTCCAGCTGCGTCTCGTAGTCCCCGAACAGCACCGCTTCCTTCGTCGGGAAGTGCCGGAAGAACGTGCGCTCGGTGACGCCGGCCTCCTCGGCCAGTTCCGTCACCGTGACATTCGCGAACCCGTCCCGCTTGAACCGCTCGAGCGCCACCCGCCGCAACGCCTCATGCGTCGCCTCGCGGCGCTGCTGGTGCAGGTTGATCGGCGTGGCCATGGTCCGCGATAGCGTATCCCAGAATTTTGTCAGTACCGACACAATTGCGTCAGTACTGACATATATTGCCGATCCATGAGTGACTATGACGCGATCGTCGTCGGCGCCGGACACAACGGACTCACCGCCGCCGCCCTGCTCCAACGCGCCGGCCTCAAGACCCTGATCCTCGAGGCCAACACCTACGCCGGCGGCATGGCCGCCACCGTCGAGCTCATCGACGGCTTCCGCTACGAGATCGCCGGGTCCGTGCAGTTCCCCACCCCCAGCGAGATCACCAAGGACCTCGGCCTCGACACCCTGCCCACCGTCGACGCCGACGTCCATGTCGGTCAACATCGGCGAGGCCGGCGAAGAGGCCATGATCTTCTACCGCGACCCCATGGAACTCATGACCCACCTCTCCGAGAAGCACGGCAACGACGCCGTCATGGGCATGGCCGAACTCATCGCCTGGAGCCAAGGCCCCGCCAAGGCACTCGGCCGCTTCGACGTCCGCAAGCCACCCAAGACCATCGACGAGATGTACGCCTGCGCCGCAAACGAATCCGAGCGCCGCGCCATCCACGAGACACTCTTCGGCTCCGCCATGGACGTCATCGACCGCTACCTGCCCAACAAGGAGAAGCACGCCGTCATGCGCGGCATGCTCGCCTTCCTCGCCATCAACTCCACCTACCGCGGCCCCTACACACCCGGCAGCGCCACCTGCCTCGCCTTCGCCCTCGCCGTCCCCGACGACGGCACCGCGATGATGACCAAACTCGAAGGCGGCATCGGCGCCCTCACCGAACACCTCAAAGAGATGTTCGAGAGCCGCGGCGGCGAGATCCGCTACCGCACCAAGGTCGAGCAGATCCTCGTCGACAACAACAAGGTCACCGGCGTCCGCTGCAAAGACGGCGAAACCATCACCGCCCCCGTCGTCGTCTCCAACCTCTCCCCCGACACCACCCTCACCGAACTCGTTGGCGCCGATCACCTCTCGGCCCAACTCCTCGAACGGCTGCAAGGCCGCGACCACCGCGCCTCCTTCGTGCAGATGCACTTCGCGCTCGACGGCCTGCCCGAATTCGCCCCGCCGTACGAGTTCCTCAACGAGCCCGGCATGCAACCGTCCGTCGGCATCTTCGGCTCCCCCGAAGAGCAGCAACGGCAATGGGAGAACGCCTGCCGCGGCATCGTCCCCGACAACCCGTCGCTGGGCATGCAGATCCCGTCCGTGCACGACCCGGCCATGGCGCCGCCCGGCATGCACGCCGCCAGCGCCTACGCCTACGCGTTCCCCGTCGAAACCCCGCGCGACCAACACGGCCACCTGAAAAACGAGATGGCCGAACAAGTCATCAACAAGATCAGCCGGTACGCCCCCAACTTCAAGGACATCCAGATCCGCCACATCACCTTCGCGCCGTACCACATGAACACCATGTTCGGCGCCCCCGAAGGCGACTTCTGCCACGGGCTGCTGCACCCCGACCTGATGGGCCCGAACCGTCCCGGGCCCAAGGGTTTCCGCGACCTGCCGATCGGCATCGACGGGCTCTACCTCGGCGGCGCCGGCTGCCACGGCGGCCCCGGCATCACCTTCATCCCCGGCTACAACGCCGGCTATCAGGTGCTCGACGACCTCGGCTGACGTTGCGCGCCGTTCTTCCCGAGCAGCACGCTTCGGTCCTCGATCGTCATGCTCGCAGCAAACCGGTCGGCGTCCGCTAGCCTTGGGCTGCCACCACAACAGCGACAAAGGAGTCGTGCCCGCCGATGAGCCCGAGCAACCCGTGGCGCCACCCGCCCGCCGTGCCCCGCTGCGAGAAACCCCGCGCCGAAGGGCGCTTTTACCTCCCCGACGGCAGGCGACTGGGTTACGCCGAGTTCGGCGACCCCAACGGGCCGGTCGTGCTGTGGTTTCACGGCACACCCGGGGGGCGACGTCAGTTCCCGCTCGTCGGTCGCCGCGCCGCGGAAAGACTCGGCCTGCGCGTCGTCCTGATCGAACGGCCCGGCTCCGGACTATCCGACTCCCATGAATACGCCGCGGTCGCCGACTTCGCCCGCGACATGGTCCACGTCGCCAACGCGCTTGGCGCGGACCGCCTTGGTGTCGCCGGGCTGTCCGGTGGCGGTCCCTACGCGCTAGCCTGCGCCGCGGTGCCGGGGCTGGCCAACCGGGTCGCGGCCGTCGCCGTCCTCGGCGGCGTCACCCCGTCGGTCGGCCCCGAAGCGACCAGCTCGGGCGGCATCGACTTGCTCCGCCGCCTCACCGACGTCTTCTCGATGATGCGCCGACCCTTCGCCGCCGCCGTCAGCGCGATGATCAAGCCGATCATCCCGCTCGGCCACCTGGTCTATCAGGGCATGTCGGCGATCATGCCCGACGGCGACAAGCGAGTGTTCGCCGATCCTGACATCGAGGCGATGTTCATCGACGACATCGTCCTGGCGGCCCGCGGGGGCTTCCAGGCAATGGTCGACGACGGCCGACTCTTCGGCCGCGACTGGGGCTTTCGCCTCACCGACATAGATGTCGCCGTGCGCTGGTGGCACGGCGACGCCGACGCGATCATCCCGTTCGACGACGCCAAGCAGGCCATCAACTTCCTGTCCAACGTCGAACTGATCCTGATGCCCGACGAAAGTCACCTCGGCGGATTCGCCGCCGCCGACGAGGTTTTGACGTTCCTGCGCTCCCACCTGTAAGTCCCGGCCCGCGGCTATGCGCGCCTACTGCATAGAGCCCTTCGTTCGGGGTCCAAATACTCTGTCGGTCAATCGCGAACCACCGCAACATGAACGGCGGCTAAAGCATCGCAGCGATCGAAAAGGAGAGAGCGATGATCGAATATGACCTCGACACGGAGAATTCCATCGTGATCGTGCGACCCAAATCGGCGATCGAGCAGGACGACTTCACGAAACTCGCGAATGCGGTCGACCCACACATCGAGGCAGTCGGCGATCTTGCCGGCCTCATCATCGACGCCCCGAGGTTCCCCGGATGGGAGAGTTTTGGCGCCTTGGTCAATCACTTCCGCTTCGTTCGCGACCACCACAAGCACGTCAAGAAGATCGCGGTCGTCACCGACTCTGCCCTCGGAGATTTCGCGGAGCGTTTGGCGTCACACTTTGTGTCGGCGGAGATCAGGCATTTCCCGGCCGGGCAGGTCGAGGAAGCACGGAAATGGATCCTCAACGGCGCATGATGCGTTTACGTGACGCCCGCGCCACCGGTTAGGTCAGGCCACTACGTCTCGATCCGGGCCAGAAGCATGCCCAGACACACGCGAGGTTCTTGCGCGTGGAATCAACTCGGGTTCGGCGGTCGCCGTCACCGCCACCTGGCCGCAGAACTCATTAGTTCGGCTTGATTGTTGAGCACGTATTGTTCGGGCGCGCTGCGGGTTTCAGCGAATTCGGATTGCCATCAGGCTGACACCGGCCACCCATTGCCATGCCCTGCCGGTGGGAGGACGATGAAGTGGTCCGGCGGCGCCGTCGAGACGCTGCCCCACAAACAACGGAGGCAGATCATGTACGCACGAAGCACCACAATCCAGGGGCAGCCCTCGTCCATCGACGCCGGTATCGCGCATGCGCGGGACAGCGTGATGCCCGCGCTCGAGGGCATCGACGGGTGCGTTGGCTTGTCCCTGTTGGTCGACCGGACGTCCGGCCGCTGCATTGTTACCAGCTCGTGGGAGTCCGAGGAGGCGATGCGCGCGAGCGAGGAGGCCATTCGGCCGATTCGTGACCGGGCCGCCGAGCTATTGGGTGGTAGCAGGCAGGTCGAGGAATGGGAGGTCGCCGCCATGCACCGCGAGCACCGCGCGGGTGAGGGCGCCTGCGTCCGAGCCACCTGGGTCAAGGTCGATCCGGATCAACTCGACGGAGGCATCGAATTCTATAAAGGGACTATCCTGCCCGCCCTCGAGGAACTGGACGGCTTCTGCAGTGCCAGCCTGCTCGTCGACCGGGCGTCCGGTCGCGGCGTGGCCGTGGCGACCTTCGACAACGCCGAAGCGCTTGACCAGAACAAGGACCAGCTGGACGGGATCAAGGCCACGGGCAGCCGGGAAGCAAACGCAGAGGTACTCGACCAGTGCGACTTCGAGTTGGCACTCGCACACCTGCGTGTGCCCGAGATGGCCTGACCGCAGTCTCCCTACTGCTGCGGCGAAGGCTTCAACACGCTGAACACCGCGCCCTGCGGGTCGGTCAGAACCGCGGACCGCCCCACCGACGGAATGTCGAACGGCTCGGCGGCGATCTGCCCACCCTCCGCGGCCGCCTTGGCCGCCGTGGCGTCGGCATCGTCCACCGCGAAGTAGACATGCCAATGGTTCGGCACGCCGGGCATCGGCGGTGCCATGCATCCGCCAACGTCGGTCCCGCCGGCCTTGAGCAGCGTGTAGTTCTGGCCCGGCGCCATCTCCATAGTGGAGGTGGTCAAGCCGACCACGGTTTCGTAGAACGGCAACGCCGAATCCGGCTTGTCCGTGATCAATTCATTCCAGATGACCGCGCCTGCCTCGTTGACCAGCGTGGCGCCGACGTGTTGGTTTGCCTGCCACAGCGCCACGGGCGCACCGGTCGGATCGGCAACGAAGGCCATCCGGCCGGCATCGCCGATGTCGAAGGGCTGCATCAGCACTTGCCCGCCCGCCGGCGCGACCTTGCCGACTGCCGCGTCCACGTCGTCGACCGCCAGGTAGGTGTTCCACATCGGCGGCCTACCCTCCGGTGCACCCGGCGGCATCGGCGCAATGGCCGCCACCGCTTCTCCGTCCACCGTTGCCATCGCGTATACGGCACCTCCGTCGGGCATCGGTCGGTCGTCATAGCTCCAGCCGAACAACGACGAATAAAACTGCTTGGCGGCGGATTGATCGGTGGTCTGTAAGTCCACCCAGTTCGGCGTTCCTTGCGCGTATTCGGTTTTCTTGGGCATGGCAGTCCTTGAGTTCGTTGGTTTGCGGATGCGTGGACGGTCGGCGAATACCGTCTAACCGCGCGCTTCCGGCGTGCTTATCTGGCCGGCCACCCCAAAAGCGTAATCCGATAGCGGGTCGAACACCACCACCTCACGGCTAGTGGCCCTGAGCGAAATCTCAAGCATGGAACAGGAATTCGATGAATAGAATGCGCCTTACGCTGGACTTTACGTCGCGTCGCTCAACCGGCTGCGGAGCCGTTCGACGAGTTCGACCATCCGTGCATGGTGTGACCCGCGCCAGTAGATCCGGCCACAGTCGGCGCACCGACTGAAATTGGTGTAGTACCTGCGGGTCAACGGCTCGAGGCGATCGACAACCTCTTCCTTCGCAACCCCGACCAGCTCGCCGTTGCAGCGCAGGCAGCGGCTAAACGGCGCGAGCCGTTCACTTAGATCCAGACGCCGTATCACCTCGAGTGTCTGCTCCTCGGGCTCGTCGGAGTGGACGAACACGCCGTGCGTAATGATGCGGCGTTTCAACAGGGCACGGTCTCGGGTTAGCAAGATGCGCCGCTGAGCCAGGCTGATATCAACCAGGGTCTCGTCGTCGGCATCACTCGACCACACCACGTCAAACCCGAGCAGTCGCAGCAGCCACGCCAGTCGACCCAGGTTGACGTCGACGACGAAGCGCGGATCGCGCAGCGGCGCCGGACGCAGCCGGGCGGTCGATCCGATGTCGATCGCTTCGAACATCGGGTACGCGGCGATGCGGTCGCCGGGAGCCGGGCGGTGCGTGAAGTCCTCGGCGTTCCCATTCACCACGATGAGGTCCACCTCGGTGTGCGGAATGCCCATCGCCTCGAGAACGTCTTTGACTGTCTGATGAGTTCGAAACGGCCGGCGGACGGTCAGACCACGCGACTCGGGTCCCAAGAAGTCGTTGAGCTCGGCGTACGCCCGCACGTCCACGTGGCCTGCCATTCCTCATGGTCTCCCGTGGGATCGCCAGCCCGCAATCTGTACAAGGCCGCACACCAGGTGCTCGTCGACCTCGGCTGACGGTCAGCGCTTGTTGGCCCACGGGAAGAACCGCCGAACCGCGGTGACCATGACCCGCTGATACCCCGACCCCGTGAGCCGCGCCAGCACGTCGAGGGCTTTGGCCTCCCAGCCGATGACCACCCGCGCACGGCCATCGCGGACACCCTCGACGATCGTCGCCGCGGCCATCTCCGGCGAATGCAGCGCCAGGTACTTGTCGAAGAACTCCGCGAACGTCCGCGCATCCTCGCCGTCGCAGACGGTCGCATTGCGCGCGACCGCGGTCTTGATGCCGCCGGGATGCACACACGTCACCTTCACCGGATGGCCGGCGACAAGCATCTCCTGGCGCAATGCCTCGGTGAAACCGCGCACCGCGAACTTCGCTGCGTTGTAAGCACTTTGACCCGGCACCGCGATCAGACCGAACAGGCTCGATATGTTCACGATGTGTCCGTCACCCGACGCGATCACATGCGGCAGAAACGCTTTGGTGCCGTTCACCACACCCCAGAAGTCGACATCCATGATCCGTTCCATGTCCTTGAAATCGGAATCCTCGACGTTGCCGTTGTGGGCGATGCCGGCATTGTTGTACACCTGATGCACCGCGCCGAAGTGCGCGACGACGTCGTCGGCGTAGGCCAGCACTTCTTGCCGTTCGGCGACGTTCAGCCGGTCGGCCTTCACCTCCGCCCCAAATATCTCAACCACACGCACCGTCTCCGCGAGACCATCGGCGTCGATGTCGGAGAGCGCCAGCTTTGCGCCCCTCGCCGCGAGATCGAGTGCCAGCGCCCTGCCGATACCCGAACCCGCGCCGGTGATGACCGCGACCTTGCCCTCGAACGAACTCATATCGCTGCTTCCTTTTCGGTCATGAGGGTGCGCAGCCGCGCGCCCATGTCGTTGATCGCCTCGTCGGCCTCGGCGAGAACGCCGGCCTGCAGATGAAAGTCGTGCCACAGGTCATCGAACCTGCGGTGTTCGACGAGCCCTGTTCCCGCTTCTGCGGCGGCCTTCTCGATCATGTCCGCATCGATGCACAGCGGATCGTCGCCGGCCGAATGCAGCACGATCGGCGGCAGCCCCGCCATGTCGCCACGCGCCGGCGAGATGCCGGGCAGCCGCGGGTCATGCTCGCCCACGTACCTCGGCGCCCACTCGGCGGCCATCGACGGATTGATCAGCGGATCACGCGTCCTTGGGCGCCCGCCGTCGATGTCGATCGCGAGGTCGGCCCACGGGCAGATCAAGCCGATCGCTGCCGGGCCGGGGATCCCGCGATCCCGCAGAGCCATGGCCAGCGACAACGCCAGTCCTCCACCCGCCGAATCGCCCACAATGACAAGGCTTCCCGGCTCGACCCCAGAGTCGATCAAAGATTCATAGACTGCGACCATCTCCTGGAGCGCAACCGGATAGCGCGCCTCCGGGGACCGCGAGTAGTCGGGCACCAGCGCCGTCATCCCGGCCGCATCGGCCAGCCGCGCCACCACGCCGCGATAGCCCTTCGCACTTCCCAGTGCATACGCGCCGCCGTGCAGGTACAGCAGCGTTGCGCCGGAGTCCACCCCCGGTGGTCGCACCCCCTCCACCGGCACACCGGCGATGGTGACGCCGTCGTAGCCCGTACCCCTCGGCACCCGGGCTACCCGTGTGAACAGGTCGTACATTCTGCGCTTGCCGCCGACCGTAACCCGGCGGGAGGCCAACAGTGGTCGGCAGCCGCGCAGCGCGGCGCGGACCACGCCTGGATGGATGCTCATGCGAAGGCCTCCACCCGCGTCGCGTCGAACGACAGCACGCCGTCCTCGACGGGCTCGTCGAGCAGCATCCGAGAGTCCTTCTCGTAGTGCATCAGCACCTGCCACGGCAGCTTGGAACCCTGGCGCGGCATGACGTCCTTGGCGCGCTGCACGTAGCCGGATTGCAGTTGGTCCAGCATGCCGTCGCCCGTCGCGCAGCCCTCGATATCGTGCGGCGTCGCCACCGCATGATCGTTGTCGTCCATGTGCCGCATCAGCCGGCAGAGATACTCACCGGCCATGTCGGACTTCAGCGTCCACGGCGCGTTGGTGTAGCCGAACATCCACGCCAGGTTGGGCATGTCCTGCACCAGCACGCCTTTGTAGGTCATCGCGTCGTGCAGCTCACGCGCCTCGCCGTCGACCGACAGCGCCATGCCGCCGAGCATCTGCAGGTTCAGACCGGTCGCGGTGACGATGATGTCCGCCTCCAGCTCGCGGCCCGACTTGAGCAGAATGCCTGTCTCGGTGAAGGTTTCGATCTGATCGGTGACCACCGACGCCTCTCCGGAGGCCAGTACGTCGAACAGGTCGCCGTCGGGCACCGCGCACAACCGCTCGTCCCACGGCATGTAGTTCGGGGTGAAGTGGCTCATGTCGAACGACGCGCCGACGCGACGGCGCACCTGCCACAGCAGGAATCGGCGCATCGTCTTCGGCCAGCGCCGGCACGCCTTGTACAGCGAACGCTGGATCACGATGTTGCGCTTGCGCCCGAGCGCGTACACCGTTTCCTCGGACAGGAAGCGGCCCAGCGCCTGTGAGATCTTGTCGAACGCGGGCAGAGAGAACACGTACGACGGCGAGCGCTGCAGCATGGTCACGTGCGCCGCGTCGCCCGCCATCGCGGGGACCAGGGTGACTGCCGTTGCGCCGCTGCCGATCACGACGACCTTCTTGCCCGTGTAGTCGAGGCCTTCGGGCCAATGCTGCGGATGGACGCAGCGGCCCGTGAACCGCTCGGCGCCGGGGAAGGTCGGCAGATAGCCCGCGTCGTAGTTGTAGTAGCCCGTACAGCTGATGAGGTAGCCACACGTGTAGTGGCGCGTCTCGCCCGTCGCCTCGTGCACCGCGGTCACCGTCCAGCGACTCTCGGCCGTCGACCAGTCAGCGCCGACGATCTTCAGCCCGTACTTGATCTTCTCGTCGACGCCGTACTCGACGGCGGTGTCGGCGATGTACTGGCGGATCGACGACCCGTCGGCCAGCACCTTCAGTTCCTGCCACGGCCGGAACTTGTAGCCGAAGGTGAGCATGTCCGAATCGGAGCGGATGCCCGGGTAGCGGAACAGGTCCCAGGTGCCGCCGAGGCGCTCGCGGCGCTCCAGCACCGCGAGGGTCTTGTGCGGAAACTCGGCGGTCAACTGAGCGGCCGTCCCGATGCCCGACAGACCGGCGCCGATGATCAGGATGTCGAAATGCTGTGCGTTCATGACTAGAAGAATGGCGGTCAGGGACGCTGCGGGTCTTGACAGTTCCCGACAGGTTTTTATCATTTTCCGACAGGTGATGTTTATGGGCAGTCTGCTCCGCACCGCGGCCATGCGGGGTTACGGCGATCTGGTGCGCGAACTGGGCGGCGACCCCGAGTCGTTCCTGGCGCGCTTCGGTATCCCCGTCGGCGCCGAACAGCAAGCGGACGGCTTCGTCGCCGTCGACGCGTTCGTCCGCTTGCTGGAGGCGAGTGCCGAGGACCTGAAGTGTCCGGATTTCGGGCTTCGCCTTTCCCGTTTTCAGGGCCTCGACATTCTCGGACCCATTGCAGTGATCGCCCGCAATGCCCAAACGGTGCTGGGCGGTTTCGAGGCGATCGCGCGCTACCTGTACGTCCATTCCCCCGCGTTGACGCTGACGGTCGGCCGGGCATCTGCGGAGTCCGACGTGCAGTGCACGTATGACGTGACCGAGCCCGGCGTTCCGTACCCGACGCAGAGCTACGAGCTCAGCATGGGTATCGGTGCGCAAATTCTTCGGCTGCTCGGCGGACCGCAGGCCCGGCCTCGGGTGGTGTCGTTCATGCACAGCCAGCACGGATCGCAGGACGCCTACCGCGCGCAGCTGGGCTGCCCGGTGCGCTTCAATCAGACCTGGAGCGGATTCGAGCTGTCCGCGCATATTGCCGACAAGGCCATCGACACCGCCGATCCCGAGACCCGACGCATCGCGACGAAGTACCTGGAATCCACCTACCTGCCCAGCACTGCCGCCCTGTCGGAACGCGTGGCCGAACTGACCAGGCGGCTGCTGCCCACCGGTCAATGCAGCGCCGAGGCCATCGCCGACCAGCTCGCGCTGCATCCGCGGACTCTGCAGCGACAGCTTGCCGCCGAGGGCGTGCGCTGTGCCGACATCATCGACGGTGAGCGCCGAACGCATGCGGCGCGTTACCTCGCGGTGCCGGGACTGCACCTGCAGCAGATCGCCGGTCTGCTCGGCTATTCCGAACAGAGCGCGCTGAACCGGTCGTGCCGTCGCTGGTTCGGGCAGACGCCGCGGCAATACCGGGCGAGCCGTTCGGCGACCTGACCACCGGGCCACAGGGGCGTGCGAGTGGGATTAGCGAGTCAACGAGTGCCCACCTACGAGCGAACTTTTCGCTACGAGGCGGGCAATTCGTCTCGTCCAAGCGAAGATTGCGCGGGATGCCCCGCGCTTGCTGGAGTTCGCAATCTAGGTCTGGACGATGCCAGTCCAGATCGTCCAGTTTTACATTGCAATTTCGGTGGCGCACTGGGTGTCGTGTTCGGCGACATTGGGACCAGCCCGATCACCATCCAGACGGCCTTCAACCCCAACGACCCCCTCCCGTATGCCGATCAGTACGGACAACGTGTACGGCGTCGTGTCATTGATCTTCTGGTCGGTGATGATCATCGTCACCCTGACCTACGTCACGCCGGTGATGCGCGCCGACAACGACGGCGGGGGCAGCATCATGGCGCTCATCACGCTGCTGCGGCGGTACGGCGGGGCCGCGGGGTCGTCGGCACCGCCATGACGCTGGCCGCGCTGGGCCTCTTCGGCGCCGCACTGTTCTTCAGCGAGAGCATGATCACCCCTGCGATCTCGCCCGGTCCGATAGGAACAGCCTGAACCGCGGTGCCGGCGGTACGCGCCGACGTCGGGTCGGTGCTGATAATCAACGAGCGGGTCGCCGACGCGTTCGCGGGGCCCGCGGACGACCTGGAGCGCCACCACTACGCCTGGGCGGGAGGCCGTGATGTCGTTGGCCCCGGCACCACCATTCAACGCGATCCGCGAGATGGAGAACCATGGGTGCGGGCGGCGATGTTCTCGCTGCTCGAGGCGACACGAGATCGCGGCCGCGAGCTCGCCGCCGGTGGAAAGGGGAAGCCATGACCGTGCAGGACGGCCTCGATATCCAGGTCCCGCAGCCCGCGCTGCTGTTCGACCTGGACGGCACTCTCGTCGACTCGGTGTATCAGCACGTGATCGCCTGGCAGGAGGCGCTGGCCACGTGCGGCATCGAGCTGTCGGTATGGCGGATCCACCGCCGGATCGGCATGAGCGGAGGGCTGTTCATCGACGCGCTCAGTCGCGAGACCAGGGTCCGCCTGGACGAAGAGCTGTCCCAGCGGCTGCGTGCGCTCCACGCGGAGGCCTACCTGCGCCGGCACGAGACCGTGGTCCCACTGCCCGGGGCCCGCGAGCTGCTCGCGCACCTCCACGAGCGTCAGGTGCCGTTCGCGATCGCGACCAGCGGGGCCAGACACACTGCGGGCTCCGCGCTGGCGCTGCTGGGCCTGCCCGACGACGTCCCCGTCGTGACCCGCGACTTGGTGGAGCGCGCCAAGCCCGACCCGCACCTGTTCCTCGCAGCGGCCCGCCGGCTCGGGGTCGACCCGGCGCACTGCTTCGTGGTGGGCGACAGCGTTTGGGACCTGCTCGCCGCACAGCGGGCCGGTGCCCTGGGCATCGGACTGCTCTCGGGTGGCTACGGCCGCGAAGAGCTCGAGCGGTCCGGCGCCTACCGCGTCTACGCCGACCCGGCCGAGATGCTGACCCGGCTCGAGGAGGTCGGCGTTCGACCTATCCGCTGACCGTCGGCAGCGACCGCGGGGGTTGCGTCGCAGGTGCAGCACGTGTCGATCACGATTGTGTGCGGGCGCGTGTCGTTGGGAAACAGAAGCGCTCAACCGCCGCAGCCTGGGCGAACCGCGCCAATCCAGGCAGCGACGCGCACCTTCACCCGGACAATGCAACTTAGGGTGCAACCTTCACCCGGATAGTGCAGCCTTCACCCGGACAGGACAACCACTCTGCTACTACCAATTCGACAACGGTGAACCTCCGGCCGTCGCCGCGCTAACGCAAACGCGCCATTGAATTCATCAGGGCTTAGTCGCAATTCACCTTGTATCGAACAGTTACCCAACATCGCAAAACATTGCGGTAGCGTTTTCCGCTATTGCCAAAGCGACGCTACCTGGGGGGCGAATGGCTTTTCCGTGGGAATTGAATCTCGATCGTTCATACCGCGACGAGAACCGGTCTTTTAGCGAGCGAGCCCGGGGCCGGTCGACCGATTCGGTACTCGGCGGCTCCGCAGAGCGACGCGACACATTTGCGTCAGATCGTGACGCGGAAGGGCGCCGCCGAAGGGCCTGATCCGGGCAGTGGTCTTGTCATGGCGTCAGCTCTTTCCGGACGACCTTGCCCGCCGGATTACGAGGAATCGTCTTCACGATCGTGATGTCCCGGGGTTGTTCGAATCGAGATACCTTGCCCTTCAGGTACTCCCGGATGGACTCCTCCTGAATCGCGGCACCGTCCTGGGGCACGATGAAAGCCGCGAGCCGTTGTCCGTAATCCTCGTCCGGCACCCCGATCACCGCGTTGTCGGCCACCTCTGGAAGTTCGGCGAGCGCGTTTTCCACCGCTCGGGGGTAGACGTTCTCACCACCCGAGACGATCATGTCGTCCGCCCGACCGACGATGAACAGCCTGCCCGCTTTGTCCATGTATCCGGTGTCGCCCGTGTCCATCATGTCGGCGACGACATCCCTCGTCTCGCCACCGGTGTACGCGTCGAACGTCAGGTCCCCTCCCACAAAGAGCCGCCCCGTCACGTCCGGGCCGACCACCCCGCCATCGTCGTCGAGGATCCGCACCGCGCACCCAACCACCGGTCTGCCCACCGTCTCCGGCGCATCGCGAAGATCCGCCGGCGTCGCAAGCGCACCGATACCGACCTCTGACGAGCCGTAGGCGTTGTAGACGATGTCGCCGTACGCATCCATGAACCGTCTGGCCAAGTTCGGGTCGAGCCGCGCTCCGCTCGAGATCACCACCCGCAACGCCGACAACGGATGTCGCTCCCGCACTTCGTCATCCAGATCCACGATCCGCGCCAACATCACCGGCACGGCCGCCATTGCATCAGCCCGATGCTTCGACGCCTGAACCAGCGTCGCTTCGGCATCGAAGCGAGAACGTGTGAGCACCGTCCCGCCCAGCCCTATTGCGAGGATCAATATGCCGAAGCCCAGTCCGTGGAACATCGGCACCGGAATCGCCACCCGCGAGCCGATTCGCAGCCCCGTCCGATCCAGGATCGACGCTCCGATGCCCAACGCCATACCGATTTCAGGCTTGCGCGGAACGCCCTTCGGCGATCCCGTCGTGCCGGAGGTCAGCAGCACGATTCGGCCCGCCGATCTCACCTTCGGCCGCGATTTATCCTGACGCTCATCATCACTGGTCGCATCCACCGCGCTGACACCCGACGTACGCACGCGCTCCGCGAACTCGGTATCGCAGATCACCAGTCCGATCTCGTGAGAGCTCAGCGCATCCGCCAACGCCTTTCTCTGGAACTCCGTGTTGAGCATCACCACGTCGGCGCCGACCAGTGCCGCCGCGAACACCGCCTGCACGAACCCTCGCCCGTTGCGGCACAACACCCCTACCGCCCGGCCCGGCCCCACTCCGCGCCGCTGCAACTCGGAAGCCAACGATTCGACGCCGGACTGCAATTCGCGATAGCTGATCGCACCGTCGTCGTCGATCATCGCTACCCGGTCCGGCCACCGAGCCGCCGCCATCCCCAGCAGGGTGACGAGGTTCGCCCGGCCTCGCGCCACTTCGCGAACGAACCGCGGCACCGCCAGCGGCCCCGGCGGCACAACCAACCGCGAACGCACCAACGCCCGCAAGCCCGTCGCTACCAGGCTTTCAGTCATCTGTCGGCCGCCCGGCGTTGTCGGAGTGTCGGGCGCGCCGCCACCACACTTGTGTCGCGCGCTCCACCGGCCTCCGTAGAAGCGCAGTGCTGACTTCGGCCGGCCATAACCACCAAGGTGCGATAGTTCGAGGCCGTTCGATGATCGCCTTCGCGACGATGTCCGCGGCCTGATCGGGATCGATGCCCGGAACCTTGCGCAGGCTTTCAGTCGGCGCGATCATCCGGGTACGGATCAGCGCCATGTAAATGGTTGTGACGTCCACACCGTCGGCGTGCAACTCCGGCGCGACGCTGCGCAGCCACATGTCGAACGCGCCCTTGGACGCCTGGTAGGCGCCCCACCGCGGACCAGGTGGGAGGCGGACACCGACGCTCGAAACGTTCACGACGTGCCCCGTCCCGCGCTCGCGCATCGCCGGCAGCAGCCCCAGCAGCAGCCAGATCGGGCCGAGGTAGTTGATACCGATCGTGCGATGAAAGTCGTGCGGTCGCTCATATTGGTCATGCAGCGAGCGCCGAATGGACTTACCGGCGTTGCTCACCACGATGTCCGGTGCACCATGCTCGTCGATGATGCGTTTCGCCAGTGTGGCGACGGTGGCCTGGTCGCTGAGGTCCGCCGGGTAGCTGACCGCATGGCCGCCGTTCGCGCCGATCATCTGCACAAGCTCGTCGAGCTTGTCCCCGGACCTGGCCGCCAGCAGCACAGTCGCCCCAGCGGCGGCGAGTTTGCAGGCGGTGGCCTCACCAATGCCGTACGACGAGCCGGTAATCAATACTTTCGTCCCGGACACCGCGTCACGTAGGCGGTCGGGACGCGACACTCGCGGTGGATTCACGAGTTTGTCGATGGCCTTCGCTGCCAGGCTCACCAGAGGTTGACTTCCCCCAATTCGGCCTGCTCAATCTGCTGAGTTTCGATCACGGAGAAATGAGCCAGCTCGGCCGCTTGCCTAACTCGGGGATGGCCGCGATCGTCGAGGCCGCGCCTCGAAACCAATTGTGCCGAACGGCAACATTTTTCGATAAATCCAGTGCACGAGCAGAATCGGTGGTCCGGAGGGTTACGCACTCGGGCCGATAGCCCATATGTTGAAGTCATGTCATTGGTCGACCTCGCGCTGCTGCCAATCCGCATCGGACGCAACCTCGTCGAAACGGTGTTGCACGCGGTCACACCGCAGGCGCCCGCGCCGCCGTCGGAGCTGTTCGTCGTCGATGGGATGCCCGAAGGCGTACCGGCCGCAGCACTGAGGCCCGAGCGCGAGCTTCCGGCACCGGCAGGATGGCCGTTCGGCGAGGAGTTCCCGCGCACCTGCGGCACCAGCCGCTTCGCCGACGGCGCCCTGTTCTGGACCGATTTCCTCTACGACGACCACGGCGCGACCGGCGTCCCGGTCAGCCTGCCGAGCGGCGGGGCGCCGCCACGCGGCACGTACGTCTACCCCGACGGGCCCGCCGCCCGCAACGGCGCCGACATCTTCCGCGTCGCCGTCGGGCTCACCGACACCGACACCTGGTGGCGGGTCGACTGGAACACGCTGCTCGACCCGTCCGTCCCCATCGCGCTGTTCACGTTCGACACCGACCGCGCGACGACAACCACCGACGAGTGGCCCGCGGGGGCGGGCGTCCGCTCGGCCGGCATCGACCTCGCACTGCTCGTCTCGGCCTCCGGCGCACGACTGATCGACCTCACGACACACGCGTCGACACCCGTCGAGCACACCGTCGACATGTCGGCTCGCTCCTTCCTCGCCCGGGTTCCGCGCACGTTGGTGGAGCCCGCAGGCACCTGGACGGTCCGGCTGGCCGCGGGGCTGGCGAACGAGCAGGGCGACAGGTTCGCCGACGTGCCCCTCACCCACGGCGCGAAACCAGGGCAGCCAAACGTCTACAACGTCGCCTTCCGCACCCACGAGCAGGAGAAGGCACACCTCAACTTCTGGTCCGACCAGGCACAGGCCGACGCCCTCACCCACGGCGACGTGTCCCAGTTCTCGCTGGCCGTCCCGTGGGATGCACTTGCCGACCGCATCACCACCGATGAGCCCGTCGTCATCGGCACCTCGACCCGGTGGTACGTCTCGTCGGTCGAGCTGGGACAGGGCGTCGCCGAAACCGCGCCGTTGAGCACCGACCCCGTGTTCCTCGGCCGGGTGCAGCCCTACTCGGTGTGCCTTCCCTCGACGTACGCCCCCGGCCGTAAGTTGCCGCTGACGCTGCTGCTGCACTCACTTGCGTTGGGCCAGAACCAGTTTGCCGCCATCGGCCCGCGGCTGCTGCATCAGGTCTGCGAGGACCGGGACTCGGTGGTGGTGACGCCGCTGGCCCGCGGTCCGTCCTGCTGGTACCTCGACGAGGGCGAGCTCGACGTGTGGGAGGTCTGGGCGCGGGTGGCCGAGCAGCTCGGCACCGACCCCAACCGCACCGTGGTCGCGGGCTACTCGATGGGCGGCTACGGGACCTACAGGCTGGCGCTGGCCTATCCGGAAGTGTTCGCCCAGGCGGTCGTGCTGGCCGGGCCGCCGGACTGCGGTGTGAAGTTGCTGCCCGACGTGAACATTCCGGCGAACCTGGACCCGGACTCGCACTGCGCGCGCGAGGGCGACACCTTGCGGCTGCTCGTCAATGCGCGGTGGCTTCCGTTCGTCATCGCTCACGGCCTGCTCGACGAGTTGGTGCCGTTGTCCTCCGTCTTATTCCAGGTGCACGAGCTCGACCGGCTCGGCTACCGCTACCGGTTCACCGTCTATCCGACCGAGGACCACATCGAGTGGGTGTTCGAGGACAAGTTCGACGATCCGGTTTCACACATGGGCACCGGTCCCCGGCAGGGCGACCCCGGTCACATCACCTTCGCGTGGTATCCGCAGCTGGTGCGGCCCGACCTGGGCATTGGACCGCACCAGGTCTGGTGGCTGTCGGACCTGACGGCCGACCCGGACACCACAGCCACGCGAGGTGAGAGAGCCTCCGTCGACGCGAGGTCTCACGCGAGGCCGGACCCCACGCGCACCACGCAGCGTCGTCGTGGCTTCGACCCGGAGCTCGACCTCTCCCCCGGGCTGTACACCGAGCTCATCTGGCGGATCGGGTCTGCTGTCGACCCGTTGCCTTCCCTGGCGCTGAATCTCACCCGCGTCGCAGGCCTTACCGTCGATGTCGCCAGGGCCGGGCTTGCCGCGTTGTCAGCGTCGACCATCAGCGTGGTGACCGACACGCCCGCGCGGGTCAAGCTCGCCGCGCTGCCACCCGACACCACGGTGCTGCTCGACGACCAGCCGACCGGTCCTACAGTGGCAGTGCCCGTGGGTCAACACACCATCACGTTGACCAGATAAGGCGTGGAGTCGCAAGCGTTCGAGTCTCCGCCTAGGGGGGTGGCGGCGGTGGCGGTTCGGCCGGCGGCGGCGGTTCGAGAAGAGGCACGGTGATCGGCGGCAGCCCCGGAATCTCCACGACCGTCGCACCCAAGTCCGGCGACCCTGGGATGTCCGGCGGCCGCTCGACCGGAGGTGGTGGCGGCGGCGCCGGCGCAATCCCGTTGCTGGTGTTGATCGTGATGATCGATCCTGGGAAAGTTTGACCGCTCGGTGTGGTACCCACGACGGTGCCATAAGAGGCTGAGCTGTTCACCGATGTCGGCTGGTCGGCGACCTGGAAACCGGCGTCCTTGAGGCGCTGACGCGCCGCATCCACGTCCAGGCCGGACACACTGGGCACCCGGCCGCCCGGCGCGCCCTCGACGTAACGCGGATCGGTTGGCGGCAGATGCACGTCACCGAAATCGGTGGCAATCGGCTTCATCGCCTCAAACCAGGTACGTGCAGGCTCGTTGCCGCCGTATAGATCACCGCTGCCGCACGCACGCAACGGGAAGGAGCAGATGCCGGCCGGCGTGCTGGAGTCGGCGAAGATGTAGTTTGCCGCGGCGTAGCGGTTGGTGAAGCCCACGAAGCCCGACGATCGATGCGACTCAGTGGTGCCGGTCTTGCCGGACATGGGCAGTGTCCACCCCACCGAGCCGGCCGAGCCCGATGCGGTGCCGCCGCTCTGATCGTCCTTGCTGAGCGCGTTCGCGAAGGTGTTCGCCAATCCCTCCGGCACCGCCTGCTCGCATGGCTCGATGGTGTACGACACCTCGTTGCCGTGGCGGTCGAAGATCTTGTCGATCGGGGACGGCGGACACCACGTCCCACCGGAGGCCAGCGTCGCCGCCACATTGGACAGCTCGAGCGCGTTGAGCTGGAACGGGCCCAGAGTGAACGAGCCCATGTTCTGGCGCTTTATCAGGTCGCCCAGGCTTTCGTTGCTTTGCGGGTCATAGGCCCGCGCCGTCGCGGGCGTCGCGTACGAGCGCAGCCCCAGCCGGACCGCCATGTCGACCGCGCGGGGAACGCCCACCTGTTGAATCAACTTGGCGAACGCGGTGTTTGGTGAGGTGGCCAGCGCGTCAGTCACGTTCAACGAGCCGCGGTAGTTGCCCGCGTTCTTCACACACCAGGTCTCCTTCGGACAGCCTGGCGTATCGCTGCTGCCCAGGCCCTTGGCCTGAAACGAGCCAGGGACAGCCAATTGAGCGTCGATACCCATGCCCATGTCCAGCGCCGCAGCCGTGGTGAAGATCTTGAAGATGGAGCCTGCCCCGTCGCCGACAAGCGAGAACGGCAGCGGCTGCACCGTCTCGTTGGCGTCGTTGTTGAACCCATACGTGCGGTTGCTGGCCATCGCCATCACCCGATGCGCGTCCTTACCAGGCTGGATCACGCTCATCACGCTGGCGACCCCGTCCAAGGTCGGGCTGGCGACCTTGTCGATCGCCTGCTTGACCGAAGACTGCACCTTGGGGTCCAGCGTCGTGCGGATCAGATAACCGCTGCGTGCAACTTGCTCCTTGTTGATGCCTGCCCGCGCGAGGAAGTCGAGCACATAGTCACAGAAGAACGCGCGATCGCCGGCGGCGATGCAGCCGCCCGGCAGCTCGTTGGGATGCGGCAGGATGCCGAGCGGTGTAGCCATGGCCGCCCGGAGCTCGCCGGCTTGCTGCGGCAGGTTCTTGATCATGGTGTCCAGCACCACGTTTCGACGTGCCAGGGCGCCCGCGGGGTTGGTGTACGGGTTCAACAAGCTCTCTGACTGCACCAACCCGGCCAACAGTGCGGCCTGCTGCCAGTTCAGCTGCGAGGCGTCGATACCGAAGTAGGTCTGGGCGGCGTCCTGGACGCCGAAGGCGTTGTTGCCGAACGACAACAAGTTCAGGTAGCGGGTCAGGATCTCGGCCTTGGTGAACGTCTTGTCGAGCGTCAGCGCCATCCGGATCTCGCGCATTTTGCGCGCCGGAGTGACTTCGACGGCCGCCCGCCGCTCGGCGTCGCTCTGCGCTGTCACCAGCAATTGATAGTTCTTGACGTACTGCTGCTCGATCGTCGAGCCGCCGCGAGTGGTGCGGTTGCCGGACAGGTAGCCGGACAGACCGGTCAGCGTGCCCTGCCAATCCACACCGTTGTGCTCGGCGAACCTCTTGTCCTCGATCGACACGATCGCCAGCTTCATCGTGTTGGCGATCTTATTGGTGGGCACCTCGAACCGGCGCTGCGAATACAACCACGCGATCGGATTCCCGGCCGCGTCGACCATCGTCGTCACCTGCGGGACGTCACCCGCGAGAAGCTGCGCCGAGCCGTTGGCGACGACATCGGAGGCGCGGTTGGACAACAGCCCGAGGCCCCCCGCGAGCGGGAACATCAGACCCGTCGCCAATACCCCGGCCAACAGACAGCACCATGCCAGCTTGATGACCGTTACCCTCGCCGGCCGCCCCTCCGACATGCTTACAGAGTAGTTCTCCTTTTTGACGGAGCCGGCTATTTCATGCAGTCTCACGCGGGGATGTCACCGCTCGGCCTAGCCCGTCCACGGGTGAGGGCAACCGCATCCGGACCACGAAAAATGGTGGGAAATGCGAAAACTCGATGCGCCTACATCAATGGCCGAATTACATCGATGTATAGCGACACGGTCACGGATGCGTACCTATCGGTACATCACTGAGCACATGAGCCACACGAGTCACTATCGTCACATCCGTTAACCGGCTGACGTCAAGGCGACGTTGCGCCCCGTGAAAGGTGTGTCATGCCACCGCATCTGCGAATCGCCTCGATATCGGTGGCTTCGGCGGCCGCTATCGGACTGTGCGCCGTGACCGGCGTCGCGCCACCCGCATTAGCCGAGCCCTGCACAGGTGCCGCCGCGGCGGCCCAGCCGCAGGTCCCCGAGGCACCCCCTGCGCCGCTGCCCACGACCGGCGGCCCACCGGTGGGCCACCGGCCTGCCTACGCGAGTACGCGCGCACCACTGCCAAGAATCGGACGGCTATCGCGGGCCCTCCTCAACGCGTTTACTCCGCAATCCGGCCACGTAGAGAAGCAAGCCGGAGTTGCGCCTCAGCCCACTCCACCGGCGCCGCCAGTCCAACAACCGCCGGTCGATGCACAGCCGATTCCTGAAGCAGCCGCGGCTCCGGCTCCTGCACCGCCGCCGGCCGACCCGCCCGGAACATCGCTCGTCGGTTGGGTGACCGGACCGAACAGCCCGAACAACACGCTGCAACGTTTCGCCGTCTCCGGAACCGACCTCGGGATCATGTGGGACAACGGCGCCCGTCAGATTCTGATGGCCTTCGGCGACACTTCCGGCTATTGCAGCGCCCCCGGTAATCAATGGCGGTACAACGTGCTCATGCGCAGCCAGGACAACGCGCTGGCCGACACCGTCAAGGTGGCTAATTCACCGCTGTGGGCGCGCGGCATTTCGAAACAAATCATCAACAGCACCAAGTGGGCGCCCGACGAGACCGGGATCATTCCCACCGCAGGCATCTCTGTCGGCGGAAAGCAGTACCTCAACTACATGTCCATCAAGAGCTGGGATGCCAACGGCGCGTGGACAACCAACTACTCGGCCATCGCGGTGTCGCCGGACAACGGCGACCGCTGGGGCATCTACCCCGGATCCGTCCGCACGCCGAGGGAGGACAGCATCCCGGGAGCCCGGCACGCGCCGGGAAATGAGAACTTCCAGCAGGGCGCGTTCCTCAAGCCCGGGCCCGGCGACCCCTACATCTACTCGTTCGGGACACCGGCAGGCCGCGGTGGCCCGGCGTTTGTGTCACGGGTGCAGCCAGACGCACTACCGGACCCCACCCGGTACGAGTACTGGAACTCCGACCGCAACGCCTGGGTTCCGAGCGATCCAGGGGCTGCGACGCCGGTCATTCCCGGTCCGGTAGGCGAGATGTCCGCCCAATACAACACCTACCTCAAGCAGTACCTGGCGATGTACTGCAATGGCGCGAACGATGTCGTATTCAGTACCGCACCGGCGCCACAAGGACCCTGGAGTCCGGGGCAGATGATCGTCCCGTCAGGGCAGTTCCCCGGCGGCATCTACGCACCGTTCCTGCACCCTTGGTCGACAGGTAGAGAACTCTACTTCAACCTGTCGGAGTGGAATGACTACAACGTGATGTTGATGAAAACCGTTCTGCCATAGCGTCTTCAGCGCGACTCGTCGAAACCTGCCGCCGCCGCGTGCGCATGGTAGCGGTCCATGAACTCGCGCCAACCGACCTCGTCACCCCGCGCCCGAGCCACCAAGGCCCGCAGCCGTAGCAGCGGGATTTCGTGGAGAACGAAACCAGGGTCGACCGGCACATCGGCCAGTCTCTCGATCGCGGCTTGCGCGGCCTGCAGGTCGCCATCGGCACCGCGCGCCAGCAGCGACTCCACCAGGATCGTGGTGGCCACACCACGCAGGAACATCGCGCCCCGCTCGAACATGTCGTCTATCGCCGCTTGGGACAGCTCGATGGCCCCGTCGAGGTCGCCGTTTCGCGCCTTCTCCCTGGCGATCTCGGGGTCGACGATCGCCAACGCGTTCAACGTGAACCCTTTCGCCAACGCCTCGTCCCGCGCCTGAGTGAGCAGCTCCAAGCCCTCCTCCCGATGCCGATCACCGTGATGAACGAGAACCGCGCCCCGAACGAGTCGCGCAAGGGCCAGCGTGTGGTCATCACCCACCTGGTCGGCTATCCGCAATGTTTCCGCCGTCTCCTGCAGAGCCGCCGTGTCGACCGAAAGCGCTCCCACCGGGACCGCCACGATGTACTTGTACATGACCGCCGACACAAAGGTCCTGCGGTCGCCCTTGGCGGCGATCTCGATGGCCTCGTCGCCATCCGTCCGCCAGCCCTCGACTCCCAGGCACAGTCGGGCCATGCCCCGCATCATCATCGCCCGTGTCACCGGTGAACCGAGCAGCAGCTGGTCCGTGACGAGCTCGCCATCGGCGAGGTCGATCGCCCGCTGCGCCAACCGCAGCGCCTCGACCATCTCGCCGACCTGCGCCCTGGCGTAGATAGCGCTCGACAGCAATTGTGCTGTCAGTACCGGGTTTCCGATCGCTTCGAGCAGGGCGGTCAACTCGGAGCCCAGCTTCGTCGCCTCGTCGTTTCGGTTGTGCCCGGACAGCGCCATCACCATCCCGGCCATGCCCGTGGCCAGTGTGATCTGATCCCCGCCGGCCGCACACAACTCGCGCAGCTCCGCGAAGCCGGCGTCGTCGACGTCGCCGCCGGAGATCCAGATCGTGGCGCACAGCATGGCGAGCGGCACGGTCCGCATTGCGATCCGGTCGGCATCGTCGGCAGGCAACCGATCGGCGATCGCCTGCGCGCGTTGCCAACTCGAACGTGCGGCCCCGATGTCACGATCGGCCAACCACACGGCGGCCCGCATGTGCCAGCCGTACGCTCCGCGATGATCTCCCGCTGCTTCCAGGTGTGTCGCGATGAGGGCGGCGTTCGCGTCCGTCGCGGCGGGACCGCCACGTTCGATTTCGACGGCCAACTTCCGGTGCAGTTGCGCCCGTTCCGATTTCAGCTGCGACTCATAGGCAACCGCGCGGATCAGCGGATGCCTGAACGCGTACTCCCCGGCCGCAGACTCGACGGCGACGATGAGGTCGGCATCGATCAAATCCGTCAGCGCCGGGTCGTCGTGCACGGCGGCGAGCAGGCCCGCGTTGAACCGCGACCCGATGGCCGCCGCGGCGTTCAGCGTTCGTTTGGCACCGACGCCAAGGCGGTCGATGCGTGCGGCGATGGTGGCCTGGACGGTCGCGGGCACATTGACGCCGTCGACCTCGCCGCGGCACACATACGAGCCACGGTGCCCCTCGAGGATCTCGCGCTCGACGAGATCGCGCACGATCTCCTCGGCGAAGAAGGGGTTACCGGCGGCACGCTCCGAGATCTGCGTCGCCAGCCCTGCGGTCGACGGGTGCGCACCCAACAGTTCTGTCGTCAACGCCGACACCTGCGAACTATCAAGCGGCGCAAGAACAATGGTCTCGGAACCCCCGATGCCGCTCAACACACCCCGGTACTCCGGGCGGTAGGTCATCAGCACAAGCGCCGGTGTCCGGGACAGGGATGCGATCGTGTCGACGAGCATGGATTCGCTGACCTCGTCGATCCAGTGCACGTCCTCGATCACGTACACCGCCGGAGTCGCGCGCGCCGCGACCGCGGCATCGACCACCCGCGCCAGCCTCCTGCGCCGGGCCGCCGGATCGACCGCCGGCAATTCGGCGGTGGCATCCCGAATGCCAAGCAGATCGTCTAGGAGCATCAGGTCATCGGCGGCGACATCGGGCAGCCGGGCTCGCAATTGCTCACGTGCAGGGCCGGCGTCCAGGTCGTCGACCCCGAAGAAGGCCCGGAGCAGTCCCGCGGCCGCGTGGAACGGAATGTTGCGGGTGTGGGACTGACAGAACGTCGAGAACTTCTCCGCGCCGCGGCCGGTGGCGATTGCGGCGACCTCATCCGTCAGACGGCTCTTGCCGATGCCCGCAGGCCCGACCACAGACACCACGCGCCCACCATTGCGCACGGTTTCGTCAAGCATCTCGGTGAGCCGGCTCATCTCCCGCTCGCGTCCGATGAGCGCACCCCCGTGGCGGTCAGCACGGTCACGCGCCACGATCCCGAGCAGGCGGCGGGCCGGCACCGGATCATCAGCACCCTTGATTCGCACCAGCTCCCGCTCGCCGAGTTCCACGACTCCCTGCACCAACCGGGCGCTGGCCTCGCTCAACATCACGCCGCCGGGCGGGGCGACGGACTCCATCCGCTGCGCATAACCCACCTGATCGCCCACTGCGGTGTAGCTGGTGGGGCTGACCTCGCCCGCGATCACCCGGCCGGAGTTGATGCCGACCCGCAACTGCAGCGTCACGCCGTCACGCCGCGCCACCTCCACGGCGAGCTGAGCGGCCGCGCGCTGAAGGTCCAAGGCAGCTACGCAGGCACGAAATGCGTGATCCTCCAACGCAACCGGAGCGCCGAACAACGCCATGACGCCGTCACCGGTGTAGCTGTTCAGTGTTCCGCCGCTACGCCCGAGGATTTCTCCCGAGCGGGCGAACAAGTCGGTCATGATCTCGCGCAGGCGCTCGGGGCCCACGTGGGCGGCGATATCCATCGACCGGACAACATCGGCGAACAGGATCGTCACCTGCTTGTACTCCGCCAATGCAGGATCCGCGCTGACCTGTGCGCCACATCCGTCGCAGAACCGAGCACCCTCCCGCAGCTCAAGACCGCAGGCCCGGCACGATCCCGCTGCCATCCGACCCTCCACGCTTGGTCCGGATCATCCAATGGGCCCACCATATGGTGCATTACCTGCCGCTCGGCACGGAACCGACAGGGCGGTCCCGTAAATTCCCTGGCCCGGATCCATCGTGGCCGGTGGCGCGTCGCGCGGCACAGCGCCGTTTCGATTGTTTCGATCTACGTCCGGTAGGCGTAGCATTTGACTATGACCGCCGCCGTCGCCCCGCTTGCCCGTCAAGTCGCTGCCCGGGCGAAACGCGATGCAGGATTCGCACGGGTCCTCAGCGCGCTGATGGAAACGTCCACCGCCCCGCAAGGCACGCTCGAACGTATCGCCGCCCGTGAACTGAATACCCAACGCCGCGGCGCACTGGTCCACGAATTCGTCGAGGGATCGATGCCCACACCCGACGTACAGGCATTGCTCGGCTTGCACTCGCCACAGGCCGTCCACCGGCAACGGACGCGCGGAAAGCTGCTCGGCGCCGCTGTCGGCAACCAAACATGGTTCCCTAGTTGGCAATTCGATGAAGACCGCATCCGAACCGACCTTCAAGAAATACTCGAACTGCTTACCCGGTTCACCGCGGATCCTCTGGTCGCCGACCGCATCATGCGCATGAAGCACGACGAGCTTGGCAAGAAGTCGATCGCAGAAGCGCTGCGCAATGCCCAAACCGCCGATACGGCGTGGCGCATGCTCTCCTCCATCGGTGCCTAAGCTTCTCGCCGGCTACCTGGCGCCGCTCCCCGACGCCCGGCCGCACGGGCTTCGCCGCCGATCCGTGTCTGCGGGCACAGAACTGTGGCGCGTTGACGCCAAGCCACCAGCCAAGTGGGGATGGGCCGGCTTTCCGAGCCCCGAATACCGCTTCGACTCGGCATCGGGTGCGTTCCGCACCCGATACGCCGGTACCACGCCCCTCGGCGCGTTCAGGGAGCGATACCGGTTGAGCGGCCTCGTCATTCCCGAAGACCACCGAACCCATCACCTGATCAGGCTCGTCGCCAGCCGGAACCTGCGCGTGCTGGATCTGCGTACCGAGAAGAATCTCGACGCCCTCGACATCGACGACCAGATCAACACGAGCCTGCACGCTGACGTCTGGGCTACCTGCCACCGGCTGGCCGATGCGGTGAAGCGATGGTGGACCGACATCGACGCCATCGTCTACCGCTCCCGTACATCGCCACAGACGTCGGTGAACTTCGCTTTCTTCGACACTGACGGGTTCGACGTCGAGTCACACTCGCTGGAAGAAGACACCGATCTCCTGGACGATCTCGTGCTGCACAACAAGTTCACTATCAACTGGGACATCGTTCGAAAGTGATATCGCATGCGATGTCACTGTCCGCGGCGCACCAATGCCCCCCGGCGTGACGGAAGTGACTTACGCGCCTAGACGGGCTGGCCTCAGCTCAATCAGCCGCTGCCCCACCCGGTACGCGTCGCGCCACCATCGCATCGATGAGTTCACGCAGCGCGGGGACGTCATCGAGCAAGCGGTCGAGATCATCGCGATCGAGATGGAGCACTTCCGCGCGCCCCGTCGTCGTGACGGTCGCGCCACGCAGCTTGCCGCGTTTGAGCGCCGATTCGCCGATCACCTCACCCGGCCCCACCACGGCAATGCGGTCCTGGCCGACATACACCGCCGCCTCTCCGCTGAGCATGATGTAGCAGGCGTCCGACACGGTCTGCTCACGGATCAGGGGCCATGGGCCCGACGTCGCGGTGCGGTGCGCCGCCCGAACGATGCGTTTCAGGTCGTCGTCGGAGAACTTCGCGAAAGCGTCGAATTCCTTCAGTCGGCGGGCGTCTTCTTCCTGCTCCTTGCTGATGGCGACAGCCTTTCCACGAGAGGTCTGACGTTGGCTCATAGTGGTGTCTCCCCGATTCCCGATGTGGCCTGACATCGGGAGCGTAGCGAGAAACAGCATCCCATCAGCCCAAACCGCAAAACATGCCCCGGCTATCGCCAGCGGCGCTAAAGCCCCGAGCGCCTCAGCTGCCGCCGTCGCTACGTCTCCCCTCAGCTTCGAGGCCGGTGGACTGCCTCGCGTGTGGATTGAATTCGTCAGCAGAACCACATACGTATCCGAGCCCGGGTCTATCCACACGCTCGTTCCGGTGAAGCCTGTGTGGCCGAAGCCACCGATGGGAAAGACCCTGCCTCGCGGCATCGACTGGCCCGTGTCGATATCCCAGCCGAAGCCCCGCAGGTTTTGCCCATTGATCGCGGGATAGTGCGGAGCCAGCAGCGGATCTGTTCTGTTTGCGACGGCTTCCCGCTCGGCATTGTTCGCCGCCTCGATCTGTTCAGCGCTATGTCCGGGCTGCTGCGGACTCGTCATCAAGTCCACAGTCGCTTGCTGTAGCGGGTAATTGCTCGGCCGCCCCGCCAGCCGATCGAGCAGCGCCTGCGCATAGATGCTGACATCGTGTGCCGTCGAGAACACACCGGCATGCCCGGCCACTCCACCCATACGCCGAGCCGTCGTGTCGTGCACAGTGCCCCACAGCAGATCGTCGATATCGGGATTCTTGCTCGGGTCGCCTCTGTTTTCGTCGTCATGTGCTGTCGGCGCGATGCGCGACAACAGACTGGTGCTCCATGTGCCTGCAGCGCAGTCGGCCAGGGCGCCTTCTTCTGGCGCCCACGCGATCGCCGCTCCCCTCATCGTGTGCGGCCCACACGCCTTAGCCGCGGGCAGATAGCGCGTCTCTGTCATGCCCAGCGGCCCAAAGACGTTCTGCTGCACGTAGTCGTCTTCCACCTCGCCCGTGAGCTTCTCGACCATCGCGCCCAGCAGAATGAAGTTGATGTCGGAGTAGCGGAAGCCCTCGCCCGGACGCGACTCCAGCGGCGTGGTGAGCGCACGACGAATGCCTTCACTTCTGTCGGGCTGCTCCAGTCCCCATGCATCCTTGAGCTCGACGTCACCGGGTTCGCCCGACGTGTGCGTGAGCAACATGCGAACCGTCACGGATGCACGCGCAGGATCGTTCGTCGTGTTGAAGTCCGGCAGATACTTCTGCACGGGATCGTCGAACTGAACCTTTCCCTGTTCGAAAAGCTGCATGACGGCAGGCGCCGTCGCGAGGGGCTTCGTCAACGACGCCACGTCGAAGATCGTGTCCTCGGTCATCGCCTCGGCCGGTGCGGGCGATCCATCCAACCCCGGTTCACCTGCAAGCTTGCGCTCGCCATACGCCTGGTGGAAGACGACCTTGCCGCCGTGCCCGATCAGAACCACGGCGCCTGGCAGCTCGTTTGCCGCAATTGCGCGCCGTATCAGCTCGGAGACTTTTTCGAAGTCGGGTGCGGGAGCCGCATCTGGCGACGGCGTCGGCGTAGGGGCTGCAACGGGCGGAAGCGCGGGCGCAACAGGAGTCTGCGTTGCCTGCGGGCTTTCGGTTACGGCTGGTTGCGCTGCATCGCCGCGTGAGCAGCCCGTCATCAGCGCAAGCGTTACAGCGCCGACGGCGATGGCATTCCATGGCACCCGCACGCGACTATCGTGTCACCCCTCGGCGGCGCCGTGGATTACGGCGACAACACCGGTGTCGTAGGCGCCTCCGGGACTACGGGAGCCGGCGCCGGTGCGATTGCCGGAGCAGGTGCGGGAGCGATTGCGGGAGCGGGAGCCGGCGCGATTTCAGGAGCCGGCGCAATCGCAGGTGCAGGAGCCGGCGCGATTGCAGGAGCCGGCGCGGGTGCAGGAGCCGGGCGCGATGTGCAGGAGCCGGCGCGGGTGCAGGCGCGGGCGCGATTGCAGGAGCTGGCGCGAGCGCGGGGGCAGGTGCCACCGGAGCAGGTGCAGGCTCGGGCGCGAGAGCGGGGGGCGTGTAGGCGGGTTCTGGCGCCGGCCTAAGTATCGGCGGAGGCGGGGCAATCGACGACGACGTCGTAGTGGTCGTGGTGGTCGTCGGACTGGTGGTCGTCGTCGTAGTGGTCGTCGTTGTGTGGGCTCGTCGTCGTTGTTGTTGGGCTCGTCGTTGTGGTGGTCGGACTCGTAGTGGTCGTCGTCGATGTCGGGAACCACCACGGCCTGGGGAACGGGTTCCATGGCGGCAAAATAGTCGGGGGAACCGGAACCGGCGGCACCTCCGGAATCGGAACTGCGGGCGCCTGCCCGGGCTGCACCACCGGCGGGGCCAGCGGCACGTTGTTGGCACTGGGACCTGGTTGGTCCTCACCCTCGGCACCGCCGGAGCGGCGGGCTGCGGCGACACCACCGCGATCGGCAACGCCACCGGATCCGCTGCATGCGGCACCGGCGGCAGGTAACGCCCCGGCACCGTGTCCGACTGGACGGGCGGGACCGCCTGTGCCTCGGCGTCGGCGACCGGCCGGATGTTGACCGCGACCGTGACGGCCAGCGTCGCGAAACTGATCAGCACGAACGCCATCGCACTGCCCATGAGCAGTGTTTTTGGCGGTGGCGGCGCGATCATGGCGGTGTACGCCGCCTCGTCCTCCTGCTCCGGAACGAATTCCTCGAGCGAATCAGCGGACATCTCGTAGTAGTCCGGCTCTTCCTGCGAGTAGGCCAGCAGAGGCCCGACAGCCCCAGAATCCGAAGCCGGCGCCATCTGCGTCGCGTCGGCAGCAGGCGCCATCTGCGTCGCGTCGGAAGCCGGCGCCATCTGCGTCGCGTCGACAGCAGGCGCCATCTGAGTCGCCGCGCCCGCCGGGGCGAACCCAGGATCGCCGGCCGTCTGCGCGGCACCTCGGGCGATCGCGAAGCCCGGATTCGGCGGCACCTCCACGCGCATCGTCGAACGAAGCTCGGCCGCAACCGAATCCAGGTCCAAGCGCTGCCCGACCAACATGACCCGGGTGGTGGTCTCCGGCGCCTGCTGCAGCACAGCGGCACACGCGACGGCAGCACCTGCCGAACCGATGGGCATCGACGCCAGCACCGAGGTCGACTCCTCGTCCTCGCCGATCACTGTCAGCGACACGGTGTCGTCGTCCGCCAGGAGTAACGCAGCGTCCGCGCCGACACTACGGGCCAGCGCCGCGGCCGCCTCGGTCTCCGCCACCACTTCGACGTTCTGCACTCCCGCGTTCGACACGGTCTGGCGCAAGGTCTCGGCCTCTGACGCGTCGGGCAGGCAGAGCCGCGTCGCGGCCACCCGATTGCCCGAGTCGGCCACCGCACGGTAGGTGCCGACGATGGTGTCGGCGAGGTCAGTCGTCGCGTCGTCGGTCAGGTCGAGCGCGTACTGGTCGAGCACCTCGCCGCCCGAGGCGGATGAGCCGATCATCGCAAGACGCGCCACGCGTCCGGTGACCGCCACCCCGAGGACTACGTCCACAGGTCCACTCCACTCCTTGCCTCAACCGACGTTCCAAAATTAGCGCACACGTTTTCGCGTCCGTGGCGGTCGAGGCGACGCCGAATTGCATGTACACGGAAGCAAAAGTGGCACGCTGGGATGGCATCGCCCCGAGTCGTCACTCAGGAGAGGAATCGTCACGTGAGCGACCAGCGTTACGACGCGCCCGACACCGTCGCGGTGGCGACCGCCGCTGCGGCCGTCGTCGGCCGGTCGCCCCGAGTTGGCTATGTGCCCTCCCGCGCCAACCTCGCGCGCGACGGAGTCGCGGTCGCGCTGCTCGTCCTCGCGTTGCTTCTGCCGTGGAACCTCGACTTCGGTGTCGGTATCCCCGTCGGCAACGGCCTACTGGTCGCCGTCGTCGCCATCGCCACGCTGCTCGCCATCCTCGCCGCGCTCGCGCCGCACGTCGGCCCGTTTCGTTTGACCGCCTCCGGTCAGGACGTCCGCCGCACAAGCCGGATCCGGCTGCTCCTCGGCGTCGCCTACGTGGTCGTCGCGATCGGCTTCGTCGTGTATCAGCTGTTGGAGACCGAGCGCGGCGGCGGAACCGGTCTGGCGCCGCCTGGGGTCGGACCCGGCTTGATGCTGGGCGTCGGTGGCGCGCTTCTCGCGTCGCAGCCGCCGATCACCAGTATCACTATTCAGGACAACGGCTTTCGACGCTGGTATGCCGCCGCGCGGGCGCTCGGCGTGGTTTCGATCGCGCTCGCGACGCTGTCGGTCGCTTTCAATGTGTACTGGCGGCTGCGCTATCTGTTCGTCACGAACGAGGCGTTCGGCGGCTCGGACGTCGCGGCCATCGTCACCACCCTGCTCTACGGCGCGGAGGCGATGATCGCGTTGGTCATCGCGTCGCGCTGGCTCATCGAGAAGACCGCCGGCGCGCGGCTGGCCACTACTGCGCTGGGGGTCTCGGGCGCGCTGGCGGCCACGCTGGTGTGGATCCTTCCCATCGGCCGCGACGTCGACGCCTTCCACGGCATCGCCCAGAACACCTCGACGGCCGCCGTCGGTTACGAGGGTTACCTGTTCTGGGCGGCCGCCGCCGCGATCGTCGCGCCGACCACGCTCTACGCGGTCTTCCTGATCAAGCCGCCGACGCTGGGGGCCTACCGCTCAGCCGCGCAGAAATGTCTGACGCTCATCGCGTTCTGGGCGTTCGCCGCGGCCGCGCTGCGCGTCACCGACTATCTGATCGCGTGGTCGCTGGATCTCCCCCGCGCCCTGTACGACAGCGTCGCGATGACGGTGTTCAACGTGATCACCGGCTTGATCGCACGGTGGCTGCACCGCCAACTCGTCAAGGGCGAGGTCGTTTTGACCGTCATCGCGGCGTTCAGCGGTCTGCTGTTCGTCTTCACGATCGCGAACCTGGCCATCGGCGTCGCACTCGCCCCGCGTTACGCCGAGGCGTCGCCCGACGCCGTCTACGGCAACAACCTGGCCCAGCAGATCACCAGCACGTTCGACGTGACCGTGTGCGCGCTGAGCCTCGCCGTGTTGGTCGCCATGCTGTTCACCGGGCCGCTGGCCGGCTACCTGGTACGCCGCCGCGACGTCCGGATCGGGGCCCCCGTTTCCCCGCCTGAGCCAGCGACCTCCGCGCCGCCGACGGTCGTGCGGCCTGCACAACCGGCTGACATGCCGAGAATTGTTCGGTTGAGGGAGGATTCGACGACGGTGCTCGCGGCTCCACCGACGGAGGGATTGTCCGCGACGACCGCCGCGCTTCGCATCCAGCGTCGCGAACCGGCATCCGACCCGACAACGCAGCTGCCTACACCGCCGGACGATGCCGGCGAGCAGGCGACACCGTCGGGTCCTGTGACCGACGGCTGACACGGCTCGAGTGGTGGAGCGTTCTGCCCACCTTCGAGCGACTTTGTCGCTCAAAGCATTGAGTACCTATCCACTTAGCGACAAAGTCGCTGTGAGGCGGGCGGCCACAACTGTTCTCCGGCGTGCAGGACGCCTTGTCCGTTGGCGTTCTGGGACATGGCGCTAGACGTCAGCTGACGGCAATTCGCGACGGCCGCTGCCGGCGCGCACTTCCGTATGCGCCTGCCGCTTCGGCCGATCGATCCGTGTCGTCTTCGGCTCGTCGACCGGCGCCGCGGGTGACGCGTCAATCCAACGCTCCGTCGTCTCATCGGCGTCCTCGGAGGTCACACTGACCCGGTGGCTGCGCCTGAGGCTGAAGTGGATTTCCTCGGTCTCCTCGAAGATCTGACGCGCACCCCGCAGCGGCCTGGTGGTCGTCTCGATGGCGCTCGCCACGATCGGCGGTACGAACGGGCGAAGCCAGCGCGCTGCCGCCTTGGTGACGTCGGGCATCGCCGGAAGCAGCGCGGGAAGATTCCTTGCCGATTGTTCGGGCTCTGCCTCGACCGGCAACTCAGCGACGACCTCGGCGACGCGCTCCGACGGCACCTGCATCGGCGCCTCGAGCGCCGCGACGACGCGACGGTGCTGCTGCTCCCGATCGATCTCGTTCTGCGCTTCGATTTCCAGGCGGGCACTTGTCAGCTCCTGCTCAGCCTTCATCGTCTCGATCGCGGCACGCACTTCGGCCCGCTTCACCGCGATCGCGGTATCGGCCTCGAGGTCCGCCCGCTCACGCTCGGCACGCGCGGCCGTACGCCGATCCTCGGTCGTCTTCGCACGCGACAATCTGAGAAGCAACGGCGACAGGAACAGCAGCACGAAGAAGGCGCACATGAGCGCGCGCAGCACCGTTGCTCCCGCACTGCCCAGCGTGTAAGCGTTCATCGCCAGCCATCGCGCACCGAACCCACGATCGGCATTCGCGGTCGCGGCCTCTCGAGCCTGCATCAGCGTCTGCTGGTCGGTTGCGACTGTGGCATCCAGCCGAGGAGCGAGACGGTCGCGATCGGCGACCGCCTTGTCGAGCTGCCGTTGCGTGTCCGCGAGAAACGAGTCCGCCGTGCGGTTTTCGGGTCCGGCACCCGGTACTCCGGTGATGTGGGTCTGCGGGCAGGCCGCCGACGGATTGAACTCGCAACGCGCCACCACCAGCGCCTCGTCGCGGTCACGACTCGCGTCGGTCACAGCGTCATCCAGAGCAGTGCGCGCCTGGCGCGTCCGCGCGAGATCGGCCGACGCGGCCACCACGGCGGGCGCGGAGTCGGCGTTACGCGCCGCCTGCTGGTCGAGACGCCGCTCGGTCGAGCCCGCGAAGATCAGCATGGCGGCCAGCTCGCTCACTACGACACCGAGGACAACCGCGACAATCGCCCACGTCAGAACGCGTGGCCACGACATAAGCGCAGGAAGACGTTTGGCAGACATTGAAACTCCAAAGCGGGATTGTGTTGGTACGCAGCGGAATCGTCACGCCAGCGTGCATTGCGCCCATCGTCTCACACGCGCGGTCGCTCCCGCACATCGTGGGACGTCGTCCAAGCTCAGCCGCCCACCGGCACGATCGGCGTGGGCTTGGTTGAGGTGCTGGTAGTGCTGTCGTCCTGCGCGGCATCAGCCTTGGCCGGGGCGCTCTGCCCGCCGGGCATCACGATCGGCGTCGGCTTGCCCGAACCGGAATCGCTGCCGACAACCCCACCCCCACTGCCGGAGCCACCGACGCCGGCCGCGGAGATGTCCGACGGTGGCCAATCCATCTTCGTCGGCGGCCAGTTCGTCGACTCATTGGACCCCGAAGAGTCGCCTCCCAGGTAACCGCCGAGATCCGAGTTGTTGTTCGTGTTGCTGTTGTCATTCGTGTTGTCCGCGTGTGCGATCCCCGAGCCCGTCAGCGCAAGCACTGTCCCGACAACTACCGCCGCCACCTTCCGCAACACGCTCATAGCGGCAGGATTTCCCCGTATGCGTTCACACTGTCATCCCCGATGTCTGTGTCGATTGCCGCGTATGCGAAGAACCGAATCACGACGGGACCGCCGCAGCCGTCGACCTTCACATGTGCGTCGTGAACGGTGATCTCCCCATCCCGACCCTTGAGCGCCTTCTTGCCCAGCCCCAGCGTGGTGATGTTGCCGGGCAGGATGTTGATCGAAATACTCGGGTCGATGTCGGCGTACGCCGATGGCCCAAGACCGCCGAGCCCTATGCCGTTGCCGATGTTGAGCCCGACGCCCATGTCGCCGCCGATGCCGAAGTTGCCGCCCTGGCTCAGATCGACCTGACAACCCAACTGCACACCGAGAATCAGTTCACCCGAATTGACCGGCGACTTGCCGTCTCCGTCGATCTTGACCGACGCCTCCCCGGTGACGAAGCCCTCCCGCGTCAGCGCGGTCGCTGCCATGTTCGGCACGGAGTTGACCGTCATCTTCGACAGCGACGCGCTCACGTGCCAGCCCTCGTCCGTGTCGGCCGACTGCGTGACGTCGGCCATCGGCAGCGGATCGGCCCGCGCCACACCGGCACCCACCCCGGCGACAAGGCTCGTGGCAACGACGGCGGACCGAAAGAGTATGCGCAAAGCCCAGCCTCCGTCGTCGCCTCGTCGGCGGTTGTCGCCAGTCTGTTCGCGGCGATCGTATGGGGTCGATCTGCAGATTCGCTGGCAACTTCCTGGCGGCAGGCCGTCTTCGTCGTGCCGGAAGACGGTTTCGATATCACATGCGACATCGCTTTCGAGGCGACATCGTTGACGTGGCCGGCTCGATACTCGCCTCGGTTGATGATCTTGAAAATAGGTGTGCACGTGAGCTTTCCGCGGTTACGCTCATCTCTCCGATGAAGACGCGAATGACCAACCCGATGCGACACCCCTTCGGCGTTCCCCGCGTCGAGAAGCTCGGCCTGCGCGTGGTCTCAGCGGGCCGACCTGGTACGGGGTTGTCGGACCCGCATCCCTGTCAGTCGGTGGCCGACTGGGCGAGGGACATGGCGCATGTGGCTGACGCCCTTGGCGCTCAGCGACACTCAGTAGGCGGAGGCGGCGACACATGAATGCTCCAACCATGTTTCATCGACTGGCAGCGGAGATGATCGGCACCTTCTGGCTGGTCTTGGGCGGCTGCGGCAGCGCGGTGTTCGCCACAGCTGTGTTCCTCCCCGAGGGCATTTCGGTAGGGATAGGTCTACTCGGAGTGGCCCTCGCCTTCGGTCTGACCGTACTCACCGGTGTCTACGCGTTCGGCACGATCTCCGGCGGGCACTTCAATCCCGCGGTCACGCTGGGCGCGGCGCTTGCGAAACGAGTGGAGTGGAAAGCTCTTCCGGCCTACTGGACTGTTCAGGTGATCGGCGGTTTGCTCGCCGGTCTAGTGATCTACCTCATCGCCAAGGGCAAGCAAGGCTTCAGCGCGACCGGCAGCATGGCGGCCAACGGATTCGGCGCGCACTCTCCAGGCGGCTACTCGCTGTCGGCGGTCATCGTCACCGAAGTCGTCCTGACTTTCGTGTTCTTGCTCGTCATCCTGGGATCCACCGATGACCGGGCGCCCAAGGGATTCGCCGGGCTTGCCATCGGCCTAACCCTCACGGCGATACACCTAGTCTCCCTCCCCATCTCCAACACGTCGGTCAACCCGGCGCGGTCGACGGGCGTCGCGTTCTTCAACGGTAACGGCGCACCCGCGCAGCTCTGGGTGTTCTGGCTCGCACCGCTCGTCGGCGCTGCGATCGCCGGAATTGCATATCCGCATCTGTTCGGCAAGCGCGAACAACTCGCGGGGCGCCCAGTCCGCGATGACTGGTTGGAAACCGACGACTCAGGCCAGCATCGACCGGCGGACGCATGGTCCCGAGGTGGAGATCCTCAATCCCGTCGGCAGCCACCCCCGCCTCGAGGATCATGGCCACCGCAAGCGCCGCCTCGCCAGCCGCCGTAATCACAGTCGCGCGATACAGACGTCAAACGGCTGGGAGGCTCAATGGTGTTGTGGCATTTGACCGAGACGTCACATCACCGGGGCGGAGGGGCGCCCGGCATTGCTATCGGCGGGACCCCGGGTGTCCCGAGCTTTCCGGCCAGCCAGGGCAACGCCGCGGCGAACGCCGACGCCGCGGATGAGAAGTCGTGCTTACCAGGGTTGGGCACCACCGCGCACTCGATGCCGTAGCTGCTGGCCGACTGGCACAGACTATTGGCGATGGCAGCATGGTCCTCGGATTTCGGATCCGCGCCGTCTGCGGGAAGCGAACCGGCGTTCGTCGGCGCGCGGTACACCGTAGGAGTGTCTACCGACACCGCGAACCAGCCCGACAGTCCGCTGTATACACCATGCTTGGCGATCACGGTCCGAGGATCGAAAGACGCCCAGGCATCGGCGTCGCCGCCGAACAGCCGGTCAATGGTCTGCTGCTTGGTGCCGGCAGTCGGACCCAGCTGGCCGTCGATGTCAACAAACGCGCGGAACAGCTCCGGATGCATCACGCTCAGGGTCAGGGCGCACGTGCCCCCCGCCGACCAGCCGACGATACCCCAGTTGGCCGGGTCCCGGCTGACCCCGAAATTGGAAATGATGTACGGCACAACATCTTTGGTGAGGTGATCCGCCGCGTTGCCGCGTACACCGTTCACGCACTCGGTGTCATTGCTGAAGGTCCCGCTGGAATCGGGGAATACCAGCACCGGCGCATTGCCGCCGTGCCGCGCCGCGAAGTCGACGATCGTTCTTTGGGCATCGCCGGCGTACAGCCATGCGGCCGGATTCCCAAACTCGCCCCCGACCATCATCACCACCGGCAACGGTGGCGGCGGCGTGCTGGCAAACCACGCCGGCGGCAGCAGGACGAGCTCGTCGCGGTGTTTGAATCCCGACGCATGATCGGGAATTCTCACCGACACGATGGTTCTCCAATCCGGCGCGCTGTGCTGTTGCTGCAGCGCGGCGACCGTCGCGCGGTCGGTCTGCCCGGGCAGCGGCGCACCGGTCATTCGGTTCCATGCGGTACCGACCGTGGGGAAGTAACCAACCCACGTATTCACGGTCAGTGCCGCGCATAGCACACACAGGGGAACCGCCACGACAGAGACACCCCGGCGCCACCAGGGGACGTCGCGCCATCCCAGCACGACCACCACAGCGGCCAGCCCGGTCAACGTGATCCATACCCACAGGCCCAGCGGCGCCGGATCGTCGGCAAGCCCTCGATCCTCGATGAACCAAAACAGCGCTCCGGTCAGAGCAACGCCGACGAAAAGCGCCACCGGAACCGAGATCATGCGCCACCGGCGAGATCGCCAGCCGATCGCCACCACCAGCAGCACCGCGGTGATCACCTGCACCGTCACCGGCACCCAGCCATGTATTAGAGACATTCCGGGTCAGTCCTCCACGATCACCGGCTCGATCGCACCACGTGGGCAGAGTCAACGGTACGCCGACGGGGTTCGACTTCGACCTGTCAGTAGACGTTGTTCGCGTGATCAAAAGTGCCCGTTTGCATCGCAGGTGTAGCACCTGTCGATCACGATTGTCTGCCGGCGCGTGTCGTCGGGAACGGAAGCGCTCAACGTGCCGCAGCCTGACGCCATGGCCGATTCCTCGAACGTGCGCCACGACACCATCGTCGTGCCCGAGACGGCTACCCCGGCCGAGGTAAGGGCGCTGGCGCAGCGGAAGGCTCAAGATCAAGTCGGCGACGACGAGACGGTTGCCTTTTTGCATCTCCACGGCTCACGGCCGGTCGGCGGTGAGCATGGCACCGAGGTCGAGTGGCGTTACAGCTACCAGCTGATAGCACCGGGCGGCGCAGCCACCGATACGGCCGGTTGACCGGCCCCACCGGCGTTTTCTGGAAGCCCGGCAGGATCCTGAAAAATCTCGCGCGCATCAGGTGTCAGCGCTGGACTGAGCGCGTAGGGTTTTTTCCGCAGGGCCAGCGCGAGCCCACGCCGACGTGACCCGCCCAGAAGTGGTCAGCGGCGATGGGTAATAGGACCACTACGGCTTGCGTGGGACGCGCTCCCGCCGAGAGTCGAATACGCCTAGCAAATGTGTTGGAGGGGTGGTGGAGATCGTACTCGGTGTGTCGATGACACCCACGAAGGTCAGCATCGCACTTGTTGAGGGCGAAAAGGCCGACGGCGTCATCATCGAACACGACGTCTTCGACATCACTGCCGTCGACGGCGCGGCAACCCCGAGCGCACCCGAGCACGTCGTCGCCGCGATCCTGGGTACCCAGGAGGGCGCGTTCGCCGCCGGCCACCATCTGGTGTCGACCGGGGTGACCTGGACCGACCACGCCGGAGCGGCCGAGCTGCGGGAGGCGTTGGTTGCCCGCGACGTCGAAGATGTGCTGCTGGTTTCGGAGTTGCACGCCGCCGCGGCCCTCGCCCAGACGGTCGGGCGGGCGGTGGGCTACGACAAGACCGCACTGATGTTCGTCGAGCGCGAAAAGGCCACGCTGGCGGTCGTCGAAACCGTCGACGGTTCGGTCGTGAAGGTCCTGAGCCGGAGTCTGCAAGATGGCGACGCAATCGCCGTGGTGGCCGAGATGGTCACCAGCCTGGAGGTCCAGGAATCAGTGGCCCAGGGCTTGTTCGTCGTCGGCTCCGGCGTGGACGTCACCGCGGTCAAGGCACATTTGCAGGACCTTGTCTCGGTGCCGGTCATCGCCCCCGAAGAACCTCAGCTGGCGTTGGCGCGCGGCGCTGCGCTGGCGTCGGCGAGTGCGCCGCGCTACGACACGTCCACCATCGGGCTGGCCTACTCGCAAGATCCCGAGGACAGGACCACCGTCTACCCGATAGGCCTGGTCGGTGACGCCACCACGTTCCTTGGCCACGCCGATGTACCTACGGACGCGGCCGACATCGCGCCGCAGTCCGACCTGCCCGAACGCGGCAAGTCGTTCCTATCAGTGGGCAGCTCGCTGGCCGCCGTCTTCGTAGTGGGCATGATGGCACTGACCATCGCAATGGTTGTCAATGTCCGGCCGACCGCGGATCAGGGCTCGGACCACGTGGCGCTGCCCCCGGGCGCTGCGGCGCCTCCCGTGTTGCAGGGTGCGCCGCCCACCGCGCCGCAGCTGCTGCCCAAGACGGTCCCTGCCCCCGCTCCGGCGGCACCACCACCCGCGCGCCTCGCCATGGCACAGCTGATGGAAGTGCCCGCCCCGCCGCCGCAAGTGGTGGTGCGCAACGCAGCGCCCGTTCCCGCCGCGCCACCACCCGGACCGGCCCCACCGCCGCCCCTTGTGCTTCCGCCGGGGTTACCGCCGCTGGTCGTCCAGTGGTTCCCACCGCGGCTGCCACCACCCCCCTTCTTCAACCCGGGGTTTGGCGGCGGCGGAGGCCACGGACGCCACGGTGGCGGGCACGGCGGCGACTAGCGCCGCGAGTCGTTAGGGCACACGCCGAGCAGCGACGTGGTCAGCATGATGCGGCCCAGCGCCACCCAGGCGGCACCGTAATAGGTCGGAGACCGCTGTTGCAGTTGCGCCGCCGCGTCAAGGCGCGCGACGGCGCCGTCGGGATTGCCGGCGCCCTGTTCGGTGGCCGCGGCGGCGACAAGGGCGACGGGATGCTGCCAATTGCCGTCAGCCGACCCATCCAGGTTGCGCAACGCGGGAACTTCACCCGGCGCTGTGAGGATGGGGCGCATCGCACCCGCGACGGCTCGGTCCTCTCGATCGCAGGATTCCGCGAACCGGACCGGTAGGCGCGCGGCGTCGAGACCGAAGCGGATGGGCCCCCCGGCGGGGGGCGCGGTGGGCACGGCATGACCGACTTCACTGACGGTGGCCCAGTCGGGCGGCAGCATCCCGGTCCCGATGAGCTGCCAGCCCAGGACCCGCTGGGTGCGGGTGATGTCCGTCCACCGCCGGTCGGCCGATGCCTCGAAGAGTTCCTCTTCGGCGCGAGGACTGAAATACCCCGGGTTGACGAGGTACGGCGCCGTCGTCGCCCAGTTTCCGCCGACCAGCACGCGCCCCGATCCGGCCACCCACGTACCCGGCGGATTCACATCGCTCGGAGGGGCGGACCCGGTGCCGACGGCGATCGTCTCCGTCTCCAGGATCGCGACGCCCAACTGGCTGCCGTCCTTGGTGAACTCCGGCGCATTGAAGCGTCGGCCGGCCAACACCAACGACCGCGCCGCATCGAGATCGGCATCCGCTGCGCTGTTGTCATCGGTAACGGTGTCATCGGCCCACCGCCAGGCCAGCAGGCCGTCGGCGCCGCGCAGGTGAGTCTTCGTCCACTTCCATATAGACCGGAACCGAGTCTCGTCACCGACCGCCACAGCGATGAGCATCCCGTAGGCCTGTCCCTCGCTTACGACGTCACCGCCCTCGTCACGTCGCACTACTCGCCCGTCGGGTTCGACGTACTCATCCAGGAACCTCTGGCCGGCGATGCGCGCAGTGTTCTCCCGCAGCAGGTCGGCTTTGTCGGTCGCATCCACCCTCGGATCGATGGCGTTCGCGATCCACCAGCCCGCGCCGACCATCAACACCACCACGAGCGCAATTGCCGACGCGGTGCCGACTCGCCTCTTCATCTGGGTGCCCGCAGAACCGAAGGCTTAACGGCCCCCCTCGATAGTCGCGCGGTGTCGTCAACATCCAGAGCTAAGCGCGCAGTGTCGTCAACCGGTCGTGTGCGGCGAACCGCCTCACGCCAGTGCGCCCGCACCGCCTGATGCAGTGCAACAACATCGTTCTGCTGCCTCGGCCGCGGCGGAACCGAACGCTTGACGGGAACCGTATCCAGATCTAGTCGCGCAGTGTTGTCGGCACTCAGATCTAATCGCGCAGTGTCGTCAACGGGTCGGGCGCAGTGAACCACCTCACGCCAGCGCGCCCGCACAACTTCGTGCAGCGAACCATCGTTCCGCCGTCCTAGCCGCCGCGGCGCAACCGAAGGCTTGACGGCCCTGCTAGGTAGTCGCGCGGTGTTGTCGACGTCCAGCTCTAAGCGCTCGGTGTTGTCAACCGGTGCGCGGCGAATCACCTCACCGCCGCGCCAGCGCGCCCGCACTTCGTGTAGTGCAACATCATTCAGTCGTTCAGGCCGCCGCGGTCGCAGCGGCGCAACCGAAGGCTTGACGGCCCCCCTGGGAAGTCGCGCAGTGTTGTCAACCGGTGCGCGGCGAATCACCTCACCGCCGCGCCCGCGTGCCCGCACTTCGTGCAGTGCAACATCATTCAGGCGTTCAGGCCGCCGCGGTCGCGCCCTGGCCATGACCGCTGCCCCCAGGATGGCGGCCACGCACACTACGACCGCGACCCGCCTTCCGTCCGAGCTTTCAATCGCAGGCGTTTTCGCCTTGGTCCTGTCCACCGCACTTCCGCTCGCGGGCATCGTCAACGTCGGGGGATCCAGCGCGGCGGGCGCCTCCGCAACATCCCGAAGCGTCTGCAGCACGGGGCCATCGGGCCCGTCGGTGAGCAGGAGACTCGTCGGCTCGCCACCGAGGAATTCAACGGGTTGGCGCCATTCCCGGCCGTTCGCCGTCACCACCGCTTCGTACTGCCCCGCCGGCACCGCGGCATACCCGGTGATCAGCCCGTACCCAGCCTGGTTCGCCAGCACCATCGGCTCGACCATGCCGGGTGCTACCAGCGCCAGGTAGACGGATCCCGTTGCACTGGCGGCATGCAGCATCCGCACGGCGGAGTCGGGCGTGGGGTCGGTGGGCGGGCCGTCCGGTGCGAGTTGCACCGCGACCTGATTGGATTCGGCCGCCGAGAACAGTGCGAGCGTGTAGGTCACACCCGGATGGAGCGTGACTACCTGACGTATAACCGGGTCACCTCCGCCGACACGGTTCGTCACCACGACGTACGTCCCCGCGGGCATCGACCGATAGCCCGACGGATTCGCGTCGTCGCTCGTCTGAAGCGAGCCTTCCGCGGTGCCGTCGATGCGTACCAGGTTGACTTGTTCGGCCGATCGAGTGCGGCGCAGGTCGGCCACCCGCAGCGCGGCCGGACCGCCCTGCAGCGGCGCCGGATCTGTGCCCAGACCGATATCCTTGATGCGCAACGGGAATCGAACTCTCAGTCCCTCGGCGGTCAGATCCACGGACTGCGCTGCGAACGGGCCCACTTGGCGTTGGAAGAATGCCGCCATAGCTTGCAGGCGGTCGCGCGGGCCGCTCACCGTGAATTCGCGTCGGGGCGTTCCGGTGTCGCCCTCTCCTTCGATAGTCGAAATGTCCTCGACCCGAACAGGTTGCGTCGCAGCGATCACTGCGAGCGTCGCAAGCACAGGTTGAGCCACCGTACGAGACTGCATGACCGCGAGCACATCCGGATCGGTGGCACCCGCAAGGCGGGCCGCAAGTTGCCCTCCGAACGCCGGCGCCGCCGGCGACGGGGGTTTCGAGGTCGGTGCGCCATTGTCGACACGGAGCAGCTCGACTCGCGTCCCGCCCGAGCCGAATATCGCCGCCGGCTGCGAGTGCGCGACCGCGTCAGCGAGTACACCGGTCGGCGGCATGTTGGCACGCAAGGATGCCGTCGACACGACCCACTCGTAGTCGGTCCAGCCGTGGGGCGCCCAGCCCTGCACCTGCTCGTCGGTGTCCACCTTGTAGGCCCACACGACATTGCGCCGGTCACGGCCGTCCCGGATCAAGTCCAGCCACAACGCATCGTCGACGATCAGACGGTCGGTCTTCTGCACGTTTCGCTGGATCCACTGCTGTGCCTGCCGCATCGGTGCGTCATCGTCGGACTTCATCAAGCCGTGATAGGTGGGCAGCCACAGCGATACGGCGATGGACACGATCAGCGCCCCGGCCGCCAACGCCGGAACACGGAAGCGCCGCAGGCCAACCGATCGCTGCCCAACGGTGCGGAACAGATAGCGCAGCGCCGCCTCGCCGGTGCCCGCGGCCAGAAGTGCTGTCAACGGCAGCGCGGACAGGATGAACGGCCCCGGCAGGTACCCGGGGCGGACAATAATGGCGATGAGTACCACCAACCCGACCGCGAACGGCCGCAGCCGCTCGACGAACAGTGCGGCCAGGGCTATCGGGACGGCCAAAAACAGCAGGGCGGGATCAAGTCGGAGCCATTCGTCAACGATGTGCCGTTTGAGCGAATAGGGATCATCGAGCCCGCCGCCGGCCGTGCGATCCCACAGCTGGAACTTGATGCCGTCCCACAGACTGACGTGTCCGGACCCGGGGACCAGCTCACCACGCAGCACGGCCATCAAGACGTACGTGCTCACCACCACACCGAATACGGCGACGAACACGGCCAGTGCATAGCGGCGGGTCGCCGGTGCGGTCCTGGTCCAGACCAGCCACGCGAACATCGGCAGGAGCAGCAGCATCGTCTCCTTGGTCAACACCGCTATGCCGAAACATGTTGCGGCGCCGAACATTGCCGACAGCCGGTACCGCGGCGAGCACAGAAGCACCAGGGCGCCCAGCACCCACGCGAGGGCGAGATTGTCGAGATATACCATGCGGCTCAACGAGATTGCCAACGGAGACAGCGCGAAGACGGCGACCGCGGCCGCAGCTGCCCACCGCGACATTCCGATTCGGCGCGCCAGGGACCACAGCAGGGCGGCGGTGATCACGGCGACGATGACCATCAGGTATCTCCCGGCAGCTACCGCGTTGCCCCCGAAGTCGGGACCTGAAATCGCCGTCCACAGCGCCAATTGCAGCCAGCCGGCCGGTGGATGGTCGTACCAGTAGGTGTAGTGGGCGAGTTCTCCCCATTGGGCCACGGCGTAGGCCTGGGCCATATACGTGCCTTCGTCGTCAAACCGGGCGGGCGACCCCGTCAGGTTGATCAACCGCAGTGTCGCGGTGAGTATCAACAGGATCCCGAGTATCGGGATCGAGGGGTTCAGGCGGGATAAACGACTCATGCCCGAACCGGCCGCTTGGGTGTGGTGGTGCGGTGGGCGTTTTTGTGAGTGGTCTTCTCCCAGCCTCCGTGCCCGCGGCTCTGACGCCACACCGACCGCACCGCGGCGACCGCAAGTAGCAGCTGGTATGGAAAGGTGCCCAGCAATAGTCGCGCGTGATCGCGGGGACGTATTCGGATGCCGAACTCCCGTCCGAACTCTCCGAGTGCGGCAGACTCGACCGCCATCGTGACGAGCGTCGGCGCCAGCGGTAGAAACGTCACCAACGCCGTCGGTACCGGAACCTTCAGCAGGAACATCGACGCGAGCGACAGCGGCAACAACGCGCCCGTTGCCGCCTGCAGCATGGGCATCGCCAAGGTGTAGCGGGCCAGCCAGCGCTGTCTGCGGCTAGGCAGCTTGCGCCACTCACCCTTGCGGAGCACCTGCAGAAAACCTTGGTCCCAGCGCGTGCGCTGCTTCACGAGGGCACGGATCGAATCGGGGGTCTCTTCCCGGGTTACCGCTTGCGGGTCATAGGCGACGGCCACGACTGCACCCCGGGTGGACAACCGCACGCCGATCTCGCAGTCCTCGGCCAGACAGTCGGGATCCCAGCCGTGCACTTCCCGCAGCAGCTCGGTGCGGGTGAACACGGTGTTGCCCCCAAGCGGAATGAACCGCTTCGCCGCGTGGAAATGCAGGCGGGAGCGGAACCAGAAGTAGTACTCGAGGCAGTTGCGCAGCGACCACCAATTCGTGTGGACGTTCATCAACTGCACGCCCGCCTGAACCACATCTGCGCCGGATTCCTCGAAACGGGCTTCTACCAGACGCAGCAGCCCTGGATGCACCTCGTCCTCGGCGTCAAAGACACCGACGATGTCGCCGCGGCATTCGGGCAGCGCGGTGTTGAGTGCCTTCGGTTTGTTCTTCGGGCACGTTGTGGTCCATGACCACCTTGACGATTCCGGGGTAGCGCTCCGCCGACTCACGCGCGACGAATTCTGTCTCCGGGTCGTCATGACCGATGATCACGATCACCTCGTACTTGGGGTGGTCGAGCCGAGCCAGCGCGTCGATCGTGTCCCCGAGGACATCCTGTTCGTGGCGAGCCGGTAACAGCAATGAGAACGACCGAGGTGCACCAGCTGCTCGACGTCGAAAACCAGTCGCTGCCAACGCGTCCGGACTGCGCCACGCGTGCAGCATCCACCATAGGGTGGTGCCGGAGACCGTGAACAACCCCAGCGAGAGGATGACCAGCACGCCGTTAAGGAGGAGCTGCGCCCACGACGGCGGACCACTCTCGCTCTGTTCGGGTGGCAGCGGCTGTGCCGGCGGCTCGGTGCCGCCCGAAAACGCTTGCACGCCTTGGGCCGGTGGCAGTGCGCCGCCCGATGAGCCTTCGGGATGCGCACCCGGGGTACCAGTTGAAGCCGCTCCCGATGGTTGCTGTTGTTCCGTCGCGGCAGAAGACCCGCCACCGCTGGCTGAGGGCACCGACGGCTGCGCGGGTTGGTTGTGGCCCCCGAAGGGATGCCCACTCGAGACCACTAACGCGACGAAGAGGAGAACGGCACCGAACGCCACGGCAGTCCGCTTGATCCGGAGCCGCCGAAGGGTTGCCTCGTCGACGGTCACGGCTTGCAGCAGTGCAGCATCGTTATGCTGCCTCGGCCGCCGCGGCGGAGCCGAGGGCCTGACGGCGCCCCTCCGAAGTCGTGCAGCGCTGTCAACCGGTCGCGCGCGGCGAACCACGTCACCGCCGCGCCCGCGCGCCCGCGCAGCGTCGTCCAGTGCAGCATGGTTCTGCTGCCTCGGCCGCCGCGGCGGAACCGAATGTTGAACGGGCGCAGTGGTCTCAACACCAAGATCTAGTCGCGCAGTGGTCGAACCAAGATCAGCTCGCGCAGTGGTCTCAACACCAAGATCTAGTCGCGCAGTGGTGTCAACCAGTCGTGCGCGGTGAATCACCCCACGCCAGTGCGCCCGCACAGTTTCGTCCAGCGAAGGATCGTTCTGCTGTCTCGGCCGCCGCGGCGGAACCGAAGGCTTGACGGCCACGGTCTCCGGATCTCGTCGTGCAGGAGTATCAACCGGTCGTGCGCGGCGAACCGCGTCACGCCAGTGCGCCCGCACAGCTTCAAGCAGTGCAGCGTCGTTCTGCTGTCTCGGCCGCCGCGGCGGAACCGAAGGCTTAACGGCCATCGTATCCGGATCTAGTCGCGCAGTTGTTGTCAACAGGTCGTGCGCAGTGAATCACTTGGTGGCCGCGCCAACGCGCCCACGCCGATTCGCGGCGCACCGATATCCTATTGTCAGCGGCCACGTAATTAACAGGCTTGAGGGCGAGTACGCCGCGCTGGCAAGCCTCCACAGAGGGCCTACCTGCTCACAAGGATCGCGACGGGACGGCGCCCTCGCCGACCTCGCCGGCGGATGACGCCACCACGCCTCATATGCGCTCGAAAGACCTGCGGGCGGTGCCTCCGGGTGGGATCGTGCAAGCATGCGATCAACGCAGATTGTCGAAGCGTTCTGGGACGACGTCTGGAACGCCCGCGAACCCGATGCCGTCGACCGATTCCTGGCCGACGACGTCGTCATCGAGGCAGGCGGCCGGGAAATCGCCGGCAAAGACGACATCAAGAACTGGGTCCAAGAGTTCCTCGACCACGTCAACGACCTGCACGTCGACACCGTCGAGGCCTTCCAGAACGACGACGGCACCCGCGTCACGTCCCGATGGGTGCTGACCGGGACCAACAACGGCATCCTCGGCACCGAACCCAACGACAAGCCGATCGCGATGACCGGCACCGCGGTCTGGTCCGTCGGCGATGACGGAAAGCTCCAGCACGGCTGGGTCGAGCAGGCCTCTTTCGAGCTCTACCACTGGCTGCTCGCGAAGTAACGGGTAATGCGGTCGCGCATCGATCGACTGTTGTTGGCGGTGACCGCAATCGGCGCATTGGCCCTCACCGCTGCACCCAGTGCCGTGGCCGATCCAGTGGCGAAGTGCACGAGCGACGTTGTCGACGGCGTGGAGGTGGATTACTGCGTGGCCAACCCCAACGCGAACATCGTCACTGATGTACCGGGCGTCAACGTGGAATTCGAGCTGGGGTTTGGGATCGGGATCGGCTGACGGGTAACTCGGCTGACGGAGTGTTTTGAACCCGATGGCGCTCGCCATTCGTATACATGGTGTGGGTGCGCCGAGGCGTGCCTGGAACGGAGTGTCATCATGATGCGCAAGCTCTTCGCGACAAGCTTTATCGCTGGCGCCGTCATCATCGGCGGCCTGGCTGTAGCGAACGCCGCAAACAACCCCGACGAATCCGTGTCGCCGATGTCGAATTCGACGACAACGACGCCGCCGCCGACGTCCGCGACCAACGCCCCGGCATATCCGGGTCATATGGGCGGCGGCTACTAATTCAATAGCGGCGCAATGCGTCCTCGTCGGCGGTCCCCACTGAACTTCAGCGCCGCGCCGGGCTCGTGCATTCGAGCAACTCCTCGAGCGCGACATTGAAGTCGTCGACCAGTCGCCACAGATCGGGCAGCAGGTCCGGGCACGAGATGACGCCGACGTTGAGCTTGCCATTCAGCGACATCGCCGTGACATTCAGCCCGCAGCCGTGGAACAGCGGACCGAGCGGATACATTGCCTCGACTTCGCAGCCCAAGAAGTACAGCTGAGCTTGCGGTCCCGGCACATTCGAAATGATCAAGTTATGGACCGGGTTTCCGATGAGTGGTGAGTCGGCGACAAGCCGAAAAATCGCTCCGAACACCGCGCGGGCGGCGAGTTGCGCCCAGTCCTGCAACAGCGTCGGGCTGATAGCCGAGCTGTGATTCTTGGCAGCGGCCACCGCCCGGGCGATCGCCTGTAGTCGTTCCGCGGGGTCATTGATGTGTGTCTCGAGGCTGCAGAACATTCCCGACAACTGGTTGTGGCCCGGACGGTCGGATTTGTCGTGCACCGACACCGGCACCATCGCCACCAGCGACCTGGTGGGCAGCTCGGCATGATCGCTCAAGAACCATCGCAGCACCGACGCGCACAAGGCCATCACTACGTCGTTGACCGTGACCCCGAAACGGTCTTTGACCTTCTTGATGTCGTCGAGGTCGAGCTGGGCCAGCGCGACGTTACGGTCGGCGGTGACCGACGCATTGAACCGGGTTGGCGGGCCTGCGAACGGCGCGGCCATGGTCAGCCCGCTGCCCGCACGCCGCAGAGTCTTCACGATCGTTGCAAGGGTCGTCGGCATCACATTGGCCAGCTGCCACGGGCGGGTGGCGAACCTCACCAGGCCACCCGCCGCGATCTGAAGCCGGCCGGCACTCCCAGTGCCCTCCACCGGTTCGGGCGCCGGCACGCCGGGTTCTACGCTGCACAGCTGCGACAGCAGGTTGGCGCCGGTCACCCCGTCCACCGCGGCGTGATGGACCTTGGTCATCACCGCCAACACGCCCCCCGCGCGCGGATCGGTGTCGGCGACGCCTTCGATCACCCACATCTCCCACAGCGGCCTGCTGCGATCCAGCGGCGCCGATGCGATGTGTCCGCATATCGCGACCAATTCCCGGCGCCCTCCCGGCGACGGCAGGCCGATGCGAAGCAGATGACGGTCGAGATCGAATGCATCGTCATCGACCCACACCGGATAGTCCAGATTCAGCTGAGTGTCGGCCAGCTTTGCCCGGAATTCGGGGATTGCCGCGATTCGTACGGCCAGCTCATCACGAAGCCGATCAAAGGTGTAGCCACCGGGCACCGTCGAGGTGTCCAACTCGAGGATCGAGCACACATGCAGGGGCTGGGTGGGACTTTCGATATAGAGGAAGCTCGCATCGAGCCCGCTGAGCCGCTCCATATTCCGATGCTAGGCGTAATGACCATGGATCGAAACCAATTGCGGGGAACTGCAACAAGTTCCGCAAATTGACGGACGAGTTTGTTCAGTGCGTTCTCCGTGGCTTACGGGGCTCGAGACGGCCCGTCCGGCGTCGTCAGTGTGGCCGTGAGACCGTAGAACAGCAGATCGAGGCCGCGTTCGAGCTCGGCCGCACCGTCATAGGACGCCAGCACCGACGCCAAGGCGCGCACCTGTGGGAACTCGGTGACCTCCAGCCGGTGCAAGCCCAGGCGCAACACGTCGTCTGTCTCATCTGGTCGTTCGATCACCTCTTGCAGCTCGGTGAGGATGTGGCCGTGGAGATAACCGAAGAGCACCCGATAGATGTGCAGCGCCTCCGCCCCGCTGAAGCCGGAGGACGTGAGGAGGGCGACGACGTCCTCCAGGGGCCGCAGCATCCCCGGTGGCCGCTGTCCCAATGGGGTCGCCAACGGACGAGTCACCAACAGTGGCACCACGTTTGGGTGTGTGACCGCCAACCGACGGAACTCATGAGCCACGATGCGCAACTGACCCGCCCAGTCTGGATCAGCCGTATCCACCCGTAGTTGGCCGAGCATGATCTCCGCGACGCCGTCGAGCAGCGCCGCCTTACTGGGTATGTGCCGATAGAGCACTGTGGGATCGCGGCCCACCTCTTCACTGAGGCGACGCATGGACAAGCCGTCGATACCGTCACGGTCGATTATCCCCAGTGCCGCCTGCAGGATCCTCGACCGGCTGACCCCACCGTGAGCTTGGCCGGTGGCCGCGGCGGGATCCGGCGCGGTGCGCTGTTTGACCATCGTGGGCAGCACTTCCCTTCGGCTCGTCACGGAATCCACATTGTATGTTAACGCTATCTGTCAACACTGTTGACTTGTCCTCGGAATAGGCGTGTACTGGAGGTCTACCAGCAGATGAGAGGGCTTCGAACGCTTGTTACCGTTGGTTGATTGACTTGCTCGTCGCCGCGATCGCGCGATCGTGGCGTGACGAGCAAAAGCTGGGGCGGCCCGCCCGCCGACCGATCTCTCCGTGTTCGGCTATCACCGGCACGTTGTTCCTCTTTGGGATCGCGGTCGGCGCGGTGGCGTCGCTCCGACTCGGCGTCCTGCTGGCGGGTCACCGGTGCCGCCACCGACAGATGCGTCAACCGGCTCGACCAACCTTAGGGACCGACATGGTTACCAACACAATGGTTTTGATAATCGTTGCGTCGCTCGCGACACTGGTGCTCGCCGGCGCGCTCGCCCTCGTGGCGTACAAGACACGCAGCCAAAAGCGCCACGGCAAGGGCGAGACGATCCACGATCAAGCGGATGAGGATGCGCTACGACTCCGGCGTCAAGAAGCCCTCGCCGACGAGTCCGCCGGGCGAGCCCACGCCGCCCAGGTCGAGATCGACATAAAAACAGTCCGGGCGTGCAGGCTGCAGCAGCAAGCGACGGCCTATCGAAGCGAAGCAGTCACCTCCCGCGACCAACTGAACGAGCTGAGGGTCCACCGGCTCGCTGGATGACGGCTGCGAAACCGCCCTGCAGCCCGCCACCCCGACCTCTATCAAGGACATGCCATGAATGCTCTGACCGTCTCTTTCGTCGTTATCGCCATTGTCGCCATCGTGGCTCTCATCGGGTTGACGCAGTCGGTGAAGGTCGTGACGCAATACCAGAGGGGTGTGTTGTTCCGGCTCGGCAAGGTGGTGGGAGTGAAGGAACCCGGCCTGGTCTTGATCATCCCGGTAATCGACAGGCTGGTGCGCGTGTCGCTGCGAATTGTGACGATGCCGATCCAGTCGCAGGGCATCATCACCCGCGACAACGTAAGCGTCGATATTTCCGCAGTCGCCTACTTCCGAGTCGTCGACGCGGTGAAATCTGTGGTCGCCATTGAGAACGTCGCATCAGCCATCAACCAGATCGCGCAGACGACATTGCGCAAGGTGGTCGGTCAGCACACCCTCGACGAGGCGCTCTCCGAAACCGATGTCATCAATGCCAACATCCAGAAAATCCTCGATGTGGCCACCCTCGAGTGGGGCGTGGAAGTGAACCTCGTCGAGCTGAAGGATATTCAACTACCCGAGAGCATGAAACGCGCGATGGCCCGGCAAGCCGAAGCCGAGCGCGAGAAGCGAGCGAAAATCATCGCCGCCGAGGGTGAGTCGATGGCCGCCGCCGCGCTAGGGGATGCGTCGGACACGATGATGGCGCACCCGCTTGCCCTACAACTGCGGAACCTGCAGACCTTGGCCGAGCTCGGAGTGGAGAAGAACACCACGGTGGTCTTCCCGGCGCCCATGATGAGTGCGATCAGCGAGATCAGCAGCTTCCTCACTCGGGAATCGGCCGCCGCAGACGCGATAACACCGCCGCCGGCCCCGGCCGAACCGCCGGCATTGTCGTGGACGGACGTGGTAAACACCGGCGAGCCCGCGAACGGTGCGGCCGTGGAACCAGGGCACGTCTGAACGCGCTCCTTGGCGTCGACCTACTGGGTCGGTTTGTGTCGGGCGCGAGCGCGGCGCACGGCTTCGTCGACGATTTGCTGAGCCACGTCGGCCAACTTACGGTGTTCCGCTTGGCTTATCTCTCGTAGGTGCGTGAACGCCTCCTCGACGCTGCGCCCGGTACGGCCCCGGATGAGGCCGATCGCCTGATCGATTACCGGGCGCGTCGACAGCGCCGTCTGCAACTGGACGGTGAGAGAGAGCGCGTCTGCGAGGATCTGGGCGTTGTGCACAGCGACCGCTGCCGGTTTGGCGAACAGTTCGCCGAGTTCGGCCGCGTGCTCATCGAAGACGTCCTTATCGTGTGCGTAGACGTTGATCGCCCCGACAACCTGGTTCGGCAGCAGCAGTGGCAGCGACAGGACACTGTGCACACCTAACCTGCCCACGCGCGGACCGAAATGCGGCCACATCTTCTCCCCACCCAATGACCCGGAACGCACCGTGCGGCGTTCCAGCGCCGCTGTGATGCATGGCCCCTCATGAAGAGTTACGTATTGGATTTCGTCGATCTCGGCGACAAAGGGAGCGCTGGCCGCCAGCGCCGCCACCATGTTGTCCGGCCGGTCGCCCCGCAACAACGTCACGCCAGCACCGTCGGCGCCGGGTATCGCACCCACTGCGAAGGCGGCCACCTCAGCCAGCAACTCAGGCAACCCAAGACTGTCCGCAACCAGGCCCGCGAGGTTGGCGAGGCCGGCTTGTAAGTCGGCGTCATCGGCACTGACCTGCTCCGATGTCAGCGGTCTGTGATTGTCTGCGGTCAACTTCGCCATCGTCGGCACCTGCGCTAACAGTTCCCGCCGGTGCCCGACGTGCATGCGGCCACCGGCCACTTGTCGCGGCGTAGTCGCCGCGAGATGCTCCTACCCTAGTCGTTTCTGGCTGGCAGGTTCCTGACCGGCGTATTCGCCGTGCGAAGCAGGTCAGAGGGTGTAACGTCAACGGTGCTGAGAACCTCAGCTGGTTCGGGATGGGTTCGGCTGTCCGCCGCTGAACTCTAGGAGCGCTGGCTCCGGACCCCCACACGCCGGTGATCGTCTGCCCGTCGGGATCACCATGACTGAAACCTTTGTCCTTCACGCCGCGCCGCGATCGCTCACCAAGTGTCACGCGACGCGATTCGCCACACGATGGACGATGACGTCCGTGGCCATTGTCAGTGCACACGGCAACATCGACGCGGCGAATGCGAACACCCTCACCGATTTCGCACTCTTGAAGACAGGACGTTGCCGCGGACTGATCCTGGATCTCAGTGGTCTGGAATTCATTGGCACCGAGGGTTTCTCGGCGCTACACAGAGTGTCGGTTTGCTGTGCGCGTGTCGGAACGGGATGGGTGCTGGTACCTAGTGCGGCTGTCTCCCGATTGCTACAAGTCTGCGACCCCCACGGATCGCTGCCCGCTGTCGCTACCGTCGATGCGGCACTGGCTAGCCTCGCGGAGCAGGACGCGGGTGCGTGACCGCAACTCCCAGCCTGTTACCGGTCCGCCGGGAATCAGTCGGGAAGTGCCAGTTTGTGGATAGTTCGCAGCGTTGAAAGATATTGGTGCACAATCGAACCGCTATTGTAGGGCAGGTCGTACTTGTCGCAGAGCTCCCGAACGCGCACGGCGATCTGCGCGTACCGGTTACTCGGCAGGTCGGGGAACAAGTGGTGCTCGATCTGGTAGCAGAGGTTACCGCTCGAGAACGCCAGCAGCGGACCGGCTTTGAAGTTCGCGGTACCCAGCATCTGTCGCAGGTACCACTCGGCGCGGGTCTCGTCTTCGAGTACGTCTTCGGTGAATTTCTCTGCACCGTCGGGGAAGTGACCACAGAAGATCACCACATACGCCCAGAGGTTGCGTAGGAGGTTGGCCGTCGCGTTCGCCGCTAGGGTCGTGCGCCAGCGGGATCGGCTCAGCGCCGGGAAGAGCACGTAGTCCTTGACCGCCTGGCGGGCGATCTTTCCGATCAGCGCCCCTACCTGCGACCGCCTTCCGGCGGCTGAGTCTGCTCGAAGCCGCTCGAAATCGACGCCGTGCAGTGCGATACCCCATTCGAATGTGGCGGCCAACAGCACGTTCTGAAGCGGCTGCAGCAGGTACTGCGGCTTCCATGCTTGATCTCGGGTCACCCGCATGACGCCGAAGCCGAGATCGTCATCCATGCCAAGCACGTTGCTGAACACGTGGTGGCGGTAGTTGTGCGAGTATTTCCACTGCGACGTGACCCCGACCATGTCCCACTCCCAGGTGCTCGAGTGGATCTCCGGGTCGTTCATCCAATCCCACTGGCCATGAAGAACGTTGTGGCTGATCTCCATGTTCTCGACACTTTTCGCATAGGCCAGCGACGCGGTCCCCAAGACCCAGCCGGCCCGTGTCCGGCTGCACGCGATGAGCAGCCGAGCGCCGACGTCGAGCACCCTTTGGAATTTGATGGTGCGCCGGATATAGGCGGCGTCTCGTTCACCGAGTGACTCCTCGATCTCGCCGCGAATGGCATCCAGTTCGTACCCGAGGGCCTCGATGTCGGTCTTGCTCAGATGCGTGTAGGCAGCGATGTCGGCAATTGCCATTGGATTTCCTGGTGATCCGGCCGTGCGGCGGGGGTGTGGGCTGTTGCGAGAACCCAAGTGAGTGCGGACCACCGGCCGAGATCGAGAGACGACGGCAGAGCGTCGGCGTATCCCCAGGCTAATCATGACCACGTCGTGTGTCAACAGTGTTTGTCTACGTTGCGGGGTAAGGTCAGAGAATCGGGACCAACCAGGCCCCCGCGATCAAGGGGCCCAGCGGTGACTGATAAATCTCCCCGGCAAACCATGACCAAGAAGACCGGGAAATCCCTGAAAGAGAAGCGCGCCGCCAAGCACGCGAAGGTGGCGGCCCGGGCCTCGTTGACCGAGGCTTTGTTCCATGACAAGAAGCGCTGAGGCACAACAGCTTTCGATAGCTGTCCTGGCTCGCTCCCGCAAGGAGAACGAGCGGAGGCTGCCGATTCACCCGGCGCATTTCGCCAGGCTCGATCCCTGGGTTTCGCCGCGGATCTTCCTCGAGCATGGCTACGGCTCGGACTTCGGCGCGACGGATGATGCACTGGCCGGACTCGTCGGTGGGATCAGGACTCGAGAGCAGCTCGTCGCCGAGTGCGACATCATTCTCTTACCCAAGGTCGAGGCCGACGATCTAGCGGAACTCAAAGTGGGACAGATTGTTTGGGGATGGCCGCACTGCGTGCAGGATGCCGCACTGACGCAGTTCGCCATCGATCGGCGGTTGACGATAATCGCCTTCGAGGCGATGAACCACTGGCAGCCCGACGGCGGGTTCGGCCTGCACGTCTTTCACAAGAACAATGAGCTGGCGGGCTACTGCTCCGTCCTGCACGCCATGCAACTGGCCGGAATCACCGGCAGCTACGGCCGCCGGCTGCGCGCTGCCGTCATCGGATTCGGTGCCACCGCCCGCGGCGCGGTCACGGTTTTGAACGCACACGGCATCGACGATGTGCGTGTGCTGACCAACCGGGACGTCGCCGCCGTCGCTTCGCCGATTCACTCCACCCAGATCGTCCAGATGGGACAGGACCCGGATACGCCAGAGCGGACCTGGGCGGATCTGCCGGACGGGCCGATCCCGGTGGCACGCTTCCTTGCCGACAACGACATCGTCGTCAACTGCGTCCTTCAGGATCCCAACGCACCGCTGATCTTCGTCACCGAGAAGGAGCTGGCCTCCTTCGCGCCGGGGAGCCTGATCGTCGACGTCTCGTGCGACACCGGCATGGGTTTCAGCTGGGCGCACCCGACCTCGTTCACTCATCCGATCATCGAGATGGCAAACGGTGTGCACTATTACGCCGTCGACCACAGCCCGTCCTACCTGTGGAACTCGGCGACGTGGGAGAACAGCGAGGCGTTGTTGCCGCACCTCGAAACAGTCCTGGCGGGGCCGGCGGCGTGGAACTCGACCCCGACGATCTCGCGAGCCATCGAGATTCGCGACGGCACCGTCCTGAACCCGGCCATCCTGTCGTTTCAGCACCGCGACGATGCCTACCCCTACGCGGTCCGCAACGGCGGCGCCCGCAGCCCGGCGCCCGGCGTTACGCTCAGCCGATCGATACCAGGTGATCGACCGAGTCTCGGGGAAGGTCGCCATCGACGACGGCTGTGACCATCATTTTGTTCAGGGTGATTTCACCCTTGTGGTTGTCGAGGAATGCAGTGTCGGCAGCGTCGCGCCCGGTGGCGATGCGCACCAACGACTGCCTCGGCGCCAAGAGGGTAGCGTCGACCACTCGCCACTGTCCCTCGACGAACGCCTCGGCAACCGCGTGGAAATCCATCGGGTATAGGCCGGGTGCGTACACCGAAACCAGGCGGGCGGGCACGTTGACCGCGCGCAGGAGTGCCACCACCAGATGCGCGTAGTCGCGGCACACCCCGTTGCCGGCCAGCAAGGTGTCCACCGCGCCGTCGATCGGATCGCTTGAGCCAGGTACATAGTTCAGCCGGGTGCCCACATACGAGGACACCTTCTCCAAGAGCGTCGTCGAATCGATGTAGTTGCCGAATTCTGTTGAGGCGAAGCCGTAGAACTTGTCGGCTTCGGCGTAACGGCTCGGGCGCAGGTACATCGACTGGTCGTACTCGGTCACCGGCGCCGGGTCCGTCCGCCCGACGATCGTCGCGGCGTAGTCGACTCTGAGGTTGCCGCCGGCGACCTCCAGCTTATGGATCCGGTTGCCGTGCACGCCGCTGATCTCCGAGGGCTGCAAGGGGTTTCCGTCCAAGACGAAGGACAGCGACTCGGACACCTCGGTATTGGGATGCGGCGCGACGGCAATCTGGAACTCCAACGTCGTCGGCGCGGTGATCTCTACTTCGAGCGCTGCGCTCACATCTCGCTTCATAGCGCCGACGATATGGGGTCAAGCACCAGGATGGCGAATCGTCGCGCGCCGGAGCCGGCGGTTGTTCATCGGCTCGTCGACCGACTTCTGGTGCTCGAGCTGGCGGATCAACTCACGCTTCGCGTCAGAGAGCGCACGGGTGATGTCTGGGTTCTCGGCGACCGCCACCAGCGGCGGATGGCCGGGCAGGGTCGCGCGTAAGGTGACGCGCTGCTCCCTGCCGCCGCGGTCCTGCAGGGAGACCTCCACGTCCACGTCTTGCGGGTCCCACCGTCCCAGGTGCGGCCCGAGCGTTGACAACGTCTCCACCACGTGCGGACGCTCCTTCGCCACGAAGCCGGCCCCTATGTGGATCGCCTTCTCGCGAAAGGCGATTCGCTGTTCTTCCTCATGTTTCCCCATTGTTATCACACTCCTTTGACGATCGGCTATCCGCATTCTCAGCCGCCGAGCGCGGCGAGTAGTTCACGCAGCGGCACGGTCGCGATGCCGATGGCCGAGTCGGCGATACCGTACGGAATCACCAACATCTCGCCGTGCAACAGTGCGCCGCAGGAGTAGACGACGTTGGGCACGTAGCCGTCCTGTTCGTCGGCGGCGGGGCTCAGCAGCGGCTGTCGCAGTCGACCGATGATCCGGGTCGGCTCCTCGAGATCAAGAAGGATCGCCCCGATGCTGTAGGTGCGCATCGGACCGACGCCGTGGGTGAGCACCAGCCACCCGGCCTCGGTTTCGATGGGTGGTCCGCAGTTGCCGAGTTGCAACGCCTCCCAGGCCTGGGTGGGCTGCTGGCAGGGAGCGGAGGTCGTCCAGATGAACGGATCGTCGGCATAGGCAACCGAATTCGTCTCGCGGTCCGACCTCGACATGGCGGCGAAGCGTCCCCGGATGCGACGGGGAAAGAGCGCAAGGCCCTTGTTGGCCGCCGCGCTGCCGACCATCGGCGTCGACGTGAACGACCGGAAATCCGCCGTCTCGAGAAGCTGCTGGCTGATGCGGGATCCGCTGTAGGCCGTATATGTTGCATAGAACCTCACCGACCCGTCGTCGTCGACGAAGCGGACGAAGCGCGCGTCCTCCATGCCGGCCGCCTCGGCGCTCATCGCCGGCCACAGCACCCGCTCCGAAAGCGGGATATCGTCCGCGAAATCGATGGCATAGGTCCGCTCGGCAATGGTACGCATCAGCGAAATCGTCTGCTGCGCATGGCCACGGGTGCTGCGGTGGGTCTGCAGCGTGTCGAGTTGCTCGTCGAGGTCGGCACGGGTGAACCGGTCGCCGAGCGCGTCGAGAACGTAGTCGGCGGCCTCGCCGGATTCGCGCAGTCGCGAGAGCTCACTGCGGAACACGGCGGCGTCGAGCAGCGTCGAGCAGACCGAGCCGACGCTGGCGAACCGAGCCGGAGCGTCGATCGTCACGCCGCCCGCGGCGTCGACCACGCCGGTCCGAAACCCGATGGATGACCGGTGGCCCTCCCCGATGCCCCGGACACTCATCACGAATCGCACGCTGCCCGCGGGCGTCCCCGCCTGATCCGGGTGGGCGACCATGCTGGGATTGCACAATGCCGCCGCCTCGATGGCGAACTCGCTGGTGAATGTGGCTCCCAGCAACAACATTCGCGACTGCGACCGGCTGATGTCGGTGTCAAGGCGATCGGCGAGCTCGCCGGCGTGCCGGTGGAACGTGCCGAGCAGATCCCGGTGCCGCCCGTCGAAGCGGGTGACCACGTCGTCCAACGACGAGCGCACCTCGTCCTCGTCGAGGGCGAGGATGCGCCTCAGCACTGCTCCCGCGCGAGAGTCCTGGTGCTCGAAGCCTTCCTGTCCCGGTACGAAGAGCCGGGTGATGACCCTCGAGGGGTCGGCATCGAGGCGTTGCGGGCTGCGCGTGACGAGCCCGGCCCGCACCGAAGTCATTGCGACACAGTCGAGAAGCTCCGAGCATGCTGCAGGGTCGAGATCGCAGCCAAAGTCGATTCCGCGCCCTGGTTGCGGTTCACGCCGTCGGCATGAAGTCCGTCGAATCCGCCGCCCGTCTCCGGGTCCCACATGAGCTGTCCTGCGTCGTTGGCGCCCATGAACCAGGCCGCTGCGGCGTGGACGCCGGCTGGCCAGATCGCCCCGGCGTCGAGGGCAGCAGCACGCGCGCACGCATCGGCCAGTGTGGCCACCTCGATCGGCTGCTGATCAAAGGCCGGACGGACGTCGTCAGCCCCCCTGCCCGCAACCGGCGTCGGCGACAGGTGGCCCTCGCCCGTTTCGTATTCGATCAGCCAGGCCAGGAGATCCAGGCCACGCTGCCGCAACGCCGGGTCGTCGAGCGCGACACCCGCGGCGATCATCGCCTCGGCTAACACCGCGTTGGCGTAGGTGAGTCGCGGCTCGGGCCACGGCCACAAGCGGTCGCCACTTGGGGCGGCGAGCGAAGCCGCATAGTCGGTGATGAGCTTGCGCGCAGCGGGGTGCTGCGAGTCGACGGCGAGAAGTTCGGCGGCGCCCAGTGCTGCGAAGGCCATTGCCCGTGGCGATGTAGAACGTTTTTGGGCGGCGCGCTCGAACTGGATGACCGCCAGCTTGCGAATCAAGCTCACATCACTGTGGGCAGCGGCCGTACCGAGCCCCCATATGCACCTGCCCCAATGGTCGTCCGTGGTCGGCTCGTCAGTCCAACGGCCGTTGCGGTCCATTCGGTTACGGCAGGCACCGCTGTACGCCTGCGCCTCGTTCAAGAACCGCACCGCGAGCCCGGCGAGACCGTTAACCTCGCCGTCGGCATCGGGTTGTCTGGTGGCGACGACGAGGACACGGGCCATATCGTCGGTGCAGTAGCCGTGCTCCGGCCGGGGTTCGGCGAAGCAGGCGTGCTCGAACGTGCCGCGACGGTCTGTCATTCGCAGCAGATGGTCGAACTTGGGCGCCGGCGTCGTAGCGGTAGCGGTCATGCCAACGCCCGTCGGTCGGTGAGGAGTCGACCAGCCAGACGCAGGTATGCGCCGGCCACGACCGGCCACGCCATCTCCGGCGCCAATCGGCGGGCCTCGGCGGCCATGGACCCGGCGAGCCGCGGCTGCGTCAGCACCTGGCGCAGGGCGGACGCCATGGCGTCCTGGTCGTCGTGGGCGACGACGGTGCCCGCTCCGGTACTGAGGAGCTCGACGGCATGCGGAAATGCGGTGGCCACGACCGGTCGGCCGCACGCGATGGCGTCGACCAGAACACCGGAGGTGACCTGATCAGTGGAGTCATAGGGCAGGACGACGACCGCTGCGGACTGGATAAGCGCAGGCAGCGATGACACGTTCCAGAAGCGGGCGTCGAAGGTCACCGAATCCGCTACTCCGCTGCGGCGCGCTTGTTCGGTTCGGGCATCGCGGTATGCCTCGCCGTGGTCGGCCAGGACCTTGGGGTGCGTCCGGCCCGCGACCAGGTACCTGGGCCTGCCGGGCACATCACGCAGCGAACCCATCGCCTCGATCACCCGCTCGACACCCTTACCCGGGCCAAGCAGTCCCCACGTCAAGATGGTGGGTCTACTCGGACGCTTCTCGGCAGGACCGCTCGGGACGGCCGCGCCGTGCGGGATCGTGATGACCTTGCGACGGTCGACGTCGAAACCGGAACACAACCGCTGTCTTGCTGCCTCGGACATGACGACGACTTGATCGGCCATCGCCGCGATCGCCTCGAGAACCGAACGCTGGTGTGGCGTAGGGTTTTTGAGAATCGTGTGGGCGAGCACGATCGACGGCACACGCAGGCCGTCGATGACATCCACCACGTCGTCTCCGTCGACACCGCCGTAGATGCCGTACTCGTGCTGGATGATCGCGACGTCGCTCTGGTTCAGTAGCTCGGAGCATGCTGCTACGGATGTCGCGGAGCCGTTGACCAGCTCTCCGATCACCCGGTCACTCGAGGTACGCGACCCATCGGCCACGCGCACGACGCCGACGTCGGCACCCTGGGCACACAATGCGTCAGACAGGGCGGCGGTGAACGTCGCCAGGCCGCACGCGGTGGGCGGATAGGTACTGAGGATGCCGACACGCGCGGGCGGGTAAAGGTGGGAAACGTTTTGCACCCCAACAGAATGCAGCAGCGATGGGAAGGTGGGTGGAGCGGATGGAAAGGAGGGTGGAGCGCTCAAGGTATTTCCGATTTGACGGTTGGTACCTGCGTGTCCGGCGTGAGCGGTTGCTCGGCGGTTTCAGCGGAGGACGGCTGACGCATCTCGGACTGGCTGGGTTCCCAACAGCTCAACGATACACCCAGGGTATATGGCGTCGTCGGCCGGATACGGCATCGTCCCTATTGCCTTGGCGTCATCTCGAATTCGGCGATGGCCGTAACCAGTTCCAGACGCGAGTGCCGATTGCTCATCAGGCGCCGGGCGACGTCGGTGAGGTGCTCACCATTGGCCCGCGAATAGGACCGCAAGAGAGTGAAGGCGTCTTCCACTGAGATATCGAGGATTTCGCGAAGCAAGCCTTTGGCCTGCTCGACGACGACGCGTCCGGCCAGCGCGGATTGCAATTGCGGCATGACGGTCGACGGCGTCGGCGCGTGCTCCTGCAGGATCGCCACGCAGGCGATGTGTGCGAGGGTCTGCGCGACCAGGCGGTCGGCTTCGTCCAGCTCGCCGGGTTCGGCGCCGAACAGGCCGAGTGCGCCCAGCACGATGCCCGCCGCGCGCATCGGCACCGCATGCACCGATGCGAAGCCGGCGTCGAGCGCGGCCGGAACGAACCGCGGCCACCGCGCAGCCTCGCCGTTCAAGTCGGCGATCGAGACCGGTCGGCCGGTGGCATAGCAGTCGACGCACGGGCCTTCGTCGGCCTGCAGCTGGAACAACTCCAACTCACGGGCCGCCTCGGTGGTGGCCGCCAGCGGCCTCAGCTTGCCGAACGGGTCGGCGAGCAGGAATCCGGCGGCGGCGACATCTAGCAGTTGCGCGCAGCGCTCGGTGAGTTCGGTCAACAGGTCCACCACGTCGAAGTCCTCGAGCAAGGTGTCGACGAGCGAGACGACCGCATCCAATACACGGGTTTCACGAGGGGTTTCAGTCATTTCGCCCTCCAATCTGGGTGTTCGGTGGCCGCGCATCAATCGGCTTCGAGCCGGAGTCGGCGGTCGAGTATGTCGCGGGCGACCTCGGTGGCGCTGCGGCCGGTCGAGTAAGCGTGGGCGCGCAGCCGCACCAGCGCCTCGGCTGGCTCGACCTCCAACTGCGCGACGAGCATGCCGGTGGCCTGGCTGACCTCGGCGCGCGACAGGGCATTCAGTTCGGCCCATGCGTTGCTCCCGGGGTCTGCGGCAGCGGCCTCCGTGTCACCGTCGAGCAGGTCGAGCAGCGGGAGACCTGCCAGCTCGGCGGCGACGACGGCGCCGGCGAAATCTTGTTCGACCAGCGATCCGGGTTGGGTTCGGAACAGGTCCAGCGCGCCGACGTATTCACCTGCCACGACCACGGGCATCGCACAGACACCCCGTACCTGAAGATCGAGCATCGCGGGGCCGTACACGGGCCAACGCCAGTCATCGGGATCGGCCAGGTCGACGACCAGCACCGGCGCCCGCCGGGCGACCGAATCGAGGCAGGGCCCTTCGCCGAGGATGAACTGCAGTTCGTCGTACTTCCGAGCGGGCGGACCGCTGGAACCGAGGGTTCCGCTGTTGGTGCCGTCGAAAATCAGGGAGATCGCCGCCGCGTCGATGTCCATCAGCATCACGCACGCCTCACACAGTCGGTCGGCGGCGTCTACCCCACGCCTGCCGTTGACGGCGGCGAGGAGCTGGTCGTGGATTGCCACATCTAGCCGAACGAGCCTAGTTGGCGCAGGTGAATGCTCAGTTGTGCGCCGCCCACCGTTGCTGGGTGACAGCCTCCCGGATGCGGGCTTCTCTCTCCGGGGCGCTGACCGTCAGGAGATCGTCGACCGTCGAAGTGTTGTCCGGGGCCGCGGCCTCCATCATCTTCTCGTGCGCGATGTCCGCGTCGAAGTAGTTCGGAATTACGACAAGCAGGAGCTTCTTGCCGTCGGTGCCCAGCACTTCCAGGGTGCTGGTCGGATGCAGGTGGGACCCCTCGAGCTGGACACTGTGCCCACCTGCTTCCAGAATTCCCGGCGCGTTTGCCCACTCTCTGGGGTTGTAACCCACCGCAGTGATCGCGCCCAGGCGGATCGACAGGACCGCGAGCAGATCAGGCAGCTCGTTCGGAAGGTCATCGCTGCGCGGCCACCAGGCGCCGTCCACATATCCGGTGGATGGTGCCTTGGGCTTCAACCGCAGCCGCGGCGTGTGTTCGGGTCCTTGTTGACGCCGGCCGGAGGCGGCTGGGCTTTCTTGTAACGTCATTGCGACGCCTCGTCTCGGCCTTGATAAGGCCCATCGTAAGAATCGGCGACGACACAATCACAAACGGTCGCGTGCGACATACCGCCGATATGACTGACAGTACGCGCACCACACCCCCGAACACCAGGAAGCGGCGCTGCTTCTGAAACTCGTTGTGTCTCAGTGTTGCTTGCGCACAAATGAATTGTGGGCTGGTGGAAAGTTTCCCACCAGCCCACTCAACGTAGGTCTCGCTAGATCGCTGTTACACCGACCGCCTGGGGACCCTTGGCCCCCTGCTCGACCTCGAACTTCACCCGCTGGTTCTCCTGGAGCGAGCGGTAGCCGCCGCCCTGGATCTCCGAGTAGTGCACGAACACGTCGTCCGCACCACCGTCGGGAGCGATAAAGCCGAAGCCCTTATCGCCGTTGAACCATTTCACGGTTCCTTCTGCCATTCTTTTCCAACTTCTCTCAATCTGAACGGATGTCGAAAAACACCCCGATAAAGGATATCACGGCCCGATCAAGCGTTTTTGCTTGCGCAACAAGCATTTCGCGTACGGTCCCGGGCGCTGCGCATTCGGACATGACCGCCACCGCTCCACCGGAACACCCTGGGTGTAATCTTGAAGCAGAACCGTTTCGTCGTCAGCGTGATCCCGCCCGGATGGGCCGAACAGATCAACGTGCGATCCGATTCGTATGCCGATCCCGCACTTGTGCGCCGGGTCAGCTCGAAATGAAGGAATCGTCCATGGATCACGGGGTCCCGCGCATCAAAACCTCGGTGCGCGAACCGGTCTCGACCATCGCACCCGTCGCTAGGACCGTGCCCGTGAGCAGCGCGCTCAACCGGCGACGGCTGGCCAGCCCCATCAGGCTTACCTTGGCGTCCCAACTGGGCGACGCCATCGACGGTGCCTGGTGGCCGTATACGTCGGCGGTTCCACAGGAGCTTCCCGAACTGATCGGGGCGCTGGAGAAACCGCTGGGCCGAATCATGGACATCAGCATCAACTGGAACGCCCTCGACGGTGTCCCCGATCTCGACTCACTGCACAGCCGCGGAAACGCAGCCCTTCCCGGCCGCATCAACCGCCCTCAACGCGTCATGACCGTCACCGGTAGTCGTGATAACGCGCGCTTGCTGGTTATACCGAGTCAGACCAGCACAGCCCTTGCAGTCATGTTGCTGCGCCGGGCCGCGCGGCTACCTGTATTCGCAGTTCACCTGGGCACCGACGCGTGCCAGGCTGCAGACTGCATCGTCAGCGCCGCCCGCGCCGAACACTCGACGAGGCCGATGTCGACGTCTGCGGCCGACTCAGCCTGAGACGCTGCGCCGACGACCGGCGTGGTTGCGTTGTTGAGAGCGCCCTCCGCCGCTGTTGCTTGCCGCCGCACGGCTAGCCCCCGCCCCGCGACGACGGGGTCCGCCCGACTTGGACGTAGCGGCTTTCGGCGCCTGCTGAGTGGGGCGCGCAGGAGTCTTGTACGGAGCTTTATCGCCGACCAGTGCCGTCACTGCTTCTGAATTTGCGACGACCTCCTGCGGACGGACATTGATGCCGGCCTTGCGCATCAGTGATTGAGTGTCCCTGCGCTGCTCGGGCAGCACCACGGTGACGACGTCGCCCGAGTTGCCCGCTCGCGCGGTCCGGCCGGACCGGTGCAGGTAGGCCTTGTGCTCCATCGGAGGATCCACGTGCACGACGAGTTCGACCTCGTCGACGTGCACACCGCGCGCGGCGATGTCCGTCGCCACCAAAACCCGCGCCTCGCCGGCGCTGAACGCCGCAAGGTTGCGATCGCGTGCAGGCTGAGAAAGGTTGCCGTGCAAGTCAACTGACGGCACACCGGACTCGGTGAGCTGCTTGGCGAGCTTGCGGGCCTGATGCTTGGTGCGCATGAACAGGATGCGGCGGCCGGTGCCCGACGCGAGATGGTGCACCAGTTCCTTCTTGGCCTGCACGCCCGCCACATGGAACACGTGGTGGGTCATCTCGGGCATAGGTGTGTGCGCCTCGTCGATGGAGTGCGAGACCGGGTTCTGCATGAACCGCTTGACCAGCTTGTCGACGCCGTTGTCCAGCGTCGCGGAGAACAGCATGCGCTGTCCGCCCGCGGGTGTCGCGGCCAGGATGCGAGTGACGGCGGGCAGGAAGCCCAGGTCAGCCATGTGATCGGCCTCGTCGACGACGGTGACCTCGATTGCGTCGAGGCGGACGACGCGCTGCCGCATCAGGTCTTCGAGCCGGCCCGGGCAGGCCACGACGATGTCGACACCGGCGCGCAGCGCCGACACCTGACGGCCCTGCGGGACACCGCCGAAGATCGTGGTGACCTTCAGCTGGCGCGCTGCCGCCAACGGCGCGAGCGTCGCGGCGATCTGGGTTGCCAACTCGCGAGTCGGCGCCAGGACCAGACCGGTCGGTTGCGATCCGCGCTGTCGGGCTGCCAGCCGAGTGACCAGTGGGATGGAGAATGCCAGCGTCTTACCGCTGCCAGTCTTTCCGCGGCCCAACACATCTCGCCCTGCGAGGGTGTCGGGAAGCGTCTTCTCCTGGATCGGAAAAGGAGTGAGGATATCGCGCGCGGCGAGTGACCGGATCAGTCTTTCGTCCACGCCGAGATCGGCAAAGGATTGTTCTGTAGTAATTGTGGTGCCTTTCAGGCATCGGGTTGTGCATCGCTGCGCGCGTAATTCGGCGAGCGAGCACAAGTGTGGCGAGATTGCCGGTGGGCAATATCGATCGCCGCGAGAAAACCTTGTGCTGTCTGCACGATGGGGAAGTGTTCCACGACGCTGTTGGCTTGCTTCATTGAGCGCCAACGTTGCTGTCAGTCTACAGGGTGCCCACCGACCTGCGAAATCGCCGCGCTTGCGGTGACAGAAGTGACTCATGTGCAAAGCGCCGCCCGACGTCCTCGTCGCGACCAGTGTTCGTGCGTAGCGTCATAACAATGCTGGAGAAGTCTGAGATCCGGTTCCTTCCCCATGGCGGCCGCCGCCTGGCGTACGAGATACGTGGAGACGGCCCACCGCTCGTCGCTCCGGCCTGGTGGGTCAGCCATCTCGAACTTGACTGGCAGAGCGTGGGCTTTCGGCGATTCTGGGAAGGAGTCGCAACGGGCTACACACTGATCCGCTACGACCGGCTGGGCGTCGGCATGTCGGATCGCACTGTGCAAGAGGCGGAGCTGAGCCTCGATGAGGAGGTCGCGACGCTGCGCGCGCTGCTCGATGAGCTCGAGCTCGAGCGCGTGTCGCTCATTGGCGGCTCGTCTGGAAGTTGCACCGCCATCGCCTTCGCCGCAGCGTTTCCGGAGCGCGTCGAGCGGCTGGTGCTGTACGGGTCGTATCCGAACGGCGCAGCGCTTACGGCGCCGGGCGTGGGGAACGCGATCTTGGCAGCGGTGCGTGCGCATTGGGGACTGGGCTCGCGCCTGCTCAGTGACATCTTCCTCGGTGCTGCCGACGCTGCGGAGCGCGAACACTTCGCACGGTTGCAGCGGGAGGCCGCGTCCGCCGAGACCGCTGCGGCCTTGTTGAGGCTCGTCTATCGCCTCGACGTGCGCGCGCACCTTCCCCACGTTCGCCGACCGGCACTGGTCGTGCATCGCCGCGACGATCGCGCCGTGCCGTCCCGGCTCGGGCGCGAGGTCGCGGCCGCGATCCCGGGCGCGACATTCATCCCTCTGCAAGGCAGCGCGCACTTTCCCTGGCACGGTGACACGGATTCCGTCGTCCGCGCGTGCCGCGAAGCGCTGGGGCCGGTCCAGCCGTTGCCGGCCCGTGCGAGCGAGCCAGAGTCGATACTGCTGTCCAGTCGTGAGCGTGAGATCCTGGCCTGCGTCGCTCGTGGTCTCGCCGATCGCGAGATCGCAGAGCAGCTCGTACTGAGCCCGCACACCGTTCACCGCCACGTCGCGAATATCCGCCGCAAGCTGGGTCGCACCTCGCGGACGGCCGCCGTCGCCGAGGCCGCGCGTCTCGGACTCCTGTGAGGTAGCCGGAAGGGGCCATCGGCAAAAGATGGCCGTTCCGAGCGATGCGCGCATGATGTGACCGCTCGTACGTTTCCGGCATGACAGCCATCACCAGCACCAAACAGGCGAGCCCACCGTCCGCGGCGTGGCTGAAGATTTTCGCCCTCGTGTACGACCCTTTTCTCTGGCTTGCCGAGATCGCAGGCGGCCGCAGCCGGCGAAGCGCGCTGCTGAGCAACGCCCGCGGGCGGGTTGTCGAGATCGGCGCCGGGACAGGGCTAAACGTTGCGCACTATCCCGATGGGATCGCGGAGCTCGTGCTCACAGAGCCTGACGCGGCGATGCGCAGAAAACTCGCGCGTCGCCTGCAGCGGCATGGTCGGGTTGCGCGGATCGTCGGCGCGCCTGCCGAACGCCTACCGCTGGCCGATGCGTCGGTAGACACCGTCGTCTCGACGTTAGTCCTCTGCACCGTCGACGACCCCGAAGGCACACTGAGCGAGATCGCACGCGTGCTCCGCCCAGACGGGCAGTTGCTGTTCATCGAACACGTGCGCTCGAGCTCGCGGATGCTCGCGGCGTTACAGGACAAGCTGTTTCAACCGTGGCGCCGCTTCGCCGCTGGATGCGCCTGCAACCGCCCGACCGCGGAGCTGATGCGCGGCTGCGGATTTGACGTCACGGCCGAGGACGTGGTGTGGCGCGGGATGCCTGCCATCGTCCATCCGCTCATTGTCGGGCGGGCGACTCGGTGATCTGGATAACTGGGTGGACGCCAACTGCCAATCGGCGATATCCGGGTGCGGGCAAGTCTAGCGTCGAGTGTGCACGGAGACGTCAGCGCGTTATTAGGAGGCAACATGCCACGCCGCGACCGTCGAGACGACGACGACCATTACATCGCCCAACCCGCTCCACGGCCGGCGCCCCAGGCGCACGTGGCGTGCGGCTGCAACTGCCCCACGTGCAACAGCGGGCACTGCCACAACATGGCCAGCGGCTGCAACGTCAGATAGCCGTCAGCGGGCACGCCTGGAGTTGATCGTCGCGAAGACGCTGAAGCCGATCAGTGTGCCTAGCGCGATCGAGAAGATTGCGGCGACGGCGGTGCCAAGGGTCGTGATGTCGCCTTTACCGGCGGCCTCCTCGCCGAGCGACTCGAAGCTCAACGCACCGGGAACCAACGCCCAGAACGCCGCGAGCATCATCACGATCGCGGGCGGCGATGTCTTGATGCGTGCCGCCAGCATCGCGAACGGCACCACCAGAAACGCGCCGACGGCGCCGGAGTGCGTCGGCGACAGGAAGGCGCCGCCCACCTTCTGCCCGATGAGTGCCACGCCGATCGCCGCCATCAGCCACAGCAGCGATCCCTTGGGCGCCGAGAGATAGATGTAGAGCCCGATCGAGACCACGACGACGGCGACATACAACGACCACGCGCCCATCTGCGCCGACGGTTGCTGCGGGGTGAGCGCGCCTCCGACATGCAGGCCCAGCCCGACGCCGAAGACGAGCAGCATCAGTTGTGCCACACCGTAAATCAGTCGACTGGCGCCGCTGATGATCTGTGCGCTGGCCAATTCCATCGCGGCGATCGTCAACGCCAAACCCGGCAGCATCGCCACCAGCGGTGGACTGATCACCCGCAGCAGCCCATCGTTGGCTGCGTCGGCGACGAACCAGATGGCCAACAGGGTGACCACCGCCGCGGCCAGCGTCGGCAGCACCGCGTTCAGCGCCGGAAAAGGCCTACCCAGTATGACGATCGCACCGACCACAGTCCCGAGGAACACATAGCCCCACAGCGACGCCCAGGTCGGGTTGATCACCATGCCGAACCCGACCGTGGTGATGGTGTAACCGATCACGGTGGTCACGGGCCCGAACCGCGGCGGCATGGTGCGCGCTTCGGCGGCCTCGCGGGCCGCGTCGGCCGGGGTGATGGCACCGACCTCGGCAAGATCGGCGATCGCGTCGATGCGGCCCGCGAGGTTCAACTGTGTCGTCGGCTTGACGACCGTCTCAACCTCGTAGGCGACGGTGCCGACCTGGACCACCAGCGCAGTCGGCAGCACGACGACGCGAACGGTCTCGCTGGTGTACTGATTGGCGATCGCGAGCAGCCGCGCCGAAACGAGCTGTACCGGCTGTTGGCACTCGACCAGCGCGATCCCCAGCTCGCGCAGCATCGCGGCGATCTCAGCGTCGTCGTGGTCCTGCCCCTCCGCCAGCGACTGCGGTATCTCCTTGCGGATCGACTGCAGTAGCCTGCTGGCTCGGCTGGCCCGCTCGCTCATGGGCCGAAAGCCGTCAAGTTCATGGGGTCAACCTAGTCCGCGCTGGTCGGCGTTCCTGCGGCCGCATCACATGCGATGTCACGTTTTGAGAGCCATCACGGTCGACTTCTTGTGACAGAAGTGACGTGAGCGTTTGCGGCTTCCCGCGCGGATTTTGGTGCGCCGAACGCTCCATCTCCCGCGTTAGCGTTTTGCAATGGCCAACCATTACACCTATCGGATGGAGTGGTCGACGGACCTCTACCAGTACATGGCCCGCTGCCTCGAAATCAAAGGGCTATACGAGACGGCGCCGACGGCGCAAGAGGCGCTGGCACGCGCCGAGACGGCGGTCGACGCATACCTTCGCGAAACGGAAGAGGTCTTCGACAGCGAGCCTCCGACTCCGTTGACCGAGCGGAATTACAGCGGACGGTTCATGGTCCGCGCGTCACATTCTCTGCACGCGCGGCTCATGGTGGAGGCGGCCGAGCAGGGCGTCTCACTCAACCAGTGGGTGGTGCAGAAGCTGGCCGAGCGGCAGCCCAACCTGGACTGGTAAAAGTCAGCCCCGTGTCGTCAGCACCAAGCCCGGATAGCCCTGGTGCGCAACGTCATCCAAATTGCGACGGTAGTTTCCGAAGCCACCGATGTAGGGCATGAATACCCGCTTCTTCCCCTCGACGTTGGCTCCCAGGTACCACGAGGACCGTGCCCTCGGGAACAACGTCTGCTCCGCGGCCTCCGCCACATGGTTCGTCCACGCCAGCGCGGAATCCCGGCGCGGCTCGACTTCGGTGATGCCGCGGCGGCGAGCTGCGACCATCAGCGCGATCGCCCAGTCGACCTGCACCTCTGCGTGGATCACCATGTTGGCGAGCACCGACGGGCTGCCCGGCCCACTGAAGCTGAACAGGTTGGGCAGCCGCGGCACCATCACCCCCAGAAACGTGACCGGCCCGTCCACCCACAGCTCTGACAGCTTGTCCCCGCCCGGCCCGACAGGGTCGATCCTTGTCATCGCGCCCGTCAGCGCATCGAAACCCGTTGCGAAAACCAGGACATCGCATGGGTACTCACCCTGAGCCGTGCGGACGCCGTCCGCCGTGACGGACTCGATCGGCTCGCGCCGCAGGTTCACCAGCGACACGTTGTCGCGGTTGAACGTGGCGTAATAGCCGGCGTCCGTGCAGATGCGCTTGGTTCCGATCGGATGGTCGTTCGGTATCAAGTCATCCGCCACGGCTGGATTGGTCACGATCTCGCGAATGCGGTCCTCGGCGAACAGTCGCGCGATGTCGTTGGCGGCCAAGTCGCTTGACTGGTCGGGGAACGTCTTGGCGAACAGCACCCCGCCGTCGCGCCAGCGTCGCCACAGCGCCTCGAGTCTCTCCTCGGGGTCCGTCTCGACGGCCTTCTTGTGATACGCGCCGTGCGGTGTGCCCGCGGGCGCGTACGCCGAGCGCCGCCGTCGCTCCGGATACTCGTCGCGGATCCGGTCCAGATCCTCCTGCGTCCACGGATGATTGGGCATCGGCACCGTGTAGTTCGGCGACCGCTGGAACACCACCAGCGACTCCGCCTGCTCGGCCAGGATCGGGACCGCCTGGATGCCCGACGACCCGGTGCCGATCACGCCGATGTTCTTGCGGCGCAAGTCCGGATCGTCACGTGGCCACGCGGCGGTGTAGTAAATCTCCCCGGCGAAATCGTCGAGCCCGGGGATGTCCGGCCTGTTGACCGCCGACAGGCATCCCGTCGCGCACAACAAGAACCGGGCGCGGTGGCTCTCGCCCGTAGACGTCTCGACGACCCACTGCCCCGTCGACGCGTCGAATCGGGCCCCGACCACATCGGTGCCGAACCTGTAGTGCCGCCACAGATCGAATCGGTCGGCCACATGTTCCAGATAGGACAGGATCTCCGGTTGCGCCGCGAAGCGCTCCGACCACGTCCACTCGTTTTGCAGGCCCTCGTCGAAAGAGTAGGAATAGTCCACACTTTCGACGTCGCAGCGAGCCCCGGGGTATCGATTCCAGTACCAGGTCCCGCCCACACTCGGCGCCGCCTCGATGCCCAGCACCGTCATGCCCTCCGAAACGGCACGGTGTACGGCGTACAGCCCGGCGAAGCCGGCGCCGACCACGACGGCGTCGACGGTCACGCCGAGATCTCCGCCGACGCCGACGTGGCCACCAGCTCCCGCATATCGGCGAACAACAGTTCCCGAGCAGAACGTCCCGACCGCAGCGGCATCATCGTCAGGAAGCCGTGGAACAGGCCGGGGTAATCGCGATGCACCACAGGAACATTCGCCGCGCTGAGTTGCTCCGCATACGACGCGCCTTCGTCGTGCAGGACATCGAGCCCCGCCGTCACGACGACCGCGGGTGGCAGGCCCCCGTGCGATTCGGCGCGCGACGGCGCAGCGAGATACTCGGGCGACGGGAGCGTGTCCCCGCCGAGATACTGGCGCCAGTACCACTGCATCGCCGCCCTGGTGTTGACGTATCCGGTGGCGTAGGTCAGATAGCTGGACGTGTCGAAGTCGGGCTCGATGACCGGGTAGACCATCACCTGCCCGGCCGGCGTCGCCGCGCCGCGTTCACGGCACAGTAGCGCGACGACTGCGGTCATGTTCCCGCCCGCACTGTCCCCGGCGATCACGACCCGCGACGGGTCGATGCCCAACTCGTCGGCGTTGGCGACCGCCCAGCAGTACGCCGCAAAGCAGTCCTCGGCCGCCGCGGGCGCCCGGTGTTCCGGCGCGAGCCGGTAGTCCACCGACACGACCACCGACTCGGTGTGGCGCGACATCGCCCGGCAGAAGCCGTCGTGCGAGTCGAGGTCGCACAGCACGAAGCCGCCGCCGTGAAAGAACACCACGGCAGGCCTGGAGGCGTCGTCGCCGTGCGGGCGGTAGATGCGTATTGGCAGGTCACCATCGGGGCCAGGGATCGTTCGGTCCACGGCGCTCGACACGTCGTCGATGTTCTTGACGGGCACGCGCCGGGCGCGAATCGCGGCGCGCGCCTGTGGGGCGGTCATCGTCTCCAGGGCCGGAAAGCCCTCGTTGAGGGTGCGCATCTGGGCTAGCGCGGCGTCGTCCATGAACACCCCTTCCTAATCCGAACCGTAGTGCACGGCCGCTGGCTACCATCGCGAGAGCGACCGTGAGGAGTTCCGCCGTGGCCTCTCCCAATCTTCCGCCAGGGTTCGACTTCACCGATCCCGACATCTACGCCGAACGGCTGCCGGCCGACGAGCTCGCCGAAGTCCGGCGCGCTGCGCCGGTCTGGTGGAACGAGCAGCGGCCCGATGTCGGCGGGTTCGGCGACGGCGGTTTCTGGGTCGTCAGCAAGCACCGCGATGTCCGCGAGGTGTCTTTGCGCAGCGACGTGTTCTCGTCCGCGGCCAAGACCGTCGTCCCGCACTTCAAGCCGTCAGTGGACGTGAGTGGACAGATCAAGGCTTCGAAGCTGTCCATGCTGATGATGGACGACCCCGAGCACACCCGGCTGCGCAAGATCATCTCCCGCGGGTTCACGCCGCGTGCGGTGGAAAAGCTACGGGCCGAGCTCAACGAGCGGGCGCAGCGCATCGCCGCCGAGGCGGCGGCCCAATCAAGCGGTGACTTCGTCCTTCAGGTCGCGCGTGAGCTGCCGCTGCAGGCCATCGCCGGACTGCTCGGCGTCCCGCTGGAAGATCGCGGCAAGCTTTTCGACTGGACCAACCAGATGATCGGCGGCGACGACCCAGAGTTCGCGGAGTACGACTCGCTGGCGGCAACGGGCGAGTTGATTTGGTACGCAATACAATTGGCGGCCCGCAAAGCCGAAGACCCTGGTGACGACATCGTCAGCACGTTGATCGACTCCGAAGCCGACGGCCAGCTCACCGAGGCCGAGTTTGGAATGTTCGTCGTCACGCTGACCGTCGCAGGAAACGAGACGACCCGCAACTCGATTACCCAGGGCATGATGGCCTTCACTGATTACCCCGACCAGTGGGAGCTGTTCAAGCGGGAACGGCCGAAGACCGCCGCCGACGAGATCATCCGCTGGGCCTCACCCATCACTGCGTTTCAGCGCACCGCGCTTGTCGACACCGAACTCGGTGGAGTGAATATCAAGAAGGGCCAGCGGCTGGTGTTGTTCTATCGCTCCGCCAACTTCGACGAGGACGTCTTCGCCGAACCGTTCACGTTTGACATCCTGCGAGATCCCAACCCGCACCTCGGGTTTGGCGGCACCGGTGCGCACTACTGCGTCGGCGCCAACCTCGCCCGGATGACCATCGACCTCATGTTCAACGCGATCGCTGATCATATCCCCGATCTGAAGCCAGTCGCCGCCCCAGAGCGGCTGCGATCGAGCATGATCAACGGCATCAAGCACTGGCAGGTTGAATACCGATGACGCATCGGCCGTTCTATGGATCCGGGAGCGGGTCGAGCGGATTGCCGGGCGCTATCGACGAGCAGTTGTTCGGTGCGGGCCGTCCGGCGAACCGGTCGTGGATCCAGCCGATGGCCTGCATCAGCCATACTCCAACGGCCGAGGTGTGACTGAGAAGGTCGTACTGGTGGTAGTACACGACCGTCCCGTGCGCACAGTAGTCGCGCGCAAGCGTGCGGACGTCGCCTGCGATCATCACGCCGTCACCGTGGCCAATGCCCGGCTTGTTTCCCGGAGTCCCCTCCGGAATGCCGTTGGCGCCCTGGCCGATGAACATCGGAACGGTCGGCGTGCCGCCCGTGCCCATGATGAGTTTGTTGGCCAGCGCGACGAATAGGGGAAGGCTTTCCGGCGTCGGGTAGTCCGGGATCACGACATCGGTCCACTTCAACCGCCAATACGGAGGCTGGCCAAGGACATGCACGATCGACGAGTTCTGCATGCTTCGGTAGAGATCCAAACCCCGTGGCGTGAGATACGGCGTGAAGTCCTTCTCGAACGCTCGGCCGATCCCGATGAGCGCCATCGGCATCACGCCCGCCCAGATGTACGTGTTCTCGACGTAGTGCAGGTTGTGCGCGGGGTGCACCAGCACGCCGCCGATGGCCGCTCCGATCAAGTGGGCGTTGACGTCCTGTGCATATGTCGGCGCTAATTCGGCGGCCCATTCGCTGGCGATCGCACCACCGGAATAGCCGAGCAACGCGACGTTCGCGTCGCTCGCGGTCTCGACCGCCGACGCATTGAACGCGGCACGGATCGAGTCAAGGGTGTTCATCCCGTACTCGGGGCCCGCCGCGAAGTCGGCACGCTGGCCTTCGGTGTCCGGCACGATCACCGTGAAACCCTGCGCGAGAAAGATTCCGAACACCGCGAGCTCGACACTGGGCACGAGGCCGCCGAATGTCAGTCCGCCGTTGATCGCATACGACGGCTGATCGTTGCGGTTCAGCGAGTCGTAGGCGGATTGATACGACAGTATTCGCGTCGTATCCGGCTGGTGCAGCGGCTGGATGACGGACGTGACGTTGGCGGTCGCCTTACCGGTTTGGCTCGTCGATCGATACAGCAGCTGAGTGGTCTTCAGCGGAGTCGGTAGGCCCAGGATGTGATACGGAATGCTGCGGTCCGCCAGCACCGTTCCCGGCGGAATCTGTTCGAGCGGCTTGCTGCCGGAGTAGGTGTAGAACGGGTCATCCTTCGGCTGCGGCACGAATGCGCGCGTCGGCGACACCGGTACGGGCAGGCCGCTCGGAATCGGATAGAAGCCCTCTGGTGGCGGTGGAGCAGTCATTGCACCGAGTATGCCCGCCCGCGGGGCTCGCGTTCCCATAACACTCCGTCGCCGGCGGTCACGCCTTCCAAGATCAGCGCACGCTTCAGGATCTTGTTCGTCGCAGTCTGCGGCAGAGCCGTGTCGATCCGGACGTACCGGGGCCACGCCTTCGGCGACAGGTCCGGCTGGGCCGCCAGGAACTTCTCAAACTGGTTGGGATCCAATGCCGTATCGCTGTTCAGAACCATCGCCGCCATCACCTGGTCACCGACGTGTTCATCGGGAACCGCATAGACGGCGACGAGGCTGACCTCCGGCAGGCGCTGCAGAATCCGCTCGATCGGGCCCGCGGCGAGGTTCTCGCCGTCGACCCGCATCCAATCGGCGGTGCGCCCGGCCAGGAAGATGAATCCGTCGGCGTCGCGGTAGGCCAGATCGCCCGACCAGTACATGCCGTGCCGCATCCGCTCGTCGGTGGCGGCGGGGTCGTTGTAGTAACCGGTGAACCCACCCGAGCCGTACGTGTTCACCAGCTCTCCGACAGCGTCATCGAAGTTGGCCAGCGCGCCGTGCTCGTCGAAAACCGCAGGCGCACATTCGGTCAACGTCTCCGGGTGGTACACGCTGACACCCGGATAGCCAATGCCGATCGATCCGGGCGGTGTTCCGTCCTCCCGCATCACGACGACGGCGAACTCGCTGGAGCCGAAGCTGTCGACGACGCGGCATCCGAACCGTCGCGCGAACTCGTCGATGTCGCGCTCGGTGGCCTCGTTGCCGAACGCCGCGCGCAGCGGGTTGTCGGCGTCGTCCGGTTGCTCGGGCGTGGCCAGCACCAGCGCCAGCGGCTTGCCGACATAGTTCATGTACGTGGCGTCGTAGCGGCGGATATCCGGCAGGAACCGCGACGGCGAGAACTTGGCGGGCACCATCGTCGCGCCCGCCGCGATCGCCACCGCCCAGCCCGCGGCCACACCGTTGGAGTGAAACAGCGGCATCGACAGGTAGCAGACATCGTCGGCGGTGAGCTCGAACCGCTCCACCAGGCTGGTGCCGCACATGACCGCCATCGCATGCGCGAATCGCACGGCCTTCGGGTCGCCGCTGGTGCCCGACGTGAAGATCATCATCGCGGTGTCGGCCCCGGCGACTTCGCTATGCGGCACAAGGGGTTCCGCAGCCGCTACGGCATCGGGGTACACAGGCCCTTCGACGTCGAGCACCGTCACATCGGTGAGGTCGAGGCCGTCGAGCAGCGGCTTGTGTTCGGTGTCGACGAGCACGAATTGGCAGTCGGCTCGCCTGATGTCGGTGGCCAGGCCGTCGCCGCGGCGCGTCGTGTTGATCCCGCACAGCACGTATCCGCCCAGCGCCGCCGCCGCCATCGAGCGGAGCATCGCAGGCGAGTTGCCGAGCAGCGCACCGACGTGCATCGGTCGGTCGGGGTCGGCGCGGGCGATCAATGCCGACGCTTCGGCCGCGGCCTCGGCGAGGTGCTCGCGCCATGTCCAGGTCCGGTCACCGTGCCTCATCGCGACGGTGTCGTCGTCCATGCGCGATCGCAGCAATTGCTGCACGGTCTCAAACATCGGCGGATAGTCGCTCGGACAAGCCTCGCTCCGTGGCGGGCCGATACCGCAGCAGTGTGATTCCCCCACCGGGCATGTCGCAGAAGACCGGGGTGACGCGCATGCCGATCCGGATGTCCTCGGGTTCGACGTCGACGAGTTCGGTGCTCACCCGCGGGCCGACGTCCCACTCGACGACCGCCAGCAGTTGCGGCACCTTCTCGGCCCACGGCGGTGCGGTGGGCCTGCGCGCAACCGTGTACGTGTACAACGAACCTGCGCCGTCGATCTCGCGCCACTCCAGGTCATCGGCGAGCGTGCCCGGGGCCAGCGTGCGCGGATAGAACACGTAGCGACCCGCGGACGGCGAATACTGGATCAGGATCCGGTGCTCGCGCAACGCATCCCAGAACGGCTGCGATACCGGCGTCGGCTCGGGCAGCGGCTCGGTCATGTCAGTCCCCGCCCAGGATCAGCGCGACCTGCTCGCTCATGATGCCGCCGTTGCCAGTCACGAACGCGACGTTGCAGTCGCGCACCTGCGCCGCGCCGGAGCGCCCCATCACCTGGCGGGCACCGTCGACCACATGGTGCATCCCACCGGCCATGCCGGCCTGGCCGAACGACAGCTGGCCTCCGGCAGTGTTCACAGGGAAGTCGCCGCGGAAGGTCAGATCGTGATCCGCGAGCCACGCCATGCCCTGGCCCTTGCCGCAGAATCCGGCGTCCTCCAACGTCATCAACACCGTGATGGTGTAGCAGTCGTAGATCGACGCCATGTCGATATCAGACCGCTGCAGGCCCGCCATTGCGAACGCGTGCTCGGCCGCGCGGGCGATCGGTGTGCGGATGAGATCGTCGGCGTAGGTCGGCGTCTTGAAGCGGATGTGCTCGCCGAACCCCTTGAGCCACACCGGCCGGTGTCGACCACGGCTCGCGACGTCGGCGTTCGCGATCAGCACGCCCGCGCCGCCCTGCACCCGCATCACCGTCTCGAGCATGTGGATGGGGTCGGCGATCACCGGGCTGTTCAGCACGTCGTCGACGGTGATCGGCTTGCCGTGGAACACCGCATCGGGGTGGGCACATGCGTTGGTGCGCTGGTGCACGGCGATCCGTGCCAAAGCGGCTGCGTCATAACCAAACTCGGCCGCATAACGCTGCGCGATCTGCGCGTACGGCCCGTTCTGCCCGACGTTGCCGTACGGGATCTCGAACTCGGCCTGCGGGGAGCCGTAGTTGTTGCTCGACGCCCCGTACCAGGAGAGCGTGCGTCCTGGACGCGCATCCGATCGCGGTATCTCGGTCGACCCCGGTACAACGGCCAGCACGGCGTCACACAGACCCAGTTCCACGGCGGCGGCAGCCCGCCACACCATGCCCGCGGACGTCGCGCCGCCGAGGTCGACGCGGTCGCCGAAGTCGAGCGGGAGGCCGAGATACTCCGAAAGCGTTGCGGGCGCGAACATGTTCGACTCGGCGATGCCGTGACACGACAACCCGTTCACCACAGCGGGTTCCACGCCCGCATCCTCGATGACCATCTTCGCCAGCCGCGCGTACTGGTCAATGGTGAACATCGGCGGCCCACTCTGGCGGCGTTCGGCGGGCAGTTCGGCGATGCCGATGATCGCCGCTTCACCGCGAAGGCCCGTCACCGCGTGCCCCGTAGTGGAAGGGCGACGGTCGCGGTGCCCGGCATGAGCACGTCGTCGCCACGCTTGCAGTAGATGTCGAGATCGACCAGCCCGCTCGCGTCGGACGACCGTTTACCCGTCACGACCCCGCCGAAGGTCAATTCCTCGCCCGGGTAGGCGACCGCGCGGTTCTGCACGGAGAACGCCACCAGTCGTCCGTCGCCGCCGATCCAGTCGGTCAGCGCGCGTGACAACAATGCCGCCTGCAGCGGACCGTGGACGAGCACATTGTCGTACCCCTCGACGTCGCGCGCCCACTCCTTGTCGTAGTGGATGCGATGGCCGTTGTAGGTGGCGGCGCTGAAGAAGAACATCTGGGTCTCGTCCACGGTGACCGACAGGACGGGTATCGCGTCACCGGCGTGAACGTCGTCGTAGTACACCTGCTCGGTCATAACGGCCTGTTGATGATCGACAGGGAGGTCTCGGCGAGCAGTTCGCGGTCCTGATTTCGGTATTCGCTGCGAAACGTTACCAGGACGAATCGTCCTGATCTGCCTTCCTTTTCGACGATTGAAGACAGAGTGCGCACCATCTCGATTTCGTCGCGGTGGTAGGCGGGCAGGTGGAATGTCGTGCTCTCGCCGCCGGCCATCTTTCGCGGTGCGCGCGGAAACCCAAGGCTGCCGGAAACGGCGCCGATGGTGCCGTCCGGCCGCAAGTCCCCGAGTGCCGTCACGCCGAGAACGGCGCACTGCAGGTAAAGGGGCGGGCAGATGACGTCGCGGTAGCCGTGTGCTCGCGCGAACTCCGGATCGAACCACAGCGGGTTGTGGTCGCCGACCGCCGCAGCCCAGCGCTGCCACTCGCGCCGGTTCACCTCACCGGTGGCGGTGGCGACAACGCTGCCGGTCTTCGCCGCCGACTCCGGGTCGACGAGGCTGTCCGCCGTCATCGCTCTGTGCCCCAATTCATCTCGCCCTCAAGCCAACTCGCTGCAATGTCAGCCCCACCGCCGATCGTCGACAGGACGCGCGCCCGTTCGGAGAAGAGGTGCAGGTCGGTGTCGACGACATAGCCCATGCCGCCGTGCAGTTGGTGGGCGTCGAGCGTGATCTTCTTGACCGCGGCGGCGCGTATCCTGGCGATCGCCGTCTCGCGGGTGGCGGTGCGCCCCCGCCCGATCCAGAACACCGCCGACTGGGCTGCCAGCCGCGCCGCCGCGAGCGCGATGTGCATCTCCGCGACCAGATGTTGGGCGGCCTGGAATGACGCGATCGGCCTGCCGAACTGCTCCCGCATCTTGGTGTAGTCGACCGTGCGCTGCACAACCGCCTCGCCCACCCCAACCAGGTCCAGACACTGCAGTGCGACAACGGCATTGGCGACACGGCGCAACTGCTGATCATCGACGGGCATGGCGCTGTCGACCACCACGTCGTCGAACCGAACCGTGAAGGCGGGGTACCTGCCCATCACCGCGAGCGGCTCGATCGCCACGCCCGTCGCGTGTGCGTCGACGACGAATCCCAAAGTACGTTCGCCCGTATCTGCGATGACGACGATGATGTCGGCGAGGTCGGCGTCGGCGACAAAGTCGGCTACCCCGCTGATGCGCCAGTCGCGGCCATCTGCGCGGGCGTGCAGTACCGGCGTGATGTCGGCCGCGTCGCGGGCGCCGAACACCGCAAGCGCACCGCGTGTCACACCCGATGCCAGCGACGGCAGCCAGGCGGCCCGCGCGTCGGCCCCGCCAAGCCAGTCGATGGCGAGTGCGGCGTGCATCGTGCTGTGAACGACTATGGGGCACAACGCCCGTCCGGCCTCGATGCTGAATACGCCGATATCGGAGAGGTTGCCGCCTGAACCGCCTTGCTCCTCGGCGATGCCAAGCCCCAGCACACCAGACTCGGCGAGCGCCTTCCACAAGCCAGCGGTCATGCGATCCCCTGCGCTGGCCCGCGCGAGCGTCGTCGGGCATTCGGCGGCCAGCAGGCTGCGGCACATGGACGCCAGATCGCGGGCGTCCTGGTCGGGAATCGCTCTCATCGCCTCACCGCCCGTACGACGGCATCCCGTGACCGCGCTGGGCGATCACATCCCGGAGCACTTCGTTGGTGCCACCCCCGAAGCGCATCAGCGGCGACACCCGATACAGCCGCTCGAAGAACCCGTTGAGTGGCGCGTCGGCGCTGCGGTGTGCGAGCAACCCGTCGGGGCCGAGCACGTCGATCGCCAAATCGGCTATCCGCTGGCGCAATTCGCTGGTGAAGACCTTCTCGACGCTCACCTCCACAGAGGGGATGCGGCCGCTGTCGAGCATCGAGGCGGCCTCGTAGCCCATCAGCTTGGCGACCTCGACGTCGGCCTCGGCCTGCGCGAGGCGCCTGCGGAACGCGGGATCGCGAGCCGGCACGGAGCCATCGCGCGACAGGCTGCCGGCCAGCGCGATGAGATCGTCGAGTGCGCGACGGAGGTCGCCCGCGTTGGTCAACGCTCCGCGCTCGAGGTCGAGGGCCCCGGTGATGTAGGTCCAGCCGGCGTTGACTTCGCCGATGAGATTGGTGACCGGCACGCGCACGTCATTGAAGAAGGTTTCGTTGGTTCGGTACCCGGACCAGGCGTACAGCGGCCGGATATCCACGCCGGGACTGTCGACGGGTACCGCGATCACGGAGATGCCCCGGTGTCGCGGGGCGTCGGGATCGGTGCGCACGCACAGCCATTCGTGGGTGGACCGCTGGGCCCCGCTGTTCCAGATTTTTGACCCGTTGATCACCCAGTCGTCGCCGTCGCGAACGGCGCGGGTGCGCAGGCTGGCCAGATCGGTGCCGGAGTTGGGCTCGGAATAGCCGAGCGCGAAGACGATGTCGCCCCTAGCGATTCCGGGCAAGAACTCCTGCTTGTTCTGCTCGGTGCCGTGCCGCATGATCATCGGCGCGATCGAGGTCACCGTGAGGTCGGGGCCGGGCACACCGGCGTACTCGAACTCGGTCATCAGCAGATGCTGGTGTGTGGCGGTCAAACCGAGGCCGCCGTATTCCTGCGGCCAGTTCAGCCCGAACCAGCCCTTCTCGCCGATCTTCCGTCGGAACGCCGAGAGCTCGCCGCCCTGGTATTCGAGTCCATGCTCGGCCATCTCGGCCTTGAGTGCGGGGGTGACGTTCTGCTTGAGGAATTGGCGTACTTCTGCGACCCAGGCGCGCTGCTCGTCGTCGAGCTCGAAGTCCACAATGGCGACAGTATCGCCATCGGTATTCCGTTTTGTAGATGGTCAGCTGATCGCGCCGTTGATCACCGGCTTGGCGATCATGCCTTTTTCCACACCCCACTTGGTGGCGATGGCCTTGTACTCACCGGTGGAGATCACATGCTCCAGCGCCTGCCGCAGCGACTCCGCCAGCGGTGAGCCCTTCTGTACCGGCCACCCGTACGGCGCGGTGTCGAACACGTCACCGGCCGGCTCCAGCGCGCCACCGCTGCCCTTGATCGCGTACCCCGTCACCGGTGAGTCCGCCGACATCGCGTCGATCTCCCCGGCGAGCAAGGCCGCGGTGAGTTGGTCCTGGCGGTCGTAGACGACGGGCTGGATCGGCGCAAGGCCCGCCGCGACACATTGATCGCTCTTGGCCGGGATCTCCACGGTTTCGTGGGTGGAACCGGGCGTCATCCCGACCTTCAGCCCGCACGCCGCGTTGGGGTCGATCCCCGACCCCGTGCGTTGTGCCCACAACGTCCCGGCTTCGAAGTAGGTGACGAAGTCCACCGAATCCTGGCGCGCCATCGTATCCGTGAACGACGACATGCCCACGTTCATGTCTCCGCGCTGCACCGACGGGATGATGTCGGCGAACAGCGCCTCCCGGTATTCGGGAATCAGCCCCAACGTCTTCGACACCGCGTTCATCAGATCGACGTCGAAGCCGACGATGTCACTTGCGGAGTTCTTGAATTCGTTTGGGGCGTAAGGCACATTGACGCCGACCACAAGCCGACCCGTCGAGGCGATGTCCGCGGGCACCGTCGCCGCAATCGCAGGCACCACCCCGTCCTGCCCGTCCGACGGCCCCGGCGCGGCCGACGCGGTGGTGGGCGGCCTAGCCGACCCGCCGTCGTCGCGTCCGCCCCACAGCTGCCACGCGCCGAACACGAGCGCCACGCCCAGCAGCGCCGCGGCGCCCAGCAGCGCCATGGTCTTCGCGGACACTCCTTTGCGCGGAGTTGTCTTCTTGACGCGACTGGCCGAATGCCGACCGGAACCGACTGTAATCCGCACCGGCGCGTTCAGCGCGACACGTGCGGCTGCGGCCAACTCGCCCGCCGTCTGGTAGCGCCGTTCGGGCTTCTTGGCCATGCCCTTCGCGATGACCTCGTCGAACGCGGCCAGTTTGGGATTGATGGCCGAGGGCTTCGGCGCCGGTGCGTTGATGTGCCGGGCGATCTGCTGCTCGAGACTTTCCACCGGATAGGGCCGCTCGCCCGTCAGGCATTCGTAGAGCACGCACGACAGCGCGTAGACGTCCGAGCGGGGATCGACCTCGCCGCCCTCGAAGCGCTCGGGCGACATGTAGGCCATCGTGCCCAGCGTGCTGCCCGCGGTGGTCAGCCCCTGCTGTCCGGCCGTGCGGGCCAGACCGAAGTCGATCAGGTAGGCGAAGTCACGGTCGGTGATCAGGATGTTGGACGGTTTGACGTCGCGGTGGATCAGGCCGCGTTCGTGCGCGGCGTCCAATGCGGCCCCGACCTGTTCGATCACCGACACCGCGAGCGCCGGGGTCAGAGGCTGTTTAGCGACGTCTTTGCCGTCCTTACCGCCGTCCTCACCCTCCTTGTCGCCTTCGAGGAGCGCCCCGAGGTTGCGGCCCTCGATCAGCCGCATGTCCAGGTAGAGACGGTCGTCGATCTCGCCGAAGCCGTGAATCGGCACCACATGCGGTTCGTTGATGCCCGCCGCGGCCTGCGACTCACGGCGGAATCGCTGCTGGAAAATCTCGTCCTTGGCCAGGTGCGGCGGGAGGACCTTCAAGGCGACGATACGGTCGGTGCGCTCGTCGTAGGCCCGGTAGACCTCGCCCATGCCGCCACGGCCTATCAGCTCCTCCAGCCGATAGGGCCCGAATGTGCTCGCATCCACCGCGTTTACTCCTCGGCAGCGGCAGGCCCGCTGTATGTCGCTTGAAAGCTACATCAGCCTTGCCGGAATTGTCGGTGCGCGCGTCAATACGGCGTTCGTAATCGAGCCGCTACAGCCTCAACACCACGATGACGAGCGCGATGACGCCCAGCACGGCGATCAGGCCCGCCATGATTCCGGATATCGACCTAGCCTTGCTCGGGCCAATCGCCGTGTGGGTCGAGGCCCTCATCCCAGTCGTCCCAGGTTTGATGGCGTCGGTGGCGGGGGGCGATGATGCGCCGGCGTAGCTCGAGCAGCAACTCCTCGGTTGAGGCGCGAGCGAGAGCGTCGGACGTGGCATGGTTTACCGGCGCGGGAGTTGGCCGGCGCAGTTCGGTCACTGTTTCGTGGGCTTCCCCGCCGGCCAGGATGTCCTCGATGCTGCCGGGTGCCCAGGCCAGTTTGTTCTCCAGCATGGCGTAGGTGCCTGGGCTGGCCTTGCGGACTCCGTGCTCGATGTCGGCCAGCGTGCGCACGGTCAACTGCAGGCTGTTGGCCAGGTCGGTGCGACTGCGGAAACCCAGCGCGACGCGTCGGCTCACGATGTAGTGGCCGAGCCGTTCGAGGGAGCGTCGGTCCATGCGCCGATCATGGCCCACCCGGGCGGCAAAGTCGAGGCGCCATGCCAGTTTCTTTCCATCTGCTGCACGAACGGGCAGAGATTATTTCCTCTGGATGCCCGCCAGCTGCGCTCTGATCTGGGCGATCGCGTCCCAGAACGTCTCCTCCACCTTTTCCTTGGACAGCCCGATCACTTCAACCGTGGGGACCCCGTCCAGTTCGAGGCGCAGTACCTTTGCGTCGGGCAGGGCGTCGCCGGTCCACCACTCTTGACGGATCGCGAAGTCGTCGAAGGGTTCGCCCTCGTCGGTGTCGCGCAGGCCGCCGCGGCGCTTGCTGGCAGGGATTCTCGCCCACCACTCCGCTCGCCAGTACGGGCCGTCATAAGCGCCCGGCGCGGCGCCGATCTGCCATTCCTCGACCTGGACCGGCTCCAGGGGCCCGATGCCGTTGTAGGACTGAGCGAATCCGTGGGCCTCGTCACCGTCGAGATAGATCCGCTCGACGCGGTAAGTGTCGCCGCTGCCCGCCGTTACCACGTACACCGTCGTCATCGCTGCCTCTCGGGTCCGCCGGTAGCCAGACCTCAGTTTGACAGCACGCCACGGCCACGTCCGCCAAACCGCAACTGGAGATCGTGGGCGGCAATTGGTGGAAACCTGTGCCACTGGTCTTGCTATTTCTGCCACTGTGACGCATATCACTACGGAAATAGCTTCCCTTTTATTGACACTGTTGCCAGTTTCTTCCTAGTGTTCCTTCGCATATCGAACAGCCAACAGTAGCGCCGTAGTCATCGACGCGAACTTTTGCCGGCCGTGCGACCGCCACAGACAGGAGGCGTGAGATGCACGACGTTTTTGTCGTCACAAGCAAGGGCCCGGGCGGCGGACACATCGCCCGCATCGTCTATGCCGCCGACGAAGACGACGCGCGCCGCACGCACCAGGAGAACTTCCCCGGCGAGTCGGTCGTGGACGTGGCCCCGCGATTTACCCAGCTGACGTTGATCACGAAGTCGAGCCGGTAGACGGCCGCGGGGATCCCAAAGAACACAGGCCTGAGTGGCCCCAGATTTTGAGGGGTCTGGGGCCACTCGACTTGCCCGAGAACCTCGGGCGAATCACGGACGGGAGAGAGGTTCTTCGTGCGGTCCGAATTTAGGAAACCGCGACATGACAGTTCGCAATGTAGTTGCAGGATCCGTCCTCGCCGCGGCGGCCGACCCGCTGCCGCCGCCCAGCCCGACACGGCAGCGAGAACATCCGACTGATTATCGGGGGGGCTCCACCCCCATCACAGGCTGAGTGGCCCGGACTAGAGGGCTCGGGCCACCCATCTCTTGCTCACCGATCGCGGCGAGAGAACCGGACGGGGAACAGTTCGTCGTCCAAGATCCACAGTAAGGATGAACCTTGAAGGTTCGCAAGGTAGCAACGGTCACGCTTGGCGCGGCCGTCTCAGCGGCGTTTGCCGGCCTGCTGGCAGCATCGCCGGCACAGGCCGCGTGTGCGTCGTTCTGGGGCCTGGGCAACGGCGGCGGGTGCACCAGCACGTTCGGCAGCATGCGGCCGTGTCGCCATCGGGTACCGGTGCCACAGCGACTGCGCTCGGTGGCATCGGCAACGCCGCCATCGCGCTGGGTGATTACGCCACGGCGACCAGTGCAGGGTTCTTCAACACCTCGCTGGCGTCGGGTAAGAACACGCGGCCACCACGATCGGCGTCGGCAACATCGCCGCCGACAGCGGCGTACGACACCTGTACAACCGGTGCCGGGTTCGGCCACGGCGTCGGTATCGCCAATCGGGCGATCAACATCGGCGGCGACAACACCGCCCTCGTCGTCACCGCCGTCCACACCCGTGGTGGACCTGGCGAGTGGGCACATCAGCATCGGCAACAACTCGGTGATCAACATCGGCAAGGGCAACTTCGGCGTCGTCCAGGACGGCTTCTCCAACGGGGTCTATCAGATCGGTGATCGCAACCAGGGTACGGCCAGCGGTGTGCTGTCGAACCTGATCCAGATCGGCAACGACAACCACGGGCCGTTTAGCCCGTTGGACGCCGCCGATCAACCCGAACGTCGCAGCGGGTCTGGGCGGCGAGGCGCTGGTGGTCGGCAACCGCAACGCGGTGACGAACGTGGGCAACGTGTCCATCTCCAACACGTTCGGTGACAACAACACCAACGTCAGTGTCGACCCGAAGCTCCTGCCGGGCTCGGGCGCCACCACGCTGGAGAAGTTCCTGCCGTCGCTGAACTCCTCGACGATCATCGGCAACCGGAACGTCCAGGCACAGCAGGGTGCCCGCAACGTGACCACCACGGTCGGTGACGACAACAAGATCATCAGCAACACCCTCTTTGGTGTCAAGGGTGACGGCAACATCACCACGGTGCTGGGCTCGCGCAACGGGGTCGGAGCCGTCGGCGACGGCAACATCACCAGCGCCGCCGGTAACGACAGCAAGGTCAGGTCGTTGGGCAGCCACAACCTGACGTCCTCGCTGGGCTCGCGCAACTTTGCTCGTTCGGACGGTGACAACAAGGTGACCACCGCCTCCGGTAACGACCAGGTCGGCGCACAACGGGACGAACAACGGCATCTGACCGTTGGTCGCTGCTGGGGGCGTCATATTGCGGGCGCCCCCGGCAGCACCCACATCCCAAAACCAAAGGGAGAGAAGAACTATGCGCAAGACACTCATGCTTGGCGCCGCCGTCGGAGCCGGTGCTCTGATCCTGGCTCCGGCCGCTGCTGCGGCCATGCCTGCCGGGGACTACGACTTCAACCTACCCGGCCTCAAAGCGATCCCCGTCCAGGTCGAGGAGACCGGCTTCGAGACGATCAAGCTCACCGCCCCCGACGGGTTCAAGGTGGACATGACCGTGAACCGCCAGGGCACCCGGTACACGGGCGTTGCTGCTAACCCGCACGGCGCCATGTGTCAGGGAGTGCCGATGATGGCCGACGTGTTCTACGGCGTCGACCTCGACGGCATGAACGGCGTGGTCGAGGTCAAGGGCCAGCCCTGTGGACCCGGCAAGCCCGTCGCTCCATTGATCTTCAACCTCACCACCCCCTAGACCTCCAAGCCCGGGGCTGACGCCGCCAAAGGCCAACCCGGGTGCGGATTGTGTGGCTGGGCATCCACTGGAAAAACTGCCCACCTCCATAGGGTCAGCTTGCAGCCTAGGTCTCGTCGGCGACCTGTTTCCGACTTTGGTGCCCACCCGGCGCATTCGGATCGTCGTTCTTGTGATCGAGCTCGTCCTGAAGTTCGCGCTGCTCCTCCGTGACTTCGGTCGCGTCCTTCGGCGTGGCCGGCGGATCGTTGCTCTGTTCCATGGCGAACCTCCGAGTTTGTCGCGCGCACCCTGTCCTGCGCGTCAGTGTCGACCGATCTGACGCCGGCTAAACCCCGCACGGCCGTGGGGCCGACTTGCCAACCTCCGAGCGAATTTGTCGCTGCGAGGTTGGCAGTGCGGACACGCGCCAGGCGAGCCGCTAACGCGACCCGTACTGCAGCGCCGGCTCGTCGGAGTCCACCCCGCCGTTGCTGAGAATCCGCAGCCGGTCGGGGCGCACCTCATACCGCGCGCCGTCGGCCGGGTTGGTGACATCAAATCCGCCGCCTGCTGGCGTCGCGTTGGCGAGCTGGATGTTCGCGCCGTCGCGCAGCCGCTCACCGCGGTACTCATAGCTCCCCGGCGACGTCTCACACACCACCGCCATCGACAGCGCCGTTTGTATCGCCGCCGCCAGGCGGGTACCCGGGTCGCATCGCGTGGTGTGCCCGACGAAGCCCTGGTCGTCGATACCCGTCATTCCCGCCAACGGCGCCGAACTCATCGACGACGTCGTGCTGGGCGTGGTCGACGTCGTGGTCAGCGCCGAACTCGTCGTCGACGTCACCGTCTCCGTCGACGTCACCGGTGGCGGCGCAGCCGACGTCGTCTGCGGCGGCGAGCCGCTCTCTCGCCCGCTGAAGATCAACACGGATGCCAGCACCACCGCGACCGCGAACAACGCGGCCGTCGCCGCCGCCAGCACCACCTGCGTCCTGCCGAAACGAGGCTTCCGTGTCGGCGGCGCGGGCGGCGGCCCGACCGGCGTCGGGTACGGCGTGTACCCCGTCCCCGACGGATTCTCATAAATCGCCGAGAACTGCTTCGTGTTCGTCGGCGGTGTCGGCGGTGGAAGCGCAGGCCGCGGCGGCATAACCTGGCCCACAGCCGCCGCTGTCGCCTTCGCCAGCTCGCCCGCCGACGCGTACCTGTCCGACGGCTTCTTGGCCATCCCCCGCGCAACCACGTCGTCGAACGCCCGCGTTATCCCTCTTCGCATGATGCTCGGCCGCGGCGGCGGCGAGAACATGTGCGCGCTCATCAACTGTCGCAAATCCCCGCTGGAATCGAACGGCGCTCTACCAGTAAGACATTCGTACAGCAGACATGTCAGCGAATAAATGTCGGCCGCAGGACCGACCTGACCGCCTGCAAACCGCTCCGCCGCCATGTACGCACACGACCCGATGATCAGCCCCGTCGACGTCACGCTCGCGTCGCCGCCTGCGTGCGCGATGCCGAAGTCGACCAGATACGCGAAGTCGTCCGGCGTCAGCAGCACGTTCTCCGGCTTGATGTCGCGGTGGACAAGGCCATCTGCGTGCGCCGCGTCCAGCGCCGCCGCTACCTGCGTGATGATCGATGCCGCTCGCCGCGGCTCCAGCGGGCCGTTCGCCCGCAGCTCGTCCTTGAGACTCGCACCCTCGACCAGGCGCATGTCGATGTACAGCGTCCCGTCGATGTCGCCGAAGTCGTGCACAGGGATGACGTGCGGCTCCTGCAGCCGCGCCGCCACCCGCGACTCGCGCCGGAAACGCTCCTGGTAGTTCTTGTCCGCAGCCATCTCGGCGCGCAGCAGCTTGACCGCCACCATCCGCTCCCTGACGGTGTCGTACGCGCGATACACCTCGCCCATACCCCCGACACCGATCAGAGTGTGCAGCTCATAGGGCCCGAATCGAGAGCCCAGCCGTGACCCGCCTTCCACGGTGGCCATTGCCAATTCCTTTCCGTCCGTTCAGACGTCGTGAACCCGCCGCCATCCGGCACGACGTGCAGCTTTAGCTCTTGTTCCCGCATCCGACGTTCGCTTAACGCGTCCGTCAACCAGTCGAGCAAGCGCGGACATACGTTCCCCGACAGAACGCGACGCGATTTAGGGCAACACAGACCCCGATAGGTCATACGGTAGCGGCATGACAGAACAGTCGCCTGCGGTGACCATCTCGCACCCGCCCGAAGGGCTACTCCGCGCCGTCAACCCCGCCGTGAAGTTCCTGCTGGGCACGCCGCTGGGCGGCGGCCTCCGCCGGCAGATGATGGTGCTCAATTTCACGGGTCGCAAGAGCGGCAAGCAATTCTCCATCCCAGTAAGCGCACACCGGATCGACAACGCTCTCTACGCATTGACCAGTGCGGGGTGGACGGCCAACTTCCGCGACGGCGCCAACGCCGACGTGTTGCACGACGGAAAGACGACGACGATGCGCGGCGAGCTCATCCGCGACCCCGCGACCGTCGCCGACCTCGCCCACCGAGCCGCCGAGTCCTACGGCGCGACGAAAGCCCAGCGCATGATGGGGCTGAAATTCCGCGACAACCGCGTTCCCGCCCTGGCGGAGTTCACCGAGGCGGCGCAGCGCGAAGGCATGCGCGCCATCAAGTTCACACGCGCTTAGTAGGCGGCAGCGGCGAGCTCGAGGATCTCGGAGCGGTCCGCCCGCACCAGGTAACCCGCCCGGATCGTCGCGTCGAGCGACTCCGTGAAGTGTTCGAGATAGTCGCTCTTGCCCCCCGGATAGAGCCGGCTGCGAGTCGCGGCATCGAACACCTCACCCGACCCGAACAAGTGCGCCAAGACGTTGTCGCTCTCCGCGATTCCGGACGTGCGGGCGATCGGCACATCCACCCACGGCGTGCGCACGCCGCCCTTCGCGATCCCATTCGCGTCCAGGATCAGCGGTGGGGGGGCACCTTCGCCGATCTCCAGGCGTGGCGCACTCGGCGGTGGTGTACCGGTACGGACCCAGCTTTCCAAACCGGCGATCGCCGCCTGCAGGACAAAGTGGTGCTGCGGCGCGAAGTTGATGTAGTACCCCAACTCCTGACCCATCAGCACATCGATCGGGGCATACGCGTCCGCGAGCTGATCCAGCGGCACGGAACCGGTGTCCATGAAGCCCACCTTGATCGTGTAGATGTCCGCATGTGCGGTGCCAGGGATCTCCCACGTCCGCAGCCGTTCGTTATCGGGCTGCCTTGACTGGTAATAGCCCGCCAGCACCGCGCCGACCAGGTCGGTCTCGGTGATGATGTTCATCACCGGCACCCGCAGATCGGCCCGGAACGGGGCCGGATCCGATCCGCCGGCTTGCAGCGACTCCAATGCAGACACCCCGTCGAGCGGCGCGGCCACGCCGAACCGGGAATGCACCAGGAAACCGTCGTAAACCTTCGCCAGCTGATCCACGGCATTGATGTACGTCGTCAAGAACATCGCCGACTGCGATTCCCCAATCGCCACAAAGTGTTCTGGCCTCAATCGCCCGAGCACCCCGTCGTCCGATGCCTCTCGGGCGAGCCTGCCGATCTGACTGAAGATGTCGTACGCGTAGGCGTCGCCGGGGTGGTTGAGGCCCGAATACCGTTCGGGGTCCTGCTTTTTCAGCGACATGTCGATGCCGGTGACGGTCGTGCCGCCGTCAACGCCCACCTTTTGCGCGGAGACGGCCACATACGCATATCCCTCGCGAACAATCTCGCGGTGCGCCATGAACCAGACCGCAGCCGCATCGATTCCACCGCTGACGTTGAGCCACTCGACGAGCACGGTCCCGTTGAACTTGGCCGTGTCAGTCGGCGTCATGACCACGATCCGGGTCGTGTAGTCCGCCTCCCCCTTGGCGCCCTCGTCAGCGTATGACGACGCCGTGCCCGAGACGAAGAACTCGTGGGCGCCGTAGCCCAGGTCCGCGATGTCGTAGGTGCCCAGCAACAGGTTCGGCTTGCCCGGTACGGGCGTGACGGAAGGCATGAGGACGACCATAGCGACCGCTTGGGTGATACTTGATCGATGGTCGATCGCAACGTGCTGGGAACTCCCATGGAGCCGTGCGGCACCGAACCGCTCACCGGGTTCTACCGCGACGGATGTTGCTCATCCGGGCCCGAGGACGTCGGCCTTCACACGATCTGCGCGGTCATGACCGCAGAGTTCCTGGAACACCAGGGCTTCATCGGCAACGACCTGTCCACGCCGCGGCCGGAGTATCGGTTTCCCGGCCTGATGCCAGGGGACCGGTGGTGCGTCACCGCCGCGAATTGGCTCAAGGCCTACGAGGACGGCCGCGCTGCGCCCGTCGTGATGGCGTCAACGCACGAGCGCACACTCGACGTGGTGGCGCTTGAGGCCCTCGCCGAGCACGCCGTCGACGTGCCCGACGACCCGGGCGACCTGTGAATCTGTCCGTCGGCGTGAACCCTTGACCGCTCTGGTTCGTGACTACAGAGTAGGGAGCGCACGGCTCCCTAGCATGACTCACGGAGCGGAGGATTGAGCTGCTTCAGCGCGCAACCAGGCTGGCAATTGCGGCGCCGCGACGGGTGATCGTCATTGCGGCGTTATTCGCCGCAATGCTCGGTGTCTTCGGCGTTCCCGTCGCGAAGAGCCTGTCCGCTAGCGGATTCCAGGACCCGACGGCCGAATCCTCTAGGGCGACAGAGCTGCTGACCGACAAGTTCCACCAGGGCGACGTTCAGCTCATGGTCGTCGTCTCCGCACCCAATGGCATCGACAGCGCGGAGGCCCGCGCGACCGGCACCCACATCGTCGACGAGCTGCAACAGTCCCCGCACGTCGCGACCGTGACGTCGGCGTGGACGACGCCATCGGCGGCCGCAGCCGACCTGGTGAGCAGAGACCGCACCGCCGGTCTGGTCGTCGCTGGAATCACCGGCAGCGAAAGCCAGCAACAGGCCTACGCCAAGGACCTTTCCCACCAGCTCGCCGCCGAGGGCGGCGACGTCAGTGTGCGTTCCGGCGGCATCGCGATGGTCAACGTCCAGATCACCGAGCAGTCGCAACGAGACCTGCTCCTGATGGAGTCCATCGCGATCCCGCTGAGCTTTCTCGTGCTGGTGTGGGTGTTCGGCGGACTGCTTGCGGCGGCCTTGCCCGTCGCCGTCGGTGGCATGGCGATCCTGGGTGCGCTCGCCGTGCTGCGCGGCGTGTCCTTCGCTACCGATGTCTCGATCTTTGCGCTCAACCTCACAACGGCGATGGGCCTTGCGCTGGCGATCGACTACACGCTGCTGATGATCAGCCGCTACCGCGACGAGCTGGCCGACGGAGCGAGCCGTGAGAACGCCCTCACCCGAATGATGTTGTCGGCCGGGCGAACCGTCGTGTTCTCTGCCACCACCGTGGCGCTGTCGATGGCGGTGCTTGTGCTGTTTCCCATGCACTTCCTCAAGTCGTTCGCCTACGCCGGGGTCGCCACCGTCGCATTCGCCGCGACCGCCGCGATCGTGGTGACCCCCGCGGCTCTCGTGCTGATCGGCGATCGCCTGGACTCGCTCGATGTCCGCCGGTTCGCCCGGCGCGTGTTCGGCAGGCCCGAGCCGACGCCGGTCCCGGTGGAACAGCGCTTCTGGTATCGCACCGCGAAACGCGTGATGCGCCATGCAGTTTCCATCGGGTTGGCCGGCGTCGCGTTCCTGTTATTGCTCGGCGCGCCGTTCCTCGGCGTCCGGTGGGGCTTCCCCGACGACCGCGTGTTGCCTGCGTCCGCCTCCGCACACCAGGTCGGCGACCAGTTGCGCAGAGACTTCGCCAACAACTCCGACACCGCGGTGACCGTCGTCTTGCCGAACACCGACGGGCTGAGCGCAAACGACGTCGGAGCCTACGCCGCCAACCTCTCTCGCGTGCAAGATGTTTCGGCCGTCTCCGCGCCCACGGGCACCTTTGTCAACGGCAACTTCGCCGGACCGCCGTCTGCGCCGACCGGTCAGATCCCCGGCACCGCGTTCCTCACCGTCGAGACCACCGCTCCGCTGTTCTCCGACCGGTCGGAGACCCAGCTCGACAACCTGCACGCAGTGGCCACGCCAGCAGGCAAGCAGGTCGACATGACCGGAACCGCTCAAGTGAACCGGGACAGCGTCGACGCCATCACGTCGACGCTCCCGCTGGTGCTCGGACTCATCGCCGTGATCATGTTCGTTCTGCTGTTCCTGTTGACCGGCAGCATCGTCATGCCACTGAAAGCGTTGGTGCTCAACATACTTTCGCTCACCGCGACGTTCGGCGCGATGGTGTGGATCTTCCAGGACGGGCACCTCGGTGCGCTCGGCACAACACCAAGCGGCACGCTGGTCGCCAACGTCCCGGTGCTGTTGTTCTGCATCGCCTTCGGATTGTCGATGGACTACGAGGTGTTCCTCGTCTCCAGAATCCGGGAGTTCTGGCTGGCGTCGGGCAAGACCAGGGCCGACAACGACGAGGCCGTCGCGCTCGGCATCGGCCACACCGGCCGCATCATCACCGCCGCAGCTCTCATCATGTCGGTCTCCTTCGCCGCACTCATCGCCGCCCACGTGTCGTTCATCCGCATGTTCGGCCTCGGGCTCACGCTGGCCGTCCTGGCCGACGCGACCCTCGTGCGAATGATGCTGGTGCCCGCGTTCATGCACGTGATGGGCCACTGGAACTGGTGGGCGCCGCGACCGCTGGCCCGGCTGCACGACCGCCTCGGACTCGACGAAGGCAATGGCGCCTTGCCCAATGCAACCACCGTCGATCTGACGAAAGTGAGTGAGCGATGAACACAAGTGTGATTGCCGGAGTCCACGGAGTTGTGCCGCCCAACCGGTATACCCAGCAGGAGATCACCGACGCGTTCGTCGACGTGCCTGCGTATGCGGGATTCGAGAAAGTGCTCCGCAGCCTGCACGCCAGCGCGAAGGTCGATACCCGGCACACCATCCTTCCGCTGGAGGAATACCTGACGCTGGGCGATTTCGGCCAAACCAATGACCTCTTCATCAAGCATGCCGTCGAACTGGGCTGCGCGGCGCTGTCCGGCGCCCTCGACGACGCGGGCCTGGTTCCGAGCGACGTCGACGTGATCTACACGACGACGGTCACCGGGGTGGCGACGCCGTCGCTTGATGCCCGCATCGCCCTACGGGTCGGCCTGCGCCCGGACGTGCGTCGCGTGCCGATCTTCGGTCTCGGCTGCGTGGCAGGGGCGGCTGGCATCGCTCGGGTGCACGACTACCTCCGCGGCGCACCCGACGACGTCGCCGCGCTGGTGTCCGTCGAACTCTGCTCGCTGATGTACCCGGCGGCCGAACCCACGATGCCCAGTCTTGTGGGCAGTGCCCTGTTCGGTGACGGTGCGGCCGCCGTCGTCGCCGTCGGCCAGGACCGCGCAGTGCGCGACCGCACCGAAGGACCGGATGTGGTGGCGACGCGCAGCAGGCTCTATCCCGACTCGCTGAACACGATGGGGTGGGACGTCGGGCCTGCGGGCTTCCGGCTGGTGCTGTCCGCGGATCTGCCCGACATCATCGAGCGTTACCTCGCCGACGACGTCGTCGGCTTCCTCGCCGAACACGACTTGACGATCGACGACATCGGCTCGTGGGTGTCGCACCCCGGCGGCCCGAAGGTTCTCGAGTCCATCAACGCCGCACTCGGCCTCGACGACAATGCGCTGGAGCTGTCGTGGCGCTCGCTGAGCGAGATCGGCAACCTTTCGTCGGCGTCGGTGCTTCACGTGTTGCGCGACGCACGCGCCAAGCCGCCGCAGAGCGGCACGCCGGGGGTGCTGATGGCGATGGGCCCAGGGTTCTGCGCCGAACTGGTGCTGCTGAACTGGCACTGAACATGTACTGGTATGCGCTGCTGATCGGCGCTGTGGCCGCGGAACGCATCGCGGAACTTGTTGTCTCCCAAAGAAACCTGGCCTGGAGCCGGGGCAAGGGCGGCGTCGAGTTCGGTGCAGGCCACTACCCGGCGATGGTCATCCTGCACACCGGCCTGCTGGCTGGATGCCTGCTCGAAGTCTTCGCCCTGCACCGCCCGTTCCTGCCCACGCTTGGCTGGCCGATGCTCGCTCTCGTGCTGGGCGCGCAGGCCCTGCGCTGGTGGTGCATCGCCACCCTCGGCCACCAGTGGAACACCCGTGTCGTCGTCGTACCGGACGCGTCGCGGGTCACCGGCGGTCCGTACCGGTTCCTGGCGCACCCGAACTATGTGGCCGTGGTCGTGGAGGGTGTCGCGCTTCCGCTGGTGCACACCGCGTGGATAACGGCTCTGGTGTTCACGATGCTCAATGCCGCATTACTGACCGCACGCATCAAGGTCGAGAACGCGGCGCTCGCGGGGCTGCGGTGATCGACCTGCTGGTCGCAGGCGGAGGCCCAGCCGGACTGGCCACCGCGATCTACGGCGCCCGCGCCGGACTCGAGGTCGTGGTCGTGGAGCGTCGTCACGGGCCTGTCGACAAGGCATGTGGCGAAGGGTTGATGCCGCACGCAGTGCGTCAGCTGCACCGCCTCGGCGTGAACGCCAAGGGCAAATCGTTCGGCGGTATCACCTACTTTGACGGGCAGCGTGGTGTCACAGGGCGATTCCGTTCCGGCACGGGGCTCGGTGTGCGCAGAACGGCGCTGCACGCCGCACTTCTCGATGCGACCGCGGCGAGCGGTGTGCAGATCGTCCACGGCGAGATCGGCGAGGTGAGCCAGGACGCGACGTCGGTGCGCTGCGGCGACTTTCACGCCCGCTACCTGGCCGCCGCCGACGGGCTGCACTCGCCGATCCGTGCCTCGCTCGGGCTGGCCCGACCGTCGGCTGGCCCACGTAGGTGGGGCATTCGCCGTCACCATTTGATGACGCCGTGGAGCGACTGTGTCGAGGTGTACTGGTCGACAGACGCCGAGGCATACGTGACGCCGGTGGCCGACGACTGTGTCGGCGTCGCGATTCTCACCGCCCGCAAGGGTGGATTCGACGAGCACCTCAATGCCTTTCCCGCCCTGAAGAATCGGCTGCTCGGTCACGATCACGGGCGCGACCGGGCGGCGGGGCCATTGCGGCAGAAGGTGCGGAGCCGGGCGGCCGGGCGGGTGCTGCTGGTCGGTGATGCGGCGGGTTACGTCGACGCGCTGACCGGAGAAGGCCTCGGCATTGCGTTCAGCGCCGCAGAACTCCTGGTGAACTGTGTGGCCGCCGATCGGACGGCCGACTACGACCGGCAGTGGCGCAGCATGTCGCGCCGCTATCGGCTGCTGACCGCAGGCCTTCTGCGCGCCAGCGCCTGCCCGGCGGTACGGTCGCGGATTGTCCCTGCCGCCAACGGTTTTCCGAGCATCTTCGCCCGAGTGGTAAACCTGCTCGCCGACTAGACGTCAGGCCCGTCTGCGGTCGTGGCCGCGGCCTTCCCGCTTCGCCTTGTACATCGCCCTATCCGCGTCGCGCAGTATCTCCTCGGCGCTTCGCTGATCGTCGCGGTCCACCTCGACGATGCCCACGCTTGCCCGGATCGGCACCGTCGTCTCGGCGATCACCACGGGCTCCGCTAGCCGCACCCGCAGCCGGTCGACCAGACCGTCGAGCTCCCCACGCGTAGGGCCCCCGAAAATGAGGGCGACGAACTCGTCGCCGCCGTGCCTGCCGACCACGTCGCCCGGACCGACGGCCTGCCGCAGTCGCGTTGCGGCGACATTCAGGAGGGCGTCGCCCGCGTCGTGGCCCAGGGTGTCGTTGGTGGTCTTGAGGTCATCCAGGTCGATGAACAGCACCGCACCCAACCGCCCGCAGTCGGTAGCCGCAAGCGCCTCGGTGATTCGTCGCAGCACGAACGCGCGGTTGGGCAGCCCCGTCAGCGGATCATGGTTGGCCTGATACATCAGGCGGTCGAGATCTTCGCGCTCCGAGGTGATGTCGGAAAACGACACCAGCACATCGGATTCTGCGGGGGTACCGGGATCCAAGAGTCGGGCGGTGGTGAGCAGCCACTTACGCTCGCCGTTCGGCATGTCGACTCCGAACACCCGTCGCGAGCACTCGACGATTCCGTTACCGGGACACAGTTCAGGCGGCAACGGCCTGCCGTCCGCGTCGAAGATGGCCACCGCTTTCGCGCGCCGTGCGAAGTCGGCTGCACCACTTTCCGGCCCGAGGCCATAGATCTGCATGGCCGCGGTGTTAACGAGCGTGATCCGCCCGTCGGTTCGCACCACGATGACACCCTCGTCGAGCGAGTCCATGACAGCAAAGAGGCGCGCTCGCCGTGTGCTCACATCGCGCAGCACCACCTGATGCGCGGGAGCACCCTCCCACGACGTCAACGCGCACCGCGCTTCGACGCGCAAGGTAACGCCGTCGAGACGCACCATCCGCGCTGCCACGGGGTCCGTCGCCGCCCCGGCCTCACGCGGCGTCGCGGGGCCGGGCCATTCCGGCGGCATCCTGTGGGGATCAACGAAATCGGTCATGCGACGGCCGATCAGCTCGTCGCTGGTCTCGGCGCCGATCAACCGCACGGCGGTGGCATTGACATAGACGAGACGCCGATGCTGTAGGACACAAATCGCATCGGGGGCGTGCTCCACCAGCCCGCGGAACCACTCGCCCGTCATGTCGCGGTCGATCTGCTGGCTATCCGGCCTTGCCAACTGTAATCAGCCCTTCTCCCTAACCTTTGCTCAGCTACCGTGCAGCGCAATCTCATAATCCATAGGTGCCTCACGCGATTTCCGGAGAGTCTGTCCCCGCACCTTCTTGGCCCGACGGTCGTCCATAAATATAAAACAACCCCCCTGGTCAGCACTGACGTTCGCGACAATTACTATGTACCGGCTTTTGCTCGTTGGCGCAAGTGGAGCGTCGGATACGCGATTGCGGGTGCACCGCCAGCGGGATTGCAGGCGGAAGATCGTCACACCAGCAACAGGCAACATGTTTGCGAAATCCTTGCGAGATCAAGAGATTCCACTACCCTCAGCCGCAGACGCATCGGTTCGGCATTCGGGGGAATACGTGCCGTAGCAGCTCGGCGTCGACGCCGGTTATCGTTGGGCCATCGAGGTTTATCAGCGGATCGCCACACTGGTTGTGCTGGCCGCCGTGGGTGCTGCTGTTGTGCAGTGCAGCGCCCAGCCACAGGCGCAACCGCCGGCGTCGCCAGCGCCGCAGCCGTCCGCGACCACAACGACTCTGCCGGCGCCCGCGCCGTTGTCGTCCAACACCCCGCCACCGCCCGCGCCCGCCGACGTCCGCCCGGTCACCGAGGCCGAGCTCGGCGCGACCTGGCGGCCGGGTTGCCCGGTCGGGCCGGACCAGCTGCGCCTTGTCGAATTGAACTATGTCGGCTTCGACGGGCAGACCCACCGCGGCGAGTTGGTCGTGCACCAGGACGTGGTCGCCGATGTCATCGCGATATTCGGGCAGCTGTACGAAATGGGCTATCCCATCGCGAAGATGAGCACCGTCGACCACTATCCGGGCGCCGAGGACGAGCTGTCGATGGAGGACAACAACACCTCGGCGTACAACTGCCGACCCCTGCCGGGAAGCGACGAACCGTCGCTGCATGCCTACGGCCGGGCCATCGACGTCAACCCGCTGATCAACCCGTTCATCGACAGCCAGCGGTGATCTTCAGCCGAAGACTGCGGCGCAATACCTCGACCGCAGCCGGACCGATCCGGGCATCCTGCACGACGGCGATCCGGCCGTCCGCGCGTTCACCGATCGCGGCTGGCGCTGGGGCGGCGACTGGCGAACTCCCAAGGACTATCAACACTTCGAGCACCGGTAGCGCTCACATCGAATGCAGCACCGGCTCTCCGTCGGGCACCACGAAGGACGCCCCAGCGCGGCGGTGGCGACGCGCGAGTCGGACCCGTCGCCTCCGGACGCACCGTGCGACGGCTTGGCGACACAGACACGGCCGAGTGTCCGCATACCGTCTTTCGGGACGGTGACGGTCAGCCATACGGTGTCCCGCCGTAGCGATGACGTTATGCAAACAGGCTGTGTACGTTGGCTTTCCGCGTCATGTACAGCCCAGTGTCCGACTAGTTCGTCGGGTACATCGGCTGCGAGTCGTGGAACCTGTTGAGGATCGGAATGCGCTCGATGATCTGGTCGCGCAGACGCGGCCTCGGCTGCACAGCCGGTACCTCGGGCTGGGCGGGCGGAACATACGCAGGCGCAGGCGGAACATACGCAGGCGCGGGCGGCGCTGCCTCCGGCGGAACCCACTGGTCGGCCGGAGCGGCGGCGGGCGGATCAGGAGCGGCGGCCGGAGGCGCGGCCTCGACCATCGTCTCCGCGAGCGGCGGTGCGGCGGGAGGAGGAACTGGCTTCGCCGCCGCCGGCTTCGGCGGTGCTGCCTCGGGAAGTGTCAGCTTGGGCGCGGCCTGAGCGACCTTCGCGGCCGACGGCACTGCCTGCTGAACCTGTTCGCCCGTCGCGTTGGCGTTCGTGGTCTGTTCTGAGTGTGAATCCGGAGTCGCGCGAAGACCCAGCGCAACCGAGAGCGAGATCACCAGGGTGACCGCCGCACCGACGAGGACGGACGTCAGCACACCGGTCCTCGACATGTTGCGCAGCCTCACCAGCGGTGCGGCCGTCGGGACCAGGGCGTTCACCGCAAGCGCCGACGCCACCGCCGCCCCACGCGCCATGGCCATGTCCGCCTCGGCCGACGAGATAACCGGCGCCGCCGCGACCGTGTCCAGCGACGCGACGACCGGCTCGAGATCGATCGAGCCGACGGCGAAGATCGCGTCCAGCTGCCGGTCGTTGAGGTCAAGCGCGATGACGCTGGCCGCCAGCTCGATGTTGTCCGTTCCGTCCGTTGGACGGTCCTGCCGGTCCACCGTCACACCATCGGGGTCGACGATCCCGACCAGGGTGGCATCGGGCTCGAAAATGCACACCGCGATGTCGTCGTATCCGGCGATGTCTGCAATGCCTGCGGCAAGCGCTTCGGCGGCCTCGATCTCCGATACGGAGACGACGTTCTGCAGACCCCGGGCCTCGAGCGCCTCCAGGATCGCATTGGCTGCGGCGTCACCGTCGCTGGTCCACGTCACGCCGACGGCGTGTACGCCGCTCTCCACGGCGTCCTCATTGGCGTCCAGCAACACCGTGAGCAGGGCTTCGGCGTCGAACGTCGCAATATCGGTGATGTCGAGGGCTCCGCGGTCGACGGGAGCGCCTCCGCCCGTCAGTCCTTCGACGAGCACCCAGCGGACGGCTGTCGAGGTTGCCGACAGACCGAGCACGAGGTCCATAGCTATCCCTCTCTGCCTGTCATCCGGTCCCGACACTACCGCCGACCCTTGTAGATGGACATCTCGGCGGGAAAAAAGCAGGCACACCACAGTCGCCTATTAATCCAAATCGTGCATCAGTCGTGGCCGTAATTGGTCTCGGACAAGCATGGATCTCGCTTCTACGGTTGGAGTCACGACGCCCGCGCGCTTCTTCCGCTGCTCGCGCTCAAGGCGGACCGGATCCTGTTCGACGGCTGGCCGACCGGCGTCGAGGTCTGCCACGCGATGGTGCACGGCGGCCCCTCCCCCGCGACGTCTGATTCGCGCAGCACCTCGGTCGGTGCGCGCGCGATCGAACGCTATCTACGGCCCGTCTGCTACCAGGGCCTACCGAAGTCATTGCTGCCCAACGCAATCGCTGGCGGCAACCCCGAAAACCTGTGGCGGCGCATCGACGGCCGACTCCAGCAGGACTGACCCAACTGGCTCGAGGCGATCAGCCCCCGCTGGCAGTGGCATGGCGAGACACTTTCAATCCTGCGTATGGCGGCCCGGGATTTTTACCACCGTTTGTTGACCTCAACATGAGCTTGGCCATACATTCTTTGGATAGTGTCACAAAGGCTTCTGCGGGATGAGGAGGGTCAATGACGACCAATATGCTCTGTCCCAGCATCTTCGATGCCGGATTGCCGACCCTGACGTACGAGTTCTCGGAGACTCCCGCGGACGTCTACCCGCGGATTCGGGCGGCGCAACAACAGGCCCCGATTGCGTTGGGGCCGTACGGACCCGAGATCCTGTCACACGAGCTGGTGCGGACCGTTCTGCGTGACCCGCGATTCCGGATTCCACCGGGCATGACTCTGGCGGCCCACGGAATCACATCGGGACCGCTCTGGGACAAGATCGTCACCAGCCTGTTGGGTCTCGATGGCGATGCCCATCAGCGGTTGCGCAGCCTGGTGTCGAAGGCGTTCACCCCGCGGGCGAGCGCGCGGCTGCACGACACGATTGTCGAGGTGCTCAACGAACTGGTCGATCGTGTCGCCGCTGAAAGCCGTTGCGACATCGTCGCCGATATCGCCCGGCCATATCCTGTTCCGATCATCTGCGCATTGCTCGGCGCCCCAAAGGAGGACTGGCAACAGTTCGCGCTTTGGGCCGACGAGATCTTCGCGGCCTTCAGCTTCGATCCCAACGGCATCGATCAGGACCGCGTCATGTATTCGTGGGGCGAGCTCGACGACTACGTCGACGACATGGTCGCCCGTCGGCGACACACCCTCACCGACGACCTGTTGTCGGACCTCATCCGGGTGGAGGAGGACGGCGACCGACTGAACGCCGACGAACTGCGCATGCTCGCGGGCGGCCTGCTGCTGGCGGGGACGGACACCACTCGCAATCAGGTTGCCGCTTCGGTCGACGTCTTCTGCGATCACCCGGAGCAGTGGGCACTGCTCGGAGATCATCCCGAGCTGGCGCCGCAAGCGGTCGAGGAATCGATGCGCCACTCGCCTATTGCGTGCGGAACGCTACGAGCCGTGTCCGAAGACACGGAGTTCGCCGGTGTCACCTTGCCGGCCGGCACGTTCGTTGTCGTGAATACCTTTGCAGCCAATCGCGATCCCGCCGTCTACGACGATCCCGACCGCTTCGACATCACGCGCGAAGGGGCGCCAGCGGTGCTGACCTTCGGAGGCGGCGTCCATTACTGCCTGGGAGCGAACTTGGCACGCAAGGAGCTTGCCGAAGCGCTGAAGGTGCTTGCTCGCAGGATGCCCGAACCGGTCCGCACCGGTCCGGCGCCGTGGAAGCCGATGCTAGGGCTGAGTGGGCCGACGGTGCTGCCGATCGAGTTCGCTCGTGCGTAGCCACGGCTGGTCAGGAAATGCGCCCGCAACCGATGAGGAAGCGATCGACCGCATCATCGACGCCGCCGAAGCGATCATCGTCGAACGCGGGGCCTCGCTGCGGATAGCGGACGTCGCACGCGCCCTGGGTGTCACCCGGCAGACCGTGTATCGCTACTTCCCGAGCTCCGAGTCGCTGCTGGTTGTCTGCGCGATGCGCTCAGCCAACGGGTTTCTCGATCAGCTCACTGAACACATCGGCGGACTCACCGAACCCGCGGCGGCGATGGTGGAGGGTGTGGCCTTCGCTGCGGAATCCCTAGCGGCAGACCGCCAAATCGAGCATCTTCTCAGCAGTCGCACTCAGGAGGGCTCGACTGTGACGTTGACGTCCGACACCGCGATGACGTTCGGACGGTCGATGCTCCACCGTTTCGACGTCGACTGGGAGAAACACGGTTACGACGAGGCCGCACTCGACGACTTGGCCGAACTCGGCCTTCGCACGCTGCACTCGATACTCGTCGATCCAGGACAGCCGCCGCGGGACGGCATCGAGCTCCGCCGATTCGTGGCCAGGTGGCTCGGCCCGGCGATCGTCTACCCGAAATTGGCTCAAGCGATGGACGCAATCCGTCCGCCCGAGCCCGGCCCAGTGCGCCGTCGACGCTCGGCGGCATCCTGACTTCTTTTCGGCCCACGCCGATAGCTCCGTCAATTAGCCTTCGAATGTGCACACCACGGTCGACATGTCGTCGGGGCTGGCCGATGAGCGCGACTTCATCGTCGACGAATGCCCGGACATCCCGAACTGGTCAGAGAACTTGCTGTTCGCCCTCTACGACCCGCATGCCGACATCTCGATGTGGCTGCACCTGGGCACTGTCCCTGGGAAGTGGACGATGTGGGAGGACCGTGTCCTCGTTATGTTGCCCGGCGAGGACGGGGCCCTGTCGCTGCGCGCGTATCACCACACCGCGCCGGAGCGCCGTCCCGCCGGACCTGGGCTCGAGTTCCGGCAGACCACGCCCTGGCGGCGCTGGCACGTGTCGTTCGACGGCTTCGGCCTGTACACGCCCGTAGCCGAGATGCTCGCCGGCACCACCCGCGACGGGCCGGGCAAGCCGTTCGCCGCCGAACTCGACATCGAATGCCTCACACCGGCGTGGGACGCTCGGACGGCTGCCGCCCTGGAATCCGGTGCGGGCGATATGGATTCGCATCGATTGGGCGAGCGAACACTACGAGCAACTGGTGCACGCGACCGGTACGGTCACCCTCCCCTCAGGAGACGAGGTCCCCTTCGACGGGTACGGCTGGCGAGACCATTCACGGGGTGCGCGCGATCACTCGCTGTACATGGACTGGGGCGGACACATCATCGTCGGCTGCCCTTACCCGAGCGGGAAGGGCTGGGGTTTCTCCCGGTACTACGCCGCCGACGGTCACATCACCCTTGAGGGAGGTTACGTCTTCGTCGACGGAAAGTTCGAGCACGCCAGGGTTTTGACCGCACCCCGACTGAAAGAACTCCGCTACGGCGGCGAGATCCTTCCCGTGCGCCTCGAGTACTCCGGTGGTGCACTCGACGTCGAGTTGCACTGTCAGCGGACGCTGTGGACCTCGATGCAGCGCAGCCTTGCGATCGGCAAGGACCTGGACGGGATGGGCCTGATGTACGTGCTCGACCACGGGCGCTGCGACTGGGACGGCGAGACTGGCTACTTCTACTGCGAAAGATCCGACCGGCTCAATCAGCTTGCACCCGAGCCCTTTTACGTCGAACCGGCTAGCTGATGACCGACGGCGCGGGTGGCGGTTGGGCTCAGCTCAAGGAGCAGGATCGGGCACTGGACGACGTTCGTTCAGGCCTGCAGGGCTGGTTACGAAGCCGTCTGGGCGACAAGACTTTGACGGTCGGCGAGCTCTCCACCCCAGGTGGTACCGGCGTCGCGAATGAGACGCTGTTGTTCGACGTGAGCCGATCCGACGGAACGACAGAGGGATTGGTCGCGCGGCTGGCGACGCCCGACCCGCTGTATCTGGACTACGACCTGTCCATGCACTACCGCATGTACGAGGCGATGATGGCCGTGCCCACGATTCCCACGCCAGCCGTCATCGGCTACGAACGCGACACATCGATCGTCGGGACCGAATTCTTCGTCATGGAAAAGATCGACGGCGCGATACCCACCGACAATCCGTCATGGGGGACCGAGGGGTTCGTTGTCGACGCGTCACCCGCGCAGCGGCGACGACTGTGGGAGAGCACCGTCGGCCTGCTCGCCGAGATACACAGTGTGGACGGTGGCCGTTTCGAGTTCCTGCGAACGGGCGCCACGGCCGACGGTGTCGGAGACTGCCTCGATTTCTGGATACGTTCGATGCGTTGGGCCAACCCGGCACGGCCCGTGCCGCTGACCGAGGAAGCACAGGGGTGGTTGGCAGCGAATCAGCCTGCGGCGACAGCACTTTCGTGGGGTGACAGCCGACTCCCGAACGTCATCTATCGCGACTACACGCCCGTCGGACTGCTCGACTGGGATCTCGTCTCGCTGGCCGGGCCGCAGGCGGACCTCGCGTGGTGGATCCTGATGACCCCGCAGGAGAGCGTGCACCTCGACGGCATCGGCACACACGACGAATTCGTCGACCTGTGGGAGGAGTTGACCGGGAACACCGCGACCGACCTGCACTGGTTCCTCGTCTTCGGCGCCTACCGGTTGGCGGCCATCATGGCCAAGCTGTTCTCGATGTTCGTCGCCCAGGGTCGGATGCCTACCGACGTCGCCGACGCTCAGCTCACCACCGGTCTTCATGTCCAGATGCTCGCGGGGCTGCTCGACCTGACGCCGCCCGAGGGCGTCTCACCGACGGTGCCCGACGTTCGTTGGGATCGAGGGTGATCCCGCGGATCGGTGGACAATGGCGCTGAAGCCGTTCCGAATCGACATACCCGAGGAGCGTGTCGAACTGCTCGATGCGCGGCTGCGCAACACCGTGTGGGCCGATGTCCCCGACGCGTCGAGTTGGGCATACGGCGTGGCGGGCGGCTACTTGCACGAGCTCGCCGAATATTGGATCGAGCACTACGACTGGCGTGCGCACGAAGCCGCGATGAATCAATGGACGCATCTTCGCGGCGACGTCGGCGGAGTCACGCTTCACGTGTTGCACGAACGCGGGTCCGGGAGTGCACCCCTCCCCCTGATTCTGACGCACGGCTGGCCGTGGACATTCTGGGACTTCGCGAAAGTGATTGAGCCGCTGGCACATCCGGAGCGGTTCGGCGGTGATCCCGAGGACGGATTCGACGTCGTCGTCCCGTCGCTACCAGGCTCGGTCTTCTCGTCACCAGCGCTGGGCGGGATCGGCTGGCGAGAGACAGCCCCGTTGTGGGTTCGGTTGATGGCCGAGCTGGGCTACCAAAGCTTCGGTGCGCACGGTGGCGATTCGGGGGCATTCGTCAGCGCCCAACTCGCCCATGCTCACGCCGATCGCCTGATCGGTGCCCACCTCAGCTACCCATCGCTTCTCGACCCGTCCGCGGTCTTCGGCCGCGACGACTTCGACGCGGACGAGGTCGAAGACTTTGATCGGCAACGCGATCCGATGTCGAACATGACGCACTTCCTGATTCACATGCTTGAACCGCAGACAATTGCGTGGGCGCTGCAAGACTCGCCGATCGGTCTCGCCTCGTGGATGCTTCAACGGCGCACGTCGTGGAGCGACTGCGACGGGGACGTCGAACGCCGATTCACCAAAGACGAGCTGATCACCAGCTTCGCGCTCTACTGGCTCACCGGAACCGTGTCGAGTTCACTGCAGTTCTACGCGGATTCGTTTCGCCAGCCGTGGCGGCCGTCGCACGACCGGAAGCCGACGTTGCAGGCGCCGACCGGGATTGCGGTGTTTCCGCGCGAGCTGTCTCACGTCCCGAGGTCGGTCGCCGAGCGTTATGCGAACCTCACCCATTGGACGCGAATGCCGAGCGGCGGCCACTTCGCGCCGGCGGAGGAACCCGAGCTCCTTGTCGAGGACATTCGTGCATTCTTCCGGCCGCTGCGCGCTGCCTAAATCCGTTGGCTGCGTCGCGCGCGTTTGACCTCGTACATCGCCAGGTCCGCGTCGCGCAGAAGCTCGTCGGCTGTGCGCTGTTCGTCAGGACGGACCTCGACCACCCCGATGCTGGCGCGGATCGCCGCGTTCGACGCACCGATCTCCGCAGGCATAGTCAACGCGACGCGCAGCATCTCGACCATCTCGTTGAGATCGGACCGTGTGACGTCACGGCACACGAGCACCACGAACTCGTCGCCACCCAGCCGCCCCACCACATCGTCGACCGCAACTCGACGCAGACATCGCGCAGCAGCTCGCAGCAGGTCGTCGCCTGCTGTGTGACCCAAGGTGTCGTTCACCGTTTTGAGTTCGTCGATGTCGATGAACAGCACGGCGCGAAGCCGGTCGGGCTGAGAAGCCGTCGCCAGGGCCCTGTTGATCTTGCGCAATACCGAGGCCCTGTTCGGCAGCTTCGTCAGCGCGTCGTGCGAGGCATAGAAAAGCACCTTGTCGGCGGCAACACGTTCACTCGTGATGTCGGTGAACGACATCAGCAGGTCGGACTGCCCCGGCATGTCGGGATTGAGCAGGCGGCAGCTGGACATCAGCCACGCGCGTTGGCCGTCGATCCGGTCGAAGCCGAACACCTGATTGAAGAACGGGACCCCGGTGCTGAGCACGACAAGGGCGGGGCGCACGTCGGGCGGAATGTTCACACCCTCGTAGTCGTAGAACGGGAATTGCCCGGTGATCGCGAAGAAGTCGCCGCCCAAGTACTCGGGTCCGGTACCCATGATCTGGACCGCCGCCGGGTTGATCGACTTGATGCGCCCGTCCTTGTCCAAGACGATGATGCCTTCGACCATCGATGCGACCACCGCTTCGAAATGCTGTTCGGCGCGTTGCAGGGCGGTCAGGTCGCAGCAGACGAAAACGTAACCGTTGTCCATCTCGGCGGCAGACACGCGCACGTTCAGAATCGCGCCGTCGGCCGAGCGATGGGTGCTGTGCACGATGCCGCCCGACGCGACGATCGATACCGGGTCCAGCGCGGCGCCGACGACGCTCGCAATCGGCAGACCGAGCACCTCGCCTGCGGACCGGCCGTAGATCGCCTCGGCAGCCGGATTCCAGCTGGTGATCACGCCCCGCGCGGTGGTCCCGATAATGGCGTCGCTGACGTGGTTGACCAGGGCAGCCTGGTATTTCAGTGCGGAGTCCGCGGCATGTCGTGCGGTGATGTCGCGGGTGATGACCTGGTATGCAAGCTCGTCCGCCCACATCGTCAACACCGATATGACTTCGACGGCCAACGGAGTTCCGTCGGCGCGAATCATCTGCGCGGGGTATGACGGCGAGCAGTCGCCGACTTCGCGAAGAGCGGCGAGGCCGGCTTCCATCTGCGGTATCGATTCGGCGGCCACGAAGTCGGAGATGGAACGGCCGACGAGGTCCTCGCTCGAGTGGGCAAGCATCATCCGCACACCTGCGGTGTTGACGTAGAGAATCCGCCCATCCCGGTGCACACAGATCCCGTCGGGACTGTTCTCCACAAGTTGGCGGTATCGCTCTTCGGTCAACCCTCGGTGCGGCTGCCCATGTTCAGCGCCTGCCAAGCGCATTGCCTTTTCTGCGATGTTCGCCAAGCTACCCGGTTGCGGATTCCCGCCATACCCGACTGGGGGTTCGCGTCGCGACTGCACTAATGCACGATCGCAACGCACAGCGCGTTAGTGATGCTAGGAGTGCATCGGTGTTGTCGCTGGCCCGGCTGTCCTGTTTCGTCGCAGTGGCCGAAGAATTGCACTTCGGGCGGGCCGCCGAACGGCTGTCAGTATATTCACAATCGCAGGCGCGACACCGCGATACGTACAGACCGTGACACAGGTGCACACCATGCTGGTGCTGGTGCGGTCCGGCATCGGCATCGCACTGGTGCCTGCGTCGGCGGCGACGTTGCGCCCCGAGGGAGTGGTATTCCGTTCCATCGGCGCGTTTCGCGAGCGACCCGTCGAACTCGATGCGGTGTGGGCGCGGTGACAGCACCAATCCCGCGCTGCGCGTCGACGCCCACCCCCGGCCCTCGGACCGGGATGCGCCGGTCGGACCGCGCCGTGGCGGTGATGGCCAGGCGGACACCGTGGATCCTCCGCGGGATGGCCCGCCTCGCCCCGGCCACCGGTCGCCCCGCCAGCTGAACAGCTAACCGGAGTCAGCGCGCTCCGAGGTGCGCTCGGGGAGAAATTCTGAAACCCAACCTTCGCCCCGCTGTGCGCGGACCTCGCCAGTTCCGCTAGTTTGCAGCCCTTGCAGTCGCCAGGACCCTTACCGTCCTCGCGGGGTCGCGATTGGGCCGTCTGGTGGAGTTGTTGGACAAGCTGCATAAGCGGTCGCGGCGGCGGAGCCGGTTGGTGGCGATGACACCGGCCGACATGTGACTGATCTCTTGCCCGGACTTTGGCGCAATATCTCCGATAGCGCCATGCGACTGCCCGAAAGTCGGAGTGGTAGCGCCCGCGTCAATTACGCTCAATGCCGTGCCGGACACCTCGTACGCATCGTGCGGCGATCTCAGCCTGGCGTATCAGGTGTTCGGCGACGGGCCTGTCGAGCTTGTGTACGCAGGGTCGTTCGTCAGCCACGTCGAGCTGTTCTGGACCATGCCTGAGTTCGAGGCCTTCATGGAGCAGCTGTCCACGTTCTGTCGCGTCGTCCTGTTCGACAAGGCCGGGGTCGGGCTGTCGGACCCGGTCCCGCAAGTTCGGACGCTGGATGATCGAGCGGCCGAGATCGAGGCCGTCATGGACGCTGTCGGCTTCGAAAGAGCGGTGCTTTTCGGTGTGAGCGAGGGCGGCCCGGCCACTATCGTGTTCGCGGCAACACGACCGGAGCGAACGCGGGCGTTGATCCTTACCGGCACGGGACCATTCGCCGGCTTCGCCGGGGTGGGACGACGTCGACCGTGACCCGGCCGAGCTACGGGCGCGCATGGTCCCCGAGGTGGGTGAGGATTACACGCCGTCGACGGAGCAGATCGCCCGCTGGCAGGGATTCGGCCGCGCCATCCGCTCGGCGTGGGGCAGCGGTGCGGCACTCAAAAGTCTGCTGCCGTCGGTGCGGTCGATGCGCCAGCTTGGAATGTTGGAGCGCATGAGCGCCAGCCCGGGCATGGCGCGAGCGACAATCGAAGCCGTGTTCCGGATGGACGTCCGGCCGATCCTGCCGACCATCACCGCGCCAACGCTCGTCATTCATTCCCGCGGCGACGTTGTGCCGGTGCAGGGCGGCCGGTACTTGGCCGACCACATTCCCGGCGCACGGTTGCTTGAGGTAGACGGCACCGACCACGCGCCCTGGTTCACCGATCCCGACACGATCACGCCCACGATCGAGGAGTTCCTCACCGGCAGCCATGCCGCGCCGTCGCAGTCGCATCGCGCCCTGCGCACCGTATTGTTCACCGACATGGTCGCCTCGACCCAACGCGCCGCGGCGACCGGCGACGAGCGGTGGCGTGCGGTGCTTCACCGCCTTGGTGAGATCACCGCCGATCTCACGGAACGATTCGGCGGCACGGTGGTCAAGAGCACCGGCGACGGCCACCTCACCACGTTCGACGGCCCGACGCAGGCCATCCGCTGCGCCGAGGCCCTGTGCACTGACGCCGAGACGTTGGGCATCCAGCTCCGCGCTGGCATCCACATCGGTGAGTGCGAACTGCTGGACGCTGACATCGGTGGGATCGCAGTACACATCGCCGCGCGGATCGTCGGCCAGGCCGGCGCCGGGGAAATCCTCGTCTCGCGCACTGTTCGTGACTTGGTCGTCGGCTCGGGCACGGGGTTCGAGGATCGCGGCAGCGTCGAGCTGCGTGGCGTGCCCGGCATCTGGCAACTCCTGGCGGTCGATCGCCAGGGCCCGCGGGCGGGATCGGCCGAGGCGGCACTGGTATCAACGCCGACCCCCGGCCCTCGGTCCGCGATGCGCCGGTCGGACCGCGCCGCTGAGGTGGTGGCCAGGCGGACACCCTGGATCCTGCGCGGGATGTCCCGCCTCGCCCCGGCCACCACCAGTCGCAGCTGAACGGCTACCGGAGTCAGCGCGCGGGCGGATTCCGGAACCCAACCTTCGCCCGCCCCTGCGAGCGCCCCGCATCGGCGCCCAGTTCCGCCAGTTTGCAGTCCACGCGGTCGCGTGGACTGAGGCCGATTCGGCGGTTGTCTCGGAAAATCGGCGTTGTTAGCTAACTCGTCGCTAAGATAGACCGCCATCGAGACTTCGGGGGCCGGAAATCCGCTCGGCCTGGGAGTAGCAATTATCGGCGCCACCACAATGGCAATATCAACGTTTTTGCCGATCACCGAACCGGTGGATGTATTCGGGACAGTCAGAAGCAACACGCTCATTCGGCACGGCGGATGGGGGTTAATCGCAGCCGCCCTAGGTATCGCGGTAAGCGCCTACTGGGTTAGCCAGCGAAATGCCGATACCTGGATTCTGCCGGTATCGGGCTCGATCGGTGCCGGAGCCTGGATTGCCTACCTGGCTGCGGGCAAGGGTTCTCGCACGCTGTACCCAGTCGACGCCAGTGGATGCCCGACATGACCCAGCCGGGGGTGGTCGCCCCCCTCGGCATCGCTCTGTATGTCGCCGGTGCAGGCGCCGCCATCGCCTTGATCGGCTCATTAATCACTCGCTTCGGCGCGCTGCGTGTTTTCGATCTCCTCCTTGCAGGGTCAGACCGCCACCCAGGCTATTGACATGACTCGAAGGCCAGTCTGGTCATCGTGAGTTAGATGCGCGCTGCGCCGAATTACCCGCCCCGCGAGTTCAGCCAATGCGTAGTCCACGCGGTCGCGTAGACGGTGGCCTGTCTGACCTCATCTCTCCCCTCGGCCCGCGACCCTAGATCCCCACAGGTGGCCGGCCGACCGCTCGCTACCGGCTCGGTGCGCTGGCTATGGCGCTGGGTTGATGGCAGTGGGCGGTGCGCTCCGCGGCCCACTGTTGGGTGTCCCTTGCGGCTGCGATGAGGCTGGATTCGCCGGTGGGGCAACGCACTTACCGCTGTTGTTGTCGGCCACTTTGCGCGGAATCCAAACTCCGCCGGAACGGTCGCAGCAAAAATGCTGTGCAATAGTGCTATCTCCTTGCTCTTGAATGCAACGGTCGTAAATCCCGATATCCCATTCGTCTGCGGCGGTTGCAATGGCGGGATAAGCGAGCGGGGTCGCGGCCACGGCCAGGGCGCCAAGGAGCATCGCTCCGTACTTGAAGCGGTGCACTTTGGGGCGGGTTGGCTCGGTCATCGTGGATTCCCTCTGTGGTCTGGTGAGGAAAATGCTCCATGGTCAAGGCGTGCTTCTGTAATCGCCCAGAAGCCAGATTTGTCTTGCGAGAAGGAAGATTTAGCTATCCGCCGGGCAAGCAAGTGGATGGCTGCGACCCACCTGTATCGAGCATCAATTAAGCAGACTGGTCCGGTCCCATGAGCGCCACCGCCAGGGCCGAGTCGCTTGCATGGAAGTCAGGTCCACGCTGCCACAGTTCTGTGAGAATGTTGCGTTCGCTGTCGCGTAGACGTTGCCCGAATGGATCGCAGCGTATACGGCCTGCGAGCATGATCATCATGTCGAACATCATCGAAATGCTATTGCTGCGTAATCTGCAGGAAGTCTTTGGTGAAGGCGACCCCGAACGCCGACGCTCCGCTATCGAGGAGCTATACACAGAAGATTGCGTGGTCAACCTGGCAGTCGGCCAGTACCACGGGCACGACGCACTCGACAGAATCTGCGGTGAGTTGCGCGCCAGCCACCCCAGCTATGTTTACACCCCACATAACGCGCCGATAGTGGTACAGGATGGCGGACGTGTTGACTGGGGTTCTGGACCCGCAGGCGAACCGCCGCGATACACGGGTATCGACATCATCATTACCCGTGACGACAAGATTTCAGCCCTTTATGTCTTCCTCAACTCCCCGCCGATCTGAAGCTGGATCGTAGCGCGCAAATCAGCCGTTGATGTCTCAAGGTCTGCGACTTTGATGTCCTTGCGGTCGCGTAGGCGCTCGCCGGCTTCGCCCCCCTGCTCCATGCTCGGCGGCCTATACCCCTGCGAAGCAGGGGTCCTGGTTGTCCTTGTTCCGTTGGTTGCCCTGGCGGCCCTGCGGGATCGACGTGTTTCGGGTCGAATAATGTGCTGTCACACCGTCATCGGTGATCTGCACGCTGTCGGCATGGATATCGACCGGATAATTCTCGGTGAGATGAGTGGTGAACGCGTCTAGCGCTGACTGCACCATCTCGCTGGGCAGCAACAAACCCAGCCCGGTGACATCGACCACCTGCAGCGCCACTCGTCCGTCTGTAACCTGCGGCTTGCTGGTGAGACTGCCCAGGTTGCCCTGCAGTTTGATGGTGCCGTCGTCAGGGTTGGTCTGGACCCCGGTGACCAAGCCACGCAACAGCGGGATCGCTTCCTGGATGGTCTGCTTCATGCCGTCGGCAGACCAGGTGACCATGGCGTCCAGAGATCCCACGGTGCCCATGGCGTCGGCGTCGCCATCCAGCCGGACATCGTCGATCCGCACGTCGGCCTTCATGCCTCGGGCATTGCCGATCCGATTGCCGGCTGTGTGGATCGAGATGTTCCTGTAGTGGCCGGTCGCGAGCTCAAGCAGAAGCGGCGTCGCGCCGAACGACACACTCGCCTTATCCTGCACCACGCATTCGGTGGCGGCGGCCACCACGCTCTCGGCGCGGTGACGGGCGTACAGCTCACTGGCGAGCAGGCCGGCGGCGACTAAGCCGATCACGATCACCGCGATCAGGACTAACGACAGCGGGTTGCGCAGACGGACGCGGCTCAGTCCGGAACCCTTCGATGTCGGGGTGTCCGGCGGTGTGCCGTAACCGGGCTGGCCTGGTGGCGGCGGCGGATGCTCTTCCATCCCTTTATCGTGGACCCGCTCAGCGGACAGCCTCGTGTGTGGCTGGGCAAATCTGCTAAATCGTCATCCTTGTGGTCGCGAGGGAGTTGGCGGAAGTCGCCTCTGTTGGTCAGCCGGTCTTCTGCCCAAGGCTGGCAGTTACGTTCAGGTCGCCCACGGGGCCTACGTCGCGGGGAGCTTTAGTTGGGCGGCGGATAAACCGACCGTGCAATCGTCGCTGAAGTCCATCCGATCCACCACCCGGCGCCGATCAAAAGGAAGGTGTGCAGGCGGTTAGGGTACGCAACTGCAACAACACTCAGAATCACAGCCCACACGACTGCGCAACCGATGCTGTAACCCGTATAAGTCTTGCGCCGCGACATGACACCAAGGCTAAGCCCGACACCCGGCTTGGAGGGCCAGTAATCAGCCATACTGTTGCCCTTGCTGTGGCGTGGGCACGATCACGTGTTGCGCAACTATGTACACGCTGCCGATCGGCCGCCGAGTGTCGCGTAGACGCTTATTCACGGACGGAATCGTAAATTGTACGGTCGCTGAAAGGACGCTGAGAGTTACGACCCGGGCAAGGTTCCGCGTCAATTAACGAAGTGCCCCAAGAAATTTGGCGCGTCACTTAACGCCAATCACAAAAAATTGCTTTCCAACGTGAACCGGTTGAGCCGCTCCATCGTGTCCAGAATGTAACTGAAGATAGGGGAATGTCATGAAACGCGCCATCATCGTGCCAGCCTTGGTAACCGCGTTCGTCGCGCTGTCGCCCGTCGGCGTCGTCCTTGCCGACAACCCACACAACCCACCAATCCCAACCCCACCGGCCAGCCGAACCAGCACGCCAACGTCACCCAACCCGGCGTGACATCGCCGGCGGGCTTCGGCACCGCCGGGTTCGAGAATGCGGAGACCCACTACGCCGGAAGCGACGGCACGCCGTCACTGGCCCATGCCAACAGCCTGCACGCCGTGAGCCAATACGACGTCGCCGGCTTCCAGTTCTGCACCCACAGAGGAACCTGTTAAGGCGCTACACCCTCACCCGGCCAGGCGGGTCGCGGTGCGTTCCGAGAAGCGCGCCCCGTCCGGCCAGGTCGGTGTGAAAGGTTTGCGACCGCACGTTTTCGCCGTGGCGGATCTGGTAGATGCCGGCCTCGGACCTGTCCGCTTCCGGTCAACATCAGCGAATCGGCTGCCCTTGCTGTCACGAGGACCCAAGCGGAGTCCGCGGGTACTACTGCTTCGCAGCGCTTGTAACGGCGAGGATGGTGGGCGCTACGAGGCCAGGGTCATCGATCATGGGAACGTGTCCGACTCCGGCCAGCACCTCAAATGTCGCGCGGGGCAGGCGCTCCGAGAGTGCGCTGGCGAATTCCGCCATTGGAAGCACCCTGTCTTTCTCCGACCATACGACAGTAATTGGGCACGGCAACGGGTCCAGCGGCGCGATATGCCATTCGTCCGCCGAAAGGTCATCAAACACTGCGCAGGCGAGTGAGTCGTCGACGATGTCGACCGCTTGGGCCGGGGTCAGTTGATCCCCATGGACGGCCAAGTCGCGCATTGCGAATCTGCGCACAGAGGCCGCTCTGAACATCAGCGGGAGAACAGGTCGCATTAGGTGGCCCGACGCTCGGCCCCTCGGGTCCATGGCACGAGCTTGTAAACCATCCCCTGGGGACCACAGGCCGGGAGGGGCCAGGGCACACACCGTTGCCGCCCGTCCGCGCCGGGCCAACTCAATAGCCATAAAGGCACCCAAGGAGTTGCCAGCGAGATGCGGTCGATCAAGGCCGTTGCTCGTCGAGGTAATGCTCCGCCGCATCAACCACATCGCTCATTGTGACGGGGCGGCGCTGCACTGAAGGCCCACCGCGATGTCCTAGCGCGTTAGGTGCATGAACCTGGTGATGGTCGGCGAGAAGTGGAACCACTTCTCGCCACGCACTTTCGCTAGACATAGTGAGACCGTGTAGCAACACCAGGGCCGAACTGTCCGTGGCCACGCGGCAGAGTATGGCACGAACCCCCTGTAGGACGCAGAAAGCTAGGCATCAGGTCTGCTATTTCGTTGTCCTGGTAGTCGCGTGAGCGACGGCAGATCCGCCGCTCGCGTCAGGCAGGCGCTTGGCTCACCCCCGTTGCGGTGACGATGTCAGCTGGAACCTGAATCGGCCGTGGCGGTGCTTTAGTCAGTGGTGCGGTGGCGATGTCGGTCGGGATGTGAACGTTGCCCGGAAGCTGCCGTGAGCCCTGGGAGTTACCGGGTGGGGCCTGGCAGTCTTGCGTGGCAGCGTTCCAGACTCCGTCGTTAGATTCGCAGCAAGTTCTCGCGTCCTCCGTTAGCTCCTGGAGAGTGATCTCGCCCCTCTGGTAATGCGCCCTTATCTGCTCCATGCAGTAGTCGTAGGTCTCGATGTCCCATACTTTTTCGGCGCTTGCGACAGCGGCAAATCCGACGGACGGGAAGGCCGCAACGGCCAGGGCGCCGAGGAGCATCGCTGCGTACTTGAAGCGGTTCAGTTTGGGGTGGGTTGATCCGCTCATCGTCGATTCCTCTCCGGGTCTGGTGAGGAAAATGCTCCATGGTCAAGGGTGCTTCTGTAATCGCCCAGAAGCCAGATTTGTCTTCTGAGAGGCAAGATTTGGCTATCCCCAAGGCAAGCAAGTGGGTATCCACGACGCAACGTGTCGAGCATCAATCGAGCAGCTGGTCCGGTTCCGTAAACGCCGCCGCCAGGGCCGACTGGCTTGCGTGGAAGGCAGATCTACACGCCACAGTTCTGCGAGAATGTTGCGTTCGCTGTCACTTGTGCGCTGGCGAACAGAGCTGTGACCGGTAAGAATGCCGAAATGAGCGACTATCTGTTAGTCCACGGCGCGTTCGGCGTCGGCTGGGTTTGGGACGAAGTGGCGAAGCACTTGGATGGCGCTGGGCACCGCACACATGTTGTTAAACAACTACCGAGCACGGGCACCGATCCGGCGTCGCTGGGCGACCTCACCACCGATGCACAGTGCGTGCGACGGATGCTCGACGCCATGGACGCGCCCGTCGTGCTGGTGGGCCATTCCTATAGCGGAATGGTTATCACCGAATTGGCCGATCACCCGAAGGTGCGGCACACCGTCTATCTCTCCGCGTTCTGGCCGGAACGCGGCCAGTCGGCGTTGAACTTGATGGGGGATGTGCTTCCTCTCGTGTTCGTCCGGCGAGATGATCGCGCGTTGGAGATCACGAACGATTTCGACCTCGCATGGCAGACGTTCTGTGCCGATTTAGATCGGGACAGCGCTCAAAAGTTGCTCTCGCGCTTTGTGCTGCAATCCTATTCGTCCTGCATCGCTCCAAGCACGGCGCCGAAGCGGTCACATCCGACAACATACGTGATTGGCCTTCGTGAAACGGAAGGCTCGCTAGCGGGCCAAGAAGCGAGTGCGCCAAAGGCCGATCACGTCGTTCGATTGCCAGCCGGCCACATGATGCAGGTTTCGCGGCCCGACGAGTTGGCCGAAGTTCTCGCACAAGTCTGATGGCGCAGATCTGCTGATTGGTGGCGTTCGCTGTGGCGTAGACGTTCGCCTTGCCGGCACAGAATGTGCGCTTGCGATTAGGTGCTGTCTTTAGTTCGAGCCCGACCGGTCGCCGGCAGTATCACTGCCGCGATCCATTCCTGTCGTTTTCCTCCGCGCGGCCTGTCGATGGGCGACCTTTGCTGTAGCTGGGACTGCGCTGAAGGAGGCCGGACGGGATGACCAGGGCTGACGACGACACATGGGATATCACCCAAAGCGTTGGTGCGACGGCGCTCGGATGCGCGGAATGGCGGGCCAGGGAAGTCGAGCACGAACGCCCGCTGTTCGTCGACCCCTATGCACAGTTCTTCCTGGACGAAGTGACTGCCCGCGGCGGTTCCTCGGTAATCCATAGCAATCTGTTCTCCTGGCTGCAGGAGAATCATCCGCACATACTGCGGCGGGTGCTTGCGCAGGCCGCGTTCATCGGGTCGCGAACCAAATGGTTGGACGACTTTTTCACCGCGAGTAGCGGCGATGTCGCGCAAGCCGTAATCCTGGCCGCTGGATTGGACACTCGAGCCTGGCGGCTGCCGTGGAAGGCGGGAAGCGCCGTTTATGAGATTGATCAGCCAGAGGTGCTGGCGTTCAAGGATCAGACGTTGCACTCCCACGACGCTGAACCGGCCACCCGCTATGTCGCTGTCGGGATCGATCTGCGCCAGGACTGGCCGAAGGCGTTGCGCAAAGCGGGTTTTGACCCCAATCAGCCGACAGCGTGGTCGGCAGAAGGTCTAATGCCATACCTGCCTGCCGCCGCCCAGGATCTCTTCTTCGATCGGGTCCACGGGCTCAGCGCAACCGGCAGCCGCATCGCGGTCGACGCGGTGACCGCCGCGTTTTACCGACCCGAGAACTCCGCTCGCCTAAAGGCCTTCTACGACGAGCTCCGCGGTGCCGTGATAGAGGGCGGAGACGACATGCCCGACTATCCAGGTCTCTGGTACGAGGAGGAACGCACCGAAGTCGCCGACTGGCTCCAACAACACGGTTGGCAGGTTGATGCGGTCGATGTCCACGACGTGATTGCCTGCTACCAACGCACGGTGCCCGAAGATGACGCAGTCAGTATTCCCGACTGCGTCTTCGTCACCGGGCAGCTTGAGGGCTAGAGGGCCGCCTCGAGATCTGCTACTTCGCGGTGCTTGCGGTCGCGTGGAGTCTGGCCACACGGCCCTGGCTCTAGCGGGGTTTGAGCCGAAAGATGGGGATCTGGCGCCCGACCGAGGCTGTCTTGGCGCGGTAGTCGCGGTATCCGGCGTATATCTTCTCGGCGAGTGCGAACAGGCGCACGTGCTCGTCAGGATCAGTAACTTCTGCGGCCACAAATCGCTCGTCGCCGAATTCACATTGAGGATGTGCCTTCAAGTTGTAGTACCACTGCGGGTGTTTTGGCCCGCCGTAGTTGGATGCGATCAGAATCGGATCGCTTCCATCGTGGAAGTAGGCGAGTTGGACCTCGCGCGGCTGGCCCGTCTTGGCACCCGTGGTGACGAGCGGCGCGCTAGTGATCACAGGCAGCGACGCTGGGTAACGCCCCCGGGTTTTGCGGTACAACCATGGGTCGATTCGCGGACTTATATGGCGGCCAACCCATCCCCCCGCGCGGCTGCGCCCGAAGCGCATGTCGGCGCGATAGATCCGACTCTGCTTCCGGTGGGGATCGACGTACCGCAGCGGCATGCCGCGACGCTACCTTCCGCCATACGTTGATTGGTGCCATTCCGCAGCCCCCGCTAGTTCGGCCAGATGTTGCCTAAGTCGTTGCGGGGGCTCGACGAAAAGGTGACCGCCCTAGACCGCGGCTGTACATACTCACCAGATGACAATTCAACCCTTCAGCAGCACGGCCCTCACCGATAACAACGGCAACGCCCCGCCAGAGGCATTGGTCGAACTGGCTGTGGTGCCCGCCGGGAAGCTTCTCGTTGTCGAGCACGTCTCTGGAAGGCTGGCCGTACGGGACGGCGACGTGGTGGAGTTCCTTCAAGCCGCGGCCCAGGGTGCGGATTCAGTCGCTTTTCTGCCAGTGCAATTTGTATCGGGTTTGAGCCAATTCAGCGCTGCTCAGGGGCGCGGTCGTTGGCATCAATTCGGCTCACCGGCCAGGCTCTACGTGGGCGCGGGAAAGAAGCTCGTCGTGTCTGGCGGGGCAAACGCGACATTCGGGCTGTTCGCCGCGGCCATCGGGTATTTGGTCGACGTGTGAGATCGCGCATGCTTCGTCCTGAGGCGTCAACATTTGTGACGCCTGCCAGCGCTACCCAGCGATCATGCCGTGGCCGCCTGCTCAGGGCGCAGCATCCGTCCACTGAAGAACGTCGCAGCTACATGAGCCGCTGAGCGCAACCGCCGCCGACGCAGCCGACCTGACGCAGCGAGTGCTCGAGGCAGGACTACTCGCGTTCGGCGACCTGCTCGACACCATCGCCGAATGCCAGCAAGCGAACCTGCTGCCCCACGGCGACCCGCGCGCAATCGCCGGACCCGTGTGGTCGCTGCTGCACGGCGTCGCGACGCTCACGATCGGACGCGATCTCGCTCACGTCGGCATCGAGGAGAGCCCAGAACCGTTGATAGAGCGCGCCCTTCGAGGACTGCTATTCGACGGGCCGACTTAAATTCCGCCCCCGCAGCCGCCAGCGCCCCAACCTCCGCCCGAGGGATAGTCCGAGAATTGGTTGTGCGTCGCCTGATGTAATCCCAGAATGGGTTCGATTGCGGCAAGGGTCATTTCGCGCAGCACGTCTCGCTGCCGCGAGTTCTTGACGAAGCTGAATACCACGGGCATCTGCGCCTGGACGGCGATCAGTCCCAGCGCGAGCGGCCGCGGGTCTGCTGGTCGGTCGTCGAGAATGTTCTCCAGTGCCCCTGTCACTCGGTCGGCCAATCCACTGACCATGTCCTCGTCGTAGAGCCCGTGGCGAGCCGCGGGGAGGATGCCGAACGTCCGGCGCCGCCGCCCAAGGATCCATCCTGCGGCTTCGAGTTGGTCATGCACGACACCGCGGGCATCACGGCCGTCGGACGCGATCAACTTGGTCCACTCCTGGCCGCTGACACCGTCCAACGCTTGCTCGAGCACCGGGTCGGGATGACCGGCCGTCTTCAGCCGATGGGCCTTGCCTTCCCTGTCTCCCACGTAGCCGCTCAGGTACAGGTCGGTCAGCATCGCGGCACGCAGCGCGAAACCGAAGAGCCAGCGGATGCTCCAACTGTTGTCTTGATCGAAACGGAAACGGCGGCGCTTCCGGTCGTAGGCGAGCAGATAGAGCTGGGAGTGCAGTGTCTGCGGTAGCTCCACTGGCCCTACGCCCGACGCAGGTCGTCGGCATGGCACCGGTGTCACCAGCTCACCTGAGGCCAGGAAGCTTTCGAGGTTGCGCAGCGTCAGCGCCTCCATCGCGGCGCGCGTCTGTACCGTGCCGCTGCCCACGTGCGGCAGCACGACGACGTTGTCCATCGTCAACAGTTCCTCGGGCACCTTCGGCTCGTCGGCGAACACGTCGAGACCCGCTCCCGCGAGCCGGCCCGTGCGACAGTGCTTCGACCAACGCCTGCTCGTCGACGACGCTGCCCCGCGCGATGTTGACCAGATACCCGTCCGCACCCAGCGCCTCGATCACCCCGCGGTTGACCAGCTTTCGGGTACCCGCGCCACCCGCCGCCGCGACGACCAATACATCCACGCGCCGGGCCAACTCCACCGGCGACGACACATAGGTGTACTCCGAGTCGGAGACCTGGTGGCGATTGTGGTACGAGATGGTGCAGCCAAAAGCGCTGAGCCGCTTTGCAATCGCACCCCCGATGCGGCCGAGCCCAATGATCCCGACCCGCGTGTTGCTCACCTGGCGCGTCAGCGGATACATCCCGTCGACCGCCCACCTGCCCGCCCGCACATACCGGTCGGCCGCCGAGAACTGCCGCATCACATCGATCATCAAGCCCACTGCGGTGTCCGCCACGCAGTCGGTCAGCACGTCGGGCGTATTGCTCACGCCGACCCCGCGAGCCGCCGCGGCATCCACATCTATCGTCTCGTATCCGACACCGAAGTTCACGACGGCGCCCAGCTTCGGCAGCGCCGACATCAAGCCGGCATCCACACTCGTACCTCCCGATGTCACCACCACCGTGATCTCGCCGCCATGCAACGACAGGAACGCGTCGCGCTCAGCAGCTTCGTCGGGCAGCACATAGGCCGCGTAGTCGTCCTGAAGGGTCTGCGCCAACGACGGCTTCAGCGCCCCAACCTGAAGGACGGTCCGACTCTGCTGAGTTGAAGGCGAAGTACTCATGTTGCGAACCACGGTACGGCGACCCCGCACGAGCCACTGCGCAATGTCGTGCGCGGCGGCTGAGGGCGTCCGGTTAACTAGTCGGCGTGCGAGTCGACGGGCGGGAAGTCACCGTTTCAGGCAGCTTGCTGCAGCCGTTGACCCGCCGCACCAGCGACATCATCCGGCTCGCGCTCGCGGCGCTGTTCCTGGCGGCCGTCATCACCAGCTCGCTGATCACCCGATATGACTGGGTATCGCTGGAAAAGTCGATCTCCGGCATCGTCGGCGTGCTCACCCCGACCCAGTCCACCCTGGTCTATCTGGCCTACGGCGTCGCGATCCTGGCGCTGCCGTTCGCCATCCTCATCGGCCTGATCGCCGGCCGTCAGTGGCCTCTGCTCGGTGCGTATGCGGCGGCAGGCGTCGTCGCCCTTCTGGCGCTCTCCGTCCGACCCGACGGCATCGCCGCGCCCCGCTGGCACTTCGACGTCGAACAGCCCAAGACCTTTCTCTCACAATTCCTCGACGACCCGCGCTGGATCGCGATGCTGGCCGCGATGCTTACCGTGTCGGGTCCTGGCTGCCCGCCCGGTGGCGCCGCTGGTGGTGGGCGTTGCTGCTGGCGTTCGTGCCGATCCACCTGGTCGTGAGCGCCGTGGTCCCGGCGCGCTCTTTGCTGGGTCTCGCGGTGGGCTGGTTCGTCGGCGCCTTGGTGGTGTTGGGTGTAGGCACGCCGGCTTTGGAGGTTCCGCTCGACGGTGCCGTGCGGGCGCTGGCCCGGCGCGGATGCACCGTGACCCGGCTGAATGTGGTTCGACCGGCCGGACCCGGGTCGTTGATCATGACCGCAGCATGCGCCGACGACTCGATCGCCGATGTCGAGCTGTACGGGCCGAATCAGCGCAGCGGCGGGGCGCTGCGCCAGCTGTGGCGGAAGGTGACGAATGCGCGGCGGCGAGACCGCGCCGTTCCAGGCGTCGATGCGGCGCATCGTCGAGCATCGGGCTCTGATGGCCATCGCCATCGGTGATCTCGAGCTCGCCAACACCGCACCGCTGTCCGTCGCCCCGCTCGATCGCGGGTGGACGTTGTATGCGCAGTCACCCGCCCGCGGCACCCCGCTTGACGAGGTCGCGGAGTCGACGCTGGTGGCCCGCGTGTGGGGGTCGCTGCGGATCCTGCACGACCACCAGATCGCCCACGGGGATCTGCGCGCCAAGAAGATCACCATCGATGACGGTGTCGCGTTGTTCGGCGGCTTCGACCTCGCCGAGTACGGCGCCACCGATGCGCAGCTGCAGTCCGACATCGCGCAGCTGCTCGTGACGACGAGCGCGCTGTGGGACCCGCCGACCGCCGTGCGTGCAGCGATCGGCGTCTTCGGCAAGGCGGACGTTCTAACGGCGTCCGGACGACTCGACGAAAGCCGCTGTGCCCAAACGTATCCGGGACTCCATACCCGATTCGCGCAGGGTGATCGTCGCGGCGCGCGACGAGGTGAAGCTGCAAACCGGTGCCGACGAGATCCAGGCCGAGACGGTCACGCGGTTCAACCGCAACCAGCTCATCCAGATGGTGTTGCTCGTCGCGCTGGTCTATGTCGCGTTGCCGTTCATCAGCACGCTGCCGACATTCTTCGCCGAACTGAGGACGGCGAATTATTGGTGGGGCCTTCTCGGGTTGGCGGTCTCGGCGCTGAACATACGTCGGCGCGGCGGCGGCGCTGTGGGCGTGCGCCGACGGCCTGGTGAGTTTCCGCAACCTCACCCTCATGCAGGTCGCCAACACCTTTGCGGCGACCACCACGCCCGCCGGGTGTCGGCGGGCTCGCGTTGAGTGTCCGTTTCCTGCAGAAGGGCGGCCTCGGCGCGCTGCGCGCCGCCACCGCGGTGACACTCCAGCAGTCGGTGCAGGTGGTCACCCACCTCACGTTGCTGATCCTGTTCAGTGCGTTCGCCGGAGCGTCGGCCGACCTCTCCCACTTCGTCCCGTCGGCGACGATCCTGTTTCTGATCGGCGGCTTGATTCTGGTGGTCGTCGCGGCGTTCGTCGTCGTGCCGAAGCTGCGGAAGTGGGTGTCGACGAACGTCGGTCCGCGAGTCACGGAAGTGCTGCGCGACCTGCGCGAGCTCGCCGGCGAGCCGCGTCGGCTCGTGCTCATCGTGCTCGGTTGCGCCGCAACGACTCTCGGCGGTGCGCTGGCCTTGTGGGCCTGCGTCTCGGCGTTCGGCGGCAACACGTCTTTCGTGACCGTAACCGTGGTGACGATGATCGGCGGCACCCTCGCCTCCGCGGCGCCCACCCCCGGCGGTGTCGGCGCGGTCGAGGCGGCGCTGATCGGTGGGCTCGCGGCGTTCGGCGTGCCCGCCGGGATCGCGGTGCCGTCGGTGCTGCTCTACCGGGTGCTGACGTGCTGGCTGCCGGTGTTCGTCGGCTGGTTCCTGATGCGATGGCTGACCGAGAAACAGATGATCTAGCGGTGTAGCTGCTCCGAGCTGCTCGAGGCGTGCGATAACCGGCTGGTGTCAGTACGGCTGGTTGCCTTCAGGCATCACGTAGTCGGAGATTGGTGCGGAGACCCCGTTGATCGTTGTTCCGCCGTTGGTGATGCCCGGGGCCATTGTCAGCATGCTCTGCGGGAACCCGAATGTCGGCTCGGTGAGAGCGTTGAGCCGGGCCAGTTCCTCGGCGGTGAGGTTCACATCGAGGGCGTGGACGTTGTCCTCGAACTGCGAGAGCCTGCGCGCCCCAATGATGATTGACGTCACCGCCGGCTGCGCGTGGACCCAGGCCAGCGCGACACTGGCGACGGTCGTCTCGTGCGCTTTGGCAATGATGTCGAGTTCGTCGACAACGTCGTAGGTCTTCTCGTTGAGGAACCCGTCCACCAACGCGGCGCGATCAGCCTTGTGCTGGCCGGCGTTGCTTCGTGTGTACTTGCCGCTGAGCGCACCGCCGGCGAGCGGTGACCATGGCGTGATCCCGAGGCCTAATTCGCCTGCCATCGGAACCAGCTCCTGTTCGACGGTCCGTTGGAGCAGCGAGTACTCGATCTGCAGCCCGATGAACGCCGACCAACCGCGGAAACGTGCGATGAGGTTGGCTTCAACGATCTTCCACGCCGGAGTGTCCGAAACGCCGAGGTAGCGCACCTTGCCGGCCCCATGTCGAAAGGTATTTCTGCCTGGAGCGCATGGTCACCGAGTACGAAGAGGTTTATGCATCCGTCCTGTAGACGGGATCGTTGTCGACATCGACGGCGGCACGATGACGAAAAAAGCAGGCTCCGCGTTGACCCCGATCAGCGTATGGACCGGTGCACATCGGACTTGCCGACGCCGCCCTCCTGAGCGATCCACGGCCCCTCGATCGACGGGTCGAGAATGCCTTCTTCGAGCCAGGTGTAGCGATCGTCCAGCACGCCCCGAGCCAACGTGACGTCGGAGTCGTCGCAGTTATGCCAGAGCTGGTCGAACCGCTGCTCGGCCCGAACCCGGGCCTGGCGGCAGAACGCGTCGGCGAGCTCGACGGCGGTATGGTCCGCCCGGTCACGCTGTGCCCGGACGCAGGCCGCGGTGATCGCGAACAACTCCGTGCCGATATCCACGATCCTCGCCAGGAACCGCTGCTTGTGCTCGAGCCTGCCCTGCCACCGCGACATCCCGTAGAAGGTGCTTCGCGCCAACCGGCGGCTGGCCCGTTCGACATAGCGCAGATGCCCCGCCAGCGGTCCGAACTCGTTGAACGACGTCGGAAGCTGGCCCTTGCCGGTTGCCAGCGTCGGCAGCCAGCGGGCATAGAACTTGCCGGCCTTTGCGGCCGCCTTCACCTTGCGCCGGGTGTCGGCCTGCGGGTCGATGATGTCGCCGGCCACCGATAGATGCGCGTCCACCGCCTCGCGGGCGATCATCAGATGCATGATCTCGGTGGAGCCTTCGAAGATCCGGTTGATGCGCAAGTCGCGCAGCACCTGCTCGGCGGGCACCCCTCGTTCACCGCGGGCGGCAAGCGATTCGGCGGTCTCAAAGCCGCGCCCGCCGCGAATCTGCACCAGCTCGTCGGCGACCAGCCAGGCCATCTCCGACCCGTAGAGCTTGGCCAGCGCCGCCTCTATCCGTATGTCGGTTTGGCCGGCATCGGCCAACTCACTGGCAAGCTCGAGCAGCGCCTCCAGCCCGTAGGTGCTGGCCGCGATGAACGCGACCTTCCCAGCCACCGCTTCATGCTCGCCGAGCGGCCGGCCCCATTGGATCCGCTCGCGAGACCACTCCCTGGCGATCTTCAAACACCATTTCATCGACCCGGTGCAGACCGCCGGCAGCGACAACCGCCCCACGTTCAGCGTGGACAGCGCGATCCGCAGCCCGTCGCCTTCCCGGCCGATCCGGTTCGCGGCCGGTACCCGCACGTCGGTCAACCGGGTGAGCCCATTTTCGATGCCGCGCAACCCCATGAACGCGTTGCGGTTCGCCACCACGATGCCCGGTGCGTCCGCTTCCACCACGAAGGCGGTGATCCCACCCCGGTGCCCCTGGCTCTTGGGTACTTTGGCCATCACCACCAGCAGATCGGCGATCACGCCGTTGGTGGTCCACAACTTGACGCCGTTCAGCACGTAGTCATCGCCATCAGGGGTGGCGGTGGTGTGCAACCGCGCCGGGTCGCTGCCCACGTCCGGCTCGGTGAGCAGGAACGCGCTGATCTCCTGGGTACACCGGGGCAGCCATGTTCGCTTCTGCTCCTCGGTACCGAACATATTGATCGGCTGCGGCACACCGATCGACTGGTGCGCGGAAAGCAGCGCGCCCAGCGAGGGATGCACAGAGCCCACGAGTGCGAGTGCCTTGTTGTAGTACACCTGTGACAGCCCGACCCCGCCGTACTCGGTGGCAATCTTCATGCCGAAAGCGCCGAGTTCCTTCAATCCGCGGACGACCTTGTCCGGAATCTGCGCGTCGCGTTCGATCGCAGTGGCATCGATCTGCGAGTCGCAGAAATCGCGCAGCCTGTCCAGGAACGCCTCGCCACGCTTCGCAGTCTCCGCCGACCCGGTGGGGTGCGGATGAACGAGGTCCAACCGCAAACGGCCGAGGAACAACTCCTTGCCGAAACTGGGCTGGTGCCACTGCGCCTCCCGCGCCTGTTCGGCCACCTGCCTAGCCTGTTGCTCGCTGACTTGCTCGGTGACGGCCATGGCGGACCTCTCAACGTGGGCGGAGCTGTTACTCGACAGTAACCCCATTTGCGGTACCGGAGCTGCCTATTTGCCGGGTCGCAAACCAAGCCAGCTGATCGGCTAGTCTCAGAATCTGTTCCTGGAAGAGCGCGGTCACTGTGGGCAGGTTACTGCTGGTGTTCAGCGCTATTCTCGCTGTCGGACCGCTTTTCAGCCCGGTTCCGCGCACGCAACGCGCAGAGGTGCTCGACGAGTGCGACTTCGAGTTGGCCGTCGCACACCTGCGAGTGCCCGAGATGGTCTGACCGGCTGCAGCGCGAATTCGGTCAACTGCGCCGAGCCGAGGTTCATCCCAAGCCGTCATGCCATCTTTTCGGCACCCTCGTTCGCCAACTCCCTCAGCAGCAGGGATCGAGGTGATGCTGACTACGGCCAGCACCGTGATGTAGCCAGCGACCGACCAGGTGGTGTGGGTAGCCGCAAGCAGGGCTGCGGTCGCGAATGGAGCAATTCCGCCGCCGAACACCGTACCGACCTGATACCCGAGAGAGGCTCCCGAGTAGCGCACGTCTGTAGGAAAGAGCTCAGAGTAGAGCGCCACTTGCGGGCCGAACATCATTGAGTGCCCCGCGAAGCAGACGACGAGCGCTAGGAACATAAGGCCCAGGTTGGATGTGTCGATCAGGGCGAACATAGGCCACGCCCAAATCGCGACACCGATAGCACCGATCAGAAACAGTCGTGGCCGGCCGTACCTATCACTGAGGTGAGCGAAGTACGAGATACAGACCAAGGGGCAGACGCAGGCGGCGAGGATGACACCGAGGACGGCACCATGGCCGAGTTGGAGAGTGTGAACCCCGTAGTTCAGCACGCCCGAGACGATGATGAACGCGACCGCATTAGGCAGGACGAACGCGCCACCGGCGAGAAGAATGGTTCGCCAGTGAGTCTTGATCACGCGGACGATTGGCGCAGAGTCGGCTCGCGTCGTTCCGGTCTGGCGTGAGGCACGCTGCGCCTGGAGGCGGCGAAACACCGGGGTGTCTTCGGTTGCGCGGTGAATGTACAGGCCGATCCCGACCATGAAGATCCCGCTGAGGAAGGGAATTCGCCATCCCCACGACATCATCTGCTGGTGAGTGAAGACATGCGACAGAACGAAATAGCTTGCCAGTCCGGCTATTAGTCCCAGCTGCGCCCCGACCTGCACAAAGGTCCCGTAGAAGCCACGACGACCTCGCGGGGCGCTCTCAGTCCACAACAGTGAGGCTCCGCCCCATTGACCGCCGAGCGCGAAACCTTGCAGGATCCGCAGCGCAATCAGGATCGTCGGCGCGGCCCAACCGATTTCGGCTGCGGTCGGCAGGAGACCGATAAGAAAGGTAGTCACTCCCATGAGAAGGTTCGAAGCCACAAGAACGGGTTTGCGGCCATATCGGTCCCCGTAGTGCCCGGCGACCGCTCCTCCGACGGGACGGGCCAAGACCACACCGACAAAGCCGATGGCGGCGCCGACCCACGTTGCCTTCGGGGCTTGCTCGCGCAACACCGCCCACGCGATCACAGGCATCCACAGCGGAGCGCTGAACGTCAGCAGGATCGCGTTGGTGAGCGGCATCATCGTGATCGCAATAAAGAGCGCGTACCAGTGCTCGGTTGCGCCGCAACGACTCTCGGCGGCACTCTCGCGTCGGCTGCGCCCACCCCCGGCGCTGATCGGTGGGCTCGCGGCGTTCGGCGTGCCCGCCGGGATCAAAACAGATGATCTAGTCGTCGGGCGGCTTTGGCCGATGTGACGTTGCCGAGCCAGTAGATGCCCACCGCGACCAGCATCGACAGCACTGCGATGCCGGCGACCAGATAGAACCACGCACCGTAGGCGATCGTCGCACCGGCGATCGAAATCTCGCCAGAGTCGTTGGAAATCAACGGCGTCCATGAGCCACTGAGAGTCGCGATCACGGCGACCAGTGCGGACACGCCGCCGACGACCGCACAAGTGTAGAACACGGCTGGCCGTGCGAGCCGAGTCTCCTCATAGCGGGGCAGGAAGCGCCGGATGATGATCACGACGTCGACGAAGAGCACCACCATCGAGATGCACCAGATCACCGTGACCGCCGCCTGAAGCACGTCGTACACCTTGGTCTGGATGTCGATCGGCTTCCCGCCGCCGATCCCAAGCGACGGCAGCACGACGAACGCCACCAACGCGAACAGCGCCGCGGCAATTGTCTGCACCCACACCGCATTGCTGGGCACCTTGTTCTTGTTCACCCTCGCCATCGCGGCGGGCAGTTTCTGATCCAGTCCGGAGACGAACACCAGCCGAGCGAAGGAGAAGTTGTACACCACGGTGATGAAGAGGAAGAACGCGGCGAACAAGATCGCGACGAGCTTGGCCAGCCAGCCGGTCAACGCCGTGCCGACGGCTGTGGCGAGCGCCGTCACCTGAGCCGACTGTCCCTCTGCCGCTGGGACCGTCACCATCACGGCCCACGTCGCCAACAGGTAGGCCAGCATCACCGCGAGCGATCCCCACACCAGATAGCGCGTGATCGAACGCTCGTCCTTGATCTCGACGCCCATGTTGAGCGGCACCTCGACGCCGAGCAGTGCGAGCACGACGACGCCGAAGAAGCTCCAGTTGGCGAGGTTGATGCCGTTGTCCGCCGACGGCGCCCATGCCGCCCAATCGGTGGGATTGGTCTCCGCGGGCGCTCCCTTGGCGAGGTGCACGATGCCGGCGATGAACACCAACGCGATCGCCAGCGCGTAGAGCACGCACACGACGTTGACGATGTTCTGCGTCAGCCGGAACCGCTGATTGGCCAACACCGCCGACAACACGATGAAGCCGATGATGATCAGGCCCTGCACCTGCACACTGGCCGCACCGATCGTCGACGGGAAGACGTAACCCAGGTAGCTCAGCACGACCGTGCCCGTCGCGACCATGACGAGCACGCCGGGCCACCACGCGCAGAATCCGGCGAAGAATCCCCAGAAGGATCCGAACGCCTTCTGCGTCCACAAGTAAATCGAGCCCTCGCCGGGAAACATTCGACCGAGCTGACCGGTGACGATGGCACCCGGGATCAAAAACGCGAGGAATCCGATGATCCACCAACCGAATGCGGCCGGTCCCGCGCTCTGGATGACGGCCGCGTTCGTGATGAACAACACGACCGACACGAAGATCGCCACCATGTCGAAGGTGTTGAGGACTTTCGGAAGCATGCCGCCCGCGACGCGCTCGGAGAGGAAATCGCCGTTCTGCTCTGGTGTCGTCATGTCGCCGTCCCTTCGCCAACGTCCGAATCGAGGCTAAGACCGTCGGCCACAGGCAGTCACCAGAAACGCTTATCTGGGAGCTCGCTGTATGCGGTTCTCATTCGGTTAGGGCCGCGAACGCTAGCGATTTACGCGCCGTTCATTTGCCGTTGACCTCTCGAATCGCCAACGTCCCCAAGGTATGTCAGCATGGCGCCGTGAGGTCTCGCAATATCGCCATAATCGTCGGCGCGGCTATGGCGACAGGTTTGACGCCGTTGAGCGTTCCGGCCGCATCGGCCCAGCCCTGCCCCGACGTCGAGGTTGTGTTCGCGCGCGGTACCACCGAGGCGCCCGGCCTCGGTCCGACGGGCGACGCCTTCGTCGACTCACTGCGTGCCCGGATCGGCACCAAGTCACTCGGGGTGTATCCGGTCGACTACCCCGCCACCACCGACTTCCCCCGAGCCATAGACGGCGTTCAGGACGCGAGCACCCATATCGAGTCGATGGCGGCAAATTGCCCCAACACCAGCATCGTGCTCGGCGGATTCTCCCAAGGCGCGGCCGTGGCGGGATTCGTCACCGCCAATGCCGTTCCGGATGGAGCGCCCGATTTCGTACCGAACCCGATGCCGGCCGACGTGGCGAAGCACGTCGCCGCGGTCGCGCTGTTCGGAAAGCCGAACGAGCGGTTTATGCATGCCATCAACCAGCCTCCGGTCGACATCGGCCCTTTGTACACGGACAAGACCGTCTCCCTGTGCGTCCCGGATGACTTCGTGTGCTCGAGCGGGCAAGACTTCAACGCGCACACGCAGTACGTGGAGACCGGGATGGTCGACGAGGCAGCGACTTACACCGCCGCCAAGCTGGCGGCAATACCTGCTCCCGCGGCAACGCCTGCTCCCGCTCCTGCCGCAACACCGCAGGCACCAGCGCCTGCTGCACCTCCGCGGGCGCCCGTTCCAGCAGCACCTCCACAAGCGCCCGCACCGGCGGCGCCGCCACTGTCGGCGATCCCTGCCGCGCCGCCCGCACCCGCTCCTGCCGTGCCGCCGCAGGGGGCGGGACGAGGTCCTGGGACCATCTTCTCGTGCACAACCACGTGTCAGGTCATCGGACCCGACTAGAAGAGCGCGCCCGGCGCGGCGTTTCTCGCCGCGAAGTCCTCTCATACGCACTGGCCGCGCCGGCACTCGCCGGCCTGGGCACGCTGGCGGCAGCCGTCCGCGGGCCGAAGGCGTCTGCCGCCAACGCCAAGCTGATCGATTTCGCCGAGCGGCTTGTCGCGGCGGATCAAGTCGCGGCAGCGGGCTATGCCGGTGCGCTGGTTTACGTGTCCGAGCTGCGGCCCGGCGCCACCTTCGATTTCAAGCCAGTCACCCGTGAGTACGCCGACGCCCTGCGCGCGGCGGGGCTTCACGTCGTCAGCTGCTACCAGTACGGCAAGCCCGGTTGGCCGACGCCGTCGGACTTCACCCGCGGCTACGACGGCGGAGTCGCGGACGCGCAGACGGCTCTGCGCCTGCACGGCTGCCGCCGGCGGGCCGGATTCGGCGCCGATCTTCTTCAGCATCGACGAGGACATCGACGTCAATACCTGGAAAAGCGTTGCGGTCCAGTGGCTTCGAGGAATCAACTCGGTGCTGGGCGTTGAGCGCACCGGTGTCTACGGCAGCGCCGGGGTGTGCGGGTGGGCGATCGCGGACGGCGTCATCGGGCACTCGACCACACCGGGATACAGGTGGGCATGGCAGACCAGAGCGTGGTCGCACGGTGAACGCGAGCCTGCGGCGGTGCTCTACCAGAGCGTCATCGTGACCGCGTCGGACCCAGGTGTCAGCCTGGGAGGTACCCACGTCGATGAGGACGACATCCTCGCAGCCGATTTCGGGCAGTGGGATCTGTCTCGCTGATCTTGGGTCCGCCATAAGATCTTTGCCGTGGCCACCGCGAAGACCCGGGCTACCGACGACGACCGGAACACGACGTGCCAGATTCTAGACACGGCGCTGGGCGACGGCCAGCTGTCGATGGAAGAGCATCGCGAGCGGGTAAGCGCCGCGACCAAGGCCATTACCCTCGGCGAGCTGCAGTCGCTGGTGTCGGATCTCCAGATCCGTAGCGCCCCGGCAGAAGTTCGGACACCGAAGTCGCCAGGCGGCTCGAGGGGCCTTTGGATCGCGGTGGCCGTGGTGGTCCTGTTGTTGGCTGCCGGGATCGGCTGGGGACTACACAGCAGCGGCAGCGGTTCGCCGTCCAACAGCACTGCTGGTTCGGGCGACACGTCCAGCCGCGCCAGCTCCGCGGCGGGCACCTCGACGACGACCACGAACACGACGGCGCCGCAGCCGCCGCCGGACATGCTGTCGCTCGGTGGGCTGACGGGTTTCCTGGCCCGAATGGGTAAGCACTTCGGTGACACGCTGGGTTACCAGCTCGACATTCGCAGCGAGCGCGCCGTCCTCTACCGGCCCGACGCGGTGAACAGTCACAAGACTGTCCTATGGACCTACGGCGGCGGCAACTGGGCGCAGCTGCAGGACGACGCCACCACGCCCGTGGACACGGCAGTCGGCGACCTGAGCAAGTTCGATGCGCAGGCAGTACTCGGCGTCGTCCGTGATGCGCCTCAGACCCTCGGCATCACCAACCCAACTGATACATGGCTGCACATTGAGTCTGCCCAGGACGGCAGCTTGGCGCTCAGGGTTCACGTCTCCGAGGGGGCGGCAGGAGGCGGCTATGTCGCCGTCGGCACGGACGGCGCCGTCATTCGTATCTACGCGCCCGCGCACTGATTCGGAGCGTTGACCGTCTCAGTGCTGCTGAGTCAGCGGCGACGGGTCGGGTGAGCCCTCGTGAAATAGACTGGGCCGCATGACGTCTCCGCACCACCACGCCGTCGGCACGACTGCGCTGCGGGGCAGGATGACCTGGTTCCACACCACATCCCCCCATCGTCGGGCCTCATCCAGGACTGCGGGGTCGCGCACGGCATCGCGACGCACCCATTGGCCGCCGCGAGGCGGCCCCGACAACACGATCACGTAGTCGCGGTCGAGTCGCGGATCGCCCATGACATCAAGCCGGTCTCGACCGTCCCAACCGCTGAAGATCTTGATGAAGGTCGGCTTCACCTCGTCGAAGATGTAGTCGCGTAGCCCCGCCATGTCGTTGCGCTGCCAGGCGCCCGCGATGCGCTGCTCCGCGAGTCCCGACAGGTCGACGAACTTCAACCTACTGGTCAAGGACGTGCCGCCACCATCGACGGCCAGCAACGAGCCGTCACGCACGCCGAGGATGTCGGCGTAACCATTGAACAGGTAACCCGTGTTCTGCGCGATGTCGCACAACCCGGCGGTTGGGGTTCTCCGAAAGCTCGCGCGCGGCAGAGACGAATCCGCTGAGCGTGAGCGCCGCGACGACCGCAGCGGCCGTACAGGCGACCCACCGGCCACGGGTCGAAAAGCTGCCAAGCACCTGCTCGGCCGACAATGCAGCCGTGAGCGCGGCCAGCGGCCACACGGGTGTGGCAAATCGATACTGTGCCATCCAATCCGGTTGCAGCACCGCATAACTCGCCACTGCGAGGCTCAGTGGCACCAGCAGCACGGACACAACCGTTGAGGTCGGCCCGCCGCGCGCCAGCGCTAGCGCCACCGTCGCAACGCAGAGCAGTGCGGTGAGCCAGCCGACGTAGGCGATCAACGCTGCGGGCCGATCGAAGGCCTCGAGACCCGGCAGCTCTTGCGCCTTGGCCCTGGCGGTGTTCGGCAGGTAGTCGCCGAAGGTCGCCAGCCGCCATATCAGGTAGGCGCCGACGGGAACAGCGAACGCAGCCAATGATGTTAGACACGCGATGCTGGTGCGGCGCAAAGTGTTTCGGTCTGCCACCAGGAAAGCCGCGAGCGGAAAGGCAGCCGCGTAGACGACGGCATCGGGCCGGGTGAGTGCCGCCAATGCGGCCAATCCTCCCGCCAAGACGGCGGTGCGCGCAGTCGTCATGGTGGTCGACACAGCTGCGCGGGCGAGGACGGCGCCGAGCACAGTGACCGCACACGCGAACAGTCCGTTCTCCAACCCGCTCGTAGTCCAGATGACGAACGACGGGACGAGCGCGGTGGCAGTGCCTGCGACGATCGTCACCGCCATCGGGCGGCGGCTCACCTTGGCCGCGACGACGTACATCGCCCAAAAGGTGCCGAAGCAACAAACAATCCCCGCGAGTTTGGGGAAGACGACGATGTCCGTGGTTCCCATCCAGGCTCCGTGATCGAACAAGCCCAGCCACCGTGCCACCACCAGGACCGCCATCCATGCGGGGTTGGAGAAGCCCTCCACTGGCGAGGCACCGGGCTGCACCACTGGGCCGGCGCCGCTGGACAGCGACCGCGCGTAGGCGAATGTCAGCCCGGCGTCGTCGACAATCCACTGCCCATACAAAGCCGAGTGCACCGCAGTGACGACTGTCGGCACTCCCGCAGCGAAAATCCAGTGCGCGCGCCCGCCCCGAACAGGCGCAGGCTCACCCACCGCTGGTGCACATGCCCGGTATCACGCAAGGTGTGCCGCCGGTGGTCGTCCCACTGGTCGTCGTTCCGGCGTTAGTTGTCCCGGTGCCCGACGTCGCCGTACCGTCGTCGCAGTACCCGTCGTCGCAGTACCGTAGTCGTCGCCAGTACCCGATCGTCGCAGTACCCGTCGTCGCAGTACCCGACGTCGCAGTACCGTTCGTCGCAGTACCCGTCGTCGCAGTACCCGTCGTCGCAGTACCCGTCGTCGCAGTACCCGTCGTCGCAGTACCGTTCGTCGCAGTACCCGTCGTCGCAGTACCCGTCGTCGCAGTACCCGTCGTCGCAGTACCCGTCGTCGCAGTACCCGTCGTCGCAGTACCCGACGTCGCAGTACCCGACGTCGCAGTACCGTTCGTCGCAGTACCCGTCGTCGCAGTACCGTTCGTCGCAGTACCCGTCGTCGCAGTACCCGTCGTCGCAGTACCCGACGTCGCAGTACCCGTCGTGGCAGTACCCGTCGTCCCCGTGTTCGTCGTGCCCCCGTTGGTCGTGCCCCCGTTGGTCGAGCTGCCATTGGTGCTGCCCGCGTTGGTCGTGCCGGCGTTGGTCGTGCCATTCGCTGGAGTCTCAGGCGCCGCGGGTGCCGGCTTGGATGGCGTGGCCGGGCTGATTACCTCGCTCAAACCGGTCAACGAGTAAGCCAGTCCACCGCCCGCCAGAGCCACCGCGATCACTGCCGCCACAACGAGCCAAATGGGCATTCCGCGGTACCACGGCGTGGGCGGTGGCGGTGCGTTGTTCCAGTCAGTCGGGCCAACGGGGCCGCTGTACGGCGGCTGCGGGTACTGCTCATGCTGTTGGTAGGGATCCCCGCCCGAATACTGAGTCGGCTGCTGACCCGTTGATGGGCCCTCCTGTGACCACGCCAAGGCGTCGGCCTGCCTGGTGGCGAAGTCGGATGCATCTGCCCGCATAGTCATATCCGCAGCATCCGAGGTCGGGCCGAGCTGGGTCGGGTCGTCCGGGTTGTCGCCTCGTCCAGCGCCCGGCTGATCTGGTGGCATCGGCCGATCTGTCATTCGCTCTTTCCTTCGATATATCGTTCGCCGACGAACGAGCCACGCCCTGAGCGCCCCGAGTTTTGTTGGCACGAACGAGCGGAGTAGACGGGCGTCGGGAAAGGACGGATTGCGAGCGTCACGATGGCGCAGCGGTGCCATCGTTGTATGACGGACATAGTCGCGTCCTTTCCGACACGGCCGGACCCCGACACTCTTGAGTCAACCAAACAACGAATTGTCGAGTACGGCGTTTCTACATATCTGGCACGTATTACGTTTGCTCTGAGACGACGGCCGAGCGTCGATTGACAAGCGATCCGCTAATGCAGGTAGACGAGATGCCCGAAGCACGCCCACCGCGGGCAACGACCGCCGCCTGGAGGTACGTCCAGCGCAGAGTGAAGGCGCTCAATAATTCACGCATCCGGACGAGCGCGACCAGCGCGATGATCATCCTGATCCTCGCCATTGGCGTGGTGTCCAATTTGCCGGACGCTGCGATCACACGAGCCGCGTCGCGGGTGGTTGATCCGATCATGCTCACGCTCGGGCTCGATCAGAAGTGGACGATGTATGCGCCCGATCCGCCACGGCGCCAAGAGAACATCGAAGTGCACATCGCGATGGCGGACGGCAGAGAGAAGGTGTGGACGCTCCCCCGTCTCAATCCTGTATTCGGCGTTGCATTCTCACACCGCTGGCGGAAACTCAAAGAGAACCTGCTGGCCGACAAGGGGATCCGTCCGGATTTCGCCCATTGGGTCGTCCGTGAAATTACCAGACCTGGCGACCACCCAGTCCGCGTCGACATGCTCCTGCAAACAGAGGACCTTCCGCCGCCGGGAGTAAGCGGCCCCGGACAGACCGGTGTAGAGACGCTCTATAGCGAGAATCTGGCAGGGAGCCCATGACGGAAATCGCGCGTTCGGTTCGACTACGACTGTCCGCGGTTGGCAAGGCCTGGCAGTCGTTTTGGTTTCAGCCCCAACAGATGTACACGCTGGGTCTGGTGCGAATGGCGTTCGGTGCACTCGCGATGGTTTGGGGAATGTGGCTCCTGCCGATGCGCAACGGGCTACTGGATTCCAACGGGGTGACCCCCACGCAGCCGTCCGTCGCGCACACGTGGGGGATCTTCGAAGTCTGGAATACCAACGGAGCCATGCTGATCGGGGTGATCGTGCTGATATTGTCGGCTATCGCACTGCTGGTCGGCTGGCACAGCAGACTGGCAGCAGTCGTCGTCTTCATCCTGATCGTGTCATTCGAGCGACGGGTTCCGTCGGCCTTCAACGCCGGGGACGCTCTGGTCAGGATCGAGGCGTTCTTCCTCGCGCTAATGCCTTGCGGGGCGGCGCTGTCGCTCGACCAGAGGCGCAGAACGGGATCGTTCTGGTCGGCGCAGACGAGACCGAACTGGCCGATTCGCCTGATACAGCTCCAGTTATCGATCATCTATCTCGCTTCAGCACGTTCGAAGTTGTCGGGTGGAACTTGGGAGAACGGCACGGCCGTCTCCTATGCGTTGCGGATCGAAGACATGCAACGTGTGCCCCTTCCGCACTGGTTCGTGACGAACGCGCCGGCGATGAACCTTATGACCTGGGCAACGATTGCGACTGAGTTGGCAGTCGGCATCTTGGTCTGGTTCCCGCGGTTCCGGCCGTGGGTGCTGGCGGCCGGCGTGCTGTTGCACCTGATGATCGACGTGAACATCCAGATCGGCATATTCAGCTATGCAATGTTTGTCATGTACCTCGCGTGGATTCCGCCAGAGACGGTGAAGCACCTGCCGGACAAGCTGAGGCACTTTTCGAGGCGCCGTGACCGCGGCTCGAACATAGACCCACCGGGTGACAACGCTGCCTCGTCGCCAGGCGAACAGATTCGGGCCGATCTCGCCGGCGGCGATCGCAGCCCGGTGGCACTGCCTGAAGTGCCGTAGGTGCATCCAGCGGCGCAGGTGTCCGCCGAGCCACGGGTCATGGTGTGCAGGTCACGAATAAACGCTCTCGCCAAGCAATACGCCTCAGACCGGAGGCTCAGGCGGGTAGACCGTGATGAGCTAGTCCCGAATGCGGAAAAGGGTGACGTGATGGGTAACGGTCGAACAAGGGTGTTGATCATCGGGGGCGGATTCGGAGGGTTGTTTTGCGCGCGCAGGCTGGGGCATGTCGACGTCGACGTCACACTGCTCGATCGCGCGGCATGCCACGTGTTCCAGCCGCTCCTCTATCAGTGCGCCACGGGAACTCTGAGCATCGGGCAAATCAGCCATTCGCTGCGCGAGGAGCTCGCGCGGCACCGGAACGTCACCACCCTGCTCGGCGAAGCGGTCGACCTCGACGCCGACACCCGCCGGGTCACGGCCCGCCGGCCAGACGAAACCACGTTCACCATTGATTACGACATGTTGATCGTCGCCGTTGGAATGCGCCAGTCGTATTTTGGTAAGGACGAATTCGCCCAGTGGGCGCCAGGAATGAAGACCCTTGATGATGCGCTGAGCGTCCGCCGACGATTGTTCGGCGCGTTCGAGATGGCCGAAACACTGCCACCGGGGCCCGAGCGCGATGCTTGGCTCACCTTCGCCATTGCCGGTGGCGGACCCACTGGAGTCGAGTTGGCGGGGCAGATCCGAGATATGGCCACCCGAGCATTGGCGAACGAGTTCCACAGCATCGAGCCCGAAGACGCGCGCGTGCTGCTCTTCGACGGAGGCCACTGCGTCCTCGGCAGCTTTGCACCCGACCTCACTGACAAGGCCACCCGGATCCTGCAGAAGCTGGGCGTCGAGCTACACATGGGCGTGCACGTCACCGACGTTCGTCACGACGGCGTGACCGTCACACCGAAGGCGGGCGGCTCAGCCGAGGACTACGCGGCGCGGACCGTGCTGTGGACGGCGGGTGTCGAGGCAGTGCCCTTCGCGCGACGCGTCGCCGAGGTACTCGGGGCCAAATCCGATCACGCTGGGCGCATCGCGGTGGAAGCCGACCTGTCCATGCCCGGGCATCCGGAGATCATGGTCATTGGTGACCTCGTCGGCCGCGACAACTTGCCTGGTGTAGCTGAGAACGCCATGCAGGGCGGGTTGCACGCCGCTGCGTGCATCCGCCGCGATCTGGAAGGCAAGGCCCGTCGGACCTATCGATACCGCGATCTCGGCTCGGCGGCTTACATCAGCCGAGGACACGCCCTGCTGCAAGCCGGTCCCGTCAAGCTGTCCGGGGTCGCCGGTTGGCTGGGCTGGGGGCTCATCCACATCGCATTTCTGACTGGCATGGAGAACCGCGTCAGCACCGTCGCCACGTGGCTGGCCACGCTCGCCCGAGCCCGTCGTACTGACCGAACGTTCACCCTTGGTAGCACCACTTCACCCGAGCACCCGTACACCTGGCTGAAGTTCGTGCACCCCAACATGCTTCGCGCGACAAACCATTCCGGCGACGCCACGCCCACGCCTGAAACATCGGGACACTCTCTTCGACCAACAAGATATCGGGGGCCCGACGCGAGCGCCCCCGAGCATTGATTCGAGCGTTGGTGGCACGTGTGTCTGGTTTCACGACATAGTTGGCAGGTGCAGGATTCGAACCTGCGTAGGTGATAGCCGACGGATTTACGGTCCGCAGAACGGCCTATCCACAGGTCGTGGCTAGGCCAGATGTATATCTAAGCGACGGTCAACGAATGAAACGGAAGCGCGACGTCCAACCGGAGGGACATATCTCAAAATAGCCAAGAGCAACGGAAATTGGGCCTGGTGACGGACCGACCGCTTGCGTTACGCCGCGACGATCCGGAAGGCCGTAACGATGTCAGGCGCGATGACAAGCGCGGTGTCGGCTTGATTGACCCACGGATGCAGCAGTTGTTCGTAGCGCGAGAGCGCGTCGCGATCGCTGACCGTCCGTGCATGGCCGGTAGCCACCACACTCCAGCCGACCCGACGCTCAGAATCGAACTCGTCTGCTTCGTAAGCGACCACAACGCCGGGGTCGGCGGTTCCCACAACAATCGAAATCGCCGAACTGAGCCGAGTGCGAATGATGATCTGGTCGCCGTCCACCAAATGATTCACGGGCCGCACCGCCGGCAGTGCATTCAGCGTGAATACCACCCGCCCGTAATCTACGGTGGCCAACAGGCGCATCGCCTCATCGCGGTCTAACCTTTGGGCGCCGATTGCAGGTCGAGCTAGGCCAAGACCGCCATCGTAGTCCCGCTCGCTCATGATCTACCCCCAAAGTCACTCGACCATCGCGCGATTCCCTGCGAACGTCGGACTGGTTGCGTCGTCAGGCACTACCTTTGCTCTCTACCGCCTAACTATCCAGGGCCAAACGGCCCTACGCCGGATGACCAATGCTCGTCGCGTCAGGTTGCCCGCCACCCTGGCCATAAAGGACATCGGCTGCGTGACCGGGCCAGCGCGAGAAACCTCGCCGGTCGCGTCGTATCATCGGGAGCAGCTCGGACCGGTGATGGAGCGAATCCGGTTGACGGCGACGTGTTCGCGATGTTCGGTCTCCGGGATGGTGATTCATGGCGCCGGCTGCGCGACAGGTACGGACGCGATGGAGCGCGAGCACGGCTTGCCCTCGCCCACCCAGTAATGTGCCGGGTCTAACCGCGAAGTCGCAACCACAGACGCCGGTTCCCGCAACTGCGTGTCGCGATTGCCTGACCGTGAGCTCGGTGGTGCTGCACGTCGCCACCATGGTCGGGCCTGCGTAGGTGCTCATGCACCCTCTCGCCAGCTGCATCGTCGTGGTCCTCGACCCTCCCCGCCCTCATCGCGGCGGAGTCACCGCTGCTCTACGCGTGTCGATGTCCGAAAACGGCTGGAACGCCGAGGAAGGCGGATTCGGCCTCGGGCGCTTCGAAGCTACGGGTCGCGTTCGCCGTCGCTCATCTGGGTGGCGATCGCCTTGTTCGCGCTGATGTCACCCGGAACCTCGTTGGTTCCCGATTTGATCGTCGTTGGCCTCATCGTCGTCGGCGGGCTCTACTTCGCCAAGATGCTGATCTTCGAACGCGAGGTGCTGGACACCGAACCCGGTATCCCCGATGCCTTTTGAAGCCGCCCTGAAGGCTGCCGAGGTCGCTTTGCAGTGGTTGAACGGCGGAGACTGGACGATCACCCGGGTCTGGCTGAATCGCGCGCGCCGGCTACTCGAAAAGTCCCCTGAAGATCAGACGCTCGCGTATCTGCTTGTACGTGGAATCGGAACTGTCGATCTGCGATGGACAGTACGACGCAGGAGTGCAGCGGGCCGAGGAGCTTCAGGAATTCGTCAGTCGGCTCGCCTCGCCCGGATTGCACGCGCTCGGATTGACTTCCGATCGTGCCTTCGCGGTCTCGAGCTCGGCAAGGCTGTCCTCGAGGTAGGTGAGCATGTGCTGCAGGTGCGGCAGGCGGCGCCGACAGCCGGTGAGGCCGAAGTTGAGCTGGCCGGCGTAGCTGACCACAGTGATGTTCAGCGCCTGGCTCTGCTGTGGGACCGACAACGGGTACATGCCCTGCATGCGTGCGCCGTCCCAGTACAGTGGCTCGCGCGGTCCAGGCACGTTCGAGATGATCAGGTTGACGGCCGCCGGGGCGAGATCTGCCACGCCGGGGACGTGGGTGGCCAGCAGCGGCCCGGTGGCGATCAGGCCCGTGAGCAGCTGGGTCTGCAGTGTGCTCTGGGTGGCCAGCTGTGCTTTGGCGGCGTTCATCGAGGCGATGATGTCGGTTAGCCGGTCGTGTGGATCCGCGACTTGGGTAGCCAGGCTGCAGGGCACGATCCCAACCGCGTTGCCGCTGTCGCCGAAGGCGCCCAGCGAGCGCAGCGATACCGGCACTCCGGCGGTAAGCGCGCGGTCGGGAAGCGCGTCTCGTTCTTTCAGGTAGCGGCGCAGCGCGCCGGCGCACATGGCCAACACCATGTCGTTGACGGTGGCGTTGTGCGCTGCCCCGGCGTCCTTGATCCGCTCTAGCGGCCACTGCTGGGCCGCGAACCGGCGGCTGCCGGTGATCGACGTGTTAAGCATGGTGCGCGGCGCGCGATACGGCAGCCCTCCGGCATGCCCGCGTAGGCCCTGGGCGGCCATCTTGCCGACCGAGGGGGCCACGCCGACCAGGTCGACGGCCAGTCGCGCGGTCTGCCCGGCGGTGCGGATGGCTCGGCCCGCGGCGCCGAGCGGCCCACCACCGGCCTGCTCCGTCTTCGTTTCGCTGGGACGCCGATGCGCGGCCGACCACCACGGGGTCGTCCCGCGGGCGTCCGGGTCGGGCGACAGCCAACTGGTCAGCAGTCGAGTGGAGGCGACACCGTCGTAGAGCGAGTGATGGATCTTCGTGTACGTGGCGAAGCGGCCACCCTCAAGCCCCTCGATCAGGTAGAACTCCCAAAGCGGGTGGTGCCGGTCGAGCGTCTGGCCGTGCAGCCGAGACACCAGCTCCAGCAGCTCGCGCACCCGCCCAGGCCGTGGCAGCGCCGCCAACCGGACGTGGTACTCCAGGTCGAGGTCGTCCTCCTCGGTCCACCAGACGTTGCCAAGGCTTCCGACCGGATCGGCGGGCCGCTGTCGCAGCCGCGGGTGGATCGTGGTGTGGGTGAGCAGCTCGTGGTGCAGCCGGCCGACATAGTCCGGGTCGGCGTCCGGCGGCAGCTCGTAGACGGCAAGGCCGGCCACATGTGTCGGCTGCGCCGCGGTTTCCCCCAGCAGGAACGCCGCGTCCTGGGGCGCGATCAGGCTCATTGCTCGTTCTGATTTCGCTCGGCGTGGCTGATCGCTCGGGACAGACCAGGGTTGGCGAGCATGAACTCATCCATCAACGTGCCGGCGATGCCGCGCAGCGGGAGCAGCGGCCGGATCCAGCCCGGCGCGGCCACTGTCGCGGCACGAGATTCGATGCCGTCGACCAGCGTGCGACCGGCTCGGGTGACCGGGATCGGCCTGGTGACGAATGACGGCGCGATCGAGCGTGCCTCGACGATCTGCTGCTGCGCGAACACGTCACCCACGAGGTCGGTCTCGACGAACCCCAGATAACCCACACCGGCGGTGGCGCCATGGTGGGCGAGTTCGACCCGCAACGCCCGGGTGAGCTGCTCGACGCCTGCCTTGCTGGCCGCATAGGGCGCGTTGAGCACGCCGTTGACGAACGCATAGATCGACGCGACGACGAGGATGTGGCCGCGCCGCTCGATCACCGCGGGCAGTGTGGCGCGCACCGTGCGCCACTGGCCGAGCAGGTCGATGTCGACGGTTCGCTCGAACTCGGCCGGATCGATGGTCAGGATCGGTTCCGAGGGCGGGGCGATGCCGGCGTTGGCGACTACGACGTCGATGCCACCGAACCGGGCGACGGTCGCGTCGGCCGCGCGCTGCAAGGCGTCCAGATCGCGCACGTCGGCCTGAAACGCGGCCGCGCCCTCGCCGAGTTGAGCGGCCAACTGCTGCAAGGGTTTCAACCGTCGGCCGACCAGAGCGACCTGCGCGCCCCGCGCGTGGGCCTGGCGGGCGACCTCGGCGCCGATGCCGCGCGCCGCGCCGGTGACGAACACGACACGACCGGACAGCTCCAACCGCGGTGCGGACCCGAACACGCGTCCGGCGACGGGCAACGCTCGTGCAACGCTCACTCCCGCGGCACTGAGCGCGCGGGCGGTGTCTACGACCTGGTGCGCCATTACAGACCCATGTCTTTCGCGATGATCATCTTCATTACCTCGCTGGTGCCGCCGTAGATACGCGTGACACGGTTGTCGGCGTACAGGCGGGCGATCGGATATTCGTTGATGTAGCCGTAGCCGCCGTGCAGTTGCAGGCAGCGGTCGATGACCCGGGCGGCGGTCTCGGTGCAGAACAGCTTGGTCGCGGCGGCCTCGGCGGCGGTCAGCTCGCCGTCGTCGTGCGCCTGCAACGCGCGGTCGACAACCGCCTCCAAGGCGTCGACGTCGGATTTGCAGGCGGCCAGTTCGAACTTGGTGTTCTGGAACGCCGCCACCGGCTTGCCGAACACCGTGCGCGCGGCGACGTATTGGTGGGCGAACCGGACAGCAGCTTTGGCCTGGGCGTAGGCGCCGATCGCGATGCCCAGGCGCTCCTGGGGCAGGTTCTGGCCGAGGTAGCCAAAGCCCTTGTTCTCCTCGCCGAGCAGGTCGTCGACCGGCACCTTGACGTCGGTAAAGGACAACTCGGCGGTGTCGGAGGTGCGCAGGCCCAGCTTGTCAAGCTTGCGGCCGACGCTGTAACCGTCAGTCTTGGTGTCCACCACCAGCAGCGAAATGCCGTAACGGCGATCGTCCGGCTTGGGTGGCGCAGTGCGCGCGCAGACGATGACCCGATCCGCGTGCACGCCGCCGGTGATGAACGTCTTTGCGCCGTTCAGCACGTAGTGGGTGCCGTCGGCGGACAGCTTGGCGGTGGTCTTCATGCCAGCCAGGTCCGAGCCGGTGCCGGGCTCGGTCATGGCGATCGCGAACATGATCTCGCCGGTGACAAACCCGGGCAGCCACCGCTGCTTCTGCTCCGACGTCGCATATGCCTTCAGATAGGGCAGGCACAGCCCGACATGCACCCCACTGCCGCCCAGCGCCACACCGGCGCGGGCGACCTCCTCGGTCACGATCGCCTGATACTTGAACGACTCCTCACCGGCCCCGCCGTACTCCTCGGGCACCTCGATGCCGAACACGCCCAGCTCGCCGAGCTTGTAATAGAACTCGCGCGGCGCCTGCCCGGCGTCGAACCATTCGTCGAATACTGGGACCACCTCGGTCTCGATGAACGCCCGCAACGTCTTTCGGAACGTCTCGTGATCTTCGTTGAAACTCGTGCGGCGCATCGCGCCACCTCCTTTGGTCAGAGCCGCCGACCTCCGTCGACGTAGAGGGTTCGACCGGTGACGAACGCTGCGTCGTCATCGGCGACGGAAGAACACCACCGGCGATGTCGTCGGGCTGCTTCCCGTCAGGGCCGTACCGAAAAGTCGTGCACCTTCGAGAGAAACGTTAAACTAGCACCGCTAGTTTAACAACGTGATCCGCACCACGGCGTGAAAACTAGCGGTGCAAGGTATCGTTGCGTCGACCATGAGGAGGTGAGGTGGGGCGCCCACCGCATCCGCTGCTGAGCCGCGACCGGATCGTGTCTACCGCACTGGCGCTGGCTGACGCCGAGGGCTTGGAAGCTGTGTCGACCCGGCGGCTGGCTGCCGAACTTGGGGTGGCAGGGCCGTCGCTCTACAACCACGTCGGCACCAAGGAAGAGCTGCTCGACGACGTGGTCGACGCGGTGCTGGCGCGGGTGGACACGTCGATGTTCGCCGAGTTGAGCGCAACAAACCCCGATTGGCGGGCGGCGCTGGAGAAGTGGGCACGCACCTACCGGACGGCGATCGCCGCACACCCGAACATCGTGCCAGCGCTGGCCACCGGGCTCGGCCGCCGCCCTAACGGGTTGCGGATCGCCGACGCAGTGTTCGGTGGACTGGTGTCGGCGGGGTGGCCGCGCCGAGAGGCGATCAACGTCGGCGCTGTGATTCGCTACTTCGTGCTCGGCTCGGCACTCGGGTCGTTTGCGTCCGCTTTCCCCGCAGACGCGGCGGTCTATAGCAACAACTACCCGCATCTCGATGGTGCCCACCTACTAGCCGGACGGCAGCAGCGGGTCGATCGGAGAGCGTTCGACACGGGCCTGCAGGCCGTGCTCGACGGGCTCGAGTTGCGGTACCAGCTACTAGCGCGTGGCTAAACGGGCAACGACACTGTTGGTCGCGATCATCGATGGTGACTTCACCGAGAAGGCGGAAATGGCCGCGGCCGAAACCCTCTTGGCTGCAGGCGAATTGCCCACCGCTGTGGTTGCGGCGAACGATCGCATCGCGATCGGAATGCTTGACGGACCTCACGTCGGTGAGCCAAGAGCCCCTCGAGCAGGCCAACCGAGCAGTCGCGGCAGTCGTCGAACGCCTCGACGGCCAACGGACCGAGGCGATCTCCGGCTGTGTTGGAACCACTACTGGTAGTGCGCGAGATAACCGCGCCTGCCAGGCACGTGGCCTGACGTGGCGGCGTTACCGACGTCACGCAGCTCCGGTCACCAATGTCTCTGCGGCACCGGCCATGTGGCCCATAACTGACGCGGCGGCCTTGTCAGTGTCACCCGACTCGATGGCGTCCACGATCTCAAGGTGACGCTTTGCGTCCATGTTCTTGATGGCCCGGTCGACGCCGGCGAACATGATCGACATCCGGATGCTGCCTTCCAATGAGGTCCACTGGTGGAGCAACGTCTCGTTGCCAGTGAGCTGGCACATCGTGCGGTGGAACCTTAGGTCGGCCTCGATGCGGTCCTCGAGATTGGATGCCGCCCAGCGGTCCATGTCGTCGACGGCGCGGCGCAACGTGCCGGCTGCCTCTGCACGGTCGGGCCGCGACGCCAACTCACGTGCGGCCAACGACTCCAGAGCCGCCCGCACGTTGAAGATGTCGCGGATCTCCTTCGAGTCGAGGTGACGTACCGCCAGCCGGCCTCGCGCGCCGGCCGAGATCAGTCCCTCCTGCTGGAGTTGGCGCATCGCCTCGCGCAGGGTGCCGCGACTGATCTGTAGCGCCTCGGACAATTCCGTTTCGACGAGGTGCGTGCCCGGCTTCAGTTGGCCGGTGGTGATCGCTCGACGCAGCGCAGAGAGTGCCTGCTCACGCAGGCTGGTCTTCTCCAGACGGAGCAACGAGGGACTCTCCACCGACACGGCCGCCTCCCGGATTGTCAACACTTGGCTGTTGACAGTGATGCTACAGCCGTTCGAGCACGTTGGTGACGATCCGCCGGGTCGACAGGCCGTAACGATCATGCAGGGTCGGCAGGGCACCTGCGGCGAGGAACTCGTCGGGCAATGCGATCGGCGTGATCTGCCTGCCGAGTCCGCGACGCGTGGCCTCGGACGCGACGGTCTCGAACAGCCCGCCGACAACCGTATGGTTCTCCAGCGTGATGGCCAGCCGGTCGGTATCGACTTCACGCAGCACGGTTTCCGCGTCGAACGGCTTGAGCGTGGGAGTGTGCACGACGGCGACGTCGACATGGTGGGCCGCAAGTTCCTCTGCCGCGAGCAGTGCGCGCATCGTCATCAGCCCGCTCGACACGAAGACCACGTCGGTGCCGGGCCGGACGACCTTCGCCTTGCCGAGCTCGAAGGTGTAGTCGTAATCGTCGAGCACTGTCGGGACCTGCCCGCGAAGGAGTCTCAGATACGTAGGGCCGTCGTGCTCCGCGAGTTGCGGCACCGCCTGCTCGATGTCCACCGAGTCGCACGGGTCGACGATGGTCAGCCCGGGCACGCCGCGGAAGATCGCGACGTCCTCGGTGGCCTGATGAGACGGGCCGTAGCCGGTGGTGAGACCTGGAAGTCCACCAACGATGTTCACGTTAAGGCCCGGCTCGGCGATGTCGAGGCAAATGAAGTCGTAGGCCCGTCGTGCGGCGAACACCGAGTACGTCGATGCGAAGGGGATCAGCCCGGTCTCGGCCATTCCCGCGGCGGCGCCGAAGAGCAGCTGTTCTGCCATGCCCATCTGGAAGTACCGGTCAGGGAATGCCTGCGCGAAGACGTGCATGTCGGTGTACTTGCCGAGGTCGGCGGTCATCCCGACGATCCGGGCGTCAGCCTTGGCCGCCTCGACCAGCGCATGCCCGAACGGTGCCGGCGTGGTGCGTTGGCCAGGGTCGGCGAACGAGGCGATCATCGCCGACGTGCGCAGGGGCGCATGGGCTGTCATACGAGGGCTCCTTCGTAACCGGCGGTCAGCTGCTCACGGCAGGTCTGCCACTCGTCGGCGTCGATGCGCATGAAGTGCGCCTTTTCACGGTTCTCCAGCAGCGGCACACCTCGTCCGACCTTGGTGTCGCACAAGATGACCGCTGGGACACCGATCGGGTTGGCGCGGTCGGTGATCTCGTCGAAGGCCGCCAGTAGCGCCCCGACGTCGTTGCCGTCCACGCGCTGTGCGAACCATCCGCAGGCGATCCACTTGTCCAGCACTGGTTCGGTACGCAGCACACCGGCAGTGGGACCGTCGGCCTGCAGAGCGTTGATGTCCACCATCGCGATCAGGTTTCCGAGTTGATGGTGGCTGGCACCCATCGCCGCCTCCCAGGTCGAACCCTCGTCGAGTTCGCCATCGGAGAGGAAGTTGATGACCCGCGCAGCGGAGCCCTGGTGCCGCAGCCCCAGCGCCATACCCACCGCAACCGTCAGTCCGTGCCCGAGCGAACCTCCCGAGATCTCCATCCCCGGTGTGTAACTCGCCATCCCGGACATCGGCAGCCGCGACCCGTCGGACCCGTAGCTGCCGAGTTCGGCGACATCGATGATGCCCGCTTCGGCCAGCGCCGCATACAGCCCGATGGCGTAGTGCCCGGTGGAGAGCAGGAACCGGTCCCTGCCCTCCCATTCCGGATCTTCGGGCCGGTACCGGAGCTGGTGTGCGTAGATACTCGCGAGCATGTCGGCCGCTCCGAGTGCCTGACCGACATAGCCCTGACCTTGCGCCTCCCCCATGTTCAGTGCGTGGTGGCGCATTCGGTATGCCGCTGCAGCAACGGCTTTCGTTCGCATCAGCCGGCCAGTGCGTGACTGGCGGCAGTATTGGACGCGACCTCGTCGGCCAACCGTCGCTCCCGCGGGCCCCACGTCTCCCGTGTGACCAACGCGGCCACCAGACCGATCGCGGCGTACGTGCTGAACAACAGTGCCGGGCCCATCCAGCCCATCCACTCGAACAGCAGAGTCGTGATGAACGGGGTGAAGCCGGACACCATCGCCGAGATCTGGTATGCGAGTGAGGCTCCCGAAGCGCGCGTGTTGGCGTTGAAGAGTTCCGGGAACCACGCGCCCTGTGCGCCTGCCAGCGAGTTCTGGCACAGTCCATATGCCACCACGAACGTCGCGATGATCAGCACCATCAGGCCGGTGTTGACGAGCATGAACATCAGGACGCCGAATGGAATGCCAAAGGCGCAAACCCAGATGTAGACCGGTCGCCGCCCGATCTTGTCGGTGAGCCGTGCCCAGCCCAGGGTGGCGAAGATGCCGAGCGCAGACGCGATACACAGAGCAATGAGAGTCTCGGACTTCGTCGCGAGTCCGGCGCCCTTGAGGTACGAGATCATGTAGGTGATGGACACCGCGTAGCCGGCGGTCTCAGCGACCCGAAGACCGATGCCGCGCAAGATGTTTCGCCAATCCTTCTTGACAACCTCGACGATCGGGAACTTGACGATGTCGCCCTTGTCCTTCACCTCTTCGAACACCGGCGACTCGGGCACGCGGGCGCGGATGATCAACCCGACGATGACGAGCACGATGCTGGACAGGAACGGCACACGCCAAGCCCAGTCTCCGCCGAGATGGACACTGAACAAGAAAACCAGATTGACCAAGAGCAGTCCGACCGGGAAGCCGGCCTGGACGATGCCGGTGTAGCGCCCCTTCTGCCGCCATGGCGCGTGCTCGTAGCTCATCAGGATCGCACCGCCCCACTCGGCTCCGAAGGCCATGCCCTGGATGATGCGCACGGTCACCAACAGGATCGGCGCAAGGATGCCGACCGACGCGACGGTGGGCAGCAGGCCGATCGCGAAGGTGGCCAAACCCATCACGATGAGCGAAGCCACCAGCACTGGTTTGCGGCCCAGCTTGTCGCCGAGGTGGCCACCGATGACGCCACCGAGCGGACGAAACAGGAAGCCGACGCCGAGGGTGGCGAATGAGGCCAGCGTGCCTGCGAGTGGACTGCCACCGGGGAAGAACGCGGTGCCGAAGTAAAGTCCCGCTGCCGTGCCGAAGCCGATGAAGTCGTAGGTCTCGATGACGGCGCCAACACTGGAACCGATCGCGACCCTCCTGGCGTCCTTGGTGCCGTGCACCGGACCCCGCATCTGCAGAGCGTCATCGCTCATGGGCTCATCCTTTCAACTCAGTCCCACCAGGGCAATCAAGCTCACTGTTGACGGTCAACAGTGCTGTAGATCACCCAGTGTGACCCCGCGCACAGTCAATGTCAACAGTCAACATCAATTTCCTGCTAGCAGTTGACTGTTAACAGTCGACTGGCTAATGTGGTCGTTGTCACAACTCACGAAGCGCGAGGAATTGAAGCGATGGCCCCCTTCCACACCCGGCTTGGCTGCTCGACGATCAGCTTCCGGCACCAGCAACTGGCCCGAGCCCTCGCGACGATCAGCGAGCTCGGATTCACGGAGCTCGATCTCGGCGCCCTGCCCGGCGTGTGCGATCACGTGCCCTTCGAGCTCGACGACCGCGCCGTCGAGCAGGTCGCACGCACGGTCATCGCGTCGGGGCTCGAGGTGCGTTCGATCAACGGCGACATCGGCGACCTCAACGTCCCCCTCGGCGACGGGCCCCGCGCCAGCCGCCAGGCGCACCTCGCCAGCCTCGTCGCGCTCGCGGTCGCAACCGATGCCCGCGCGTTGGTGTTGCCGTGTGGTGCGATCGAGCACACTCCGGTCGAAACGCTCGAGGCCGACATCGCCCTGGTCGCCGACGAACTCGCCACGGCAGCCCGCGTCACGGCGTCCCGTGGCGTGGAGTTGTGGACCGAGTCGCTGCACCTTCATCGGCTCTGCTGGAACCTCGAGCGGGCGCAGATGCTGGCCGACCGCCTGCCCGACAACGTCGGAATCGTCATGGACTTCAGCCACGTCGTCGCCTCAGACGGAGATCCCGTCGAATTCGTCGACCGCTTCGGACCGCGCATCGCACACGTCCACATCCGCGACGCCGTACCCGGAAAGATCAATCTCTCCGTCGGCAACGGCCAGGTCGACTTCGCCCGCGGACTCAAGCAACTCACGGTCGCTGGATATCGCGGCCACTTCTCGCTCGAACTCGAAACGCGCGACCTCACCCACGAACAGCGACCTGCCGCCACTGCCAAGGCGGGTCACTACATCTCCGCACTGATCTGAAAGGGAACGCACTACATGTCCACCACACGCACCGCCGTCATCACCGGCGCCACCTCCGATCGCGGCATCGGCATGACCGTCGCCCAGCGCTATGCGCGAGAAGGCTGGGCCATCGTCATCCTCGACCTCGACGGGGAGAAATCAGCCAAGGTCGCCGCCGACATCGGAAACCAATTCGCCGTGCCAGCCTTCGGCCACGCCGTCGACGTCACGTCGGAGGACTCAGTGGCCCAGGCGCAGGCGGCCGTCTCCGCCGAGGTCGCGGCGGGCAACCTGCCGCGAGTCGGAGCACTCGCCAACATCGCGGGCATCACCTCCCCCGTACCGTTCCTGGAGACCACGCTCGACATCTGGAACACGGTCATGGCCGTGAACGCGACGGGCACCTATCTGGTCACGAAAGCCTTTCTCCCCGAGATGATCGAGGCCGGCTGGGGCCGCATCGTCAACATGTCCTCGGTGTCCGCGCAGCGCGGCGGCGGCGTCTTCGGCAAGGTTCCGTACTCGTCGGCGAAGGCAGCCATCCTCGGCTTCACGAAGGCGCTGGCCCGCGAGATCGCCGACACCGGGGTCACCGTCAACGCCGTCACACCCGGCGCCGTCGACACCAACATCCGGGTCGGCTCCACCGACGAACAGGAAGCCAAGCTCGCCGCCGACATCCCCGTCGGCCGAACCGCCACCACCGAAGAGGTCGCGGCGGTCATCACCTTTCTCTCCAGCGTGGACGCCGCGTACCTGACCGGCACCACGGTGGACATCAACGGCGGCAGCCACATTCACTAAGGAATGACGACATGACCCGTTTGTTCAACGACCCAGCCACCTTCAGCGAGGACATGCTCGCAGGTTTCCTCGACGCCAACTCCCAGTACGTCGTGGGCGTGCCGGGGGGCGTGGTGCGCGCCACGGAAACACCTCCCGGCAAGGTCGCAGTCGTCGTGGGTGGCGGGTCCGGTCACTACCCCGCGTTCTGCGGGGTCGTCGGATCCGGCTTCGCCGACGGCGCCGTCGTGGGCAACATCTTCACCTCCCCGTCCGCGCGGGAGGCAGCATCGGTGGCTCGCGCCGCGCACGGCGACGCCGGGGTACTGCTACTCACGGGGAACTACGCCGGTGACGTCATGAACTTCGGCCTCGCCGTCCAGCAGCTGCAGTCCGACGGCATCGATGCCAGATACGTCGCGGTCACCGACGACATCGCCAGCGCTGGCGTCGACGACACCGCCAAGCGCAGGGGTATCGCCGGAGACTTCACGGTATTCCGCTGTGCGAGTGCAGCTGCCGAGGAACTATTCGACCTGGATAGCGTGGAACGGATCGCGCGCAAGGCCAACGACGCGACCAAGACCCTCGGCGTCGCGTTCGACGGATGCACCATGCCGGGGGCCGACCGTCCACTGTTCACCGTCGAACACGGAACCATGGACCTCGGCCTCGGCATCCATGGCGAGCCCGGCGTATCCAGCCATTCCATGCCTACCGCCGCCGAACTGGCCACGCTGCTGGTATCCGGCGTACTGGCCGAGACGCCAGAAGCGACGACGGGACGGATCGCGGTGATCCTGAACGGTCTTGGCCGCACCAAGTACGAAGAACTGTTCGTCGTATGGAAGACCGTGGCGGCGCTGCTCGCCGACGCGGGGTACGTCGTCGTGCAACCCGAGGTCGGAGAGCTGGTCACCAGCCTCGACATGGCCGGCTGCTCGCTGACCGTGATGTGGCTCGATGATGAACTGGAACGGCTGTGGTGTTCACCCGCAGACACTCCGGCCTATCGCAAGGGTCGGATCACCGCTTCCGACAAGCCGATTCGGCAGCACGCTGAGAACCAAGCCCGAGAGCTCACGGTCGCCGCGGCGGACGACGCCTCGGTGCACTGCGGAACTCTTGTAGCCGAGGCACTGACGATGATTGCCACGCGAATGGTCGACGCCGAGGGCGAACTCGGCCGCATCGACGCCGTCGCCGGCGACGGTGACCACGGCCGCGGCATGGTGAAGGGCACGACTGCCGCCACTGCCGCCGCGGATGCCCTTTCGCGGCGAGGAGGCGGCACCGAGTCGGTACTGACGGCCGCTGGTGAAGCCTGGGCGGCCAAGGCCGGCGGGACCTCCGGAGTGCTGTGGGGCGCCGCGCTTTCCGCCGCTGGACGACGCCTTGGTGACTGGTCGACCCCTGGCGACCGCGACGTCGCCGATGCGCTTCGAGCAGGGTACGACGCCCTGGTCAGCCTCGGCGGTGCACAGCGAGGAGACAAGACGATGCTCGATGCACTCGGACCGTTCGTGGATTCCGTCGAGTTGGCGATTGCCGACGGAAGCGACTGGCGCTCAGCGTGGTTGGCGTCCGCCGAGCTTGCGCAGAAGGCGGCCGCCGAGACCGCCGACCTGCGTCCTCGCATCGGACGCGCACGCCCGCTGGCTGAGCGCAGTGTCGGCACACCTGATGCGGGCGCGATCTCCCTAGCGATGTGCATCCATGTCGTCGCCGACCTAATCGAGGAGCACCGATGAGTCTTCGCATCGTGGTCGGCTGCGACGACGCCGGCCTGCAGTACAAAGACATCCTGGTCCACGACCTCGAGGCCGACGAACGCGTCACATCAGTTGTCGACGTCGGGGTCGGACCCGACGAGCACACCGCCTATCCCCACGTGGCCGTCGCCGCCGCGCGCATGGTCGCCAGCGGGCAGGCAGACCGCGCACTCCTGATCTGCGGCACCGGCCTCGGTGTCGCCATCAGTGCCAACAAGGTGCAGGGCGTGCGGGCCGTCACCGCCCACGACAGCTTCTCCGTCGAGCGCGCGGTGCTCTCCAACGACGCCCAGGTGCTGTGTTTCGGGCAACGGGTCATCGGCATCGAACTAGCCCGGCGACTGGTGCGCGAATGGTTGGGCTATCACTTCGACCCGGCGTCGGCATCGGCCGCCAAAGTCGCCGCCATCGGCGAATACGAGCCACAGAGCGTCTGAGCACCAACGTCACAAGGGCCTTATAGTTCGAGCCCGTCGACGTCGCGACGAACTGGGTGGCAGGTGCAGGATTCGAGCCTGCGTAGGCTTAGCCGACGGATTTACAGTCCATACCCGTCGTTTGCGGCTGATCACAGCTAACTGGCGTTGGCGCTGGTAGAGGGCTTGGGCTAGCCCAGATTTACCATGTGCCGCAAGGCATCTCGACACCACGAGTGCGAGTGTCGGAGACCATCGGTTGACTTCCGTAGATTTGCGGGAGACCAGCTGTTAAACCCTGGCTGCTGGGATGGCGCTGGGATGAGATTTGCGCCTCAGCTAACTGTTGCTGCTCCGCGCGGTGCAGACCGTAGCCCGTCTCAAGCGGTAGGTGCTGGGCCGAACTAGCTATTGGCCCAGCGCATCCCGCTACAGTTTCCGACACGTCAAATGAACAATGGAGTGGTCCACGCCGCGACGGACAGCGGTCACATACTCAGGTCTTACCGGAAGCGAGCGTGGCCAAGAAGTCGAGTTGCGCTGTCATCGCGTGCACGTAGTCGCGGCCACGCGGATAGACGTCATAATGGCCGCCGCGGCTCCGTACCACGTTGACCCGTGGGAACTTCGCCGCCCGCAGCGCGGCACCGGTCGGCACGGCAGTGTCGGTGTGCGGTACGACGAGCAGCACCGGGCACTGCGCGCGGCCCAATCGCCGCGACGGTCGGCAGAACGCGATGCCCAGCAGGCTGCGCGCTGTCACCCGATTCGGCCAGTTCGTTCCATCGGCGGGCGCCAGGATCGCGCGCCCCTCGATCGAATCGCGCGCAGGAAGTATGCCAAACCCGCTCGTGGGGCACGCTAACCGGCACATACCGCGGATCACGTCCAACCAGGGAGCCGAGTAGGTCGGCCAGCGCGTGGGCCATCAGCCGCACCGACAGCGTTACCGGCTTGGAAAGGGTGGCGTGCGCCCCGTCGACGAGCGGGCAGATTGCGATGACCGCGGCGAGCTGCGCGTCGTTGACGGCGTGCCACGTGGCATGCAGCCCGGCAAAGGAGCAGCCCCACACCACGGTGCGCGTCGTTTCAGGCAACTGGCGGGCAAACTTCAGTGCTGACCGGTAGTCGTCGCGTTCGGCGCGGATGCGCAGCAGCTCGCGAGGGGACCCCTCGGATGCGCCGAAGTGCCGGTAGTCGAACACCACACAGGTATGTCCCGCGCCGGCAAATCGTTCGGCGATCGGCGCCAGCCCCGCCGATTTGATCCCCCCGATGCCGTGCGCCATCACGATCGTCGTTCCTGTCGGGGTGGGTGGATCAGGGCGGTACAGCCAGGCGTGGATGCGGGCGCCGTCGACGCCGGCGAAACTGATCGATTCGCGGCTGGTCGGGCACAGGGTAACGTCGCTCATTTCGTGGCCGTTCGCGCCGTCGTCGTGGTGGACTCGTCGATGACCAAGGTGGCGCCGGCGTGGTAAGCGAGCTGTGGGCCCAGTACGGCGCCCGGCGTGTGGGCCCCCGGCCGCACGCGGCCTGCGAGCTGGGCGACCACGACACTTGCCGCCACCACGCCGCTGAAGGCGTATCCGTCACCCATCTGCAGCCAGCCGGCCCGCGTTTCACCGTTGGCCCAGTCCAGTTGGGCATAGCTCAGCGACACGTAGTCCTGATCGCGGTCGGCGGCGGGTCCGGGCGAATCGGTCAGCGTCACACCATATTCCAGCGCTCGGCGGACGACTCGCAGGCGCGCGGCTTTGGCCACTGCCGGCAGAACGGCGCGCAACGCGGCGTTGGTCGGGATCTCGGTGGTGAACGCATCGACATCCTCGGCGCCAGAGGCGCGGCGGGCGGACTCGAGGTCACCCACGGCCACGCCGATGCCGCCCATGCTGGTGCCGTTGGGCGTGGGTATGCGCCAAAACGCAGCACCGGGCCGGGTCGCGGCGAGGACACCCCGACGGTACGCGCGCCCACCGGCGGTGAGGACCTCGACCGCGCTGGCGGCGACGTTGCGCCCCCGGCTGCTCATGCCGGGCATGGCCACCACGCGGGCCGACTGGGCCGGCGGACGGTCTCCGCGCAGGGCCAACACCAAGGCCTCGGTCGCTACCACGCCGAAGCCTGCGCCGGTCACCACCGACACCCCGACACGACGCGCATCGTCCTCGCTGGCCAGGCTCCCCTGAACCGCCCCGAGTTCGTTGGCAACATCGCAGTAGTGCACGCCGTTTCGTAAGCACCATGAGCGCACCCGCGGGGCAGTGTCGCTTGCCGGGCCGACCAGGTTAAGCACGAGGTCGGGGCGCGGTGCACGGTCCAGGACGGCACCCCAGTCGCGGTTGTCGCCGGTGGCGAGGGTGACCGCGGTCGATCCGGCATCCCTGACGGTGCGGGCGGCTGCATTCAACCGGTCCGCGTCCCGACCGATGAGCACCAGGCGCCATTCGCCGGAGCAGACCAATTCGTTGATAATCGACCGCCCAACCAGGCCTGACGCGCCGAGAATTGCTATTGTAGAAGTCATGGAACATTACAATACAGTCTGTAACGTATGATGGTCAAGACGGGCCGCCCACGAGCGGAATCGTTGGACGCCGCGATCCTCGATGCAGCAGAAGAGTTGGTGCTTACCGAGGGATATCAAGCGGCGTCGATCGAAGGGATCGCCCGGCGCGCCGGCACCACCCGCCCCGCCGTGTACCGCCGACATCGCTCACGCGGGCACGTCATCGTGGCGGCGATGGCTCGCCGCTTTGGTCTAGATCCCGCCCCCGACACCGGATCATTGCGCGGTGATCTACTGGCCGTACAGCGCGCCCAAGTCACGTTCTTCACCGATCGGTTGGTGACCCGGGCACTTCCCGGGCTTCTCGACGAAGCCACCGCGGATCCCGCGCTCATGGAGCAGCTGTTTGATGAATTTCTGGCACCCCGGCGGCAGTCGACGGCCCGCGCGCTGCAGCGGGCGGTCGAGCGGGCCGAAACACGCCCGGGCGTCGACACCGACTGGATCTGTGATCTGCTGACCGGGCCACTCCTGATGCGTGCCCTCGTGCCAACCGGGCCGATCGACGCAAACCTCGCACGCCTGACCGTTGAGACCGCACTGGAGGCCTCAACGGTGTGATCGGTGGCCTACGACGACATCGTCGGCCGTACGTCGCCGCGTGCCCAATGTGTTGCTGCCCGATGATCCCAACGGCCGCAGACGGTTACGAGTATGCCTCGCATCTCGGCGCGTCTATATCAGGCAGGCTGACCGGCCTGCGTTACCGACACCACTTGGTAGACATGGGCTTGGGCACCGTGCCGATCGGCGATTCGCGACGATTCCGCGAGTTGAGCTTGTCCCTCCGGGGTGTTCAGGACAGCTTCCATATGCGCCGCCGAGCGCCACTGGATGTACTCCGCGACGCGTGTACCGTCCTCGCTGCGGTGAATGGAGCACGAGACAAAGCCGTCGAACTTGCAGTGTTCCGCTGCCATTCCGCGTAGATGTGCCACGAGGGTCTCTTGCTGGGTCGGGTCGACGGTGAACATCACGATGAGGGTATGGACGTCGGCGCCTTCGCTGATCGTCGCCATGGTCGTGCTCCTAACCGCGCCGTCTTGATTGACGGCCATATCAATAACGTACCACTTGATTATTATCATTCATCGTGACAATATTGCAATGTGACGATCACGAAGCGCACTGCTGCCGCTAACTTGTGCGAAGCGGACAACGAGCGCCGCCGCATCAAGCGAGCCGCGGCGCCAGGAACCAGTGATCACTGCACCGCGCCGTTCATTGAAGCATCTTGGGCGGCAACAGAATACGACGCGCCACTTTGTGACGTGCAGAGCGACCTCGGAACGAAGGCGACACGCTGACATGACTACCGCATATATCACCGTGACACTGATCGCTATCGCGGCGAACGGCTTCTCGGGAATCGCCGCGTTGCTTCACCTCAAGCCCATCCTTCCGGGCATGGCCAAGGCGGGCGTACCCGTATCGTGGCTCACGTTCCCGATCGGGACGCTGAAGACAGCTGGCGCACTAGGCCTTGCAGCCGGTCTGGCTTTTCGCCCGCTCGGTGTGGCCGCCGCGATCGGCCTGGTCCTGTTCTTCGTGTGCGCGATCTACACACACATCCGTGCCAGCGACTACAGCCCGCAGTTCTACCTCGCCAATGGGTTCCTCGCGCTCAACGTCGCCGTCCTTGCCGTCGCGCTGCAAGTCAATAGCCTCAGCGCAATTGCCATCCCACTGAGCTGACCCCGTCACAACAACCTGAGGAGCACCATGACAACACCACAAGACTTCGAATTCGACGCGGCCTACCGCGGCGAGACTGCCCGGCTCGGCAGGGGCGTCCGTGCGCCGTGGAGCCTCGGTGAACCACAGCCCGAACTCGCCGCGCTGATCGAGCAGGGCAAGTTTCACGGCGACGTCCTCGATGTCGGCTGCGGGGAAGCCGCCCTGTCGCTGGATCTCGCCGAGCGAGGTTACACCACTGTCGGACTGGATCTTTCGCCCACCGCGATCGAACTGGCCCGCGCCGAGGCCGCCAAGCGAGGTCTCGCCAACGCGACCTTCGAAGTCGCCGACATCAGCGCGTTCACGGGTTACGACAGCACGTTCGGCACCATCGTCGACAGCACCCTGTTCCACTCCATCCCGATAGATGCCCGGGACGGATACCAGCAGTCCATCGTGCGCGCCGCCGCGCCCGGTGCCTCCTACTTCGTGTTGGTGTTCGACCGTGCAGCAATGCCCGCAAGCCCACCGAACGCCGTCACCGCCGATGAGCTACGCGAGGTGGTGTCGAAGTACTGGGTCATCGACGACATCAGACCCGCGCGCCTCTATGGCGACGTGCCCGAGGGTTTCGCCGGTCTGCCTGGCGTTGAGTTCAGGGCCGAGGCCAACGGCCGCAGGTCGGTGCCCGGTTGGCTGCTCTCGGCCCACCTCGACTGAACAGAAAACGGCCGCCTCGGAGATGTCCGACGGCCAACCGGATCAAGGCGGGCGAACGCCGGTTCTGCCCGTCGTCCCTTTCAGAGACAAGGGGCTCTCGTGATGCGTACCTCAGACCGAGCGTGGCTCGCCCTGGCCGCCGGCGTAACAGCCTACGACCTGATCGCAACCGATGACGAGCAGCTGTCCGACGCGGCCCACCGTTACTTCAGGTCTCAGCCGGCCACCACCGCCTCGATCATCCTGCTGACTGGCCTACATCTGATCGGCGGCATTCCGGCGTGGTGCGATCCGTTCACGCTGTCGTTCAACGGATATCGGCGGCTGCTCGTGGCGCTCGGGCAGCGCAGACCCAACCCTTCGGGTCCGTACCGATGACATGTCGGTCAGCCTTATCAGCGGCGCATCTATAGGAGACGGCCTCGCGCTGGCTCATGATGGATCCTGTTGCGGCTCATGGCCTTCACTAGGGCGGCCTCAGATACGGGTGCCGCGTCCCAGACGCTCGTTAACGTAGCCGGCCGCGGTGCTTCTGAAAGCGTTGTGATAACAGCCGACTTCACAGCAGCCGTTTCGCGAAAGGGTACGGTGAGTGAGAAATGTTGTGCAGCTTGGCTACCTGGCAATGCAGCATCGACGTGGCTGCCACATCGCGGCAACCGACGGCAATCCCAGCTGCTCGGGAAGATACGGAAGCACCGTCGCGCGCGGCCGGGTTCGCAACGTGTTAACGCAGACGATCGGCCTCGTCCCGACGGGAGCTAGGTAGTACAGGCGGGATCGCTCCGGCCTGTTCGCTGATCCGGACAGCCTCCTCGAACGGCCGGACATGATACGAGATGCCGACGCCGTCGGGTGGGCTGGTTGTAGATTCTCACGGCCGACTGCAGAATCGCACGGCGGAGTTCAGAGGAACTGCAGATCTACAGACTTCGTGAGACGCACCCGCTGGGGATGCAAAGGAGTCCCACCCGAGGCGTTAGGCTTTCGCGCTTGATGTCATACCTCAACAACCTTGTCATCTGGGTGCTATGTATGACTCGCTTTGAGATTTGCGGCCAGTGTTACAGCCGGGCCGGGCGTCGCTGTCAGGTTCCCGGGGTGAGCGTGAAGACCGGATGGTCGGCAGGATCAGGCAGCTTGCGGAAGTAGGCCTCGACGATCTTGCCGGCCTTTAGCTTGTAGGCGTCCAAGATCGGCTGCCTGTTCTCGACCGGCGTTTCGTTGGCGACGTATTTCGTGGTGCCGGACTTGGTGGTGAGCGTGACGTTCGGATCGACCCGGACGTTCTTCACCCACTGGGACTCACCACGGGTGGACACCAGATACTTCACGCCGTCGACCTCGACAGGGGTGACGGGGATCGTCTGCGGCTGCTTGCTTGCGCGCTTGATGACGGTCAGGGTCTCGCTGTGGACCACGCCGGTCGCCATCGCGAACCTGTTGACGATCTCGCGGTTGAACCACGGTTGACTGAGGTAGGCCATGATTGTCAGCCGGGGAGCGAGCGCGGCAGCCCGAACCACGGGAGCACGTCGTTGTCGAAGCGGGTCAGCGCGCGGATCCGGTCGCCGGTGGCGGTGAGGACGAGCAGGCCCGCCCCGTGGCGGATGCCGCTGGGGGTGTGAAGGTAGGCCCCGAACGCCAGCTGACCGTTCGCCCGTGTCGGCACCAGGTCATATGTCCGGCCCGGGCGAAAGACACTGGCGTAGAAGCGGGCCACCACGTCGCGGCCGTGCCATTCGAGGGGAATTGGTGGCATGGACACGGCGACATCGGCGGTGAGCAACGCGACCAGCGCGTCGACATCGCCGGACTGGTAGGCGCGGACGAACTTTGCCACCAGCGCCTGCTCGGCGGGTGAACCGGGAACGGGAGGCGCTTCGCCCTCGCCCGTCGGCGGCAGGTGGCGCTGCAGGCCGGCGCGGGCCCGCTTGAGGGCACTGGTGACCGATTCGACGGTCGAGTCGAGCATGTCGGCCACCTCGTCGGCGTGGTATCCGAGCACCTCGCGCAAGATGAGCACGGCGCGCTGGCGCGCCGGCAGGACTTGCAGTGCGGTCACGAAGGCCAGTGAGATGGCTTCGGTCTGTTCGTAGCGTGCCTCCGGGCCGAGCGGCGCGTTGATCGCACCCTCGAGCAGGGCGTCGGGATAGGGCTCGAGCCAGACGATTTCGCCGAGCCGCGTCGGCTCAGGCGGTTCAACCTCGGGCACGTCCCACTCCTTAGCCGGGCGTCGGTTGGCCGAGCGGAGCGCGTTGAGGCACCGGTTGGTGGCGATCCGATACAGCCAGGTGCGGATCGAGGCGCGTTCCTCGAAACCTGCGAGGCCCTGCCAGGCGGCCAGCAGCGTGTCCTGAAGGGCGTCCTCGGCGTCCTGAAGAGATCCGAGCATCCGGTAGCAGTGCACCTGTAGCTCTCGACGGTGCGGCTCGGTCAGCTCTCGGAACGCGTCGCCGTCCCCGGCCCGCGCCCTGGTCAGCAGGTCGGTTGTCACCACTTGTCGCCACTCCACCCTCGCGTCACGTCTCTCGCCTTTCTTGTCGACCTTCCAGTATCGACACCGGCGCAGCCCAGAACTGGGCGCAAAGTGCGAGCCCACTTTCTCGACGTCGTCGCATCTACATCTTTGACAGCTCGGAATTCACTAGCCAGGAGGATGTATGACCATCGCAGACAAGACAGTTCTGGTCACCGGGGCCAATCGCGGCATCGGAGCGGCCCTGGTCGAGGAAGCGTTGCACAGAGGTGCGAAACGGGTATATGCCGGCGCGCGCCAGCCCGTGACCCACCGGGATGGGCGCGTCACACCCCTGACCCTGGACGTGACCAACGCTGCGCAGATCCAGAGAGCCGTCGATGAAGTCGACTCTCTCGACATCCTCATCAATAACGCCGGCGTGGCGCTCTACGACGACTTGAGCGATCGGGCCGTGCTCGAACGGCACCTCGCCGTCAACCTGTTCGGCGCGTACGGCGTGACTCAGGCTTTCCTGCCGTTGCTGACTGCGTTCCAAGGGAGCCATCGTCAACAACCTGTCGGCGAACGCCTTAGCACCCTTGCCGCTCATCCCGGCCTATTCGATCTCCAAGGCGGCCGCCTTCAACATGACGCAATCGCTGCGCGTCCTCCTGGCCGCACGGGGCGTGCGCGTTCATGCCGTCCTGACCGGACTCGTGGACACCGATATGACCCGAGGCCTCGACATACCAAAGGCCTCTCCGGACACCGTTGCGCGAGGCATCTTCGACGGAGTGGACAACGGGCAGGAGGAGATCTTCCCCGATCCGATGTCGGAGTCCCTGGCGCAGAGCTGGCGCAGCGGTGCGGCCAAGGCACTCGAGCGTCAGTACGCGGCGCTCCTAGACGCAGAGCCCGTCAGGTAGAAGGCGCTGGAAACCGTTGACACACAAAGGAAGAGGACGATTATGAGTGACCTGTCGGGCAGGACTACTGTCGTCGTTGGCGCGAGTCGGGGCTTGGGGCGTGGGATCGCTCGCGCGTTCGCCGAGGCCGGTGCTCCCGTAGTGGCGGTTGCCCGAACCGGCCAGGGGCTGGCCGAGCTGGCCGCTACCAGCGCGAACATCCGGACCGAGATCGCGGACGCGGCCGACGAGACGGTGGCGTGGAGCCTACTGGACCGCTACGAGCCGGAGGTTCTCATCCTGGTCGCCGGCGCCAACCCGGCGATGCGTCCGCTCCAGCACCAGACGTGGGAGACGTTCTCCGTCAACTGGAATGCCGACGTCAAGATCGCATTCACCTGGCTGCGCGAGGCACTGCTCAAGCCGCTGCCGCCTGGCAGCAGGGTAGTGGTGGTCAGCAGCGGAGCGGCCATCAATGGATCACCGGCCAGCGGAGGGTACGCCGGGGCCAAGGCCACCCAGCGGTTCATCGCGGCGTACGCCCAGGAGGAGTCGCGTCGTGCCGGACTGGACATCACCGTCACGGCGGTCATGCCCAGGATGAGCCCCTTCGCAGACGTGGGCAGGCGGGGTGTTCGGGCGTACGCGGCCCGCAGCGGCCAGACCGAGGAGGCATACCTGAAGCAGCTGGGCGAAGTGTGGACGCCCGAAGTGGCCGGGTCCGCCCTAGTGGAGCTTGTGCGGGCAATTCCGGCGACCACGGCTCCTGGGTACCTGCTCACCGGAGCCGGACTGCAGACGCTGCCATGAATATCGGCGCGGGCGACTACCGCGCAGAGCAACTTCGGAAACATCAACGCTGATAACACATTTCAAGGAACAAATGCCGCATGGCGGCGAATGGAGAGAACATCATGCTGCTCGAAAACAAGAACGCCGTCATCTACGGGGCCGGAGGATCGGTCGGCGGCGCGGTAGCCCGTGCATTCGCTCGCGAAGGCGCACGCGTCTTTCTGACCGGACGAAACCTCGAAGCCATCAACACACTCGCGAAAGAAATCTCAGCCGCCGGCGGAACGGCCGAGACGGCGCAGGTCGACGCGCTCGACGAGGAGGCCGTGGCAAGCCACCTCGATACCGTCGTCGACAAGGCCGAGACGATCGATATCTCGTTCAACGCCATCGGGATTCCGCAACACGGCATGCAGGGCATCCCCTTCACCGAGCTCTCGGTCGAGAGTTTTTCGCTGCCGATAACGACTTACGCACGGGCACACTTCGTGACCGGCCGAGCAGCAGCACGTCATATGATCGGCCAGCGCTCTGGGGTGGTCCTGATGCACACGCCAGAGCCTGCCCGTTTGGGTTCACCGCTGCTTGGCGGCATGAGCCCAGCCTGGGCCGCAATGGAATCCCTCAATCGCGCGTTTTCGGGGGAATGGGCGCAGTACGGCGTGCGCGCTGTCTGCCTGCGCACGACGGGCATGGAGGAGACACCGACGATCGACGTGGTGTTCGGGCTGCACGCCAAGGGACATGGCATCACGCAAGAGGAATTTAGGGCCGCCATGGCCGGAATGACTCACAGGAAACGTGCGACCACCCTGGTGGAGCTCGGCGAAGTGGCTGCCTTTGTAGCCTCTGATCGGGCCGCCGCAATGACCGGGACGGTTGCCAATCTGACCGGCGGAGTCATCGTCGACTGAGTGACATATCGAGCAGGATTCTGTGTCGAGCCGAGCAGCTTTTCCACGTCTCCGCGGGTTGACGCCCGCTCGTCGTCGAGGAGGACCCGAGCCCGCCGGGTCCCCCTCAGGCTCGAGCTCGCCCTCGGGCTCACTCCAAAAGGGAGGCAACAGGTTCAGGTCGCGCTGTCGGCATCCGAGGACACAGCAGGTAGGGCCCACGGTGACCATGTATCAAGTCACTGATCGGCTGCACGCAGAACGCTACGTCGACGTGCCGTGTCATGACCTCGCGGCCACCGTATCCACGTGGTTGGCGGAGTTGGGCGCCCATACCGCGCTGGTTGACGACCTCGCGCGAGCGATATGCGCCGGCGACTGGCCCACCGCTTATGCCATCGGCGATCGCCTGTCCGTCGATGTGTCCGTTGCGGCATGAGCCGCCGCGTGGCGACCGTGCGACGAATCACGTCAGTGGTCAAGCGATCTCGATCCGGATGAAACGATACGATCTGCGCCGAAGTTGGCCGGCGATCGCGCACCGCGTCGGCGTCCGGTAATGACCCGGGCCGCGTCCCGCTTCACGCCAACTGAGGATGAACGCCCGGGATGAGGCCAGCCTCGGCGGCGACGCGTTGCAGCAGGCGCCTCAGCGTGTCGCGTTCTCGGGAAGACAGCGGTGCCGCGATCTGGTCTTCCAAGGAAGATGCCTGCTCATCGAGCGCCGGGAGCAGGCGGCGGGCCTTCGCGGTCAAGGTCACCGCGACTGCGCGACGGTCGTCGGGATGGGGCAACCGTTTGGCCAGTCCCTGCCGCTCCAGGTTATCGATCGCGGTGACCATCGCGTTGCGATGAATGCCGAGTCGCTCCGAAAGCTGGCGTTGCGATTGTCCGTCGTCAGCGGCGAGTGCCGCCAGCACCGCATAGGTCCGCGGCTCCACCCCGATTGGAGCCAGCCGGTGTTGGAAATCGTCGCCGACATACGAGCCTAACTGGGCGAGCAGAAAGGGAATTCGCTCATCGAGTGCCGCGATGCCGCGCTGACCATCATCCATGCGCTACAGATTAGCACTGGACCGGACTGTCACAAATCATGACGACTACGCCACGAACCATGTGACGGAAACCATAACGTGCGGTTGCGAATAGCACTTGACATGACTGTCCTATTGAGTGATGATCATGAGCTAGTGATGAGTTGGAGGTAGTTATGGACATCGTTATTTTCGGCGCCAACGGCCAAACCGGCCGTCTGCTCACCGGACAAGCACTAGCGGCCGGGCACCGCGTCGTCGCGGCGACCCGCCGACCCGACGACTTCCCGCTGTCAGACCCAAAGTTGACCGTGGCCGCGGCGGACGTACGCGACGCGGCCGCGGTCACCGAAGTTGTCGCCGGCGTCGACGCGGTGCTCTCCACGCTGGGGGTTTCCTTCACCCGCGAGCCGGTCAACACCTATTCGGTCGGCACGGGAAATATCGTCGCCGCGATGCAATCCTCTGGCGTGCGGCGGCTCGCGGTGGTGAGCTCGACCGGTGCCTACCCCACCCGGCGTACCGAGTTTCCGTTGGCCCTGAGGGTATTTGAGCCAATCATCACGCGAACAATCGGTAAGACGGTGTATGACGACATGCGCCGGATGGAGAAGATCGTGCGCGGCAGCGCCCTGGACTGGACGATCGTGCGGCCATCAGGACTGTTTGATCTGCCGGCACCCACCGACTACCACGCCGGAGAGGTTGATCCGATCGGTGGTTTCACCGCGCGCATCGATCTGGCCCACTACCTGCTGACGCTGGCCGATGACTCGGCAACGGTCGGCAAAACCGTCGTTGTGTCGACCACCGAACACACACCCACCGTGTGGCAGATGATCCGCCGGGAGGCGCGCTCGAAGCCCGCCGACGACCCGAGCCCGGCCGCTCCCACGCCATAGCCCAGCACCGACTCCCGTACCAAACCAAAACGGGCACAACCCTTCCCGGCGACGACTACCGCGACACATCGCGGCAACCCTGCGAAAGGATCAACCGTGATACTTGTCACCGGCGCAACCGGCACCATCGGCCGGCCCCTTGTCAACGTGCTCGCGGCGGCGGGCGAGCAGGTCCGCGCCCTCGCGCGCCACACCGGCATACCCGCCGACGGGCTGCCGGCCGGTGTCGAGATGGTCCGCGGCGACGTGTCGCGACCCGAGACGATCGTGGCGGCGCTGCACGGAGTCACGACGTTGTTCGTCCATCCCCGCGCGGTCGGAGCGGACGCCGCCCCCACGCTGCTGGCGCTGGCCGCCGAACACGGAGTCAAACACGTCGCCGCGCTGTCGGCCATCAACGTCGATGACGATCTGGCATGGCAGCCGTCGCGGTTCAACGGTGACCGCAACAAGGAGGTCGAGGACGCGGTCATCGCCAGCGGCCTGCCGTGGGTGAGCGTGCGGCCCTCGGCATTCGCGGTCAGCGCAACAGGCATGTGGGCCGCTCAGATCCGAAACGGCGATGTCGTGCGCGGTCCATATCCGGGGTTCGCCGACCCGTTCATCCACGAAGTCGACGTGGCCTCCGTGCTCGCCCGGGCGCTGCTCGACGACAGCCTTGCCGGACAGAAGATTTCGATCACCGGCCCGCAGTCGGTTACCCACGCGGAGATGGTCAGCACCATCGGTGAGGTGATCGGCAGGCCGCTGCGCTACGAGGAGATCTCGCCCTCGGAAGCCGCGGAGGTCATTATCGCCCTCGGGCTGCCACGGTCCTTCGCTGACGCGATGATGGCCCGCTACGCACGCGAGCTGGAGAATCCGTATCCGGTCACCGACGGGGTCGAGAAGACTCTCGGCCGCCCCGCACGCAGCTACGCCGAGTGGGTTGTGGATCACACCAGCGCGTTTCAGAGCTCCCCCGCCGCATGAACCCAGCGGGCACCCCGACCCCACCCCCAAGAGAGATGCCATGACCACACCGCCCGAAATCCACTCTGTGCGTGCCGAATCCTCAAGGAGCACAGGCAAACCGCCGTCGCGGCGGACATCCGACACCATCCGGCGAATGGCACTGTTCGCCGGCGTGCTATTCAGCGGCCTGTTCGCCGGATTCCTTCTCGCGGTCCTGATCCTCGAAGCCAGCCTGCGAAGATTTCCGGCCTCCGTCTACACCCAGGTCCGGCAGGTAGAGCTGGCGCACCTCGACGACCTCGCCACTGTGCTGCTGCCGGCGGCGCTGCTCGCCACCGCGACCCTTGTCGTCGTCACGATCGCACGGCCGGGGCGCACCCGCTGGCTGGCCCTGACCGCACTCATCCTGCTCCTCGCAACGTTCATCATCAGCATGCTGGTCAGCGTTCCCATCAACACCGACCAACAAGGCTGGTCTGTCCTCGCACCGCCCAGCGACTGGGCCCGCGTGCGCGACCGCTGGCAGATCGCTCATCTCGTGCGCACCACCACCGCCGTGTGCGCGTTCATCACCCTTGTGGCAGCGGCCATCACGCCAGCACCACCCGGCGCCAGAAGGGCCCAAGGCGCAGGCACCGCAACCGCTCTCATCAGGCCCGAACCAACACCGCTGGAGCGAATCATGAATTGCGCACAGCCGCACGGCGTCGCAACGGGGGCGTCATGGGGCGTCGGGGCAAGCGCCCTGTCGTCGCCGTATCAGAGGCCTCGATCATCATTGAAAACACACCGCTGCAGCGAAATTGGCGAGGCACACGACGTAATCGAAGTTCATTAAGTCACCTGCGAACCGCACTGCGCCGAGCCTTCATCGCTCCGGTGATCGCGGAGAATGTGTAAGGAGCGACAGCCCGCCCTACGCCGTCACCGCCGATGAGCTGCGCGAGGTGGTGTCCAAGTATTGGGTTGTTGACGACATCACGCCCGCCCGCCTCTACGGCAATATGCCCGACGGGTTCGCGGGCCTGCCCGGCGTCGAATTTAGAGACGAAGCCAACGGCCGCAAGTCGGTTCCCGGCTGGCTTCTGTCGGCGCACTTGGGCTGACAGATCCGGTGCTTCGGGAGAATTGCGGCGGCCGACCAGATAGCCCCGATGAACTTCCCAGCCTTTCGCGTCGTCGTTCAACAGACAAGCGTGGTTGACCCTGGCAGCGCTGGGGTCCGCCCGCGCTGCCGAGCGTGCATCCCGTGACGCCGCCGCCCAGGTGCTGCTCGACTGGAACCAGAGAGTGCTTCAAAGCCGCGACGCCGCCGAGGGCGTCACCGCCTTCCTCGAGCATCGCCCACCCGTGTTCGAGGGCCGCTGAGCGCGCCGTCAACCGCGGGTGTCGCGCACCGCGAGTACAGGCCACGGATCGGGCACACCCTTCAGTTCGTGACGGCCTTTGTCGGCGAACGTGATTCGCGACCCAAGCACCAGCGGCGGGATCACCCCCGAAACCAGGACTTCGCCGGGCCCCGCGAGCGCCATGATGCGCGCCGCGATGTGCACCGCGATGCCGTGCACGTCGCCGTCGGCCATCTCCACCTCCCCGGTGTGCAGGCCGGCTCGGATGCTAAGCCCGAGGTCCTCCACTGCGTCGCGGATCGCGCACGCGCAGTTGATCGCTCGTGCCGGGCCGTCAAAGGTCGCGAGCGCGCCGTCGCCGGTGAATTTCACGAGTGCACCGCGCGCGCCGGCCACGTGCCGTTCGACGACGCGGTTGTGCGCGGCCAGGGCCGTCGTCCACGCCTCGTCGCCCAGCTGCGCCGCGCGTTCGGTCGATCCGACGATGTCGGTGAACAACACGGTCGACAGCACGCGGTTCGACGGTGCAGCGCTGCGTTGGCCGGTGAGGAACGACTCGACTTCGTCGAGCACGCGGTCGGCGTCCCCGGCGAGCCACATGTTGTCGTCGCCGTCGAGCTCCACCAGTCGTGCGTGCCGGATCCTCTTGACGAGATCCTGTGCGTGTTCGCGACGCACGTGGCGGTCGCCACGCCGGTGCAGCAGCAGCGTCGGCGCCTGGATGCTCGCGAGCGCGGGGCGGACGTCGGTGCGCACGAATACGTCGTACAACGCCTTGAAATATCCGGGGCCGCCGGCGAGCCGCTCACCGCGCGCCCACCAGCGCCGCTTGGCGGCGTCGCCCGCCCAGCTGGGCGCCAGCAGGTCAACCATCGCACCTGTCCCGACCGTGTGCTCGAAGCTGTCGACGTACCTCACCAGGGCCGACTCAGGCATGCCGAACGGCTGGTCGGAGGCGCGAAGGAAGCACGCGAACGGGCTACAGAGCACGAGTGAGCGCACACGGTGCGGATGGCTCGCGGTCAGCAGCATGACGGGAAGCCCCGACTCCGACCAGGCGAAAACAGACGCGCACTTGCTCCCGACGGCATCGAGCACCGCCACCAGCCCGTCGGTCCAGGACTGCATCGCGGGACGGTCGTGGATCGGCACCGCGTCGGAGCTTCCGCTCCCAAGGAGATCGGTCAAGATCAAGCGGCTGAACGAGGCCAGCCGGTGCAGGTGGCCTGCCACCGTGGGCTCGTCCCACAGCAGGTCGATCGGGAACGGCGAGGGGGGCACGAAGAGAAGATCGGGCCCGTCGCCGACGATCTGGTACGCGAGGTGGGCGTCGCCGTCCCGCGCGTACAGCGTCTCGGGGCTAGCCACCATGCCACGAGCATGGCACGGACAACGCCGGTTGAATCGCAGACAACCTCTGCGCGCGGGGTCAGTCGGGCGCCTGCGCAAGCGCGCTGAGCGCGGCGTCGACGGTTACCTGGACCAGGTTCTCATCGATGGGCCCGGTCGGGAGGAACACCCGCATCAGACGCGGCCCGGTCAGCAGGACGCAGATCCACTCGGCGTCGAACCCGCCGCGCGTCTCCCCTGCTTGCCTTCATTCAGTTCGGCGACGCTTTGCTTTCATCCGGCAGTCCGGTTCGTGGCTGAGTGTTTTGATGCAGTCCGCTGGCCACGGCGGTACTGGTGGATGATGGCGCCGATCAAGTTCGGCATGACCATGGCCGAGGCGCGTCACGCCAATGTGGACAGTATCCGCACAATCGTGTCCTTTGCTGCCGGGCTGCCACCACTGCGTCGGTTCGTGCACGTCTCCACAGCGGTTAACTAGGCCGCGTTCTCTTAATCAGCGGATCCGGGGTTCGGAACGCTGACAGCGCAGTAAAGCCGTCGTGGCAGTTCTCAGTCGCATCGCTACGACTTTGCGCGGCGGAAACCATGAAGCCAGCTAACGCTAGTTCGGCTCGTCAGTACGCCGGGTGCTGGGGTGTTGCTGGGGGTGAGATCCCTTTGCTCTTGCTTTCGCAAGAGCTAGCGTGGCTAGACACCGCGTTTAAGCTGCGGTGGCAGGTGCAGTGTCTGGCTGACAGTGTCTGGCTGACAGGACTTGAACCTGCGACCACTTGACCCCCAGTACATAGCGGTAACGCGTTTCCGCAGGTGATCGGGTAGTTGTAACACTCCGTCGCTGACCGCAGATTCGGGTTTCTATCGCGGTGCGCGACGTTCACAGACGCCCACGTCGTTCACCATCGCGCACAATGTGTGGTCCCAAGCGGGTCCCGACGGGGGCGGCCGGTTCCCGTTTGCGGCCCCGTTCATCCGAGGATGACGCCCGGGTTGAGGATGTCGGCCGGATCCAACGCCTGCTTGGCTGCCTGGAGCGCCGCCGCGAAGGGTTGCGGCCGCTGCCGGTCGTACCAGGGCCGGTGATCACGTCCTACCGCGTGGTGGTGGGTGATCGTGCCACCGTTGTCGATGATCGCTTCCGAGACGGCAGCTTTGATCTCATCCCATTGCGCGAGTGTGCTCTTCCACCGGCCCGACGCGTAGATGCCGTAGTACGGCGCAGGTCCGTCGGGGTAGACGTGTGTGAAGCGGCACGTGACGACACCGGTGCCGCAGACATCGGTGATCGTGTCCTGCGCGGCGGCGGTGACCGCGGCGTGGAAGGACTCGAATCGGTCCCAGGTGCAGGCTGTTTCAAAGGTTTCGACGATCATGCTGCGCCGGGCCAGTGCGTCGCGCTGGTAGGGCATGCGCAGGAACGACGAGCGCCATGCGTCCGCAGAATCCTGGGCCTGTTCGTCTCGGGCCCGTGTCGACTGAACGGCACCGCCATGTTCGGTGGCGATCTCCAGCGCCCGCGCCAACCAGGCGTCGGTCGGGTGATCGGCGGACTCGAACGACACGATGAGAAGCCCGCCCGCGACCGGTGCCCCCGCGTTGAGGAACGCCTCGACCGGGTCGAGAAGCCGACAGTTTGTCGGGTAGAGGCCCGACTGCGCGATCGCACGGGTGGCGGCGACCGCCGCCGTGAAGTTGGTGAATGCGACCGAAGCAGTGACCTGCCAGCGTGGTCGGTCTTGCAGGCGCATCCATGCCTCGGTGATCACGCCGAGCGTGCCCTCCGAACCGAGGAACAGCCGGTCCGGCGACGGCCCGGCACCCGATCCCGGCAGCCGGCGCGACTCGCTCACCCCTACCGGTGTCACAACCCGCAGGGACTCAGTCAGGTCGTCGATATGCGTGTAGAGCGTTGCGAAATGCCCACCCGCGCGCGTGGCCAGCCAGCCGCCGAGGGTGGAGTAGGCGAACGACTGCGGGAAGTGCCGCAGCGTGAACCCGTGCACACGCAGTTGATCTTCGAGCGCCGGCCCGTACACGCCGGCCTGGATGCGAGCCGCTCGACTGGTGGCATCGATCTCAACAACCTGGTCGAGATGTTGCAGGTCGAGCGTGACCGCCGGGCCGTCAAAGCGCGGTTCCACCCCGCCGACGACCGAACTGCCACCGCCATACGGGATCACCGCGATCTCAGCGGACCCGCACCAATCAAGCAAGTCGATGACGTCCTGCTCGCTACCAGGGCGGGCGACGAGGTCGGGTATGTGCGTGACGTCGCCCTGCAGGTTGCGTACGACGTCCCGGAAAGCCTTGCCACGTGCGTGCGAGAGCCGGTCGAGCGCCCCCGCCGAACACATACCGGCGAGCGGAGACGGCGGGTGTACCCGCGATAGCGGGACATTGAGGTCAGCCGGGTCAGGCGGTGCATGGTCGGTGAAGTCGTGGTCCGGGAGTATCGCCACGGTTCGAGCAACGAGAGCTTCTGTTTCAGCCGAGGACAGTGCGTCCTCAGCCGATCCCCACCCCCACCACGAACGCCGCACAGTCACCGCTAAACCCTCGCCGCAGCGGCTAGCCCGCGGGCGCTGAGCGGGGTGTTGCTGTCCCAGTTCGGTTTCCAACCAGGCGGCTCGAAGATGTCACGCAAAGGGTAGCCGCCACTTCAGGATCTCGAGCAGGCGCGGGATCGAGTCGAGATCGAGCAGACGTCAGACATTGGGCAACTCCTCGCGGCCCGTTGGCCGGCTTGCTAGCGCCGTCTATCGTAGCCCGCCTTCCGAGTGGACATACGCCGCGACGGGTCGAGAACCGACACGAGCTGCCGGGCAATCAGGACTGGATCGTCGAAACTAGTCGACGCGCTGACTAGTCGGTCGCCGCGGCCGAACCGGCGAGGGGTTCGCATGTGAAGAACGCACCGCGTACGGGGTCAAGGAGTGCTTGATGGCGGTCAGCGAACTTGAAACCCGCCGCGCACTTGACCAGCGGTCAAGCCCAGCCCCGGGCGCTCGCATAAGCTTGACCCCAGACGATGGCGGTAAGACGTTTTCGCTGGTCGCGCCAGTGGGTGGCGTGGGTGTGGCTTGGGTGTGGCCGTGCGAGACGTTTGCAGACGCGGAGGTCGTTCGCCATCGCGCATAACGTGTGGTCCCAAAGTGGTACCAAACATCTCGGCGTTGAGTTATCGAACTTTTCCTGCTCAATGATGCCGATTCCCCTTGTGCAGCAGATGCTTTCGTGCCTTCGACTGCGCGAGATGTCATCCCGTCGTCGCATGGACAGAGATGCGGGGCTGGCGACAGCAGGCTCACACCAGTTCGGCGAGCAGCGTCGCGGCCCGTGCCGCTCCGTCGGTCTCGACGGGCCGAAAGTGTGTTGTTGTCAACGATTCCTCGACAATCGCCTCGGCCAGCCGGTCGGGATCGGCCGCGTCGCGGTAGCGCATCATCCGCCCGGCACTTCCCCGTGCAGATCGTCGCGAGGGCGGCCTACCGCGAGATCCTGGAGCGCCGCGCGTGCGAGAACGCCGTCGACTTCGTCGGGGGGCTGGCCACGGCCATCACGCCGATGGCGCTGTACGAGACGGTGATCCCC